>JAFUNF010000002.1 GCA_017473085.1 Clostridia bacterium
GTCTTGTACTGCCAGTGTCTTTAGTTCTTTACTATACTTCTTGTTCTTATGTGATCTTCTTTGCATAAAAATAATCCCCTTAAAGTAGTCTTGAAAACTTTTTGTTTTTTCAAGTGTCTACTCTAAGGGGATTATATCAAAAAGTCTGTGGCTTTTCAGTGAAATCGCTTCACAATGAAATCACTTCGTGATGAAATCCTTGCAAATGAGTACCTGAAGCTCGCTCTTTTCTGCTTGAATGTAAAATTAGAATTCGTCTAAAAGTTTATTTGCTTCTCTCTTGACATAGATTTTTTTAAGGTGTATACTTAATTTATTAGCAAATCCAAGGAGGATTCTTATGAAAATAGTAAATAAGAAAGCAGAAAACGTTAAAATAGCATACGTGGGCGGTGGCTCCCGTGGTTGGGCTTGGGGACTTATGAGTGACCTTGCCTCTAATGAGGATATGAGTGGCGATGTTTACCTATACGATATTGATTTTGAGGCTGCACAGGCTAATGAGGTTATAGGAAACAAATATAACTTATGTGAGAACGCAAAATCCGCTTGGAATTATCACGCAGTAAAGACTCCTAAAGAAGCGTTAGAGGGTGCTGATTTTGTGGTTATATCTATACTCCCTGGAACTTTTGATGAAATGGAGAGCGATGTTCACACTCCAGAAAAGTACGGCATTTATCAATCTGTTGGCGATACAACAGGCCCTGGTGGAATTGTTCGTGCTATGAGAACTATTCCTATGTTTGAGGAAATTGCAAATTACGTTAAGGAATACTGCCCTAATGCTTGGGTAATTAACTACACCAACCCAATGACCCTTTGCGTTAAAGCTCTTTATAGAGTATTCCCTGAAATTAAGGCATTTGGCTGTTGCCACGAGGTTTTTGGAACTCAAAGACTGCTTACGTGGGTAGTTGAGGAATTCCTTGGCAAGAAGGCTACAAGAGAGGAAATCAAGGTAAATCCCGTTGCCGTAAACCACTTTACATGGCTAACAAGTGCTACATATCAAGGCATTGACCTATTCCCATATTACGATAAATACTGTGATAAATACGCTGACGGACTTCCTGCAAAGCCAGACAACAACTGGATGAACAACCACTTTGCTTGTGCTGGCAAGGTAACCTTTGACCTATTCAAAAGATTTGGCTATATTTCTGCAGCAGGTGATAGACACCTTGCTGAGTTCTGCCCTGGCAAGTGGTATCTTGAAAGTCCTGAAAGAGTTAAAGAAATGAAGTTTGGTCTAACTCCTGTTTCTTGGCGTAAGGAAGATTTAAAAAACAGACTTGAAAGAAGCCGTAGGCTCCTTAGTGGTGAGGAAGAGGTAAAAATCAACACAACGGGCGAGGAGGGCGTTAACCAGATGAGAGCTCTAATTGGTCTTTGTGATTTAATTACAAACGTTAATATTCCAAACGTAGGACAAATTCCTAACCTGCCATTAGGTGCAGTAGTTGAAACTAATGCTATCTTCCGTTCAAACGAGCTAAAGCCTGTATTTGCAGGAAACATTCCAAATTCAATTTATCCATTAGTTTCAAAGATTTGCACTGAGCAGGAGGCTGTTTCCGAGGCTATTGCAAATCGTGATATAGAAGCAATCTTTAATACATTTGCATCTGACCCACTTGTTACCTGTAGTATAAGCGAGGCAAGAAAGCTATTTGATGAAATGGTTGAAAATACAAAGGCATATTTAACTGACTATAATATATAAGAAATTTTTTAGTAGCCATAGAATTTTAGAATGAAATAAAGCCGACACGTGGTCGGCTTTTTTTGAGCTTTCTATTCTTCTGTGAGCAGGATTTTGTCCATAGCCTCAAGGCGCTTTTCTGCAAAGGTTAAAATTTGATTCAGATGATTTACGCTTTGGGAGGGGACTCCTGTCCATTTTTTCTTCTCTGCCTCTCGTACAACGTCAGGAATTGAGTCAAAGAATGAATTAAAGTGATTGGAAATATTTTCGTAGGTAAGAATTTCTTGTCTTAGCTCCAAATATCTTTGGCAGACTCTGTCGAAATAGTTTACGTAAATTCTTTCCCACAAAAGATTCAGGTTAGAATGATTTCTTTCGGGGGCTAAGCCCTTTCCGTCAATAAGGGCAGATATTGGGTGGGTGTTTTCGTTAAACTCAATATTTCCGTTCCATCTCATACCCCAGGTGCCGTCCATATCGTACATACTACTAAACCACACCTTACCATCAAGGGTTACCCAGAGTATGTTTTTACTTGTATTATCGTCGGCACAAATAAAGAAGGTATATAGCATTGAGTCAATGCACTTGTCAATATCGGCATACTGATGAATACCATTTTTAAATGCTTCGCCATCGTTGTTATAAACAAACTCTATCAGGTCAAGCATACTGTCGTATGCCCACTGAGTGTTATTATCAATCAGACTGTCCTCGTTTGATGCGTATTCAAGGACAAAGCCACTTGTTGAAATTTCTCTGAAGGAAACGGCTTGGTTCCAGGTTTCCGTCATAAATATAGCTTGATTTTTTTCGTCGCTATGGCTCATATCGAACATCCAATTGTCCTTTGGAATGTTCAGCGTATAAAGTCCTTGATACACACCATTATTGTAAACTAAAATTGGAAAGCCGTCAATTGCTCCACCATTTGGAGTGTTTACAAGCTCGTCATTTCTTGATTTTACAATTTCGCCAAAGATTTTGCCTGACACTACGTTTCTTGACTGTGAATAATCAATATAGTTTGCCTTCAAGCAATATTTGTTTTCTTTGCCCCAGCTATCTACAAGCTTAACCTTGTTTTTGCTTCCGTCCTCCTTAAATAGCTTTATGTTAAAGTTCTTTTTCGGCTTTCCTGCACTTGAGGCACCCTGTACCTTTATTTCAGCAGTACAATCTATGCTAAGTTCGTCGGACTCATAGGTAAAATCAACTGTATTTGTATAGCCCTTTGAGGTTGGAAGGCTACCACCTAAGTCAACAACAGGCATACCCACGTCCTCGTAGGTTATGGGCTTATATATGTTTACTGCCGTATGCTTGCTTGTAAACAAGCCACAATATTTAACGGAATGCTCGTTTGTGAGTAAAACGGATTCAAGGGTAAGCTCACTTGTGTCAAATTGCTTGTTACATTGTAGGCAAAGTCCGTTTGAGTCGCAAATATGGTAGCCGTATTGTGCAACGTCTCCACTGTATGCAACCTTGCTTTCACATCTTTTACAGGAATATACCTCCTTGCCGTCCTCACATATTGGCTCTATTTTCAAAATCAGCTCGTAGTTGTGACCCAAAGCGCTACCCTGTGTTTCATCACAATTTTCACATTCCTTAGGCTTTAGACAGGTTGCCTCTGCCCAACGATGACCATATACAAAGCCCTCACTATTTGAGCAAACTGTGCAGGTCCTTTTCTCGTCACAGCCATTGAATAGCCACTGATGAGGTAAATCCTCTGTTGTTGATTGCTCGCACCTTTCACACACCTTTGGCTCCTTGCAGGTGGTTACTATCCAGCTATGGCCAAGTGCCTCGCCAGCTCTTTCTCCACAGGTGCGACAATGCTTAGGGAAAATACAGCTTGCCTCCTTCCAATTGTGAGAGATTTCGTTTCCTACAAAGCCACAATCCAAGCAGGTTGGAGTTTCAAGGCATTTAGTTGTGTCCCAGCTATGCTCCCGTCCGTCCTCGGTCTTTTGGCATACTCTACATATTTTGTTCAGGGTACAAAGCTCAGAGGACCATTGGTGACCTACCTCTCTTTCCTCGGTAACGCCACATATTTGGCAGACACCCAAGCTCAAGCAGGTGTTGTTTTGCCACAGGTGTGTTCCAATTTCTCCCTCTGTTGCCCCACAGCTTACGCAGGTTTTAGGTGCTTGACAGTTAGCAGAGCTAAAGCTATGCTCACAATCACAGGATATTAAGACAAAGCAAAGAGCAAGAAATATAAATAATAAAAGTAGTATTTTTTTCATCAAACGCTCCTTTTGAACTAATCATCTGTTTACAGTATAGCATAACCATATTTAGTTTTCAAGAGCGTAGCTCCTATGTGATTATAGCGATAACGAAAAATAGTGAAAAAATAGTGAAATTATGGAGACAAGGAACCGTCCCCTGTCTTCATAGCGATAATGAAAAATAGTGAAAAAATAGTGGAATTATGGAGACAAGAAACCGTCCCCTGTCTCCTGTCTCCATAAATTTAAGATTTGTTTTTTAACTTTTTATAGCATAAGGTCAATTCTTCCTCGTCAGGAAAGGATTCATTCATTGTCTCTTTTATCCAATGGGGGATTGGAAAATCTGTACCTGATTGCATCCTATCACTAAAACCATATTCGCAGATTTTATTATAACTTTCATTTGGACAAAATGAGGTGTCACCGTAAACATTATTATACTTACTGAATAAATCTATTATTTTATCCGTATCTTTACAGTGAGCTAGAACGAACTTCACATCGCTATATTTTAAAAAATATTCTTCAAACCTATCAGGCGCATCAACAATATCTAGACCTGTGTGTATCAAAATGGGCATATCATATTTTTTTGCGCATACACAAACTTCTTCAAATAACTCTCGTATAAAAGGGGTATTTTCTGTCCACTCTCCACACCTTGGATGTATTTTAAATCCTTTGTATAGAGAATTTTTTACTATACCTTCAACACTCTCTCCCTCTAAGTGCCTTTGAGGTATTACCCAATACAGAGGAATAAAATTTATAGAATATTTATTAGCCGTAAAAACAGCTTCTTTTATTTCCATCTCGATGTCTTGTAAAAGTTGATTCTTCTCATCTTGGTTTTTCCAATTTATACAAGACGTCGTAGAGGATGCCCAAATTTCTTTTATTCCATTATTGTGTAAACATTTTATTATAGTGGATGGTTGATAATATAACTTGTAATATTGTCCAAAGTGCACATGCAAATCAACTGTTGCGTTTTGTTTTTTCAAGAACTTCCTTTCTCCAATCTAAAACTATTTCTCTATTTAATTCGGCTACACTACAAAAATATTCGGGAACCTCTAGAGGATTACCTGTTTTTGATTCGTTTGCAAACCTAGTTAAGCAGGGAGAACAAAAGGCTTTACTTTTGCAATTAAGACATTTTTTAATATCTTTTCTCTTAATATTTCTTAAAGCATTAAGTTTTTCAGAATTAAACCAAATATCCGCTAAGGATTTTTCTTTGATATTTCCACAAATATACGATTGCCAACCTGCGCAAGGATAAATATCTCCATTACTTACAACGCAGCAAGATGAAAATCCTGCACCACAAAAGTTTTCTTCGGGATTTTCTTCAAGATTTTCCATTCTTTCTAAGAAGTCAGAGGATAAAATTGCTTGTTGATAGTGAATATCACCATTTAAAAGGTCTTTAATTATTTTACCACATTCTTCACAAGACAACCTATGTTCTAAATTGCTTGTGTCGTGATTATATTTTGCCATTATTGAATAATCGGTATTTGCTCTAATATTGTGTTTTTGAGCCCAATCAAGAACATCCGCATAATCATCTTTATTTATCGACATCGTAGGGCAACTGATTTGAATAGGAATATTGTTTTGAATAAGGAGCGAAATTGCATTCATTGTCTTTTCGTATGAGCCTGGCAATTTTGTTATAGCATCATGGTGCTCAGGGATAAGACTATATAAACTAGTTTGAACTGAAGAAATTGGAGCTTCTGAAAGTATTTCAATAATTTCATCATCTAATAGAGTTAAATTAGATAATACAGCAACGGCGAAATCCCTTTTCTTTGCCTCACGTAAAAACTCTTTAAATAATGGATGAGACATCGGTTCTCCACCTGTTAAAGTTAAACTTAAAGTGTTCATTTCTTTTAATTGGTCTAAAAGAGAATAAAAGACTGTGGGCTCAATGCTATTAATTTTATTTTCGTGAGGAATATAACAATGGATGCATCTTTCATTACATTTGCTTGTTAATTCTACTTCACAGCCAAATATTAAAGGCTTATTACTCGTATAATGACTTAAATAATCTTGGGTATCCTTTTTTAAAAGTTTTTCTTCCTTTGCGATAATGGGAGAATTTGCAATCTCATCGTAGCAATTCCAATTGTCATATTGGATTGCTTCTAAAAGCGTATTTCCTTTACATAAAAAACCATCATTAACTAGCTCATCTAAAAAACTAATAACATCTTCCTTAATATCGTTTTCTTCAACGTCAGTAAATTTTTCTGCAATTAATTTGATAATTTCATCGACATGCTGAGGCTTTCGAGAGATGCACGACAAAAATATTGACCCACAATCATCAAAAACCTTATCAAAAAAACCTTTGTATGATTTGATATAACCAAAGTCCTTAAAACATCTAATAAAACATTCTTTTTTTAATTTGTAATACATTATTAATACCTCTTTATTTTTGGTTGAGTTAAAAGGCAGTTGAACATATCAACTGCCTTTTAATTTTTAGTATGATACTTCACAATAGCGACATCTTTGAACATGGAATTGTGTTTTAGGTGGGCATCCTGCAACAAAAGAACCATAAGACTCACTATAAGAACACATACGCGGTTTTCTATAAGACATACTCTCAACCTCCTTTTAATATTATCAAAACACAAATCTTTTGTGAATTAATACTATAATTAAATAGATTTTTTCATTTAATGTAATTCGATTCTAAATCAATTACATCGATTATCATAATCTATGTATTTATTTTAAACTATTTTATTGATTTTGTCAATAGGTTTATAAAATAACGGCAAAATTTTTTCACAAATATTCTCTTCTTATGTAAATAATTTTTTAGAAGAACATAGATTATGATATTCTATGTAGAAAACGGCGAGAAAAACTTCCGCCGTTTTCTTGCATATTTCGGTGTGTTTAGAACAATAATTTACCAACGCGATTCATCATTTCCATTTTGTGTTCGAGCATAGAGTGGGCATAACGATTTAACGTAACCATAGGATTTTTATGTCCTAAAATTTCCGATAGAGTTTTAATGTCCATACCGCACTCTAAAGCGCGCGTTGCAAACGTATGACGAAGAGCATGAAAGCCTTTATGCGGTAGCTTTAGTCTTTTCAAAAATAATTCAAAACTCTTTTGATAGGAGCGAATCTGCGCACCGTGTATGCGTTCACTACAAATAACGTAGCTTCCGATTGACGATTTCTTGTGCTCTCTTAACCGTATAAGCAGTTGCTTTGGAATAGGAATAATACGTGCAGAACAATCCGTTTTTGGCGTATCTATGACCTTAACGTATTCGCCATTTTCCCAACTGTCGTGGCAAGACTTTGAGATGGTTATAATTCCTTTTTGTAAGTCCACGTCATCCCACGTAAGGGATAGAAGTTCTCCAATACGCAAGCCCGTGTAAAGACAAAGCACCACGCCGAACAACTTGTTTTTCTTCTTTTCAAAAATATATTGCTCGATTTTTCGTTGTTCTTCTTTGGAAAAACAATCAACTTGTTTTTCTCGCTGTTTAGGGCGCACGATAGCCATTGTAAATTCTTTATCTGTCACGCCAAGTAATACTGCACGCTTAAGTGAAGATTTTAGCACGGAAATAATGCCGTTTACCGTGTTTGCCGATAAACCCTTTTCAGATAAATCAACAGTGAAACGTTGTAAAACGGTTGCCGTTAAATCGTGCAATTCAAACTCTCCGAGCGCGGGGAGTATATGTAGTGCTATTTGCCGTTGATATTTTTTGTACGTTCTTATTTTTGTAGTGGGCTTGACGTACAAAACAAGCCACTCGTTTAACCAATTTTTATATTTCAATAGTTTACCTCCGTTTATGTTTTACCGTTCCCGCTATAGGGAACGGCTTAATTATTTTTAACCGTTTTTTTATTTCGGGATACTAAAACGGTCAAACCCCGTCCGCCGTTCCTATATACATTTTACTATTTTATCTAAATCGGCGGTTATCTCTATGTATTCAACGAAATTCTTTATTTTGTTTTTTATTCAGTTGTGATTTTTGCCTTTCGGCTTGCCATTCTTCAAATTCGCGCTTGCCTTCTTCGCTTTCAAATAACTTTTGGGATGGAGACAGGGGACGGTTTCATGTCTCCCCACGCTTTCTTTCAACTCCCTCCGTTACCCTTTGGGTACACCTCTGCACAAGGCACTCCCTAAAGGGTGCCTCTCTGATGGAGGCAAGATTTACATGTTCATATCTTCACACCAAGTCCTCTTCTCTTTGCCAATAGTGTTTTTCCTGCTCATCGGCATTAGCCTCTACTGAACCACGCGACTATAGCGTAGTTTTCGTTGACACAAGTAAAGCGGTGGGCATTTCTGCTCACCGCTTGTGTGTTAACCTGCTGTCGCAGGCTCTTTTTGTTTAGTTTGCTTCAACTTCAACGATAATCTTTTTAACAGTGATGTCGCCTTTATCTGTGATTTCTTTTACATCATCAGCAACTTCAATTAAATTTCCGTTAGCATCGTAATATCCTACACATTCAGCCAATAAATAATTTAATGTTATATTGCTTTTTATTCCTCCAACAAATGTAGCTCCTATACCTTCTTCATTTGTTCCTAAAGAAATAGTGGCTTTCTCACTATTAGAAAAGATATGCCATCCATCAGTGTTTATTACTCCGCCATTAATATAATTTGTTCCCACCAAAACTAATGCATCTGATGATGGAGAAAAAACATTTATATTTCCACCATTCATTGTAAATTTTGCTTTTAAACCAGTCGTGTATACACCATAAGTATTATAATTAGTAGCTATTCCATTACAATTAATAGTTCCTCCATTAATTGTAAGCACAGCATTGTTTGATGCTATACCAATCGTACCTCCATTTGATAAGCCATTAACTTCGATTGTTCCATTATTGAATATTAAAGTTCCACTTTTTATACTTATTCCAGTTCGTGTTCCAACAATCTTGCCACTTTCATCAATTGAACTATCTTTAATTGTAACTATAGCATCACTGAATACTCCACTTTCTCCAATTTTAATAATATTATCGGAAGTATCAGATGCAGATAGCTGATACCCATTTAAATCAATGATTATATTTCCAGTTTCAATCAACAGTCCATAGTATGCATATCCATATTCATTTACTTCTACCTCTACTTCAATATCATTAATTAACTTGATTGTAGCAGGATTGTCTGTCGTGCCAGAAAGCTCTGCTTTATCAACTGTATCTAAAATCACTTGTGAAGAATAAACATAATATATATTAGTTGTTTCATCATAGCTAGATCCATTTACAATAGCTTCGGCAGTATTTGAAATTTCTTTATTTTCTCCATAAATTATTTCATACATATGTGTGATGTTATTATTTTCGTCACAAATATATATTCCTTCAAGCAATGTACTATCATCATTTAGTTTTACTTGTATATACGTTCCTAAAGAATTTGTGTATTGAAACATAGTTTTTCCTTCAAAAATACCATAATCACAATTATAAACTGAAAGTTCGCTTGATATTTCTAAATTAAATATATTTTCAAATAAGTGTGAGATTTTATAATTTATTACTTCTGTTGTTATTTCTTTTGACCATCCATTTGAATTAGTTAACAAATATGTTGTAGCATCTTCGGTATAGTAATATTTTTCACCATATCTATCACTGTTTAAATATAATAAGTTTTCATCAAAGTAATATGATGTGTCTCTTGCTCCTGATATATATGTTTCCTTTACCGTAACTTTAGTTGATGCTAATGTGTTTTCAATTATTTGTTGTATTTTTTCAGCTTCAAGTGATGCTTTGCCACAACCATAATCGCAAATATGGTCTTCGTTTTCATCAATGTGTGTTTTTTTAGGAATTATTAAATCTTCATAATCAATTGGTTGAGTACCTTCTTCATCAAAAAGCTTAGCTTCGCATTCTATGCAATACCAATATTCTTCTGTTCCATCTTCAGTACAGGTTGGTTCTTCTTCTTCACAATAAATGGTATTGTGTCCAAGTGCTTCACCTTCAGTAAGTCCACAGTCCTCACAAGTTTTAGGTGATGTACAGTTAGGATCTATCCACTGATGTGTTAGCACAGCTCTTTCTTCGCCACACGCATTACAGATTGCATCGCAGTTGTTGTCGTATATATGCTCGCAATTGTTTCCACAGGATGCAAATGCAAAGCAAAGTGCAAAAAGCATTATACAAATTGTTACTTTTATTACTGATTTTTTCATATAACTCCTCCAAAATTAGGTTTTACTTTCAAGATATGAAAGCATATTGTTAATTATTTGCTTGGCAAGTGATTTAAAATCAAATTGTGATACGAATTTTATTGCATCTTCAATTTTTGCTCTTGGTATTTCGTATAAAAGGAAGGTGTTTTCAAGGAAGGCTCTCACCTTTCTATCCATTGTAAAATATATTCCACAGGGTCGTGTCATATAGTTACGCATAATTCCTGCCGAGGCAAGCTCCTTTTCATAAAATTCGCCCTGCGTAAAATTAGGGTATTGCTCCTTAAATATTTCTGAAAGCTTCATTGTAATTTTACTATAAATAATATCCGAGGATGCATGCTGGGAGTAAGATAAGGAATATAACTCTCTTATATGCTCACTTGACTCTGCCATATATAGCTGTAACGTGGTTTCGGTGGCATAGAACAGTATTTTATCGTCTGTTTTTCCTTTTAATAATTTCTCAGTAAATTCAAATTGTCCGTCAAGGACAAAGCCTACAAGCTCAGAAAGTATATTTTCCTTGTTTCTAAATACAAACATCATTGAGCCGTAATTAACTCCTGCTAAGGTTGAAATTTCTTTCATCGTGGAATTCAAATAGCCCTTTGCTAAAAATAGCTTTGCAGCCGCATGAAGAACCTTTGACTTTACCTTATCGCCTCGTGAGTGAAGCGTTTCATCAAACATAGTTTTCATCTCCTATTTCTTAAACTATATCGCAGTATAGTTTCTGATTGTATTTTAGCATAAGTCAAAGTAAATTGCAATAATTTATCAAAAATTTTTCAATTTTTCGTGTTGGCTAAGAGCTTGCTTGAAAAAATGCTAAAATAAGCCCATATAATTATATGGGCTTAATTTATTATTAAACTGTGTGCTAAAACTACGATATTTTTCTGCAAATTGTCATACGTGGCGTGTGGCTATTACAATAATGAAAAATAGTGAAAAAATAGTGAAATTTTAGTGGAATTTTTAATAGAATTGTGGTATACTAATATTGAATTAAACACAAAGGAGCAAAATATGATTAAAGTAACCTTATCAAATGATATTTTAAGAAAAATTTCAACTATTGATGAAAATCGCTTTCTTTTAGGCACCATCGAGCTTCCCCCTATTACAAGAAACAAGCTCCGCAAAAATTCAAAGAAAAAAAGCTCCTATGCATCTAATAAAATTGAGGGAAATCCGTTAACGGAAAAGCAAGCCAATGAAGTTATTGATAGTGATTCTCACAAGCATTTTTTAAAGCCTGAGCAAGAAATAAGAAACTACTATTCCGCACTTACTCTGCTTGAGGAAAGGTTAAAAAATAAAACTCCTTTTTCAAGGGAGCTTATCTTAGAGGTTCAAGCGATAGTTGAAAAGGGCGCTTCAAAAGAAAAAATAGGCTTAAGAGGGCAAACGCCTCCTGGGGTATTATTTGCTGTTTACGATGCTGAAAGCGGGAGAGCCGACTATATACCACCTGAATACTCCGATATTCCTACGCTACTTGATGAGCTTGTAGAATACGTAAGCACAACCGACGACCATCCGCTTATTATTGCGGCGGTTGTTCATTATCAGTTAGTTACAATTCACCCATTTGAGGATGGTAATGGTCGAACCGCCAGACTTATGTCGGGATATATATTAGATTTATACGGTTACGGCTTTGGCGGTATTGGCTCCTTGGAAGAATATTTTGCTTATGACTCCGATGAATATTATTCTTCTCTGCAAATGGGCTTGCCAGTGCTATACTATTCGGGCAGAGATAACCCACCTCATCCAGAAATTTGGATTAACTATTTTCTCCGTATGGTTGAATTATATTCTAAAAAGGTTTTTGAGTTATCCAAGGAAACATCCAATGATGATGTACAAGGCAGTTTGTCTTATCTAAGCCTTAAAGAAAAGGATTTTTTGAAATTCCTCGTTTCAAATCGCATTTATGAGATTGTTCCCATAGAAATAAGCAAAAAATTAGGTGTTACCAACAAAACCGTCATAAACAGATGCGCAAAGCTTGCCTCTAACGGGTTTTTAATACCTAATATTGTAAAAGAACGAATTCGCTCTTACTCTCTTTCCGATTTTGCCAAAAACAACGCTAAACAAATCATCGCTTTAATATAAGCAAAGCCACCATTTTTGTCGTAAAGGCTTATTTTATATTAAATTGTGTGCCAACCTCCCGATATTTTTTCTGCAAATCGGTGTCGGCTTTGCAAAAGGGGGATAAAACGTAAAAAAAGCCGACGGAGTGTCGGCTTTTTGAATTATTTTGTTTCTGGGCGCATTGTTGGGAACAACAATACGTCGCGAATGGAGGGGGAGTCGGTGAGAAGCATTACGAGACGGTCGATGCCGAAGCCGAGGCCTCCTGTTGGGGGCATGCCGTATTCGAGGGCATCGATGTAGTCGTAGTCTACCTCCGCCTTGGAGTCGGGCTCCTCCTTGAGCTTTTCAGCTACTTGCTTTTCGAAGCGCTCCTTTTGGTCGATTGGGTCGTTTAGCTCGCTGAAGGCGTTTCCGTACTCGGTTGCATTGATAAAGTACTCGAAGCGTTCTGTGAAGGCTGGGTTTTCAGGCTTTCTCTTTGCGAGTGGGCTATTTTCAACAGGGTAATCGTAAATGAAGGTTGGTTGAATTAGCTTTTCTTCAACGTAAGCATCAAAGATTTCGATTAGCACTCTGCCCTTTGTTGCATCCTCTGCTACCTCAACGTGAAGCTTCTTTGCAACCTCTCTTGCTTGGGCATCGTCTGTCCAGTCGTTATAGTCAACGCCTGCGTACTTCTTTACTGCCTCTGCCATAGTAAGTCTTTCCCACTTACCCATATCAATTTCTACGCCTTGGAACATAATTTTTTCGCTTCCACATACCTTAACTGCAAGCATCTTATACATTTCCTCAACCAAGTCCATCATATCCTTATAGTCTGCAAAGGCTTGATAAAGCTCGATTGTTGTAAACTCTGGGTTATGCTTTGTGTCCATACCCTCATTTCTAAAGATTCTACCAACCTCGTAAACTCTGTGCATACCACCAACAATAAGGCGCTTTAGGTATAGCTCAGTTTCGATACGAAGGGTCATATCAATATCAAGGGTGTTATGGTGGGTCTTAAAGGGTCTTGCAGAAGCACCAATTTCCATTGGTACAAGAATTGGTGTGTCAACCTCTAAGAAGCCCTTATTATCAAGATAATTTCTGATTTCCTTAAGGATTTGGGAACGCTTATAGAAGGTGTCCTTAACCTCGGGATTTACTATCAGGTCAACGTATCTTTGTCTGTATCTTTGCTCAAGATTTGTAAGTCCGTGATACTTTTCAGGAAGTGGACGAAGTGCTTTTGCAAGAAGTGTAATTTCCTTTACGTGAATGGAAATTTCCCCTGTTCTTGTTCTGAAAAGCAAGCCACTGACACCAACGATATCGCCAATGTCCCACTTTTTGAAGGAAGCATAATTTTCCTCGCCAATGTCGTTTTTGGAAACGTAAAGCTGAACTCTGCCGTCCTCGTCCAAAAGGTTAGCAAAGGAAGCCTTACCCATAATTCTCTTTGACATCATTCTGCCTGCAACTCTTACAGGAAGCTCCTCACCCTCGGCAAGTGTTTCCTCACGGCTTGCAAAAAGCTCAATTGCCTGCTTGCTTGTGTGAGTTACGTCAAACTTTGTAATTTCAAAGGGATTCTTGCCCTCATCAACGAGAGTCTTTAGCTTATCCCTTCTTATTTGTCTTTGCTCGCTAAGGTCCTGTTCTGTTACGGGTACCTCGTTGTTAATCATATCTGCCATTTATAATTCCTCTATTATTTCTTTGTCTTTTGGAAGGAAACGACTACTGCGTCCTTCTCTCCTGCTGGGGTTACAATTGTAACGGAGTCGCCTGCAACCTTGCCTATAAGTGCAGAGCCGATTGGGGAGTGATCGGAGATTTTCTTATTAAGTGGGTCAACCTCGTTGGAGCCTACTAATTGATAAGTAACCTCCTTACCATCCTTATACTTAATTGTAACTGTGCAACCGATGTTTATGTGGTTTGCGCTTGCATCGTCAGAGATAACCTCACCATTTTTGATAAGGGCATCAAGCTCAAGAATACGAGCTTCAACCTTAGCCTGTTGGTCTCTTGCCTCATCGTATTCGCTGTTTTCTGAAAGGTCACCGAAATCTCTTGCGGTTTTGAGCATTTCCTTAACCTCAGCACGTCTAACTGTTTTTAAATAATTAAGCTCGTCAATTAATTTTTGAAAGCCCTCTTGGGTATATTTTGTTTTCTTCTCTGCCATTTCCTTTTCCTTAGCCTTTCTTAATTATTATTTGCCAACGCATCGCAAGCCTCTCTTAATTGGTTGTCTTGTGCATCGGTTATTTCAAAATAGTTTGTATTTTCAAGGGAGCTATCAAGCTCAACCTCAATATCGGGTGTGATTCCAACTCCGTCGTAGTTTGGCGATTTTGGTGGGTTATATAAATTAGTTGTAAATCTCAAGCCTGAGTCATCAGGTAGCATTATTACGTTTTGCATTGAGCCCTTACCATAGGTGGTTGTGCCAACCACTATTGCCTTTTCGTAATCACGAAGTGCACAGGTAAATAGCTCGGCTGCGCTTGCAGTATAGCCATCTGTCAAAACTGCCATAGGCACATCAATGGAGCTTGCACCTGACTTATAGGTTTCAAGCACTTGTCCGTCCTTATCGGTTACAAACACTATGTCGCCCTTTGGTAAAAGGAAGTCAAGGACCTCAACCGCTGAGGAAAGTGTACCACCACCGTTGCTTCTCATATCAAATACAAGATATTCACAGCCATCGGCTAATAGACTATTAACTGCATTTTTAAATTGAGCTGGCATTGTATCATTAAACTCAATCACACGTACAACACCGATTTTTTCGTTGTCAGCATATTTATGGTAGTAAACAGTTTGAGTTTCAAATTTTTGTCTTGTTGCAACAAGGGTAAGCTCCTCTTCGCCACGAAGGACCTTAAGCTCAACTGTTGTGCCCTCATTGCCTGCTACTCGGTTAATTGCCTCGTAGTAGCCAATTTCAGTAACACTAACGCCGTCAATTGCAACAACAATGTCCCCTGCCTTCACACCTGCCGTTTGAGCAGGAGAGTTTTCCATTACTGTTAAAATTTTTACACATTCGGTTTCAGTATCTATTGTAACATAAACACCGATACCAACAGTGTTGCCCTGAGTTTGTCCTACAAGGGCAGAAAAATCATCAATTGTATAATATTCTCCGTGCATATCGCCAACGCCTGCTATATAGCCATTTGCTACTCCATAGGTTAGCTTATCGTTGTCGATTTCCCCTGTCTTGACATAGTAATTACGATAGTACATATCTATTTGAGCAAGCTTCAGATACATATCGTAATTGCGTTGCTCCTCGGGTAAGGAGTTATACATTTCAATAATATCACTAAAAACCTCAGCGCCCGCCATAGCATTATCTAAATTGTTTTGGTGAGTTTTTTCAACGCTTGCCAAAACGAAGTTACCTATAATAAATGCTGTGGTGGTTGTAAGGCTTACAGACACAAATATTGCTACTAATACAGCAACTACTGCCTGCTTTATGCTAATTTGCTTATCCATTTTATCCTCTTTTAAATTTCAGCTATAACAAGAGGTCCTTAATATTTGATTGGCTTAGAGGTCAAGTAGCGCTTAACCATGAGTGCAACCTTAAAGGTGATTGCATGGTCGAATTGACGAAGGTCAAGACCTGTAAGCTTTCTGATTTTTTCAAGTCTGTATACAAGTGTGTTTCTGTGTACGAAAAGCTTTCTTGAGGTTTCGGACACGTTTAAGTTATTATCGAAGAACACTTGAATTGTTTGAAGGGTTTCTTTATCAAGTGTATCTAATGAGCCATGCTTAAATACCTCAGACAAGAACATTTCGCAAAGGGTGGTTGGTAGCTGATAAATCAAACGGCCAATACCAAGATTTTCGTAGCTGATAACCTCTTTTTCGCTTTCGAATACCTTGCCTACCTCAATTGCAATTTGGGACTCCTTGTAGGAGCGAGCCAAATCCTTAACATTTGATACAATTGTACCGATACCGATACCTACCTTGCAATAAAATTCAGTACCTGCTGTATCTGCAATGTCCTGTGCAAGCTGTTCAACCTCTGCTGGTGTTGCATCCTGCTCAAGCGCCTTTACAAGAACTATGTCCTGCTCGCCTGTGCTGATTACAAAATCCTTTGATTTGTCGGGGAACATATTTTGAACGATGTCGAATGGAAGAATTTCTGTCCTTGTGTAGAATCTGATAAGGAAAGCAACTCTTGGCTCATTTCCGTCGAAATGAAGCTCCTTGCTCTTTGCGTAAATATCACTTGGAAGAATGTTATCCATAATGATATTTTTGATAAATGAGCTTTTATCACACTTTTCGTCGTGATAGCTCTTAATGTTGGAAAGGGTAATTGAAAGGATTGAGGCGTACTTTTCAGCACTCTTGTCCTCGCCCTCAACAAACACCATGAATTCAGGCTTTGCACCGTTGCCAATATGATGATAGGTATAGCCATCAATTACCATACGGTCGTTTGTGAAAACCATTTCCTCCTTTACCTTAGCACGATTCTCGCCAATCATTGAAAGGTCACTACAAGCAATTACGGAGCCATTTTCGTCGGTAACACCGATAACTCTGTCAACTGCATCGTGCATTTGATGAATGATGCCCTGGAATAATCTGTTTGACATAAAAACCTCCAGAAAAAATTTGTCATATTTGTGCAATTTTGCACTTGGTATATCTATATTACACTATAATTACAAAATTTTCAATAGTTTTTTTCACATTTTTTTGTGAAAATTGCTATTTTTGTTGTGAAAATGACTAAAAATCAAAGCTCGGTTTCGTACATAATGCACGTAAGGGCGAAGGCAGGTGCAGTCTCGCAACGAAGTATTCTTTTGCCTAATCCTACGCTTTTTATTCCCGAATCCTTAATTTGCTCTGCCTCTCTTATGCTAAAGCCTCCCTCACTACCGACGATTAATGCAATAGTACCATTGGGCTTTATTTGAGAAAGTGCATTTTTGATGGTTTGTCCGTTTTCTGCCTCGTAGCAGAACAAAACTACGTCCTTCCTCTTTGCGTCCTCTATCATTTGGGAAAAGGTCAAGACATTCTTTATTTCAGGAATTAAGCCTCTGCCACTTTGCTTTGAGGCTCCCTCTGAAATTTTTTGCCATCTTGCTATTTTTTTGTCCTGGTCCTTTTTGTCAAGCTTGGCAATGCACCTTTCGGAATTAAAGGGGACTATTTCAAAAACACCACATTCCACTGACTTTTGAATTATTGTTTCCATTTTGTCGCTTTTGGGTAGTGCTTGATATAGAGTTATTTTATGGCTTGGCTCGGTGTCACATTTTTCTTGGCTGTCGATTTTTGCCACAACCTCCTTGTCCTGTATAAACTCCACAAGAGTGCAATTATACAGGTTTGATTGCATATCAACCACCTGAATTTTTTCGCCCTGTGCCATACGAAGTGCTCGTGCTATATGGTGAGCGTCCTCGCCTACAATGTGTATTAAATCGTTTTCTATTTGGTTTTGTCTTATAAAAAATCTTGGCATATTGGCTCCTTATTTTTACTTTTCTTCTAACGCCTCTTGCGAGGCTACACCTCATCCACCGTCTTTAGACGGTCGGCAAGTTGTCAAGTCAAGTGCAACACTTTTTAGAAATAAAATCCAAAGGAGAAAGATAGTCAAGGCATTTACGTGGACGAGAGTTGATCAAGTGAATAACTCTTACCAGCTCTTCCTCTGAAACTAA
>JAFUNF010000003.1 GCA_017473085.1 Clostridia bacterium
CCTCCTAATGTGTTTTTGTTTGTGCAACTGGCAGGTCGCTCTTTCATTATACCACATTAGGAGTTTTTCTTTTTTACTCATCGGCTTTAGCCTCTACTGAACCACGCGACTATCGCGTGGTTTTCGTTGACACAATAAAAAGGCTATCATTGATAGCCTTTTTTAATATTCAAGCTCTGAGGAAAAGCCCTCTCCTAAAACTTGTCTTGCATCATTTATTATGATAAATGCGCCCTTGTCAATTTGCTTTACTTGGTTTAAAAGGCTTGGCAATTCTCTTGGACTAACTATACAAAGTAGCATTGTGCCCTCTCTTTTGGAATACATTCCCTTATACTTAATTCCTGTTACACCTCTGTTTAACCTTTCTAAGACCATACTTGCTATTTCCTCGTTTTTAGAGGAAAATATTTGCACCGACTTGGCTTTATTTCCAAATGTCATAATTTCGTCAGTTACAACAGAGGATATATACATAGCAATTACTGAATAAATAGTTATAGTTATGCTTTTAAAGACAATGCCTGATGTTATAATTACCAATGTATCAATTATTAAAATAATTCTTGCCAAGGACAAGTGTGGTATAAATCGCTTTATCAAAAATGCTAAAAGGTCACTTCCACCTGTCGAGGCGTGCTGTCTTACCACTAAGCCAACACCTATACCCACAAGCACTCCACCCACTATTGAGGATAGCATTGTGTCCTCAGTATAGCTTGGCAGATAGCTTGTTATTTCTAAAAACAAGCTTAAGGAGGCTATTCCTATAATAGTTTTCAAAATTGCTTTTCTTCCAAGGATTTTTATACCCAAAAGCAAAAGCACTAAATTTAGTATGGTGTTTGTTATAGAGATTTTAATTCCAAAAAGATGAATAAGTATTGTGCCAATGGCAGAAATGCCACCTGAGGATATTTTATTAGGAGATAAAAATACGTTTATACCAAGTGCAAGGATAAATGACCCTATTGTAGTTAGTGGTATGCTTTTTAATATTTCATTCTTCCCCTTCATTTTTCCTCCTTGATATTATTGAAATTTGCTTCACTCTTTGGTATAATATGAATAAATGCAACAGGAGGTGATTATGTGGCTAAAGGAATGAAGCTTATAGCATTATTTTCAACATTTTTCTTTATCGGCCTTTTGGTGTGGTATTTAATAGTACCAAATAGCGTGCTTTTGTCCTTTACCATTACCCTTGGAGTAATTGCATATCACTTTCTTATGCGACTTTTAGTTGGTACTATTATTGACGCAATTTTTAAAAATAATCTCAATTATAATGGCTTTTGGTTTAAGCCAAGAAAATTTGAAAAGAAGCTTTACAAGCTTTTAAGGGTAAGACGTTGGACTAAGAATATCCCAACCTACTCCCCTGAAACCTTTGATATTAAAAAGCATAGCTGGGAAGAAATTGCAAAAGCAACAGCCCAAGCCGAAATTGTTCACGAAATAATTATTCTTTTGAGCTTCTTGCCAATTCTTTTAATCATCCCCTTTGGCACGCCCTTGGTGTTTATTTTAACCTCGGTTGTCTCTGCCCTTTTTGATTCAATCTTTGTAATCGCCCAACGCTATAACCGACCAAAAATAGTCGCTTACCTTAATAAGCTAAAGAAAAAAGCCGAGTAACTCGGCTTTTTATTATTTAAAATTCCATTGAGAATTTGAGTAAGGGATTACTACCAACCCACTTTGCATTTACTCCTTTATTTTTAGTTTTATGATCTTTTTTCATAAAATTTGAAAGAGCTTCTCCGTCGTCACTGTGTGTACCGTATGAACAAGCAACTATTCCTTCAAATTTTACTCCATCCTTCTCAAGTAAATTCTTCAATTTTTCTGCAAATTTTACACTTTCATTATTTAACATTACGACACCAAAAAATCCTACGCTTTCTACTATATTTTTACATACCCAATATTCAAATCTATATAAGATATGGCAATAATTTAGTTCGTTATGTAAAATTAATGGTAATTTTCTCTCTTGTATATCAATATAGGAAGCATTATCAAAAATACATTCAAGCTTCTTGCATGTATTATAAACTGTGTTTTGAAAGTCCCTTGGCATAAAAATGCTTCTTACAAATTCATGATATACGTATACTCTTTTCTTGCCGTTTTCGGTTACAAATTCTCCTAATTTTACCTTTTTTTCTAATTTATCTTTTATTTCAACACATACCTCTTCAATGCTTTTATCAATGTATTCTTGCCTATTTGCTTTGATATCCTGTATCAAACTGTCCAGTAGTTTCTTAGCCTTTTCTTTTTCATTTTCGCACTGACTTATTTGATTTAATTTATCGGCAAAGCTTGTCTCTTTTATATTGTTGTTTTTTGTATCCTGCATTATAGCTCTCCTTTTTGTGTTATTTTTTTATGTTATAAATTATAACATATATTTTTAACGATGTCAAGGTTATAATTATGTTAGCACGTAAGCGAGGTTAAATTTATGAAGAAGAAACTTGTTATCACAAAAAAGTCAATCAAAGGAGAGGACGGATATAAAACCTTTTCTATAAGAATCAAGGACGAAACAGTAGACAAGCTTAACGAGCTTGCCAAAAAGACTAATCGCACTCGCAACGAACTAATAAACATTTTACTTGACTTCGCTATGGACGAATGTGAGGTTGATGAATAAAAAGTGACTGTCACTGTGACAGTCACTTTTTATTATAGATTCATTTGATAAAATGCGTTTAGCCACTGGGTCTTTATGTATTCGTGACCCTTTGCGCTTGGGTGGACTCCGTCAGGGAGCCAATAGGTAGCAGGAGCCTTCTTGCAAAGCTCGTCAAAGCCCTTTTGTAATTCCACAAATGGAAGAGCGTATTTTTCTGCAACTCTTCTTGCAGCCTCTGCACGAAGGGGTACTTCTTTTTTGAAAATGTCCCATTTTTCTGTTGTGGAGCAACCCTCTAATACAAATGGCTCTAAAATAATAATTTTTGTGTTTGGAAGAGCTTCTTGTATTTCCTCAATTAGCATGGAATAAATCTTAAAAAACTTATCTGCATCTACTCCGTTGGGATTTTCGCCAAGCTCGTGCCATACGTCGTTTACACCAATTAGAATACTCATTAAATCAGGCTTTAGATTGATTATATCTGCCTTAATACGTGCATAAAGGTCTACTACTCTATTTCCACTTATACCTCTATTGATAAATTCGTGCTTTCCAGGCTCCTCATAGCCAAGTGTAGCCTCTACCAATCTTGGATAGCCGAAGCCTAAACGACTATCGTCGCTTCTGCTTCTGTCTGCGTCTGTAATTGAGTCGCCTTGAAATAAAATTCTCATAACAAATCTCCTTTTATACTTTATAAGTATATTGTAGCACTAACTATGGAAAAATGCAATTAATTTTTATACTCTTGACACTCCTTTTTACTTGAAAGATTTTTCCCTTTATGCTATACTGATAAGGAAGTATTTTACTAAGGAGCAAGGTCAATGGAAAATAAAGCCTTACACTCATATAGCATAATGCCTCTTGACGTGGAGCATTTAGAGGAAATTTGTCAGGATATTAAGGAGCAATACGAAAGTGGTGTTGCCTCCTGTGCCCTTTTTTCAATGACTCTTGTGCCAGAGGGCAATCCTCCCTCTGATAAGGCAGGGGTTTTATGTAGAAAATTTGCAAAATTTAAAAAGCGCCTTGATGAAATGAAGCTCCCCTGTGGTGTATTAGTGCAGGCGACGGTTGGTCACGGTTGGATTCTTGGAGAATTGTTCCCATACCAAGCTCACGTAAACTTTACAGATGGTGTAGCAACACGAGTTGTTTGTCCCTATGACAAGGGCTTTTTAGATTATATATACAATGTAATGCGTACAATTGCTATGCAAAAGCCCTCTTGCATTATGATTGATGACGATTTGAGGACAATTTGGTACAAGGGCGAGGGCTGTGCTTGTCCCTTGCATCTTGGCGAGTTTAACAAGCGTGCAGGCACCACACTTACAAGAGAGGAGCTTTGGCACATTGTAAACAATGAGGGCGAAAACAGAAAGAAATATACGGATATTTTCATTGACGTACAAAAGGATTCCTTAGTTAAGGCAAGTCAGGTTATTCGTGCAGGAATTGATAGTGTTGACCCTACCATTCCTGGCTCCTACTGTTGTTGTGGTAACAATGCAGAGTTTGCCTATGAAATCGCCTCTGTGCTTGCAGGACAAGGTAACCCTGTAACCATAAGAATAAACAATGGAAACTATTCTGCACTTGGTAATAAGGGCTTTAGTAGAATTTTCCATCGTGCTGCAACGCAAATTGCCAAGCTCAAGGGCAAGGCTGACGTAATACTTGCAGAAACGGACACCTGTCCTCAAAACAGATACAGTACAGGTGCTATGGCTTTGCATAGCCACTTTACAGGCACTATTCTTGAGGGTGCAAACGGAGCTAAGCACTGGATTACTCGACTACTAACCTACGAGCCTGAAAGTGGTACTGCGTACAGAAAAATATTGAGCAAGAATTTTGGCTTTTACGAAAGACTTGCATCAATTCAGCCATCACTAAAATGGAGGGGCTGTCGCATATTTACGCCTAATGCTCCCGACTTTACCTATGGTCGTGTTAAGGAGGAGTGGGACGGCTGGAGCTATTGTGTGCTTGAAAGACTTGGACTTCCTATGTATTTTTCAGCTGAATTTGGTGGAGTTGTATGTCTTGAGGGCGACGTCGACACTCGCTTAAGCGACGAGGAGATAGAAAAGCTTTTGAGTGGACCTGTATTTCTTGCATCTGACACTGCTAAAAACCTTATTAAAAGAGGCTTTGGCAAGCACTTAGGTGTTGATATAAGAGAGTGGCATGGCAAAATTCCCGTAAGAGAGCTATTTTGTAAAAATGGCAAGTTAACAAAGCTACAAAACAATATAATGGAGCTTGTGCCACTTTGCGATAGTGTTGTTGTAGATTCATACACTTGCAATACAACTAACTACGAAAACTATGAAAATCTATTTCCAGCTACTACGATTTATAAAAATGAGCTTAGTGGCACTATTTTTGTATTTTGTGGCACCCCTGTGTCTGAATTTAGGATTGATTCTGCCTTTTCCTTCCTTACCTATTCAAGAAAGGAACAGCTTATTGATATGCTAAAGACAACAGGCGAGCTTTTGGTATATTACCCATATGACGAGGAGGTATATCTAAAGGTGGCTGAAATGGAAAATGGCGATGTATTCGTTGCTCTTTTCAATTTAGGTACTGACCCAATAGAGAAGCTTGAGCTTGTATGCGATTTTGATGCAAAGGAATTTTGCAAGCTACTACCAAATGGCAAGGAGCTATCTCTTGACTTTGAAAAGGTTAACAATCGCTATATTTTGAACACCCCAGCTAACACTCTCGACCCTGTTGTTCTCTTTATCAAAAGGTCTTAAAATAAAAAACTCGACACTTGGTCGAGTTTTTTATTGAATTTTTTGATATATAAACTGCTCTGGTCCCGTATCCTTCATCAAGGTTTCCTTGTCCTTAAATTTGAATATATACAGGAAAAACATATAAAGGTCTCCTACACAACCGCCAATGTGCATTGAAAATAATGCGCCTATTGCTACGTGTAAAATTGGATTTACAAAGAAAAATATAGCACCCAAGGTAATAAACAATATTGAAAATACTAAGCAAGGCATGATTAGTGAAATCATTGAGGCTTTTCTATATACGTAAATGTTAGGTACTCCACAATATGCACAGCTCCAGCTAATTCCAAAGGAAAGCTTTTCCTTAGTTAATGATTTGTATGCTATTCCATGCACCAGCTCGTGCAAAATCATATAAACTATTATTCCTGGTATAAATATTACAATAAACAAATACCAATCTTTTGCAAACTCATCTATACTTGTTTGATTGAAGGTTACAGAAAGAATTGTTGTTATTGCGACAAGAACACCACTTATACCCATAATAATTAGGGCACCTAAATTCAATATTAAGCCAATTTTAAAATCTTTGGCATCTATGTGATAAACCTGCTCATAATTCTCTGGTAGCTCATGCTTATAATTATTTGTCTTTTCTTCCATGATTCCACCCTCCTTTGTTACCTTAATTATATCACTAAAGATAGCTATTATCAAGAACAAGTTTTGAAAAACAGTTGATAAATTTATGCTTGTATGTTAAAATCATTCTATAAAGTAAAGAAAGAGGAGCTTATATGAAGCAAGTTTTTAATCCCTATTTACCCCTTGACGAATATATACCTGACGGAGAGCCACATGTATTTGGCGATAGAGTTTACGTCTATGGCTCGCACGACAAGGAAAATGGTAAGCATTTTTGTATGCTTGATTACGTTACGTACTCTGCACCTGTTGACAATCTTAAGGAATGGAGATATGAGGGTGTGATTTATAAGGCAAGCTATGACCCCTTATACCCCGAATACAAATATATGTTTGCTCCCGACGTAGTGCGTGGAAACGACGGAAGATACTATCTTTACTATTCATTAGCCAACGATTACCCTAATTGTTCCTACATAATGAGTGTGGCAGTTTGCGACACTCCCTCGGGAAATTTTGAGTTTTTAGGTCACGTAAAATATAAAGACGGCACTTTGCTTCAGGACGGAGTTATCTTTGACCCTGGCTTGCTAAACGACAACGGAGTAATTAGACTTTACTACGGTATGTGGTGGAACTTTGAAAGAGATTTTGATGAGGCTGAGTGTCTTGAAAGACAGATAAATACCTTTAAAAAGACTAAAGAGGAAATTCTTTCCTCGCCTGATGGTGTTATGGGTCCCTTCGTGGTTGAGCTTGAAAGCGATATGGTAACTGTAAAAACTCCACCTAAAAGAATTTTTCCAAGAGATTTTCGTGGCACCTCCTTCGAGGGGCACGAGTTTTTTGAGGCAAGCTCAATGAGAAAAATTAATGATAAATACTACTTTATCTACTCTACATTTCAGGGTCACGAATTAGCCTATGCAACAAGCGACTATCCCGACAGGGATTTTGAATTTGGCGGAGTTATAGTTTCCAATGGCGACATTGGCTATAAGGGTAGAAAATACAACGATATGGTTATGCGTATCGGTAACAACCACGGTAGCATTGAATGTATAAATGGCAAGTGGTATATTTTCTATCATAGACACACCACTAAAACAGAGCTTTCTCGTCAAGGCTGTGCCGAGGAAATTCAAATTCTTGAAAATGGCTTTATTCCCCAGGTTGAGATTACCAGCTGTGGCTTAAACGCAGGTCCACTCTTAGCACAAGGCACTTACCCATCAATTATTTGTTGTCACTTGTCAAACGGCAATCTTACCTATGGCTGTTGTGTTGACAAAAGACTCCCTCATATCATTTGCGAAAATGGAGAAAGATTTATAAAAGAGATAGAAAACGACACAGTTATTGGCTACAAATATTTTGATTTCAAGGGAAATAACAAAATCGGCATAAAATATCGCAGTAGCGACATTCCCCCTCTCGGCAAGCTACTTGTTATGACCGAGGAAAACGGCACCCCTCTTTGCTTCCTCGAAGTAACCGATAGTACGAATTGGGCCACTAAAGCAACTAATCTTGAGCTTTATGGCAAGCATTCCCTATACTTCAAATACGAAGGCGCAGGCTCAATTGACATCTTAGAGATTTCATTTAACTAACCTTTTGACAAATAGAACAAACAAAGCAAATTTGCTTAAAAGCTTTGTAGAATTCTTGGGGTGAACTGCATATCTCATACACTTCCCAACAAAACACAAAATCGGAGGCTTTTCAAAACCTCCGATTTTCCTTTATCTACGCCACTTCTCCGCTTTTTCACTATTCCAAAAAATCTCATTCCAAGTGACTAGGCTACATTCCAAAATACCTGTTCCACATGCTTGCCTACTTTTGTTTTGGAGAATTTCAGCACCTTTCTCCGCTATAAAAAGCATAAAATTTGCACCTTCGTTTTTTACGACAAGGTGCAAATTTTGTTTTTAAATCATTGATATTCAGAAGCCTTTTTAGCATTGTGAAAAGCAGTAATTATTTCATTGTGATCACGTTTCCTATACTCTGCCATTTCTTTATCTGTCTTGAAGCACAATTCCGAAACATATCTAGGCTTATCTTCGCTTTCATCTTCCAAACAGATTTTGTATTTATCATCCTCTTTTGCGCCTCCGCTAACGATTGCATTAAATATTCCCACCAACGCAGGCAATGACAATTCAACATCAAACAGTTCAATATCTACTATTGCCTCAAATTCAAAATAGATAGCCTTTCCCGTCATTTCTTGAGCCAAAGTCTCTTTTTCTGTTGTCCATTCACTATCTACAGATCCAATTTTTTGATTTTTTCTAATAGGATTTTGATGTGCTAGATTTTGATACAACTGTTCAACCAAATACAGTGTTTCGTAATCAATGTCTTCTTTTGGTGGCACAAATTCCACTTCGAGGATTTCTTCGATTTTCAAAACTTTTTCCCAAAATATTATACTATTCGGGTCAAATTTTTTCGCATTTGGATCGAGAGAATTGATTTCTAGTTTGTGTCCTGAAAACATCGCATCTCCGTCAAGATAAGAGTTATATATCGCCGTACTTTCGACAATATCTCGAATCCTTCTTGCTTTAGTCAAGTCGAATGTTAAATTCAAAGACATTTTTCCATTTTTTTCGTCAAAGTAACATTCCAAGCACAATGCCTCATCACCTTTGGACTCGTACGCCGCAATGTTCGCGCTTGGATATCGAACTCTAGACATTGTCAACTCGCGCTCATACTTATTGTTTCCAATTATCAATGTAAATGGAGGCGGAAACGGATGAGGGAAAACCCTAAACGAACCCGAAACGTATTTTATTGGATGATATGGATTATACGCCATTTGATCAATGGGAAAAAGTTCACCATTCAAAAGAACATGACCTTCTTCTTTTAACTTCATTGGAATCGGTTGTTGCATGTTATAATAATATGCAGCTACATCTGCCTGAGTAAAAGTATCGCCCAAGATCGCCTTAACTTCCTCTGTCGGTTCGTAAATAAAGCCCCCTATATTCATAGAGTCGCCTTCGCTAATAGCGATACACACTTCGCTTCCATTTGATATATATTTTAATCCTTTGGGAAGCCCTTGGCTTAAATAGGAAACAAACGCATCTGGAAGTTCTGCGTCCGTTTGTGGTTTACTATTAAATGTTTTATCAAAATCAACAAACATTAAAAATCCCCTCTCGATTTTTCCCAAATTATTATTTTTGATACTAGCTCATTTTCTTCTTCTCTTTTTAAATTCCAACTTTGGATAGCATTGGTTAATTTCCGAAAATCCTCTGCGTTTTTGATGATAATATATTTTAAGTCGGCATATGAAAATTTCAGCGAAATTTCTGGAATACCTGACATAGAATTGCTCATTTTGGCTAAGACACCTGCATTAAATATTTGATCATCGTAAAACACTTGCTGATAGCCTTTTACCGTGACGTCAGGAATATATCTCCACTCGCATTCGTCGGTGAAACATTTTTCTTCTATTTTATCTTTTTCAGTTCGACTACACATTAAGCCCGAATATGGTTTGAAATACATTATTTCGTGAAGCAAAAAGTTCTTCATTATTTTTTGTTCTTCATTTTGTGTATCCATTTTTGTTTTTAATGCTGCAGAAAAAGCTACCGAGAAATCTTTTCTTAATTCAGATGAAGGATTAATATACTGTATAGGTTGAATTCCATTTTTCATTCCCCACTCTTTTGAAAAAGCTAGTCCATAGTATCCGTACCACGATAGGTGTTCTTCAATTTTATGTAAGTTAATATCGCAAAAACATTTCATTGGATACGCCATTTTTTGTATTCCTGGAATACTTAAATATCCAACATCTTCTTCGCAATATCTCGGTGCAATCATTTTCAATTTAATATACTCTATTAAGAATTCTGGTTCGGAAGTAAAAGTAAACAAAGTGTCCGCCTGTACTTTGGACGGAATATGCGTTTCGTTTTGTTCCGCTATCTGATTAACTTGTCCACTTATCGGAAAAACATTTTCTATAGTATTCAAATAATCATCTCCTTTTGCTTCAATAGTGACCTTAATGACTCCATATCATTTGTTTTCAAAAACTTTTTCGCCTCGTAGATCTTAGACGTGGACACATTATTACAATGCTTTTCTTATATTTCTTGCTATTTTTTGTGATACATTGATTTCTTTCTCGTTGCATTTCCAACCGAATCCATCATTTTGATATCGTGGAAATATGTGCAAATGAAAATGTCCTATTTCGTTAAATTCTCCACCATTTTGCATAATGCTATATCCGTTTGGATTGTAAATTGTTTTCAATACTTTTATTATTCTTTGAGATAACTCCATTATTTCGTTAAGCACCTCTGATGGCAATTCTTCAATATCAAGATAGTGTTTTTTAGGTACTATTAAAATATGTCCTTCATTTATTGGGTCAGTATCTAAAAAAGCAATAATATTATTACTTTCATATACAATATTGCTTTCTATCTCTTTATCTATAATTTTGCAAAATATACAATTCATTTTTTTGCTCCTTCAAAATTATGTCCTTCTAATATCACGAGTGCATAACTCAGACAACATATCATACATTTCATTTCTTAACTCTCGCAAATCTAAAACACCATCACTTGAAATGTATAACCAATTTTCAATGTCAATTGTTCTTAAATGAGGCGTATTTAAAATAGCGTCTCTGACTTCTTTTGGTGTGTCTGCATCCAATAAATTCATATCTCCAACGCCATTATATTTGTAATACCTTTCGTCAAAATGAGCATTTGTATTTCTAAAAGATTTATTTCCGACCAGTGGATACCTTGAAACATCTATGCCAAAAGCTTCGCGCACTTTCCTTACACGTTCTTGTGATATTTGTCTTTTTTTAGGATAATTACAAAAGAATACATTCCAAATATTTCCTTGTGCAGACAAAACACTTTGCATATGAAAGAAATAGAAAGTATGCTCGTCATAATAACTTTGGCAAACATTCTCTTCGTCGTGATTAAACATCATATTCAAAGAAATGATGCCGTACCTTAAATTTTCTATCACAGCGTTTATAAATAAAATTGATTCATTTTCTCTGGTTATTTCTATTTGTCGATTAAACATTTCTCATCCTTTTCTTTGTTTACTGCATATTATTATTTACTTTATATTCACTATGAAAATTTTACTTTGTGCAACACAACATCCTTTTTTGAAAACAAAGCATTGTATCGCATGTGAACCAGTATAAAGAGTGCTTTCACGATGCTTTATCTCATTTACACCTTCTTCTGAGAATTCACCACGCAATGCATTTACAGATCTTGCCTGATAACCAGTATTTACAACTTGCCATTTCAATTTAAATGGTTTTTGCACACCACTAAATCCGGCTGTGAATACAATTGAGCAATCTTTATCTATAGGTAAACCATCACTTTTATACCTATATTTTGTACCATCCGGTTTCTCAATTGTAGCTCCAATGATAACCCTATATCCCCTAGGATAACTGGTTAGTTTCTGCCTTTGTGGAGCCGATAATATTGCCTGTACTTTATAGGGGACAAGTGCTTTCTCTACACCTTCACAGTCGTTAGAGGATTCAGCGATAACTGCATTGTTTCCTCTAAAAACAAACTGAGTTACACTGCGCCCCAAAGCACATTCTACGAGCGTTGCAATTTCAACGTCTGATTGCGCTGTATTAAAATTGTCAATCAAATCTCGTTTGGCATCATCTAACCAATTCAAAAACGCATCCGCACGTTCATGGTGCTTATTCCATTTGTCAGCAAAATTCTCAATAGGATAACTGGGATTATAAATATAATATTTCCCATCCACCTTGTTGCTTTCTATATACGATTTAGCCTCGGTTAAAATGCTCATAAGCGTTTCTGTGATGGTCGATTCATTATTGTATAAACGAGCAGCAATGGTGCTTATCAAAATAGAAACTGGGGTCAACTTATTTTTATCGTCCTTAAAAAGAATATCTCTATGGCGTTTCAAAATTTGTATTGCCTTTTGAAGAGGAGTCCTTATTTTATACTCTTTAATTGGTTCGATTTCCGCACTATACTCATATATTCCTTTTCTATTCGTTTCTATTGCACTTCTAATCGCTTTATATCTCTCAGATTGTCTCGATTGAAACCAAGATATGTATCCTTTAGGGTTACTCCCAATGTACCTATAGTCATTTTCTGATTTTTGCTCAGTTATATCAATATAATTAATGCGAAGAACAGCAGGAATTACATCGAGATGGAACTTTTTATTGTGTTCATATGTTACTTGCCAACAACGACTTTTTTCTTTAATACAATGTGCCCGTGCATAACGACTCAGTATAGAATAAACTTCTTGTTTTTTTAGTTGTTTTGCACTTAATCCATAATCTTTTTGATATTCGCAAACTAAATCCACATCGTATTCGTCTTCTCTATCAAACGGCTTAACAGCTGTTCCTAACGCAAATGAACCTTGTGGATATATCACAATATCATACCCAGGGGTATTGTGTTCTATCCATTTGCTTATTTTTTTATATTCAGTATCTGCATAGTCGAACATTTCTTCCGAAATATTAACTGCATCAGCTATTCTTTCGTATAATGTCTCTATTTTTATCATTTTAATCTCCTATTGTTAATGCTTCAAAAAAGTCTTTGTATCTATCGTAAATTATCATTTTAGGATATACTCCCATCATATATCTTCTTCCCATCTCGAAAGCAGCAGAGGCAGGAACCGCCGGAAACACGGACAAGACCTTTTCATTTTTTAATTTCTCACATAGTTCTTTATACTTATGCCAAAAAGCGGAGAGGTCTTTTACACTTTTTATGCTGTCGTCTCCTTGATTTTCTGCTCGTATAACATATATAGCTTTAAAACTATCAACTTTAAGAATCGAGTCGATGTCAATTTCACCAGTAATTGATACCGCTAGAGCTATGCCATCGCCTGTATCAAAGTGTTTTTCTTCGACATGAAACGAATTAGTAAGCTCCGTACTTTGCCACTCCCATGTTTCTGGTTGCTTGGCTCTTTGGTACACATCTGCATGAATTTTATCTCCCATAAGAAACCCTAATTTCATAATAAGAGGAATCGGGGCAAGTGGAAAAATGGAAAAGTGTGCGTTGGGACAAATGTTCAATTTAGACTGTATTGTACAATTAAATTGATTTTCCAGCATACTTTCCGCTTCACGCCAGTACTCCGTCGTATCATATTTTCCATATGGCAAAACATTAATAGACATCGCATATTCAGATTCGGCTTTCATGTGAGGAATAAATGCCTTGGACGCTTTTTTTCCAGAAAAAGACACATTTTGTTTTCCTTTTATGGGTGAGTTAAGATACACCATCGTGGTAATATCAGCATTAAGATTGTTCAACATTTTTTGAACTCGTTCTTCCTGCGCTGCCTTCATAGCACGTAATATTTCCACAGTATAAATTTTATCTTTTCCTTTTTCATCAATCAAATGATGATGTTCTAAGCACATCAGCATTAGATTTTCTATTTTATCCGATAGTTCAAAAGATTGAACTGCGCTTCCTCTTGGTCCTCTAGGACTTGAAGCAACTATATGTGCAATGTTAGAATTGTTAGTATCATCTAAGGTAACCTCATCCAAAAAAACATTTTTATTACAATTTTCGAACTGACACCTTCCACCCGCACGTGCAATCAAAGCAGCTATTGTTGGAAGTTTTGGTGCTGGTCCTCTGTTATTGCTTTTCGCCATATTTACCTCCTGCTAATTCAATTTATTTTTCTTTGCTTACTGCGTATCAAGTTTTGATTAATTATTGTTCTTCCACTTCGAGCAAATCCTCTATGGTACAGCCTAGCACTCTAGAAAGCTTTAATAGCTTATTGGCGGGTGCTGTGTTAATGTTTAATTGTCTTTGCTCGTATAGCTGAATGGATCTTACGGATACATCACTATACCTTGATAAATCAATTTGAGATAATCCTGCATTTTTTCTGTATCTTGCAAGATTTGTTTCCTTTTGAAACACGATTCTATTTGCAACCTCAACGAACTTTTGCAAGTCCGCCTCATGTAATGGGTAATACATTCTCATTATTTGAGATGGTGGCAATTTTCTTCCTATTTGCTCAAAGCTTAATCCTGTATACCATTGATAATATGCCAGAACAAAGCCACACCAATATTGTGGGCTTCTTCCCGTCCCTATTGGACGAATCAATGGCATTCTCGTGCCCACTATTTCATAAAACAATGCTTGGGAAGGCATATTTATATATCGTGGATTTCCTCTTCCGAATTGATACGCTATTCCACTCATTACAAAGTCTTGAAACAACATATCAGCTTGTCTTTCATCTTGCACATAGCTAAACACCTCTGCAAGGGTGTACATCGCATCATTTACGTATAATTCGCTGTATGCGCGGATCATCATTCTTCACCTCTTGTCTGATAATATCCATTATAAATAAATCATCTTGTGTTACGCTTGAAAGCTTAGTGGTTTCTTTGTATTCATCCCTAGCTATCAAATCGCGAGCACGTCGTTTCGTGTAATAGGTTTCGTTGTCAGCGACTGTGCTTTCAATATATTTTAATTGTTCAAAGGCTTTTTCTGAATGTAATACAACTTGAACACCAAGCTTGCCAAGCTCCATTGCTTTTGACAGCTGTGCTACTGTTATTGTGTTCTTTAAGAAATCACGAGCGAATGAGAAGTATGAATCATCTGCTCTGTATCCAATTATCACATCAACCTTTGTTAAATCAATTGAGAAATTCTTGAGTATATACTCTCTTGCCATTTCATCATTGGGAGTCATTCCTTTAGGAATTCTGAATTGTAGAAGAAGTGCCATCCAATTTAGTATGTTATATTCTGGCTTTGTCAAATCCAAAATATTAAGGTCAGTCATATCAAGCTCATACTTGTTTGCGTATCCGTCATTATTATCTGGACAAGCCCATTCATTTGCTAATTCTACGCTTTCTGTACAGTAAAATCCATATCCATAATCGTTTGTTTCCTTACCACCCTTTAGTGTTGGTCTTTCGATAATTTCCTTAGAACCATGATAAAGTATCTTTGTCTTCATAATATTACCTCCATTTCACTATTATTATATCACTATACTGATAGTTTTGTCAATATTTTATATAAATTTGAAAAAATATATCTGTATAATGATATTCAATTTAGATATAAACTGCTTTTTCTTTAGTTTACTTCCATAGCAAAATTTGAGGGGCGATAAAGCCCCTCTTTTTTATACCAGCTTATATTCTTCCTTCATTTGGGCTATTAGCTCGGTGAGCTTTTGTTCGCATTCCTCGGGGCTATTTGCGTAGATGTGGCGAATTACGCGTTTTCCGTTTACGGTAGGGGCGTATCTGCCTTGCCAGGTGTTTATGGCTACCTTTTTGATTGAGCCTGTGCCAGGGCGTCGTGTTTTGCCCTTATTTGCCTCAAATTTGGTTCTTTTTGTTGGCTTTGGTATTTGCTCCTCGTCCTCGTTTTCGTCCGTATAATCGCTTGCAAGGGCTCCCATAGTGCGATCTATTGTCTTAGCTGCGTTTTTCATTCCTTCATCGGTTATGTGTGAGTACACATCAAGCGTGGTTTCCACCGATTCGTGTCCTATGATACAAGCCAGTGTCTTGATAGGCATTCCGTATCTCAAGGCTTGCGTTGCGAAGGTATGGCGAAGCGCGTGAAATGGCACATGCTTGCAATTTGCTCTTTCAAGCATAATCGAGAGCCTCTGTCGGCACGAGTTTGGATTGCGAGGCACATCCTCACTCTTATATGGCGATGGGAACAGCCATTTTGAGTATACTCTTTTGCGAAATTCCTTTAACACCTCAACAAGCTGTGGTGGCAGAATTATTGTCCTGTATGCCGCTTTGGTTTTAAGTGGCATTATTTCAAGCTCCTTATTGTGATATCTTATTTGCCTATTCACTTTTAGCTCGCCTGTTTCAAGGTTGATATCATCCCATTGTAGCCCTAAGAGCTCGCCTCGACGCAAGCCTGTTGATAGCTCCAGAAGGAACATTTCATAACAGCCCTCCTCCTTGGCTTGTATTAGTAGTCGTTGCATCTCCTCTGTTGTTAGCACCTTTATTTCGCGACTTTTCTTTGGTGGGAGCTTACAATGCACGGCAGGATTTTCTCGGATTAGTCCTTCTATTTTTGCTCTTTCAAGCGAGGCTCTGCATAGTGCGTGTATTCGCCTTACCACCGAGTTTGCAAGTCCGTTGCCGTATGCCTCTCGCCTAATCAGCCTACCATCTGTTTTCAGGTGTGCATAGTACCTTTCAAGCATACCTGTTGTGATTTGGTTAAGCGGACTTTGTCCTATCTTTGGCTTGATTTGATTGCGAATCATTTTCTCATAGTCCTCTCTTGCCAAGGTGCCAAGTCCAGGCTTGGCATAATTTTGATACCAGAACTCCGTCCATTCGCCAAAGCTCATATCTGATTTGCACTTGGTAACATCCGTAACGCCTATACTTTTCTTTAGCTCCTCAAGCTTTTCTTGGCACTCCATTTTGGTTTTGGCAGTTACGCATTTTGTTTTTGGTCGCCCAAGCTCGTCGTAGCCGATAACTACTCTGCCTTCCCATCTGCCATCTACTCTTAATCTTATTGTTCCTTGTCCGTTTTTTCGTTTCTTTGCCACGGCTTTAGCTCCTCTCCAAATATATCTGTAATATAATTTTCAACTATTCCTGATGCGTTTTTCTGCATATCGGTTGTAACATGCGTGTAGGTGTCAAGCGTGAAGCTTGCCTTGGTATGCCCAAGGATTCCTGCAAGTGTTTTTGGGTCAACTCCGTTTGTCGCTGCGTGCGTTGCGAAGGTGTGTCGTAGGTCGTGAAATCTCATATCGGGCAAGTCTGCCTCTCTTAGTATTTTTTTGAGCTTTAGATACGCGATCGACGGATTGAACGGCTTTTCGGGAAAGAACGGATTTGGAAAAATCCACTCACTGTAAGCATTCTTTTTTCGCTCGGTCAATAATTTTATAAGGCTCTTTGGCAGAGTTAATACTCTGTTTCCCTCGTTGGTTTTGGTTTCTCCTATAACTGGCTCCTTCTTTTCGTATCGCACCGAGCGTCTTACTTGGAGCTTTCCACTCTTTTCATCAAAGTCCGACCATTTGAGTCCACACAGCTCGCCTCTCCTAAGTCCTGTCATAAGATCTGTGTAGAAAAGGTCGTACCATATTTCGTCGCCCTCGATTTGCTTTAAGAACCTTTCAATTTGTGATTCCATAAGCACAGGCTTTTCCTTTCTGCCGAGCTTTGGGATTGTTGTTCCCTCGGTTGGATTGACAGGTATCAGCCCTTCTCGCACAGCTCCGTCCATTGCCTCGTGCAGTAGCATATGAACGGCTCGCACACTTGCGTTTGATAGCTCCGTGCCGTGCTTTTTGCTCACATCGACTCTGCCTGAGACTTTGATTTTGTTGTACATTTTTTGTATATCTCTCGTTGTTACCTGAGATATCATTTTCTCACCGAGGTTTGGAATGATTTGGTTGGTTATCATTCGACGGTAGCTTGTTATTGTGCTCGGTCTTATCATTGGCGATTTATATTCGTCGAGCCATTTGATTAGCCACTTGCCAAGCGTCATTAGGCTTGCCTCGGTCATATTCATATCTGCGTAGTATTCCTTGAGGCGATTTAGCTTTGGTAGTAGCTCCTTTTGCGTTTGTCCGTACGCATAGCGAAATATTGGCGAGCCGTCAGACTTGTGTCCGATTACGATTCTGGCTTCCCAGCGTCCGTCGTATCTCTTGCGTATCATTCCATCACCCTTTGGTCTGTGTTTTCCCATAATGTTCTCCTTTCTTTTCGTTAACTCTTACATTACCACATATAATTTGACATATCCAGCGACAACATAAAAAGTTATCAATTAGTTATCAATTAGCTTTACAGCCTCGGATAGCTTCCTTTATTTACTTGGCTTTTTGGCATTTACCACCTCGTTTTTTTAGTCGAATCTAATTTTACAGACTCGCCAAAACTGGAAGGTGGGGGATGCCAAGAACCCTTTTGTGGTCGGGTTAGACCGGCCACTGCTCAAGACGGGTCGGGGGTTTACCACCCCGACTCTTTCACCTGCTTTAGCCTCACGGAAGCCTAATCCGTTTGGTTTGAAAAGGCAAATAGCCTGACATATGGTGTTAAAAAAGCTTGCCAATTTTTTAATTGCCTGCACTTTTTCGCCTTATCTGCCAACCTATTTGCTCTTTTAAAACTGCTTGCATCTCCGAGCGAATAAATCGGTAGAGGATTTTTTCGAGCTTTGGTGTAGTAAGGTAAACACCTTTCAAATCAAAGGTCGGGGGAAGGCTCAGCGATTTATCGTTCCGAGACAAATGGGTTAGGCTTCCGTGAGGCTACAAAAGGCGCCTTTTAAGCTAGTTGCATCGTGAATTTTGTTCATATTTAATCTTTATCGTCTTTGCCATTTTACTGCATCCTCGAAGGAAAACCTTCCGTCGAGGCGTTTTACCTCGTCCACACATTCTCCACGAAGACGAGTAATTTCATAGTCATCCATTTCGTTTTCCTTGGCAATCATATTCTCTATCATAGCGACCTCAACAGCGAGCTTAAACATCAGCGACGAGGCTCGATTTTCAAAGCTCCTGATACCATCGCGCACAGCATTTCGTAGCCTACTATCAAGGCACTGCGTGTTCTTTATAAACATCTCTGTTATATAGTAATTTATTGCATTTTCAATAAAATCAGTTCGTGTAGTGCTACCATCATCCTTGTAGTATCTTTCAATGCTGTTAGCTGTTTTTTCACTGACATAGATTGTCATCTTCTTTTTCTCTAAAATTGGCATAATTTCTCCTTTTTTGACTTTGACTGCAGGCGTAAGGCTTACAGTCGCTTGGGTTTCTTGCTTTTCTTGCAATTTTGCCGTAGCAAGCGTTCAAATGTGCGTTTATATGCACCATAAAAGACGTTAGGCAACCTCCTTTAACGGTCGGTGTTACCGTCCGTTGTGATTGCGTTTGACGTCGGCAACGACGCATACGCTTATTCCTGCAACAAAATCGTGCGTTCATATCGCTTGCTTTCGATGCTTCTTATCGTATCGCTTGAGCGCTTGCTCGGCTCTTACTTTTGATGCCTCTGCTCGTAGATTTTGCATTTGGATTCGGTCGTAGCAATCAATGGCTTCCTGAATTGGCAAAATTGTATATTTGAGGCTTCCATTGTGAGCACGACCATCCTTGGTATTTACCATTGTCCACTCGGTTTTGATAAGGCACTTCTTTTCAAGGAGCTGAACATATTTTCGCACCGTGTTTATGCTCATTCCAACTGCCGAGCCTATCGTTTTGTAGCTTGGGTAGCATTGGTAGGTGCGCCTGTCCTCACAATACATAAGGTAGGCGTACACGATTATTTCGCCTGAGCCAAGCCCTAGGTCGAATATCGCGCTCGGCACGGGAAAGAATTTGTCGCGAGGATTTTTCTTTTGATTAAAAACCATTTTTATCACCTCGCTTCGCTATTTCCTCATCAAGCCATTTTTTAAACAGATCCTTTGGCACAATAACGCGCTTGCCTATTCGCACAGCTGGGAAGCCCTTTTTGTGCATAAGCTCGTACGCACCTGAAATGGATATGCCGAGAACCTTTGCCACCATCTCTGCATTTAGATGCATCGGTAGCTCGCTGAAGCTTTTGATTTCACTTTTTTTCATCTTTTTTCTCCTTTTCATTTTTATGTAGGAAATAAAAAACGACCCACGCCTTGCGTGAATCGTTTAGTTATTTAATTCGAACCCCCAGGCACATTCGCCCAAGCGGTCTTGAAAACTTCCTTCGTCTGTTTATGTAATTTCTTGAAAACCCTTGATTTTATTGGGTTTTTCGCATCTTCGGATGCACTTTGCGAGAAGCGTTTCTCGCAGTTTTCTCGCAATTTTCCTTGACTTGGATTGCGATTTTTGATAAAATTGAATACACGGAGGGTTATCGAAGTGGTCATAACGAGGCGGTCTTGAAAACCGTTTGCCTTCACGGGCGCGTGAGTTCGAATCTCACACCCTCCGCCACTTGCCTTGGAATTCGTTTGAATTCCAAGGCTTTTTCTTTGCTTACTGCGTATCATTTTTTGAGTCGTTACGCTGTGATTGCAAGGGCGTTTTCGATCACCGATGCGCTTCCTCTCTTGCTCTCTGCATCGAGGTGAGCATAGGTGTCTGCTGTAATGGTTATGGTGCTGTGTCCGAGCCATCCTTGGATTTTCTTCATGTCCTCGCCATTGGAGAGCATCAGAGTTGCACAGGAGTGTCGAAGGTCATGGAATCTGATCTTATCGAGTCCGTGCCTGCGGAGGAGAACGGCGAAGTGGTTGGTTACGTAGTTTGGCTTTAAGAGGTTACCCATCGAATCCACGCATACGTAATCTTCGTACTTTCTATTGTAGGAGCTGCGAAGCACCTTCTTCATTTCTTCTTGGCGTTCCTTCTCCTTACGAAGTTCCTCGCAGATGAAGGTCATCAGAGGCAGGCTTCTCATTGAGGACTTGGATTTCATGATGTCCATTCCTCGGATGACCGTCTTGCCGTTTGATTTGTCCTCGATGACCTTGTGGCGGAGATGGATGAGTTCTTCATCGTAATCGATTGCCGACCACTTGATGCCGAGAACCTCGCTTCGTCTGACACCGTAGTAGATGGTGAGCATGACGACGATGCGGAGCGGATCATCTCGCAGAGCCATGAGCAGTTCTTTGAGCTTGGTTTCGTTGTAGTAGCTTGCCACGTACTTTACCGCTTTGGGGCGGTTGGCTTGGTCACACGGGTTGAAAGGAATAATTCTTTTCTTCATTGCGTGCTTGAAGGCAAGGTGGAGCAGGTTGTGATGCTTTTGAGCCGTACAACCCGACAGCCCTTCTTCGAAGAGGTAGTTGTAGTAAGCGTTCAGTTCGTCGCCAGTTACATCCTTGACCGATATTTGGTTTTCTTCGAAGTAGGGGTAAAGCCTTGCTTCGATCATGCCTTGATACGTGCTGTATGTTGTCGGTGCGATGTTGTAACGGTATTCCTCTAACCAATCCATGAGGTATTTATGCAGAGGCATATCCGCAACCTTGCGTTTTTGTTGCTCGGCAGGGGTAAGGCATTCTTGAAGGTATGCCTTGCCCGAATTAAATTCTGCGAGGATTTCGCTGAGTCGAGCGTTTGCTTCGGTTTTGCTTCCTTTTTTTGCTTCGAGGTTAAGCCCCATCCATTTCTCCTTTCTTTTTCCTTCGGGAGTATAAAGGTTGATGACGGCATACCACTTGCCTGCCTTTTCAGCGAGGCGACCAGTTATTGTTCTCATTATGTGTTCTCCTTTTTCGTAGATTTGGTATGTAGGTGGTATTCTCGTCTGCCTGACTACACAATACCACAGAAGTTATTCAAAGTCCAGAGATTATTGGTGATTATACGGGATTAAATTGATAATTTTTTGTGTCCGTCAAAAAAGAGACGAGACACATCTTCGGAACGATGATTTTTCCACCGACCTTGATGGATGAAAGACGACCGCTGCTGATGAGGTCGTAGGTTTTATTTTTGCCGAGGCGAAGGACTTTAGCTGCTTCGATAACGGTCATTACTTCGGGTTCGTTCTTTAACATGGAAAGGCATTTTCTTTCGGTCATCTTATGTTTCCTCCTTTTTTATGTCCAAGCTGATGCATATTGCTTGGTTGACTTTCTTGATGGTTGATGCTTCGATTCTTCCTATAAAATTGCGAAGCCGGGTTTTGTCGATGGCACGAATATGTTCGAGAAGAATGTAGGAGTCCTTCGGCAGTATATCTGTTCCCATAAATACGTGCGTTGGCAGGTAGGTTTTCTTTTGTATGCTCGTGATCGGAGCGATGATGGTTGTGGGGCTATGCTTGTTTCCGATATCGTTCTGAATAATTAAAACAGGACGGATACCGTCCTGTTCGCTTCCTTGCACGGGGCTTAAATCTGCATAGTATATTTCATTGCGTTTGATGGTGTGGTTCATATGTTGATCTCCTTTTGAATTAATAAGTAAAAAAGCGGTCGCTGATAAAAATCAACGACCGCTTGGAAGTTTTCAGTATCAATCGTTTTGTTTGTTGTTCATATTTGTCCTCAACACCCCTGAACAATGGGAACACACCTTCCGTCCATGCATTTGGACTCATGGGACTCTCACCCCCGTGTGGATCTCACACAGATGCTCCTATCGGTTGCGACGGCTCACCATTCTGCTGTGGCTTCAACGCTCGACCTGTAGCTGAACATAAGTATCATTATCCCTTCTGCCTGTCTTGGCCGTCGTTGCGAATTGCTGTCGCAACGTCATAGTCTTGAAGGCACATTGCTGTGCGTTCGCTATCGTGGCTCGTTCCTCACAGAACAACAGAAGGAAAGTAAAAAGTGTGCTGATATTCAGTTGTCAAGGATCAATAGGAGACCTACAGAAAAAGCCCCCTCACTTGTCCAAAGGAAAAAATGAGGGGGCTGCACACCTTAAATTTTTAATTTTCTAAAAAATTCTTGAGTTTTTCAAGAATTCGTTGCTTTTTCTTGTGTACTGCGTTGTGATAGATGCCTTTTTCTCGTGCGTAATCGCGCTCGGAACAACCTCGAAAATAAATAGCATCTATAAGTTCTCGCTCATCATCAGACAGCAGAGGAAGGACAGAACGGAGCTTTTCAATCATAAGCTTGTCCGTTACTTGCTGTATCACATCCTGATCCTCGTCGACGATAAAGTCTGTACCGTTATCATCTTCACTATCAAAGGCATCGATGGAAAGGAGCTTATTTCTACGGTCCAGAGCTGCAAGGTATCTATTTCTCTCATACTCCTTGTAGTACTCGTTGTAGAACTGTTCGTCTACTTCGAGAAGGCATCCCTGCAGAGGAATAAACCATCTCTTGGCATACTGCTCGTCCGTTGCTTTGCGACTCTCGTGTTCTTCATTTGTAATCTCAATAAAAATTTCATTTTCTTTTATAAAAACCTTTTTGGGTGCATATTTCATGCGTGTATCCTCCTGTCGTTTTTGATTTTGAAAGGTTTGAATTTCAAAATCCGACAAGGGGGAGCACGAATAGGCAAATTATTACATTTTTCGCACAGGCATACAAAAAGGCACTTATTGCGTGATACGCTCAATTTTGCGTACCATTCAACAAGTGCCTTTTCAAAGGTATTCAGTTTTTTATTATGTAGAGTAGCGGTTAAGCCATAAGTTCATAATCACTACTCATAACGAGTAGTGATGCGGAGTTTCCCCATCGCATAATAAAATACCTCCTTGAATTAAGAATTGGCGCGGCTCGTCCAAGGGGGTCGGAAGATGACCGCGTAGATGTTGTTTCATCTCTTTTCTTTTTGAATATTTTGACTCTCATTCTCATATCGTAGAATGGGAGAGTACGGCTTCTATGGTGCAAAAAAGCGACGAGCCTTAATAAGCCCGTCGCGCTTATTTGTTGCTAAAGGAGTTGGTCAGCTATTCCTCGGAACAGCTTTCACAAGTTCCGTTTAGAACGATTTGTATATGTTTTATTTTTGCACCGCCCGACAAATTGCAAGCCGCCTTTGCAGCATTGATGTCGGCATCCATAATGTCAATGACTCGTCCACATCTCTCACAAACAAGGTGAACGTGATCCTCACAGTTCGCATCGTATCTTTCGTGGTTATCCACGGTTGTTACTCTGATAACCCGTCCGATTTCTTCTAACTGTTTGAGATTTCGATACACCGTGCCAAGCGAGAGGTTCGGCAGGTCGCCTTTCAGATCATTGAAAATCATTTCTGCGGAAGGATGCTCCTTCGTGCCGCAGAGATATTGATATATACTATTGCGGGTAGCAGAGTTCCGCATTTTTGTATTTGCCGTCAGCATTATTTTCCTCCGTAGGAATATTTTTCTATATTATAGCATATATTTATCTCCTTGTCAATAATGGTTCTCATTATCGTTAAGAAAACTTATTGACATATTACGACAAAAAAAGAAGCCCTCGCTCCTTTCGGAACGAGGGCTAAGCTTATTACATTTCTTTCTTTTTATAGAACACAACAGACAGATACCAAGAAAGCACATATATTCCGATACCTACAAGACAAGCAATAGGCAAAACGGCGTTCAGTTGAATTTCATTTTGCAGACCTTCCTTGAAGATCGTGGTTGCGATAATGCTTCCGGCACACACCACGCCTATCATCACATAGTACGCGCCGCGTCCTTTTTCTACTCCATATTTGAAAACGAATGGGAGAGTCAGCGATGATGCAACGCTTGCCAATATCAGCAAGAGCATCATTAGTAACAAAAACTCTTTCAAAACGAAAGTGCCTTCAATACCCATTTTTACACCCTGCGCGATGCAAATTACTGTCAGCAAAGCAATTTGTGTGAACAAGCCAATCAGATACTTTGCAGATACGATCTGCGTTTTGGTATATGGCAACGTACCGACATACTCCGTCCATCGACTGCGTTCGTCATATCCGAGTAGGTTGACGGGGATCATACCAGCAAGCAAACAAGGGTAGAAAACGAAGAACATATTGCCGCTACTCATCATAGAAAGAATGATAAATCCGATACTGACGAAAAGATAATATCTACAATATTTTTTCATCATATACCAATCTTTTAATAACAGCCCTTTCATATCATTTCGCCTCCTTTACCATAAATACGAACAGTTCCTCAATGCTTATCGGGCTTAACTTAAAGCCATCGGGAGCATCCTTGCGCAGTACGATAGCTTCAGCACCATAGGGTGTTTCTTTTCTGTATCTTATTACTTCGTTGTTAAGCTCCGAAAGTTGTTCTACCGTACAGTGAATGATGCCGTATTCGGATAAAAGTACATCCTTTTCCTCGCAAAGCAAGAGCTTGCCCTTATGCAAAAACGCCACGTAGTCGCAGAGCTTTTCAAGGTCGCTGACGATGTGCGAGGAGATAAGGATAGAGTGGTTTTCATCTCTTGTAAAATCGTAGAACATATCCACCACCTCGTCGCGTACAACGGGATCAAGTCCGCTTGTCGGCTCATCAAACAGTAACAGCTTTGCACCGTGGGAAAGAGCAACGACAATACCGAGCTTCATCTTCATACCACGCGAAAAATCCTTGAATTGCTTGTTATCGGGCAGAGATAACTTTTGTAAAAGTTGAGTGTATTCAGCGTCATTCCAATTACGGAACGTATGCTTCATAACATTTCCGATCTGCTTAGCTGTCAAGCATTCGGGCATACCAATATCGTCCATTACAACACCGACATCTTCTTTGGTAAGTGAAATATCTTTTTCATTGTCCTTGCCAAGTATTGTGATTGTTCCGCCATCCTTATGAAGCATATCCAAGATAAGCTTTATCGTGGTGCTTTTGCCCGCGCCGTTCTCACCGATAAGCCCCATAATGCAACCGCTTGGCAAAGTAAGGCTTATATTATCCAAACAAAATCCCGAAAAGGATTTTCTTACATTTTTTAACTCAAGTGCGTTCATTCTTGTTCCTCCATACCGAATGTAATCATTTCAATAATATCGTCACGGCTCAAATTGCACGAGGCAGCGAGCTTTGCTATCTGCTCGATATGTTCCTCGATCTTTTTCAGATTTTCTTCTCGCAAAAGCTCTACATTCTTCGGCGCAACGTAACATCCCTTTGCCGGAAGTGTGTAAATAAAGCCTTCCTTTTCAAGTTCTTCATACGCACGTTTGGTAGTAATAAAGCTGATGCGCAGATCTTTTGCAAGCCCTCGTATAGACGGCAGCATCTCATCCTCTTTCAGCTCACCGCTTATGATCTGATTTTTTATTTGAGAATAGATCTGATTATAAATCGGTTCGCCGCTTTTATTGTCGATTAAAATATTCACGTCATCACCTCTGTTAAAACTGTATATTTACATTATACACAGTTTGAGCGCTTTTGTCAATAGGATTTGCCAAATAAGCGCAAAAAAATCCCTCGCTCCATTTCGGAACGAGGGCTGCTATTACTGTATAAAGAATTTGAAAATACCTTTTGCCCAACCGAGCCAAGACGGAACGTTTGCATCGATCCATTCTACGACGGTTGGTATATCTGCCGTAGTTAGATCTCCGATGTGGCTGTAAACGCTTCCTTCAGCTACCGATTTGCCTATGGCAATCATACCGTAGGCATGGTCGCCAACGGCGGCATATTTACCGATAGCAAGCGCACCCGTTGAGAAGTAGCCAACCGAGAGTGCTCCGAAGGATATTAGTCCTACACTGATTGCTCCTGCCGCAAATAGACCGAGAGCAATCGGGCCCACTGCAAGCAGTCCGGCAGAGAACACACCTGCGGAAATCAAACCCAGGGACAAAAGTCCAATGGAGATTACTCCGAGTGATAGCAGACCAACAGAGAAGATACCTCGTGACATCAGACCAAGCGAGAATACTCCATGCGCCTTCAATCCGATTGCAAAGAATCCGTATGCATTTCTTCCGATATGATAACGCACCTGCTGCAATAAGCACGATTCCCCAAATTACACTATTGATTTTTTTTCATTTTCGTTTCCTTCTTTCTTTTTAGATACAAACTTATTCCAAAGAATAATAATTCCTCGTTTCGTTCCAAAAGCAATAGTACATAATACGAGGAAAATGCCTAATTCAAGCCAAAAGCTTTCCGAATGAAACACTTTTAGCAGTACAGCATCTGTAACTCTAAACACTATACCAAATAAAATAATGTCAACAAGGTTGCCTATGATTTTCTTTTTCATTGTCATTCTCCTTTCACCCCATAAGCGCATTTTGTAAATTTCCAATTTCCTATTTCAAACTTTTCTGCAGTGATACGTTTTGCAAGCTGACGGGTTTCTACAAATTCGTCGGTTATGGTAACAAGGAATTGTTTTCCGTCCTTTTCAACAAGATAGAACTCCTTATCCATATTCTTAAAGTTGTTAATAAGCTCAGGTGTGCCAAACGGTGCATCGGTAAAGAATCCAAGAAGATTATCAATGACTTTTTCACTCTTGGTCAGTTTGAGTTTGCCAAGTAAAGTATGTATCTCAGCATCGGGAAACTTTTCGCGGATTACACGGTCTTTTTTCTTTTTCTTAATACCTTTACCATAATCGGAAAGGTTGTAAGGTTCACGCATTGCAACTTCGTCGATCACTTCTCCATCATCCAACAGATAGTCAACACTCACATTTAAGAGCTGAGCCAATGCTTTCAAATTCTCTACATCGGGGATGCCTTTATCAGTTTCCCATTTTGCAACCGCAGACCTTGATACCGCCAATTTTTCCGCAAGCTGCTCTTGGGAAAGACCGCATTGTTTTCTTGCCTC
>JAFUNF010000006.1 GCA_017473085.1 Clostridia bacterium
AAGTTGATAAGGTCCCTTGTAGACTACAAGGTTGATAGGTCGGAGGTGTAAGTACAGTAATGTATTCAGCTGACCGATACTAATAGACCGAACGCTTGAACTACTTTGTATTCGATTCTATTTTCAATACATTGTTGAGTACACATTCATCTTAATATTCGTCTCTCATTTGCATCTCTTTGTTCGGTTTTTAATGAGCATTTTAAAAAGCACACCAATCGGTGTGCTTTTTTTTATCTCCACAGACGTAGAGGTTTTTTATTTAGTTGTATATTGCTTTATTTTATTTGGTAAAATGATTTTAGTATTTTATAAAATGGAGGAGAAGCAATGAAATACGAACAATGGCTAAAGGATTGGCTTGAAAACTATATTAAGCCAACTGCAAAAACAAAAACCTATTCCAGATATAGGGGAATAATAAAAAATCAGATAATTTCTCATCTGGGAAGCTTGGAAATTGAGGATTTATCTCCCATTGATGTTCAAGCCTTTGTGGTAAATCTTATGAAGAATGGAAACGTAAGAAACGGAAAGGGCTTATCGACCAGCACAATTAACACAATTATTACTTTAATTCAAAGCTCCTTAAGGACAGCTTATTCTCTTGGAATTACGACGGAATACAAAGCAGATAAAATAAAACGTCCAAAGCAACAAGAAAAGAAGGTGGAGTGCTTTTCCTTAAAGGAGCAAAAGCAAATTGAAGAATACATTAATAAACGCCATAATACGAAGCTGAATGGTGTAATTTTATGCCTATATACAGGTTTGAGATTAGGAGAGCTATTAGCATTAGAATGGAGCGATATAAACCTAAAAAATGGGGAAATGAATATAAATAAATCCTGCTATGACGGAAAAGATGAAAATGGAGTTTTTAGAAGAATTACAGATACTCCTAAAACGAAAACCTCAATTAGAGTAATACCTATACCTAAGCAAATTCTACCAATGCTAAAGGAAATGAAGAAAAAGAGTAAGACGGAGCTGGTTATATTTGGTAGAGGAAAAAATTTTCGAGTAAGGTCTTATCAAAGAAGCTTCTATTGTATGCTAAAAAATATAGGGCTACAAAAAAGAGGATTTCATAGCTTAAGACACACCTTTGCCACACGTGCATTAGAGTGTGGAATGGATGTAAAAACCCTTGCAGAAATCCTCGGCCACAAAAACCCAACAGTAACCTTAAATAGATATGCTCATTCTCTTATGGAGCACAAAAAAGAGATGATGAACAAGCTTGGCAAATTGCTATAAAAAAAGCACCTCAAAAAGAAGTGCTAAGTACATCTAATAGCATATTAGGTGTTCATATTTAATTTTATTATATATAATTTAAAGCAATATTTCAATAGTTTTTCTAAAAAAGTAAATTTTTTTACATATTTTGTCAACAAAATTTATTTCAAATCCTTAAAAATGTACACCTAATATGCTATTAGGTGTACATTTTTGATTAAAGGAGATTAAGATGAAAAACAAAATTTTACTTTTTACAGTAGCTTTGGTAATGCTCTTAGTGTTAAGCTTTACTGCTTGCTCAGAAAACGAAAATACTGAGCCACCAGCACCTGAAAGCTACACAATTCAGTACACCGATAATACAGGAAATCACACAATTAATGTAAAATCAGGGGAGGTATATTCCCTTGAAGCAATTCCACAGAAAACAGGCTATAACTTTTTAGGCTTGTTTGATATGGAAGAGGGAGGAACACAATACGTTAGTGCATCTGGTAACTCAATTTCTCCCTTTAGCGATACTAAAAATATGACTCTTTATCCACAATTTAAGGCTAAGGAATACACTATTATTCTTAATTATGGAGAGGCTGAGGTTACAGGCTCAAGAGAAATGAAGATTGCATACGGCTCAGAAATTGGAGCATTGCCAACCAATCTAACTGTTGCAAACAAAACCTTCTCAGGCTGGTATACCTCCGAAAATAAGCAAGGAACACAAATTGGCGATAAGTATGGAATATTGCCTGATAAAAAGCTCTTGACTGAAAAAATTTACGACCTTTCAAACGAGGACGGCTACGTTTATCTTTTTGCAGGCTTTAAGTACCAAGAATATACATTGACACTATACATAGGCGAAAACTCAGTACCTGAGGAAATCTTAGTTGAATGGGGAACACACATTTCAAGCGTTCAAACTGAAACAAGAGTAGACGGAAATGCCGTTTTAACCTGGTCTAAATCAAGAAACGATACAGCACTTGCAAACGTATTTAGTGGTAAGGTTGAGGGCGATATGGTATTGTACTCCTGTGAGTACGCACCTGTAATTGACTTTAACGCAATGGGTGGCGAAAATGTTAATTCCATTGTAAATCGTGCAGGAAATACAATTTCATTACCAACCCCAAAGAGAGAAAATTACACGTTTATGGGTTGGTTTGATACCACAGGCACACAATTTACTTCAACTGCAATGCCTGAAGCAAGCATAATCTTAAACGCAAAATGGCAAGCCAACATTATGCTCAACGAAAATGGTGGAACAGATGTTCAAGACATCACAGCCCCAGCAGGCACTGCTATTGAGCTTCCAACCCCCGAAAGAGCAGGCTACATCTTTGCAGGCTGGTACAACGGTAACGAAAAGTACACCTCTACTGCAATGCCAGAGAATAGCATTACCTTAACTGCTAAATACTGGGCTATAAAGAATGAAAAAGTTGTATTGATCTCTGATACTGATACGAGATATTGTAAAGCAACAGCTCCAGAAATTAACAGTACAAGTGACTATAACAATAGTTATACTAGTCTATTGGATTTATCTCATTTATACGATGTAGGTGTAAGGCACATAAAACTAACTTCGCACTGTGACGCGGAAATGGGATTTGGTGGATTGGCGGAAAGTGCTATTTCTACTAAGGCGGTAACAATTCTAAGTTGGTATTCAGAGCCAGTAGCAAGCGATGCTCACAAAATCTTGGAAATCAGACAAAATCATATACAAAGTGACGTATACACAACCGACATTCAAAGTGCTGATTTAGAATTAACATCAGGAAAGATTTATATAGCAAGATGGGCTTTATTTCATAGTAGCTATGGCATAAATGCGACAAATAATTCGTGGTCTAATTTCTGGGTAGAAATCGAATACCCCGATATGACAACTCTTTATTAAGGAGAATGAAATGAAGAATAAAATATTACTTTTATCGGTAGCACTAATAATGTTTGTGGTATTGAGCTTTACTGCTTGCTCAGAAGACGAAAATACTGAGCCACCAGCACCTGAAAGCTACACAATTCAGTACACCGATAATACAGGTAATCACACAATTAATGTAAAATCAGGGGAGGTGTATTCCCTTGAAGCAATTCCACAAAAAACAGGCTATGACTTTTTAGGCTTGTTTGATATGGAAGAGGGTGGCACACAATACGTTACTTCAACAGGAAACTCTTTATCTGCTTTTAATGATGGCAGAAATATTACCCTTTTCCCACAGTTTAAGGCTAAAGAATATACCTTAGTTTTAGACTATCAAGGTGCAGAGGTCACAGGTACAAGACAAATTAGCGTAAGCTTTGATTCTATAATAGGAGACTTACCTACAAATCTTACAATTCCTAACAAAAACTTTACAGGCTGGTACACAGAGCCAAACAAGGCTGGAAAACAAATAGCTGACAAATATGGTGTAAACCCTATGACAGCAATTGTAGATGAAAGCTTAATAAGCTTAGCAGATGACAAGGGAAGAATTTGCTTGTACGCTGGCTTTAAGTATCAGGAATATACCTTAACCCTTTATATCGGCGAAAGCTCAGTACCTGAGGAAATCTTAGTTGAATGGGGAACACACATTTCAAATGTTCAAACTGAAACAAGAGTAGACGGAAATGCTGTTTTAACCTGGTCAAAATCAAAAAACGATACAGCTCTTGCAAATGTATTCAGTGGCAAGGTTGAGGGCGATATGGTATTGTACTCCTGTGAGTACGCACCTGTAATTGACTTTAACGCAATGGGTGGAGAAAATGTTAATTCCATTGTAAATCGTGCAGGAAATACAATTTCATTACCAACCCCAAAGAGAGAAAATTACACCTTTATGGGTTGGTTTGACACCACAGGTACACAATTTACTTCAACTGCAATGCCTGAAGCAAGCATAACCTTAAACGCAAAATGGCAAGCAAACATTATGCTCAACGAAAATGGTGGAACAGACGTTCAAGACATCACAGCCCCAGCAGGCACTGCTATTGAGCTTCCAACTCCAGAAAGAGCAGGCTACATCTTTGCAGGCTGGTACAACGGTAACGAAAAGTACACCTCTACTGCAATGCCAGAGAATAGCATTACCTTAACTGCTAAATATTGGAAAATTAATAGCAAAAAAATTGTATTGATTAATGATAGTGAAAATGAATTTAACTCATATAATTGTCCCGTTATAAGTAACTATAATGAGTATCAAAATTATGCCACTAATTATATTGATGTTAGCGATCTGTATAACAAGGGAATTACTACAATTAATTTAATCGCCCACTATGATGTTAAAATATCTGATACATATAATATTTTCGGTAAAATGTCAAAGAAGATGACTTATATGTCGTGGTATTCTCAACCAACCGCGAGTGATGCTTATAAGGTTTGGGAGTATTTTGATGAACATAAAGAAGAAAACAAATATATAAATTGTACTCAATCAACCAAGCTAAACTTAACAAGTGGTGAGTTATATGTTACAAGATTTGGGCACTATGGGTATGATGATAATTCTAATACTAGATATCACTACTATTACTGGACTAACTTCTGGGTAGAAATCGAATACCCCGATATGACGACTCTATATTAATGGAGAAAAGAAATGAAAAACAAATTAATATTTTTGTCGGTAGCACTAATAATGCTTTTAGTGTTAAGCTTTACTGCTTGCTCTGGAGACGGAAATACTGAGCCATCAACCCCTGAAAACTACACAATTCAATACACCGATAATACAGGTAATCACACAATTACTGTAGAAGCAGGCGAAGTATACTCCTTAGAGGCGATTCCACAAAAAACAGGCTACAACTTTTTAGGCTTGTTCGATATGGAAGAGGGAGGCACACAATACGTTAGTGCAACAGGAAATTCCTTATCTGCTTTTAACGATGGTAGAAATATTACCCTTTTCCCACAGTTTAAGGCTAAAGAATATACCTTAGTTTTAGACTATCAAGGTGCAGAGGTCACAGGTACAAGACAGATTAGCGTAAGCTATGATTCAATGATTGACTCATTGCCTACAAATTTAACTGTTCCCAACAAAAATTTTGCTGGTTGGTATACTCAACCTGATAAGCAAGGGGTACAGATAGCAGATAAATACGGAGTTTTGCCTGCAACCTCAAAGGTAACAGAGAAGAACTTTGATTTAAGCGACCCCGATGGATTTATATTCCTGTACGCTGGCTTTAAATATCAGGAATATACCTTAACTCTTTATATCGGCGAAAGCTCAGTACCTGAGGAAATCTTGGTTGAATGGGGAACACACATTTCAAGCGTTCAAACTGAAACAAGAGTAGACGGAAACGCTGTTCTAACTTGGTCAAAGTCCAAAAACGATACAGCTCTTGCAAATGTATTCAGTGGCAAGGTTGAGGGCGATATGGTATTGTACTCCTGTGAGTACGCACCTGTAATTGACTTTAATGCAATGGGTGGTAATGAGGTTAACTCAATTGTAAATCGTGCAGGAAATACAATTTCACTACCAACCCCAAAGAGAGAAAATTATACCTTTATGGGCTGGTTTGATTCAACAGGTACACAGTTTACTTCAACTGCAATGCCTGAAACGAGCATAACCTTAAACGCAAAATGGCAAGCAAACATTATGCTCAATGAAAATGGTGGAACAGATGTTCAAGACATCACAGCCCCAGCAGGCACTGCTATTGAGCTTCCAACCCCCGAAAGAGCAGGCTACATCTTTGCAGGCTGGTACAACGGTAACGAAAAGTACACCTCTACTGCAATGCCAGAAAATAGCATTATCTTAACTGCTAAATATTATGTTTCAAAGAAGGAAACAGTAGTACTTTCTAGTGAATCTAGTTCTTATGGGACATATTTCACTTATCCTACTACTTATGGTTTTTATTACAAGTTAGACTTATCGCATCTAGTCGAAGCTGGAATTGAAACAATTAAAATAACAGAACATCACGATTCTTCGAAAAATGCAATATGGCAAGATAAAAATAGTAATAAAACATACATGTCATGGTATTTTAGCGAAACGCCTAGCGATGCGTACAAAGTATGGGAATATAGCGAGTATCACGAGGTTCCTAATATATACACTTCACACAGTAATTCGACTTACTTAGACCTTGATTATAACACAATTTACATTATGGTATGGCAGAGTGCAAAAAACAATGACAATGTCTTTGGTTACTGGAGAAACTTCTGGGTAGAAATCGAATACCCCGATATGACAACGCTTTATTGATTAAAAAATAAATTTTGGAGGATAAAACAATGACAAAAAGAACATTAATTACGCTTTTAGCAGTAGTTATGGTGCTTGTAAGTGTGTTCGCCTTTGTTAGCTGTAACAAGGACGATTTAAGCTTAAAGCCTACTAACGTAGCTTATGACGGCGTAAGACTTACTTGGCAAAGAGTAGAGCTTGCCGAGTACTACACCATTTCAATCAATGGTGGAGAGGAACAAAGAGTAAACACAAACCGCTACAACTTTGAGTGTAGCGAGGAGTTTGACGTTGTGGTTAATTCCGTTGTAAACGGAAAGACCTATGGCGATACTCATCACTTCACACCTCTTGATCCAATCGAAGCATTATACGTAGCTGAGGATGGTACTATCACATGGGACCCAATCTCTCAAGCAACAGGCTACAGAGTTAGCGTAAACGGCAAGGTTCTTGATACCGACCTAACTATTGAGGAATATAAGCCAGAGCCTGGTAGCAACAGAATTAAAATTCGTCCTGTTGTTTCAGGAGATGACAGCTACTACTCAGTTTGGAGCGAGGAAAAGCAGGTTTACGTAAACACAACCCCAAGCAATATTAAGTATGACGGCGAGTTTTTAACTTGGCTTGGTAATGCTTCAACCTATGAGATTACGGCAAACGGAACAACTGAAACCGTTCAAGGCAACAAGCACCAGTTCTTTGCTGACGGTCACGACTTTACAGTTGAAATCAAGGCGTTGGGCGACCACGTTGCAACCTTTGACTCAGGTGTAGCAAGCGAAACCTTCTATTACTTAAAGCCTGCAACTGACTTTGCAGTTGAAAATGGTATTCTTTTGTGGACACCCGTAGAAAGTGCAGATGGCTATACTATTAGAATTAATGGCGCAATCCAAGGCGACAAGGTAACCGAAGCGAAATATGAAAATTTAGTAGCAGGTAAATCTCTTGAGGTAGAGGTACTTCCATATAAGAATGAGGGCAAATTCTTCTCCTCCTGGTCTGAAAAGCAAACAATTTTCCTACTTGATGCACCAACAACCTCTTGGAATGCAGACTTAGAGCTTGATGGCGAGGCAAACAACAATCTCGTTTGGGACCTTGTAAGTGGAGCAGTAGGCTACGTTGTTGAAATTGAAAAGGACGGAGTAGTCCTTGTAAATGAAACATTGCCAAGCACACAAATGGCATTTGGCTACGCATATATTGATGCAGGTAAGTATAACGTAAGAGTTAAGGCAGTTGCAGAGGTAGGCTCTGACTACTACGACTCAAGATTTTCGCAGGATATTGAGGTTACAAGACTTTCAGCACCAAAGCCTGATGGTAATAACTACATTGTAAGTAAGGATAACGACCTTTCAAGTGGATTTACAGTAAAATATCAAGCAGTGCAGGGAGCATACGGCTATCAGCTTTACAAGGATGGAGCATTACTTGATGGTAAGTTTGCAACAACCTTGCAAATTAGCGACAATGATGTTGCTGACGACTCCGTAACAGCAGAGCAAAACTATACATACATAGTAAGAAGTATGGGTGGAGTAAAGGTAACAAACGGCAAAACAACTGTTGCACTTTCCTCACTTACATCTGAATCACTTTCCTTCAACATTACAGTTCTTCCAATGCCAACAAGCCTTACAATGTCAGGCTATAATGCAAGCTGGTCAGCTGTAAATGGTAACAATGGCTATGCAGTAAAATATGGTGGAAACGCATTTACTGCTACACAAACAACCTATGACCTTTCTACCTTGAATGCAGGAAGCTACGATGTTAGCGTATGTACAAAGGGTAATGGTGGTGCTACACTTCCATCTAACTACACAGCACCTGTGGTTGTAGAAAGACTTAGATACCCAACAGGTATTAAAATTTCTTATGGCGCAGGCGATGGTCAGCTTGGCTTTGACCCTGTTGCAAATGCAACAAGCTACGATGTATATTTGGACTTAAGCACACAGGCTTTGCCAGAAAATGCATTTGATAATATGTATCAATACATAAGAGAAGATGGAACAGTGCTTAGTATGGTAGCAGTTGCTAACAAGTACAACGACCTTGGCACAATCTACTATATGACCTCACAGCCATCTCCAACTCAGCAATTTATCAGACTTTCTGCACCTGTATTCCCAGAGGGAGCATTTGCAAATAGCACAGAAATCGTATGGAACGCATCTGCAAACATTAACACAGCAGAGTACACACCTACATATGAGGTATGGCTTGACAATATCGCACAAACAGGTGGCGAGCAGAACGGAACAAGATTCAACATTGAATACTTAGCAGGAGGTAGCACATACACCTTTAAGATTAAGGCTAAGGGTAATGATACTAAGTACCTTGATAGTGAATTTTCTGTTGACATCGACATTTACAAGCTTGCAACTCCTCAATTAAAGATTGAAAATAACCAATACACATGGAGTGGTGTTACAAACGCAAGCTCTTACGTTCTTGAAATAGACGGAAAGAGAGTAGAAAATGATGCTCACGTGTCAGGCTCTAAGTACTACTACACACCTAACTACACAACAATTGGCAACCATACAGTTAAGCTTTATGCAGTAGGCGATGGTGGCTACAATACAATCAATAGTGCAACCTATACCTATACTCAAAAGGTTGAACAGCTATTGGCACCTGAAATCAAGTATTCATATTCAAATGCATACTTCGTAAATGGTGGCTCAATTATTGTAGAAGTCACAAAGGAATCAGAGAACAATAGTGGCTATTTATATGAAATCGCAGGCGAAAGCTTCTCATCAAGCAATACCTCTGCATCTAAGCCAATAGAGAGCACAGGTACTTACTCTGTAAGAGCAAAGGCACTTGGTGGTAAGATTGATGCAAATGAAATCTATTATATTGATTCTCAATTTGCTGGTGGTGGAACAGGCTATCAAATGATACTTTTAGCAGCTCCAACAGTTGCCTCCTTCTCATTGAACTCCGATGGAGCAGTCAAGTGGGCAGTAATTTCAGGCTCATATGGCTACGACTACCAAATTTCCTATGATGGCAGTGAATATTCAGAAATTCAACACACAGGTACAGCATCACTCGATCCAATTGATAACTTTAAATCATACAGAACAATTAAGTTTAAGGTTAGAGCATCAGGCGATGGCTCAAGCTCAATTACTTCTGAATGGGTAGAGTACACCTGGACAAATCCTAACGCATAATATGTGGGAATTTCTATCTTTCTATTTAACACAGGTCCTAATGACAATAGGAGCATTGCTTCTATTTGGATTTTTAATTGGCTTGTGTAACAAGCAATTCTACGCAAATTTAGGTAACCTCGGTCGCCCAATTTGTTATATAACAGGATTTTTTGGCACACCTGTACACGAATGTGCTCATGCACTGTTTTGTTTAATTTTCGGTCATAAAATTACTGAAATGAAGCTTTTTCAGGTATCTGACGACGGAACCTTAGGCTATGTGTGTCACTCCTACAATCCTAAGAACTTTTATCACAGGATAGGCAACTTCTTTATAGGAGTTGCCCCTATCCCTGTAATCTCAGCACTATTGTGGCTATTATCCTATTTTATGGTGCCTGAAATGTTTCGTGCTGTAACAGTCGAGATAAATCAATTCGACGTAACAGACGGATTTACAGAGGTGCTTAAGAGTATAGTTGATATTTGTGGTGCAGTCTTTTCTCAGGCAGACAATTATATGTGGTGGATTTTCGTATTCATCGGAATGTTTTTTGCCTTACATATGACACTTAGCACGGAAGATATTAAGGGAGCGCTGACGGGTATTCTTTTCATTTTAGGTCTGTTACTTGTAGTGGACGTAATTCTTTATATAATAGGAATTAATGTAATTGTCGTATTTACTCACGCAATTACAAAGGTAGGAGGCTATCTAATAGGAACCTTGTGCTTAGCACTTCTGATTTCATTAATCGCACTTGGCGTTTCCTTCCTAATTAAGCTAATAATTAAAAAGGTAAGAAGAGCATAAATAAAAAGTCAACGAGAAACCTCTCGTTGACTTTTTGCTTTATACGTATTTTTGAATAATTGCTCTCATATCGTCGAGGCTTTCCTCCATTAGCTTAACGAGCTTAAATTGAGTTCTGGCTCTGTCAAGATTGTGTCCCTCGCGGTGAATTCTAAAATATGTATCTCCGTTTAAATGGTCGGTTAAAAATCTCATACCACACTCAAGAGTGAGCATAATTGAAGCATAGGGAAGCATTTCGATTTCAACAGGAGTCAGAGACTCGCCACATTGACTTAAATAGCCCTTTGTAAATGCTTCATAAAGACCAAGGTCAAAATCTACTAAATCAAGATTTTGCTCGTCCTCTGCAGCGTGGGTAGCACCTGAACGAATTGCATCGCCAAAATCGTAAAGGTAAGAGCCTGGCATTACGGTATCAAGGTCGATTACAGCCGCAGGCTCACCTGTTTTTTCGTCGAAAAGAATATTGTTAAGCTTAGTATCATTATGAGTAACTCTTAGAGGAAGAGTGCCGTTTTCCAGCTTATCAACAAACAAGGACATAAAATCCTTACGCTCTCTTACAAAAGCAATCTCGTTTCCAACCTCATTTAATCTATTTGATATATTGTCAGACACTGCCTTCTCAAAATCTAAATATCTTGAGGCAGTATTGTGGAAGTTCTTTATAGTTTCAACAAGCTTACTTGCATCAAAATCACTAAGTAGCTTAGCAAAGTTACCAAAGGCAACACCAGCAGAATAGAAGTGGTCAGGGTTTTCCATTTTTTCAATAGTGAAAACCTTGTCAATGTATTCATACATTCTATACGCCTTGTCTTCGATTATAACGTATCTGTTATCGTCAGGACCTGGCAAAAATCTAAGAGTAGACCTTTGTGGGTCGTTACCTGAATTGCGAGCCTTTCTTCTTAGATAGTGGGTGACCTCTTGAATGTTGGACATAAGACCATCAACATCTTTAAAAATGCTTGTATTAATAATTTGAAGAGAATACTTACCCTTATCAGTTGTAATTAAAAAAGTTGAATTTATATGACCATTTCCCAAATTTTCACAGGAAATATATTTTTCGTTTGGAAGAAAAGCATTAACAGCTTTAACAATATTATTATTCATTTTTATCTCCTAAATATCTATACTATAACTTAATCTTTAGTCAATCAATAAGCATTTTAACATAATTTAGTCTAAAAGTAAAGAAATTTTATTAAATTGTTGAAAAATACTCTCAATTATAGTAAAATATATTAGAAATACAAAAAGGAGAGAAAAAATGATAGATTGTTCCTATGAAATTGCAAAGGGCGTACGCCTGAATTATATTAAGACAACTAAGTTTAAAACAAATTACATATCATTTAATTTTATAGCTCCCTTGTCCTCAAAAACAGCGCATTATAATGCAATGCTTCCATTAATTCTTACGAGAGCATCAAGAAAATATCCAACTCAAATGGAGATAAGCAAAAGATTACAATATTTGTATTCAGCAGATGTAGGCGCTTCAAATAACTCTTTTGGTGAATATCATATATTTGGACTTAAGGCGAATATGCTAAATAATCGTTTCGCTAACGACATCGACATAAATCAAGAAACGATGAATTTAATTTGCGACTTGATTTTTGACCCATATTTAGAAAATGGTGTATTCTCCAAAGCTTATGTAAAGGGCGAGAAGCAAAACCTAATAGATTGCATTGAGGCAGAAATCAATAATAAGAGTAGCTACGCAACTAAGCGAATGCTTAACGAAATGTGCAAGGATGAGGTCTTTAATGTATCTAAGCTTGGAGAGGTCCAAGATGTAAAAAGAATCACCTCAAAATCATTATATGGAGCATACAAAAGAGCGATAGAAAAATATCCAATAGTAGTTTATGTGGTTGGCGATTGTGATATTGATGCATTTGCAAATAAGCTCAAGGAATGCTTTTCAAAAATTGACAGAAGCCCAATAGAAATTCCATTAGCTGAAATAAAGGAAAGGGCAGATTCAGTTAAGCAAATAGTAGATTGTGAAAGAGTAAAGCAGGGAAAGCTTGTTTTAGGCTTTCGCACAGCCTACAAATATACTGAAAATACATACCATCTGCTTCAGCTCTTCAACGAAGTGTATGGAGGCTCCCCAACCTCAAAGCTGTTTATGAATGTAAGAGAGAAAATGAGCCTATGCTATACATGTCGCTCAGCCGTTTCTCAAAGAATGGGTGTAATGATGGTAAGCTCAGGCATTGAGTTTGATAAAAAAGAAATAGCAGAAAAGGCAATTATCGACCAGCTTGAACAAATCCAAAAGGGAAATATCTCAAAAGAAGAATTCGACAGTGCTAAAAAGTCAATTATTAATGGCTACAAGTCTATCTATGATAGTGCTTCAGCTATGGCAAACTGGGTATTTTATAGGTCGCTTTGCGACAGCAATACAACACCTCTTGCTGAGTGTGAAAAAATAGAAGCTACAACTGTTGAACAAATTCAAGAATTAGCTAATAGAATCACCCTTGATACCGTTTACTTTTTAAAGGGGGAAAATACCGATGATTAAGGATTTAGTTGTAACTGAAAATCAGCTTATTGGAGAAAAGCACTATCGCTTTAAGCATAAAACAGGTCTTGAGGTATATGTTTTTCCCAAGGAGCTAACAACCTCCTATGCAATTTTTGCTACAAGATATGGCTCAGTCGATAACAAATTTAAGCTAAGCACAGATAAGGAATTTACTCGTGTGCCAGATGGCATTGCACACTTTTTGGAGCATAAGCTTTTTGAGTGTGAGGGCGGAATAGATGCCTTTGAGCTTTTTGCAAAAACAGGAGCAAATGCCAATGCATTTACTTCAAATACTATGACCGCCTATCTTTTTTCTGCAACTGATAATTTTTATGAATCTCTTGAAATTCTACTTGATTTTGTAACACATCCTTATTTTACTGAGGAAACTGTACAAAAGGAGCAGGGTATTATTGGTCAAGAAATAAGAATGTACGAGGACAGACCTGGCTCAAGACTCAACAAGGAGCTTATGGAGGCTCTTTACAAGAAAAACAAGATTCGCATTGACATTGCAGGCACAATTGAATCAATCGCCGAAATCAATGCTGAAATCCTGTATAAATGCTATAATACCTTCTATAATCTGAATAATATGACTCTTGTAGTGTGTGGTGATGTTGATGTAGAAAAGGTCAACGAAATTTGTGACAAAATCCTTGTACCTGCAGAGCCAATCGAAATTATAAGAGATTATGAGGACGAGGATGAGCCAAAGGAGGTCAATAAGAAAAGAGCATACATTCAGTTAGACGTATCAAAGCCACTATTTGCAATAGGCGTAAAGGATACAAATATTCCAGAATGCCCAAGAGAAAGAGCAAAAAAGGCTTACGCAACGGAAATACTAAATGAAATGCTATTTTCTCAATCCTCAAGCTTTTTCAATGAGCTTTACGAGACCAATTTAATTGCTCCTGACCTATCAAGTAGCTGTGAGCTAACTAAGTTTTATTCCTTTGATGTTATATCATCTGAATCTAACAATCCTGAGCTCGTGTATAAAAAATTTGTAGAATACATTGAAAATACAAAGAAAATAGGGCTTGATAAGGAAACCTTTGAGCTATCTAAAAAGACTATCTATGCATCAAATATTAAGTCCTTTGACTCTACTGAGGAAATTGGCGATAAGATAATTTATAATACCTTTGATGACTTTGATTTGCTTGAGTCATCGGATGTCATAAACTCAATAACGCTCGAGTATGTGAGCAACATATTAAAGGAGGGCTTTAAGGAGGAATACTACACAATGGCAGTAGTAGAGCCCCTTGCCGATAAAAAATAATGAATAAGCTTTCATTTCCGGGACTTGGAATAGGAGAATTTGATATAAATTCCGTTGCCATATCCCTATTCAATGGTAAATTTGTAATAAATTGGTACGCATTGATTATAACCACAGGCATAGTTCTTGCTGCACTTTATGTGCTATATCGTTTCAAGGAAAATGGCTTAAAGGTTGACGATTTCCTTGACCTTGCATTGTGGGTAATTGTATGTGGAATAATTGGTGCTCGTTTGTATTTTATAATATTCAAGCTTGATGATTATATCATAACTAACCAAGGCAATTTCTTTAAAAACCTCGGTGCATCACTATTTGAAATGATAGCGGTGTGGAAGGGAGGACTTGCCATTTATGGTGGAGTAATAGCAGGAGGTCTTGCCGCCTTCTTTGTTGCAAGAAAAAAGAAGCTGAATATACTTCAAATTCTTGACTTTTTGGCACCACCTGTAATGATGGCACAATCACTTGGTAGATGGGGTAATTTCTTTAACATTGAGGCATTCGGTAGTATAACTGCATCGCCATTTAGAATGTGCTCACCAAGTGCTATTAATTATCTTGTAAGAACAAATCAGCTTGAAACAGGCTCGGAAACCTATCAACAAATGGTTGATGGTACCTTAGGAGTACATCCAACCTTCTTCTATGAATCTATGTGGAATTTGGTCGGATTCCTTGTATTGTGGCTTGTATTCGTACAAATCAATAAAACTAAAAAGCTTCATAAATTCCACGGACAGTTATTCTATTCCTACCTAATTTGGTACGGACTTGGCAGACTTTGGATAGAGGGACTTCGTACAGATAGCCTATATCTGATACCAAACGTAATTAGAGTATCGCAATTAGTAGCACTGTTGTCCTTGATTGTAGGACTTATCCTAATGATTTTAAGCTTTGTTCTACTCAAAAAGGGCAAGGGTGGGAAGCTCGTTTTGCTTGTTGACCATTCCGTAGTTGACAATTACAGAGAAGAGGCAAGAAAGCAAAGAGAAGCAAAGAAGACCGAAAAAATAAAAAGCAGTAAAGGAAAATAGCTATGGCACAAATTATAAATGGAAAATTAGTTTCTCAAAATGTAAGAGAAGCACAGAAAAAGGAAACCGAGGAGCTTTTCCAAAAATATGGTAAAAAGCCAGGACTTGCAGTAATTATTGTAGGCGAGGATCCTGCATCTAAGGTTTATGTTGCAAATAAAGAGAAGGCTTGCATTGAGGTAGGCTTCTATTCTGAGCTTTATAGAATGCCTGAAAGCACCACAATCGAAGAGCTTTTAGCACTTATTGACAGATTAAATAAGGACGACAAAATCCACGGTATTTTGTGTCAATTACCACTTCCAAAGCATCTTGACGAGGAAAAGGTAATTTTAGCAATAGATCCAAATAAGGATGTTGATGCCTTCCATCCAGTAAATACAGGTAAAATTATGATAGGAAATCATAGCTTTTTGCCCTGTACCCCTGCTGGTGTTATGAAGCTTATCGAGTCCACAGGCACAGATATTTCAGGCAAGGAATGTGTGGTAATCGGTAGAAGTAACATAGTGGGTAAGCCACAAGCTATGCTACTTTTACAGGCAAATGGCACAGTTACAATTTGCCATTCAAGAACTAAGAATCTAAAGGAAGTTACTAAGAGAGCAGATATATTAGTTGTTGCAATTGGTAAGGCTGATTTTGTTACAGGTGATATGATTAAAGAGGGTGCTATTGTCATCGACGTTGGTATGAATAGACGACAAGACGGAAAGCTAACAGGAGACGTTGATTTTGAGAGTGCAGAAAAGGTTGCATCATATATCACACCAGTACCAGGTGGCGTAGGACCTATGACAATTACAATGCTTCTTCAAAATACACTAACTGCATTTAAGCAAACCTTATAAATAGAAAAGCGAGTGCCTCAGCACTCGTTTTTCGTTTCTTTAAAAAGGATAATGAGGAAGGTAAGGTTTAAAATAGTCATAAGGGCTAAAATAAGGTCAGAAATCTCCCACATAAGCGACATTGGAATTACAGCACCCAAAATAGTAACCGAGGCAAAAATAATGGTGTATGAAATCGAAACAGCTTTTGATTTTGTCATAAAGGAAAGGGACTCACTACCATAAAAATATTGAGTACATATTGTAGCAAGGGCAAATAGCACACAGGACACACCAACAAAATACTTACCAAAGCCACCTAAAAAGCACTCAAAGGCAGAGGTAACCATGCTCATTGCATTTTCTTGTGGGGCTTCCTTAGAAAGAATAATTACAAGGGCAGTTAAGGTGCAAAGCAAAATTGTATCAATAAATACCTCTAATATACCTAAGCAAGCCTGTGAGTGAGGGCTTTTTGTATTTGACGATGCGTGAGCACAGGGGGAGGTGCCACAGCCTGCCTCGTTAGATAAAATACCTCTTGAAACTCCATACCTGATAGCACGGGAAAAACCATATCCAAATACTCCTGCACCGAAGGACTCAAAGGAAAATGCGTCCTTAAAAATCAATAAAAATGCGTTTGGAAGCTCCTTTATGTTGCAAATTATAATGCCAATGCAAACCACAACGTATAAAAAGGATAAGATTGGAATTAAAATAGAATTAAAGGAGGTTATTCTTTTTCTGCCACCTAAAAGAATTAAAAGAGAAACTAATGCAAAAATCAAGCCAAAGGCAAGTGGAGAAATAGGGGAAAGAGAAGCAATGCCATTTATCTGAACTAAATTGCCTGTTGACAAGGAATTTAAAATACAAAAGATAGAAAAAATACAGGCAAGAAAAGAGGCAACGCCTTTGCCAAAATGCTTTTTAAGTCCGTGTTGTATGTAAAAGGGAGCACCACCAAAATAGCCGTTTTCGTTTTTTTGTCTGTACCTTACGGCAAGATTAACCTCTGCGTATTTTAAAGACATAGCAAAAATAGCGCTTACACACATCCAAAAAACAGAGCCGTAGCCACCATAATAAATTGCTCCTGCCACACCCACGATATTTCCAATTCCCAACGTGCCAGCAAGAGCTAAGAAAAGCGACTTAAACCCACCACCTTCATTGTTTAGAATTGTTTTCATAGTCGCAAGAGGATGAAAAAGGTAAAAAAATTTATATTTAATTCCAAAAATAAGCCCTGTAAGGATTAATAAAAGGGGCAAGGCAACACCACACAAAATTTCCAAAAATAATCACCTCTTAAGGAAAATATATTCCCCAAAAAGCTCAATAATTACAGGCTTTAAGCCTAATTGTTAATATTTTGTGAACAATGTTCTTTAACCCTTGAATTTTAATATAATAGGTTATAGAATATAACGTGTTAGCACTCTTTGACTTAAAGTGCTAAAAATTATTTCGGAGGTAATAAAAAATGACTATAAAGCCACTTTCAAACAGAGTTGTTTTGAAAAATATTGAAGCAGAGGAAACCACAAAAAGTGGAATTATCCTAACTGCATCAGCAAAGGAAAAGCCACAAATTGCAGAGGTTATTGCAATTGGCATAGGAGAGGTTAATAACGAGGGTAAGCTAATTCCTATGACAGTTAAGGTAGGCGACAAGGTAATTATCAGCAAGTATTCAGGTACTGAGGTTAAGCTTGATGGCGAGGAATATGTAATAGTAAAAGAAACCGATATTTTAGCGATTGTTGATTAAGGAGGCATATCATGGCAAAGGAATTATTGTACGGAATTGAGGCAAGAAACGCACTTTTAAGAGGTGTAGATAAGCTTGCAAATACAGTTAAAATCACACTTGGTCCTAAGGGAAGAAACGTAGTTCTTGATAAGAAATACGGCGCACCACTTATAACAAATGATGGTGTTACAATAGCAAGAGAAATCGAGCTTGAGGATTCTGCAGAGAATATGGGTGCACAGCTTGTTCGTGAGGTTGCTTCAAAGACAAACGATATTGCAGGCGATGGCACAACCACAGCAACTATTTTGACACAAGCTTTTATTCGTGAGGGTATGAAAAACGTTACCGCTGGTGCAAACCCAATGGTAGTACGTAAGGGTATTATGAAGGCAGTTGACGTTGCCGTTTCAGCCCTTGTTGCAAACTCACAAAAAATTAATGGTAAAGAGGATATTACAAGAGTTGGTACCGTTTCAGCAGGGGACGAAAGCGTTGGTAAGCTAATTGCTGATGCTATGGAAAAGGTAACCTCTGACGGTGTTATTACAGTTGAGGAGTCAAGAACAACCGAAACCTATTGTGAGGTTGTTGAGGGTATGCAATTTGACAGAGGCTACATCTCTGCATATATGTCAACCGACGTTCAAAAAATGGAAGCAGAGCTTGACGATGCTTTAATTCTCATTACAGATAAAAAGATTTCAAGAATACAGGACATTTTGCCAGTTCTTGAGCAGATTGTTCAAGCAGGCAAAAAGCTTCTCATTATCGCTGACGATATTGAGGGCGAGGCGCTTACAACTATTCTTGTTAATAAGATTAGTGGCACCTTTACAGTAGTAGGTGTTAAGACTCCAGGCTATGGCGATTATAAGAAGGAAATGTTGGCAGATATTGCAGCACTTACAGGTGGTCAGGTAATATCTGACACCTTTGGCTTAGAGCTAAAGGATGCAAACCTGACACATTTAGGTAGAGCAAGACAGGTTAAGGTAAATAAGGATACAACCATAATAGTAGATGGCTACGGAAACGAAGCAGATATTAAGGGAAGAATTGCATTAATAAAGGCATCAATTGAAAATACACACTCTGACTATGACAGGGAAAAGCTTCAAGAAAGACTTGCAAAGCTTTCTGGTGGAGTTGCAGTAATTAAAGTTGGTGCAGCTACCGAAATCGAAATGAAGGAAAAGAAGCTTCGTATTGAGGATGCACTCAACGCAACAAGAGCCGCAGTTGAGGAAGGCATTGTTGCAGGTGGTGGAACTGCATATATTAATGTAATTGAAAATGTAAGCAAGCTTGTTGACGAGGTTGAGGGCGACGAAAAAACAGGTGTTAAGATTGTTCTTAAGGCACTTGAGGAGCCACTTCGTCAAATCGCAGAAAATGCAGGCTTTGACGGCTCAGTTGTAGTTGATAAGGTAAAAAATAGTGGTAAAATCGGCTACGGCTTTGATGCTTACAGCGAGAAGTATTGCGATATGATTGAGGCAGGAATTGTTGACCCAACTAAGGTTACAAGATCAGCACTTCAAAATGCTTCAAGCGTTGCTTCAACCGTTCTTACAACAGAGGCACTTGTTATCGACAAGAAGGAGCCACTACCCCCACAAGCACCACAAGGCTCAATGGGTGGAATGTATTAAAAAGCTAAGGGACTGTCTTAAAAAGGACAGTCCCTTTTATATAACGGAGAAGAACAATGGAGATAATAGATATTCATAGTAAAAAGCAAGGCAAGAAGCTTTCGAATTTCTATCCACATAAATTCGTAATTGACGGAATTGAGTGTAACAGTATGGAAGGCTTTTTACAATCACTGAAATATAAAAATCCACAAAAACAGGCGAAAATATGTACTTTGGTGGGGAGAAAAGCTAAAGAAAAGGGAAAAATTAAGCTTTGGTGGAGAATAAGTGGAAATATTCATTGGCAAGGCAAAAGGATAAAAAGAGTTGGAAAGGACTTTGATTTGCTCATAGAAAAAGCATACAATTGCCTGTTTGAAAACGAAGACTTTAAAAAGGCTTTGCTTGAAACAAAAGGTAAAATCTTGTGCCATACAATCGGCAAGCATAATAAAAGAGCCACAATATTAACCGAAGAGGAATTTATATCAAACCTCAACCGACTAAGAAACGAATAAAAACCACGCTTAATCATAAGCGTGATTTTTTTACCCTTGACTTGACACGAAAATAAATATATAATAAGACGTGTAAAGATAGTATATTTTGAGAAAAGGAGAGTGCAAAATGACAAAGATACGGAAGTTAGCAATAGCTTTGATTATTGCTTTAGCATTAAGTTTTAATTTAACCTCGTGTTCCTTAGTGGACACACTTTCGGCAGATTATTCAAGCTTCGACATAAACACACTGGCAAATGAAATTATTTTGGAAAGCGATCCCTATGGAAAAAATTCCTATTATAAATCTCACTGTAAGGGAAGAGCTGGCGGGGAGTTTGATGACGTTTATTATGAGAACTGGAATTTTAACACTATTACTATTGAAAATGCCAAAGTAACAGGTGTAGCATTATTGTCCGCATCAAAAACCATAGATAACCTAATATCTTATGATATAAGCCTTACGTTAAAAACAGGGACAGCAGATTTAGTGGTAATCTGTGACGATAGAATAATAGACAGAATAAAATGCAACACTGGAAATAATAGCTTTACCTTGTCCTATAACGAGGGAAAGGTATATTACATAAAAGCAGTTGCAAGCAAAGCAGAATTCGCCTTTAGCCTAAATAGACAAATAACTGATTTTTAAATTGTATAAACTACTTGAAGCAAAAAAGCACCTGAAACACAGGTGCTTTTTTATATACAAACAATTTCTATATGCTTTAGGTCGTCAAAATCAAACATTTTCTTGTCGAATTTTACATGCTTGCCGATATAAATTTTATTCAGCTCATAAGGGTATCTGAAGGCAGATTTTTCAATATGAGTAACAAAGGATGGTACTGTATATTCCTCTCCCTTTTTGTAGTTAGGGTAGTACAAAAGTGTCCTCTTATCCTTGCTAAAAAGAACATTATCCTCACTTGAATAGTAGGGATTATCTCTATGCACAACCAAATATTTTAGGCTGTTTCTAAGCAAGCGATTGTTTTCAATTTTGCACTTAGGACCTAAAAACAAAATCTTTACTAAAGATTCATCAAGCAGATTACTTGTAATTTCATCAACGTCGATAATTAAGGCATTTGTTTTGTCAAAGGCTAAAATGCCATCATCAGCCACGCAGGGCCTATCCCCCTCAAGCTTTACAAGAGCAAGCCCGCGATTGCCACAAGCACCCTTTATGTAAATTTCTTTATTAGAGGGATGGTCAATAACGTCTAAAACGTCAGGTGCGTATGGGATTTTTCCGTAAAAAACAGCCTTTGTAAACTTGTAAAGAGAGAACAAAAGGTCATTTTCGTACTTTTCATAAAGCTCACGGCTTTGCTCGAAATAGTCAACCTCTTTTATAAAATCGGTAAAGCCACAGCTACATTTTTCAGGCTTAATTTCGTATTCCTTATAGCATACAGGACAACAAAACAGTCTTTTCAATGATTACCACAGCCTCCGTAAAATTTCTTTAGGTCAACTACATACTCGCCCATATCATTTTTAAGATAGCCTGACATATTTAATAGCTTATCTGTGGTGGCACCAGTCCTCATAATAGATTTTGATAGTCCACATCTGTGCATAAAGCTCATAGTAGCCCTCAGCATAATAATCATAGCCTCGGAATCGTCCATATTGGGCGCATAAGCAAGATTTTCTATGTAGCCAGTGTCACCATCAAATGTAAATTGACAAATACCGATAAAATCGCCGTCATCGGCTCTATAACAAAAGCCCTCAATTAAATATTCAACAGAGCAGAGCTGACAAAGCTCCCTTTGCTCGTCCTTTGATTGAATAGGTAATACTGTAAGCATAATAACTCCTTAAATAGTATCTTTTTTTCCGTATAAATAATCAACCTCAGCTTGAGTTAGCTCACGCCAATTTCCTCTTTCAAGCTCGCCAAGCTTAAGCTTTCCAATAGCGATACGAGTAAGACGCATAATAGTAAGACCACACTTGTCACACATCTTTCTGATTTGCCTGTTTCTGCCCTCGTTTAATGTAAAAATAGTGTTAGTTGCACCATTTTTTTGCGAAACGATTCTAACCTTAACAGGCTTTAGCTTGTAGCCATCAATCTCCATAGGAGAATTAAGAGTATGTAAAGCGTCGGGAGAAATATCTCCCTTAATAATAACGCTATAAATTTTAGGCATATTGCCCTTAGGGTGTGTCAAGCGATTAGTAAGCTCTCCATCATTAGTAAGAAGCAAAAGACCCTCTGAATACATATCAAGCCTACCAACTGGGTAAATTCTTTCTCCAACCTCTGAAAGCAGAGAAAGGACGGTTTCACGCCCCTTTTCGTCAGAGGTAGTAGTAACGTAGCCAAGAGGCTTGTTAAGCATAATATATCTTTTTTTCTCAATTGCTGGCTTAATTACCTTACCATTAAAGGTAACTACATCGTTTTCTGGGTCAACCTTGTCGCCAAGCTGTGCAATAACGCCATTAACCTTCACGTTACCGGCAAGAATAACTTTTTCGCTTGCACGTCTTGACATTATTTTATTGTCAGTAAAAAACTTTTGAAGTCTGATTTTTTCCATTATTTTAACCGAATATTCTTTCAAAAATAGATTTTTTATACCTGATGTCCTTAACGTTCTCAAGAGCATAAAGAGGCAAAATTCCAATCTCCTTGTCACTATTGTAAAACACAACTCTGCCAACGTAGTCCCCTTGATTAACAGGTGCACACAAAAGCCTATTAATTTCAAGCCTTGCAGAAATATCAATGCTATCCTTTGGCAAAACAACTGATAGCTTGTCGTGGTTTGTAACCAAAGCGGTGGATTTTTGACCATTTATAACATCAAGCTCTAAAACGTAATCACCACTATCGGCAAGGTCAATACATTCGTATTTAGAAAAGCCATATTCAAGCATATTCTTGTGGTCTTGCCAATCATTAGGTGCATTAAGTGTTACACAAATCATATTTACCCCATCAACCTCAGCAGAGGACACAAGACAACGCCCACATTTTTTGGTAAACCCTGTCTTAATACCATTTGCACCCTCAAAGGAGCGAAGTAGCTTGTTGTGATTAACTAAAACTCTGGTCCCCTCCCCATTATTTAAGGGAATAGTGGTCTTATAGGTGCTTACAATCTCCCTAAAAATAGGATTTTTCATAGCATAACAGGAAAGTAACCCAAGCTCGTAGGCAGTAGTATGATGCTCCTCGTCGTCAAGCCCGTGAGGATTTGTAAAATGAGTGCTTTCAAGTCCAAGCTGTGTAGCCTTTTCATTCATTAAATCAACAAAGTCCTCTAAGCTACCACAGGTAGCGTAGGCAAGGGCAACAGCGGAATCATTTGCACTTTCAAGCAAAAGAGCATATAAAAGCTCCCTGACGGAAAGCCTTTCGCCCTGTTGTAAGTATATACTTGACCCCTCAATGTTAGTTGCCTCAAATGGAATAGTAACAATATCATCAAGAGAACAATTTTCAATAGCCACAATAGCAGTCATTATTTTAGTAGTGCTTGCCATAGGCAATACTAAATCTTTATTTTTTTCAAAAACAACTGTATTGGACTCAGTCTCAATTAAAACAGCACCCTTTGCCGAAATATCCTCAGACTCTAAATCCGTAGCAAGCAGGCAAGGGCAGAGTGAAAGCGATAAAAAAACACAAAAAAGTGCGAAGCAAAGCTTTTTGTACATAAAAATACTCCTTTTTTAAGAATATTATGCACAAAAGCTCTAACAATAATTTAAGGCAAATTATTCGCCATCTGCCTCTTTTTTCTTATCATTTTTTGAAAATAATTGCTTAAATCTTTCGATAAGCTCTGGAGAATTTTCAATAAAATCCAAAATGTAGGAAACAGTGTCCTTTGGTTGGTCCTTTTGGTTTAAATTCATAAGCTCAACCTTTCCAAGCTTATCAATAACAAGGAAGCCAACAGGAGAAACAGTAACTCCTGTACCACCACCGCCACCGAAGTTCTTATCAGCAGTAGCCTTTTTACCAAAATAGTCAACACCACCTGTTGCAAGACCTACGAATACCTTTGAAATAGGTATAATTATAGTTCCGTTATCAAGATTGATAGGTGTACCTGTAACGGTGTTAGAATCTACCATTGTTTTTACATTTTCAAGGGCAGTTTTAATGATTTCGCTTTGCTTAGATTGTTCCATCTTCTAAATCCTCCTCGTTAAGCTTGATTTTATAAATTAGCTTAATAATTTTCGTAAGTATAGTAAGTAAGGGAAGTACTCTGCAATAAAGAATTACCTTTCCCTCAAAAATCGATTCCTCGGAAAGAAAATTCGCTTGAATATTTATTTCCGAAAATCGTGAAATATCAACATTGGAAACCTCATCTAAAAGAGCAATTAAACAAGCAACACCACTGCAAACCGCCGAATAAGCAAGGGCAGTTGTGGATGCATTGTCAGTTCCAACTAAAATATTTAATTTTGCAAATTTAAAGTGTAGCCTTCCTAATGTGCACTCTAAAATATCAAAAACAATGCTCCTAAATTTAATTAGCTTAGATAGCACAGAGGGCTCTTTTTTCTTTTGGGGCTTTTCCTCTTTTTTTTCTCCCTGTCCTTGTGGTGCTTGATTGTTGGCTGTTTTTTTCTTCTTAGCCTTTTTTTTCTTTTTCTTCTTTTCCTCGTCCTTGAAAAGTGGGAATTTGAAGCACAACACCTGTAAATAGGCAGAGAATTCTCCCTCGTAAGCCAATACAAGCTTGACCTTCAAGGCAAGAATAATAGCAACAAGAAGGACTAAGCCGATTATTACATATATAAAAGATGGCATTTTGTCCTCCTTAACTTAATTATTCCTCGTCGCCCTCGTCCTCTTCAACAACATCATTAGATGAGCCCTCGTCCTGCACAGGCTTGTCCTCGGATACATTTTCCTCTGATATATCCTGTGAAGCACCCTCAGGATTTTCTCCCTCCTGTCCGTCCTCGGCTGGCATATCAATTTCCATAGGAATAACAACACCCTCGGGCTGAGAAACAGGCAGCTCTACATAAGGTAATTGCTCAAGAGTTTCGATGCCAAAAACACGCATAAACTTGGATGTAACTCTATAAATATGAGGCCTACCAGGTGCATCAAGTCGTCCATAAGGCTCAATTAATTCCTTTTCACAAAGAGAAGCAACAATATATGCGCTATCAACCTTTCTTACAGCATCAATATAAGCTCTTGTTACAGGACGAATATTGGTATTGTAAGCAATGATAGCCAAAACCTCAAGAGAGGAATTTGATAGGTTACCACCCTTTTTAAGACCAAGGGCTTCCTTTATGTAAGGTAAATATCTTTCCTTTGTGCAAAGCTGACATCTGTCATCAAAGCACAAAATCATAATACCCTTTTTGTCGTCCTCGTTGTACTTTTCGCTAAATTCCCTTACCTTCTTTTTAACCTTGTTTTCAGTTAAGGAAAGCACCTCTGCAAGCTTAGAATAGGGCATTGGGTGACCTGCTGCAAAGAGAATAGCCTCGATAGCGCTTTCAATATATTTACTATCAAGCTTTTCAAGATTATTGTCCATTGTTTTACACTCCGTATTCAACAGTAGTTAGTCAATTTAAGAAAATTATTGATTTTCCTCGTGATTTGTTTTAATTTTTCCAGTGTACATATCAATGTAAACACCACTGCAAAGGGTAATAACACCATCTACGTCAGAAAACTCTTCCTCACGGATAGTAATTCTGCCCGCCTTAAGCATTTCCAAAAGTGCCATAAAGGTAGCAACAGCCTCGTGCTTAGTATAAATACCAAGGAAGCAACGTGTAACCTCGACACTGCCACCATTCATAATAAGGGTCCTCAAAATAGCGAATACCTTTTCTCCAACGGAAACGGTACGAGTACTAATAAGAGGCTTAATATTAGCTGATGCCTCCTCGTCGGATAATTCAATATTGCTCATAACTCTTAAAAGAGCAGCACTAAGAAGTCCAACCTCGTGGTCAGTTACAAAGGTCCTATCTGGAGAAATCTCGTCTGTGTCCTTTTCAAGCCTACCCTTAAATACGGAATAAAGCTTTCCAAGCTCTCCAGACACCTGCTTAGTAACCTGGTGCTCAAGCAATATACGTTGCAATTCAACCAAGTCCTCATCAGGAGGGGCAGCTGCAGGACGGGGAAGTAGCATTCTACTCTTTAAAAGCATAAGGTGAGATGCCATAACCAAAAAGTCGGAGGATAAATCTATATCCATAGATTCCATAGATTCAATATACTCAAGATATTGGTCACAAATAATAGAAATCTTAATATCAAGAATATCCATCTTGTTTTTGGCAATCAGATTTAATAAAAGGTCAAGAGGTCCTTCAAAGGTTTCTATTTTATAAATAATTGGTTCCATTTAAGCTCCTAAAAGAAAATAAAAGTAAAGGGCATAACAAATAAGTCAAAAACCCAATTAACCGCAACTGATAGAAAATATGTCACATAGCCACCAAGAATTCTTGTGTCAAGCAAAAGAATAACGAAAAATGCAAGAGAAATATAATGCTGATATTTGCGGATTACAGAAAGGGCAGCTTCTGGCAAGAACGAGAATAAAATATTTGACCCGTCAAGAGGTGGTATTGGAAGCAGATTAAATATAGCAAGCGAAATATTTAAGAAAACAAAATATTCGTTAAAAATCTTCCAAATTTGGCAAACAACGTTTAAAAAACCATCACTTGGTGCTTGTGAATATACGTAAACAGATAAAACATAGAAGAATGCGCCTAAAAATCCAAGCAAAAGATTAGATAAGGGGCCTGCTAAGGAAGTAAGTGCCATATAAAGACGAGGCTTTTTAAAGTACCTTGTATTTACAGGGACAGGCTTAGCCCAACCATATCTGAAAAGTAAAAGACAAATGGCACCGATGGGGTCAAGATGCTTCAATGGATTAAGAGTAAGACGGCCTGCATATTTTGCGGTAGGGTCCCCAAGCCAATATGCGGCAAGTCCGTGGGAAAGCTCATGCACAGTAAGTGCGATAAGAACTATTGGTGCTGAAATAGCTATTTCTAAAAGAAATTCAAGCAACCATTCCATATCGAGTGCTCCTTTCTGAAATTATTCTGCGTATTTCAGTATTGCATCCCAAACATCATTTTTTCCTTCCTTGCTTTCAGAGGAAAAGAGAATAATTTGTGTGCCAGGCAAAATAGCAGGGTGTGTAACAAGTGATTTAACCGATTTTTCACGCTCGGTCTTGTTTAGCTTGTCAGTCTTTGTTGCAACAATGATGTATGGAATTTCGGCCTCATTTAAGAAGTTAACCATATCAACATCGTCCTTGGTTAAGCCAATACGAGAGTCAACAAGCTGAACGACAAGTCTGAGTAGGTCAATGTTTGGGTTGTTGGTAAAATAGCCATCAACGAGCATAGACCATTTCTTTTTATCCTCAAAGGTTCGCTTAGCATAGCCATAGCCTGGCAGGTCAACTAAGAAAAGCTTGCTATCAACATCATAAAAGTTAATAGTAATAGTTTTTCCTGGGGAAGCACTAACTCTTGCCATAGACTTTCTGTTAAGAAGAGTATTGATAAGAGAGCTTTTTCCTACATTGGATCTTCCCGAAAACGCAATCTGTGGTAAAGCAGAGCGAACAAATTGGGAAGGAGTGCCGGCACTAATCTTAAGCGAAACATTATTAACATTTATTTTCATTTTTAATCAGCCCCTTAACATTATTAATAATTGCTACAAAGTCCTCGTTTACTAAGGAAGCCTCAAGTACCCGAAAGATATCACTACAAAGCACAAAATTAACGCTATCCCTAACAACAGGGTCAATATCTGATAGGTCCTTTTCGTTTTTCTTAGGAATAAGGATAGTTTTAACTCCAGCGGCGTAAGCACTAAGAGTCTTTTCCTTAAGACCGCCAATAGGCAATACCTTACCACGAAGAGTAATTTCGCCTGTCATAGCAATATCTCTTTTAACCTTGCTACCTGTAAGAATACTTACAAGAGCAGTAGTAATTGTAACACCTGCACTGGGTCCGTCCTTAGGCACAGCACCCTCAGGCACGTGAATATGAATATCATATTTTGAATAGAAATCTGGGTCAATGCCAAGCCTTTCTGCATTTTCACGAATAAAGCTTACAGCAATCTCGCAGGATTCCTTCATAACCTCGCCAAGCTTACCTGTTAATTGAAGCTTGCCATTACCCTTCATAATAGAGGCTTCAATCTTCAAAAGGTCACCACCAATAGAGGTGTATGCCATACCATTTACAACGCCTACTTGATTTTCGTCGTCGATTTTTTCACTTTCGTATTTGTAGGTGCCAAGGTATTTACTTATATTATTGTCACTAATAGTAACAGATTTTACACCTTTTTCAATAATTTCCTTAGATGCTTTTCTACAAAGTGAAGCAATCTCTCTTTCAAGATTACGCACTCCTGCCTCAGCAGTATATGAGTCGATTATTTTGAAAATGGCCTCGTCAGTTATCTTTAACTGTCTTTTTGTAAGACCGTGAAGCTTTAATTGCTTAGAAATCAAATGATTTTTTGCAATGTTGAGCTTTTCATTTCTTGTGTAAGAGGAAAGCTCAATTATTTCCATTCTGTCAATCAATGGAGAGGGGATAGAGTCAAGTGTATTTGCAGTTGCAATAAACATACAACGGGACAAATCCACATTAAGCTCAATAAAATGGTCTCTGAAAGCCTTATTTTGCTCACTGTCAAGAACCTCAAGCATAGCAGACGCAGGGTCTCCACGAGAGTCAGAGGTCATTTTGTCAATTTCGTCAAGCACCATTAAAGGATTAGCAGTTTTGCATTCGCAAAGAGCGTTAATAATTCTACCTGGCATAGCGCCAATATAGGTTTTTCTATGGCCTCTAATATCAGCCTCATCTCTTATACCACCAAGTGAAACTCTTACGTATTTTCTCTTAAGTGCCTTAGCAATTGATGCACAAAGAGAGGTCTTACCAACACCAGGAGGGCCTACAAGACATATAATTTGATTTTTTACGTCAGGCTTTAGCTCCTTAACTGCAATAAACTCAAGGATTCTTTCCTTAACCTTTTCAAGCCCGTAGTGGTCTCTGTCAAGAATGCGTCTTGCGTTAGCAACGCTGGTTTCGTCATTAGAGTACTTGTTAAATGGTACCTCAAGACAGGTTTCTATGTATGTACGCAAAACAGCGGACTCGGGAGAGCCAAAGGGAGCTTTGTTGAATTTAGAAAGCTCCTTAATAAGCTTTTCAGTAACCTCTTTGGGAAAGCCTTTAGCTATAATCTTGTCGTAAAGCTCCTCAGATTCACTTTGAGAATCTGTTCCAAGCTCAGCTTGAATAACCTTAAGCTGTTCTCTGAGATAAAATTCCTTTTGATTTTCCTCAATTTTCTTATTTGTTTTTCTCTTTATAGCAGATTCTAACTTTATTACCTTAGATTCATTCTCTAAAAGAGTAGATGCAGCTATTGCACGATGGAAGGGATGATATTCTTGCATAATGCTATATCTATCCTCAACCTTAGTAAGCACTAAGGCACCACACAAATCGGCAAGATTTCCTAAGTCATCAATTGAATCAATCATCGACAAAAGGTCATTAGAGGGAGAAGAAAACATAGAAACGGCAGCTCTTGCTTGCTCCTTTAATGCTCTTAAAAATGCCTCTCTTTCCTCATAAGTAGAGTCCTTGTCCTCAACAATTGGCACGATAACCTCACACATATAGTGCTTATCCTGCTTAACAATTGATTTGTGCTCAGCACGAGCAATGCTTTCAAGGGTTGCTATTGTCTTTTTAGGACCTCTTTTTGTAACTTGCTTAACCTTAGCAACTGTGCCAACATTATAAAGATGATTAATGTCAAGCTTTTCTGCAAAGGGGTCACTTTGAGTTACCACATAAACTAAAAAATCTGTATTTTCTGCGTATTCAACTGCCACCTTATTTTCAGGGGCAGAAACATCAACAGTAATAGGGAAGTTAGGAAAAGCGAAAACAGAGCCGTTTAGTACAACTAAAGGAAGAGTACGCTTTTCAAAATATTCGTGTAAATTTGCCATTATTGTCCTCACAAAATATTAATAACCAAAGGCATATAGCCCTTTTGAAATGTTCATTTTATAGTAAAAGTGCAAAAGGCACTATTAACTTAGATTACAGTATATCACAAATTTAAGACAATTTCCATATTTATTTAAAAAAAGTTATAATTATTTTATAAAGTATTTGACTTAACCGATAAATTGTAGTAAAATATATGTCAATAGATTTAAAACGGAGGAGGAAATACCAAATGGCACTTGATGCGGGAATGCTTAATTGCATTGTAAGAGAAATACAAGGCTTAAGTCAGGCAAGAATAGAAAAAATCCATCAGCCCTCACAGGATGAATTTGTAATTATGCTTCACTCTGCAAGGTCTAAGGCAAGAATACTTATAAACGTCGGGTCCAATAATCCAAGAATAAATGTAACACAGGGCACTCAGGAAAATCCTCAAAAAGCACCTATGCTATGCATGCTTTTGCGAAAGCATCTAAATGGTGGCAAGCTTTTAAATGCTTATTGCGAGGGCTTTGAGCGAGTTTGTAAGCTGGAATTTGAGGCTTATGATGAGTTAGGCTTTAAATCAAGCAAGTTTTTAATTTGTGAGCTTATGGGTAAATATTCGAATCTTATTCTTACCGACGTTCAAGGCAAAATTTTAGCACTAACCAGAAGCGTTGACTTTTCTTCAAATGCTCAGAGACAGCTATTGGTTGGTATGAAATATGAGCTACCACCAAGTCAAGACAAGCTCGACACAGCAAGGGTGACTAAGGAGCAATTTTTAAAGGTGTGTCAAAGCGCACCTCAAGGAATGAAGATTGATAGATTTATAACTACCAATTTTTCAGGAATTGCAATTTCAACAGCAAGACAAATTGCATATAAGCTAACTGGAAATATTGATGCAACTATTGAAAATGTAAATATAGAAGCACTTGCAGACCAGTTTTTCCAAATTATAGATAGCATAAAGGAAGGCAAGGCCTGTCCGTACCTTTTACTAAACGAGAAAAAGGAACCACAGGAATATTCCTACATTCCACTTGAATATTTTGGCAATAGCTTTGAAAATGTTAAGCTTGAAAGCTTCGGCGAGTTAATTGATGCATACTTTACAAAAAAAGGCAACAATGAGAGAATCCGTCAAAAGTCAGCAGACATTTTAAGACTCTTGACAAATGCCGAGAGCAGAATTTTAAGAAAAATTGCAATCCAAAGGGAAGAGCTAAAGGAATGTGAAAGATTAGAGGAATATCGCATAATGGCAGATTTGATAACTGCCAATCTGCATGCTATAAAAACGGGTATGCAGTTAGTTGAGGTTGTAAACTATTACGACGAAAATATGTCAATGATAAAAATTCCTCTTGATAACAAAATTAGTCCATCACAAAATGCTCAGAAATATTACAAAAAGTATAGTAAGCTAAAAAAAGCAAAAATAGAGTTAGTTAAGCAAATTGAATTAGCAGAAAGCGAGCTTGAGTATATTGCTACGGTGTTTGACTCTTTGACAAAGGCAGAGGGGGAAGTTGACTTGGGTCAAATTCGTGACGAGCTTTACCATAGTGGATATGCATCAAGAATGAAAAACTACAACATACAGAAAAATCAAGCACCAAGGCCTCTTAAATTCAAAACAAGTGGAGGTTACACTCTTTTGTGTGGCAAAAACAATGTACAAAACGACTACATTACTACAAAGATAGCAGAAAAAACAGACTGGTGGTTTCACGTTAAAAATCTTCCAGGCTCTCACGTTTTAATGCAATGTGGCAAGGAAGAGCCAAGCGAGAGGGATTTTACCGAGGCTGCTGAGCTTGCCGCCTATTATTCCAAGGCAGAGGGTAACAACATAGCAGTTGATTATACAAACGCAAAGCATGTTAAAAAGCCAACAGGGGCAAAGCCAGGCTATGTAATTTACCACGTAAATTGGACTGCTTATGTAACTCCTGATGAAAAGAAAATAAAAGAAATGCAAATAAAGTAAAAAGGGTGAGCTCACCCTTTTTACTTTATTTTATCTTACCTCTAAATTCCAATAAAGACATTAAAATCCTTGCAGTCTGTGCACGTGTTAGTGGGGCATTTGGCATAATTTTACCATCAGTTTTGGAAAGAATACCAAGGTCGCAAAGCGCCTTTATAGAAGCACGTGCTTCGGCAGGAATTTCATTTTCATCAAGAAAAACGCTTGCTGTTAGCTTTTCTTGTGCACCAATAATTTTATTAATAATCATTGCTGCGTCTGACACAGTAACTGCTCCTCGTGGATTAAAATAAAGCCCATCGTTTTTAATTTCTCCAGATATAATTCCTAAGCTTATAGCACTTTCTATGTAGCCCTTATAATCCTTAGAAATATCCTTGTCATCTGCAAATCTGGTTTTGTCAAGTGAAGGCACATTTTTTGCACCCATAGCCTTCATTACTAATACTACAAATTCCTCTCTTGTAATTTCCTCGTCAGGCTTAAATAATTGAGTTCCATTTTCTCCCTCAAACAAGGACATAAGACCGTGATTTTTCATAACCGTTATTGCATTTAAATATCTTTCGTCATCTAAATCTGCAATAACAGGCTTTGCCGATAGCTTTTCTATCCTTATAGCAACTGCACATACCTCGGAATATCCGCCATAGCTGTCACGCACTCTATATGTAAAGCTATCTGTACCCTTTGCGTTTGTGTATGGTACATATCTATAATCACCTTCAGCTTTGTTGCTTAAGTATAAAATGCCCTTGGTTGGATAGGAGCAAATCTCGTATTTTAATTCATCGCCCTCTGGGTCATATCCATTCAAAACTCCATAGTATGAGGTGTTTTGGTTGGTCCAAGTGGAAACATCCTCCCCGTTTGTCGCAACTGGGGAAAGATTAACATTTTTTAATGATTTTAATTCACATTGAATTGTGTAATTGCTACCCTTAGGCTTAAAGGTAAAGAAAACGCCCTCATCGGTATCCTTTGTGCTTACAAATTTTAGCATTGAAAAGTCTGAACGATAAATTACTTGATTTTCAAGGACATAAAGATTATCAAGCATTAACTTACCATAGTCCTCGCTTGGAAGAGAGGTAACTGTTATAGCCTGCACGTTTGTACCAAGGACGGAATCGAAATCGTCAACATCAAAATTCATTTCGCCATTGTATAGCACTCCTGCCTTAATCATTGAATTTTCGTATGCAATAACATCTATGGCAGGAGAAAGCTTGTTGTTGGCACAAACACTAAGCGAAAGAAAAAAGGTTGATAAAATAAGAAACATTAAAAATTTTTTCATATACATCTCCAAAAAATTAGTTGTTAAAGACTATGCAATTTAATGGTAAAAAATAACCAAGCCTCCAATATTTATTAAATTCAAGGTAAAAGTACAGACAATTGGCAAAAAAGCCAAAAATTGTTCCTTGCACAAAATGTATGAGAAAATATATAATGGTAAAGGAGGATTGAACGATGGAATTTATGAAAATAGGAGAAAAATCCCTAAAAATTACCTTAAACGCAAAGGAAAGTAAAATATACGGCTTAGATGAGAATTCTGATATAAATGTAGATGATATGAAGGGCTCGTTTTCAAGATTGCTTGCAAGGGCAAAAAAAGAGGTAGGCTACAAATTTTCAGGAGAAAGAGTAGTTGCAGAAATATTTAATGCAAAAAACGGTGGGTGTGAAATATTCTTAACCTACGCCGAGGAGGAGCTTAAGGAAAAGAAGCAACGAAACAATACAAATAGGTCGAAGAGCAATGTGTCTATATTTTCAATTGATGAGTTAAGTGGAGTCATAAATATTGCATATAGCTTAATAGTAAAGGGCTATGCGGGAAAAAGCTCTGTTTATTACGATAAAGAGCAGAGTAAATACTATATAATTTTGGATGACGTGTCGGTCAAGGATGCTAAATATTCCTTTATGGGAGAATATGCTCGTCCTCTAAGACCAAATAGTCAAGGATACATAAAGGAGCATTGTAAATGCCTTTGCAAAAGGGATGCAATAAGGATATTTTCTGAATTAAAATAAAAAAGCGGTGTCAACCGCTTTTTTGTATTACTTAATCATATCACTAAAGCATTGTGCAAATAGTGAAGCAGAAGCCAAAGCCTCTTCAAAGGTATTTGCATAGCTACCAATATCTAAATTAAAGCACACAGGTGTCACGTTTTGGGATAAATCAAACATAGAAATTTCTGTGGAAGAAACAAAGTAATCGTATTGGGAATTAAGGTGCTTTGAAAGACTGTTGGCGAAAAGAATGTTCTTTTCTTGTAATTCTGTAATCTCGCTATAATTAGTTCCAACTGACAAGCTAAGCTGAGCATATGATACATCGTCAATGGAAAATGTATTTTTTGTCATAGTCATATCGTCATTAACTAAAATATCTCTTGAAATATTAATAACATAAGCAATGCTTGGATAAGCCAAAAGAGTCTTACTTAATGATTTTTCATATTCCTCGCGAGAAGAGTATATAGCACCTGAGGCGTATATTTCATTTAGGTGAATAGTGTTTACACCTAAAGAGGTTAGCTCGCTTGTAATTGTATCGCCAATATTACCTATATTTTTCTCATTACTATAAAAAACACCTTGGGGAGTGTATGAATTTCCGTTAGAATAGCATTCTCGTGAAGAGAAGTGAGTAATTAGAACTACTGGTGCACCAGTGCCATATATCTCATAAATTTCTTTAACTGTTTCATAATTACATTCCTTAGAAAAATCTATGTCACAGGCACTATTGTTTGTTATTGTATATTCCGACTTGTCACAAGCAATGGCATAATGGCCTTCGGGAAGATCTTCTTCTCCACTCTCTGTGTTTTCTTGGCTTGATTCATCCTTTTCCTGATTGTTGCTTTCGTCATTAACATTATCGTTTTCGTTGGTTGTATTTTCGTCTTGATTTATATTGTCATCTGTTGGATTTTGAAGATTGTTATTGTTTTCGTCTTGGGGAGTGTCTGAATTTTCAAAAAAATCAAATTGGAAAAGCTTTAGCTCCTTTATGTAAGGAAATGCCTTGTATAAACCTATACACAGCATTATCATCAAAGCAAAAACTAATAGTCTTTTAACAACACTCTTTCGCCTTTTTCGTTTTTTCCTCTCAATGCGTATTCCGTTACTATTAAACTTGTCAATCATATCAATCTTTATCAATTCATTCGCCATTTTTAGTACTCCTTTTTTTTATATCATATTCGCTTAACACTTTGTATATTACAAAAAATCTGCAAGCACAAAATTTTTGTTGCTAAATATGAAAAACTGTGGTATCATATCATTACGAAAATCAACAAGGAGATATACAATATGGATAAAAACGAATTAAAGGTGTTCATACTTTATTTGATGGACAGAATAGGCTATCCCTTGAATTGTAACGACATATGTACAATTTTAAAGCAAGAGGAGGTAGTGTCCTACTTTGAATGTGGAGACTGTCTGGCTGAATTAATCGAGGCAAAGCACGTGTCCGAGGTTGGAATTGACGAAAAGGGAGAAAAAACCTACGTTGTTTCCCAATCTGGTAAGCAAATTGGCACTGCACTTAGTGACCAAATTTCTCCCACAATCAAGGATGCAAGCTATAGGAGTGCAATAAGATACCTATCCTTTGAAAAGAGAGGAGCATCGATTGATTGCTATAAGACAGAATTACCTAACGGGAAATTTAGCGTGCATTGTGAAATAGTTGAAAAGGGCAGAAAAATTCTCGAAATTAACATCGATGTTGATAGCAATACCGAGGCAGAAAAAATGTTATTCAACTTCAAGCGCAGACCTGAAATTGTTTTCCAAGGTACAATGGCACTCGTTTCAGGCGATAAAAATTACATCTTTGCAAAAAATTAATTAACATTTTTTTAACTAAATTATTCGAAAACAGGGTAAAATGGTCATTTTTGACAAAAGATTGACAAAAAAAGTCGTTATTTTCTCAAAAATGCACAAATTATCCTTGACAAATACTTTTTATTTTGTTATAATTAATTCATAATTGAAATTAAAATATTTGTACTGTGGCAATTTGAATAGTTTATGAACTAAATGGCTAACAATCGATAGACTAAATTTAAGATTTTTAAGGTATGGTTTAAAATGGAGAATCTTGAAGAAGTACTTTTAGATGTAAAATCTGGCAACGATAGTGCGTACGAAAAACTATGTGACGGATATATGGGCTTGCTCATAAAATTGGCTAATAAATACTATGAAATTTGTCAAAGTAATGGTGCCGAGCAGGAGGAGTTTTTACAGGAAGCAAAATATGCCTTGTATAAGGCTGCTTGTAGCTTTAAAATTGACAATGGCAGAGCTACATTTGGCAATTATGCTAACAGGTGTATAAGGAATCGTCTTGTTTCCCTTGTTAGAAAATACAAGTCCAAAAAACGCGCTACACCAGTTGTAACACCCTTGAACGAGAGTGTTGGTGGAAATATATCTAATTTCAATTGTAATGAACTTGGTGATCCAATGACAGCGTTAGCTCAAGCAAAAATATCGGCTTTCGAAAAAAAAGTTTTTTCAATGTATTTGGTAGGAATGAAGGGCAAGGAAATTTCTCAAAGACTAGGCGAGGAAGAAAAATCCGTTAATAATGCAATATACAGAGTCAAGGTTAAGCTCAAGGGCATAATAAAATGATACTAAGCGAAAGCTATGTATAAATCTGTTATATCAAACAAAGAGGAGAGAAAAAATGTTTGAGGAAAAAACATTAATCTGCAAGGATTGTGGAGAAGAATTTATTTTCACAGTAGGCGAGCAGGAGTTCTTTGCATCAAAGGGACTTGAAAACGAACCAAAAAGATGCAAAAAATGCAGAGATGCTAAGAAAAATGCGGCAAAGGCTCCAAGAGAATTCTTTACAACTGTTTGTGCAGAATGTGGAGGGGAAGCTAAGGTTCCTTTCCAGCCCAATAACGAAAAGCCTGTATATTGTAGTGAATGCTTTGCTAAGAAAAACCAACAGTAAATCTACATAAATAGTATTTGAGTTAAAAATAAGCCTCTAACTTATGTTAGGGGTTTATTTTTGTCTTTATGGTACTATAATAAAACTTTTTAAAAATTATTTTAAAATAAACTGTACAAAATTAAATATATATGTTAAAATATAATGAAAAAACATGGGTGAGAGGTAAGTGCTTTGAAGAACAAGAGCTACGATAAAAGCAAGGACTTATATAAAAACAAAGACTTCAAAAGAAACGTCCAAGAGGACGAAAGTGGTACTGTCGTTGGACGAAACGCGGTAAGAGAGCTTTTAAAAAGCGAAAGATCTATCGAAAAAATTTACGTAAAAAAAGGTGGTGCTCACGAGGGCTCAATTACAGTATTAGTTGCTGAGGCAATCGCACGTGGAGTTCCAATTTCTGAGGTTGAGGCACAAAAGCTTGACTTTTTAAGTAATGGTGCTAACCATCAAGGCATTGTTGCCATAGCATCAATGAAGGAATATTCAACTGTTGATGATATGCTTGCCTTGGCTCAGGAAAGAAACGAAAAGCCACTTATAGTTATTGCTGACTCTATTGAGGACCCACATAACCTTGGTGCACTTATTAGATGTGCTGAATGTGCAGGAGCACATGGTATTATAATTCCCAAGAGACGTGCAGTTGGAATAACCTCAACTGTATATAAATCCTCAGCAGGTGCGATTGAGCATATGCTTATAGCCAAGGTTTCAAACATTGCAACCACAATTGAGGAGCTAAAGAAGAAGGGGCTTTGGATATTTACCTCAGAGGCAGGAGGCACACCATACTACGAAACCGATTTTAACTGTGCCTGTGCAGTTGTTTTAGGCTCAGAGGGAAATGGAGTTTCAAGGTTGGTTAAGGAGAGAAGCGATTACATAGTATCTATACCTATGTATGGTAAGGTAAATTCTTTGAACGTTTCAACTGCAGCCTCTGTAATTTTGTGTCACGTGGCAAGAATGCAAAGAAGCTAAGAGCTGACAATTAAGACTAAAGAAAGGAAACAACTATGGACGAAAAGAAGGAAATAGAATTAGATGAGCAAAATAAGAATGCTGAGCCTCATGGTATTTCGATTAACATCGCTTCGGAGCAGGATGATGATAATGACGAATATGTTTCTCCGAATAAAGAAATATTCCAAAAGGTATCAAACGATATAAGTGGTGCTGGTAGCTTGTTTTTATGGCACGGTGGAAACAAAGAAAAAACAGGCGATTTTGAGTTAGATGAAATGTATTCACGCACCTCTCAAAATGACAGAAAATTCAACGAGGCGTTTGGTCAATCAGGCTTTCATCAAATCTCTGACAAGCAATCTGATGAGGATCAAAACGATGATGATCAAGTAAATTTTGAATACAATGACCGATTGCAAAGAAAAGAAATTATTGGCATGTATAAATACGCAAAGAGTAGCTTGAAAACCAAGCTGATCCTTTCAAGTATTTTTGCAATCATTATTTTCTTTGTTGAAAACATTTCATTGTTATTCCCAAATGCAAGCACAGTGTGGGAGTATTTTGATATATATAAGCACCCATATATTCATATAATAATAAGCCTATCTGCATTGATTATTTGCTCTATATTTGCTTATGAACAGCTTTATCATGGAATAAAATCTATCTTTAAACGAAGCTTTATTCCAGAATCTGTTGTAGGAATTGCACTTGGAGTTGCTTTGATTAATAATTTATTGCAAATTATTTCCGTATCAGTTTTCAAGCAACCACCAGCACTTTACAATTTCCCAGTAGCAATTATAGTTTTGTCAAGCATTTTGTTCTCGTATATAAATGTTGCAAGAGAGCGCTTCGGCTTTGGTGTAGTTTCATCAAAGGACTCTAAGTTCTTTCTTGAAAAGGTGTTTGAAAGCGAAGCAGAGGCGGAGTATGACACCTTTACCTCAACCTCAAACGGCGAATTTAAGGGTGAAATTGCTCGTGTTGGTAGAACATCGTTCATAAAGAATTATTTTGCAAATACAAATGCACCCGTTAATTTAAAGGGATTTTTGAAATTTTATTATTTCTTCGTTATTGTAATATCATTAGTGTTTGCTATTGTTGCGATGTTTAAGGACTATAACTTAGCTGACTCTCTTACTTATTTTTCAATAAGTGCACTTTTGCTATTGCCTGTGGGCACACTTTTTGCATACAGTATTCCATTTTATTTCGGTAATAAGAGCCTTTACGATAGTGAGGTATCAATAATTGGCGAGAATGCAATAGATGATTTTTCTAAAATGGACGTTGTTGCCGTAAATGACACCTCTGCATTCCCACCATCAAACGTAAAGCTAACATACTTCAATGTATATAACAACTTTACAATGGAGGATGTAATTTACTATGCTGCAAGTGGTTTTTCTGTTGTAGGTGGACCTTTAGCTGAGGTATTTGATGCTGCAACTAATAATGCAGTTATGAAGAGTAAGCAGGTAAAATTCACATGTGCAGGACGTAGCTATCTATGTGTTAGTGTAGATGGACATAATATTATTTTTGCTGACAAATTCGGTATGACTGCTCAAGGAATTGAGGTAGGCACCGAAAGAGACGATATTGAGGATGTATCTGTAATGTACACCGCTTGCGATGGCGAGCTTTGTGCAAAGATGTATATTAAGTATCAAATAGACGAAGAATTTGTTAAAACAGCCATTAACGCAAACAAAAACGGCTTAATTATAGGTATAAGAACCTTTGACCCTAACATCAGTAATGACTTAATGGCAAAAATTACTGATTTTGATAAGCACGATGTTAGAATTATTAAGCTTTCCTCAACAAAGGAAGTACCAACTCACACTTCTAAAAAGGATGCAAGAATTGTTTCAAAGGGTCGCTCCAGTGCACTTTTAAAGGCAATTCCTGTCTGCAAGAGAATAGCAACAATTAGAAAGGTAATCAAGGCACTTAAAATTGTAGCGTCGGTACTTGGTGGAGCATATATTGGACTATGTATTTTTGGTGTAATGGGACTATTGCCATCAGTGTCAATTGTACTTTACTATTTAGCATTTTTCGCAATAATGCTTCTTTTAACCGTCGTAATGTTGCCTAAAAAAGGATAAATGCAAAACATAAGCGCAATTTTAAAAAATGTTTCCAAGCCTGGCAGATATACAGGTGGGGAATACGGACAGATTATTAAAGATAAAAACAAAATAAAGGCAAGAGTAGCATTTTGCTTTCCTGACACCTATGAAATAGGTATGTCTAACTTAGGTATGAAAATCCTCTACGGAGCACTCAATCAACTGGATGATGTATGGTGCGAAAGAGTATTTGCTCCTTGGACAGATATGGAAGAGAAAATGCGCAAGTACAGTATTCCGCTTTTTGCCCTTGAAAGCAAGGATGAAGTCAAATTATTTGATTTTATGGCAATATCTCTTCAATATGAGCTTTGCTATACAACTGCCGTCAATATGATCGATTTGGCAGGCTTAAAGGTGTTTTCTAAGGACAGAGGAGAGGATGACCCAATTATCCTTGGTGGTGGTCCATGTGCATATAATCCAGAGCCAGTTGCTGATTTCTTCGATATATTTAGCATTGGCGAGGGCGAGGAGGCACTTTGTGAGCTTGTTCAATTATATATTGATATGAAATCCAAGGGAAGCTATTCAAAAAAAGCATTTTTGAGAGAGGCTTCACATCTTGAGGGCTTTTATGTGCCATCGCTATATGATATAGAATACAACGAGGATGGAACAATTAAAAGCTTTGAGCCAAAATATGATGATGTTCCAAAAAGAGTAGTCAAGAGGGTTATAAGCGACCTAAACACCTCTTATTTCCCTACAAAGCCTGTTATGCCATATATAGAAACTGTTCATGACAGAATTATGCTTGAAACCTTCCGTGGCTGTATCAGAGGCTGTCGCTTTTGCCAAGCAGGTATGGTATTCCGTCCTGTGCGTGAAAAGAGTGCCGAGGTTTTAAATGCTCAAGCAAGGGAGCTTTACGAGAATACAGGATATAATGAAATTTCATTAACATCGCTTTCCATAAGCGATTATTCCTGCCTACACGAGGCAACAGACAGACTTCTTGAATGGACAAACGAGAAAAAAATCAACCTATCTCTTCCTTCCTTAAGAGCTGATAGCTTTACAAAGGAGCTAATGGAAAAGGTTTCATCAATCCGTTCCAGTGGACTCACCTTTGCACCCGAGGCTGGTACTCAAAGGCTAAGAGATGCAATTAATAAAAACCTTTATGAAAAGGACCTTTTAAATGCAGTAGGTCTTGCGTTTAGAGGTGGAAAGAGTATGGTTAAGCTATACTTTATGAATGGCTTACCAACTGAGACCTACGAGGATATTGAGGGTATTTCAACCCTTGCATCCCTTGTTGTTGATGAGTTTTATAAAACTCCAAACAGACCAAGAAAGCCACTTACTGTTACTGTAAGTGTATCTTGCTTTGTTCCAAAGCCACATACTCCGTTTCAATGGGAGCCACAAAACTCCTTGGAAGAGCTCTGCGAAAAGCAGAAATTCCTATGCGAAAAGATTACCGACAGGAAAATTAGATATAACTGGCACGAGGCGAAGGTTTCTCGTCTTGAGGCAATCTTTTCAAAGGGTAATAGACGTCTTTCTAAGGCAATTGCATTAGCTCAATCAAAGGGAATGGTGTTTGATGCTTGGGAGGAGTATTTTGATTACGAAAAATGGATGGATATATTCAAGGAATGTGACATTGACCCCGACTTTTTTGCAAATCGTCGTATTCCATTTGATGAAATTCTTCCTTGGGATGTTATCGACATTGGAGTAAATAAAAGCTTTATGATAAACGAAAATAAAAAGGCATATGAAAGCTTAACCACACCAAACTGTAAGGAAAAATGCTCAGGCTGTGGAGCTAATCGTCTTGGAAAGGAGCTAACATGGTGTCCCAACAAGAAGTAATTTCAGTAAGAGTTAAATTTTCTAAAACAGGAAACCTGATGTATATTTCACATCTCGATCTTGCAAGAACAATGCAGAGAATTATTACAAGGGCAGGTATTGATATTTGGTATAGTGAGGGCTTTAACCCTCAACCAAGGCTTACCTTTGCTGTGCCACTTCCTGTTGGAGTAGAGAGCAATTGCGAACTTCTTGATTTCAAAATTAACTCCTATATGTCAAATGAAGAAATAGCAAAAAGATTAAGTGATAGCTTTCCCGAGGAAATGAAGGTAATTTCTGTATATAATCCAGAGCAAAAATTTAAAAATATAGGTTATATTGATTACACAATAGAGCTTTATTCTGATAAAATAACAAAGGAAAGCTGTAATTTAGTAAAGGAATTATTTTCTAAGGAATGCTTAATTACAAAAAGAACAAAAAGCGGAGAAAAGCAAGTAGATATTAGCAAATATATTAAGCTTGTTGATGTGGAAAAAATTGACGATGGTATGTCTATTCACACCATATTGACCGCAGATAATGAAAACTACCTTAATCCTGAATATTTTGTCGGCGCCATAAGGAGTAGCTTAAACATATTAAAGGATGATGAGGTCAACGAGCATTATTCTATAATAAGAAACAATATGTTAAACTTCGATTTAAAGGAATTTATTTAAACAAAAAAAGCACGGAAGCTCCGTGCTTTTTTATAAAAAACAGACACTCCCTTGCCCTAAACTCAAAAATTTGAGAAAACCCAAGTGGATTTTGTCGGTGGAGTGTCTGTTTATTAATAATTAGTAGGCTTTTTATACCTAAGAGATGCAAGCTTGCTTCTGTCAAGCGCCTTTATTTCTTCCTCGGTCACATTTAGAATTTTAAATAGGTCCGAAATGTCCATAGTATCGATGATTTTCCCCTCGCTTTTTGCAATATCTACCTTGTTCTTACGATAGCAGATATAAGGAACTCCTTGCTTACCGTTTAATTGGTAAGTAACAAATATATCGCAGTGGAAGGCACTTCGAGAATACTTAGCCCCATTTTTTGCAAGCAGAGAAACAATATTCATCATTTCATTAAAATGATATTCCTCGTATAAAGAGCTTATACAAACCCTTTTTCCAGAAAGAGAGGACGTAGAGTTTTTATCAATAAATACTCTCTTAAAGTAATTGCTAAATTCAGTCAAATTTTCGTCATTTGTATGTAACCAATTGCTACGCTTACTTCCTGTGAACTTTTCCATTTTCGAAAGCTTTTGTGCCTTCAGGGCTTCCTTGTACTTTAGGTATTCGGATTCAATTACGCCATTTGAACACTTACACTTGCAATGAGGAAATTTTTCGATTACATCTAAGGCACTAAGTCCCAACTCTTGACAAATACCCTTCATAACTCGCATAGTGTAGTATGAATCATCATCACTTTTGTGTACATCTTGACTATCTGTAACACCATATTCGTGAGCACATTTAATAAGTCCAGGAGTGTTTTCAAGCTCCTTAAGCTCAGTATAAATTCTTTGCACATCGATGAAGGAGTAGTCAAATTGCTCCCTTGAAAATCTTTCACACTCGCTTTGGATGAAGCCAGCGTCAGAAAGAACAGCAAAGCCAAAATTTATTGCGTCAGGCCTTGTAAGAAGGGAACGAATTGTTTTGTAATAATAATTAAAGTCAGGAGAATGCTTAAATGTAGCATAATCGTAGCCTAATGATATACCAGGCTGATTTTTATGACCAAAAAGATGGAATTTAGAGTGAGGATTTATAAGAATATCATTTTTTTCTAAAACGTTGAAGCGTTCATCGGTAATAACATAACCGAAGGAGCAAATTTTGCCTTTTCCTTGAAAGCAATTTGCACATTCAATGTCAAAAAATATATATTCCATTGTAAATTCCTGTCTGTAAATTAAATATCGTGTCGTCCTTGAATAGCACGGAAAAGTGTAACTGAATCTGCATATTCAAGATCTGCACCGACTGGTAAGCCATTAGCGATTCTGGTTACCTTAACACCAAGTGGCTTAATGATTTTTGAAAGATACATAGCGGTTGCTTCGCCCTCAACGGTAGTGTTAGTAGCGACAATAACCTCTTTTATCTCTTCATTGTTAATTCTTGCTAATAATTCCTTGATTTTTAGCTTGTCTGGACCGATTCCCTTCATAGGAGAAATCGTGCCGTGAAGCACGTGATATACACCCTGGTATTCCTTTACCTTTTCCAAGGCAATAACAGCTTGATAATCTGAAACCACGCAAACTGTGGAGTGGTCTCTTAATTCAGAGGCACAAATAGGGCAGACTGCCTCGCTTGCAAGATTTTGACAAATTGTACAAAGACCAACCTGAGTTTTTGCATCGAGAATAGCCTGAGCAAAATCGCAAGCCTCCTCAGTTGTCATATCAAGCACAGAAAAAGCCATTTTCATAGCACTTTTTCTGCCAACACCATCAAGAGAACGAAATTTTTCAACAAGGTCTTGAAGTGGCTTAATTAGATTATCCATTAAAATACTCCTGGAAAACCGCCAAGACCACCCATACCACCGGTAATCTTACCCATTTCAGCCTCGGTTGTAGCATCAACCTTTTTAATAGCCTCGTTTACAGCTGCAACAAGTATATCAGAAAGAGTCTCAATATCGTCAGGGTCAACGATTTCTGGGTCGATGTCGATGCTCAAAATTTGTCTTTTTCCGTTGATTTTGAGCTTAACAACTCCACCACCTGCTTGAATATCATACTCTCTTGCTTCAAGCTCGGCTTGTTTTTCTTGCATATCCTGTTGCATTTTTTGTGCTTGTCTAAGCATTTCATTCATGCTTGGACCCTTTGGAACATTTGCCTTCATATCTATACCACCTTTAAAATTCGTCAAGGTCTTTCTTTTGTGACCTTGCATTTTTATATACAAATTCAATTTGTGACATTGAGCTTATATCAATATCACAGCATACCATTGCATCAAAGATTACCTTCTTGTTTTTCTCACTGCTCAGCATAGTTACAGTAATTTGTGCAGTGGAGCTAATATAATATTTGTTGTTTTGTTTAGAATAAGAGGGAACACAATTCTTCAAGAAGCTACCAATAGAAACGTTAAGCTGGCTTACCTTGCTTACAATTTCGTCCCAATTATCAACAAAGCTTGAGCTATCTCCCTCAAAAGAAGTGGTAACATCTGCCTCTTTTTCAACTATTACTTCCTTTTCCTCAGGCTTTGATACAGTAGTGGATGGCTCGTTATTGCTTATAGGAGCTACACCCTTTGATAACAAAATTAGCTTGTCCTCAAGAGCTGATAGCCTTGATAAAATAGCCTCATTTGAGCCACTTAGCTTAGGGTCACACATTTTCATAAGAGTAACCTCTGCACATAGCCTTTTACCACTTGGATTTCTCATCATTGAGGAGTAAGCCTCATCAAGCAATGAGGTGTGATAAATCAAGGTTGACATATTGAAAAGAGAAGCAGTTTTCTCAAGAGCCTCATTTTCAGCGGGAAGTAGGTCTAAATAATCGCTATTCAAAGAGGATTTTTTAACCATCATATCTCTGTAAAAAGTGGTTAAATCAGCAAAAAATACCATTATATCCTTAGAGGATACTACAACCTCGTTTACAGTATCAAACAAAGCGCCGTAATTCTTTTCTGCAATGTATTTAGCAACATTACACATCTTTTCATAGGAGCTGGTACCTAAAATTTCATTAACTAATGTGTCGGTAATGGTCTTGTGAGGACCTGCACAGAGCTCCATTAAGCTAATTGCATCACGCATACCGCCTTGAGCTGTTTTTGCAATAAGCTTAGCACCCTCATCGGTTAAGTCGATACCCTCGCAGGATGCTATATACATAAGTCTCTTAACTAAAGAATTAAGAGAAATTCTGCGAAATTCAAAGCGTTGACATCTTGAAATGATAGTAGCAGGAATTTTGTGTTGCTCGGTTGTGGCAAAAATGTAAATAACGTGTTCAGGTGGCTCCTCAATCGTCTTTAATAATGCATTAAAGGCACTATCAGAAAGCATGTGAGCCTCGTCAATTATGTAAACACGTTTTTTGAGCATAGCAGGAGTAAACATAACACTTTCCCTTAACTCACGAATATATTCAACGCCTGTATTTGTAGCTGCGTCCATTTCAATTACGTCAGTAGTAGTGCCTTGGTCGATTGCGATGCAGTTTTCACAGCTGTTACAAGGATTTCCGTCCTTTGGATTGAGACAGTTTACACTCTTAGCAAGAATTTTAGCACAGGTGGTTTTACCAGTACCACGAGAGCCAGAGAACAAATATGCGTGAGAAACAGAGCCATTTAAGGCTTCTTGTCGCAATATAGAGGTAATATGGTCCTGTCCATACACATCATTAAAATTAGATGGACGGTATTTTCTGTATAACGCCTGATGCATAATAATCCTCCTAAAGTATAATAAAAAAACAAGCTGTCATATAAGATCATACACCCAAGCTTCGAATTACCCTTACATGCGCTACCCAATAGTCTTTGCTCGAGACAAGCACCCTCACGGCACATCATCACAACCGCTTAGTGCTGCTTGGTCCCCCATCTGACACGGTTCACAGCCGACAATTGCGCAAGACTCATCTGTCAACACATCAACTAATGGTGCTGACCACACAAGAATAACCCTCAAACTGGGAATTCATCCCTGCATATAGCGGATTTCAGGTGCAGGGCACCGCTACCGCCCCGATTAGTATGACCTTATATCACAACTTGTAATTTCTTGAACAAAAGTAGTATACCACACATCACCACAAAAAGTCAAGTATAATATAAAATTCTTTTATTATATATGAAGATTACAGCTTGGATATACCAAAATTGGTACACAAATATAGCTTGCGTGAAAAATCACGCAAGCTACTCAGACTTATTTTCTATACAGTTCTTCTTCAATCTTTAAAAGCCTATTGTACTTTGATACCCTGTCCATTCTACAAGGAGCTCCTGTTTTTATAAAGCCTGCATTTGTTGCAACTGCAATATCTGCAATATAGGTATCGTCAGTTTCTCCCGAACGATGAGAAATAATAGTAGAGAAGGAGTGCTTTTTTGCAAGCCTTATTACCTCAAGAGTTTCAGAAAGTGTACCAATTTGATTTGGCTTAATCAAAATAGAGTTACCCATTTTTTCGCTAATACCTCTGTGTAATCTATCGGTATTAGTAACAAACAAATCGTCACCAACCAGCAAAACCTTGCTTCCTAATCTTTCAGTAATTTTTCTCCAACCATCATAATCCTTTTCGCCAAGTGGATCTTCAATGGAGAATATAGGATATTTGTTAATTAATGCTTCCCATTTTTCAATAAGCTCAAGGGAAGTGTAGGTTTTTCCACACTTTGGAAGCGTATATCTACCTTTACCAACCCACCACTCGCTTGATGCTATGTCTAACGCTATTTTTATGGACCCAGTGTTGTATTTTGCTTTGTTTATAGCCTCAATAATAAGCTCAATAGCCTCGTTTTCGTCCTTTAAATTTGGTGCAAATCCACCCTCGTCGCCAACTGAAGTTGAAAGATGCTTGTTTTTTAATATATTTTTCAAGCTTTGATAGACCTCACAGCCTGCACGCAAGGCTTCCTTAAAGGATGAAAAGCCACAAGGGACTATCATAAACTCTTGTATATCTAAGTTGTTTGAAGCGTGAGCACCGCCATTTAAAATATTCATAAAGGGTATAGGAAGCTTGTTTCCGTAGATACCACCTAAATACTTATAGAGTGGAAGCTTATAAGAGCTTGCATTAGCCTTAGCTAAAGCCAAAGAAACAGATAGAGTGGAATTAGCACCCAACTGTGCCTTGTTACTTGTTGGGTCTAAGTCTGTCATTATCTTGTCTATTGAGATAATTTCCTCGCTTTCCTTACCAATAACAATCGGAGCAATTTTATGATTTACGTTTTCAACTGCCTTTAAAACACCCTTTCCAAAGTATCTGCTTTCGTCATTATCCCTTAATTCAACTGCCTCATATACGCCTGTTGATGCACCCGATGGGACCGAGGCGATCCCTACCTTTCCGTTATCGAGAGCAATTTCAGTTTCAAGGGTTGGGTAGCCTCTTGAATCAATAATTTCTCTTGCTTTTAAGGATTTAATTTTCATTTTGTATTTCCGTTCTTTTTTTGTTATTATTTCCAATGTAGATAGAATTTAAACAAAAAGTGGACCAAGTGTCTGTAATTAATAAAAAAGTGGACAAATTTTGTCCACTTTTTTATGTTATATTAATTAATTTTCGCCACCTTCATTGTCGGTAGGGTTTTCTCCTGATGCTACTGAATCGCTTTTGAAAACATCTTGTGAGGCGTAGTGATTTTCGTCAGTTGGCATATTTTTGTTGCGTAATCTTTTATTAATGATACGTGAGAAAATATAGCATACAACAGCACAAAGTGGTACACCTATTACCATGCCCGCAAAGCCAAATAGGTGAGAGCATAGCGTTGTAGCTGCAATTACACCTATTGGTGTAAGACCTGTTGAAGCACCGTGAATGTGAGGTGCAATCAAATTGCCGTCAATTTGTTGAATAATGAGAATGATTAGAGCAAAGAGAATTACCTTCCAAATATCTCCTGTTGCAATCAAAATAAGTATTGCTGAAGGGATAGATCCAATGAATGGACCGAAGAATGGAATTATATTTGTAAGACCACAAATTACACCGATTAGTGCAGCAAATGGGAAGCCACAAATCCAAAGAACAAGACCAATAACTATACCTACAAGAATTGAGTCGAGAATAGCGCCGACAATATATCTTGCAAAGGTGTTATTTGTGTAATTGGCAAAATCCATTACTCTTTGATAATTCTTCTGCTTGAAAATTGCACAGAGAAGTCGTTTTGTACGTCTTATAATTGATTCCTTGTAAACTAAGAAATAAATTGATAGAATAATACCTACAACGATTGAAAATGCGTGTGAGCCAATTGTTATAACAACGTGAATTATTGTACTGGCAACCGAGCTAAGTATTCCCGCTATATCGGTGGAGCCTGAATCCGATGAAAAGTAATCTGTAATTTGTTGAAGTACAACATTAGGGTCATTAACACCAGGAATTTTGGACAATAATTCTAAAAGTGAGTTTTTTATTGATTGTATATATGCAGGGAATTTATCAGCAAGAGTCCTTACGTTATCAACAATGTTTGGTACAACAAGCCAAACAAATAGAGCAATTATAATAGCGATTGTAATGTATGCTAAAGCTAAAGAAAATGCCTTTCTTAGCTTTGGGCGCTCTTTTTTCTTTTCTATAAATTTAAAAACGTGCTTATGGTATTTTTTGTAAAGCGGATTAATTAAAAAAGCAAAAATAAATCCGTAAACAAAGGCAGACATTGCATCAACAATTCCCGAAACTACATTAGTAATGTCAGAAAACTTAATGATAGCAAAAATCAATCCAATAAGCAACGCACCAACTATAAATGCAATAGCACCATAGCGAAAATACTTATTTTCCTTGAATTTTTTGAACATTTAGTGAAACCTACCTAAATTAATTTATTATTATCATTTTATACTAAAAAAATTTATAAGTCAATAGACAATTGAATTTTTATGCAATAAAAAAGGGCAATCCAGTGATTGCCCTTAAAATTATTAATTTGCTTGGATGCTGTAGTTAGGAGCTTCCTTAGTAATGCTAATGTCGTGAGGATGTGATTCACGAAGACCAGCACCAGAAATTCTAACAAATTGTCCTCTTTCCTTAAGCTCAGGAATTGTAGGAGTACCACAGTAACCCATACCTGAACGAAGACCACCCATAAGCTGATATACAGTATCAGAAAGTGGACCCTTGTAAGGAACACGACCCTCAACTCCTTCAGGAACAAGCTTTTTGTTGCCCTCTTGGAAGTAACGATCCTTAGAGCCCTTTTCCATTGATGCAAGAGAGCCCATGCCACGGTAAACCTTGAAGCGACGACCTTGGAAGATTTCCTCATCTCCAGGGCTTTCCTCACAACCAGCGAGAAGAGAACCAACCATGATTACGTCTCCACCAGCAGCGATAGCCTTAACTAAGTCACCACTGTACTTAATACCACCATCAGCAATAACAGGAATACCATATTCCTTTGCAACATTGTAAACGTCAAAGATTGCAGTAATTTGTGGAACACCGATACCTGCAACGATACGTGTTGTACAAATAGAACCAGGACCGATACCAACCTTAACAGCATCAGCACCTGCCTCGATAAGGTCACGTGCAGCCTCGCCTGTTGCAATGTTACCAGCGATTATTTGAGCATTTGGATATGCTTCTTTGATTTTCTTTAGACAAAGAACAATGTTCTTTGAGTGACCATGTGCAGAGTCAAGCACAAGGAAGTCAGCGCCAACGGAGAGTAGTGCGCCTGCACGCTCAACAACGTTATCGGTTACACCGATAGCAGCACCGCAGAGAAGTCTGCCATACTCGTCACGAGCAGTGTTAGGATATTTTTGAGCCTTTTCGATATCCTTAGTAGTGATAAGTCCCTTAAGTATATAATTGTCATCAACAATTGGAAGCTTTTCAATTTTATATTTGCACAAGAGAGCCTTTGCATCTTCAAGTGTAGAGCCGTCCTTCAATGTGATAAGCTTGTCCTTAGTCATATAATCCTTGATTGGAACGTTAAGGTCGGTTAAGAAACGAATATCTCTGTTTGTAATGATACCAACAAGCTTTTTGTTTTCAACGCAGATTGGAACACCGGAAATTCTGTACTTAGCCATAAGCTGATCAGCCTCAAGCACAGTATTGTCTGGAGAAAGATAGAATGGGTCTCTTATAACACCATTTTCGCTTCTTTTTACTCTTTCTACCTCCTCAGCCTGTTTTTGAATAGACATATTCTTGTGAATAACACCTACACCACCCTCACGAGCGATTGCAATAGCAAGCTCAGACTCTGTAACAGTGTCCATAGCTGCACTCATAAGAGGAATGTTAAGCTTAATTTTCTTTGTAAGATGTGTTTCGAGGTTAATCATCTTAGGAACAACCTCACTCTTAGCAGGAATTAGAAGGACGTCATCAAAAGTAATGCCTTCCTTACCAAACTTGTAATCGAATAAATCCTTTGACATAATACTCTCCTTGTTATGAATTTATTTTTCTAATTATAAAACGAAAAAAACGATTTGTCAACAAAAAAACAGAAAATTCAAATGGTTTTACATAAAAAAGCACGAATTGAACAATTTTTCAAAGCATTATATGCTTTTATTTGTGATTTTTCATTGTCAAAAATACCAAAAACAGAGGGACCACTGCCACTCATAAGAGTGCCATTAGCGCCGTTTTCTGTCATTATTTCTTTTATTTTGGAAATACTTGGTATTTTAGGTATAATAACATCCTCGAATTTGTTGTAAAGAAGAGAGGACACCTCGCTTATATTCCCCCCTTCGATGGCAAGCTTCATTTTCTCTAATGCTCCATGTGGCATAGGGCGGGTGCCGAATTTTTCATCAAGCATAGAGAATGCAACAGGAGTCGAAACGCTTGAATTGTCAATGGCACAAACCAAAAGCATATCCTTAAGAGGTGTAAGCCTTGTAATCCTTTCGCCAATTCCTTGACATATACAAGTCCCACCAGTTAAACAAAAGGGAATATCTGCGCCGATTCTTGCACCAATTTCACAAAGCTCGTCAAGTGTAAGTGGGGAGCCAAAATACTCGTTTAACAGCTTCATAGCAGTAGCTCCATCACTACTGCCACCTGCCATTCCTGCGGATATAGGAATATTCTTTTCTATCTCAAAAATCAAACGTTTTCCGATAGTATTTGTCCTTTCGAGAAAAGCACTTGCAGTTTTATAAACCAAGTTGCTTTTGTCGTTAGGAATTACTTGACATTGAGTCTTGATTTCAATTTGGTTATCGCCGTCAACATCAAGGACTTCAAGGGTTATTTTATCCCCTAATGAAACGCTTTGCATTACCGATTCAATAGAGTGATAGCCATTTTCCATTTTTGAAAGGATATCAAGGTAAAGATTAATTTTGCCATAGGCAATAGCTGATATTTTTTCATTATTTTGCGTCATACCAGGTTTCACCAACAGCAACATCGGCTGTAAGTGGCACAATAAGATTTTGTGCCTCCTCCATTTCTGTTTTTAATATTTGCAGAGCCTTTTCATAGCAATCCTTGTGAGCCTCAACGATTAGCTCGTCGTGTACTTGTAGGATTAATTTAGCATCAATTCCAGAGTCCTTAAGTGCCTTGTCAACATTTATCATAGCAATTTTGATAATGTCGGCAGCAGTACCTTGAATAGGGCTATTCATAGCAGCTCGTTCGCCAAATGCCTGACGCATTTTATTCTTTTCCCTTAATTCAGGAATATAGCGAATTCTACCAAGCATGGTTTTTGCAAAGCCAGTCATTCTTGCCTCACTTATTAATTGCTGAATATAAGCGTGGATTTGTGGATAGGTTGCAAAGTAAGAATTGATATATTCCTTGGCCTCAGCCTTCGATATATGAAGGTCCTTGCCAAGAGAGAAGTCACCAATACCATATACAATGCCGAAGTTTACCGCTTTAGCTCTTTTTCTCAATTCAGCAGTTACATTCTCTGGTGCAACATTGAAAACAAGGGAAGCGGTCATTGTATGAATATCTAAGCCTGTTCTAAAGGCATGAGTCATATTTATGTCTTGAGATAAATGTGCAAGCACCTTTAATTCAATTTGTGAGTAGTCTGCATCAATTAAAACATAGTCATCGCTTTTAGTTGTAAAATATTTGCGAAGATTTCTGCCAAGGTCCGTTCTAATAGGAATGTTTTGAAGATTTGGCTCGGTAGATGAAAGTCTGCCAGTTACTGCAACTGTTTGGTTAAAGGTTGTATGAACAATTCCGTTTTCGTCAGCCACCTTCATAAGACCAACACAGTAGGTGCTATTTAGCTTAGCAACCTTTCTATATTCTAAAACTTGCTCAACAATTTCATATCTTTCTGCTAAATCTTCTAATACATCTGCACTTGTAGAGTAGCCTGTCTTGGTTTTCTTTCCATGTGGAAGCCCAAGTCTGTCAAAAAGCACCTCACCAAGCTGTTTTGGAGAATTTATATTAAATTCAACTCCACTTAATTCGTAAATTCTTTCCTTATATTTGTCCTCAAGAGCAGAAAGATAATTTGAGTATTCCTCAAGTCCCTTTAAATCAACCTTAAAGCCTTCCTTTTCCATAGAGTAAAGAACCTTTGCAAGAGGAATTTCAATGTCTTTAAGTATATGCAGAGTTTCATCTCGTTCAAGCCTACGCTTCATTTCGGTGTAAAGCTTGAAGATAATTTGTGCTCCATATCTTTCCTCAAAAACTACATCAAGATAGGAAATAGCAAGGGTAGAAAGGTCATAAGAAGAGTCAGATGGAGAAATAACATAGCCTGCTAACATAGTATCAAATACACAACAAATATTATGCCTTAAAAGTAGGCTCTTTAAGTCGTGACAAATAATAGGACAGCATGTTAAAAACTCGGTTAAAAGATCAGCCTTGCATTGATATACAAGTCCGTTTGAAGTGCATACCTGTGCTTCATCGCCAATAAAATAAACTGCACATGGTACTGTTTGAAATGGAGGTGTACTCATAATAATATCCTGTGAAAAGGTAACAGTTTCAGCAGGAATATCAAAGCCAATTTGCTCCATTTTTGCAAATGGGTCAATTTCTAATTGCTGTACTGGTGCTTGAGCCTCCTCAGCCTTATCTAAGCCGAACTTTTTAATAAGGGATGAAAACTCATATTTAGCAAAGGCACGACGCAAATTAGAAGCATCAATTCCTTTGTTATTCAAGTCCTCAATTTGCTTTCCAATTGGTACATCTAAAACAATAGTAGCAAGAAATTTAGAGGTAAATGCCATATCCTTGCTGTTGGATAGCTTGTCCTTCATTCCTTGAGAAAGAGAAGAGGACTCATATTTCTCGTATAGCTTTTCAAGACTTTCGTATTCAGTAATTAGCTTAAAGGCACCCTTTTCGCCTATGCCTGCAACACCAGGAATATTATCAGAGGAATCTCCCATGATTGCTTTTACATCTATATATTGTGTAGGGGTAACACCATATTCTTGAATAAACCTTTCGGTGTTGTAAATTACATCCTCCTTAGTTTTTACAAGAATTACAGAGGTATCATCGTTGATAAGCTGAAGAGAGTCACGGTCACCTGTTAATATATAGGAATGAACGTCCTTGCAGGGAATTCTTGAAACTGTACCGATAATATCGTCAGCCTCATAGCCCTCAAGCTCCAAAAGGTTGAAGCCAAGCATTTTTACTAACTCCTTAGCGATTGGAAGCTGTGTTGCTAAATCCTCAGGCATTGGCTTTCTGTTAGCCTTATAAAAGTCGCAAGCCTTGTGTCTAAAGGTTTTAGCCTTTAAATCGAATGCTATAACTGCATATTCTGGCTTAAGATTATCTAAATGCTTTTTGAGAATGTTCATCATGCCAAAAAGAGCATTGGTAGGGATACCATCCTTAGTGGTTAAATCACGAACACCATAAAAGGCTCTATTAAGAATACTGTTACCATCAACAATAAGTAGCTTTTTCATTTATTCACCTTGCTCTAAAAGAGCCTTTTCAATAGCGATAGCAAGCTGGTCAGCACAGGATGTGTTCTTGAAACCACAAATATTGCCTTTAAGGATTTCAACAACTCTTTCGCCACTCATTCCCTCGACTAACTTAGAAACAGCCTTTAGATTACCATTACAGCCACCTCTAAAGGAAACGTTGGAAACGATGCCATCATTTAATTCAAATTCGATAGTAGAGGCACAAACACCTCTTGTTTTGTACGTGTAAGTCATAATTTTCTCCTAATTTACAAAAAAGGCTACAAATTTTGAAATATATGTGCTAAAATACATATCAAGTAGCTTATTACTTCTATTTTAGCAAAAAACGGAGAAAATATCAATATGAGAATGAAAAAAAAGAAGCACGGACAAGAAAGATTGAAGCTTTTGTCAATGCTAACAGTACAAAATGTAGAAAATTTTGCACAAAATCCTAACCAATACTACGATTGTGAAAGACCTCTTCGTATAGAGATTGGTTGTGGAAAGGGAGATTTTGTTTGTGGAAAGTCCCTACAAGAGCCAAATTACAACTATTTAGCAATCGAAAAGATTGCCGATGTTTGCACTATTGCAACAGAAAATTATGCAATTCAAAGAGGACTTGGCGAGCTTGCACCTAACGGAGGCTGGAAGCGTGCAGATGGTAAAATTTTCCCTCTTGGAGATGTAGTTGAATTTGAAAAGGGTCAGCTTGGAAATGTAAGATTTACAGTAGGAGATGCTAAGGAGCTTCTTTCTTGCTTTCCTGATAATTCAGCTGATGCCATTTTTATAAACTTTTGTGATCCTTGGAGCAAAAAGGGTCACACAAAGAGAAGACTTACCTATATTGAATTTTTGAAGATGTATTCAAGAGTTCTAAAGCCAGACGGAAGGCTTTACTTCAAAACTGACAACAGACCCTTATTTGATTTTTCACTTGAAGAGGTAGAAAAATCTCCATTTACCTTGGAATATCATACCTTTGATTTACACAATTCTGAGATGGATAGCACCAATATTAGAACCGAATACGAAAGAAATTTCAGTGCTAAGGGCTTTTCCATAAATATGCTAATTGCAAAGAACAATAAATAAGCATAGATTTTCCCATTGCATATAATGAAATTGAGAAGAAATTCTCAATAAATTATGAGGGAAAATAATGAATATAAGTATTGTATCACAGGATAAAAGATATATTGAGCTAAATAAAATTTTGTCAGCAAAGGGCTTCAATTCTAAAATTTGTCAAATAGAGAATGTTGGCACACCAAACGTATTGATTTTATCTGTGCGAAGGGAATTAAGCGATAGCGAATTAAAGGAGCTTTTGTCTAAAATTCCTAAGACGACACTTGTTTTATCTGGCTACGAAAGTAAAATAAAAGAATATTTTGACGGCAGAGTTGTTGACTATTCGAGTGGTGAGAGCTTTTTAGAAAAAAATGCATATCTTACTGCTGAGGCAACCGTTTCTGTGCTTCACTCATTATTAGAAAGAAGTATAAAGAGCTTAAAGATTTTTGTGTGTGGCTATGGACGGATTGGAAAGCATCTTTGTCGTATTTTTTCTTCATTAGGTGCCAAAATGTACGTTTACGCACGAAGAGAAGAGGTAAGGGCACAAATAGAAAAGGATGGATATATAAGTAAACCACTTGAATATTCATCTAACTGTGATTTAGTTCTAAATACAGTACCATCAATTATTTATACAAAGAAAATGATTGATAAACTTCCCACCAATACGTGTATTGTAGAGTTAGCATCCAAGCCAGGAGGCTTTGAGGATACGTCAAGAGTTTATTCTGCATCTGGCTTACCTGGTAAAATATTCCCAAAAAGCTCTGCTGAAATAATATTTGATACAATCGAAAAGCTTTTCCCTTGATGGAAAGGATAATATATGATAGGATACGCATTTTGTGGTTCCTTTTGTACTCATAAGCAAAGCCTTGATAAGCTTATGTCGCTAAAAAACGATGGCTATGATATTTTACCTATAATGAGCGAAAATGTTTACACAACAAATACTCGCTTTGGTAAGGCTTGCGATTTAATAAGCAGTGTAGAGGAGATAACTCAAAATAAAGTAATTCATACCATTGTAGAGGCTGAGCCCTTAGGACCACGCATTCAGCTTGATGCTTTAGTTATAGCTCCCTGCACAGGTAATACTCTTGCAAAGATTGCAAGAGGAATAACAGATACTCCTGTTACAATGTCGGCAAAGGCACATCTAAGGTCCGATAGACCAACAGTCATAGCCTTGTGCTCAAACGATGCACTTTCTGCAAATTTGCAAAATATAAGCATATTGTTAGAAAGAAAAAATGTATTTTTTGTACCTATGAAGCAGGATGACCCTAAAAATAAGCCTCATTCGCTTGTATGTGACTTTTCACAGTTAGAGGAAACTCTTAAGCTTGCACTTGTGGGAAAGCAATTACAACCATTGTTTAAATAATAGTAGAAAGGATGTTAAATGAAAAGGATACTAAAGCTATTAACCAGTCGTTTGGTACAGACGGGAATAAGTATTTTCTTACAAATTTTAATAGTATTTTTAATCAATCTGATAGCAAATGAAATATTTGTTTACTATTACATTTTCTGCTTTGTTATAGGTTGTATTTTTTCTATTTATGTAATTAATACCAACAGTAATGCTAACTACAAAATAGCTTGGATATTGTTGCTTCTCGTAGTACCAATGGTTGGTGTAGGTATGTATATAATTTTGAGTGGTAGGCTTTTGTCAAAACGAAAAGCAAGAAAAATGATGTCTATTACTCAAAGCATAAAGGACAAGCTTGACACGAGCAATGAAATAAAATTTGATGATGAAATTGCAAGGGGACAATCGCAATATATTAAAGATTTTTCATATTCGGGACCCGTGGAAAATACTAATGCGAGATATTTTTGTTGTGGACAGGATTTTTTCGAAAGTCTAATGAAGGATATAGAAAATGCCAAATCAAGAATTTACCTTGAATATTTTATTATTAAGCCTGGCTTTATGTGGAACAGCATCAAAGAAAAGCTAATAACAAAGGCAACTCAAGGCTTAGATGTAAGACTTATATATGATGATTTTGGCTGTATAGACAAGCTTACCCTTAAGGAACTTCGGTCCTTGACAAAATACGGAATAAAGGCAAGATCATTTAATGTTTTTATTCCTGTACTTGATATAATAATAAATAATCGTGACCACAGAAAGCTATGTATAATTGATTCACAAATTGCTTACACAGGTGGAATAAATATAGCAGATGAATATATAAACAAAAAAGAAAGGTTTGGTTATTGGAAGGATTGTGGTATAGCTTTATACGGAGAGGGAGCCTTTACTATGGAGGTCTTCTTCCTGAGCATGTGGGAGCACGTAACTAAAAGTAAGCTTAAAACCATAAAGGGCGAATATCCAACATTATCGACAGGGGTATATCAACCATACACCGATAGTCCGATTGACAATGAATTGGTTGGAGAAAACGTCTATATAAATATGATTTCCTCGGCTAAAAAATACGTATATATCAGCACCCCATATTTTGTAGTTGATGATGAAATGCTAAGAGCAATAACAAATGCTTCTAAAAGAGGTGTTGAGGTTAAAATAATTTTACCTGGAATACCAGACAAAAAAATAGTAAATCAGGTTACAAAATCATACTACAAAAGACTCATTGAGGCTGGTGTTAAGGTGTATGAATACAAGAGGGGCTTTAACCATTCAAAAATTGTAGTGGTTGACGGAGAAATAGCCACAATCGGAAGTGTAAACTTTGATTACAGAAGCTTTTATCTTAGCTTTGAATGTGGTGTTTGGATATATAAGGCACCTGTAATTGATGATATTTTATTAGATGTAAATTTAATGATTAAACAAAGCACACAAATATCTTTACAGGACTGTAAGGCTAATATATTTACGAGACTCTTAAGGGGGATTTTATCTACCGTGGCACCACTTTTTTAAATTCAACAAAAATTAAAATGTTTGTTGTTCAAAACTACATTTTTCCAAGATAAAATAAACTTGTAAAAAACAAGGAGGAATGATAAAATGAACACAAACAAAATTTACGCAGAATCCATAGCAAATGAATACGCGCCTAAGAACGACACAAAAATTGTTGCTTTACGTAAGCTTGACAGAAAGGCAAAAATGCCTGCAACCTTATTTACCTATACCTTTGGAATTATATCCGCGCTTATTATTGGTGTTGGTATGTGCTTAGCAATGGAGGTTTTAGGAGAGGGCATTACTATGATGATAATAGGCATAGTTATTGGTATTGTAGGCTTTATCTGTGCTGGAATTAATTATCCGATTTACAAAAAGCTATTAGATGCTGGAAAGAAAAAATATTCCTTTGAAATTGTAGAGCTTGCTCGTCAAATTAGCGAAGAAGAGTAATAGCTTCTGAAAGGAGCAAAAATGAACAAAAACGAAAGCAAATATTTTAACACGGCAATAAAAATGAATAAGGCGTTAATCTACTTGCTTGGTAAAAAAGACTTTGAGTATATTACAATAAAGGAAATATGTAGTGAGGCTAAGGTAAATAGATCTACCTTTTATCTTCACTACGAAAATACACGTGATCTTTTAGAGGAAACGTCTAAATATTTAATAGATAATTTTCTTACCTATTTTGACGTCGATTTTAAAGATGTGAGAGATATATATTCAAATAACGACTTAAGTGAGCTTTGCTTTATAACACCTGAATATTTAGTTCCTTATCTCAAGTATATTAAAGAAAATCAAGCGGTGTTTAAAACCGCCTTGAAGATATTTGAGCCAACACGAGCACAAAGGGTGTATGGTAATTTGTTTAAATATATTTTTAATCCAGTGCTCGAAAGATTTAAGGTTGCACCTAAGGAGAGGGAATATTTGATAAAATTCTATTTGTCAGGAATTATGGCAGTTGTTATGGAGTGGCTATCACAGGGCTGTAAGGACGACGAGGAATATTTATGCGATGTGATAAATAGGTGTGTTTTCGGTGGAGTAGATGACCCTTTCAAAAAGAAATAAAAATTGGACACAAGACTTGTGTCCAATTTTTATTTGAAGCTTTGGAGCATACCCTCAAAGCCCTTTTGTCTAAAATATTCATAGGTTGCGATAGCAACAGAATTTGATTGATTTAAGGAGCGAAGCCCTTCACGCATAGGAATTCTTAATGCATGGTCCTTATGCTTTTCGATGAAATCTTCAGGCAAGCCACAGCTTTCTTTACCGAAAATAAAATAAGTATTGTCGCCATAGCATACATCGGTATAGCATTTTGAAGCTTTTTTAGTAAAGCAATATAGCTCGCAATTTGGATTTTTAGAAAAGAAATCGTCAATTCCTTCGTAAAAGGAAATGTCTAAATGAAACCAATAGTCCATTCCTGCACGCTTTAGCTTTGCATTATTAATTTCAAAGCCAAGAGGCTTGATTAAATGAAGCCTTGCACCAACTGCAGCACAGGTTCGTGCAATGTTTCCTGTGTTTTGTGGAATTTCAGGTTCAAGTAAAACTATATTAAGCATAAACACCTCGCAAAAAGTCGTATATTGTTATTTTAATACCTAAATCGAAAAAAATCAACGAAAAATTAAGTGAAAATCTTATGAAAATTTAACGTAAGTATAGATTTTTATATTTTTTTATAGTATAATTATGCTGAATAACTATGGAAGGAAGCCAAAAAGGCTATTAAAATGGGAATTTTTTCAAAAATATTTGGGTCATACAGTGACCGTCAAATCAAAAAGATAATACCAATTGTAGATAAAATCGAGTCTTATGCAGACAAGTATTCTTCAATGAATGACGAGGAGCTAAGAGGTCAAACTGCAATATTTAAGGAAAGACTGGCTAATGGAGAAACTCTTGATGATATTTTGCCAGAAGCTTACGCTACTGTTCGTGAGGTTGCAGACAGAGTTCTTGGTAAGCGTCCTTTTAGAGTTCAGCTTATGTGTGCAGTTCTTTTGCACCAAGGTAGAATAGCGGAGATGAAAACAGGTGAAGGTAAGACCCTTGTTGCAGTTATGCCATCTTATCTTAATGCACTGACAGGTCAAGGCGTACACGTTGTTACCGTAAACGACTATCTTGCACGCTTGGGCTGTGAGGAGATGGGTAGAATTCACGAGTTTTTGGGCTTAACCACAGGTCTTGTAATTCACGGACAGACAAGAGCAGAAAAGCAACAAGCATATAACTGCGATATCACCTACGGAACTAACAACGAGTTTGGCTTTGACTATCTACGTGATAATATGGTCATCTATAAAAAGGATATGTCTCAAAGAGGTCATGCCTTTGCAATTGTTGACGAGGTTGACTCTATCCTTATTGACGAGGCAAGAACACCACTTATTATTTCAGGTGCAGGTAGAAAGTCAACCGACCTTTATGATAAGGCAGATGCCTTTGTTAGCAAGCTTAAAAAATTCGTAATTAAAGAGCTTGACCTAAAGGTTGAGCACGAGGATATTGAAGAGGATTACATTCTTGACGAAAAGTCAAGGACTACAACTCTTACAAAGCATGGTGTTGCTAAGGCTGAGGCATTTTTCAATGTAGAAAATCTGACTGCACCAGAGAATAACGAGCTATATCATCATATTCAACAGGCACTTAAGGCAAGAGGTCTAATGCAAAGAGACACTGACTACGTCATTAAGGACGGACAAGTTGTAATTGTTGATACCTTTACAGGTCGTTTAATGCCTGGAAGAAGATATTCTGATGGCTTGCATCAGGCTATTGAGGCTAAGGAAAAGGTTAAAATTCAAAGAGAAAATAGAACTATCGCTACAATAACCTTCCAAAACTATTTTAGAATGTATAAAAAGCTTTCTGGTATGACAGGTACTGCCTTGTCAGAAGAAAACGAGTTCCGCGAAATATATAATCTTGACGTAGTTGAGGTGCCAACCAACAGACCAATGATAAGACAGGACCACAACGACGTGGTTTATAAAACAGTTGCAGGTAAGGATAGGGCAATTATAAAGCAAATCAAAAAATGTCACGAAAAGGGACAGCCTGTGCTTGTTGGTACTGTTTCGATTGAAAAGTCTGAGGCACTTTCAAGAAAGCTGAAGGGGGCAGGAATTGCTCATACTGTCTTGAATGCTAAATATCACGAAAGAGAAGCAGAAATTGTTGCACAAGCAGGTAAATTTGGTGCAGTTACTATTTCTACCAATATGGCAGGACGTGGTACCGACATTATGCTTGGCGGTAATGCAGAGTTTTTAGCTAAAAACCATATGCGAAAGGACGGCTACACTGAGGATATAATTGCACTTGCAACTGGTAGTTCAATGTCTGTAAGTCAAGAGGTACTTGATGCAAGAGCAGTATTTGCCGATTTATACAAGAAATTTAAGCAAGAAATAGAGCCCGAGGCTCAAAAGGTAAGAGAAGCTGGTGGTCTTTTCATTATCGGTACAGAAAGACACGAAAGCAGACGTATTGACAACCAGCTAAGAGGACGTTCTGGTCGTCAGGGCGACCCTGGTGAATCTAAGTTCTTTATTTCCTTAGAGGACGACCTTATGCGTCTTTTCGGTAGTGAAAGAATTATGAATGTTGTATCAAGGCTTGGTCTTGATGAGGATACGCCAATTGATGCAAAGATTTTGTCTGGTCAAATTGAGAGTGCTCAAAAGCGTCTTGAGGACAGAAACTTCTCAAGAAGAAAGCATGTCCTTTCTTACGATGACGTTATGAATCAACAAAGAAACGTAATATATTCACAAAGACAAGACGTTTTGAATGGTGTTGACCTTGAGGAAAAGATTGAGGAAATGATTTCTTCAACCATCAACGACTCTGTTGATAGCTTTACACAAGGAGAAAGAGACGAATGGCTACTTGATGCCTTGAAGAATAAGTATTTGGGCAGTCTATGTCAGCCTGACGACTTCAAGGACGAAAAGCTTAGTGTAAGCGACATTAAGGATATTCTTATTGATAGAGCAATGAAGCTTTGGAAAAGCAAGGAAGAATTGTTTACCAAAGAGGGCTTACGTGAGGTAGAAAGAGTGATTCTTCTTCGTAATGTTGACGAAAAGTGGATGGACCACTTAGAAGCAATGGACGACCTTCGTGACAGCATTGGCTTGCAGGCATACGCACAAAGAGACCCATTGGTGCAATATAAATTTGCAGGTGCAGAGCTATTTGATGAAATGATTTTGTCTGTAAGAGATGATACAGTAAGAGGAATTTTACTTGCAATCCCAAGAGAAAAGCCCATTGAAAGAGTACAGGTTGCAAAGCCTACCGATGAGGGCTTTATGAAATTTGGTCAAAGAAAAGTTGAGGCAAAAAAGACTAACGTGCCGATTACAAACAAGAATAAGGTGCAAAGAAACGATCCATGCCCCTGTGGTAGTGGCAAAAAGTACAAGAAGTGCTGTGGTGCTGTTAAGAATTCAGGAGAAGAATAATGGGCTTTGGATTAATGTTTATTGGCTACTTTATAGCCTATCTGGGCACATTTATATCTGAAATATCGGTATTTACTTACATTTTAGGTGTTGGAATTATTATTCTTTCCTTGCGCAAGCTTATTTTTGAAAACAAGCTATTTATCGTATCCTCAATTGTTGCAATTCTGCTTGAAATTTCAAGTATTGCCGTTGCTATAATGGGCTTTATGGGTGTTAGCGAGTCCCACATTGCGTACTTGATTTTCGGGCAAGCCTATCAATGGGGGACACATTTGCTCAACATTATGCTTATGTTAGCTATTTTCGTTATTGCAAGAGATGTAGATGTACTAAAGATTAAGGTAATGTCCTTGATTAGTACGTCATTAATCGGAATTTGTGTTGGATTTTTAATAGCATATCTTTGTATAAATGACCAGTTTACAAGGGAAAGATTAATGTTTGTTAGCATGCTTTTGCAGGTAGCATTTACGGTTTTAGGACTTATAACAATATTCAATTGCTATATGAAAATTTGCTATGAGGATGACAAAAATATGGAGAAGGAAACAGGCAATCCTGTTATTGATTTTCTTAATCGTCAGCTTGACAATCCATTCAATAGAAAAAATAAACCAAAGGGAAAGAAATAATGAAACGTATTTATTTAATAATTTCTGCAATATTTTTGTTCAATCCCATATTTTCAAATTTAGATGTTTTGCCTGATTTTATCGGTTATTTTTTGATAATGCTTGCATTGTCGAAATCAACCTACACAAACGAAAATGCACAGGATGCATATAATTCTGCGAGAAAAATGCTAATAGTATCTGTGGCTAAGACCCTTAGCTTGTTGCTTGTGTCATCAAGCGATGTTACTATGTCGCTTTTACTTTCGTTTTCCTTCCTTATAGTTGAGCTTATATTTGGTATTCCATTTGTATTGAAGCTATTTAATTATTTATCTGAGCTTGCAATTGCCTCAGACAACGGAAGAGAAACTGATAAATGCACTAAGGTTGCATACTTTACTATTGCTACAATGATTGCAAGATTGGTTTTTGCTATGCTACCAGATTTAACTGCACTAACCTTAAATAATGGCGTAGATACAGATGTGCTACCAGTTTTGACAGGCTTTAGACCAATGCTATTTATAGTAACAGGCACCTTGTCATTTATCGTATGTACAATTTGGCTTGTCATAGTTGAAATTCATTTTGTCAAGTTAATCAATAAGGATGTAGAGAACAAGTGTAAAAGTATTTTTGTACTTCAAGTAAAGGATAACAAACCTCTTTTTGAAGCGAAAAACTGTATTGCAATAATGATAATTTTTGTAATCGGTGCAATTTTAGCATTTGATGTAAGGTATCTAAATTATTTGATAGTGCCAGATGCCTTAATGACTCTTGTGTTTGTGTGTGGCTTTGCCTTCATGCTAATCAAGGAATATCAAAAGCTAACGCCGTTCCACATAGCACTTGCAATAACCTTTATAGGTCAGGTAGTTTTCTTCGGCTTGGAAACAAAGGCAACCTATGATTTTTATAGCTTATATTCCTTGGCGCAAATTGGCGAAAAGGGAGCATTGCCACTATATAATAAAATATCCCTGTGGAGTGGCATTTCTTCAATATTGTTTGTTATAGCCGTGTGCTTAATAATGCTTTTGCTAATTAAGTGTGGAAAAAATGCCCTAACAAAGAATAAAGAGCTTTTTGAGGGGTGTGATTTTTCCTATCAGATAGAGGAATACAAAAAGAAATCCAAAATTAATTTTATAATCGTATCCATAGCCTCGCTTGCTTGTGGAGCAGTGTATTTTTCAATGATATACAATATGCCATATAATCAAGATTTTATGATGTATAACGGCATAGTAAGAGTTATATTTATAGCACTATTAATTAAAGCTATTTTATATGTTCATGATGAGACATATAAGCGTATATATTCTTATTCACTTATAAAAGTCAAATAAATAGGTGTTGCTAAGCAACACCTTTTTTCAATCTAATATTCTTCCGTCAGTTGAAATAGTAACAACTCTCCAAGGAATAAATTTACCACTATCCTGAAGTGCCTTTTTTGATGCAATTTCAATACCACCACAGCAGGGCACTTCCATACGAACAATAGTTAAGCTTTTGATGTTATTATTTGAAATAATATCTGTTAATTTTCGTGAATAATCGCATTCGTCAAGCTTTGGACATCCTATAATCACAACGTGGTTACGAATAAAATCGTTATGGAAGCTTCCATATGCATAGGCTGTGCAATCTGCAGCAACAAGTAGATTTGCACCATCAAAATACGGAGCATTAACAGGCACTAACTTTATTTGAACAGGCCATTGTGATAACTGGCTATCAATCGCTTCACTGTTAGTTTTAATGCTGGTTTCTCTTACAATTCTTTTAGAATTAGTACCTGGACAGCCACAGGGAAGAGGCGTTTTTTCCTTTTTTGCTTGTAGAACTGCCTTTTCGTCATACGCCGAAGCTTCTCTTATTTCGAAGCTTATTGCGTTTGTTGGACAAGCAGGTAGGCAATCTCCAAGTCCATCGCAGTAGTCCTCACGGGTCAAAACTGCCTTACCATTAATCATTTCAATGGCACCCTCGTGACAGGCTTTGGCACAAGCTCCACAGCCATTGCATTTGCTTTCATCAATTTTGATTATTTTTCTTATCATTTTATTTTCTCCTTGAAAAACTTGTATTTACACTTATATTGTAGTATAATAAAGATAAAAAATATGTTGAAAATTCCACAAAACAGGAGAAAAATGAAAAAATATTCAGAAATTTTAAAAAAATGTATTCTATTCAAAGATATTGATGAAGATAGTCTTATTAGTATGTTAAGCTGTATTAATGCAAGAATTAGGGAATACAACAAGAACGAATTAATTTTTACAGAGGGAAGCTCCGCTGATAAGATAGGCATAGTTTTAAGTGGCACAGTGCAAGTAGAAAGAGTAGATTACTATGGAAACAGGAGTATTTTGACAAGCATAAAATCTTCTCAAATTTTTGGAGAGAGCTTTGCTTGCTCGGGAAAGAAATTTCTTGTTGATATAATAGCAACCGAAAGGTGCGAGGTAATGCTAATTGATATACACAGAGCAATTCACACCTGTTCGAACGCCTGTGATTTTCATAACAAATTAATATTTAATCTGCTAAAGGCTGTTGCAAATAAAAATTTAATTTTAAACAAAAAAATAGAAGCCACCTCGAAAAGAACGACAAAGGAAAAGCTATTGTCCTACTTATCAATAGTAGCAAAGGAGGAAGGGAGAAATAGCTTTACTATCCCCTTTGACAGGCAGGAGTTAGCTGATTATTTAGAGGTGGATAGAAGTGGCTTATCAAAGGAAATTGGCAAGCTGAGAGCTGAAGGAATTCTGGAAAGCAAGGGAAGCTACTTTAAGCTATTAAAAAACTCCTGAATATTCAGGAGTTTTTTTCTTAAATCACTTGTTATTTTATTACAACTATGCTACAATAACCTCGAAAAAAATACTCATTGATTATGAGAGGCAAAAAATGACTCAAAAAATAGATATGCTAAATGGGGGACTCTTTAAGAAAATAGTTCTTTTTACAGTTCCCATTATGCTTCAAGGCTTACTTCAAAGCATATATAACTCAGCCGATTTAGTTGTCGTAGGACAATTTTCTGGAGATGTAGCACTATCAGCTGTTGGTGCTACCTCAAGCATTTTCAACGTTTTAGTTGGATTGTTTATGGGCTTTTCCGCTGGTGTTGATGTTGCATCCTCACACGCGTTTGGAAAGGGAGATTACAAAACAGTTAAAAGAATAATTGATACTGCAGTAATAACCGCACCATTTCTGGGCTTAATTGTTACAATACTTGGCTTAACATTATCTGGACCAATTCTTACACTTATGGGCACTCCAACTGAGGACGGAGTTTTGGAACAGGCTACTACATATCTTCAAATTTTGATGATTGGCGTACCATTTACAATGCTTTTTAACTTTTGTGCAGCGGTTTTGCGTACATCTGGAGAAACAAATAAGCCATTTATCTATCTTGCATCATCGGGAATTTTAAACGTGCTGTTGAATTTATTATTCTGTGGCGTATTTAATTTAGGTGTAGTTGGTGTTTCCGTTGCAACTGTTATTTCTCAAGTAGCATCTGCAATTATGATTTTTATAAACCTTATGATAAATAAAGGCTTGTTTTCCTTTTCCTTTAAAAGCGTGGAGTTTTCTTGGAAGGCACTTGGGAAAATAACAGCAGTTGGCTTGCCATCCGGATTTCAAAGTGCAGTATTTAGCTTATCAAACGTGTTTTTACAGACAGGTGTAAACTCCTTTGGTAAGGACGCAATAGCAGGTAGTACAGCTGTTAGCACGGTAGAAGGACTTATGTGGGTAACGCTTACCTCATTCCAAAATGCAACGACTACCTTTGTAAGCCAAAATGTAGGAGCTGGAAACTTAAAAAGAGCAAGAAAGGTTGTCAGATTTACGTTGTCTATGACAGCAATACTTGGCTTAGTTTTAGGCTTAAGTGCGTTTTTTGCAAAGGAATTAATACTTGCTATATTCATAAAAGATAATCCAATTGCTGTGCAATACGGAATAGAAAGACTAACCTTTACCTTCCCAATATATTTTCTCGCAGGAATAATGGGTGTTTTGCCTGGTGCAATTCGTGGACTTGGTTATAGTGTAAGCCCAACGATAATCTCCTTGGTAGGAGTATGTGGTATGCGTATTTTATGGGTTTATACAGTATTCCCAATATTCAATAATCTTGCGATACTTTACTTAATACATCCAATAACATGGGTGTTATCCAGCACTGCATTATTTATTAACTATTTCATTTCCTTGCATCTTCGCAAAAAGAAAATTGGCACACCGAAGGAGCAGAGTGACGACACAATCACCCTTGAGCATACAGAGAGAATAACTAAAGTTTAACTAACAAGTTAAAATGCACCCAAAAAGAGAGGTGGACCAACAGGTTCGGCTCGCAAACGAGCTATTTTTGTCGGGTCTTAGATTAGCAAGCTATCACGACCTTCACCAAAAATGCGTACCCCATTTACATCAAAGATGTAAAGCGTGGTTGGAGACCATTATTAATCCATACAAAACAAAAAGCACCCGAAAAGAGAGGTGGACCAACAGGTTCGGCTCACAAGTGAGCTATTTTTGTCGGGTCTTAGATTAGCGAGCTATCACGACCTTCACCAAAAATGCGTACCCCATTTACATCAAAGATGTAAAGCGTGGTTGGAGACCATTATTAATCCATACAAAACAAAAAGCACCCGATTGGGTGCTTTTTGTTTTGGTGGACCAACAGGGACTCGAACCCCGGACCGACCGGTTATGAGCCGGTAGCTCTAACCAACTGAGCTATTGGTCCAAATTGTGCCTCGTTTAGAGCCACGACTAATATTTTACACAATACAATATGTTTTGTCAATACCTTTTTTGCTTTTTTTCAAAAAAATTTTCGACATACTTTACTAAATTGAACTATTTTATATAAACCTATTAACAATCGTTAAAATTTATGATAAAATATAATTGAAAAACTGAAAGGAGAAATAATATGAAAAGAGTAATATGCATTTTTTTACTTACACTTTTGTGTGTTTTTCCTGTTTTGACCTCTTGCTCAATTGGTGGGTCAACATTATCCTTCGTTAGCTATGGGTCATACAATCCCCAGGACCAATCCTACAATGCTGGACAATCAATTACCAAGCTACCAATTATATCAAAAATAGGATTTAATTTTTTAGGCTGGTCATTCAAGGAAAATAGCACAGAAATAATCTACCTTCCAATTTCGGCTGGCACAACGGACGTTACACTTTACGCAGTATATGAAATAAACAGAGAAGCATTCATAGGTGGCAACGCAATCGACCCTTCAAAAAATGAAGCCTATCATACAACAGGATATAGCAATAGCATTTTGCTTTACAACAATAGAGAAGTGACCCAAATCACAATAACCGATAATTCAAGTTCAATTCAAACCGTCGGTATTCATAATTGTAATGGAAAAACCCTTGATTTTGTAAAAAATGGAAGCACCTACACCTTTGAGCCAACAATCGGCGACATAATAATTGATATTAAAATCAACTCAGCTGAATCAGTTGAAATAAATTTCCAAATAAATTAAAAAGATGGTAAAGCAAGTCTTTACCATCTTTTTTGGTGCAGGAAATGGGATTTGAACCCACAAGGTTGAACACCATTGGCTTCTGAGACCAACGCGTATGCCAATTCCGCCACTCCTGCAATTTATTTAAGCCTATTTCTTTTCTTGCTCTTGATTTTGTCATTAAGCAAGGATTTAAGCTCATTTTCTGTACCAACAACAAGCCCCTTTTTAGTTACAACGAGAGTATTATACTTGTCAACAAAAAGATAAAAGGCATTTTTGCCCTCATAGGCTCTGTAAATTTGTTGATAATATAGCTTATCGGTAGTTTTTTTACCTTTATATTCTGATGTAATGTTGATGAAGGCATCTTGAAATTCGATAATGCTTTTAACAATATCTGCTTCACGCATATTTCTCATTGATAGCTTGGGAGAAATAAAGTAGGAGTAAACAAATACAAGATCCAAGCATACAACCGATATCAAAATAGCAACGGAAATAGCAAAGAAATCACTGTCTCTGTTCAAAATAACAAGCAAAATGCTAATTAATGTAGCACCGATGTAAATAGCAAGTCTCCAAGGGTTACTCAATACGTTAAACTTGTGCAAATCCTCGTTAACCTCTTTATTGTAGGAAACAACACATTTAATCATAGATACCATACCTGTCAGTGTATGCTTCAATGCACTTGTGTATTTCTTCAGTTGCTTCCTTACGGCCAACAATGTTGTCAACACGAGTTTCTTTATTTTCTAAGAACTTATATACTTCAAAAAAATGCTTTATCTCGTGGAATTGGTGTTGGGGTAGCTCGGTAATATCGTTGTATGAGTTCAAAAACGGATCGTTTGTTGGGATAGCAACAATTTTTGCATCAACCTCGTTTTCGTCAATCATAGTGAGCATGCCGATAGGGTAGCATTCAACAATAGACATAGGCTCAAGACTTTCTTGACATAAAACTAAAACGTCAAGTGGGTCGTTGTCCTCAGAAAGTGTACGAGGAATAAAGCCATAATTAGCGGGGTAGTGAGTAGAGGTATAAAGAATTCTATCAAGTCGTAAAAGACCGCTTGCCTTATCAAGCTCGTATTTATTTTTGCTTCCCTTGGGAATTTCTATAACAGCAATAAATTTTTCTGGAAGAATACGGTCAGATTCAAAATCATGCCATGGATTCATAAAATCACCTCGTTTTTAACTTGCGCAAAAAAATGCACTAATTAATTATATAACAAGTAAACATAATTGTCAATCAAAAAATAAGAAAAAGGCTGATAAAATCAACCTTTAAGATAGTTTTTTTCGCAATTCTGCAAATATTTTCTTTTCTTCACGAGAAACCTTAACTTGAGTTAAGCCAAGAAGCTTAGCAGTGTGCTGTTGAGAGTATTCCTTTAAATATCTTAGAGTGACAATTTGTCTCCACAAGGTAGGAAGTGAGGAAATTGCCTCTGAAAGTGCCATTTTTTCAAAGCTTTTTTCCATTTCGTCCTCATCTGATATAATACTTTCAATAGTAAAGCCATCATCCTCGCCATTTAAGGAATAGGAAAGAGAGGTAACTGTGCTTGTTGCCTCCATAGCTACCACTGCATCCTCTACACTCATATTACATAGATCAGCTAACTCCTCAATTTTCGGCTCTCTGTTATTTTCTTTTATGAAGTCCTCTCTTGCACGACTTAAGGAAGCGCTTTGTTGCTTGTAAACTCGGCTGACCTTAATAAGTCCATCGTCACGCATAAATCGTCGAATTTCTCCAATGATTAAAGGCACGGCATAGGTAGAGAATACAGTGCCCTTTGATAAATCAAAGCTTCTTATAGCTTTAAGCATACCAATTGAGCCGATTTGTACTAAATCGTCATAATCAACGCCTCTGTCCCTATATCTTAATGCAATTGAGCGAACTAATCCTAAATTGTTTTTAATTAACTCCTCGGTTGCACGCTCATCGCCCTCTAACGCACGTACAAGGAGCTGTTGATTTTTACTGTAATCCATTTACCCAAGCTTCTTTATCATTGTTACCCTGACACCTTGATTTAATCGAGACTTAACCTCAAGCTTGTCCATAAAGGTTTGCATAACTGCAAAGCCCATGCCACTTCGCTCGCCACTTGTATCGGTAGTGAATAAGGGAGCCATTGCAACATCGATATCCTCAATGCCACAGCCCTTGTCAATTACCTCAATAACTACGGTCTTATCCTCGTAATACTTAACGCCTATGTATATTTGTCCCTCTTTGTATTTATATCCGTGAACAATTGAGTTAGTAACCGCCTCGGAAACCGCACATTTTATATCAGAAATTTCCTCAATAGTTGGGTTAATTTGAGCTACGAAGGAAGCAACAGCACTTCTTGCAAGTCCCTCGTTTACTGATATTGATGGTAAATAAAGCTTCATAAAATTTTTAGCACGCCTCATTTTATTCGTCTCCTTCAATTTTCATAAGTCTTTCAATTCCAGCAAGTGAAAGAATCTTTTTAACCGTTGCACAAGGCTTGTACAGCTTAAAATCGCATCCTAAGTCCTTTGCAAGCGTAAATCTACCTAAAATCAAACCTAAGCCAGATGAATCCATAAACTCAACAAGGCTTAAATCAAGTAAAATTAAAACTGGCTTTTTATCAAATATAACGCTATCAATTTTTTCTCTAACATGTATAGCCGAGTGATGGTCTATATCGCCGAGTATTTTTACGGTAAGCACATTGTTTTCAAATACAAACTTAACCTTTTCCATTTTTGTCACACTCCTTTTAATAAAGATTTTAATCCTGTATGGCTAAAAAAATTGTCAAAAAAAGAAGAGAAACTAATAAAATTTTTCGACATGCTTTGATAAATGTTGACTTGCAAAATGTTGTATGCTAAAATATAGATATAAATACGCAAAAGGGGCATTTATGGACGACTATTTACATATTAAAAAGACTGTAATTAATATTGGCTTGAAAAGAGAATATAAATTCTTTCAAATTAGCGATGCTCACATTATGGTAAAGGACGAGCAGAGCTCGCAAAATGATATAGAAAAATATAAAATTCGTAGAGAAAAGTGGGACATACTTAAAAAAGAGTTTGCCGATAAGTATGGGGACGTATGTGACGAAAGATATGACACCGAGCCAACAGTACCCTTTGAAAGATTAGCACAATATGCTAAGGATATCGGCTCAGACGCACTAATACTTTCAGGCGACATACTTGATATAGTATCTGAAAGCAATCTTCGCTACATAAAAAGCTTTCTTGAAGGCTATAACCACCCTTACATTTATTGCTTAGGAAATCATGAATCCTACGACGAATTTGATAATAAGTGTAAGTGCTATGACAGATTAAAGCCTGTCATTAAAAATCCTGATTTTTTGTCCGTTGATTACGGAGAATTTAAAATCGTTTCCTTAGATAACGGAATGAAGCAGGTAAGTGAGGAACAGCTTAAAAAGCTTGAAAAAGAGCTTTTAGGTGACAAAAGGATTATTCTTGTAATTCACGAGCCACTAAGTCTTGGCGAGTTTGGAGAAAAGGCTGGAAAAATAATGAGTCCTTATTTCCTGTATGGCTCCGAAAAAGATCCAGATGACACTAAAAGATTGCTTGATTTAGTTGTCAATAATGAAGAGAAATTTATAGCTGTATTAGCAGGTCACGTACATACAACGGTAGAAGAAAAAATAACTGACAAGCTAATGCAATACACAATAACAAGTGCCTTAATCGGCTATGGTAGAGAAATAATTATAAGGTGAGGAGATATATGTATTTAATTCCTGAGGTAAAATCATACAAAAAATGCGCACCCTTTACAATTGTAGGTGTAGAATTCGAGCTTAAAGGCATCGACGAAAGAGTAAAAAAGCTTTGTGCCAAGCTTCCAAAGGGTGAAACAAAAGCAGTTGTTTCTATTGATGAGAGCTTAGATGATAGCTATAAGATGAAGCTATCTCAAAATCTTGTTGAAATAACAGGAAAGAATCAACAGGGTGCCTTTTATGGCGTTCAAACCTTGAGACAAATTCTCAAAAATAAAGAGTGCGATCTTTGCGAGATTAACGACTCACCAGACTTTAATGACAGAGGCTTCTATCTTGATATTACAAGAGGAAGAATACCGAAGCTTGATACTCTAAAGGAGCTTGTTGATACTCTTGCATATTACAAAATCAATATGCTTCAGCTTTATGTAGAGCATACCTATCCATTTAAGGAATATGACGGAATTTATCAAAGAACAGGCTACATTACTCCAGAGGAGTTAAGAGAGCTTGATGCTTATTGTGTTGAGAATTTTATTGATTTTGTTCCATCACTTTCACTTTTTGGACATCTTTATGAGCTTTTGACAGACGAAAGATACAAGCATCTTTGCGAGCTTGAAAATTATAAGGACAAAACTGTTTTTTGGTGCGAAAGAATGGGTCACCACACAATAGACCCACTTAACCCTGAAAGCTTTGAGCTTATCAAGAGTCTAATCGACCAATATATGCCTAACTTCACAAGTAATAAATTCAATATCTGTTGTGATGAAACCTTTGATTTAGGCACTGGCAGAAACATAGGCAAGGACAAGGGAAGACTCTATGTTGATTTTGTAAGAAAAATAGTTGACTATATTAAGTCAAAGGGTAAGACTCCTATGATGTGGGGCGACATTATATCGAGGCACGCAGACCTAATCGACGATATTGGCGATGGAGTGTTGTTCTTAAGCTGGGGATATAGCAAGGATGAAAAGCCCGACTCTATTAATAAGGTAAAAGAAGCAGGTAAGCCTCAATATGTCTGCCCAGGACTTAGTAACTGGACCAGTCTCATTGAATTGCCACAGGTTTCTGTGCCAAACATTACAAAAATGGCAAAATATGGCTACGATGCAGGTGCAGTTGGTTTGCTTAACACCTGTTGGGGTGACTATGGACATCCATCATCAATTTATGCATGCCTATATGGTATGATTTTCGGTGGTGCAAAATCCTGGAATGCAAATTGTGAATATAGTAATTTTGATGAGGCTATGGACATTCTTTGCTATGGTAAAGAGGGAGCCTCCAAAAAGATGAAGGCAATTGCTAATACCCTTGTAAAATGTGCATGGTACGAGCTTGTTTGTGATTATAGCAATGAAAAATTTGGTGCTAACATTATGAAATGTTGGGCAGAATTTGAACCCTTTGAGCTTGATGAATGCTTCTCAACAATTGAGGATATAATTCCTTACCTTAACTCTGAGGTTTGGGAAAACGAAAAGGTGAGAGAAAATCTTATTTGTATAGCACAAGGAATCCAGCTTATGGCAGCAATACTTATGTCTAAGAAAACAGGTGAAAGATTCGGCTTAGATATTAAGGATGCCGAGGAGTGGCTAAAGGAGTTTTCTCGACTATACCTTGCTGAAAGCAAAATGGGCGAGCTTGAGGAATTTGTTAAGGTATTTTATCACCTTGCAAACAAGTATTTAAAATAAGGAATTATTATGGATTTAACCTATAAAAATTTTAAGGAAGTTTTGATAAGCCTATTAGCAGGAGCTTTTATTGGAATTTCTGTTATAGTGCCAGGCCTTAGTGGCTCGGCATTAGCTATGATTTTAAAGGTGTACGATAAAATAATGTATGCCTTTTCAAATATCTTTAGAAAATTCAAAAGCTGTTTTATTTTCCTTCTACCCATAGTCGGTGGAATAGCGGTAGGCTTTTTAGCTGGACTTGTATTAGTAAAGTTTTTGATTGAAAGATACCCATTCATAACCATGTGTCTATTTGTAGGCTTAATGATCGGCACAATTCCAATGCTATTTAGTGAGGTTAAGGGGGAAAAATCATCTCCTTCAAGAATTACATTGTTAGTTGTAGGTGCAATTATACCTTTGGCAATTACAATTGTTTCTATGTTTGTAGGAGGAAATAATAGCCTTGAAAATCTTGAGCCTTGGCACTATGCAATCTTTGCTGGTATTGGTGTATTAGTGTCCTTAACACAGCTCATACCTGGGCTTAGCGCAACTGTACTTTTGATGATTTTCGGCTACTATTCACCCTTGATAACTGGAGTAGAAGACGTGTTTTCAAATACGAGCTTGCTTTTGGTGTATGGGTCCTTAGCTGTTGGCTTTGTAATTGGTGTTTTGTTATTTTCCAAGCTGATTAGCGTTGTGTTAGAAAAAGCCAAGGTAGCATTTTATTACCTTGTTTGTGGACTATCATCAAGCTCAGCACTTGCTGTATTTTTAGGAAGCGATTGCTTAGAAATATATAAGTACTGGCCTAATGGTAATACAACAAGAGATATAGTATTAGGAATAGTTATGCTTGCTCTTGGTTTTGGAATAACATTTTTCTTTTACATCGAGAATAAAAAAAGAAATTAAATATAAAAAAACTATTGCAATATTAAAATCTATATGATATACTATCAGCGTAAAATAAATGCTTATCAAGAGTAGCGGAGGGACAGGCCCTGTGAAGCTACGGCAACCTATCTTTTTAGACAAGGTGCCAATTCCGAGAGATGAGACTTTTAATAAAGTATCAGCCCGAGGAATTACCTCGGGCTTTTGGTTTGCAAAATCTAAAATATAAGGAGCTTATTATGAGAAAATTTTTCACATCTGAATCAGTAACAGAAGGACACCCCGACAAAATCTGTGACCAAATTTCTGACGCAATACTTGATGCAATGTTAGCGCAAGACCCACAATCAAGAGTTGCTTGCGAATCATTTGTAACAACAGGTGTTGTGAATGTTATGGGAGAAATTACAACAAAGGCAAATGTTGACATTCCTGCAATTGTACGTAAAACTATTGATGAAATAGGCTACAACAGAGCAAAATATGGCTTTGATGCAGAAACCTGCGCAGTAATTACATCTATTCACGAGCAATCTGTAGATATTGCTCTTGGTGTAGATAACTCTCAAGAATCAAAGACTGGAGAAAGCGAGAAGGAGCATGGTGCAGGCGACCAAGGTCTTATGTTTGGCTATGCTTGTAACGAAACCAAGGAGCTTATGCCATTGCCAATTTCCTTAGCACATAAAATGGCTAAGAAGCTTACAGAGGTAAGGAAAAATGGCACGCTGAAGTATCTTCGTCCAGATGGAAAAACACAGGTAACAGTTGAATATGTTGATGGCAAGCCGACAAGACTTGAGGCAATTGTTGTTTCTTCACAGCATAGCCCTGATGTTGATCTTGAGGTGATTAGACAGGACGTAATAAAGCATGTAATTATGCCTACTGTTCCAGCTGAAATGGTTGACGAAAATACAAAGATTTACGTAAACCCAACGGGACGCTTTGTTATCGGTGGTCCATGTGGAGACACAGGCTTAACAGGTAGAAAGATAATTGTTGATACATACGGTGGCTACTCACGTCATGGTGGTAGTGCTTTCTCTGGTAAGGACCCTACAAAGGTTGATAGAAGCGCATCATATGCAGCACGTTATGTAGCTAAAAATATTGTAGCATCAGGCGTTGCTGATAAATGTGAGGTTCAAATTGCCTATGCAATTGGCGTTGCAAAGCCAGTTTCTGTTCTTGTTGATACCTTTGGTACAGCTAAGGTTGACGAGGACAAGATTTCTGAGTTTGTTTATAAAAATATTGACCTTCGTCCATCTGCAATTATTGAAAAATTCGACCTTCGTCGTCCAATTTATCGTCAAATTGCAGCTTATGGTCACGTTGGAAGAGATGATTTAGATCTTCCATGGGAGAAAACAGACTTAGCTGACACACTAAAGGCACAGCTTCTTTAATTGTGCTATGATATATGGCTGAGCTACTAAAGATAAAAGCAACCGTTGAAAGAGTTATTTACCAAAATGATGATTCTTGGTATAGTGTGTGCGATGTAACAACAGACAAAAACGAATCTTTAACCATAGTTGGCATTATGCCTTACATTTCGGTTGGGGAGGAAATAGAGGCTAATGGAAGCTTTGTTGTTAATAAGGAGCATGGACGACAATTCAAGGTTGAGGAATATAAAAAGGTTCTTCCTAAAGAAAAAAATAGCATTTTAAGGTATTTATCCTCAGGTGCTGTTAAGGGAATAGGACCTAAAATTGCAAAAAAAATAGTTGATCAATATGGTGAGGATTCATTTGATGTTATAGCAAATCATCCTGATTGGCTCGTGCAAATAAATGGTATCTCACGCAAAAAAGCGTATGACATAAGCTTTGATTTTAAAGAAAAAAGCGACATTCGTGATATTCTTACAATATCCAATGGTACAATTTCTTCATCGAACGCAATCAAGGTTTATAAAAAATGGGGCAAAAATGCACTTGGAATTTTAAAGGAAAATCCATATCAGCTCTGTTATGGTAACTTTGGTATTGGCTTTAAAAAGGCAGATGAAATAGCCTTTTCCTTTGGAATATCAATAAAGGATCAAAACCGACTCGAAAGTGGATTAAAATATGTATTAGACGTATATGCCTCAAGAGATGGCCACACCTATGTAAGCACAGAGCTTTTGAAGTCATCTGCATCCAAGCTGTTAGGCGTAGAAATAGAGGAATTAGCCCCATTTTTCACAGGCAGGGGAATAAATGGCGTTACCTTTATAAATGTGGATAACAAGCCTTGTGCCGTGCTAAACGACTTATATTTTGCCGAAATGAATGTTTCTAAGAGACTGAAGTTTATAAACAGAGGTGCTTGCAGACTAAATAGCTCAAATGTTGAATATATGATAAGTGAGCTTGAATCAAGGGATAATATCAAATATGCAGTAATGCAGAAAAAAACCATTTTCGAATCCCTCGAAAATGGAATAACACTTTTAACAGGTGGACCTGGTACAGGTAAGACTACTGTAATAAAGGCATTAATAAGCATTTATGAGCAGTTTGGAATGAAATGCGCCCTTTGCGCACCTACTGGCAGAGCGGCTAAAAGAATGAGCGAATCTACTATGAGAGAGGCAAAGACCATCCATAGACTATTAGAGGTGCTTCCCGACGATGAATTTTCAAGCAAGCCTGTGTTTGGTAGAAACAAAAATAATCCATTAGAATGTGATGTTTTGATTGTTGATGAAACCTCAATGATAGACATTATGCTAATGAGCTCGCTTTTGAATGCTATAAAGGTTGGAGCACGCATAGTTTTTATAGGCGATATAAACCAGCTACCATCTGTTGGCGAGGGTAATGTATTACATGATATGATTGCATCAAATCGCTTTTCAACAGTGTATTTGAACGAAATTTTCCGTCAAGCACAAAATAGTGGAATAGTTGTAAATGCACATAAAATTAACAGGGGCGAGTATCCAGACCTAAATCAAAAATTTTCGGACTTCTTTTTCATTCCATTGAATGAAAATAAGGTCCCTGAATATATTGCCGATTTATGTAAAAATAGACTTCCTAAAAAATATGGTAAGGATATACAAGATAAGATACAAATTATTACTCCAACTAAAAAGGGTATGATTGGCACAGTCAATCTGAACGCCACGCTTCAGTCGAATCTTAATCCTATCTCCTCGTCTAAAGCTGAATTAAAGAGAAGTGAGCTTCGTATTTTCAGAGAAGGCGACCGCATAATGCAATTGAAAAACAACTATGAGGTGGAATGGGAAGAAGTAAGAAACGGAATAAATCTTTCTGGCTTAGGTGTTTTTAATGGAGACATAGGCAGAATTGAAACCATTTGTGAAGATGGAATAAAGGTTGATTTCTCAGGTAAAAAGGCAAATTATCTAAAGCAAGATTTAGACCAAATTGACCATTCTTATGCAATAACCGTCCACAAAAGTCAGGGAAGTGAGTATCCAGTAGTTATTATTCCTATTACTCGCTCCTGCCCATATATGCTTTTAACACGCAATTTAATTTATACAGCACTTACACGTGCAGAAAAAATGGCAATTATAATTGGCGATTACGAAACCTTCTGCTTAATGATTGATAACAACACTCAAATTAACAGAAATACACTATTAGAAAGGCTTCTGAAAAGTGATAACGAAGTTATTTGAATTTCTTAAAATATCTTTTCTTACAAGACCTTGCTTGTTATGTGACGAACCACTATCTCACGATGTTGATGAGCCTATTTGTGATGATTGCTATGAGAAATGGGTGGAGTGGTACGGACTAGCCTGCGAAAATTGTGGAAAAATATGCGATGAATGTGAATGCATGACATCGGATTTAAAATACATCAATCCTCTTGGCTTAATAAAATCCTGTGTGTTTTATGACAGTAAAAGAGCGAAAAAATTTACTAACATGTTTTATAAGCTAAAGGATGAGTATGATTTATCAATTATTGATCTTTTTGCTGGAAAAATCTGCGATGCTATTTTAAAATCCTGTGCCGAAAAGGGTGTTGATTACAAGAAATTTGTAATAACCTTTGTTCCAAGGCGAAGAATTAGCAGAATATGGCGCACCTACGACCATGCCGAGGGTCTTGCTAAGGCAGTAGGAAAAAGACTTGGACTTAAGGTTGTAAAAGCATTAGTGAACACATCAAGAAAGCAACAAAAATCGCTAAATAGAAAAGAAAGAGCTATAAACGCAAGAAAAAGCTATCATTTGAGAAAGGATTATAAATCCAACGAAAAATTTTATATTTTAATAGATGATGTAATGACGACGGGTGCAACTATTTTAGCTTGTGCTAACTGCTTGAAGAAGGCAGGAGCAATAGTTGTATTTCCTGTTACCTTTGCAAGAACACCAGAAAGCTAATTATTTTAAAGGAGATACAACAATGTTAAAAGGAATACCACAAATTATTTCCCCTGAGCTACTAAAGGTATTGTGCGAAATGGGACATAGCGATAGAATAGTAATTGCAGACGGAAATTTTCCTGCAGAATCTATGGGTAAAAACGCAATAGTAATAAGATGCGATGGTCACGGTGTGCCAGAGATTCTTGATGCTATTCTTCAATTATTTCCACTTGATACATATGTAGAAAAGCCTGCTTTGCTAATGGAGGTTATGAAGGGGGATAATGCAAAAACTCCAATTTGGGACACCTACAAGGAAATAATCACAAAATACGATTCACGTGGTGCCGAGACAGTTGGCACAATTGAAAGATTTGCATTCTATGAGGAAGCCAAAAAAGCTTATGCAATCATTGCAACAAGCGAAAAGGCAATTTATGCAAATATAATGCTTCAAAAGGGCGTAATATAAGACAAAAAATGGCATTTTGATGCCATTTTTTGTTTAATTGTTGAATTTTATATATAGATATGATACAATTAAAATAGAAAAAGGAGCTGATCTATATGTGGTATATTACAGTAAATGATGTTGTTTCAGGAGCATTGCTATTTTTATTGCTGTTTGGTATTCCAGCAATAATGCTTGTCCTTGGAATTATATTGCTTGTTAGAGTCTTTATGCCTGGAGTTGTAAATACGGGCAGAAAAGCTACGACGTATACAGTAAAAACAAGAGTATTGGGAAGACGTGAGCATCACATTAATAGTATCCAAGGAAATGTAAAATACTACTATATAACCTTTGCTCTCGAGGAAAACGACAAAATTGAGCTTAAGGTATCTAAAAGCACATTTAATTCTGTTGATTATGACGATATAGTTAAGCTTACATACGCAGGTGAACGATTTAAAAACTTGAGTATTATCGAAAGGTCTGGCAAAAAAACTGTCCCAACATATACGAGTGGCACAAATATGACAGATATAATATAATTGCTTAAAGTCTCCCTGAAAGCCAGGGAGACTTTTTCAATCTAAAAACTCAACTGAATTTAGAAAAATTCTCTCAAAATGAGTTATTGTTTTTGTTGTGTTCCATGCTATAATAGAGGTAGGATAAGCGCTGATCCAATAATAATTTGGAGGTCTTTATGATTAGACTTGGAGAAAAAATAAAGCAGTTAAGAAAACAGAAAAACATTTCACAAGAGGTTTTGGCTAATCACCTTGGGGTATCTTTTCAGGCTGTTTCTAAATGGGAAACAGAAACAACACAGCCAGATGTTATTATGATACCTGCAATAGCATCGTTCTTTGGTGTTTCAACTGATGAACTATTTGACTTTAATCTTTTTGAAATTGAGCAAAAGGTTGAAAAAATAGTTGATGAACACAGGATTTATTTAGAAACAGATGTAAAGAAAAGTGAACAAATTATTCGTAACGGATTAAAGAAATACCCTGGTAATGAAATATTGTTAAATTGCCTTATCAATATAATTTCTGCAACCGAGCGAAGCGATGAAGCAATTGCTATTGCCAAGGCTTTAGTTGAAAGCACAAAATGTGATGAAATACGCATTGACGCTTGGAGAATTATGGCTGAAGCGTATAAATCAAAGGGCGATTATTCATTAGCAAAGGAAGCTATTGAGCATATCCCTGAAATATATTTTTCCAATCTTTATGTTAAAGCATATCTATTAGAAGGAGAAGAGAAATTTGAAGCAGCTATCAAAGAAGCTTCATTGTGCTTTGAACACTTGGTTTGGATGCTTGAAATTCTCGGCGAAATATATCTCAAAAACGGAGAAGTCGAAAAGGCAAAAATACAATATACACAAGCTATAAAAGTATTGAAGGCTTTTGAAAATGATTTTGAAACAAATTATACCCATAACAAATACGACCAAAAGAAAATCAAAGAGCTTGAAAATAAACTATATAAGATTTGACAAGAGCGAGTGCTTCGGCACTCGTTTTCTAATTATGATTGATGATTGAAGAAGAAAATCTCCTTTTTGGAGAATTTATAAAATTATTCTCCATTGACTCTACGATAGGTTTCAAGTATAATTAAGGTACAAGGACCGGAACTTGAATAAATTTTCGAGGTACACTTATGGAAAATATCGGTATCGCAAGCAAATTAGCAGAATTAAGAAACAGTTTATCATTAACACAAGATGAGGTGGCAACCTCTCTTGGAATTTCAAACAAAACCCTTTCTAAATGGGAAAATGGAATGAGTGAGCCAAATCTTACTATGCTAAGCAAGCTGGCAGAATATTATAGTGTTAGCACCGATTATATTTTAGGAATAAACGCGGCAAAAGATATTAAATCTACAGACTTATTGAAACAAGAGCTTTCAGAACTTGATTTTGAAGGTGGCATTTTAAAAACATTCCAAATTAACTTTGAAATGCTAAGGACAAAGATTATGGAATCGATTAGTGCACCTACAGATAAGAAAACAATTGTGCCAAGCAATGATATTTTACACGGGCACTATTTTTGTCGTTCTCGTATAGAAACAAATGAAGAGTTTGAAATGCATCTAAATACAGATGATTTGTCAATGTATATTCAATTGCTTGGTAATAGGAATAATTTTTATTGGCTTGGCAAAGAAGATATTCAAAATAAAATATCTAAGCTATTCGGTTTTCTTTCAAAACCGAATGCTTTAAAGGTTGTAAAGCTGATTCATACCAAAACTACATCAAGAAACATTTCCGCTTCTTTTGTTGCTAAAAAGACAGGGCTTACCGTTGAAATAGCCACAGAAATTTTAGATGAGGCTTGCAACATAGGGCTTTGTACAAAAAATGTAGCACATCTCAATGATAAAGAAGTTGTTATTTATGTTTCAAACGGCTCCGGAAAAATTTTATCCCTTGTTTGTATAGCGTATGAATATATGTGTGGTGATGGACTCAACGACTATATGGTTGGTGCACAAAACTGTAGACTAATTGATGGAGGCAAGATATGAGCTTAGGTGAAAATATCAAAAAATATAGACTAAAAAAGAAGCTAACACAAGAACAGCTTGCTAATTTACTTTTTGTTTCATCACAGGCGGTTTCAAAGTGGGAGTGTAATGAAAATTTTCCCGATGGCTCGTTGCTTGTACCACTTGCGAATGCATTGGGTGTTTCTCTTGACATACTGTTTGAAAACAACAATATTTGCTTTAATGATGCCGTAAGGAGCGTATCAACGTTTTTACGAAATGATAAAAGCGAAAACAAATTCGAGATTGTGAGAAGTATTTGCTGGCATTTGCAAGAAGCATTATTCGGAATACACGAGAAAGATTCTTTTGGAATAAGAGAGGATGACAATGATATTATATACAAGTGTGGCGTAGGCACTAATAACAACTCATACATTCTAAAAGAAAACGGCTTTACTCAAATATCAAATGGTCGCTCCCCGTATTTTGCGGTATTTCCCGAGCCAAAGGATGGTTGGGCACAGACAATAGAGGATGGCGAAAATGTACGAAAAATATTTGAATGCTTTGCAGATATAGATACAATGAAAGCGGTTCTATTTGTGCAAAAAGCAGGCATTGAATATGTTTTTGACAAAGAGCATTTATGCCAAAAATGCGAAATTGACAATTCAAGCATTGATAGAGTAATCAGCAATTTAATGTATGTAAAGCTCATTTCGGAGATAAAAACAAGCATTGATAACGAGGAACATATTCTTTATACAACTGCACCATCTCACAAGGTAATTTCATTATTTTTAATGGCTCACGAGTTTTACTACAAGGGTGGTTATTCAACTCAAATACATTGCAGAAAAACACCGTTTTTAAAATAAATTTAGAAAAATTCAAAATTGTTCCAACATTTGTGTTTTTTACGACACTATTATTACGAACATGCATGTGAGTAACAAGGTTCTGCGTAGCAGATTCTTATAATGACGGGCAAGGAACCAACCCGACAAAAACTCTTAAAAGGCGGATAAAATGGATATTTCAAAAGACATTATTGAAAAGTACGCAAAGAAAATATATGGCTTTGCATTTTCTAAAACGAGAGATTATAACGATGCTCAAGACTTATCGCAAGAAATTCTTTTGGTGTTGTTTGATAAAGGCACAAAGCTTTCGCAAATAGAAAATATGGGTGCATACATATATAGAATTTGCTGTTATACTTGGATGAACTTTTACAGAAAGGACATTCAAAAAAGAAAAAATCTTGAAAATGCATCTGTGCTTGAATTTGTAGCAGATGAAACTGATATAGAGGAAGAATATATCAAAAAGGAGCTACACGAAAAGCTCAGGCAAGAAATAATGTATCTCTCCAAAATGAAGCGAGAGGTAACAATAATGTTCTATTATGAAAATAAAACAAGCAAAGAAATATCCGAAATATTAAATATCCCCGATTCCAGCGTACGATGGTATTTAGGAGAAAGCAAAAAAACACTAAAGGAGCGAATTGAAATGACAGAGCAAGGAATCTATAAACCTGTAAAAATTGGTATAGGTCATAATGGTTGGACTACCGATTACGATATGTTTGGGCTAAGAAGCGATGTTTTGATGCAAAATATATGCTATCTTTGCTATCAAAAGCCACACACTATCGAGGAAATCGCAAGGACTCTTGGGGTAGCAGCGGTTTATCTTGAGGATAAGATAGACAAGCTTTTGCATATGGACTATCTTAAACCAATAGGTAAAAATAAGTATCAGACTACATTTTTCATAATGGAAGATGGGTTCTATTTAGAAAGCAAAAAGTTTATGTACAAATTTGCTGATAAAATATCAGTGCCACTATATAATTTAACTGTGACTGCAAAAGATGAATTAAAGAAAAGTGGTTCTTTACTCGGAGAGTACAATGATAATTTCTTGATGTGGTCGTTGCTTATGCTCACAATAAATAATGCGGTACATTATATTAATGAGCTTGTCTCAAAAAAGAAAGGCTTGAATTATATATATCCAAAGCGTAAGGATGGAAGTGAGCACTTTGTTTCTGCATCGATGGTAACAGGGGAAATCGTTGATAATGCAGAAAAGGACTTTAAAGAGTTTTTCTTAAAATGTGAAGGCTGTGGAGTAAAAACAAGAACAAGTGATAAATTGAACTCTTTGCAGTATGATATTGGCTTTTTCGGACAAGGCTGGAGAGATTTTGATGATATAGAACTCAATCAGCTATCAAGAGTAGTTGATATTATTGAAAAGGATGAAATACCAAATGAATATGATAAGCACGCAATTGCTAATCTTGTCAAAAAGGGCTATGTGCGTGTGGAAAATGAAAAGCCAATAATTTTAATTCCATATCTTAAACACCAAGAACACCCCATTCTTTTTAAATATTACGATAAAGAGCAATTTTTCGAAAAAATAAAGAAGGAACTTGATATAGATGAAGTAATAAATATGTGCTGTGAGCATATAGACAATGTGCGAAAGCTAATACCAAGCTTCCTTGACGAAACAGAAACAAATCAAATTTTATGCAATAGCTTTACGAATCAATATTCTTTCCTCTGGAGTTTGTGGAAAAAGGGATATTTGCAAACACCGTCAGCGGAAGAAATCAAAAGACTTTGCACCTTTGTTAACGAAAAATAACTTCAAAGAAAATCTTTGAGTTATAACCTCCTAAAAGCGAGTGTCAACTTTGACACTCGCTTGAATGGTTTACTTTAAAATCAATTATTGCGTTATTGAAATAATTGATATGGTGTGATATAATGTTTATAAGGACAATCGGGGGGATTTTATGGTTTTAGCTGATAGCATTGAAAGAGAGAAAAAAGGAATAGATTACATATATTCAGAGCAAGACAAACTTCTACTTAAGGAAATGCTTTCCGAAGTAAACATTTCGTTAAACACTAATTTGCAATACTTAGCCGAATTAGATTTTTTTAATGTAGTTGGAGCAGGTAATATTTATATCAATTGGATTGAAAAATTTTCATCTCAAACGATAAAATCTATTTTGCTTTGTCAAATTGTGTTAGATAAAGTAAAAGACAGTGATCTGCTTGCAATACAGCTATATAATAAATTTAAATCTTCAAATGAATATATCGCTACAAAAGGTATGCCTGCCCCTACTCATATTTATGCAAGATATGATAATATATTTTCAAAATTGAAATCTAAAAGAATACAAAATGAGCTTTTGATTTTAATGAAGAATCCTCGAGATGCGTTTTATTTGCCTTTTACGTTGAGAATGCTTGCGTCAAATAAATTTTCAGAATTAAAAGAAATACTTGTTTTTTATTCAAACGACAAAAATATCACTTCTAACATGCTTGGAATCGATGATAGCGATGATTATTATCCTCCATTAAATTTTATTCAGAGAGAACTTAAATTCTCATCAATATATGGATTTAGATATTATCCAACTAAGGATGTGTTAAATATTTTAGATGACTTTTCAAATTCATTTGATACGGATTTAATAGACGCAACAAGAAAGACATTAAAATATATTGAAACTCATAAATAATCCATTGTTATGATATAAAAGTAACAAAATATTTAGAAAAAATTAATACCGCGCTATATTAATCCAAGGAGAAAATATGAAATTTTTTAAGATTGTTGATAAAATTATAAAAGAAAACAAAGACAACACAATTGTTAGAAAAAATGAAACACTTTTAATTGAGCCCTTAGGAATTCCAAAATCAAGACATATGATATTTAAGTCTATTGGCGACAGAGCTGTTAAGGAAATACTTATAGGTGACTATAAAAATGAATTTCCAAAAGAATACATAAAGCTTTTGAAAAAATATAATGGATTATCTTTATACAATTATAAAATAATTGTGCTAAATTCTATCGATAAAAGAACTAAAAAGCCAATGGAATTTGCACATGATGGCCTAACATTGTTTGGCTTGCCTTGCAGACCGCCATTTTCAAGACCTCGTGACGAGGAAGAGTGCTTCGATATAAGAATTGAGGACTTAAGAAAACACGATAATATACCTGATACATATTTGAAAATAGGAATATACAGACGGTGCGATGAATGGAATTCAACAACCGAAATAATGATAGATACTGTTTCTCACAGGGTATATGCTTTTGAAAGAGAGGATGACAAAATTCAAGCTGAGTGGAAAAACTTAGATGAATGCTTGTGCGATATCTGCGAAAAGGTTTCTAAAATGCCATTAGTTGTCGAGAAATATAGCAATTTATAAATCTAACCTCCTAAAAAGCGAGTGCCGAAGCACTCGTTTTTCTACATTTGGTAGAAAAATATTCTCCTAAGAATATATGGATTTTATTTCAAAGTGTGTTAAAATAGAATTACCTCGAGGAAACAATCACAAGGGAGAATATATATGGAAAATTTCGGAGATAAGATAAAATCATTGAGAAAAAGAATGAATTTAACGCAAGAAGAGCTTGCTGAAAGATTAAATGTATCTTTTCAAACCGTTTCAAAATGGGAGAGAAATGCTTCCTTGCCAGACATAACTATGTTACCTATATTGGCAAATTTCTTTGATGTTACAACAGATGAGCTTTTAGGCGTTGATTTGACAAAGAAAAATCAAAAAATTGATGAGATACTTGCTGAATTTTCAAGGTTAAATACAGATTATGATGCAAGAGCAGAAGAATTTATTATCAACGCATATAAGACATATCCTAATGATTATCGTATAATGGATAGATATATGTGGTATATGGCAGGGGATTATGCAGATAACGACCCCAAAAAGCTACTTGCAAGGAAAGATGAATTCTTGTCGATATGCGACAGAATATTAGACGGTTGCAAGGACACACGCATTCTTTTAGACGCAAGAAATATGCAGGCAAAGATTTTGCACGCAGAGGGAAAAACAGACGAAGCCATAAAAATATACGGGGACAATTTCCCAGACTGGTATCAAACTGTTCACCAAAAAATAGAACAGCTCTTTGCAAAGGATACCGACGAATATCGAGCAATGAACAAAAGGAATTTTTACGGCTTAATAGATTTTGCAATTTCAAAATGGGTTAGGATTTATTGGTTTGATAATAAATTATCAATAAATGAGAAGATAGAAGCCTGTGAAAAAATCAGCGATTCCTTAACCTCAATGAGAAAAGAAAACGATGACTTGATTTTCGCTGTGTTGGAGCATAGGTTTTTGACCGAATTTACAGGAAGGTTATGTCAGGCTGAGTGGGAAGAAAATGACATCTTAAGAATTTATGAAAAGAAGCTTTCTAGTGCGAAGCATTTAACTGATGTGATCAAAAAAGATGATGTTATATATGCATTGGCAAAGCAATATAATGCAGAAAATGTATTGAAAAACACTATTGAAAGATTGAAATCAACCAAATTTCCTGCAATCGTTTGCTTGCGTAGAAGCGAAAGGTTTATTAGCTTGCTGGAAAAGTTCGAAATAAAATAATCAAATAAAATTTTCAAAAATTTGTTAACCGACACCAACCAAATGATACTATATAGGTGAAAGCTTTCAAAAAGGACTAACAGGAGAATAATATGAAACAACAGGTGGTAGCAGAATTGATTTCTAAAAATATGTCTGCATTCTATGGCTATGCCTTTGATAAATTGTATGATAAGGATTCGGCAGAGGATTTAACCTCCGAAATTATAAGCGAAATTCTTGCCTCTGCCGAAAACCTTCAAAATGATAAAGCATTTTGGGGCTATGCTTGGAAAATAGCAGAAAATACCTTTAGAAAATTCATTCGTAGAAACAAAATCATATCAAAAACAGTAGATTTAAATGAAAATACTGACAATGTTGGTTTTTATCATTCTCCATTAGACCAATACATCGAAAAGGAAGAAAAGGACGAGCAAACCTATCTTTTAAGAAGAGAGCTGTCCTTGCTTTCCTCGATGCATAGAAAAATTACCGTTTCATATTACATTCATAATAAAAGCTGCGGGGAAATTGCAAGCGAGCAGAATATGACTGTTGAAATGGTAAAATATCATTTATTCAAATCAAGAAAGATACTAAAGGAAGGTGTTAGTATGACAAGAAAATTAGGAGAAAAAAGCTACAACCCCGGTGTATTTCGTGTAGATTTTTGGGGGAATGTTTCGCCAAAATACAGAGAATTATTTGACCGTTCATTGCCAGGAGCAATAATGCTATCCGCTTATGAAAAGCCACTCACGGCAGAGGAGCTATCAATCGAGCTTGGTGTTGCAATGCCATATCTTGAGGAAGAGCTTGAAATCCTTGAAAGTGCCGAGCTTATAAAAAGAATTGGCACTAAATATCAAACAAATATTGTTATAATTACAGATACGTTTGAAAAAGCTTTTATAAAATCTGTTAAAAGCATTTACATAAATGCTGCAAAGGAAATTTTTGAAAGCTCAAAATCCTTGCTTGACAAAGTAAGACAAATGAAATTCAAGGGTAACGACCTTGATGATAACAGACTTATGTGGCTTATTATCAGTATGGTTTTACTTGAAGCAACAGATTTGCCTGAAAGCTATCCCGATTTAGTGCTTGGTGGATGTGGCTTTGTGTATGGCTATGATAATGACTATCTTAATATGTCTATTAATGGAGTATCACATTGCTATGTAGATGAAGTTGAGTTTTTTGCAGTGAACTACAAGAAAACACAAAATGTGCAAAATTATGAGCATTTTCGCTTTATGGATAGAGCCAAGGTTATGAAGGATGCCATTTTAGGTAATAAGGCTGATGAAAGCAATCCAATGCTTCCTGTAATGATAGAACAAGGTTATGTATATTGTGAAAACGAAATAGTATATCCAAACTTTTATTTGTTTGACAAGGAAAATTACAAGGCAATCAGCGAGCTTCTTGCACCCGTTTCACAATACACGAAATCATATATGAAGCAAATCTTTGATAAAGCTACTATCGAGCTTGCAAAGGTTACTCCAAGCTTTGTAAAAGACCAGTGTAAAAACATAGCACAGTTACATTATAGCAGTGGCGTTATGGGCTTTATTGTAAATGAGCTTATCGACAATGGTAGCTTGATTGTTCCAAAGGAAAAAACAAATCTTGCTATATGGGGTATTAATCACAGGTAAAAGATAACAAAAGACGAGTGCAAATCAATTTTGCACTCGTCTACATTTTTGTTTATTAATTATTTGCCAGAAACAAGTCTTTCAGTGTCCATAGCAATCATAAGCTCTTCGTTTGTAGGAAGAACATAAACCTTAACCTTTGAGTTAGGTGTAGAAAGCTCAACTATGTTAGGCTGACGAAGAGTTTTTGCGTTAAGCTCGTAGTCAATTTCGATACCGAAGTATTCCATATCACGACAAACTCTTTCACGAAGCTCAGGGTTGTTTTCGCCCATACCAGCAGTAAATACGATAGCATCAAGACCATTCATGGCTGCAGCATAAGAGCCTATATATTGCTTAACCTGATATGCAAGAATTTCAGCCGCAAGCTTAGAATTCTTTGTAACTCTTGCTTTTTGTTCATCTGTTACAGGGCAAGTATCAAGCTCCTCGTTGTATTCGCCACGAATAGCTCCTTCAATATCACGGCTATCTGAGGAATACTCGGAAACACCGAGGAAACCACATTTCTTATTCATAAAATCAGAAATTTCATCAACACCAATGTTGTGCTTCTTCATAATGTAAGGAACGATAGCTGGGTCAATAGAGCCACAACGTGTACCCATTTCAACACCTGCAAGAGGAGTAAAGCCCATGCTTGTATCAACACACTTACCATTCTTAACTGCAGAAATTGATGAACCATTACCAATGTGACAGGTAACAAGCTTTGTGTCGGTTCTGCCAAGAATTTTATTCATTTCCATAGAAACAAATTTGTGTGATGTACCGTGAGCACCATATCTTCTGATTTTATCGTTTTCAATCATCTTCATAGGTAGAGCGTAGGTATATGCTGGTGCCTCCATTGTCTGGTGGAACGCTGTATCGAACACAACAACCTGTGGAACAGTAGGCATAACCTTTGTGCAACCCTTAATACCCATAATATGAGCAGGATTGTGTAGTGGTGCAAATTCGCTACACTTATCAATAATATCAATAACCTCGTCAGTAACTATACAGCTATCAAAGAAGTAAGAGCCACCATGAACAACTCGGTGACCAATTGCCTCAATCTCATCAACATTAGAAATACAACCATATTCCTTGTCAGTGAGCATTTTAACAACTATTTCAGTAGCAACTGAGTGATCCTTCATTGGCATGGGCTTTTTGATTTTCTTAGAGCCGTCGCCAAGCTTGTGGTCAATAAGGCTACCCTCCATACCAATTCTTTCGCAAATACCCTTAGCCAAAACCTCCTTGGTTTCGGTGTTCATAAGCTGGTACTTAAGGGAAGAGCTACCTGCATTTACAACTAATACTTTCATTTTTTATCCTCCTAAATGAAATCTTTCTTGACAAAATATTAATTATCAAGTAATATTATAGAGGAAAAGAATAACAAATTCAAGACTTTTTAAAAATATTATCATATTTTTTTGAAAGGAGATTTGTAATGAGTGAAATTGTCGGTATAATTTGTGAATATAACCCCTTTCATAAGGGTCATTTATACCAAATAAATCAAATAAAAAAAGAACTACCAAATTCAAAAATAGTTGCAATTATGTCAGGAAACATTGTACAAAGGGGAGAGTTTGCTATTTTTGATAAAAGAAAAAGAGCAGAGCTGTCACTTGAAAATGGAGTGGATTTAGTTTTAGAAATTCCATATCCTTATTGTGGGTCAACTGCTGAGGTTTTTGCCAATGCAGGCGTAAGAATAGCAACTAAAATAGGTTGCTCTCATCTTTATTTCGGCACAGAAACAGCAGATATTGGTGACTTAGAAAAGCTTTCCTCCATAATTGATTCTAAAGAAATGAAAAATGCAATAAATAAACACCTTGTGTCATCAAAAAACTATAATGAAGCAAAGGAAAAAGCCCTTAAGGAAAATGGATTTACAATGCCAAAAGCTCCTAATGACATTCTTGCTCTTGAGTATATACGAGCAATCAAAAACCAAGAATCACACCTTGAGTATCGCACCATAAAAAGAAAGGGTGCAGGCTACAACGACAGAGAAGTGCAAGATGTTATGTCAGCCTCTGCCATAAGAAAATACTACTACGAAAATAATGAGTTTATTTCAATTCCAAATACATCACAAAGCTTCTATGAAAGAATTGCAATGTCAAATCAAACACTTGACTTGAATAAGACAACCGATTTTTTGCATCGCTATGCGTTGATTGTCGAAAGAGAAGAGCTTGATTCAGCATATGATTCTTGTGCAGAAATTGGAGCGGTAATTAAAAATAGTGCGGAAAATAGCAGAAATGGAGAGCATTTTATAACAAGCTTAAGCTCAAAGGCTTATACCACAGCACGAATCAAGCGTGCACTCCTTTTTGCCTTGTTTAAAGTAAAAAGTGCCGACAAGTGTCTGAATTTTACAAATCTTTTAGCGACAAATGATAACGGAAAGAAAATTTTAAAATTAGCAAAAAAAGAGGATTTTGTAGTCGTAACAAAGCTTTCTGATACAAAAAAGCTCGACCCTGTGTCTAAAAAGCACTATGATTCCACTATTTCCGTTGATAAAATTTACAATACACTACTAAAGGATACTGTCTTACCAAGTGAGGCATATTCACAAAAACCAACAATCAAGTAAAAAAGGGCTTTGTTAAGCCCTTTTTCTTTATTCTATTCTGTCTCTGTTTTCGTCCCCAACTGTGATATGTCTGAAAAGAATTGAAACACACCAAAGAGCACATAGCCCAACAAGTACAAAGACGATTCTTGCGCCAATACTGTCCATACCGCCAAATATCCAACCAACTATATCGAATTGGAATAATCCAACGCTACCCCAGTTTATACCGCCAATGATGAGCAGAGAGAGTGCAATTTTATCGATAAGCATAAAATTTCCTCCAAATATTTTGAACTTTTCGTTCATTCATATTTTTCGCAGATTTATTGCTAATATGCAAAAATAGTGCTGTGAAATTTTTCCTGACAAGCAATTTAGCAATCCTTTCGAAATATGCTTATATTGGAGGTGATATTAATGGGAATTTTTTCTATGCTTTTAAATGTTGTATTTATGATTTTAGGCGTTGAGCCAGTGCAGAAATTTCCACCAATTTTGTCAAAGGAGGAGGAAACAGAATATTTTAGACTTCATCATGCAGGAGACAGGAAAGCAAGAGAAAAGCTAATTGAGCATAATTTAAGATTAGTTGCGCACGTGGTTAGAAAATATTATTCTACCAGCAATAATCAAGAGGATTTAATATCAGTTGGCACAATAGGATTAATTAAAGCAATAGATTCCTTTAAATCTGATAATGGCACTAAATTTGCAACCTATGCTGCTAAATGTATTCAAAATGAAATTTTGATGCTTTTTCGTAGTCAAAAGAAATTAGGTTGCGAGGTTTCATTAAATGATACAATTGATATTGACAAGGATGGAAACCCCTTGACATACATAGACATAATTAGCTCTGACGAATCAATCGAGGACGATATAGACAAAAAAATTCAAATTAGCAAGGCGCTTGAGTTCATAAGATGCAATCTTGAAGAAAGAGAAAAGAATATTTTGGTTATGCGATATGGATTAGGAGATACTAAAGCATATACACAAAGAGAGGTGGCACAAATATTAGGTATTTCAAGATCGTATGTTTCAAGAATCGAGAAATCGGCTTTAGAAAAAATAAATAAATATTTAACTTCACATTGTTGATTTTTGATGTTTTATAGTATATAATATAAAATGCAATAAAATTGCATAGGAGTAAAAAATGGTAAGAATTGAAAAAGTTATCCCCTCGTCAATAGCCGACCAATGCGGTATTGCTACAGGTGATTATCTGCTTAGCATAAACGACCACGAAATAAACGACGTGCTTGATTATAGATTTTACTTAGCCGAGGAAGAAATTATTTTGGAGGTAAAAAAGGATGAGGAAATCCTTGCCTTTGAAATAGAAAAGGAAATGTACGAGGACATAGGATTAGAGTTTGAAACTCCTCTTATGGATAAAAAGCATAGATGCGAAAATAAATGTATTTTTTGCTTTATCGACCAACTACCTAAGGGCTTACGTGAAAGCTTATATTTTAAGGATGATGACTCACGATTATCCTTTTTACACGGCAACTATATAACCTTGACTAATTTGTCAGAGAAGGACATTGACAGAATAATTGAAATGCATATTTCTCCTGTCAATGTCTCTGTACATACAACCAATCCCGAATTGCGTTGTAAAATGATGAAAAACAAAAGAGCAGGCATGACCCTTTCTTATCTTGATAAGTTAAGAGATGGTGGTATTGATATAAATGCTCAAATTGTTTTGTGTCGTGGTATAAATGACGGAGACGAATTAAAAAGCTCTCTTGAGGATTTGAAAAAGCTTTATCCAAAGCTTTGCAGTGTAGCGATTGTCCCATCAGGTCTAACTAAGCATAGACAAGGCTTATATCCACTAAAGCCTTATGATAAGGAGTCTTCACGTCAGGTTATCGAAATTGTAGAGGAGTTTAACCAAAAAAACAAGAACATTTTTGGCAAAAATATGTTCTTTTGCTCAGATGAATTTTATTTACTTGCCGAAAAATCACTACCAAACGACGAATACTACGAGGAATATTCTCAGCTTGAAAATGGTGTAGGGATGCTTCGCTCCTTTGAAACGGAGCTTGATGGCTTTTTGAAGCTTTTAAGTGACGAGGAACGCAGTATTTGTCGTAAGGTTAGTGTTGCAACGGGCGAAAGTGCGTATTCCTTTATTTGTGATATGGTATCTCGAGTAAAGGCAGTATGCAAGGGACTTGAATGCAATGTTTATAAGATAGAAAATGAATTTTTTGGCACAACAGTAACAGTTGCAGGATTAATAACAGGCGTTGATTTAATTAATCAGCTAAGGGACAAGGATTTAGGTGCTGAGCTTCTTATTTCAAGAACAATGTTAAGAAGCGAGGGCGACCTTTTTCTGTGTCAAACCTCACTAAGTGACCTTGAAAAGACCCTTGGTGTAGCCGTCACACCTGTTATGCAGGATGGAGCAAGCCTTGTTGAATGCTTGCTTGGAATAAAGGAGGTATAAAATGTCTAAACCAATAGTAGCCATTGTTGGCAGACCAAATGTTGGAAAAAGCACTCTTTTCAATAAGCTAATTGGCGAAAGGAGAGCTATTGTCGAGGACACACCAGGTGTTACAAGAGACCGTATATATGGTGAGAGTGAATGGTGTGGAAAGAAGTTTATTTTAATAGATACAGGTGGAATCGAGCCAAAAACTGACAACTCAATTCTCAAAAAAATGAGAGAGCAGGCTCAAATTGCTATCGACACAGCTGATGTTATCATTTTTATGGTTGACATTAATACAGGACTTGTTGCAGATGATCGAGATATTGCAATTATGCTTAAGAAAAGCGGAAAACCAATTGTTGTATGCGTAAATAAATCTGATAAGATTGGTACTGTTGACCCTACATTTTATGAGTTTTACGAGCTGGGCTTTGATAAGGACCCAATTCCTGTTTCTTCAATTCACGGCTCAGGTAGTGGAGATCTCTTAGATGCAGTATTTGAAAGTATGCCCGAAAAGCAAGAGGTTGAAGAGGACGACGATTATATTAATGTTTGTGTAATCGGTAAGCCAAACGCTGGAAAATCCTCACTTATTAACAAAATTTTGGGTACGGATAGGCTAATAGTTTCCCCAATTGCAGGAACTACAAGAGACGCAATAGACACAAAATTTGAAAACGAATTTGGTAAATACAACCTTATAGACACAGCTGGTATAAGACGACAAAGCAAGGTTGACGACAAAATTGAAAAATATAGCGTTTTAAGAGCACAAATGGCAGTTGAAAGAGCAGATGTGTGCTTACTTGTTGTTGATGCTACCGAGGGTGTAACCGAGCAGGACGAAAAAATTGCAGGAATTGCTCACGAGGCAGGCAAGGCAGTAATTATCGTAGTAAATAAGTGGGATTTACCTGATACCGAGGACAAAAACACAACAAATTACTCTAAAAAGGTATATGAGGCGCTTGCGTATATGAAGTATGCACCAATTATGTACGTGTCCGCTCTTACAGGACAAAGAGTAGTTAAGCTCTTCGAACAGATTAATTACGTATTTAATCAGTCGAAAATGCGTGTATCAACTGGTATGCTTAATGACGTATTAAACGACGCAATTACAAGAGTACAACCACCTTCAGATAAGGGAAGAAGGCTAAAGGTTTACTATATGACACAGGCAAGTGTAGCACCACCAACCTTTGTACTATTCTGTAATAGTGCTGCACTTTTCCATTATTCGTACCAAAGATATATCGAAAATTGCCTTCGTGACACCTTTGGCTTCAGAGGTACACCAATTAAGCTTGTCATAAGACAACGCTCAGATGAGGATGAAACAAGAATATGACGTATGAATTATTTTATAAAAACGGCTTAATTTTATACTATTTTCAAGACTTTTTTAAGCCTCTTTCAGAAAGTGGCGACGATATAGGCTTCAGGTTTTTATTTTGGTTTGGTTGTGCTTTGATAGGCTATCTATTAGGTAGCTTAAACTTTGGAGTTCTATTATCCAAGCTAAAAGGTAAGGATGTTAGAGATTCAGGTAGTGGCAACGCAGGTACAACGAATGTTATTCGTGTTTTTGGCAAAAAAGCAGGAGTATTTACGTTTATTGGTGACTTTCTTAAAACAATAATTGCATGCTATCTTGCTATGGCAATTTGGGGCGTGCATGGTGCATATATTGCAGGACTTTTTGCAATAATCGGTCACGCATTCCCAATATATTTTAAATTTAAGGGTGGAAAGGGTGTCGTATGTATTACCGCGGTAGGACTTGTAACCTCCCCTACGCCTATACCTTGGGTTTTGCTTATTTGTATCGTTGTTTTCGTAGTTTTGCTTCTTTGCTTCAAAATGGTATCCTTTGCATCGATTATGTGTATGGTAGTATATCCATTTATACTTAACACCTTTGTTAATTTCAGTAATACCTCAACCACAGAATCAGGTGGTGGCGTTTATATGCTATATGCAGTTTTGATGGCTGGACTTGTAATATTCCTACACAGGAAAAACCTTGTAAGAATATTTAACCACGAGGAGTCTAAAATTAAGCTTGGTAAAAAGAAAAACGAAAACGACACAGACACAAAGAAATAAAAAAGGATTTTAAATGAAAAGCGTAAAAAGTGAAAGACTTGAGTTACTTGCCAATATAGCATCACAGCTATGCGATAAGCAAGCACTTAAGAAAATTGTCTTATCAAAGCCTGATCAGACTGATGTTTTAAAAAGCGTAATTTCACCAATTATGTTGAGCGGAGAATACTCCTTGCAAATTGAAACCTTTTCTAAGGATAACAAGGCTTTTCACCACAATTTGAGAGAAAACTTCGAAAAAGAGCTTTTAAGCATTTTTTACGATTATTCTCAAATTAACTTGATTTCTACACTTGGAGAATGTCAATTTATGAGGTCCAAGGGTGGAAAGGAGTCTTTAATTGGCGAAAAAAAGCTAATTAATAAGCTATCAGGTGCCAATGTGGAGAAAGCAGAGCTTTCTGGCAACAACAAAGAGAAAAACCATATACTCTCAGGAAAAGAGGACTTCTTGAAAAAGCTTGGCATAAGTGACGAAACAGGTCGTATTCGTGACAAAATGCAGGCAAAATACAGACAAATTAACAAATTCCTTGAGCACATTGAGTCAATAAGGGACAAGCTACCCGAAAACAATATCAATATTTACGATTTGTGCTGTGGCAAAAGCTATTTAAGCTTTGCAGTTTACCATTACTTTAAGCATATTTTGAAGAAAAACATCAAAATGGTATGCATAGACTTAAAAAAGGATGTAATTGAATACTGTAATCAAGTTGCAACTCGACTTGGCTTTGTGGAAATGGAATTTGTTTGTATGGATATAAATAAATACGAAATGAAGGACAAGCCACACCTTGTTATTTCACTTCACGCCTGTGATATAGCAACTGATATTGTGCTTGATAAGGCAAGCACAAATGGAGCAGAGGTTATTTTATCAACCCCTTGCTGTCACCACGAGCTTAATCATAGCTTGAATTGTCCAGCACTTGATTTCGTAGCAAGACACTCAATGTTAAGACAAAAAATGTGCGATGCCTTAACAGATTCCTTAAGACTTATGAAGCTTGAAGCACAGGGCTATCGTGTAGATGCACTTGAGCTGATAGACCCTGAGGACACACCAAAAAATATTATGCTTCGCGCAATTAAAAAGAAAAATACAAGCAAGGCTCAATTGGACGAGCTTATGCGTAAATATGAGGATACAAAGGCCTTTTTGTTAGGCACTAAGGAGTAAACTATGTCAATAGAAGTAATTGAAAGAATTTCACACAAATATGGCTCTGACCCAAGCTACGTTTTAGCAGGTGGAGGAAACACATCCTTTAAGGATGATAATTACCTATACATAAAGGGCTCGGGCACATCTCTTGCTACAATTACAAAGGACGGCTTTGTAAAAATGTCAAGAGAAGCTCTTGCACAAATTTGGAATAAGGAATACTCCAAGGAGCAGGACAAGAGAGAAGCACAAGTCCTTGCCGATATGATGGGTGCAAGATGTGTAGGCGAGGAGGCAAAAAGACCCTCTGTTGAAACGCTATTACATAATTTATTTGTTCAACCCTATGTTTTGCACGTTCATCCAACTATGGTAAATGGCTTAACCTGTTCCGTATGGGGTAAGGATGGCATGGAAAAAATGTTCCCAAATGCCTTGTGGATTGAGGAAACTGAGCCAGGCTATACATTAGCTAAAAAATGCAGAGATAGAATAAATGAATATGAAGAAAAGACAGGAAAGCTTGCAAATCTTCTTTTCCTACAAAACCATGGCGTTTTCTTCGCAGCTGATAGCGAAAAGGAAATGGACGAATTGGTTAATGACGTAATGTCAGAGTTTAAAAGAAATATTACAACGTATCCAAACACCACACCAATTGAAGCAAGCAAAGATGTAACTGAATTGATAAACAAGGTTAAAGCATTAAACGAAGAAGGCTCTGTGGTTAAATTTGTACTTAATTACGAGGTTGAAAGACTTTGTCAATCTCTTGATAGCTTTAAGGTGCTTTTAAGACCAATGACTCCTGACCATATTGTATATTGTAAGGCACTTCCATTATACATAGAAAATGAAGACACACTTGAGGAAAAGCACGCACTTTTCGTAAAGGAAAACGGCTATTTACCAAAGATTATATTTATTCAAGGCGTGGGAATGCTTGCAATTGGCAATAGCGAGAAAAATGCTCAGGTTGTTAGTGATGTATGGCTTGATGCTGTAAAGATTTCTGTTTATGCACAAAGCTTTGGTGGTGTAAGACAAATGGCACCAGAAATGGTAGATTTTATTGCTAACTGGGAGGTTGAAAGCTACAGAAGTAAGGTAGCCTTAAAGTGATATGAAAAAAATAGCGAGCTTTACAGTTGACCACGATAAAATTTTAGAAGGAATGTACATTTCTCGTATTGATGGAGATATAACAACCTATGATATGAGAATGAGAAGACCCAATATGGGCGACTATATTGATAATATAACTCTTCATTCATTAGAGCATATGTTTGCAACCTACGTAAGAAATTCCCAAATAGGCGAAAATGTTATATATTTTGGACCAATGGGCTGTCAAACAGGCTTTTATTTGCTTGTAAGAGATGAAAAGCCTGAAAGAGTCCTTGAAATTACTAAAAAGGTGCTAACACAAATTATTGAGCATAAGGGAGAAATTTTTGGCAATACAAGAACTGAATGTGGCAATTACAGAAACTTGAATCTTGAATGTGCTCAGCTTGAAAGTCAAAGATATTTAAATGTGCTAAACGCAAAAGAGGTAAGCTTTAAATATGAGTAAGATAATTGGAATTATTGGAGCTATGGATATTGAGGTTGACTCACTCGTTTCCTCAATGACTAAAAAGAAAGCAACAGAAATTAGTGGAATCAAATTTTATCAAGGCAAGCTTTGTGGCAAGGATGTTGTTGTTGCAAAGTGTGGAATTGGAAAGGTTTTTGCATCGATTTGTGCACAAACTATGATTCTTAAATTCAACCCAACAGTTATTATAAATACAGGGGTTGCAGGCACTCTTGATAAGGATTTACATGTTTTAGACATAGCGATAGCAGGTGGTGTTGTCCAACACGATATGGATACCTCCGCTTTAGGAGACCCTGTCGGCTTGATATCAGGCATCAACATAATAGAATTTAAGTCCAACGAAAGCGTTGTAAAGACTTTAAAATTCGCTTGCGAGAGTGTAAAATCCTTTTCTAAGGTTGGCATAATTGCAACAGGCGACAAATTCATTCACGAAGCACAGAATAAAACATGGCTAAAAGAGCATTTCAATGCAATTGCATGCGAAATGGAGGGTGGAGCAATAGGACACACCTGCTATGTAAATAACGTCCCCTTTGGTATTATTAGAGCAATTTCCGATGGTGAGGGCGCAACAATGGATTATTTAACCTTCTCAAAGCAGTCGGCACAAAAATCCATAGAAATCGTAAAAAAATTCGTAGAACTATATTAAGGAGCAGATTATGAAGTTAGGATTACAGTTATATTCAATAAGAGAAGATTTAGAAAAGGATTTTTTTGGCACACTTGAAAAGGTTAAGGCGTTAGGCTATGATGGTTGTGAGTTTGCAGGACTTTATGGCAAAACAGCAAGTGAAATTAAAGCAAAATGTCAAGAGCTTGACTTAATACCTATTTCTGCTCACGTTACATATGATGAGCTTGTTGGCGATATGGAAAAGACAGTTAGTATTTATAAGGACATAGGATGCAAATATATTGCAGTGCCATATCTTCCTGAAAGCCTACGTTATGGTACTGAGGCATATCCTACAGTAGTTGAAAATATAAGAAAAATCGGCGAGGTATGTAAGAAAAACGGAATTGTACTACTTTACCACAACCACGATTTTGAGTTTGCAAAGAACGAAAAGGGAAACTATGTATTAGACGAACTCTATACGGAAATCGATAGTAGCCTTTTGCAAACGGAAATTGATACCTGTTGGGTAAATGTAGCGGGCGAAAACCCCTGTGATTACGTAAGAAAATACACAAATAGAGCACCAGTAGTTCATCTAAAGGACTTTACAGGCGAGAAAAATCAAAATATGTATAAGCTAATAGGCATTGAAAGCGAAGCAAAGGAAGAGGTTAAAAATACCTTTGAATTCAGACCTCTTGGCTATGGAAAGCAAAATATCCCAGCAATAGTAGAATCTGCAAAGGATGCTGGTGCACTTTGGGTAATTGCCGAGCAGGACGAGCCCTCAATGGGCAAATCCCGTATGGAATGTGCCGAAATGAGCATTAATTATATAAAAGAGAATGTTTCTTTAAACTAAAATATGCAAATAAAAAACGGCTTCTTAGCCGTTTTTTTATTTGTTATTTCGAAAAACCTCAAATGCAAGAATTGTAGATGCAGATGCCGCAGAAAGAGCAGATGCAAAATCTCGTCCGTAATCTATTCTTACAATTTGGTCAGCTTGGGCAAGGACCTTGCTTGAAATTCCTCGCTTTTCGCCACCTACTATTAGAAAAATAGGCTTTTTTAGGTCTGCCTCATAAACACTAACAGAGTTTTTTATATCTGCACAAACTATTTTATAGCCCCTTTTCTTAAAGCAATCAATAAAATCATTGTCTGCAATATATACGTCAATTCTTTCACTTGCCCCTGCCGAGGAGCGACATACAACACCTGAGGCACTTAGCCAGTTTCTTTCGCTAAGTATAATGCCATCAGCACCTGAGGCATAAATAGACCTTAAGGCATAGCCAAAATTGTACGGGTCCTCGATGCCCTCAAGCATAACATAAAAGCCATTTTCCTTAATGCTTGATAGCGATAATTTTTCGTATTCTCGCTCACTACAAATGGCAATAATGCCGCCGTGAGATGCACCAACAGTATAGTTATCAATGCAAGCACTATCCACAGCCTCAATTTCAAAGCCAAAAAGAGAAGCCATTTTTTTAAGATAACCAAGCTCCTTAGCCTTTGATTTTTCCTTTGTGCAATCGTACAAAATTTTCTCAATTTTGCGTGCGTTAGGCTTGTTTTCCTTTAAATTATCAAGTAGGGCACGTATCGAGGTCATTCCCTCGAAAACGCATGAGCCCTCATATCTGATATTTTCCTTAATCATTTTAAAAAGCTTTAATCCTCGTCCTCGTCGTCAAAGGAAATGTCAATATCGCCAATATCAAGCTCATCTTCATAAGCTACTTCATCGCAGGAGTCCTTTTTCTCCGATGAAATAATATCAATATATTTCTTTGATTTTAGCTTTGAATTAATATGCTTCATTGCAGAAATAGAAGCGAGTGTGCCAATTAAAGTTGAAACTGCAACGAAGAAGGAGAAGTGCTTTTTTCTTCCGAAAACAAGATAAATTGCACTACATACAAGGGCAATAACCTCAGCACCGAAAAGTAGCTCATACTTTATGCTTTTGATAAACTTAAAGAAGCCCTTTGCCTTTCTTTTTGTATTATCACTTATTTGCATTTTCTTTGAGATACGCGTTAATAAACTCATCAATATCACCATCCATTACAGCTTGTATATTTCCGTCCTCGTAGCCCGTTCTTGTGTCCTTTACCAAGGTATATGGCATAAACACGTAGGACCTTATTTGAGAACCCCATTCAATATTTGTTTTGTTGCCCTTAATATCCTCAATTTTGTCAAGCTTTTCACGTTCTTTAATTTCCATTAGCTTTGATTTAAGCATTTTAAGAGCAGTTTCCTTATTTTGAAGCTGGCTTCTTTCAGTTTGACAACCAACGACAATCCCAGTAGGAATATGCATAATTCTGATTGCTGAATCAGTTTTGTTTACGTGCTGACCACCGGCACCTGAGGAGCGGTGTGCAGTAATCTCCAAATCCTCGTCTCTTAGCTCAATTGAGTTGTCATCATCAAATTCAGGCATAACCTCAACTGAAGCAAAGGATGTATGCCTACGTCCTGAGGAGTCAAAGGGAGAAACTCTAACGAGTCTGTGAACTCCATTTTCACTCTTTAAATATCCATAAGCATTAAGTCCCTCAACTAAAATAGTTGCACTCTTAAGACCAGCCTCTTCACCGTCAAGCCAATCTAAAAGCTTTACGTTATAGCCATGCTTTTCGCCCCATCTTGTGTATAAACGATAGAGCATAAGTGCCCAGTCCTGTGCCTCGGTGCCACCTGCACCTGGGTGGAAGGAAATTATAGCATTGTTTTTATCATACTCACCAGAGAGTAAAACCTGAATACGTTGCCTTTCCTCTTCCTTATAAATAGCTCTTTGGTCCTCTAAAATTTCCTCAGTTAGACTTTCGTCGTTTTCCTCAATAGCCATTTCAATTAAAATAATAGTATCCTCAAGCTTAGTAGCTAAAGCCTCGTAGCCTTCAATTTTAGCCTTCATTTGCTTGATTTTTTGTAGTGTTTTAGTTGAGTTGTCTTGGTTAGACCAAAAATCAGGCTCAAAGGTAGTTTTTTCAAGCTCTGCTGACTCAGTCCTTAACTCCTCAATTCTCAAGGCAGTTCCAAGCTCCTTTACGTTTTCACGAAAGGCGATAAGCTCGTGCCTTGCATTTTCAAGTGCGATAATCAAGGAAGCATCCTCCAAATAATGTAAAATATCTTTTAAATAGTATATCATAAAGAAACGGAAAAAACAAATATTTTTTATTAAAAATAGGATATTTATTGATTTTAATTAGTTTTCGTGCTAAAATACAATAAAGAGGTGAGCAAAATGAGGTTTGTTTTAGATTCAATAGCGGAAAATCAAAGGGGCGAAAGAATAGCAACCTTTGAATGTGGCGAGAAAATGATTAGCATAAACGAAAATGATATGCCGAATGGCTTTATTGATACATTAATAAGCAGTGCTATAGTTGAAGCAGAGCTTATAGACGGAAAGATGGTTAATCCTGTAATTCTTGAAAAGGAAACAAAGGACAAAAAAGCTGAAATGCGTTCAATACTCAATAGATTAAGAAATAGGAATAAAAAATAAACATGAAAGCTAAGAATATTAAAAAAAGGAAAAAGCCGATCTTAACAATTTGTGCTATTTTAGCCGTTATCGTATCAATTGCCACCTATGTAATTTTATTACTACACAACGTTTATAATGTCATATAAAAATCCAATGTATCGCTACATTGGATTTTTTCTAACAAAAGGATATTAAAATGGATGTAGGAACAATTTTAGATGCTAAATGAAACAGCTTCATAGACAGAGAAGGCACACACAAGGCACGCCCCTTGTCGGCACATTTAATAGCTTTTTTTGCTACCTTTTTTGGAGTGATAACAAATCTTTTCTTGTATTCCTTTACATTCTCAAGAGAAGCGAAAAATGATGTATCAACAGGGCCAGGGCAGACAGCTGTAACAGATGCCCCTTTTTTCTTAAATTCCTTATTTAAGGCTCTTGATAGACTAATAACATAAGCCTTGCTCGCAGAATACACTGCGAAGCCTGGCTGTGGTGCAAAGCCAGAGCCTGATGCAATTTCAATAACCCTTGAGCCGTTTACAAGATAAGGCTCAACACATTTTGTTAATCGAGTAAGAGCAATACAATTTAATTCGATTGTTAAGTTAATTCTTTCTTCACTAATTCCATCGAAATTACCATTAAAGCCAACACCTGCCGAGCAGACAAGATACATAACCTCAGCATGCTCCCTTTGAAGAGCAAGCTTGAGCATATCAAAGCATTCATTTTTTGTTAAATCAAAGGCAAAGGCTCTGACAGTTGTATTTAACTCGCTCTTTAACTCATCTAAGCCCTTTTGCTCAAGAGCGATAAGCCAAAGCTCATCAAGCCCCTTTTTGTCAAGCTCACGAGCAAGCTCCTTACCAATGCCAGAGGAAGCCCCACTAATAATAGAAATTTTCATAAAAACTCCTTAAAGAAATTCTAATAAAATTTTATCATTAAATTTTCTCATAGTCAAGGTTATTTTACTTGAAATAAGGTGTCAGTTATGATAAAATAATAAAAAAGCAACGAAAAGGAGAATTTGATATGAAATGTGTTCATCTTGATTTTCACACGAGCCCAGATATTGAAGGCATAGGCTCTCAATTCAATAAAGAAGAATTTGCAAATACACTAAAGGAAGCTCACGTTGACTTAATCACTGTTTTTGCAAAATGTCATCATGGATATTGCTACTATCCAACAAAGGTTGATAAAATGCACCCTCACCTAAAGTTCAATTTGTTAAAGGAACAAATTGAGGCTTGTCATAGTGTAGGAATTAAAGCTCCAATTTACATAACAATGGGCTGGAGCAAGCGAGATGCAGATGAGCATCCAGAATGGCACCACAAGGATTTTTGGACTAAGGAGCCAATCTATTTTGGAAGTAAGCCAAATGACAATCTCGACGAGCCAATTTATGATTGCACATGGACAACCCTTTGTCCTGTCGGTGATTATAAAAATCAGCTTGTTGCTATTACCAAGGAAATATGCGAAATGTTTGATGTTTCCGATGGTGTGTTTTATGATATTTGCTTTGTACGAGATGCTTGCGTTTGCGATAGCTGTGTAAAGGGCATGAAGGAAATGGGCTTGAATCCAGAAAAATATGAGGATGCACAAGCATATTATCGCATTAAGCGTTTAGAGCTTATGAAGGAATTAAACGAGCTTGTTCGTAGCTATTCCAAGGATGCTCCTGTTTTCTACAATGGTGGTGCAGATATGAACAGACCTGAATACCATCCATTACAAGACCATTACGAGCTCGAGGATTTACCAACTGCTTGGGGAGGCTATGACCCTATGCCTATTCGTGCGAAAAGCTTTGAGAAATATGGCAAGCTTTTCCTTGGTATGACGGGAAAATTCCATCATGCTTGGGGAGAATTTGGTGGCTTCAAGAATAAGGATGCTCTAAAATACGAGCTTGCGGATATGGTAAGCTTAGGTGCATCAATGTCAGTTGGCGACCATTTACACCCTAATGGTAAAATTGACAAGAGCACATATAATATTATAGGTCACGCTTTTCGTTATGTCGATAGCATTAGCGAATACGCAGAGAATACAAGTGCATATACAGACCTTGCAATTTGGATAAGTCATAACAGCGCAAGCGACCTTGGTTGCTCAAAGCTTTTACAAATAATGCATCTTGAATATGACGTAATTACAGATGGACAGAGTCTGTCTAAATACCAATGTGTAATTCTTCCTGATAAAGTTAAGTTAACACAACAGGACAAAAAGGACTTATTTGCATATACTCAAAATGGTGGAAAAATTATTTGTAGCTATGAAAGTGTATTTGATGAGCTTGGAATTACTAAGCTTGAAAAGTCAAGTGCCGATAGGGACTATATCAGATGTGAAATTGATGAGGTTGTAACCCCGTTTTTGTCTTATTCAAGTGCCTATAAGGTAAAGTGCGATGGAGAAGTGCTTGCAAGAGTTTATGAGCCATATTTTAATCGCACACGCCGTCATTTCTGTGGACACAAAAATACACCATTCAAGGATAACTGCGAAGATTATCCTGCACTTGTAAGAAAAGGCAACGTTTTATATTTTGCACATCCGATATTTGAGGCTTACGATGCATCTGGTAACTATATTTTACAAAAATACTTAATCAAGGCAATTGAATCTATATACGACAAACAGCTTAAGGTTGAAAACTTCTATTCCTGTGGTAGAGTAAGGCTAAGAAAGAGCAATGACAAGAATTTTTACGCACTTCATATTCTTTATGCACCACCTGTAAACAGAGGAAACGTGTGCTTGCTCGAGGATTTTCCATTAGTAAACAATATTAAGGTAACAATCAGGCTTGATAATAAGATAAAATCAATAAGATCAGCACCTGATGGAGAGCAAATTGCCTTTACACAAATAGGTAATGAAGTTTCATTTACAGTCGATAATCTTAGACTGCACAAGCTAATTGTAATAGAATATTAATGTAAAATTTTTGTAATTGACAACAAATACTATTGACTTTTAATATGGTTTGTGTTAGAATTTTATTACAAAAAATTATTCAAAAAGGAGAAAATCAATGAAAAACACAGTTAAGGTTCTATCAATCGTTCTTGTTTTGGTGATGGCAGTTGGTATGCTCGTTTCTTGCGCAGCTTCTACCTTCCCAGCAATCAAGTCTCGCTTTGAAAATGCAGGCTACACTGTTGATGCTGAAGAGGCTACAACTGGTGAGATCGAAACTGAAGAGGGTGTAATCACTTACACAATTCACACAATCACTCTCAAGCAAGAAGAGTCTGAGGGAGAAGGATCAATCGGTGACATTATAGGTGGTTTTATTGATAGTGGTGTGTCCGCTTTGCAAACAGTTATTGTATGGGAATTTGGTTCTGACGAAGAGCTTACAAAGGCTATCGCTGAAGAGTACCAAGATAACGAGGACTTCCAAGATGTTATCGCTGACCTTCAAAACAGTGACTATGTAAATGGTAACTGCTTCATGGTTCCTAACATCAACCCAGATGCTATTGATTTGTTCAAAGGCAACTAATAAAAAAGGGCTACAAGCCCTTTTTTTAAGCACAAAAAAAAGCCTGTTGCACTCTGCAACAGGCATTTTAAATTATAGCTCTTCTGGGTTAGAAATGATTCTTGAACAAACAACGTCAAGGTTTGCATTTTTAACTCTTATTTCATCAATGAACTTCTTTTCATCCTTGATATCCTTCAAATGAATATCATAGGTAAGCTGAAAGATTGTTCCAAGGTTCTTAAGCTTAACCTTGATAAGTGTGTTCTTAACTGTATATTTTTCGAAAATTTCATCAAATATGTCTGTGTAGTCAAGCTCCTCAGGGATTGATACCTTAAGAGTCCTACGCTTTGAGCTTGATTCACCGAAGTGAGTAAGAGAGAAGATTATAATCATACCTTCAATAAGAACAACAAGAATAATTGCTATGTAAATATATCCAAGCCCCGTCGTAAGTCCAGTAGCCATCGAAAGGAAGATTTGTGTAATTTCCTTAGCTGAGCCTTGTGCAGAACGGAATCTTGTAAGAGCAAATACGCCACCAACTGCAACAGCGGCACCGATGCTACCACTAACTAACATAATGAGAACGCATACAATTGGAGGGAGGATAGCAATTGCAACAACTAATGTTTTTGAAAATTGATTTTTGTACATATAGCAGAAGGCAGCGATTAAACCTAAAGCTAAAGCAACTCCTAAGCATGTAAAGAACATCCAAGGCTCGATAACAGTGTATTTGTCGCCTGTTTGAATGTCGAATTCTTGTTTAAAAATACTATTAACAACGAAATCCATAAATAACTCCTTAAATTTTAATTTTCTGTTTTGTTTGCTTGCATAATTAATCTTGGATTACCAGTTATAGCTACTGGTCTATTTAGCTTGCGTGCAAGCATTGTTTTGTAGGCGGTACCCACTTTTGAAAATGAGGACGAATAGATCTTTTGCTCCGAAAGAAGAGTGGCAAGCCATAAAGGTACAGTATTCGGAACCTTGATTTCCATAATAGTGTAGCCGTCTGGTAAAAGCTGTTCACCATACGATCCGAGCCTCAAATCTAAGTCGTAGTCACGCCATGTGAGATTTTTATCAAAAGTTATTCTTATATCGTTAGTTTCTTTGTAAAAAAACGCACAACGGTCGTATGAAATATAAAATTTTGGGCAAAGCCCTTTATAAAGACTGAGCAAATATTCAATTTCCTTAAGAATTTGAGTTTTATCGGGGTCTTTACTTGTGTCGTTAGACTTACCGTTATTTTCTCCGATTGAGGCTACATAATCAATAGCTTCGGTATAAGGAAGATGAATTCTTCGTTTGTAAACCACCTTGTTAAATTTGCGTTTAACCTCTAAAAAGGAAACTGTATTATCAGTAGGTACTCCATAAGTCCTCAATCTTACCTTTTCCTTAAAAACAGGCTTATCAATTGATCTCTGAATAAGAAGATAATCGGGGGTGTCATAATATATGTTGCAAATAGTGGTTTCGCCATACTTATCAGGGATAAAATGCTTGTTAATCTCTTTCCTTACGGCTTCATATTGCTCAGGGTTCAAAAGAAACTTTTTTTCATATCGCTTAAAGGTAACACCAAAAGCCATCAAAATCCCCCCTTTTACCTTTATATGATACCATCTTTTGTTTAAATTGTCAATGAATATATCAAAAAATACGTATAATTTGCTTAAAATATATAAAACTATTAGCTTGGTCATATTTTATCAACCAATATCAAAATAATCCTTAAATTTTTTCTCGAAATATTGACATTAAAAAGCAAAGTGATATAATATAAGTGGGAGAAAAGGAAGATATTTCATAATATTTCTAAGAAAAGAATTCTGAATTTAAGTATCCTACGAGGTGTAATTGCCTTGAAATTCAACGCTTGCGTATTTAGCAAACGCAAATTTCTTTCGTTTGTAAACAGAGTTCTTTTTTAGAATTCTGTTTTATTTTTTAAGGAGGGCATTATGGCAAATTTATTAGATTATGTTAAGTGGCGTGGAGACATTCCTTTTTCTGCTATGCCCTTAAATGAGGTTGATGCTTTAATTTTTTCAGAGCTTTGCTATGCACCATATGAAGAGGTAATTACCGAGGAAATGCTATGCACAGGTATGACTATTAGCACACTCTGTGAAAAATTCTTCAATAAAAATACTAAAAAAAGCATAGGGGCTATATTACCAACTGACCAAATTCTTGGACTTTTCAAGGCAATTTCCCAAACTGTACGCTTTAAGGATGTTTTGGTAAGAGGCTATGTTAATGAAATTGATACCAAGGAAGAAAAGCAATTTTGTGCTATGTGCTTTGATATGTGTGATGATTCAACATACGTTGTTTATAGCGGGACTGACGACACAATTGTAGGCTGGAAGGAAAGCTTAAATATGGCTGTTTTTACCCCAATTCCGTCTCAGCTTCGCTCAGTTGAATATTTGAAGCAGGTTAGTGGTTGCTCAGGAAAAAAATTATACTTAGGTGGTCACTCGAAGGGTGGAAATCTTGCTGTGTATGCATCAATAATGTCAAGCAAGTGCATACAAGACAGAATTGTAGCTGTCTATAGCTTTGACGGACCGGGATTTCAGCCCTCGTTTATCCAAAAGTATGAAAAGACTGAAATTCACGATAAAATTTTAAAGATATTACCACAGGAAGCCTTTGTTGGTGCTATATTTGAGCCCGCAGGCGATGTAAAATTTATTAAAAGTAATGCAAAGGGCTTGTATCAACACGATGGATTTACCTGGGAGCTTGAGGGCTGTAGGTTTATAGAATCTGGTGGACCTGACAAATCTTCAAAGGATTTCCACGACTTTTTAAAAAATTGGTATGCAAGAATACAGGATTGCGAAAAAGCAGAGTTTATCGAGGCAGTTTACAAGCTTTTAACTGTTAATTCCTCTGAAACCTTAACAGATATTGCTTCTGATAAATTTAAGTTCATTAAGGGAATATTGAAAACTGATGATGAATCTAAAAAGGTATTTTTAAGGGTAATTAAAGACTTTATAAAGGAAAGATATTTTAAAACAAATAAGCAAAAGACCAACGCAAAGTCTCTCGATAAAACTAACAAAAATCAAAAAACAAAAAAGCAAGAAATTACTAAAAAAGAAAATATACAGGCTAAAACTAATAAAAAAAATAACAAAAAAGGCACATAAGAGCTTTTTTGTTGCAAAAATACTTTTCAAAACAGAAATAATGTGCTATTATAGTAGTTGAAAAAGAAAATCTGAGGAGTAATGATGGAAAATATAGAAGTAAGCTTGTTATATCCAAGAGGCAAGTCTAAGAGTGATAATATTCCTAAAATATCTGAAGAAACCCTAAGCTCTTTGGAGTTAAACTATGCAATTGATTTAAAGGATAGTAGTCTTTGCGAATATTTCACAACTGATAAAGAAGTAATAGAATATCGTCAAAGCGTTTTTAAAGATATGCTTGAAAATAAGGCTCTTTGCAGTCTTTTGACAAGCTTGACTCCAATTTTAAATGATATTACCGAGTTAAGAAAGCTTTCGCAAGAATCTGCTAATAATGATTCATATTTATACAGCATAACAGAAATAGAGCTTTATGTATCGGCAATTGAGCATTTATATGATGGACTAAAAAATGTTAAGGATAAGGTAAAAAGTGAGGCTTTAGTTACACTTGCAAATCGTGTAGTTGAGCTTACAGAAAGTGATTATTATAAAGAATTAAACGAAAGACTAAAGGAATTAACCTCAAGAGTTCGTGAAATTAAAAGTGTAACTATTGGCGTAAATCTTGATGCTCGCTTAAGACCTGAATCAGCTGGAGTGTTAAGTGTCAATAACGAATATTTTAAATCAGGAGAGCTTTTGCAAAAAATCCTTCGTCTTGATTTTAAGAGCAATGAATACACTTGTATTGCAGCTCTTCAACCCTTCAAAAAAGGGCAAAATGATAACCAACAGCTCGCTCTTAATAACGCCTTCAATAACGCATTGAATGAGGTGTATAAAAGTTCAATGCGTTCATGGAAAAGGGTGGTTAATGAATATGTGCTTGAAAAGGCAGATTTTTTAATCAAGCTTTCTCCTGAAATCGAGTTTGTTGTAAAAGCAACCGAGCTTATCAAAGCGCTTGAACAAACTCAGAACACGTTGACGTTTCCAATTATATATCCAATGAATAAAAAAATATTCAATACCAAGGGTATATATAATCCAATTGTAGCAACTAAACTCAATGAAATAATGGTAACTAACGATTTTTCCTTCGACAAGGATGGAATGTTTTATGTATTATCTGGTCCGAACAGAGGTGGAAAATCCGTAATTACTTGTGCAGTTGGACTTACCTTTGCTCTTTGTCAGCTTGGCTTACCAGTACCTGCAAGTAGTGCTGAAATTAGCCCTGTCGATGGCATCTTTACTCATTTCCCAAACGATGCCGAGGATACAATAGATAAGGGAAGACTTGGCGAAGAATGTGCAAGATTGTATGAAATTTTTGGCGATTTAACTGAAAATAGTCTCGTCTTGCTTGATGAATCTCTTTCTTCAACAGGCTCGTACGAGGCTTCGTATATTGCATCTGAGGTGTTAAGCGGTCTCTCACTTGCTAAGTGCAGAGGAATATTTTCAACTCACCTTCACGAGCTTGCCTCGATGATTCCTGAAATAAACGAAAAATGCAAGCAGGATGGTGGAGAGAGAATAGATACCCTTGTTGCAGGTATGGATAACGGGGAGAGAAGCTTCGAAATCTTTAGAAAAACACCTGATGGAAGAAGCTATGCGAGGGATATTGCAGACAAGTATGGTATCTCTCTTGATAAGATTTTGAAAAAAATAAAAAAATAATTAAAAATTTTAAAATTAGTATTGCAATTACAAAAAGTGTGTGATATAATACTAAACGTAATTTTTGATAGATTAGTTTTATCTACATAAACGGAGGTGTAAAAATGGCTATTTGTTCTGTATGTGGAAAAGGTATTTCTTTTGGACACAATGTTTCTCACTCTAACCGTAAGACAAACAGAGTTTGGAAACCAAATATCAGAAAAGTAAAGGCGGTTGTTGACGGTTCAAACAAGACAATCAGCGTATGTTCACGTTGTCTTCGTTCCGGCAAGGTTACTCGTGCTATCTAACAATTGAAATTAAAGACCGTAATGCTTACGGTCTTTTTTTCGTATTAAGGAGAAATATGATAATTTTAGTAAATTATAAAATTGCAAAACAATTATCTGAATTTGTAGATGATAAGGTAATTGCACTACCACCATATAGTAATCTTGATTCGCCTGTTAATTCACATGCTGATATGCTTGTATCTGTACTTGACAATACAATTTTTATTTACAAGGATTATTATGAGCAAAATAGAGAAGTATTCGATAGCATTAAAAAATATAACATTATACCTTGTGAGCATAAATGTAAAAGAGACTATCCAAACGATATTGGCTTAAATGTATTAATAATGGGCAAAAAGATATTTTGTAATTCAAAATTTGTTGCAGGTGAGCTTTTAGAATATGCAAAAAATAATAACTATAAAATAATAGATGTAAAGCAAGGCTACAGCTGTTGCTCGACACTGGCAATAAATGAAAATCACGCAATAACAAGCGATATTGGTATGTATAAGTCTCTTGTTCATGAAAATATTTCAACCTTATTAATCACAAATAACGGCATCTCTCTTGAAGGATATAATTGTGGTTTTATCGGGGGGAGTGGCGGAATTTTAAATAATTCTGTTATATTTTTTGGAAATATTAAAAAGCATATAGACTTTCCTAAAATTGAACAATTAATAAAGGGAAATGATATGGCAATATTGTCAATTTTTCCCGATGGAGTGTCTGATTTTGGTGGATTTAAGGTATTAGAATGTTGAATTGTCAATAAAAATGCGGTTTATTCCGCATTTTTTTGTTAAAACACTGTTAAAAAAGACTTGTAAATTATTATATCTTATGTTATAATATTACATGCACTAAAGATATATGTGTGATTACTTACGTCGGAGGTTTAACATGGAGTGGTTTAGTGATTGGTTTTTTCATTTTACTTCACTTATTGCAAGGATAGATTGGTGGAGAGATATTCTTGACATTTTATTTTTAGCTTTGGCTATTTTTAGCGTTTATTCATTTATCAAAGAACGTCGTGCAGGTCAGCTTGCTCTTGGCGCAGTGATTTTATTCGCTTTCCTGACAATTTGCGAGCTACTACAGCTTCGTGCTATGCAGTTTATACTTTCAAATAATTTCCAAGTTGGTATTATACTACTTGTTCTTATTTTCCAACCCGAGCTTCGTTCTGCACTTGAAAAAATGGGAGGAAGCTCCATAAAAAGTATTAAAAGCTTTGGTGATCAAAAGAACGGTGCGCTCACCAACGGAATGATTGACGATTTTACTGAGGCTATATTTGATTTAGCGAAAACAAAGACTGGTGCGCTTGTTGTTTTCGAAAGAAACACAAAGCTTGGAGATACAATTCTTACTGGTACAATTGTTAATGCACAATTTAGTGGTACACTTTTGAAGAGCATATTCTTTAATAAAGCTCCATTACACGATGGTGCAGTAATTATAAGAGCTAATAGAATTCACTCAGCTGCTTGCTTGCTTCCTCTTGAGTCAAGCAGAGAGGTATTTAAGGATTTGGGCACCAGACACCGTGCTGCTATTGGTATCAGCGAGATAAGTGACTGTATTTCTGTTGTTGTTTCTGAAGAAACAGGTATCGTTTCAATCGCTCATGAGGGCAAGCTTAACAGAAACTTTACTAAAGCAAGCATGAGAAAGAAGCTTCAAGAGTATTTGATTCCCAAAACCCAAGACTCTAAGAAGAAATTCAAGTCAAGATTTGGATTTCGTCGTAATGATGGCGAAGAAAATGCATAAGGAGGAATAAAATGGATTTTACTAAAACAACTGAAATAGATATTTCCTCCATGCACGATTCTATGGAGGAGGCTACACCCAAGAAAAATAATGCTGGAAAGATAATCTCAATGATTTTATCTCTTCTAATAGCATTTATCATTTGGGTTTACGCATTTGAAAATGACCCAACCATCGAAAAAGATATTTACTACGATGTGCCTGTTATTAATTCAACTGAGTATGTTAATGTTTGGGTTGAAGGCACAAACAGTCAGCTTGCAGATTTGAAGAAGGAATATATCGAGGTTACCTTCGAAAATGGCACATATTCTGCACAAATCACAATTGACGATCAACCAAGATATGCTTACAAATGTACTGTTGAAGTACCGAGTGAAAAATAAACATGGTTAGATTAATTGTAGAGCAGATTAAGGTACCTGTTAATACAAAAGAAGCCGAAGTATTTGAGATTGCAAGGGCACGGTTAAAGAAAACTCGTGCCTTTTCTCTTTCAAAAGAGTTTTATGTTTACAAAAAGTCAATTGATGCGAGAAAAAAAGATGATATTAAGCTTGTTTATTCAGTTTGCGCATTAGTTGAACCTATTGGAAAATTAACTGAAAAGCTTCTTAATAGCAATCAATTAAAAATTCTTCCTAATGACAATATTGATTTTGTAATTAACGGAGAAATACCTGAAAAAAAGCCCTTAATCGTTGGTTTTGGACCAGCTGGAATGTTTTGTGCTATCGCTCTTGCTAAAGCAGGATTGAAGCCTGTAATTGTTGAAAGAGGTGCCGATGTTGACACAAGAGTTGAGCTTGTAGAAAGGTTTTACAAAACAAAACAGCTTGACTGTAATACAAATATTCAATTTGGCGCAGGTGGAGCAGGAACGTTTTCTGATGGAAAATTAACAACTGGAATTAATGACCCTAAGTGTGCTTTTGTACTTAAAACGTTATATGAATTTGGTGCACCAGAGGATATCTTGTATAGTGCTAAGCCACATATTGGCACGGACATTCTGAGAAAGGTTGTAAAAAATATTGCAAAGCATATAGAGGAGTTAGGTGGAGAAATTCACTACAACACTAAGCTTGAAAGCTTTTCGAATGGAGTTGCAAAAACCAATAAGGGTAGCTTTGAGTATTCTTCACTTGTACTTGCATTTGGCCATAGTGCAAGAGATACTTATAATTATTTAATTAAAAGTGGTGTAGCTATTGAGCCAAAGCCATTTTCTGTGGGTGTACGCGTAGAGCACCTTCAAGCTGACATAAATTATGCTATGTATGGAGAGCTTGCTAATACTTTAAATCTCGGTGCTGCTAACTACAAGATTTCTCATCGTGAAAATGAGCGAGGCGTTTATTCATTTTGTATGTGTCCTGGTGGCGAGGTCGTTGCAGCACAAAGCGAAGAGGGAACTGTAGTCGTAAATGGAATGAGCCACCATGCTCGTAATGGTATCAATTCTAATTCTGCTATTGTTGTTCAAATAAATCGAGAAGACTATGGGTCAACACCTACAAAAGCAATTGAATATCAACGCAATTTGGAAAAAAAGGCATTTATAGCCACAGGTGCAAATTATTCAGCACCAGCACAAACTCTGGGTGACTTCTATCAAAATAAGGCGATAAGTGAGCCAACCAGGATAATGCCAACATATATGAATGGTAATGTTTCCATTTGCGACTTAAATAAAATTTTACCTAAAACAGTTTGCGATTATTTGAAGCTTGGCTTTAGACAATTTGGTAAAAAAATAAATGGTTTTGATAATGATGATGTAATACTTACTGGTGTTGAGACCAGAACATCATCACCTGTAAGAATATTACGAACCGAAAGGTATAATATGCTTGGTCATCCTTGTGTGTATCCTTGTGGCGAGGGTGCTGGCTATGCAGGTGGAATAATGAGTGCAGCGGTCGATGGCTTGAATGTCGGACTATCAATTTTAAATAGATAAAGGAATGAAATGAATAGAAGAGTAAACAAAAAATGGAGCATTAAGCTTAATCCTGATGAAGCATCGATTGTAGAAAAAATTTCGAACGAGTTGGGAGTTAGCGAAATATTAGCTTCTCTCATAGTTAATCGTGGCTACAAAACACCACAAGATGCAAGGGATTTTATTACAAAAAGTCAAGAAATTTTACACGACCCATTTTTACTGAATGATATGGATGTGGCAACTGATATTATTCTTTCTGCCATTGCAAATAATAAAAAAATCACAATCTTTGGAGACTTTGATGTTGACGGAGTTACATCTGTCAGCATTCTATACTTGTATCTGCAGAGCATAGGAGCAAATGTCAATTATTATATACCTGCACGCTTGACTGAGGGTTACGGAATGTCCTGTACGGCGATAGATAAGCTTCACAAGGACGGCACTAATCTAATAATTACAGTAGATACAGGTGTTACTGGTATTGAAGAAATAGAGCGTGCTAACAGCTTAGGCATTGATGTTATTGTTACCGACCATCACGAGTGTGCCGAAGTACTACCTAATGCAAAAGCTGTAATTAATCCTAAGAGAAAAGATACTACATACCCATTTCAGCACTTGGCAGGAGTTGGTGTTGTCTTCAAGCTTCTTTGTGCTTTGGAAAGCAAAAGAGCAAATATTGATGTTTGGGAAGCAACGAAAAAAATTGCCTACGAATATGCAGATTTAACTGCAATTGGTACAATTGCCGATGTAATGCCTATCTCTGATGAAAACCGAATAATTGTATCTTTGGGCTTGCACCAAACAGAAAAAACAAATAAAGTCGGTCTCAAAGAGTTAGTCGAGGTTTGTCGAAATGGCGAGGGAAAGAGTGTAAAGAATAAGACAAAAAAGAAAATTAACTCTACCTTTGTAAGTTACACTATGGGACCAAGAATTAATGCTGCGGGAAGAATTAATTTAGCAAATTTGGCTGTAGAATTGTTTCTTGAGCAGGATAGCGAGCGAGCTAAGCTATTAGTTTATCAGCTTTGTGAGATAAACAGAGAAAGACAAGCTTTAGAAAACTATATTGCCGATATGGCAAGCGAAATTGTTGAAAATGAAGTACCTGATGATAAATCAATCCTTATATTAGATCATGATGATTGGCACCATGGCGTAGTTGGGATTGTATCATCTCGCTTAACTGAAAAATACGGACTAACATCGATTTTAATATCCTTCGAAGGTAATGAAAATCCTAATGACCCTGAAGCAATAGGTAAGGGCTCTGGAAGAAGTGCGGAAGGAATGAATTTAGTAGTTGCCTTAAACGAATGTGCTGACATTTTAGAGAAATATGGTGGACATGAGCTTGCTGCTGGCTTAAGTATAAAAAGAAAGAACCTACCTGAGTTTAAGGTTAGAATGGAAGCTTATGCAAAAAAGAGCTTCAAGGGGACAGAGCCAGAGCACGTTTTAGAAATAGATAGGGAGCTATCCGTAAGGGATATTACACTTGATTTGGCTAAAGAGATTTCCTCCTTAGAGCCTTGTGGAGCATCAAATCCAACCCCATTATTTTGCATAAAAAATGCAACCTTGATAGATATTCTTCCTGTTGGTATGAATAGGCATCTTAAATTAACCTTTTTAAAGGATGGCAAGAGCCTTCCAGCAATGCTGTTTTCGGTAACACCACAAGAGTTTGCCATGAGCCGAGGAGATGAGGTTGATATTGCCTTTACGCTTGAGGTCAATGAGTTTAATGGTACCTGCAGTGCACAAATGCTTATAAAGGACATTAAGCTAAGCCAACGCTCAGCACAGTTTGAGTTGCTTAACGAGGAGCTTTATCAATGTGCTAAGGCTGGTAATTCCGAGCTTGGTCCTGACTATATTATTCCTCAAAGAAATGATTGTGGAATAATATATAATCAGCTTTTGAATTCTTCAAGAATGGGCAAGGACAGTTACAGAATAAGCAGATTGCTTGCCGATGTAAGTAAGCAAAACAAAGATTTAAATTACGTTAAAATTAAATTTATCTTAAGCATATTCAGAGAGCTTAACATTGTAAATATTGATATGGTTGACGAGTTTTCCTTTAACTTCCATTTTTCCTATCCTAAGATAAAGGTAAGCTTGGATAAGTCAAATATTTTAAGGAAGCTAAAGCAAACGTATAAGAACAAATAAGAAAGGAGAACTTCTATGAGTGAAGAATTGTTTACAGAAATTCACCCCTTGCTCGAGTTTATTGAGAAGAGTGGCAAAAATTACGACATAGAAAAAATTAAAACATCATTTCTGTATGCAAAGGAAATGCACGAGGGACAAATGCGTCTGAGTGGAGAGGCATATATTATGCATCCTGTTTCCGTTGCCGAAATCGTTGCAAGCTTAGGCTTAGATACTGATTCAATTTGTGCCGCATTTCTTCATGACACCGTAGAGGATTGTCCAGATAAAACCGACCTTGACGAAATTACTCGTCGCTTTGGGGCAGATGTGGCACTATTGGTAGATGGTGTTACAAAGATTAAGTCTATTAATGTCGAGGACAAGGAAGAGGCGCAGATTGAGAGCATCAGAAAAATGCTTCTTGCTATGTCCAAGGATATTCGCGTTATTTTCATAAAGCTTTGCGATAGAGTACATAATATGCGTACTCTTTACGTAAAAAAAGATGAAAAAAGACGTCTTACTGCTCTTGAAACGATGCATATTTACGCTCCACTTGCACACCGTCTTGGTATGCAAAAGGTCAAGCAGGAGTTAGAGCAATATGCATTACAGTACTTAGACCCAATAGGATACGAGGAAATCAAGGGATACATTGACGAAAAATACGGAAAAAGCTTAGATTTTATGGATAACATAAAATCTAAGGTTGAAGCTGAATTAAAGCAACTAAATATTGATTTTTCATTACATGGAAGAGTAAAAACTGTATATAGTGTTTATCGTAAAATGTACAATCAAAGCAAAACCTTTGATGAAATATACGATTTTTATGCTCTAAGAGTCTTGGTAAATTCTGAGCTTGAATGCTATACAGTGCTTGGTTTAATCCATGAAATATTTAAATCAGTACCAGGTCGCTTTAAGGACTATATTTCAACACCTAAGCCGAATATGTATCAATCCCTTCATACAACTGTTATCGGTAAGGAGGGCATACCATTTGAGGTGCAGATTAGAACAAGGGAAATGCACCAAATTGCCGAGTATGGTGTTGCTGCTCACTGGAAGTATAAAAGTGGGGAAAAGTCAAATGCTGATTTTGATAAGAAGCTTGACTGGATTTCAAGACTTATTGATACAGAAAATGAAGCAATTGACGCCGAGGACTTTTACCATACCTTTAAAATTGACATTTTCCATGATGAAACCTTTGTATTCACACCAAAGGGTGATGTTGTAACATTACCACTCGGTGCAACACTAATTGATTTTGCATATAAAATCCATACAGGTGTAGGTAACAAAATGGTTGGCGGTAAGATAAATGGAAGAATTGCACCAATTGATTCTGTGCCTAAAAATGGTGACATTCTTGAAATTATCACATCAAATGCAACCAAAGGACCCAGCAGAGACTGGTTAAATATAGTAAAAACTGGTGAAGCTCGCAATAAGATTAGACAATGGTTCAAAAAAGAAAAAAGAGCCGAAAATATTGTCTATGGTAGAGGTATTGTAGAAAAGGAGCTTTTAAAGCTTAGGGATGTTACAACTGAAGAGATAAGAAACCAAATAGTTACGGCGGTAGCAAATCGCTTCAATATGAACGAGACAGATGACCTTTATAACGCAATAGGCTATGGAGGAGTTGCGGTATCAAAGGTATTGTCTAAAATTAAGGACGAATACGAAAAGAATTATAAGACAAAGGAAAGTAAAGAGCAACCAATCAAGCTTGAGCCAGTTGTTAATAATACTAAAAAACGTAAATCCACAGGTGGCGTAATAGTAGATGGGGAAGAGGGTTGCGTTGTAAAATTTGCAAAATGCTGTAATCCGTTGCCTGGCGAGGGTATCATAGGATTTATAACCAAGGGATATGGTATATCAATCCATCGCTCCGACTGTCCAAATGTACAGCACGGCTATTCAAACGAGGAATATGCGGCAAGATTTGTGAAGGCAGAGTGGGATGTGCCTTCAAGCAATACCTTTAAAGCATCTTATGATTCATCAATTCAAGTTTTAGTAACGAATAGAATGTCAATCCTTGCAGAAATCTCCATGGCACTATCCGAAATGCGAATTGACATTGTATCTATTAATACAAAAAACGTTGCAGATACAACACTTATTAATATGACTATTTCTTGCCGAGATGTGGGGCATTTTAACTCTATCGTTTCAAGACTGAGAAATATTAAGGATGTTATAAGAGTAACTCGTTCAATGGGAGCAAAATAAAGAAAGGAGCATTATATGAAGCTGATACTTAAGGGAAAAATAAATAAAACTTATGTACAAACACTTTGTATAATGTTCTTTCACGGAGAAAAGTTCCCCTTAAACGATGATAATGAAGATAATTACATTGAAGTAAAGCAAACAGAGGACGATAATGGAATATCGGCTTTTTGTACGCTTTTTTACAATGGAAAGATGGCGCATGGAAGAGGTTATGCCTATTATAATCCTGACGAGGCGATTGAGCGAACATCTAAAACTGCAGTAGGCAAAGCAGTTTATCAAGCGGGAGCTCAAGTAACTGGTAAGGAAATTCCTTGGGGGATTTTAACGGGAATAAGACCATCTAAGGTGGCTTATGAGGTATTAAAGCTACATAACAAAGAGGAAGCAAATGATGTGCTAATAGACAGATATTTACTTTCACCTACGAAAGCAGAGCTTTGCTTAGATGTTGCCCAAAACGAATATTCAATTGTAAATCAATATTCTGACAAAGCATGTAGCGTTTACATTTCAATTCCTTTTTGTCCTTCTCGATGCACCTATTGTTCATTTATTTCATATGCAACAAAAAAGCTTTTTGACCTAATTCCTGACTACATAGAGGCGATAAAAAAAGAGCTTTCACAAAAGGCTTCTATAATAAAAAAGCTCAACTTAGAGATAACCTCCTTATATATTGGTGGTGGTACTCCCACAACTCTAAATTCTCAGCAATTACAGGATTTACTGTCTTACATAAGCTTGGTAATAAACGTAAAAGATTTAAAGGAATTTACAGTTGAATGTGGACGTCCTGATACAATAACTCTTGAAAAGCTTTTAATTCTTGAAAAATATGGTGTAAATAGAATAAGCATAAATCCACAAACCTTAAACGACGAGGTTTTGTGTCGCATAGGCAGAAAGCACACAGTAGATGACTTTTTTAAGGCATATACGATTGCAAAACAAAATACAAGCCTTACAATAAATGTTGATTTAATTGCAGGCTTAGAGGGCGATACAATTGAAAGCTTTAAGAGTACAATAGATAAAATAATTGAATTAGGTCCACAAAATATTACTGTGCATTCCTTTTCTGTTAAAAAATCAGCACAAGCGCTTGCAGATGATAAGGGTGTTTATGAATTAAACGGGGATTTTGCTAAGGAAAGTGTTGACTATGCCTATAAAACGATAAGAGACCATAATTATCAGCCCTATTATATGTATAGACAAAAAAATACAATTTCTGACCTTGAAAATGTTGGTTATTCAAAACAGGACTATTTTAGCATTTATAATATACTTATGATGAGTGATTGTCATACTGTATTTGGCATTGGTGCTGGTGCAAGCACAAAGCTTGTAAAAAATGTATGCGGAAAAAATGAAATATTAAGAATATTTTCACCCAAATATCCGTATGAATATTTAAAAGATAAAAAGGACAAAACACAAGATATATTTGACTTTTTTAAGGAGGTATAGATGAAAAAAATAAATATTACCTTCAAAAATGAGGATGAAAAAATTGAATTTGTAAATATATGTGAACTGGATTTCGAAAAACGACTGCTTGAAGCTACACAAAAAATCGTAAACAGTAATGTAAATTGCGTGTTACTATCAGGACCAACCTGTTCAGGAAAAACCACAACCGCTAAAAAGCTTATTGACGATTTTAACGAAATAGGCAAAACGGTTATCGTTATCTCTCTTGATGACTTTTTCAAGGAAAGAGATGATGGCAGAGTAGTTACCAGCAATAAAAAAATTGACTACGATTCTGTGGATGTTCTTGACTTGGACTTGCTTACTAATTGTATCAAAAATGCTTATATTGGTAATACTATTACGGTTCCAATCTTTAACTTTTTAACGCAAAAGCGTGACGGAGAAAATAAATATTTTATTAATGAAAGCACAGTCTTGCTTTTCGAAGGAATACAGGCGGTTTACCCCGAGGTTACATCACTTTTTGATGTAGAATATAAGGGGATTTTCATCAATGTAAATGAAGACGTGTGCATAAATGGCGTTTTCTTTTCAAAAAACGAGATTAGACTCGTTAGACGATTAGTCAGAGATAGAAAATTTAGAGGCGCTACTGCCGATTTTACTCTGTATTTATGGGAAACTGTTCGCGAAAACGAGGAAAAAAGCATATATCCAAATAAGGATATATGTGAGGTTCAGCTTGATTCCTTTATGTGCTACGAGCTATTTTTGATGAAAAAATATATAATAGAGGTGTTAGCAGAGATTGATGCTGATTCTCAATATTATTCAGAGGCAAAAAGACTTTTAGATAAATTTGCTAAATTTGAACATATTAACTATGAGTATATTCCTAAGGACTCATTATATGAGGAGTTTTTAGGAAAAAAATAAATACGAGGAATATAATTTTGGATAAAAATAAAAAAACAGTAAAGAAAAATGCTGTAAGTATGTTTTTTTCTGGAGTTGTAATCTTAACCGTTGCCAATATCCTTGTAAAATCAGTTGGACTAATTTCTAAAATTGTATTAAATACAGTTGTAGGATCGGAAGGGGCGGGGTATTACAGCTCTGCTTATGAAATTTATGCGTTTTTGTATGTAATTTCAACCTCTGGATTACCAATTGCAATATCAATTCTAATTTCTAAATGTAGAGCACAGGGAAAGCTGAAGGAGGCAAAAAAGATACTGAACGTATCTCTTTTAATGTTCTTTATAATCGGTGGAATATTAGCCTCTTGTATGCTTGCTTTTTCGGACAATATAGCAGAATTAATTTCTGCACCCAAAACAAGCGTTTGTATAATGGCAGTTGCGCCTACAATATTGTTTGTATGCTTAAGTAGTTGCTTGCGTGGATATTTTCAAGGCTATCAGCTTATGCGTCCAACTGGCGTATCTCAATTTATTGAGGCATTATCTAAGGTTTTGATAGGTGTTGGCTTTGCTTTTTATGCAAAATCGATGGGATACGATGACTTTACAGTTGCTGCATACACCATTTTAGGTGTTACAATTGGTGTATTTTTGGGAATGGTTTACTTATTTTTACGCAGACTATTCTTTAAGGATAAGGAGCATTATTTAGAAAATCCACCAATAGAAAACGAAAAGCCAGCCAGCACAAGCAAAATTGTAAAATCTCTATCCTTTATAGCTGTACCAATCACAATTAGCTCTGCTGTGCTTTCACTGACTACTATTATTGATACCTTTATGATTCAGGGCAGACTGTTAGAGTCTGGCTTAAATGAGGAATTAGTAAGAATTTATTACGGAGATTACACCACACTTGTAATTTCCATGATAAATCTTCCTACAATTCTTATATATCCAATTGCAAATGCGTTAGTGCCTTTAATATCATCAGCGATTGCAAACAAGCGAGAAGAGCAAAGTGCAAATATGCGTGCCTTAAGTCTAAGGGTAATAAATATTATATCTATCCCCTGTGCATTAGGACTTGGATTGTTTTCTAAGCCAATCCTTGATTTGTTGATGTTTACTGCTGATTCAGTTGATAGAGCATCACCTTGGCTATCAATCGGTGCTGTATCAGTTGTTTTTCTTGGAATAATAGCTGCAACAAATGCATTTTTAAACACTGCTGGTAAACAAATGCTACCTATTATTTCTATGTTAGCAGGAGCACTCGTTAAGCTCGTATCAAATTATTTTTTATTGGAAAGCATTGGTATTTTTGGAGCACCACTAAGTACAGTTTTGTGTTATTTCAGTGCATCATGCTTAAATGTATTTTTTGTAGTAAAATATGTAGGAAAGCTACCTAACTTAAAAAGAATTTTTGGAATACCTCTTGTGTGCGCTTTGCTATCAGTGGGGGGTGCCTCCTTAATTTATCTATTGCTATCTGGATTGATTAGTGGCAAGCTTACCACAGTTTTCTGTATCATTTTGGCGATTATATCGTATTTATTCCTTATATTCAAGATGAAAGCAGTAACCGAAAATGAGCTATTGTTGCTCCCAAAGGGGGATAAAATAATTAAAATTCTCGCAAAACTGCATATATTGCCTTAAAAATGTTTAATTTCAATAAAAAAATTAAAAAAAATTATGTTTTTTTGTAAAAAAGTTAAATAAAGTATTGAAATATAGAATACTTTATGATATAATATAATCAACAAATAGAGCTGGAAACAGCGAAAGAAAAAGAGGAGAAAAAACCAATGAACAAGACAGATTTAATTGAAGTAGTAGCACAAAAGGCTGATCTCAAGAAGAAGGATGCAGAAGCAGCTGTTAACGCAGTTCTCGCAGCATTTGAGGAAGCACTTGTAAACGGTGATAAGGTTCAGCTTATCGGTTTCGGTACACTTGAAGTTAAAGAAAAGAGCGCAAGAACAGGTCGTAACCCTGCAACAGGCGCTACAATTGAAATCGCAGCTTCCAAGCAGATTAAATTCTCTGCAGGAAAGACACTTAAGGATAAGGTTAACGCGTAAATTTAAAAGGGTGTTGCTTTGCAACACCCCATTTTTTTAATAAAATTCTTCAAGGAGTTATGTATGAGAATTGATAAATATTTAAAGGTTTCAAGAATTATAAAGAGAAGAACTATTGCAAACGAAGCCTGCGATGCATCTCACGTTAAGGTAAATGGAAAAAATGTAAAGGCATCTTACGAGGTTAAGGTTGGAGATATAATTGAAATTACATTTGGAGAAAAGAAGTTAAAAATCAAGGTTACCGCTGTGAAAGAAGTAATAAAAAAGGACGAGGCATCATTATTATATGAAGTAATACCCGAGTAATAAATTCGGGTATTTTTTCATATTATTTACTAAATAATAATTTGGTAGGTCTGTCTTATGGTAGAAAATTTAGATGAATTTAAGCATGATGTCATTATTAAGTCAAGGAAGAGGATAGAATTAAGTGGAATTGAGGATGTTTTAAGCTATGATGAAAAGGAAATTGTGGCTCAAGCTAATAATTTTGGTATAACTGTTGAGGGCGAAGGTTTAAAAATTGAAAGGTTTAATTCGGAGGTAGGCGATTTGATAGTAAATGGCTTGATTAATGGTTTATATTACTTCGGCAAGGAGCCACAAAAGAAGAAAAAGTCAATTACAAATATTTTTAAGTGAGATAGGTAAATGTATCAAACAATTAGTGAACAATTTATTATTCTACTAAAATTTATTTTAGTGGGAGTATTGTTTGGTGTATTTTATGATGGATTCAAGGTAATAAGGGGATTTTATATACTCCCATATCAGCCTAAATTTATCGAAAAAATGAAAAACAAAGCTTACTTAAAGGTAAATAATCCCGTATTAAAGCAAGAAAATAAAAAAATAAGAGCAATCAAGCTTTTTATATTTGATTTATTGTATTTTGTATTTATTTCTCCAATATGCGCTATTTTTTTATATTCATTTAATAATGGTAAAATGCGTTGGTACATATTTTTAGGCTTATTTATTGGTTTCCTTGTCTATAATCGAACACTTGGCAGAATTACTTCTTATGTATTGCAGTATCTTATTTATTATCACAATCTTTTAAAAAGCTTCATACTATTTTACTTAAATAAAGTTTTTAAAGCTGTAGCTATAAAAATTAAGTCAAAAGTAAAAGTAATACCAAAGAGGATAAAAAATAATAATGAAAACAAAAGAGAAGTATTGATTAAATATGGAAAATAGCACTTGCGATTAAGCAAGTGCTATTCCGATGTTATAAGTTACATTTACCGTTAGAACAATTTTTGCCTAAAACAAAGGATTCACAGTCAACACATTGAGATACAGTAGGATTAGTTTCATGTGTGCCGATTTTTACAGTGTCAAGAACACAGTAATTTTCGTTCTTTGCATGGTTTGCACAGGATGAAACAGTACATTTAATACAATGGTTAGGTTGATTATTCATATTAAACTCCAAATAAATAAATTTGAAATCCGTAAGATTTCAAATTTATTATATCCTAAAGGAGCAAAATAATTCATTCTAACTCAATGAATATTTACTAAAAAAGCAATAAAAAATTACTAAGAAATTAAAAAAATAAAAATAATTTATATATTGACTTATTAAAACATATATGATATAATATCAACGTTAATTTGGTATCTGGGTATAGCGCAGATGGTAGCGCGCTACCTTGGGGTGGTAGAGGCCGTGGGTTCAAATCCCGCTACTCAGACCAATAAAAACTCAGGAAAAGCCTGAGTTTTTTTATTTTAAGTATATATTTTGAGGAAAGCGACATAGCAGTAATGAGAAACAGAGAAGGCGACGAGGCAGTGCTTGATTGTAGCTGTGGATGCAACGATGGAATAAGAATAAAGGTTAACAAATTCGATGAAGAGGATTATTGCAATTGTATCATATGTAAATGGAAACTTTTATAGAGATCAAAGCACGTATTATTCTGAAATCTGTATGACAAAGAAGGATTTCGAGGAATTTAAACAATATTTAGATAGCATTAAATAAATTTCATATGAAAAAAGCACTTGATAAGCAAGTGCTTTTTTGTTATTTATAAATATATTTAGGCTTTTCTGTATTATCGATGCAGTGCTCGTTGATGATTACTTTGATAATTTCCTTGTTTGAAGGTAATTCAAACATAATATCGGTCATAACCTCTTCCATAATGGAGCGTAGGCCTCTTGCACCAGTAGAACGCTTAATAGCCTTTTTAGCAACAGCCTGTAAAGCATCGTGAGTAAACTCAAGCTCAACACCATCAATTTCGAAAAGCTTTTTGTATTGCTTTTCAATTGAATTTTTGGGTATAGAGAGAATTTGTATAAGTGCGTCCTCGTCAAGCTCATTGAGTCCAACAATAACAGGCAAACGACCAACTAATTCCGGAATTAAACCATACTTAACAATGTCGTGAGCGGTAACATCTTGATAAATTTTTGATTTATCTACATTAAGCTTGCTTTTAACCTCACCACCGAAGCCCATTAGTTGTTTGCCCTTACGACCCTCAATGATTTTTTGAAGACCATCAAAGGCACCACCACAGATAAAGAGAATATCCTTGGTGTTTATTTTGATAAACTCTTGATTAGGATGCTTTCTTCCACCCTGTGGAGGAACATTTGCAACTGTACCCTCTAAAATTTTCAAAAGAGCTTGTTGTACACCCTCGCCAGATACGTCTCTTGTTATGGATCGATTTTCGCTTTTACGTGATATTTTATCGATTTCATCAATATAAATAATGCCTTTTTCTGCCTTGCTCACATCAAAATCAGCAGCTTGAATTAAACGGAGAAGTATATTTTCTACATCCTCACCTACATAGCCAGCCTCGGTAAGAGTAGTTGCATCTGCAATTGCGAAAGGAACCTTGAGTGCTTTAGCAAGAGTTTGAGCAATATAAGTTTTACCAGAGCCTGTTGGACCAATCAATAAAACATTACTTTTTTGAATTTCAACATCGTGGTCATCGTGCTTGCTTTCGTTATAAATGAGACGTTTATAGTGATTATAAACAGCCACACAAAGGGCGATTTTAGCCTTATCTTGACCGATTACATAGTCATCTAATATCTCTTTTAGCTCCTTTGGAGTTAAAAGAGTATCAAGAGAAAGCTTGTCTGTATCATCCTTTTTGTTGTCGGAGTCGCCAATCTCGTATTCATCAAGTATATCGTGACAAAGAGAAACACAAAGTGGGCAAATGTAAGCGGTTCCGTCAGGAGATGGAATTAAAAATTCAACATCTCCCTCACCACGATTACAGAAGGAACATCTTTTTTTATTGCTCATTGATTACGCTCTCTTATCAATAACCTTGTCAATAAGACCATACTCGGCAGCTTGCTCGGCACTTAAGAAGTTGTCACGGTCGGTGTCAACCTCGATAGTAGCAATATCCTTACCTGTGTTAAGAGAAAGAATTTTATTAAGTCTTTCTTTTGTTCTAAGAAGATGCTCGGCACGAATTTTAACGTCGCTTGCTTGACCCTCAGCGCCACCAAGAGGCTGATGAATCATAATTTCACTGTTAGGAAGAGCAAATCTCTTACCCTTAGCACCACTTGAGAGAAGGAAAGCGCCCATGCTTGCAGCCATACCGATACAAGTTGTGCATACGTCACACTTGATGAAGTTCATAGTATCATAGATAGCTAATCCAGCAGATACGCTACCGCCTGGGCTATTGATGTAAAGGTTAATATCCTTGTCTGGATCCTTTGCTTCAAGATAGAGAAGCTGAGCAACAACGAGAGAAGCGGTTGCATCATTAACTTGATCGCAAAGAAAAATGATACGATCCTCTAAGAGCCTTGAGTAAATATCATAAGCTCTTTCGCCCTTACCTGTTTGTTCAATTACGTTTGGAACTAATACTGATGATTCCATTTTTGAATCCTCCTTTAAATAATAATTTATCATAATACCCAAATTACCGCTGTAAACAGATATACAGCGGTAAAGAGAGAAATATATACTTGTTGTTTATTTAGATGCAATCTTTGCGTTTTGCTTTACTAATTCAACGGCCTTCTTAACATTGAGGTCAGCCTTAATTTCCTCAGCAGGGATATAAGACTTAACGTCCTCAGCCTTCATATTGTAAGCCTTAGCAAGATTCTCGTATTCAGCATCTGCTTCCTCGTCAGTAGAGGAGATGTTTTCAAGCTCAACAATCTTTTCAAGAGCAAGACGAGTCTTAACCTGTCTTTCAGCAGTTGGCTTAAATTGTTCACGAAGTGAATCGAGAGTTTGACCAGTAAATTTGCAGAATGTGTTTAGATCCAAACCTTGCATACGAAGTCTTGAATCGTAGTCACGAACAAAGTTTTCAACTTCGCTTTCGAACATTGGAGCAGGGATGTCTGCCTCAAGGTTTTCAATTAAGCTATTGATAATTTGCTCTTCAACTGCCTTTTCTGCATCCTTTTCGTTTTTGCTTTCAAGCTTAGCCTTAACATCAGCCTTGTACTCGTCAAGTGTGTCAAAGCCCTTATCCTTTGCAAATTCGTCATCAAGAGCAGGAAGCTCATTGAACTTGATTGCATGAAGCACTATCTTAAAAATAGCCTCTTTACCTGCAAGTGCTTCAGAATGATATTCAGTTGGGAAGGTAACATTAATATCGAAGCTTTCACCGATATTATGACCAATAATTTGCTCCTCGAAGCCTGGAATAAAGCTGTTAGAACCAATTTCAAGGTTGTAGTTTTCGCCCTTACCACCCTCGAAGGCAACACCGTCAGCAAAGCCTTCGTAGTCGATAACAGCTACGTCACCATTCTGAACTGCACGGTCGGTAACATCGATCATACGAGCACCTTGCTCACGTGCGTGTTCGATTTCATGGTCAATATCTTCGTCTGTAACCTCTTTAACCTCTTTTGTAACCTCAATTCCCATATAATTCTCAATGGAAACCTCAGGCTTTACAAAAAACTTAGCCTTAAGAACAACGCCATTTTCGTCGATAGTAACGATATCAAACTCAGGCTTGCTTACAACTGTAAGACCAGCCTCCTTAATAGCCTCCTCATATGCGTTAGGAAGGATTTCATTAACCGCATCCTCATAGAATACACCCTTACCGTACATTCTTTCGATAACAGAGCGAGGAGCCTTACCCTTTCTAAAGCCGTTTACATTAATTTTCTTTACCTCTCTGCGGTAAACCTTTTCGATTGCTGCCTCAAATACCTCTTTTGATGCATCAAATTCGATTTCATAAAGATTTGTTTCAATCTTATTTGTGCTTTTTAAAGCCATTTTTTATTCCTCCATAGATAAATGGTATTTTTACTTACAATATTATATATAACTTATGACAAAAAGTCAAGAAGCAAATGGAAAATATTAATAAAAAAATTCAATATTATTGTTTATTTATGATTAAAGGCACAAAATTGTTGTAATCTGACGAGATAATAGTGAATTTAATGCCCTTGTACTCTGTATGCTTAGGTACATTATAGGCACCATGAATATGCCCGAAGAAGCAACGCTTAATATCGTATTGCAAAAGCACATCTACAATTTCATCACAAATAAAGGTGTTATAAACAGGAGGGAAGTGAAAGAAAACAAGAATTTCTTCATCATTCTCACGAAGATGAATTGCTTCCTCAAGACTCATTTTTAATCGTGAGGCCTCTCGTGAAACAATTTTTTTGTAATCAGTACCCAAATCGTTGGATTGAAGCTTTTCATCAACAAACCATCCGCGTGTACCACATACAATGTAGTCCTCAACTTTGTAAGCATTGTTGTGCAAAAAATCAATTGTTTTGATGTTGTTTTCTGCCAAAAAGCTTCGATTTTTTGACATGGTCCCCCACCAATAATCGTGGTTGCCCTTACCTAAAAGCTTTTTTCCTGGTAAATTTTCAATAAATTTAAAATCCTCTAAAGCTTCCTCGTAGCTTATTCCCCAAGAAATATCGCCTGGAACGATAACAGTGTCATTATCGGTTACAATTAAGGACCAATTTTTCTTTATTTTATTCATATAGTCAGTCCATCTATAGCCAAAAACATCCATTTGCTTATTTGTAGTTGTAGATAGATGTAAATCAGCCATAACAAATAAAGACATAGCTATCATTCCTTTCGTTAATTTAGTGCTCTACATATAAATTTATATGCATTATCAAAAAAGATTTTTTTAGCGATAACATCGCCAAATGTCAGCTTTATTTTTTCAAAAAGCTTACTTAAATCGCTAACAGACCTAATTCCTTGTGGAAGAGTGTCAACTCCATCAAAATCACATCCAAGACAGATATTGCTTTTGCCTCCAAGCTTTAAAAAATGCTCGATATGCTTTAGAATTTGATCTATTTCAACATAAGAATTTCCCAGATGAAAAGAGGCAAGAGAAATTCCTACTATTGAGTTTATACTTCTTAATCTTGAAAACAACTCGTCGCTTATGTTTCGTCTATGGTTTAGCACCCCATAGGCATTTGAATGTGAAGCAAGCACATAGCCCCCGTATGCTTGACACAAATCAATAGCTTCATTTGATGTTGCCTCATTGGAATGAGAAATGTCAACTATAATGCCTAATTTACAGCATTTTTTGACTATTTCAATTCCAAAATCGGTTAAATGTGCAGATGTATCCCATGCACCACCTATGGAGTTAATCCCACTCCAATTTAAACCTAACATACGCACACCATGGGAATACAAAACATCAATCGTATCAATGTCTGTACAAATTCTGGCATCCTCAACTGCAAGGATAAAGGATTTTTCTCTCAAATGAGAAGCCCTTTTTGCAAAATGAATATCTTGTCTTGAAATATAGTTAATAACGTTGAGATATTGAAGATAAGCTTCCTCGTCACTAAGTGAATTATCAGACCAAATTGCACCAACTTGGATGTAAGGAGAGAAGTTAGTTGCTTTTTCATAAGAAATATGAAGATTGTTGCTTTTGATATTTGAATTGCTTTTATATAAGCTTAATAATGTATCACAATGTAAATCGAATAAGGGTATCATTAGTCAATAATAGCGTTTTCTATATAATTGAAATCGCACACCTTTAATTTTTTATCACCTGTAACCCAAACCTCGCAAACGTCAAGCCTGATATTCTTGTCCTTTAGCTTGTCAGGAAGGTAACTACTGAAAGCGTATGCAAATCTTAATAAATTAGTTCGCTTTTTATAATTGACTGCACAAGCAGGAGTGCCATAATTTATTTTGTTTGTACGTCTTGTTTTAACCTCTACAAACAATAAAAACTCCTTGTTGTATGCAATAATATCGGTTTCTAAATGACCAATCTTTGCATTCATTTTATATATCCTAAAACGATTTCTTTTCAAATATTTAGCGCAGTATTTTTCGCCAAATTTTCCAACCTGCGCCTTTGTAATTTCTTTTGTCATTTTAGCTTTTTTAGGAAACTAAGGCGATGTACTGGTGTGATACCATAGGTTTTAATAGCATCAGTATGTAACTTAGTGCCATAGCCCTTGTGCTTAGCGAAGCCATATTCTGGATATAGCTTGTCTAGCTCATAGCACATTCTATCTCTTGTAACCTTTGCAAGTATAGATGCAGCAGCAATTGATTGAGAGGTAGCATCGCCACCGACAACAGTTTTTACAGGAACAGGGAAGTCTCTTGCCGTATTTCCATCAATTAAAGCTAAATCAGGCTTAATTTTTAGACCATTAATGGCACGCTTCATTGCGAGCATTGTTGCATTTAGAATGTTAATTTCTTCAATTTCCTCTACTGTCGCCATTGCTATGTGATAATCAAGAGCATTTTCGATAATAATATCAAAAAGCTTCTCGCGTTTTTTTTCGGAAAGCTTTTTAGAGTCGTCAAGTCCATCAATAATTAATCCATCGGGAAGTATGCAAGCTGCCGCAACAACAGGTCCTGCAAGTGGACCACGTCCTGCCTCGTCAACTCCACATACAACCTTAATTTCTTCGTTTAAAAATGACAGGTCAAAAAAGTAATCTAACATTGTTATTCCTCATTAGGTAATTCAAGAGTAATATTACCAATTTTTGCACTTCGAAATTCTTCTAAAAGAGTAGTAGCAGTTCTTTCTGTATTTATTTCTCCACCGGAAATCAAGAATCCACGCTTTCTACCTACAAGCTCGAAAAGCTCGTAGTCTGTTTCGCACCTTGCAAGCTCTTCTTCTTTTATTTTGTATCTAACCATTAGCTGGTCGGGTGCAAGAGTCTTTAAGCGAGCACACAAAACAACTGCGATGTATTCTATATCAAGTATCGCATCCTTGATAGCACCAGTAATAGCAAGGTTTTCGCCCACAATCTTTTCTTCAAATTTTGGCCATAAAACACCAGGCATATCCATCAAATCAAAGCCGATTGTAGTAGGAATCCATTGCTTGTTAAGAGTAACACCGGGACGATTTTCAACCTTCGCCTTTTTTGCACCGCAAAGCTTATTAATCAAGGATGACTTTCCAACGTTTGGAATGCCCACAAACATTGCGCGAAGCTTTTTTGTCATACCCTTAGACTCATATCTGTCCAGCTTTTCTGATAAAATTTTCTTGACTCCCTGTGCAATTTGGTTAAAGCCCTCACCGGTTATGCAGTCAACTGCAATTGCGTGTACACCTTTTTTTGAGTAGTAATCAATCCACTTTTGCGTAGCAGATTTATTTGCTAAAGATGCCTTATTTAAAATAAGTAGAGAAGGCTTATTGCCAATAATTTTAGCTATTTCTGGATTTTTGGAGCTATAAGGTATTCTGGCATCTAAAATTTCTATAACTATGTCAACCTCTTTAAGATTTTCTGTAATCAAACGGCGTGTTTTCGCCATATGCCCAGGAAACCATTGTATAACCTCTGACTGCATATATTACCTTAATACAGAGCACCCATAGAAGAGAATGGGAAAAGTCTGTATATCGCCTTTCCTAAAATATATTTTTCTGGTATAAAACCAATTTCCAAGATTCTACTGTCCGCAGAATGATAGCGATTATCACCCATTACAAAATAGTGACCATCTGGCACAGTAGCTTCAAATACACGCCCATCATAGTAAGGATTTACCACCTGTGGGTATCCATTTTCATCACGTATAACATTGCCATTCTCATCAAGCTTAAAGTCGCCAAGCGTAGGCTCTAATCGTGCCCCGTCCCAATTGATATAGCCTGACTCCTTAAGCTCAACGCCATCGACATAAATTTTCTCCCACAAGAAGTCAATTTTTACTGTTTGCCCACCCTTAGCAATAACTCTTTTAACGATAGGATGGTCATAGTAATCTCCTGCAAAATCTCCTTGTATAACAACTATATCTTGATTTTCTGGCTCGTAGAGAAACAAGGGGTCAACAACAATAAGGTAGTCGCCATGCTTTAAGGTGTCCATCATTGATTCACCATCAACGACAGTAAGCTTAGCAAAAAATGTAAATGTCAGAATAACTACTATAATTGCATAAACCAATGATTCTAAAATATCAAAAAATCCACTTAAAGCCTTAGATGGCTTAGGACTTTCACATATATCGGTATATTCCATATTAATAGTCCCTTCGAAACAATTTTATTTAATATTTTACCACAAAATATATAAAATAACAATAGATTTATAAAAAATGTTGCATTTTATTAAAAGTTGGTGTAAAATCAACTTGAGAAATGAAATTATAATACAAATTAGGTGCAAGAGTAAATATTTTGAAAAAAATTAAAAAAACTCTTGAAATACTAAAAAGTGTATGATATAATACCACTCGGTATGCACTGCATACGAATAAAAAGGGTGGTCCTCTGCGACGCTCTGCAAGAACATCCTGAGATTTTGGAGGCTAAAATGAATAAGATTGAAGCTTTTGTTAACGAGCAACTAAAGACTGAGGTACCACAGTTTAATATTGGTGATACTGTAAAGGTATACAACCTTATTAAAGAAGGTACAAGACAAAGAACCCAGATATTCGAGGGTACAGTAATCGCAAAGCACAATGGTGGCATTTCTGAAACATTTACTGTTAGACGTGTTGCTTACGGCTGTGGCGTTGAAAAGACCTTCCCACTACATTCTCCTAACGTTGAGAAGGTAGAGGTTGTTAGAGCTGGTAAGGTTAGAAGATCTAAGCTATACTATCTCCGTGATAGAGTAGGTAAGGCTTCTAAGGTTAAGGAACTTAGCCAAAACGTAAAGTCTACAAAGAACTAAACAAAATTAAAAATCTCCACCGAATTGGTGGAGATTTTTAATTTATCTGTGTTTTTTTCGTTTGTAATTATTTCTAATTCGCTTTTTGCCGAGAAATGAACCCAACAAGCAAAATGCTGGAATTACAATAAAATGCACAAAATTTTCAGTTTCACTTTGAACAAAAATACTAATTAGAAGTAAAAATCCTGTAATTAACGCACAGAGTATTATGCCACCCAATAAATATTTTTGTCCATTTATCTTCGAAAGAATAAACCCTGCACTGAAAGAGGAGAGTGCACAACAGATTAGTGCGAAAATATAAATATTTTGTGTTGGATTGTATGTATTATACATAAATGCGGATGCAACAAGAGATGATAGTATGTACACTAAAAAGAAGAATCCAACCAATAAAAGGCATCTAACGATAAAACGTGGTGTCGTTAGCTCAGTATCTTGATTACGGAATCTCTTTAAATTTCTTTTAGACATAAAAAACCTCATAAACAACTTTCTTAGTAAAGTATATTTATGAGGCTTTATTAATATTCTGAATTTATTGGTTTTGTTCTTTTTTGTTAACGGAAACGATATAAGCACGACCAATACAGATTTTTGTTCTATCACGGCCTGACTCAATTGTGATATGATCATCTTTAATTCTAACAACCTTACCCTCGATACCACCAGCGGTAGTAACATCATCACCAATAGCTATGGAGTTGAGCATTTTAGTTGCTTCCTGTTGCTTTTTCTTGTTTGAACGGGCAGATATAAACATAAAAACAACCAAAATAACAATCATGCCAATAGGAAGAATCCAACTTTCCCAACCTAACTGTTGAGTAGTACCATCTGTTGTACCATTTGTAAGCAATAAGTTAAAAATATTCATTAAATTTTATCCTCCAAATTTATTATACTTCGTTATTATAGCTTATTTTTTTCAAATATTCAAGTCTTTAGTTAAAAATTTACAAAAACTTATTGAGTATATTCAGTACAATATTGAAAATATCGTCAAAATGTGTTAAAATAGCACTATGAAATATATAATTGATAAAGAAAATAGTGGAATACTAATTAAAAGCTTCTTAAAGCAAAATGGCTATTCCTCGGCACTTTTAACACGGCTCAAAAAACAAGAGGACGGTATATTGGTAAACGGTGTCCACCAAAATGTACTTTATGTCTTACAAGAGGGTGATGTGCTTGCCCTCAAGCAGGAGGACACAGGCGAGGACGTCAATGAAAATTTAATAGCAGTAGATTTGCCCATAGATATAATTTTTGAGGATGAAAATATAACTGTTATAAATAAGCCTGGTAATATGCCGACACACCCATCAATAAACAACTACAAAAACAGCCTTGCAAACGCCTTAGCCTTTAGATATCGTGAAAAACCATATGTGTTCAGAGCAATTAACAGGTTGGACAAGGACACAAGTGGCATAGTAATAACTGCAAATAATAAGTATTATTCTGCACTGATATCCAATAAGCTTATAAAGGGACAGGTTGAAAAAGAATATATTGCTATTGTATCAGGCAAGCTTGAGGGGGAAGGCACAATCGATGCACCAATTGGAAGGATTGGACAAAGCATCATAAAAAGAGAGGTGCGAGCTGACGGAGATAGTGCAATTACAAGCTATAAGGTCCTTGCTTCTTGCGATGAAGCAAGCGTGTTAGCAGTCTATCCTAAGACAGGCAGAACACATCAAATTAGAGTGCATTTGGCTCATATAGGCTATCCAATTATTGGCGATGGCTTATATTTTGAGGAAAGTGAACATATTTCAAGGCAAGCTCTTCATTGCATTAGAATGAAAATAAATGAAATCGGGGAGTTTTATGCAAAGTTGCCTAAGGATATGGAAGAATTGATTAGGAGGTATTTCGGTGATACGCAAATTGTTTAATAAAACAAGAGAATATATACCGCTATGGTCAATGATAGTGTTCGCTATAACCATAGTAAGTGCAATAATTTTCTTAATATACTCAAAATCAGTTGCTTTTGCCGATATTTTTAATCTATATATATCAATGCCAGTAAGGGCTGTGTTGTCCTTTACCACCTCAATTTTTCCATTTTCTATCGCTGAAATTATTTTAATAACATTACCATTATGGCTTGCACTTTTGATTTATTTCGCAATAAAATTTGGTAAAATGGGCACAGTGCAAAGTATAAGATATTTATCCTCATTAATCTCTCTAATTTGTATTGTATTTATTGCTTATGTTTGGACAAATACAAGTGGATTCTATAACACGCCAATTGAAGATAAAATGAATCTTGATAGAGAAAACATAACTAAGGAAGAATTATACGAGGCAAGTGAAATAATAATCGAAAATCTGAATGAGCTTTCATTGCAAATACAATACAACGAGAAAAATTCGTCAGTAATGCCGTATTCTTATGGTGAAATGAGCTCAAAAATTTGTGATGCTTATGAAAGCTTTAATGAAAAATATGGCTTAATTCCTACCTTTAGGTCCCAAATTAAACCTATAATGCTAAGCAAACCAATGACTTATACGCACCTGTCTGGAATATATTTCTGCATTACTGGAGAATCAAACGTAAATGTAAATTATCCAGATTACATTGTTGCCTCAACCTCAGCTCACGAAATGGCGCACCAAAGAGGCTTGGCAAGAGAAGACGAGTGTAATTTTGTCGCATTTGCAGTTTTAGATATGTCTGATGATAGCTTTCTAAAGTATAGTGCTTATTTAGATGTATTTTCATACTTAATTGCTGAATTAAGAGGTGCAGATAAGGATTTATATAACCAAGCTGTAAGCAAGCTCAATGACGAAGTAAAAAAAGATTATAATAGCTATGTAGAGTTTTTTAAAGAATATTCAAATTCTAAGGCTTCACAGGTAACAGACAAGGTAAATGACACATTTTTGCAAGCTAATGGTCAGGAAAATGGAACAAAAAGCTACAGTATGGTTACAGAGCTTGTTGTTGCATACGTTTTAAATAGATCCAAATAATTCACTAAGAATGTCTGTTTTGAATAAAATGATAACATAAATGTTACTTTTATTCGAGGTAGGCATGGAAAAGCTATTAATAACAGGAAAACAAAGGCTATATGGCGAAATAATCATAAGTGGAATGAAAAATTCTGCCTTACCCATAATTTTCGCATGCTTATTAGTTCCTGATGACTGTATAATTAAAAATATTCCTCATGTAAGTGATGTAGAAAATTCACTTGAAATTTTGAGAAGCATGGGTGTTAAGGCAGAATTTGTTGATAAAAATACTGTCTTAATCAATGCAAAATATGCCAAAAATGAAATAGCCAAAATGGAGCTTGTATCTAAAATGCGAGCCTCATCTTACCTTATGGGTACAATGCTTTCAAGATTTGGCAAGGTTGATATATCAATGCCTGGAGGCTGTAATTTTGGAGCAAGACCCTTAGACCTACATTTTAAAGGCTTTGAAAAAATGGGGGCAATATTTACCGAGAAAAGTGATAAAATTCAAATAAAAGTAAATAAAAGCCTAAAATGTTCAAAAATAACACTTGACAAAATTTCTGTAGGTGCTACAATAAATATGGTGTTAGCATCAGCTTTAACACAAGGCGAAACAATTATCGAAAATGTTGCTCTCGAGCCACACGTTGATGATTTAATTTGCTTTTTACAGCATTGTGGAGCAGAAATTGTTAGAAAAAATAACTCCATAGTAGTTAGAGGTGTTAAAAGGCTACATGGCACAGAATACACCATAATGCCTGATACAATCGAGGCTTTAACCTATTTAACATACTTGGGAATAACAGGTGGTTATCTTAACCTAAAGGGAATTTGTCCAAGTCATTTGGAATGTGCAACGGATATATTTCTAAAAATTGGTATGAGCATTAATTTTGCCCAAAGAAGTATTCTTGCTAAGGTTGACAAGCAATTAACTGGCACAGATGTTACGACATCACCTTATCCTGGCTTTCCAACTGATTTACACCCTCAATTTGCATCACTTTTGAGCTTTTGCAAGGGTGGTGGGTCAATTACAGAGATGGTTTTTCCAACTCGGTTTAAATACGTATATGAGCTTCAAAAGGCTGGAGTGCAAATATACAATCGTGATAATATCGCGATAATAAACGAAAGCAAGCCACACTCGGCCGTATTAGATGCTACTGATTTACGTGCAGGTGCTGGACTTGTAGGAGTTGCGTTAGGAGCTGAGGGCGAAAGCACTATAAACAATGTCAATTATATCGTCAGAGGATACGAAAATCTTGTAGAGAAGCTATCCTCGGTCGGTGGTAAAATAAAAATTATAAAAGGAGAAAACTAAAATGGTAGTAACAAAGGCTTCAATTATCGGAGATGTATTGGATTATAATCCAGAAACAGCTCAATTTTTCTTTGAAATAGGTATGCATTGTCTCGGTTGTCCTCATTCAAGAGGCGAGTCAATTGAGGACGCTTGCAGAGTTCATGGCACAAATGCTGATGAGCTTGTAAAGAAGCTGAACGACTTTCTTTCAAAGTAATGAATGAATATAAGATAAGCAAAAGACTCTGCACCGCATCTTCACACGTAAGAGACGGTGCAGTTGTTGCAGATATAGGTACAGACCACGCGTATCTTCCGATTTATCTTGCAAGGCATGGAAGGATAAAAAAGGCGTATGCCTGTGACTTAAATGAAGGACCTATACAAAGAGCCAAGGAAAACATATCAAAGTATAATCTTGATGATATTATTGAGGTTAGGCTACAAAATGGTCTTGATGGCATTGAAGCTTTGGCACCTACTGACATTGTAATTTGTGGTATGGGTGGAGAATTGATAGCATCTATTCTTGATAATTCGAGCTATGTAAGACAAAAGGGAATAAGACTGATTTTACAGCCAATGACCTTCGTCAAAGAGCTTCGTAAGTACTTAGAAAACGGGTTTTCTACAATTGCCGAAAATGCAATTTGTGAGGATGGGAAGATATATCAGCTTATGTGCGTGGAGTATGATGGAACACAAAAAACGCTATCAAATGTTGAGCTTGAATTAGGTCCGAAAAACCTTATAAATAAAGGCATTGAGTTTGAAAAACTACTATTTTCTACAATTGCCAAAAAACAAAAAATTTTAAACGGCTTGAGGCTTGGTGGATACGATACCACACAAATCGAAGAAGAAATTTCTGAATTGGAGAAGTTGAAATGACATTTGCTGATTTATACAAAAAGCTTTCACAGCTTTACCCTGAAAATCTAAGAGAAGAATGGGATAATGACGGAATTATGTGCTCACCAAATATGTACAAAAAGGTTGAGCGTGCATTAATTACTCTTGATGTAACTGACGAGGTTATAGAATACGCAAAGGTTAATGATTTTGACACTATAATTTCTCATCATCCACTGATTTTTCGTCCCGTATCTGCATTAAGCGAGAACAATTACATACAAGCAAAATTAATTAAATTAATTAAATATGGTATCAATGTTATGTCCTTTCACACAAGATTAGACGCAGCCGAGGGCGGAGTAAATGATACTCTATGTAGCTGTATAGAGCTTGAAAATGTAGAAAAGGACTCGCAAGACCCAATTGGAAGAATTGGTGACATATACGAGGAAATGACTCTTGAAGAGTTTAGTCAAATTGTTTCTACAAATTTAGAGTCCCCATTTGTTCTTTACAGTGGAAATCGTTCCGTTAGACGAGTATATGTTGTTGGTGGCGATGGCAAGGATTTTGTATCAAGAGCGATAGCTACTGGTTGTGATACTCTTGTTACAGGTAGATGTAGCTATAATGTGTCAATTGATGCTGTAGATATGGGCTTAAATATAGTTGAAGCAGGACACTTTTATACAGAAAACCCTGTTTGCATGTCTATTGCAGAGGATATACAAATAATTGACCCAGAAATATATACTCAAGCATACAACTCGAATAACATAAAGTTCTCTTAAAAATTAAACTTTTTTGATTTTTGGGCTACACTTTTTCAAAAAAATATGTTAAAATGTAATAGGTAACTTATTGAAAGAGGTGTAGTTATGTACAAAATCGGTGATATGGTTATATACGGTACTGACGGTGTTTGTTTGGTAGAGGATATAATCGAAAAAAGCTTTGGTGATTCTGTTAGCACAAACAAATATTATGTTTTAGTGCCAAAGGGAAATAAGGGCTCAAAGTTTTATGTACCTGTTGACAATCCTGTGCTAACATCTAGAATTATGAAGCTTTTAAGCTATAGTGAGGTCCTTGATTTGATCAATAGCCTTGATTCAAGCATTGAGTGGATTGATAACAATAAGCTAAGAGCAAGATACTACAAGGACACAATGAGCTCATACAGTCGTGAAGCAATCTTTCAGCTTGCAAAGCAATTACATTATGCAAGGGTAGGCAAAATTGAGTCCGTAAAAAAGCTATATACAATGGACGAGGATATGATAAGAAAAATTTCTCAGCTATTGTATGAGGAATTTGCTTATGTTGCTGATATAACCACAGATCAGGTATTGCCATTCATTGCAGGCGAAATAATTTGTCCTGAAAAAAGCATATAATTTCAAAATCGACAAGTTCTAACTTGTCGATTTTTTCCGTTTATTCCTTAAAATTAACCGAATAGTGTTAAACTATTGAAAAGTCAATCGAATTTGATAAAATGTAACTGTAAGGAGGTACTTAAATGAAATGCACAACAATAATTGACAACGAAAGAAAAGAGGTATTAATATATACCGACAAAATTACCAATGAAACAAAAGCAATAGAGTGCTTTGTTTTAGGACTTGAAACAGAAATTCAGGCATACAAAAACAAGGAAACTATATTGCTTAGTCAAAACGAGGTTTATTGCTTTACATCGGAAAACGGCTCAATATATGCAATTACCGAAAACGAAAAGCTTCTTGTAAAGCAGAGGATTTTTCAATTAGAGGAGCTTTTAAGCGATAATTTTGTAAAAATCAATCAATCCTCATTAGCAAACATAACAAAAATAAAGCGATTTGATGCGTCCTTTGGTGGTAGTCTCTTGGTAATATTTAAAAACGGATACAGAGATTATGTTTCAAGAAGACAAACAAAGGCGGTTAAGGAAAGGATAGGAATAAAGTAATGAAGTATTTTAAGGAATTTTTAAAAAGAGGCTTTGCATTTGCAGGCTTAGGTCCGGTTATAGCAGGTATGATATACCTGATTTTATCATTTACAATTGAGGATTTTCAACTAACAGGAGTGCAGGTTTTTTTAGCAATAATATCAACATATTTGCTTGCTTTTGTGCAAGCAGGAGCAAGCGTGTTTAATCAAATAGAGAGCTGGCCTCTTGCAAAATCCTTAGGAATACACCTGTTGTCTACATATATAGCATATGTTTTATGTTATCTTGTAAATTCATGGATACCATTTGAACCAATAGTTGTTTTAATTTTTACAGGCGTATTCTTGATAACATATTTTATAATATGGCTTACTGTATATCTAATTATTAAGCAAACAAGTAAAAAAATTAATGCTAAGCTAAACTAAAAAAGCCCAAATGGGCTTTTTTAGTTTATTGCATATAAGTTTAAATCCCAAGCAGGAATATAGGGAAGTCTTCTTAAGAAAAGCTTGTAATTAGGGTTTAATTCCTTGACTAAACAGGGGAGAAGGTACATATCCTCGCTTTTGTGGTACATGGAAACCAAAAGGTCAGCACCATTTTTAATCAATTCCTTGCTACCTGAAAGTGCCTCATATTCAAGACCTTCAACATCATATTTAATAAAATCAACCGACTTGGTTAAATAGTCAGCATAGGTGGCTTCAACCTCTATAAATTTATGCTCAAAGGAGCCAGACGATGATGCAGAAGAATTTCTGTTGCCAGATGCAGAAAAGGTAAGCACCTTATTTTCAGAATAGATAGCTTTATTCAATATAGTAATATCGTAGCTCGATAAAGCTTCACAATAATTAGAAAGCTTTTTAAAATTCCTTTTGTCAGGCTCGAGTGCAAAAATTTTCTTTAAATTAGGGCAAATAGAAGTATATTTTTTTATAGTGTCTCCGTTATAAGCACCTAAATCCATATAAGAGGTATATGTATCAAGCTTTAATAAGCTATCACACTCGTTTTCTTGAAACGAGGTGCTACGAAGGTATGAAAGCTTACCTGTAAGCTTGTATCGAATAATATCGTCAAAAACTTCCTTAGAGGTTTCATCAAAAAGACACTCACGAGCAGAGTATAACTCGTTTTCGTGCAAATTAAAAAATTCCTCACAGAATAATGATGTGCCACAAACAGGCACATCAGGAGAGTAAACATTGTGATTTTCCTCAAGCGAAAATATTCTTTCAATTACATCAGGTAGCTTAGTACCAAAGGAAACAACAATATCAAAGCCATTTGGATATTTTTCTTTAGCTTCACTATATGAAAGAACTCTTTTACCTCTAAAGGAGTGACCTCTTACAAAGCCGTCACTTGCAAAAACATCCTTGTACTCAATACCATAGCTTTCAAACACATTAATAATTTTATCAGCTCCATTGCCCATTCCATAAATTAGAATAGGCATATGACTTTTTTTCAAAGTGTGCCAAAGGTCTGCATCAAAGGTATCAAATATAATTTTTTTGTAATTTATCATTCTATATCCTTGAAATTCATTATAAATTTATGTATAATTGAAGCAGGTTAATTCAATTATCCTGTTTTATTATAATCTAAAAGAAAACAAATATCAAGGAGATTTTATTATGGACTGTCTTTTTTGTAAAATTGCAAGTGGAGTAATTCCATCAAAAAAAGTTTATGAGGACGATGAAATATTATCATTTTACGATATCAACCCTGAGTGCAAAATTCACGTTTTAGTTATACCAAAGACTCATATTGAATCAGCTGACGCAATAACAAAGGAGAATAGCATGGTTGTTGCTCATATTTTTGAAGCTATTCCTAAAATTGCAAAGCTTGCAGGTATAACAAACGGTTATAGAGTAATAACAAATGCAGGCCCCGACTCCTGCCAAAGTGTAATGCACCTTCATTTCCACATTCTCGGTGGCGAAAAGCTTCCAGAACACATTAAATAAAGAAAAAGGCTACTTGGTAAGTAGCCTTAAATTTTTGTTAGAAGTGTATTTATTAAAAATTTTTTCTAATTTGCTCCAAAGCACATTTTTCGAGCCTTGACACCTGCGCTTGAGATATGCCAATTTCCTTTGCTATTTCGCTTTGTGTTTTTCCTGCATAAAAACGCATTTGAATTATTTTTTTCTCGCGTGGATTTAGCTTTTTTATTGCATCTCGAAGCGCTAAGCTTTCTATCCAGGATTCATCTCCATTAGAATTATCGCTAATTTGGTCAATTATATAAAGAGAATCTCCTGAATCGTTAAATACAGGCTCATAAAGAGAAACAGGCTCGGTTATTGCTTCAAGTGCATTAACAATGCTTTCCTTTTTCTCTCCAAGCCTTAGAGCAAGCATCTCGATAGTAGGCTCAGAAAAGGTTTCCTTTTCAATTTCTTCCTTTAATTGTAGCGTTTTATATGCTAAATCTCTTACTGATCTTGAGACCCTGATTGAATTATTGTCCCTTAAATATCTTCGAATTTCGCCTATAATCATAGGTACAGCGTAGGTAGAGAATTTAACATCTAAATCAATATTAAAGTTGTCAATGGACTTTATAAGACCAATGCAACCCACCTGAAATAAATCATCTAAATTTTCTTTTCTTCCTGTAAATCTTTGAATTATTGACAAAACAAGCTTCAAATTACCACTTATCAGCTTTTCTCGTGCCTTTTTATCTCCGTTTTTACTTTGAATAAGAAGGCTACGCTTTTCTTCCTCGCTCAATACCTTCAGCTTAGAGGTATTAACCCCACAAATTTCAACCTTATTATATCGCATAATTAAACTCCTAATCTTTAAAAAGATTATTGCCAAATCAAAGTGTTCATTATGCAAATAAAGCCATTCCAAAAAATAACAAAAGGGCAGACTTAATTTTAACAAACAAGTCTGTCCTTTTAAATTTATATGGTAGAGGAATTTAACATATTTTCAATAAAAATGCCATATCCGCATGTTGGGTCATTTATCAAAACATGGGTTACAGCACCTACAAGCTTGCCGTTTTGGACAATAGGGGAGCCACTCATACCTTGAACAATGCCACCAGCCTTGTCAAGTAGCCTTTGGTCAGTTACCTTTACCTTAAAATTCTTTACTTCATTACTATTTTCAATAATTTCAGTAATTTTTATTGCATATTTTTCTACCTGTCCGTCATCAAGAGTACACCAAATATATGCATCGCCTGTTTTTACTTGGTTTTTAGGGCAAATTTTCAATTTTTCAGGACATGAAAGCTTATCCGTTTTTAAATATCCAAATACACCACAATCACAGTTTTTAGTGAGTGTGCCTAATTTTTTAAATTCAAAAGTACCCTTAAGCTCTCCCGCAGTCCCCTTAACACCTTTATTTACTCCGTTAATGCTTACATCTAAAACGACACCATAGGTAACAGGGATAACTCTGCCACTTGTTGAGTCACAAATTCCGTGCCCTAATCCTCCGAACTCTCCAGTTTCAGGGTCAACATAGGTAATTGTACCAATTCCTGTTGTTGAGTCCTTAACCCAAATGCCAGTTTTGTATTTTCCGTCGCTTTTAGAATATTTAGGACTAAGAGTTATATTTAATTCTTTTCCTTTTCTTAAAATGGTAAGCTCAACGCTTTTTCCGAGGGATTCCTCAATTTCTTTTGTAAAATCCTTACAGCCTGTAATTGCTTTTCCGTTGATTTTGGTAATTACATCGCCAATTTTAATTCCAGCAGCATACGCGGAGGAGCTTTCCTCCTCATTATCAGAAAATTTAACTACAGTTAATCCCTTCGATATTATTTTAACACCAAAGGGAAGACCACCAACTAAATATTCCTTATTGTATACATCATTTATATCCTTCGCATTAGTTGTAATAGTTAAGCAGGGAATCACTAACAATATAAGTACCAGCATCAAGGAAAAAGCTTTAATAATTTTGTTATTTATTAGCATTTTTCTTTTCCTTTCAACTTTGTACATATTTAATTTGTGTAAATATCTTAGAAATATGATTAACAATTTTATATGTGATAGATATAAAATGCCAAAATCAGTTGAAAAAGATAAAAAAATAATATATAATTACTAAAAAGAATTTTTTAACAACTTTATATATATTAAGGAGAATAAAATGGAGCATATTCTTAAAAAACAAAAGGAAAATATTTCTATATTATCAATTATAAATTGGTTAGCAAAGGAAATAGATGAGGTTATCTCGCAAAACACCGATAATAAGCTATTAAATCAACGTGCAGTACGATATATCTTGCTTGCCTTATCAGTAGAGGATGGTGTAACTCAAAATGATATAGTCAGAGTGACACATTTAAAAGGGTCAACAATTAGTATAGCGCTTGATAAAATGATTAATGGAGGTTTAGTTGTAAAAAAGGACGACAGCTACGATAAAAGAGCATTTCGAGTATATTTGACTGACGAGGGCTTAAAGTTAAAAAGACAGGTTGATGGAATAATGGAGCAAATCAACCAAAAGGCAATGAAGGGAATAGTAAAAAGAGACGAGGACGCAAGCTTTTATGTTCTTTTTAAAATGATTGAAAATTTAACCGAAAAATAATTAAAAGCCCGTATTTATACGGGCTTTTAATCACTTATTTGGGTTTTAGTTTTCTTTAATAGTTTGCTCAAGCCAAACTCTTCCAAGGTCCAATGCCTCAAAAAGATTTTTCTTAAACGCTTGTTTTCCCTTAACTAACTTTTTAGTGTCGTTTGAATGACAAATTTGTACCACAATCATGTTAGGATTATCGTTTGCATCCTTACCTAAAATATTTAATGTTAAAAGGTATTTCTCGTTAAGGTCGCCATAGCAAATGGTATCGCCGTCTCTTACAAGGGGAAGACCCTTATAAAGCACGTATTGATCTTTTTTCATTTCCATATATATTACCGCCTTTCAACTGACTATTACATATGATACAATAAAAAAATCAATTTGTCAAGGCAATAACCTAAATCACAAGCTTAATTTTTTTCTATGATTTTTAAATCTGTAGGTAAAATTCCAGATTGCTCATATACTATTTCGTTAATTTGCGCAACCTCACTCGCAAGTAAGCCCTCTGATTTTACAATAACGGTAGCCTTGCCATCGTTTATAACTGCGATACATTGCTCAATGCCCTTAGCTTCAACTAATGTTTCAATGTTTGACTCGTTTTCGATATCCTTTGCAATTTGTGAAATGTCATCAAGTGCAGATTGTACAGCCTCTGGAAGAGCATTTTCGCTTTTTGCAACTGCCTGTAAAACCTCAAGTGCCTCATCTCTTGCTTGTTGACGAGAGAGTACAGTTTGAGAGAAGTAGTCAGATGTGTTAGGGTCATTGTTGAGTGTATCTTCAAAATCAGTGCCGTCAAGGTCTATGTCAACATCTGTTGAGGGTAAGTCCTTTTGGTTCTGGTAGAGTATGTAATTAACACCTATTGCTGTGCCAACCAAAAGTACAGCACACACAATAATTAAATTACGTGTTCCGATTTTTTTGAAGAATTCTTTGATTTTGTTTGTTTTGTTTTCTGCGTTCATAATATTATCTCCTATTTTTATTTTCATTAAAGTATATTAACAAGGAATAAGGTTTATGCTATCCAAAGCTAACTATTTCAATTCTATTTGTTGATATACCCAAATAAGCGGAAATTAGCCGAGTTATGCGTGTTTTAACAACGTCGTTATCCCCATTAGTACAGGCGATTGCAACACCTCTGATGGACGGATATGTTTCCATAACTATCGTATTTGATTGTTCATTTAGAAGGGAGCCTTGATTAGAGTACAGCTTTTCGCCAGAATCCTCAAGTGTTACTACAACTCTTACATTTGATATTCCATCTACACTTAATAAAAAGCTTTCAATCTTTTCTTCCATATACTCAGTATATGAATCTAAGGTAATCGTTGAATCCGTCGTATCGCTTTTGTTAAATTTCTGTCCAAAAATCAATAATAATGCTCCAACAATTCCACAAATTATTACTATTAAATAAACTTTCTTCTTTTTCATTGTTATTTCTTTCTAACATTTACCTCAATACCAGTTAAATTATAAATATAATCACGAATACTATCAGCATTTGACCAGATAGCTTTATTTGAAAGAGTAACTTCAATACCTTTAATGGTAACACTCTCTATATTTTTTTCATCAATAATTGCCCTAACTAAAACATCCCTCTCATCTAAAGAAAATCTGTTAACAATTGTAGCTTGAATACCATTTTCAATGCTTTCAACACCACTTTCTATAATAATCTTGTTAGAATTATCAATTGCCTCGTTTTGCATTGTAGAATCTAAAAAGTCCATAATATTAGATTTAAAATAATCTATGTTCAAAAGTAAGCTTGTAATAGGCGAGAGTAGAGCGATTACACAAATTAAGCTCAAGACCATGTTCACGTACTTTTTTAAGCTACTTTTTTCTGAAACGAGTGATAGTACAACACTACCTAAAATAGATATTGTAATTATTGTGCTTATATAATTTTCCATTAAGCAACCCCAACCGCAGTATTAATAAAAATGGTAAGTGCAAAAATAAACATTACACAAGTGCAAGCAACTAAAACAAGCATAAATCCGCAAAGAGAGTCTGCCTCCTCCAATATTTCTCCCTCTGATGAACAGTTTAGCGCCTTACATACAGACCCAAGAAATCCAAAGGAAAGCTTATATAGTAATAAATGTATAATTATTGGCACCATTAAAAGTGCAATAGCAATAATTGCAATAATTCCACAGGTGCTTTTAATTACGCCAAGGCTGGACGATACAGTTCTTAAAGCATCGTTAATTGATGCACCTACAATTGGTACAAAGCTACTTATAGCAAAGCGTGCCGTTTTTATTGAAAGCGAATCGTTTCCTTGTGCTAAAACATTTTTTGCCGACAATAGAAAAAATAATATTGACATAACAAAAACGCTTACAGAAGTAAAAGCTGTCTTTATTGTCTTAGATATTCCACTAAGATTACATCCACCTATTGGCTTAACCATTGAGATGGTAAGGCAAGACTTAACAAGTGGCATAAGACAAACAACTAAAAACCCTTCAACTAAAGTAATAGCAAGCACAGAAATAGCACAGTTAGTAGTAGTGCTGGATATCGCTCCCGACATAATTCCCATAGTGCTCATCAAGGGTAAAAAAGCATTCATAACCCTACATAATGTTTTAATATATGCACTTGTTAATTCAGCAAGACCAACACAGGAATGAAAAATCGTAATAGAAAAGCATAGAGTCGAGCATAGCTTAAAGGCATTATTCAATGCAGAATTAGAAAGGGAATTGCAAATTGAAGATAAAGCACAGGTCACAATAATTAGTGTAAATATAGAAACAAAGCTACGAGCAACATTGTCAACACCTGAAAAAATATAGCTAATTATATAGTCGATAATGCTTTTTTCATTGATAATGTTATTACTATTTAGTGGGTCGGTGGGGAAAAGAGAAGAAATATCATTTGGTAAAGAGTCCATAAAGTTACTAAGCTCGCCGTCCACCGAGCTTGCAATATCCTTATGTATATCATTTCCAAAGCAGATAAAACACAGACAAAAAATTGAAGCTATAATAAAAAACAAAAATAAAATACATTTTTTCATTTGATTACGTCTTTAGTAAGAGAAAGTAAGGCATCAATAAGGGGGAGCGATATTACAACTATTTGTATTTTTCCGAACAAGCAAACTCTTTCAGCAAGGGTCCCCTCTCCTACATCGTTACAGCAATCAGCAGTAATCTGCACAATAAATGCAATTCCGAGTGCCTTTAACAAATATGGAATATATTTATTTATTGTAAGATTACTTGTTAAGCTCTCAACATAAGAAAGCACAGGCTGAATTATCAAAAGAGTTGCGATTGTCACCCCAATTGTCATAGCTATCCTGATAAAAAGAGAATACTCAGCCTTAAAGCTTTTAAACACAACAATCAGTGAAAGAGCGCAAAAAATAACACCACAAAGCTTTAATTCACTCATATTAGAACCCAAAAATATTGCTCAACAAGGTTATTAATCCCTCAAGCTCAGAGATAATTAGCACCATAACTATAATAATTCCTGCAACTGAAAGCATAGTTGCTTGCTCATCACGACCACTTTTAGATAAAATTTGACAGCACACTGATACTAAAAGTCCTATACCTACTATTTTAAAAATCAATGATATATCCATTCTTGCTCCTTCAGATAAGCAAAATTACTATTGATGCACCAAGAAACAATGAAATTGAGCGAATAACCTTAACCTTTTTAGGTAATTCTTCCTTTAATTTATTTAAGCAGGCTTGAGCTTCATTAATTGTGTAATCACAAAGCTTTAGCTGTTCTGATTTATACCCCTTGCCAGCCTGTTGAAAATAATTAAATATAAAATCTAAATCCTTGTATTTTCGCCTTAAATCATCTAAATCTCCATCAATTAAATCCGTTATATGTTTTGATTTATCGGGATAAGATGAGTAAATTTCTTTAATTGGTGTAGAGAAGAATTCAATTTGCTTTTTTATGTAATTTAACAATCCGACAACATTTTCTAAAAACTGTATTTTTTCCTTAAACGACCATTCAAAATAATAGCCACTAACCACAGAGGCAATCAAAATCAAGACACAGCCTAATATTTTTATCATTTTAAGCTATGAGTAGAAAAGGTGTATCTTTTCTCCCCCTCATTTCTATAAACGCCAATTGCTAAATCAAATACACCTGCGTTTATTAAATTTTTGATTATTTCCTTTGACATTAATTCCTCAAATGAACCTGCATGAGTAGTTGAAACTAAAGAAACACCACCATGACTTGCCTTTAGAATTGCATTTGCCTCCTCTTGAGAGGAAATTTCATCACAAATTATAAGATTGGGCGTCATACTTTTAGTTGCTAACTCAATAGCTACTCCCTTAGGATAAGATAAATATATATCTCCACGCAAATTTTCTTTAAAGCAAGTGCTAATTTCCTCACGAGTATCAATAAGAGCAAATCTGATGCTTGAGTTATTTTGAGATAGCTTATGACAAAAATCTCTTAAAATTGTAGTTTTGCCAACACCAGGCGCAGAAAAGAGAAGAATAGAGCCCTTGAAATTCATAATTTGCATATTTCGGTATAAATACAAGCCTGCATCCTTTATCAGGTGTGGAAACCTTAAATTTACCGAAGTAAAATTAGTAATTGAGGTAATTTCGTCACCATTAAATATAGCCTTACCACAAACACCTGCACGAATGCCCATACCAACACTTATATAACCTTGCTTTATTTCGTCTATATGGGCATAAATTGAGCCACCACATAGGTCGGTTATAATTTGCTCAAGTTCGCTTTTACTAACGAAAATGTCAGTAATCTTACTTCCTGTGTTTGTAATTAAAGATATAGTATTTTCAGCCTTTATGCGTATTTCGTTAATAGTTGTGCATTTATTTTCATAGAAATATTTTAATAAGCCTGTCCTTATGTGATTTAGTAAAAAGCTTAGTCCAAAAAGTAAAGATTCATCTAAGGCACTTACATAATCAATTGTGTATTTCATAAACACTCCTTACTTGTCCTTTTTTCTCATAGTATTCAAATTGTGCTAAAAAAAGAACAAAAGCAAGGAAAATCCTTGCTTTTTATGTGAAATATGTTAAAATAATTATGCTTGAGGCATTGGCAATGTATGAATAAAGCCCTTTGCATCTGCTGTACATATATCTCCTGCAATAACCTTATCCTTATATGTAATTATGTTAGCATATACTGTGCCCTCATAATTGGGGTAGTTGGTTATTTTATAGGTGTATCTTTTTGCAGTCTTTTTAGAGTATTTTCCAAGGTCGAGTCCTTGTTGCTTTTGGATTTCGTTGTATTGTGTCATTACCTTATCAAATTCCTTTGGGATTGTAACATCGCATTCCTCAACAATTTGCTCTGAAACCTCCCAGCCATACTGGGACAGGAATTTAATACCATCGTCAGAATCCCTTATGTTATCAAAGGAAATACTTTGGTTCATTGCACTAATTTCCTCGGTTGTGTTGGGCACAAGAGTAGGTATAACAATAATTAAAACTGCAAGAGTTACGATTGTAGCGCCTATAATTCCAAAAAATTTTATTGTGGACGCCTTTAATGAGTAAATAAACATTTAAAATCTCCCTTTCAAGCTTTACACGAAACATTAGTAGTAAATTCTATTTAGGAAAAGTAAAAAATATTACAAGTGAGGACAAAATGATTTTAATTCTTGATAATAATAGCTTTAGACGAGAAGAGCTAAAGGCAAAGCTAACCAAAATAGGCTACATAGTATCGTGTCGTCCCTTAGATGATTATAAAAGCTATGCTTATCCTGTTTTAACTGTAATTGTAAATCCAAAGGAAAGGGATATAAGCAATTATATTTGCGTATCAAATACTAAATATATCGTTGCAAAGGATAATTTTACTGACAAAACAAGCAGATTCACTACTATTCCTCATTCGTCTAATCTTGCAGAGAATATTGCTTTAGAATTTGACAAGCTCAAGCTGAATGAAAAAGCAACCATATACAAGCTTGGTATTGCTTGTTATAGTGAAAATGAGTATTCAATAGGTGGAAAGACACTATCTCTTTATCCAATGGAGAGAAGAATTTTTAAATTCTTTTTGCACAATCCTACAAAGACCTTTCTTGACGTAGATGCCTGTGATTATTTCCCATTTAATAGTGTTCCTGAGGAAAATTTAAAAAGCACAATTTGGAAAATCAATACCAAGTGCAACAAGGCGAGAAGACCTCAGCTAATAGAAATATATATGGGCTCCTATCGTTTAAATCCAAGGATATATAATTATGACGAAAGGTTAATAGAAGATTTATTACCATTTACGAAATTTAAAAATGAATAAAAAAAGAGAGGCATTTTAAAATTGAAAAAATGTCTCTCTTTTAATTTGAAAATTAGGAATCAGAAGAATCTCCTTGATTATTTATATATCTGTTCGCTTGAGTAGTGAAAAGCTCATAATATTTCTTACCAAGGTGCATCAACTCCTGATGATTGCCTGTTTCCACTATTTTTCCCTTTTCAAGAACGATAATTTTATCTGCCACAGTAGCACTTGATAGCCTGTGTGAAACAAAAATTGATGTTTTTCCTTTTGTTAATTGGGCAAACTGATTAAATATTTGTTGTTCAGCTAATGCATCAAGAGAAGCAGTAGGCTCATCAAGTATCATAATGTCGGAATTAGAATAAAATGCTCTTGCAATTGAAAGCTTTTGCCATTGACCAATCGAAAATTCGGTGCCATTATCATCAAATAGCTTAGTAAGAGGAGTTTTATAGCCCAAAGGGAGTGCTTCAACGAAATCAGCTGTGCCACTTTGCCTTGAGGCATTGAGAATATCCTCTTCTGAAACAGGCTTGTTAACATCTCCAAAATAGATGTTTTCTTCAATAGTAACAGCATATTTAGCAAAATCCTGAAAAATAGTACCATAAAGGTCATATAGCTCCTTTAGGTCATATTTTCTTATATCCTCTCCGTCTAATAGTATAACACCACTTATAGGGTCGTAAAGACGCATAAGAAGCTTAATAAGTGTGGTTTTTCCCGCACCGTTAAGACCTACCAAAACAGTAGTTGACCCTTTATCCAATTTGAAGCTTACATCGTTTATAACAAGTCTGTCACTTCCAGGATAGGAGAAGGAAACATTTTTAAATTCAATTGAGTGGGCAACCCCCTTTTTAACAGGAAGAGTAGGAGTCTGTATAGGTACAATTGTTGGTTCAATTTTATTAAATTCAATTATATTGTCAATGAATAATGTTCCTTGATATACAGTGGCAGTAGAAGCGACAATTGTGGAAACACAGCTTATTATTGAATTCAGTGAGCTGGAATAGTAGGAATAGTCGCCAATTTGGAAGCTTTGGTCGTTTATCGCCTTATATCCAATATAAAGGAATAAAATAGCATTAACTAAGGCTGTACCAATTGAGATTACTATGTGCCATACGTTTTCTTTGATAACCAAGCTTTTAAGACCCTTAAAATACTTATTGAAGGTTGCCTTAAATTTGCCTATGAAGGTGTCAGCTAAATTGAATACTCTTATTTCTTTAGCCAAATCCTTATTGGTCATAATAGCACTAAAGTACTCCATTTGACGTCTTTCTCTTGACCTTCTACGCATATATAGGAAATTTTTTCTTCCATATACAAAGCGAATAATTGCAGCCGGTAAGGAAATTACAATAATTACCAAGGGTGCTATAGGGTTTAAAGAGAACAGAACAATAATGAAAGTAATCATGCTTATGATATTACTTATCATAGTAAATGAAGAGCTAATTATCTGTACAGGACGAAAGCTTGCTTCACGACTTGCGTTTTCAAGCTTTTCATAAAACTGTGGCAAATCAAATTGTGCCATATCGATAGTTTTTGACTTGTTGATGATTTTTAATTTGATATGATTGGCAACCTTTTCGCCAGAAATGTTTATAAAAGCATTATAAGCGTTGGTTATTATGCTTTTAATAACCAAGTAAATTAATTCAAACAGAATAAATTTACCAATTGAGGTCTGGGTAAAGAGAATACCGACATTTGTAAGTACATTCGAAAAGCTATTGTTTACAACAAGCATATCTGCAAGATTTCCACGATTTAATAAAGCATCGCCAACCGCTGTCAAAAGCTCAGCGGTTATTTTTGCACCTATAACTGGGAAAATACCATTAAATAAAGCTGTAAATGACATAACAAACAATATAATAGGACTTGCTTCCCAAACTAATTTAAATATGTAAAAATATCTAAAGAAAAAGGACTTAATTATCTTAGCTAAATATTTTGGATAACCCTTTATGCTACTTGGCTTTTCAATATTATCCGAGGATTTTGGTGGTGGGGGTGGACCAAACATATAATACCTCCTAAACTTAATATACTTCATTATATCATTTTATATATTAAATTGCAAGTGCTAAAAATGTCGAATACTTTTTTAGCCACTACAACATAATACGACCTTTTTTTAAGCTTCAAAATGATAAAATTTCATTTGCGAAGGGAAGTGAGTGAAGGTGTGACACTTTATGTTGATGTATTATTTGCAATAAATTTTAGTATGGATTTTGTTTCCTTGTTTTTGTGCGGGAAGCTCCTTCACAAAAGGATCCCTAAGCTTAGATTAATCGTTGCATCGGTTGTCGGTGGCTTATATGGTGTCTTAAGTTTACTTTTAAACGTTAGCTTGGTGGTTGAAATAATAATATGTGTGGCAGTCTCATTGATTATGTGTACGATTGTATTCTTTGAGAAAAACATAAGGGCAGTATCCGTTAGCATTATAGTTTTTTGGATAATCAGTAGCTTATTAGGTGGTGTTATGAGCTTTTTATACACCTTAGCAAATAAGCTTCTTGCTGAATACATAAATTCCTATACCTATGAAGTAGTTTACAGTGGTGCAAGATTTTTCGTAATAGCCTCGGTAACTATTTTGATAACGTCATTTTTTTGCAGGATATTTTTTAATAATAAGGACAAAAAAACAGTAAAGATAATCGTAATATACAAAAATAAGGAATTTGCTTTAAATGGATTATGTGATTCTGGAAATATGCTAAGAGACCCGTTAAGCAACAAATGTGTAATTTTAGTATGCTTTGAATGTACATTAGCCAAGGAAATAATTAAGGAAGAGGAAATACATAAAAGATTTATACCTTATACAGATATAAGTGGAAGCGGAATACTAAAGGGTGTTATACCAACGAAAATAATAATAGAGAACAAAGAGGTTAGTGCAGTTGTTGCACCTGCAAGTCAAAAAGCTTTGATGGAAATGAGGCGCTTGTACCCACTACCTTAATTTAGGAGAATGTATGTTTAAAAGGTTAATAAATTTTTTAAAGAGTAAATTTAGTTTCTTATTTTCAAAAAAAGGAATATATTACATAAATGGCTCTGAATTGTTGCCACCACCACTGGATTCTCAAGAGGAGCTAAATTGCTTGGAGAGATTAAATACAGATAGCGAGGCATCTGTAACCTTGATTGAGCACAATCTAAGGTTAGTTGTTTATATAGCAAAAAGATTTGAAAATACAGGAATCGGCTTTGAGGATTTAACTTCAATTGGCACAATAGGGTTAATAAAGGCTGTAAAAACCTATAAGCTTGACAAAAATATAAAGTTTGCTACCTACGCTTCACGTTGTATTGAAAATGAAATTTTAATGTATATAAGAAAGAATGCAAACAGGAGAATAGAAATATCAATAGATGAGCCATTGAATACAGACTGGGATGGTAACGAGCTACTTTTATCAGATGTTTTGGGCACTGAAGAGGATTTAGTTTACAAAGATATTGAAAAAGAAGAGGATAATAAAACCTTAAAAGAAGCAATATCAAAATTGAACAAAAGAGAACAAACAATAGTATATATGAGATTTGGCTTAAATGGTTATGAAGAAAAGACTCAAAAGGAGGTAGCTGACCTCTTAGGAATATCACAATCTTATATTTCCAGATTGGAAAAAAAGATTTTTAATAGGTTAAGGAAAGAAATTGACAGGAAAATTTAAAATAATTTAAAAAAAGACTTGACATTATAGGCTTTGATGTTGTATAATTAATCGAAATTATATTGATAGCTTAAAGAGGTGAAAATAATGAAAGCAGGACTTCATCCAGAATACAAGGAAGCAACTATTAAGTGCGCTTGTGGTAACACAGTTGTAACAAAGACTACTAAAGGTGATATTTCAGTTGAAATTTGCTCTAAGTGCCACCCTTTCTTTACAGGCAAGCAGAAGTTTGTAGATGCAGGCGGAAGAGTTGATAAGTTCAAAAAGCGTCTTAATAACGCAAAATAAGTTGATTAAATTGGGTAAGAGGCTTAACTCTTACCCTTTTAATTTCAAGAAAGGAGTAAGCTTTGGATAATAAGGTTGTTTTAGTGGGAATATACCCACAGGGTAAGGAAAGTGAGTGCTTAAAATCACTTGACGAGCTTGAAAGACTTGCAGACACAGCAGGTGCTGTTACAGTTGCAAAAATGACTCAGCTTAAAAACACACCTGATGTTGCAACGTACATCGGCAGTGGAAAGCTGGAGGAATTAAAGACACTTTGCAAGAATCAAGGGGCAAAGGGAATTATATTTGATTGTGAGCTTACCCCTGCGCAAATTAGAAATATTGAAAATGAAACTGATTGTGATGTATTAGATAGAAGCATGCTTATTCTTGATATTTTTGCTCTTCACGCAGTAAGTGCAGAGGGAAAAATACAGGTTGAGCTTGCTCAGCTTAAATATACCGCCCCAAGACTAATCGGAAAGGGCAGAGATATGTCAAGATTAGGTGGAGGCATCGGCACAAGAGGTCCGGGCGAAAGTAAGTTAGAAATAGATAGACGTCGATTAACCTCTCGTATGTCTTTTTTACAAAATGAGCTTGCTGAATTAGAAAAGAATAGACAAACTACAAGAATACAAAGAGATAAAAGCAATATTGCTAAGGCTTGTATCGTTGGTTACACTAACGCAGGTAAATCTACACTTTTAAATCTTTTGACGAATGCAGGAATATTAGCCCAAGACAAGCTTTTTGCTACATTAGACCCTACAACAAGAAAATTTAATTTACCGAGTGGAATTCCAATGCTTTTAACAGACACGGTAGGCTTTATAAGAAAGCTTCCACATCATTTGGTTCATGCCTTTAGGTCAACATTGGAGGAAGCCGTTTTGTGCGATTTTTTAATAATTGTAGTTGATGCATCAGATGATGAGTGTATGGAGCATATTGCAGTTACAGAAAATATTTTACTATCTTTAGGTGCTTCAAGTAAGCCTGTACTATATGTGTTTAACAAAGCAGATAAATGCACAAGTGAACGTCTATACGACCTTCGTTTGTTTAATAGCTCCAGAGGCAGGGTAGTAACCCTATCGGCAAAAAACAAGCAAGGATATGATGAATTTATATCTCAATTAGAAGCATTATGTAGATTCGGTAAAACAAGAAAAAACTACCTGTTTCCATATAGTGAGCAGAGTGCATTAAACTCATTTTACTCACATGCAGAGATAATTAGCACAGAATACAAGGACGATGGCACTCTTGTTTACGCATGGGTAGATGAAAAGGCAAGAGGAATGTTTAACAAGTATTGTATAGACTAAATTTTACATTTGTCTAAAACTGGGGAGCCTTATGAATAAAGGGAAAATCAAGAGATTGCGCAATTCTGCACAAATAGAATTTATAGAAAAGAAATCGGTATTTATTGGATTTTCTACAATTGTAAAAAATGAAGAAGAGGCATTAAATATTATTAAACAAAAGAAAAAAGAATACAGTGATGCAACCCATAATGTGTACGCATATGTAATTGGAGATTCAATAGCAAGATATAGCGACGATGGAGAGCCACAAGGTACTGCTGGAATGCCTGTTTTAAACTCAATTCGTATGTCTGGTATTACAGATGTATTAGTAGTAGTTACCCGTTATTTTGGTGGAATACTTTTGGGAGCAGGTGGCTTGGTTAGAGCATACTCAACCTCTGCTTCGCTCGCACTTGAAGCAGGAGGAACTTCGATTTTTGAATCCTATGCTGTTTTTAAGGTTACATTCAGCTATTCAGATTATGGAAAATTTAACACAGAGCTTTCAACCTTTGATGCAATAATTGATAATGTCGATTTTGGTGCTGACGTTACAATTGATTTTGCAATTCGGGAAGAAGCTTCGTCAAAATTTATTGAACGAATTACTGAGCTTTTTGCTGGGAAGGTTGTTCCTGAGCTGGTAAATTATCGAATAGATACGAAATAAATCGAATTTGTTACGCAAAAAAAGTAAAATTTTACTTTTTTTGCGTATTTTATTATATGTTAGAGTTTGGAAATTTTGCTGGTTAAAACTCATAATTTTATGTTTAGGAGTGATTTTATGACGGTTAGTGAGCTTTTTTGTCAACGTGAAAAAACTTTTTTGTCCGAATATGCTTTCAAAACAGCCGATACCAAGGGCAGAGATGTAGCGATTAAGCCTTGCCCCAATCGTACTGAATTTCAAAGAGACCGTGATAGAATTATTCACTCTAAGTCCTTTAGACGGCTGATGCATAAGACTCAAGTCTTTATTTTTCCTCAAGATGAGCATTTTAGAACAAGAATGACTCATACCCTTGAGGTTACGCAAATTGCTCGAATTATTTGCAGAGCTTTAAGGCTAAACGAGGATTTAGTTGAAGCCGCTGCATTAGGACACGATTTAGGGCACACCCCTTTTGGCCATTCAGGAGAATTTGCAATGCAAAAGTTTTATTCTCCTAACTTTAGGCATTACGAGCAAAGTGTAAGGGTTGTTGAAAAGCTTGAAAATCTTAATTTGACTTGGGAAGTAAGAGATGCTATTCTTAATCACTCTGGCGAAAACGAGGCTTCTACCCTTGAGGGAAGAATAATCAAGATAGCGGACCGTATCGCTTATATCAACCACGATATTGATGATGCTGTGCGTGGTGGGATTATATCCTTAGATGACATCCCCTCTCATCTATTGAAAACTCTGGGCAGAGGACACGGAGAAAGAATAAACAATATGGTTTCAGCCGTTATTTCCGAAAGCATGGACAAGCCATATGTTAAAATGAAGGCTGACATATGGGAAGCTACAATGGAGCTTCGCTCGTTCCTTTTTGACAATGTATATAAAAACAAAAAGGCAAAGGAAGAAGAGGACAAGGCAATCGAAATGCTTAGAATTCTATTTGAATATTTTGTTAAGAATCCCAAGGAAATGCCTGAGGTATATTACAAAAATCTTGAAACAGAAACGGTTGAAAGGTGTGTTTGTGATTATATTTCAAGTATGACTGACCGTTACGCAATCGACTTGTTTCGTGAGCTTTATGTACCAGGAATGTGGAGGAGAAAAATATGATTATTCCACACGAAATTATAGAAGAAATTAAGTTTCGAAATGATATTGAAACAGTAATAGGCTCATTTGTAAATCTAAAAAGGTCGGGTGCTAATGCCAAGGGCTTATGCCCGTTTCATAGTGAAAAGACACCTTCCTTTCATGTATATTTAGCCAATCAATCCTTTTATTGCTTTGGTTGTGGAGCATCTGGCGATGTAATTACATTTACTATGAAAATGGAAAATTTAGACTATATGTCAGCTGTTAGACTTCTTGCATCGAGAAGTGGAGTTTCACTTCCTGAGGGAACAGAAAGAGTCTCGAGTAAGGAGGTTGGCAGACAAAGAATCCTTGATATGAACAAGGCTGCAGCTAAATTCTTTCATAATTGTCTATTAGATGAAGAGCTTGGTAAGCCAGGCAGAGAGTACATTGTAAAGAATAGAGGACTTTCACAATCAGTAATCAAGCATTTTGGCATCGGCTATGCACCTAAGGATTTTGGTGCACTACATAAGCATCTTAGAAGCCTTGGATTTACTGATGAAGAAATGATAACAGGCTTTTTATGTGCAAGAAGCCAAAAGAACAATTCTGTCTATGATGTTTACAGAGAAAGAGTTATGTTTCCTATTATTGATGTAACTGGAAACGTAATTGCATTTGGTGGCCGTAGAATAGACGGAATCAAGGAAAATAAATACATTAACACAAACGATACACCTGCATTTAAAAAGAGCAAAAATCTTTTTGCATTAAATTTTGCTAAAAACAATGCTAATGATTTTATGATTTTATGTGAGGGCTATATGGACGTTATTGCTCTTCACGCTTCAGGATTTGAAAATGCAGTTGCTACATTAGGTACGGCTATTACACCTGAGCAAGCAAGAATGTTTGCTCGTTATACAAAGAAAGTTATTATTTCTTACGATAACGACGAACCTGGTCAAAAGGCTGCAGATAAGGCGTTTAAGCTTTTGCAGGAGGTTGGTATTGATGTCAGAATTCTCAAATCTGACGGCGAGGGTGTAAAGGATCCGGACGAATACATAAAAAAGTACGGAAAAGAGAAGTTTACTGCACTTTTGAATAATTCAAAATCGAAGTTTGAATTTGAGCAGGAAAGAATATTATCTGGCTACAATCTAACCAATATGGACGATAAGGTTAAAGCGTTAAAGGAATTATGTCAGGCTATTTCAAATTATCCCTCCGAGGTTGAAAGAGAGCTTTATGCACGAAAAATCGCTACTCAATTCGAAATACCTGTGGAAAGCGTAAACAGAGATGTTAATAGCATTATTAAACGTCGTAATTCTGCTCAAAAGAAGAAGGAAACTGCTGAAATTTATAGAAAAACCAGCATGATTGGTGACCGTATAAATCGTGAGAGTGCCTCTAATGTTAACGGAAACAAAATTGAAGAGGCAATTCTTGGTATGATGATGCTATTTCCACAGCATTTGGAAATATGCGTTAAGCAGCTAAGCGCTAATGATTTTGTTACATCTCTTAGCAAAAGAATTTTCGAAAGCATTTGCGCTGTTTACAAGGAATGCAATAAGTTCGATATTGGGTATATTCAAAACGATTTTTCTGTTGACGAAATATCTCGTATATCAAAAATGATTATTGAAAGACAACAGCTGTCTTTGAATGATGATAAAACATTACAGGATCTAATTAGTTCCTTAAAGGATGTCGCAAATAAAAAGGAGGATTCAACTTCGCTTGACAGTATTTTAAGAGCAATCAACAACAAAAAGCCAAAATAGGAGGATATATGCTTAACGAATATGAAATTGAAGCAAAATGCAATGACAGTGAAAATGAATATCAAGAAGCTCGTGCCCTATATTCAGGCAAATCAAATGAAGTGTTAAAAAAATACTTTGATGAGATTAGTTCGTTTAAGACTTTGCCTCGTGAGGAGGTAAATAGGCTAATTGAGTTAGCACGAAAGGGCGACACGTTTGCTAAAAATTCTGTTATAAACTCATTTCTTAAATTTGTTGTAAGCATAGCAAAACGATATTTCACTTCAGATATAGATCCTATGGATTTAATTTCTGAAGGCAACTTAGGTCTTGCTAAGGCTTTTGATAAGTTTGATATTTCAAGAAATTCAAGCTTTTCAACCTATGCTTATCATTACATTAATGGAAATATACTGTCTTACTTGAATGCTCACTATAACTTAAACAATGCATCTCCAAAGCTTTACTCCTTAGTAAAACGAGTAAAAGAATATAGAAATCAATATTTTCAAGAAAATGGCAGAAAGCCTTCGAATGAAAATATTTTGCAGGCTTGCAAAATTAATGAAAAGCAACTCCAAAGAGTTGAGCTTTTTTCAAACCCCGTCGTTTCCATAGATGATAGCATAAATGATGCAGAAGGATTAACTATCGGAGACTTAATAGCATCAGATAGTGACGAATTTTTTGAAAATGTTCACAAAAAGGATGACAATGAATTTAAAAGAGCCAGCCTCAAAAAGCATTTAGGCTCACTTACAAGAAGCGAGCGCATCGTTTTAATCTATACATATGGCTTATTTGACAAAAAGGCAAAAACTGCTGACCAAATAGCTAATTACTTGAATGTAACAAAGCGTTGTGTTGAGCAAACTAAATACAGAGCACAAACAAAATTATATCTAAATTTACAATCGGACATTGATTTGTATTTTTAATAACAGTAAAAGGAGAACTAAAATGAATTACGACAAACATTACGATTCAGAAGAATTGTTTGAAAAGGCTAAGCAAAACAACGGCTTTATTACAAACGATGATTTTCTTGATGTAATCGATTCCAATACCAGCATTGATGACATCGATAAAATTATTTCAGCATTAGCAGATAATAGCATTGAAATCAAAAATGATACTTTGATTGAGAAAATGATGGAGCTGGAAAGCGAAGCAGAGCAAATGTTGAGCCCAGATGAAATTGAAAAAATGCAAGAGGATTTTCCAATTGACGACCCTGTAAGAGTATATCTTAAGGACATTGGAAAGGTTCCACTATTGGATTCTGAGGCTGAAAAGGCTTTAGCTGAAAGAATGAAAAATGGCGATAAGGTAGCTAAAAATATAATTATTGAGGCGAACCTTCGTCTTGTTGTAAGTATTGCTAAGAAGCACGTCGGTAAGGGTATGGCGTTCTTAGACCTTATTCAAGAGGGTAACTTAGGACTTACAAAGGCGGTTGAAAAGTTTGACTACGAAAAGGGCTTCAAATTCTCAACCTACGCTACATGGTGGATTAGACAAGCTATCACAAGAGCTATTGCCGATCAGGCACGTACAGTAAGAATTCCTGTTCACATGGTGGAAACAATTCACAAGGTGAATAGAATTAAAAAACAATTGACACAAGATCTTGGCAGAGAACCCACAAATGAAGAAATCGGCTCACAGGCTAATATGAGTGCTGATAAGGTTAGAGAAACCCTTAAGTATTCTCTTGATACCGTTTCGCTTGAAACACCAATTGGCGAGGAAGAGGATAGCCATCTTGGAGATTTTATACCAGATGAAGATTCACCAGAGCCATCTGAGTTAGTTAACGAAATGGAGCGTAAAAAAGTAATTGAAGAGGTGTTAGATACACTAACCGATCGAGAAAAGAAGGTAATAAAGCTAAGATATGGCTTAGACGGTGATGCTCCACATACCTTAGAGCAAGTAGGCAAGGAATTTAACATTACACGTGAAAGAATTCGTCAAATTGAGGCAAAAGCACTACGCAAGCTTCGTCACCCAACAAGAGCTAAAAAGTTAAATGACTTTTTTGATTAATTTTGTAAAAAGTAACAAATATCTTGACAAAAATCCAATATTATTATACAATATTAATTGTAATCAATTATCGGAGGATACAATTTAAATGAAAAAAAGAGTATTGTGCTTAATTATAGCGCTTGCTATGGTTTTGCCACTGATTCTCGCTTCTTGTAATGATGTGAGAAGTGATGAAGAGATTATTCAAAGCATTTTGGGTGGTAAGGATGCGGCAATTGCTTTAACCTTATCAATTTGGGTTCCCACTGATGCAGATTTATCTACACCTGAATCAAAAAATGCTTTTGAGACTCGCTTAAAAGCCGTTGAAGAGAGAATCAACGAAATTTTGATTGAAAAGAACTATTCAACAAAAATTGATTTGATCGCTTATGCAGATGATGAATACGACCAGATTATCAGTGATAAATTTGCTTCTATGGAGGGCAAAAAGGGTGAGGCATATAGAAAAGGCCAAGCCTATGAAAACCAAATAGACTACTACTATCCCGACGAAAACGATAAATCTAACTTCATTTATCAAATTAAATATCCAGACGTTCTTGAGGACTGTCAGCTCGATATCTTTTTGATGAGAGGCTATGAGGATTTTATTACTCACGTAGAAAATGGTGATTTAGAGGCACTTGACACTTACATATCAGCAAATGGCTCTGTTTATTCGAATATAAACAAACTCATCAGACCTAATATTCTTGCTCAAATGAAGTATGACAAGAAAACCTACGCAATTCCGAACAATCACCTATATGCACAAGATAAATATCAATTCGTTCTTATTGATAAGGCTCTTTTCGATTCATACGGGCTTGAAATTCAAGACATTGGTAGTGTAGTTGATACTGAGGAATTTATCAAGTTAGTTGCAGCAGATGCGTCTAATTCAGCAGTTCCATTTGTAGGTTCTATAAACGATGCACCTGGTCTCTTTATTTACGATACCGAGATGAATATGGGTTCAGTAGTTGGTAGTGGTTCACCTGCTAATATCTACGATCACGATTCTTACTCAGAGTATGTTTCTTTCATCAAGAGAGTTTCTGAAATGGTACATCTTCACGATGACTTAGAAAACAATGACGTAGCTGTTCAATTTATGTATGGCGCAAGCACAGATATCGAAAACCTTGAAAAGAATCTATTTGATAATGGCAATACCGTTTATTCAGGTAAGGTAAATGGTAAGGATTATTACATTCTAAAGTCCGATACACCAGTTGCCGAGCTTGATGATGTATATAGCTCAATGTTTGCTATAAGCAAGTATTCAATCAATCCTGATAGAGCAATGAAGGTTTTATATTTACTTCAATCAAATGAAGAAATTAGAACATTACTTCAATATGGCATCGAAAATGTTGACTACAAGATTGAATATGATGAGGATACTCTTGAGGAAAAGATTGTTCTTAAGGATACAGCATACAAAATGAATATCTTGTATACTGGTAATGGCTACTATACATATCCTGAGGATAACTCCTTTATTGACGATTGGCAATATGTTAAGGATGTTAACTTCGATATGGTAATTAATCCACTAATTGGCCTTGATTATTACTATAACTCTGACAAGATTACAGAGGAAGAGAAGGCTGAATTTTTGGCAAATAGAGAGGTTGCTATTCCAATTGCACAAGCATATAAGCTTGCAATAGACAATATGTCAAGCGAGGAATATGATACATTCTCAGCTATAAATCTTGATGAGGTTTTGGCAAATGTTGATCTTGCAAAGCAACAAATTGAAAGCTCTCAGGATATGATTGATTCTTGGTTAGAAGAAATTGAAAAGATTAATTCTAATACAGAAATGGATGAAGCTCAAAAGCAAGAGGAATTAGCATACGCAAATTCTTGCTTAGAAACAGCAAATGCTAATTTAGAAGAGGCAAATACTAAGCTTACAGAAGCTTATGCACCTATTTCTGAGTATGAATTTTTACTAAACATGCTTAATTCTAAGGAATATCAAGCTGTTCTTGATTTCTATGCTAAGCTTTACAATTTTAAGAATAGGTAATTCTATAAAAACAGGAAGAGACAATCTTTTCCTGTTTTTTAGTAATTTATTTAAGAAACCTTCTTATAATAAAATAGGAGGGTATTATGGAAGAAAGCTTAACAGATTTAACAGAAAAGCAAGTAGTAAATCTTTGCGATGGAAGAATTTTGGGTCACATAATAGATTTTAAAATAGATGTAAATTGTGGCAGGCTCACAGCAATAGTTTTACCTGGAGATTGTGGATTTTTTAATTTCAAGAAAAATATGGATATAGTTATCCCATGGGAGAAAATTTGCAAAATAGGTAAGGATACGATAATAGTAGATATTGGAATACTCAATAAAGATTGCTGTGATGAACAAAAATGCAAAAAACACAAGTGAATTGTAAACTTTTTGTGAACAAAATATAAAAAACTTGATTTTATAAAATGTGCGTGATATAATTTGCGCGTATGTTTTGAGAGACATACAAAAAATTAATAACACACACTTGTTCAGTGATGCATTATTGGTGCCAAAATGGTTGTAATGCCAGTTCAAGTGGTGGAAAAAACCAAAGGAGGACATTTTTATGTCAGTTATCTCAATTAAGCAATTGCTTGAAGCAGGTGTTCACTTCGGACACCACACAAGAAGATGGAACCCAAAAATGGCTGAGTACATCTTCACTGAAAGAAATGGTATTTATATCATTGACCTTCAGAAAACCGCAAAGAAGTTTGAGGAAGCATATATGTTCATTCGTGACATTGCTGCAAACGGCGGTAAAATTCTTTTTGTTGGTACAAAGAAGCAAGCTACTGATGCTATCCGTGAGGAAGCTCTTCGTTGCGGAATGTACTATGTAAACGTTCGTTGGCTCGGTGGTATGCTAACAAACTTCCAAACAATCAAGACTCGTATTGAGCGTCTTGCTAAAATCCACACAATGCAAGAAGACGGTACATTCGACAGCCTTCCAAAGAAGGAAGTTGCAGGTCTTGTAAAGGAAATGGAAATCCTTGAAAGAAACATCGGTGGTATTAAGGAAATGGGTACAATTCCAGATGCTATTTTCATTGTTGATACAAAGAAAGAGCACAATGCAGTACTCGAGGCTAAGAGACTTGGCATTCCTGTTATCGCAGTAGTTGATACTAACTGTGACCCAGACGATGCTGATTACATCATTCCTGGTAACGATGACGCTATCAGAGCTATTAAGCTTCTCGCAGCTTCAATTGCTGACGCAGTTATCGAAGGCAAGCAGGGTGAAACTCCTGTTGTTGAAGAAGAGTCTGCAGAAGAAAATAAGGCTGAAGACGAAGAATAATTAAAAGTATAGGAGGAATTTAAAATGGCTGCAATTACAGCAAGCATGGTATCAGAGCTTAGAAATAAGACTGGTGTTGGTATGATGGAGTGCAAGAAGGCACTTACTGAGGCTAATGGTAATTTTGATGAGGCAATAAAGCTTCTTCGTGAAAAGGGACTTTCTGTTGCTGCTAAGAAGGCAGATAGAATTGCTGCTGAGGGTGTTGTTGATATTCTTGTAAATGACGACCGCACTAGTGCTGCAATGATTGAAGTTAATGCAGAGACAGACTTCGTTGCTAAAAACGCTAAATTCCTTGAGTTTGTACAAAATGTACTTAAGACAATTTTGGCTGAAAGACCAGCTACAGTTGAAGAGCTTCTTACAAAGAATTATGTTGACTCTGATATGACTGTTGAGGCTAAGCTTAAGGATATGATTTTCACAATTGGCGAAAATATGAATATTCGTAGATTCGTTATTGTTGATGGTCTCGTAAGCACATATATTCACGGTAAGGGACAAACTGGTGTTATCGTTAACTTTGAGGCTGACGACAATGCAAAGAATGCTGAGGGCTTTGCTCAGTTCGCTAAGAACATCGCTCTTCAGGTTGCTGCAGTACCTGTACTTTACTTGAATAAGGAATCTGTTCCACAAAAGGATATCGACGAAGAGAAGAGCATTATCATGGCTCAGCTCAAGAACGATCCTAAGAACGAAAAGAAGCCTGCTAACATCATCGAAAAGATGGTTGAGGGTAAGCTTGGCAAGTTCTACGAGAAGAACTGCTTACTTGAGCAATCCTACATTAAGGACGACAAGCTTTCTGTTGGTGCATATGTAAAGGCATCTTCTGCTGAGCTTGGCGGTGCTATTAAGGTTGTTGGCTACACTATTTACGAAAAGGGCGAGGGTCTCCAAAAAAGAGAGGATGACTTTGCTGATGAAATCGCTAAAATGGTTGGCGGAAACAAGTAATAAGTCATAATTAACAAATGAAAGAAGGTAGAAATACCTTCTTTTTTTACGCAAAAAAGAGGCAAATGCCTCTTTTTAAAATTGTCTTGTATATTTTTTTGCTTGATTTTGCTTCGCCTTGAGAATTCTACTTACAATATAAGCAACAGCTGTAATAACTGAATAAATTATAAGAAATACAGAAATAATTACAAGAATATTTCCACCTTGACCTAAATTACCTATGGCTAAGGTAATTACAAAATAAGATGCTCCGAAAATAATTAAGCTTAAAACTGATTTTAATAAAAAAGACTTACTTTCTAAAAGAGTTAAAACTAAAAAGAATAGAATATATGCTAAATTTACAGTAATTATTGAAAATATGCTCCAAAGATTCTTTAAATTTGAATTGATAAAAGGCAAAAGGTTCAATGTGAAAAATGAAATTATTAAAACTGACAAAGGAAAGATACAAATCAAAGCGTTGATGCTTTTTAGCTTATTATTAGACAGCTTAAGCCCTGTAAGGATAGAAGGTAATAATGAAATAATAAGTATTATGAGATTTGCCCAAGGCTTCAATAATCCACCATTACCCGTTAAGCAAAAGGATAACAAATTAAATAGGAAGGAGAATAATGCGAAAAATATACCTAAGCTTACTGTAAATATACTTACACTGAAGCAACTTTTTTTATCGGTCATTGTAAACCTCCTTAAATTAATTACATATTATAAGATACCATAAAATCTATTTTATTTCAAGCCCTTTTTGTTAAAAGTAAAAATATGCATAAAAAATGAATATTTTCACTTGACTTTAATAATCAAAAAATATATAATATATATACTACAATATTTAAGAGGAATAACAAATGTTAGGAAAAAGAAAAATTAGACAATACGTATTTGAGCTTTTGTGTGGTTATGAATGTAATAGTGATATAGCACCTGAGGAATACTACTTAACTGCTTATGACAATTTACTTTGCTCAGATGATGAAAATGATACAGTAAAAAATACTTTTTTAGGTGTTCTTTCTAATATTATAAGAATAGATGAAATTATTACCTCGTATTTGAACAATTGGAAGGTGTCGAGATTATCAGTAGTAACACGCACAATTTTAAGACTAAGCACTTATGAAATGATTTATCTTAAGCTTGCACCTGCAATTTCTATAAACGAGGCAGTAGAAATATCTAAGAAATTTGCAGAGGATAAGGCACCTGGATACATAAATGGTGTATTGAATAATATTTCTGCTAATTTGAGTAAATATGAGTGAAAAAATATTCATAGGAATTGATACCAGTAATTACACTACATCCTGTGCTTTTTGCAATCAAAATGGTGAGGTTATAGAGAATTTTAAAATTTTACTACCTGTAAAATTGGGAGAAAACGGTCTGCGTCAAAGTGACGCCGTTTTTTTCCATATTAAAAATCTTAATTCGATTGCCGAAAAGATAAAGGAAAAGTCTCAAAAATATGAGGTTGAGGCAATTGGATATTCTGCTTACCCAAGAGATTGTGAAGGGTCTTATATGCCTTGCTTTTTGGTTGGACAAGCATTAGGTCAAATGCTTTCTGCTATACTTGGAGTTAACGCTTACCCCTTTTCTCATCAAGCTGGTCATATTAAATCTGCTGTATATTCAAGTGGTTCAGAGGAAAATGAGGATTTTATTGCATTTCATGTGTCGGGTGGTACAACTGAAATAATCTACGTTAAAAAGGATAGAAATGGGTACAACATTAGTTTATTAGGTGGTAGTGAGGATTTGCACGCAGGACAGGCAATAGATAGAATAGGTGTTTCTATGGGTTTAAAATTTCCCTGTGGAAAGGAAATAGAATCACTTGCAATCCAAAATAAACAAAAAATTCCTCATTGTAAAATATGTGTATCAAATTATAAATGTAATTTATCAGGATTAGAGAATTTAGCAAGTAAGCTTTATAAGGAAACAAACGATAAGTGCTTAACATCTGCTTTCGTGCTTGAGTTTATAGGAAAAACAATAATAAAGCTAAGTGAGAATCTTAGAAAAGAGTTTCCTAATCTTAAAATCATATATGCAGGCGGAGTTATGAGTAACTCAATAATCAAAAATAAAATTAAAAAAGCGTTTGACAATGTGTATTTTGCAAAGCCAGAATTTAGTACAGACAATGGTGCTGGAATATCCTTGTTAGCCTTCGAAAAACATACTGAAAGAGGTTAAAATGCGTTTTTGCTTTGATGATAACGGCAACGAAATAATGCCGAAGCCCTATACAGTAACTGAAATCAACGAAAATATAAAATCTTTAATCGAAGAAGAAATGATGTTACAGGATTTTTATATTCAGGCCGAGGTTTCAAACTTTAAAAATCACTCATCAGGACACTTATATTTCACCTTAAAGGATCAATTTTCTGAAATTCGTGCAGTTATGTTCAAAACATATGCAAGAGGAGTTAAATTTCAAATTGAAAATGGTCTGAAGGTTATAGCTCACGCAAGGGTAGGAGTATATTTGCAAGCAGGGTCCTATCAGCTTTATGTTGATTCTATTCAGCCTGATGGAATAGGTGGCTTGCATTTGGCATACGAGCAGCTGAAGGAAAAGCTTTCCAAGGAAGGCTTGTTTGACGAATCACACAAGATGGCAATCCCTAAATATCCTGAAAAAATAGGTATTATTACATCACCAACAGGAGCAGCAGTGCGTGACATTATTAATGTGGCAACGAGACGATATCCTGTTGCGAAGTTAGTGATTTTCCCATCATTAGTACAAGGAGAAGGTGCGCCAAACGAATTAATAAAGGGAATTGAATATTTTAATATAGAAAAATCTGTTGACGTAATCATTATCGGACGTGGTGGTGGATCCATTGAAGATTTGTGGGCTTTTAACAACGAAAACCTGGCAAGAGCAATATATAAATCAAAAATTCCTGTAATTTCAGGTGTGGGACACGAAATAGACTTTACAATTTGTGATTTTGTTGCTGATAAAAGAGCAGCGACCCCGTCTGCTGCCGCAGAGCTTGCAACACCTAACTTAGCAGAGCTTTTGGGCACAATGTCTAATAATAAATATCGGTTACATTCGGCAATGCTTTCATATCTGAATGAGTACAAAAGTCGTTTAGAATCACTTGCAAATTCTGCGGTTATTAAGCATCCATTAAGAATGTTAGATGGACCAAAAATGAGAATGATTTCATATTCAAATAGCCTTAAAAATGCTTTTAATGAGATTATTTCCAATAAAAAAATGGATTTTTCTAAAATTAATTCAAAATTGTTCGCATTAAACCCAATGGCAGTCCTCTCACGTGGTTATAGCTACGTTTTAGATAGCCAAGGTAGGATTGTAAAATCGGTTGACGATATAGAAAATGACGAAAAAATTAGCATACATGTCCAAAACGGCACAATTAATGCTAAGGTAATTTCAAAGGAGGGTAAAAAGTAATGGCTAAAAAGAACAATAGCTTTGAAAGCTCAATTGAAAGACTTGAGGAAATAATAAATCAGCTCGAAAACGGAAATCAGCTTTTAGACGAATCTCTTGCTTTGTTTGAAGAGGGTGTTGGTTTAATCAAGCTATGTAATCAAAAGCTTGAAAATGTCGAAAAATCAATAAATTTACTTGTAAATAACGATGGAGAGCTAATTGAAAGGAAATTTAAGCCCGATGATGAGCAATGAACTAAAAGAAAGGCTTAATCTGAATACAAAAGCTGTTGAAGACCTTATAACTGAGCTTATACAAGTAAAGGACGATACAGGACTCTTAGATGTAACAAAGTATAGCTTATTGTCTGGTGGAAAAAGAATTCGTCCGTTTATTGTGCTTGAAGCATATCGTCTTTTTTCTGATAGTGAAAATGTAACAGTGGCGCTTCCTTTTGCCTGTGCCCTTGAAATGATACATACTTATTCACTTATACACGATGACTTACCCTGTATGGATAACGACGATTACAGAAGAGGAAGACTAACATCACATAAGGTTTTTGGCGAGGATAAGGCTTTATTAGCAGGCGATACCTTATTAACTTACGCCTTCGAGGTAGCGTCAAATTCAAAGGATTTATCTGCTAATTCGAGCTTGAGCTGTATTCAAGCCTTGGCAAAATTTGCTGGATATAGTGGTATGGCTGGTGGTCAAATGATTGATTTGGATAGTGAAAAAAATATTAAATCACTTGACCAGCTTTTAAAAATGCACTCACTTAAAACCAGTGCATTGATAATTTGTGCTTTACAGCTTGGTTATCTTTGCTCAGTTGAAGCTCCAAACCAAAAAATATTAAGCGATTTAGAAAAGGTGGGCTACAATATAGGTGTCGCTTTCCAAATAGTGGATGATATTCTTGATAAAACATCAAATTCTACTGTTTTAGGTAAATTGGCAGGGTCTGACGAGAAAAATGGTAAGAAAACGACACTTTCTTATCTTTCACTTAAAGATGCTAAAGACCTTGTAATAAGCTTAACTAACGAGGCTATATCAATTATTAAGCAATATTGTAAAAGTGATAATTGCGTTTTAATTGACCTGTTTAACTATTTAATTGATAGAGAAAAATAATGAGATTAGATGTATATTTGTTTACATACGGACATTGTAAAAGCAGACAAAAAGCCAAGGCTTTAATTGAAGGAAATTCAGTTACCATAAACGGAAGAATAATTAATAAGCCTTCTTTTGATATTGACGAAGCACAAGAATATAATATTTCAATTAATGACACTTGTCCTTATGTATCAAGAGGTGGACTAAAGCTTAAGGCTATTATCGATTATGCAAAAATATCTGCAAATAATTTAGTATGTATTGACATCGGTGCATCTACTGGTGGCTTTACAGATTGCCTTATTAAAGAAGGTGCTAAAAGGGTTTACGCTGTTGACACAGGAGAAAATCAGCTCGATTCAACTCTACAAGCAAATGACAAGGTTGTTTATTTGGAAAATTTTAATGCAAGAAATCTAACCCCGGATAGTATTAATGAAAGTGTTGATTTGATATGTATTGATGTTTCCTTTATATCACAAACCTTAATTTTGCCAACGGTACACAAGCTATTGAAGCAAACTGGAGTGTATTTAAGCCTAATTAAGCCACAATTTGAGGTTGGACGTGAAAACATATCAAAGGGTGGCATTGTAAAAAATAAAAAGCATCACTCCATAGCTATTGAAAAGGTAATTAATTGTGCGCAAGACTGTGGTCTTGTTTGCACTCATCTAATAAAATCCCCCATCGAGGGTGGAGATGGAAATATAGAATATTTGGGAGCATTTTCCAAGGTTGGTAAACCAATTAATAAATCTATTATAAAAAGCTTAATTTCTCACTAAAGAGGTAAAATATGAAATCCAAAAGACAAGAAAAAATTTTAGAAATCATTTCAACAAGAAATATTGAAACACAAGAGGATTTGATTTCTGCATTAAAAGCAGAAGGCTTTAATGCAACACAAGCAACTGCATCACGAGATATTAGACAATTAAAGCTACTAAAGGTTGCTACAAATGGTGTCTATAAGTATGTTGCACCAAAGAACGAATTGGAGAATTCAGGAAAGTACAATCAGGCATTATTTGCATCAATAACCGATATTCATTATGCGTTAAATAATGTGGTTATTAAAACTAACCCAGGACTTGCACAAGCTGTTGCTGCTGGTATCGATTCCTTACACGATTCTGATATTTTAGGTTGCGTTGCTGGAGACGACTGTATTATTTTAGTTTCAAAATCAGAGGAAGCGAGTATCAGAGTAACTGAAAAGCTAAATAAGGTTGCTGAAAAATAAGAATTGAGGTATTTTTATGCTTGATTTTTTGCATATCGAAAATATTGCAGTTGCAAAAAAGCTTGATATAGAATTTGAACGTGGCTTTAATGTTTTAACGGGTGAAACAGGCGCAGGAAAATCTGTAATTATTGGGTCAATTAATATGCTTTTAGGCTCTAAGGTATCCAAGGATATCATTAGACAGGGCGAGAATAAGGCACTTGTTTCTGCCGTATTCTCAGGCTTAGGTGAGGATATTTATGACATGTGTGACGAATTAGGACTATCGTACGACAAGGAAGATAGCTTTTCTGTTTCCAGAGCATTCAACATTGATGGTAAAAATACTATTAAAATTAATTCTCAGCCTGCAACATTAGCTCAGCTTAAATCAATAGGTGCTAAGCTAATTAACGTTCATGGTCAAAATGAAAATCATAGCTTTATGGATAAGAATAATCACATAATTATGCTTGATGATTATGTAGATGTTAGCTCACAATTATCAAAATATACTGAATATTTTTCAAAATTAACTCAAATTAAGAATCAAATTAAAGAATTAATTGAAAAAAATAAGCAAACCGAAATGATGGAGGATTTGCTTAAGCTTCAAATTAAAGAATTAACTCTTGCTAAGTTGAATGATAATGACGAGGATGAAAAGCTTGCTGAGCTTAAAAACAAGCTAAAAAGTGCAGAAAAAATTGTAAAAAGCTCATCTAATGTCTATAAGCTTCTTTTAAAAAACGAAAGTAACGTAAGTGTAGTTGTCTTTATTGATAAGGCGATAGATTCTCTTAAAAAGCTTTCTGAATTTGACCCCTCCTGTGAAGAAATGATTACTAAGCTTCAGGAATATAGATACGAAATTGAGGATATAGCCGAAAGAACCTTGGAGCTCTCTCAGATTGATGGTATTGATAACCCTGAAGGTCAGCTTGAAATTGTAGAAGATAGAATCACAATACTAAATCGTATAAAGAAGAAATACGGTGGAAGCATTGAAGAAGCCATAAAGTACAAGGATGAGGCTGAAGAAAAGCTGAACGCCTTAGAAAATGGCGAATTGAAGCTTGAGGAGTTAAAAAAAGAATATAAAAAGCTTCATAGTGAGGCTTGTTTAATAGCTGATGAAATAAATTCACTTAGAATAGATGGCTCTGAAAGGCTAAGCTCTTTAATTGGAGAGTCACTTAGGTTTTTAGATATGCCTAAGGTTAAGTTTAAAATTGAGGTAGCAAAAAACGAAAGAGACGGGGCAGTTGTCCTTTCTTCAAACGGATATAATGATGTAGAATTTTTAATAGCTACAAACGTTGGTGAAAAGCTTTCCTCGATGAATAAAATTGCATCAGGTGGCGAGCTTTCAAGAATTATGCTTGCATTAAAGAGTGCATTATCTGACAAAAAGGGTGCGAACACTGTAATTTTTGATGAAATTGATACGGGTGTATCAGGTAGCACATCTCAAAAAATAGGCATAAAGCTTGCACAAATTGGTAAAGGTACTCAAACTATTTGTGTTACTCACTCCGCACAAATTGCTTCACTTGCCGATAAGCATTTTCTTATCAAAAAGATTGAAAGTGATGGCAGAGCGCAAACCTCTGTTAAGCTTTTGAATGATGAGGAAAGAATTGATGAAATTGCAAGAATAATTGGTGGTATAAATTTAACCGAAAACCAGTACGATGCTGCAAAGGATTTGATTAAGCAATCAAAGGCATTACTTAATAACAATAAATAAGGCATAGGTGCTGAATATAACTCTATCCAGCACCTTTTTATATCAATTAAATTTTATAAAAGCATATAATTATTGATAAGTAATTATATTTTTGAGAGGTTATATGCTTTTAGACAAATTTTTAAGTACGCTTGATGCAAATTCTATTATTTATTTGAAAAATGCACCACTATTAAATCTTAATTCATTTAGACTCGACTCTTATGCAAAGGTATTAGTTTACCCAGAAACAAAAGAAGAGCTTTGCTATGTTATAGAGCAAATTATTAGATATAATTTGAAATATTTTGTTTTAGGTAATGGCACAAATGTTGTGTTTCTTGACAAGAATTATGATGGAATAATTGTTTCAACACGAAATTTAAACAGAATCAAGGTGTTGGGAGAAACAATTGAAGCGGAGTGCGGTGCTTTGGCTACTAAGCTATCAAGCGTTGCACTTGAAAGCTCCTTAGCAGGCTTAGAATTTTGCTATGGCTTGCCAGGTAGCGTAGGTGGAGCAGTTTATATGAACGCATCTGCTTATGGTAGCCAAATATCAGATATAGTATTTAAAACTCAATACTTTAATTTGTCAAAAAACAAAGTGTACGAGATTTATCAAAATGAACATAAATTTAGTGCGAAAAAGTCCATATTTCAAGATAATAAGGGTTTGATACTTAGTTCAACATTCAAATTGAAAAAAGGTCAATACATAGACATAAATAATAAGATGAATGAGCTTATTACTAAAAGAAAGTCAACTCAGCCTTTAAATCTACCGAGCGCAGGAAGTGTATTTAAAAGACCTTTAAGCAACTACGCATCTAAGCTAATTGATGAAGCAGGATTGAAAGGCAAAAGAGTAGGAGATGCACAGGTATCTATTAAGCATGCTGGCTTCATAGTCAATTTAGGAAGGGCAACAGGGAAGGATATTTTGAGACTAACTCAAATAATAAAAGCAGAAGTAAAACTTAAATTTAATATTGAATTGGAAGAGGAAATAATATTCGTAAAGTAGGAAATAATTATGTCATATTCTCAAAAAATAAAAGAAGAAATGCTTGTATTTGGTGACAAGCTAAAAAAATGTTGTATATTTTCTTTCCTCTATGGCTTTATGATAGGTGGAAGTATAGATGAGAATGATTTTGTTATATTTTCTACAAATGCCAAAAACCGTAAAACCTTTGAAGTTATTGCATCTAAGGCATTTTCTGGTAAGAATGATTTTTATAAAATCGACCACAATAGGTTATCAATCAAAAAGGACCAAATCAGATATTTTACAATTGCCGAAATTATCGATAACATAAAGAAATGCAAAAAATGTACTGAATATTTTCTGAGAGGAATCTTTATTTCGTATGGTACAATTTCAAATCCAGAGGTTGCTTATAGAATCGACTTCAATATTGGTTCCTTTGATATTTGTAATCAGCTTAAGGATTACCTTGTGTCGCAAGGCTTAAGCCCTAAAATATCTAAAAGAGGTGATAAATATTTTGTTTATCTCAAACGAAGTGAGGATGTAAGCGATTTTTTAGCGCTTTGTGGTTGTAATAGCTTATCCTTTGAAATTTTAAATTTTCGAATAGAAAAGGACATTCGAAATAAAGCTAACAGAGTAACTAATTGTGATTCTGGAAATATTTCTAAATCGGTTAAAGCATCTCAGAAGTATTTAACAGTAATTAAAATCTTAAAGGAAAAAAGCTTAATTGACTCATTACCTGATAACTTAAAGGAAATTGCTTTGTTAAGATTAGAAAACCCTTCTTTAAGCTTTAGTGAGCTTGGAAAATTAGCACAACCGATAATTTCAAAATCTGGTGTGTTTCATAGATTAGAAAAAATAATTGAATTTTACGAAAGAATAACGGAGAATATATGAAGGATTTTGTTCATTTACATTTGCATAGCGAATATAGTCTTTTAGATGGAGCTTGCAGAATAGAAGAAATACCTAAATATGCCAAAAATATAGGACAAGGTGCTGTTGCCATTACCGACCACGGCAATATGTTTGGTGCTGTTCAGTTCTACAAGGCCTGCAAGGCAGAAGGAATTAAGCCAATAATCGGTTGTGAGGTTTACCTATCTCCAACAAGCAGATTTGACAAAAATAGGGTAAATAAGGTTGCATATTACCATCTTGTTTTACTTGCTGAAAACGAAATTGGTTATAAGAATCTTTCATATTTAGTTTCCTGTGGATATACTGAGGGCTTTTATGTAAAGCCGAGAATTGATATAGATTTATTAAGAGAGCATAGTGAGGGCATTATCGCACTTTCTGCTTGTCTTGCAGGCTTCATACCCTCAAGCATTCTTTTAGGCGATATTGATGGCGCAAAAGAGCATTTAAGTACTATGCTTGATATATTCGGCAGAGAAAATTTTTATATTGAGCTTCAAAATCATGGAATTGAGGAGCAAGAAATTGTAAATGAGGCTCTTGTAAAGCTTGCTGAGGAATTTAATGTTGAGCTTGTATGCACAAACGATGTCCATTATCTAAGAAAAGATGACTCATATTTGCAGTCTGTTTTGATGTCTGTTCAAATGAACACCACACTTAACAAAAAGTCAGATGCACTATTTCCAACCAATGAGTTTTACTTCAAAAGTGGTGACGAAATGGACAAGCTATTCTCGAACTACAAAAACGCTTGCGAGAATACTGTCAAGATAGCACAAAGATGTAATTTTGACTTTGAGTTTGATGTTATTAAGCTTCCTAAATATCCATTGCCAGTGAATATAACTTCTAAGCAATATCTCAGCGATTTAGTAGAAAAGGGCTTCCAAGATAGACAAAATACAGGTGCTATTACCTTTACAAACGACCACACAATTGAAGAGTATAAAAACAGAATTGAATACGAGCTATCAATTATTGATACAATGGGTTATAACGACTATTTCTTGATAGTTTGGGATTTTATTAACTTTGCACACAATAAAAATATTCCTGTGGGACCTGGAAGAGGCTCAGGTGCAGGTAGTATAGTTGCATTTTTGCTCGGTATTACTGATATTGACCCGATAAAATATGATTTACTTTTCGAAAGATTTTTAAATATTGAAAGAGTAAGTATGCCTGATATTGATACCGACTTTTGCTATGAAAGACGCGATGAGGTTATTGAATATGTAAAGGAAAAGTACGGAAGTGACCATGTATCACAAATTATAACCTTTGGTACAATGGCTGCAAAGGCTTCGATTAAGGACGTTGGAAGGGTCCTTGAAATTCCGTACGCAGATGTGGATTTAGTCTCAAAATTAATCCCTCGTAGACCCAATATTACTATTGACGAGGCCTTAAACGAGGTTGAAGAGCTCAAAAAGATATATAACAATGACGATAAAATTAAGCAATTGATAGATACCGCAAGAAAGCTTGAGGGTATGCCAAGACACGCCTCAAAGCACGCAGCTGGCGTGGTAATTACAGACAAGCCTCTTGTTGATTATTTACCTTTAGCAACTAATAGCGGTGCGACTGTGACTCAATTCGATATGGATACGGTTGCAAAGCTTGGCTTGTTAAAGTTTGACTTCTTAGCTTTAAGATATCTGACGATTATATCTGATACCGAAAGAATCATAAGAGAAAAAGAGCCAGATTTTGATATTGAAAAGATTCCTATTGATGATGCACAAACATACAAGTTTATTTCTTCTGGACACACAGAGGGAGTATTCCAGTTAGAATCAGGTGGAATGAGGCAAACACTTATGAAGCTCCAACCTACCTCAATTGATGATATTATTGCTTGTATTGCTCTATACAGACCAGGTCCTATGGACTCAATTCCTACTTATATTGAGAGAAGGCATGATAAATCTAAAATAAGCTATTCAACGCCCTTAATTGAGCCAATTTTGCGTTCTACCTATGGTTGTATAGTTTATCAAGAGCAGGTTATGCAGATATTCAGCAAGGTTGCAGGATACTCATATGGACGTGCAGATATTGTTAGACGAGCTATGTCCAAAAAGAAGGAAGATGAGCTTAATAAGGAGCATGATGTTTTCGTCAAAGGAGCCGTTGACAACGGCGTATCAAAAGAAGTTGCCGAAAGGCTTTTCGATGAAATGCAAAGCTTCGCTAAGTATGCTTTTAATAAATCCCATGCAGCTGCTTACGCGATTTTGTCTTATCGTACTGCGTATTTAAAAGCAAAATATACAAGAGAATATTATGCATCTTTAATTACTTCTGTGCTTGGAAATGTAGTAAAGGTAACTGAATATATTGAAGAATGCAAGAAAATGGGTATTAAGGTACTACCACCCGATGTTAACTTTAGTAATGTTAATTTCTCAGTTGAGGAAAACAACATCAGATTTGGTATGTTAGCACTTAAAAATGTAGGTAGAAGCTTTATTTCAGCTATCGTTGAGGAAAGAAACAACAATGGATTATATAAATCCTTTGATGATTTTGTATTTAGACTTAAGGATAAGGATATTAACAAGCGACAGATAGAGGCTTTGATTAAAGCTGGTGCCTTTGATTCTATATCTAAAACCAGAGCAGAGCTTTATTGTGTATATGAAAATACAGTTGAGTTAGCACTTAGTATGTCAAGAGCAACTTCAAATGGACAAATAGATATTATGCAATTTTTAACCGACGAAGAAATTGCCGAGTCTATGCCCAAAATCGTTTATCCTGATGTAAATGAATTGCCTATGACAACACTTCTCAAGTTTGAAAAGGATGTGCTTGGAATGTGCTTTTCTGGTAACATTTTGGATTCGTATAAAAAGCACTTGTCTGTAATAAATCCTAAGCCTATTTGTGATATTATTAATGATGAGGATATAAGGGAAAAAAGCTCTGTTTCTATTGCAGGAGCAATTACTGCAAGATCTGTCAAGAAAACTAAAAATGACGACGAAATGGCTTTTATAAAGGTTGCTGACCAGCTTGGTGAAATAGAGGTTATTGTATTTCCAAAGACATATAGCAGCTGCTCTAGCTATTTATTCGCGGATAATATCATAAATGTTAAGGGCACTATTAATTTAAAGGAAGACGAACCACCTAAAATCATTGCTAATGAAATTCAGCAATTAATTGAGGATCAGCATTACAAGGACACAAATAATGTATCTCAAGTAGGTAAGCTATATTTGAAGGTAGAATCTATCTCTGATCCTATGGTAAATCAAATTTTAATGCTTTTAAAGGAATACAGTGGCACCTCAGAGGTTATTTTATATGATATGAGTACAAAAAAGTATTCAAAGGCTACTGGTGTATCAATAAACGTAACCGATGAAATCATTGCGATTTTAACCTCAATTTTAGGAGAGGGCTCGGTTATATTCAAGCCCTAATAGTATATTTCAATTAAATCATAAAGCTCCTCTTTGTTGGAAACCTCAATCCCTTCAGTCAGGAGCTTTTTGTCTTCCTCAGGTAATGTAAAAACATATACGTCTAACGTGTATACTAACGAATTATTTTTGTAAATTCCTATTTTTCCATTATAGTCCTTAAGACAGTATATATCTATTGTTTCGTCAGATGGTGTTTCCTCGAAGATTGGAATATCATTTTGTGTTCCGTTTGAATCAATCTTAAAGCTATTTAAGTTTGAAATAGTAAAAACCATTAAAACTATTAAAAAGAGGTTTGTTAACAACAGGGTTAAAAGCAATAAATTGCTTGAGTTATTTTTTCTACTTTCTTGTTCCATATAATACTCCTTGATTAATCGAATATATCATATTATTGTGCAAATAATATGAATATATACAAAAGGAGTGTGGTTTTTTGAAGAAAAAGAAGTCGCTTATTAAAATTTTCGCTATTTCATTCCTTGCTTTAACAATTTTACTAATAGCATCATTACTGATATACTCATTTAATATTGACAAAATAGATTTAACTCTTATTAGAAGCGGAGCAACGTCGATTACTCGGATATATTACTTCGATAAAGATGATAGAAGAAGCAGAGAAGGAACTCCTCACGAATTAAAGGATGAGGAGTTGTTTATGCATAAGCACGATTGGATTTCAATTGATAAGATACCAAAGAACTTAATTAATGCATTTGTTGCCATTGAGGATAAAAGATTTTATGAGCATAAGGGGGTTGATTGGGCGAGAACATCAAAGGCGATATTAAATTATCTTTTTAAGCTTGAAGAAAAAAGCTTTGGTGGGTCGAGCATTACTCAACAGCTTGTTAAAAATGTAACAGGAAACAATGAAACTACAATTAAAAGAAAGATAGATGAAATAATAAAAGCTCTTGATTTGGAGAAAAAAGCCAGCAAAAGAGAAATATTAGAATACTATTTAAACGTAGTTTACTTGGGGGAAAATTGCTATGGTGTAGCTACCGCATCAGAGGTTTATTTCAATAAGGATATTAGTAACCTGTCATTAAAGGAATGTGCAATGCTCGCATCCATTGTAAAGGGTCCAAGTATTTATAATCCTCATACAAATTTAGATAATAATCTAAATCGAAGTTTACTTGTGTTAAACGCCTTAAAGGAACAAGGATATATTGATGATAATGAATATAAAAATGCAATAAATGAAAATGTTGAAATTAACCCAAATATCGAAAATATATCTCATACAGGAATATATTCGTGGTTCACAGAAGCGTTATTAAAGCAGGTTAGTGAGGATCTGTCTAAAAAATATAATATAGCAGTGGATACTGCTAAAAAGGAAATATTAAAGGGTGGATATAGGATTTATTCCACCATTGACCCAGAAATACAGCATAACTTAGAAAATATCTATAAAAACTATCCTTTATATATTCAAATGCAAGGAGGAAAATATCCAGAATCGGCTTGTGTTATAATTGATCCCAAAACATCAGATGTATTAGCCTTAATAGGTGGTATAGGAGATAAAAAAGCTAATATGATATTCAACAGAGCAACAGATGCAAAAAGACCACCAGGCTCAGTTTTAAAACCTCTATCTGTCTATGCACCATCAATAGATTTAAAGCTTATTAACTATGCAACGGTTTTTGATGATACTCCTTTAGCACTAAAAAAAGGATATTGGCCTAAAAACTCTCCTAATAGATACAGAGGACTTGTGCCAGTATATTATGCCGTTGAGCATTCTATAAATACAGTAGCAGTTAAAGCGTTGCAAAAACTCGGAATTAAAGAATCATTTAACTATTTAGACAATTTGATGATTACCTATGACAAAGAAAGAGATTACAATGAATCCTCATTAGCATTAGGTCAATTAACTAATGGAGAGACGCTTTTGAATATAACTAATGCGTATAGCATTTTTGCTAACGATGGCAAATTGTCTAATCCTAAAACGTATTTATATGTTACTGATTATGAAGGAAATGTAATATTAGAAAATGAAAATGACGAAAGAGAAGTTATAACCAAAGAAACAGCCTTTATAATGACCAAAATATTGCAAGGCGTTGTTAATAATGGAACTGCTAAAAATATATCAAATAAAAATCTTGTAAATGTTGCCGGAAAAACTGGCACCTCAAGTAATAATGAGGATAAATGGTTTGTTGGATACACAAACGATTATGTTTTAGGTGTAAGGGTAGGATTTGATACACCTAATCCAATATATTGTAACATTAATCCTGCAACAATTATTTTTGATGAAATGATTAAAAGAATTTATTCTGATACGGTAAAACAAGAGGAAGAAATTCCATACGAAATAATTGAAAGAGATTTTTGCTTTGATTCTGGAATGTTATATAGTAACAGCTGTACTATCGATTTGAGAGGGACAAGAGTAGTACACGGATATTTTACAAGGGATAATATGCCGTCAAGAAACTGCGATATGCACAAAACTGTCTATGTTACTGAAGATGGTAAAATTTCAAATAGGATTCTTCCTTTTTGGAAAAAAAGAAAAGTGTCTTTATTAGATTACGAAAGAGACGAATATAAGGATTTAATTATTGAAGATAACGAATATTTAATAAAGTCACGAGATTAAATTGAATAATATAAAAAATCATCTCATATTTATTTTATGAGGTGATTTTTTTGAAATTTTTTAAGATAATTAACTGTTTTTTTAACAGAATTTCATCAGAAATACAAAAAATTAGTTATAAAAAATTAGGAATTTTTTCAGCTATCTTTCTTGCCATTGGAATAATATCATGGATTGTAGGTGGTAGAACTGACAGAATTAGTATTCTTTATATCTTTCCAAGATCAGCTCTTCCAATTACTTATGCTTTTATATTTTGGGCATTTTTCTTTGTAATTTTAGGTGGTATAATTGCTGGAATAATATTTGGATGCGAAAAATATAGACGGAACAGAGCGTTTAAAATAGGATTTTTATTGCTAATAACTTATATTTGCACCTTATGTGTTTATCCTTTGTTTTTCAGAGCTTTAATGCCACTTGTGTCTTTTTTTATGCTTTTACTTTCAATTTTATTTTGCATCTTTGCTTTACTTGAATCGATTAAGCTTTACTCATTATGGTCAATTTGTATTTTCCTTGAGATGTTGTGGTTAATTTATAATGCCTATGTAACACTTGCGTTTGCATTCATCAACTAAATTAATTTATTTCCATTAAAAATATTGACATTTTTGGTAGAAATATGTATAATAGTAAAAAACAAAGGAGATAAAAAATATGAAAAAAGTTGTTATTAATCTTGCTTCAATTCAAGATGTTCGTGAGTTTGTTGATACTGTTACAAAGTATGATATGGAAATTGACCTTTCCAGTGGTAGATATATCGTTGATGCTAAATCTATAATGGGTATTTTTAGTTTAGATTTAATGAAGCCAATTGGAATGACAATTCACTCAGATGATTGTGATGAGCTACTCAAGGCTGTTGAAAAGTTTGTAAAATAATTTTTATACCACACGACATCGTGTGGTATTTTTCTTTTATCACCTGAATAATTAATAATTGAGGTGATTATTTTGAAATTAACTAAATTTATTACATTCACATTGGTAATTAGCATTTTATTTTCAATGTCGTTTAGTACAAGGGCGGTTGAAATTAAGGATACCAAATTTGATTTTGATGTTAAAAGTGCTTTGCTTATGGATGCAGAAAGCGGACAAATCTTGTATGCTTATAGGGAAAATGAATGTTTACCACCAGCTTCAGTTACAAAAATTATGACTTTGTTACTAACTTTCGAGGCAATCGAGGATAAAAAAATAGGTTATGATACGATAGTAACAATAAGTGAATATGCAGCATCTATGGGTGGTTCCCAGGTTTATCTTGAGCCTGGAGAACAAATTTCTGTAAATGATCTTTTAAAATGCGTATTTGTTTCCTCTGCTAATGATGGTGCAGTTGCATTAGCAGAGCTTGTTTGTGGAAGTGAAGAAGAGTTTGTTAATCGAATGAACGAACGAGCAGAGGAGTTAGGAATGAAAAGCACACATTTCGAGAATGTTACAGGTCTTGATGATGATACAGTAAAGCATTTTACCAGTGCTTTGGATATTGCAATTATGTCAAGAGAGCTATTAAAGTTTCCAGATGTTACGAATTACTCAAAAATTTGGATGGACACTATAAGAAATGGAGAGTTTGGACTTACAAATACCAACAAATTGGTACGATATTACAAAGGTATTACAGGTCTTAAAACAGGATCTACTGATAAAGCAGGCTTTTGTGTTAGTGCAAGTGCGAAGCGTGAAAATTTACATTTAATAGCAGTCATAATGGGAGCAGATACTTCAAAGAATAGAAATATATATGCAACAAAGCTTTTGGATTACGGCTTTGCTAACTATACTGTTTTAAAGGAAGATAGTGATTATTTAACGGACATTTCTGTTTTGTGTGGGCAGAAGGATTCGGTAAAGATAGGAACAGTTGAAAATAGTATTTTGATGAATAAGGCAGATACATCAAAAATAAGAAAAGACTATATTTATGAAAACGAAATCAAAGCACCTGTAAAGAAAAATCAAGTTATAGGTAAGGTTGTTTATTATCTTAATGATAAGGAGATAGATAACTGTGATATAGTATGTTTAGAGTCGGTAGAATGTTTAACTTTTTTTCAATATTTTTTTAAATTTGTAAAAAACATATTTTGAATCAAAATTTCTTTAAAAAAGTGTTGAATTTTATATTAATTTGTTGTATTATATAATATATTATTTTTTATGAGGTATATTATAAGTATGACAACGCTATCTTTAAACGATAAATTTGTAAAGAATTATGTTTCTGAAAAGAAAATGAATGATATTTACTCGGAAATTAATGTAGCCCAAAAAACATTAATAGACAGAGTAGGAGAAGGTAATCAATTCTTAGGTTGGATTGACCTTCCAGTGGCTTACAATAAGGAAGAATTTGCAAGAATTAAGATTGCAGCAGAAAAAATCCAAAAATCGTGCGATGTGTTCATTGTTATTGGTATAGGTGGTTCATATCTCGGTGCCAGAGCAGCAATTGAATTTGTAAAGTCTCCTGTTTACAATAGCTTACCAAATAAGAAAACCCCAGATATTTATTTTGCAGGCAATTCAATCAGTGCGTCTGCACTTAGTGACCTACTAAAAATTTGCGAAGGCAAGGATGTTTGTATCAACGTTGTTTCAAAATCTGGCACTACAACTGAGCCTGCTGTTGCTTTCAGAGTTTTGAGAAATCTTCTTGAAGAAAAATATGGTAAGGAAGGCGCAAAAAATCGTATCTTTGCAACTACTGACAAGGAAAAGGGAACACTTAAAAAATTCTCTGATGATAATGGATATGAAACGTTTGTAGTTCCTGACGATGTTGGTGGTAGATTTTCTGTTTTAACAGCTGTTGGACTTTTGCCTATTGCAGTTGCTGGCATCGACATTGATAAAATGATGCTTGGCGCTAAGGATGCAAGAGAGAAATATTTAGGAAAAGAAGCTTCAACAAACGATTGCATGAAATATGTTGCTTTAAGAAATCTACTTTACAGAGATGGTAAGCAAATAGAGGTTTTAGCAGCTTATGAGCCTGCACTACAAATGTATACAGAATGGTGGAAGCAATTGTTTGGTGAAAGTGAGGGTAAGGACGGAAAGGGAATATATCCCAGCTCTGTTATCTTTTCTACCGACTTGCATTCATTAGGTCAATTTATTCAAGATGGTACAAGAAATCTCTTTGAAACAGTAATTGACATTAAGAATTCTAATGACGAGCTACTTATTCCATTTGACCCTGATAACGTTGATAAATTAAACTTCTTAGCAGGTAAGGATTTAAATTATGTAAATCATACCGCAATGCTTGGTACTTTATTTGCTCATTCAGATGGAAATGCTCCAAATATAGTTTTAGAGCTTGCTGATAGAAGCGAATATTCCTTTGGTTATATAACATATTTCTTTGAGCTCGCTTGTGCAGTATCTGGATATGTTCTTGGTGTAAATCCATTTAACCAACCTGGTGTTGAAAGCTACAAAAAGAATATGTTTGCTTTGCTCGGAAAAGATGGCTACGAGGAATTAAGAGAAGAACTAAATAAAAGAATAAACTAAAACAAAGGTCCGCAGTTATGTGGACCTTTACTTTTATGTAATATTCTCAAAGAAATTTAAAATTTATCAAAAAAATTAGATAAAATATACAAAAAGGTATTGATTTTTAGAAAATCATAGTGTATAATTTAAGTAGAAAGAAAGATATTGTGGAGGACAATAGCATGATGAAAATTATTATTGGCGTAAAAGGCACAGGCAAAACAAAAGTACTGATCGAAATGATCAATTCTGCGCTTGATAGTTCTAAGGGTTCAGTTGTTTGTATAGAAAAGGGTGACAACCTAAGATTGACTTTGAACTATAATTGTAGATTGATTAATTCTGATGAGTATATGATCAATGACGCACAATCACTTTATGGTTTTATTGCTGGCCTATTAGCTAGCAACCACGATATCACCGATCTCTTTATAGATGCTACATTTAGAATTTGTAACAGAGATTTGGAATCTTTCGATAAGTTTGTCGTAGAAGCAGACAAGTTGGCAAGCAAGTATGATGTAAATCTTGTTATGACACTTTCTATGCCAGCTGAAAATGCAACAGAGAACATTAAAAAATATCTATAGTGAGGTCTGTGTTCAACGGCAAAATTTAAACCTAACGATTGGAGGATAAGCCAATGGGAAGTTTAGAAATTACTGAGTCACAATATAAAGGTGTAAATTTTTAATAGAGTACACAGCAATGTTTATATAACAAGAATTTATCGGGCTGTTAATTATTCAGGATTACAAGTTTACGCTATAAACAAGTATTTGCATAAGTTTGTTCGTGCAAAGGAAACCGAGGTGTTTCTATGATTAAAAAGTACTATATTAAAAAAATTTAGATATAGTGAGGGCAAACCAATGTACTATTTTGATTTAGTTTGAAAAGCACAAATATTTGATAATGAGGTAAAATCCAATGCAAAGCGAGTTTTTCTTGAAATTTACGCGTTCAACTAAAGCTTAAGTAACTTTGTGCAGTTCATATAGATTATAAATAAAATGGGAATCCAAAGCAATTTGGGTTCCTTTTTTATGCACTTTCTAACATTTTTCTACAAATCGCATAAGATATAACAGAAGACGATAACTCTTCGAATATTTTAGGAGGTAATAATATGTCAGATAACAGAAACTGCCTTGGTAACCATCCAAAGGATAATATCTGTATTGATACCTATCGTGTATTAGATTCTTGTCGTGATAAGGATTGTTTTGAGAACGTAAAGGTATATTTAACTGATGTTGGTGACGAAATAATAGATCGTACAACTACTATCAGGGCAAAATGTGCTAAAATTGTATCAGCTTACATCGACATTAATGACGTCCCATTTAATAGAGGCTTTTACCAGCTTAATATTAAAATGTTCATTAAGTTGACTTTTGAGGCGTGTATCTCTCCAAACAATATACAAGAATTTGAGGGTGTAGCTGTTGTAGAAAAGAAGGTTATTCTTTTTGGAAGCGAAGGAAACGTAAAAGTATTTAAAAGCGAAACAGGAAAGTCGGGCTTTTGCTCAAACGCATGCGAGGTAAACTCATCAAATTCATCACCAATAGCGGTTGTTGAAACTGTTGATCCTGTAATACTAAACTGGAAAATAGTTGAGCCAAGAGAGTGTGCATGTATTTGCTGTTGTTGTATTGAGGATGTACCAGAAAAGGTTGTTAATACAGTTAACGGTTGTTTACATGACAGAAATGACAGAATACTTGTTGTATCATTAGGATTATTTTCAGTTGTTAAAATTGAAAGACCTGCTCAATTAATTGTTTCTGCAACGGAATATAATATTCCAGACAAGGAATGTGTCGTTGCATCAGAGGATGATCCTTGTACCTTGTTTAAGGCAATGGCTTTTCCAATTAATGAATTTTCACCACCTACATTAGGTTCCTGTGGATGCTCAGTACCTCCACCAAAGAGAGAACCAGGCCGTGGCGGATGCGGATGCAACTAAAAAATAACCTCAAGGCAAGCCCTTGAGGTTATTTTAACGTTAATTAATTTCTATAATGTGTTCGCCATATTTTTTTACTTCATTTAGATCGTGAGAAACTATCAAAATAGTCTTGTTCTTTAATAATTTAAAAATTTTAGGAATCATACGCTCCTTTAATTCATCATCAAGTGCAGAAAAGGGCTCATCCATGATAAAAATATCTCCATCGTAAAATAAAGCTCTTGCAAGCGCAACTCGCATTTTCATACCGCCGGAAAGCTCTTTAGGTAATAATTTTGCATCATTTTCAAGCTCTACAATTTTGAGTATTTCATCGATTGAATCCTCGGATTCGGAAACTATTCTAATATTTTCTTCGATTGTCAAGTTGGGAAATAGGCGCGGTTCTTGAAATACTATTGAAATCTTTTGTAAATTAGAATCTATTGAACCATTGAAGTCCTTGTCTAAGCCTGACAAAATTCTTAAAAGAGTAGTTTTACCACTACCACTTGGACCTACTAAATAATTAATTTTGTTATCTAATATTTCGGTAGTATAATCATCAAAAACAACTTTTTTTCCAAATCTTTTCGAAAGGTTTTCAATTTTCATATTTACACCTCCGCCTTTGTTAAAAATTTATTTGACAAAAGCTTTAGCAACTTAGTGACAACTAATTCAAAAATCAAGCTTAGAATTACAACAGTTAAAATCCAAGCAAATAAATCTATATACTCTATATAGGTTTTCGCATTAAAAATTTCAATTCCAATGGAAATCCTTGGCGTACAAAGAATTTCAGCTGCAATTCCTGCCTTCCATGCCAAACCAATTGACGACAAAAGAGAAGAGAAAAAGTAGGGTGCTACACCAGGCAAATATAAAGCCTTTAGCCGTTTTTTGTATGGAATTTTATAAACCTTACATAGCTCAAGCAAGTTTTTATCAGTACCTATAATTCCTTGATAAATATTAGCAAATACGATGGGAAATACCATTAAAACACATATAAAGACTATTGTGTATCCGCTTCCTACAAATAAATTCACTAAAAATACAAAGGCTACAATAGGAGTCGATTTTACGATAGCTATTAAAGGCATGAAAAAATCATAAATATGCTTAGAAATAGAGCATAATAAAGCAATAGCAAGCCCTGAAAGCAAACCAATTGTTATTCCTAAAATAATTCTTCCAAAGGAAAACATAGTTGAAAGATAAAATTCTGATGTTCCTAATAGCTGGAATAAACGTACTAATACATCAATTGGTGAAGGAAAAAGTAAAGGTAAATTAATTAATAATGAAGCAACAAGCCAAATAACCAACCAAATAAATACGATAAGGGTAGTTTTTAAAGCTTTTTTCATATTATTTATTCATAACGTTTGATACCTTAGGTTCTGGAAGCACAGCAATATCAACAAGTCCGTTTTCGGCAGCAGTTTCAAGTGCGTTAGGGCTTGAATATGTTGTAGAATCAATGGTAGCATTAATATTATTTGCCGCTAAAATATACTTTAATATAAAGGTTGGATTTTGTGCAGGAGCGTAAATTGTTTTTCCTTCTAAATCGGCAAGTGATTTTACTGAATCTGTTTTGTCAAGAACATAGAGAACACCTAAGGTGTTGATCGCCAAGGCTTGAACCTTTCCGTTTGTTTTGTTATAAACGTTTGATGCAGCATTTGTTGGAAGTGCACCAATATCAATGGAGCCATTAGCTAAGCCTGCAATTATCATTGTTGGGTCACTAACAACATTAAATGAGTAGTTGTTTGTTGTTGTGTTAGTTGAGGCATCCTCCATTAGTTTAGCCATACCATAGCCAGTTGTACCATTGAGAGTAGCTACATTTATTGTTGTACCTGTTTTTTCGACAGTATCATTTCTTGTATAGTAAAAATCGTCACTAGGAAGCTTATTACCAACACTTGCAGGAGCAATTGAATGCATAGCAGTCAGAAACGCTGATAGAGAATCTTTCATAGCACTTCCTTCCATATAAGCAATGTTACAGTTAGGAATAGCCATTGAGGCAATTTCACTGTTGCTGTCTATGCCATATTTCTCGATTAATTCACCCGCTTCATTTGGGTTCGCATTTGTATATTCAATAGATGATTTGTATTCGTCAAGGAAAGCACTTACAGCTCCAGGATTTTGTTCTGCAAATTCTTTTCTAATTACAACACAACCTTGAACTAACTTAGTACCATTTGAAATCTTATTCCATTCATCAGTAAGATCAAGTGCGACCTTGTAGCCATTTGAGTTTGTGGGTGCGGGTGTGTTACAGGAGAATAGCGACAAAGTGCTAAAAAGCATAACACAGAGTAGGGTGATTGAAAGTAATTTTTTCATAGTTTTATACCTCTTTTATAATTATTAGCTTGTTATTAATTCTCGAAATTAAGCCTTGATTTTCAAGCTTATCGAGAGATCTATACAGTGTTATTCGGCTGACTCCAAGCATCTTTGAAAGGTTGGATAAGTCAACAGGTAACTCAATTTTGTTATCGACGCGTGGTAATTGACACAAATAGTTGTATAGTTTATTTTCTGCAGATTTTGCTGTATATGAGCTGATTTTATTGTTCAAAAAATTAATTTTTGTTGATAAAAACTCTATGTAATTCAATGCAATATTAGCATTTGATTCAATGCATTTTTTTATAAAGCTTTTATTTAGAATCAAAACTTGACATTTTGAAGTTGAAATAACATATGTTGAATAAACTGGTTTATTAAACAGGGAAGCAGCACCAAATAAATCTTTTTCGTACAATCTTTTAATTATGACACCATTTTCGCATGATTTAATAATTGCTTCGCCACTCATGATTATTCCGATTTTACCACTTTTATCACAATTATGGAGAACAGAATCCTTCTCATATTCTACTATGGATATGCCATCATTTAAAAGCATTAAATCAAGTTCTTCGTTACTTATACCCTTAAATAGAAAACAATTTTCCTTTAAAAAAACATTATAATTCATTTTTTATTTCCAAAATCAATAGTGTAACATTTGTTACACATATCATATCATTTATTTATAAAAAAGTCAATATATTTTATCCAAATATCTTGATTTTTATTTTTAAATAGTTTATTATATATTAGAGCAAATCAAAAGGAGGCATAATATGGCAATTCTTGTTACAGGTGGAACTGGTTATATAGGTTCTCACACCGTTGTAGAACTATTAAAGGACGATAGAGAGGTTATTATAATTGATAATCTATGCAACTCTAAGGAGTGCGTTATAGATAGAATAAAAGATATAACTGGAAAAAATGTCAAATTCTACAAGGGAGACCTTTTAAATATAGATGATATAGAAAAGGTCTTTGCTGAAAACAAAATTGATTCGGTTATTCATTTTGCTGGATTGAAGGCTGTTGGTGAAAGCGTAGCTAAACCTATATGGTATTATCATAACAACATTACTGGAACTTTAAATCTTTGCAATATTATGTCTAAATACGGTTGTAAGAAAATTGTTTTCTCATCATCTGCAACTGTTTATGGTAAGCCAAAGTCAGTTCCAATCAGCGAGGATTTTCCTTTATCAACAACTAATCCTTATGGCGAAACTAAGCTTATGATTGAAAGAATTCTTTCGGATATTTATGTTTCTGACAAGGAATGGAGCATTTGCATTTTAAGATATTTCAATCCAATTGGTGCTCACGAAACAGGACTAATTGGGGAAGACCCAAAGGGTGTACCAAACAACCTTTTGCCTTACGTTGCTCGAGTTGCGTTTGGACAATATGACCATGTAAATGTCTTTGGCAATGATTATAGCACTCACGACGGAACAGGTGTAAGAGATTACATTCACGTTGTTGACTTAGCTATTGCCCACTTGAAGGCAATAGACAGAACAAATATTGTTACAGGTGTAGAGCACTTTAATATTGGTACAGGTGTCGGTTATTCAGTGCTTGACATTATTCACGCATACGAAAAAGCAGTTGGACACGAAATTAAGTATGAAATATGTGAAAGACGTCCTGGCGACATTGATGAATGCTATGCAAATCCAGAAAAAGCTCGTCACATACTTGGCTGGGAAGCTAAATTTGATATAGAAAAAATGTGTAAGGATTCTGCTAACTGGCAAAAAAGAAATCCTAATGGCTATGGTGATTAAATGATAAACAGAGAATTATTTGGTAAGATGCCTTGTGGCACCGAGGTTTATGCTTATACCTTGCAGAACAAATCGGGCGCAAATGTTAAAATTATTACATTGGGTGGAACAATTGTTTCTATAAATGTACCAGATAAAAATGGTAATTTAGCCGATGTAGTTTGTGGATATGACAGTGTAGACTCATATTTAAATAATGGTGGCTATCAAGGTGCGTTAATTGGTCGATACGGCAATAGAATTGGTAATTCTTTCTTTGTTATTGATGGTGTAGAGTACCATCTATATAATAATGAAGGAAAAAACCATCTTCACGGCGGAAAGGTTGGCTTTGACAAAAAGCTTTGGAATGCTAAGGCATGGGAAGATAATTCCACTATGTATTTAGAGCTTACGTTATTCAGTCCAGACGGAGAAGAGGGTTATCCTGGAAATTTAAACGTTACTGTTTTATATTCATTTGACGATGAAAACACCTTTACAATCAATTACAAGGCTACAACTGATAAAAAAACAGTATTAAATCTTACAAACCATGCGTATTTTAACCTTTCTGGTTACGAAACATCTACAATTAAAAACCATAGCTTGTGGATTGATTCTGACAAAATTACAGTAGTAAACGAGGAGTTAATTCCTACTGGGGAAGAACTTGCAGTTGCAAATACTGTTTTCGATTTTAATACTACTAAAATGATTTTTGATCGAATTGATGATGATAATAAGCTTCTGAAAATTGGTCAAGGATACGACCATAACTACATTTTAAATAGTGATGGAACTATTAGACATCAGGCAACACTCAAGGATGAAAAATCGGGCAGAGTAATGAAGTTATTTACTAATCAGCCTTGCGTGCAAATTTACACAGCAAACTGTATTAACGAATCAGAGAGTGCATTTAAAAATAATGTGCCTCAAAAAAAGAGATGTGCAATTTGCTTAGAAACACAACACGCACCTGATTCTCCAAATAAACCTAATTTTAAAAGCACTATTTTGAATCCTGGTGAAATCTACGATTATAGCACAGTATTTAAATTTGAATAGAAAAAGGTCGCATAAATATGCGACTTTTTTAATATAATTTACCATAGAACATAATGAGGTAAATTATAGTGAATTATTATGATAAAGAAAATAGGTGCGAGTGCTTAGCTTTATATTTGATAGAGAATAATACAACTGTAAGAGATACAGCAAAAAAATTTGGAATTAGCAAGTCAACTGTACATAAAGATATTACTGAAATTTTAAAGAGAAAAAATAAAGCACTATTTTTAGAGGTAGAAAAAATTTTACAAATAAATAAAGCAGAACGACATTTAAGAGGTGGAGAAGCAACAAAAAGAAAATTTACATCCCAAAAGGCGTAAAGATAATTTTGCGTCTTTTTCTTTTTATCTAATGAGAACAATGAATTTAATTAAATCAGAAGATCGGATGTAGCTCGAATTTGGGATTGAGCTAATTATACAAAATGTAAATTTTATATAAATTAGAGAATTGCAAAAAAACAGCAAATACAGGCATATGCCGTAATCTGCATATATTTAAAATTAAAGTTTAAAATAATCGCTTCGCTAATAACAAAACCCCTTATGAGTAAATCAATTAATTTTTAAATCTTTACTAATTAAAAAATTAATTTATGGCTTTGAGAAAATATTTTAAAAATTTTTCTTCAATTAATACAACTACATACTAATTAAAAATTATTTTTTAAATTTCATAAAAATATAATTTAATTTTTTTACCAATGGACTTATGGTTTCTTAAAATTTTTTTAAATCAATAAATACCCATCATTTATTTGATTGAAATTATTTTGTATTTTGCTACGTGAAATTTAATAATTATAAAAAGCTGTATGTTTTTATAAAATTAATTTAAAAATTTTTGTTTTATCAATACCCCAAGATACTAAATAAAAATTTATTTTTATTAAAATATAATTCAATCGATATTTTTTATAATTTACAACCATTTTATTGTTGAAATACTATTCTTCTTGTTTCAAGTGATTGTCTAATCGTCTAATTATAAAAAAAGAAATATTTTGTATAACGATATTATTTCACAAATTTTCAAAATACTATTGACAATAGCATCTTTATATGTTATACTTGTAAAGCAATTTGGTTTACACCATTTATAGGAGTTATGCTTATGTTTGAAAAAAATCTTAACATTTCCATATTGCTTGATTTCTATGGTGATACTCTGTCTGACAGACAATTAAGTATGCTTGATATGTATTACAATAATGATTGCTCTCTTGCGGAAATTGCAGAGGACTTCTCTATTTCTCGTCAAGGGGTACGCAGTGTACTAAAAAAAGGTGAATCAATCCTGATTGATATGGAAGAAAAATTAGGTTTAGTGGATAGATTTTTGAAAATGAAAGAAAAATCTAATAAAATTGCACAAGATTTAGAATTTATTAACAAATCAATTAATAACACTGATATTTCTTCTAAAATTTGTTCCTTAATAAGCGAAATTAAGGACCTTTCAAATTATTAATAAGGAGGTATCTATGGCATTTCAAAGCTTGACCGAAAAACTCAAAAATGCTTTTAAAAGGTTTAGAAATAAAGGTAAATTAACTGAAGCAGATGTAAAAGAAGGCATGCGTGAAATTAAGCTTGCTTTACTTGAAGCGGATGTAAATTTTAAAGTAGTTAAAGAATTTATAAAAAAGGTAACTGAACGAGCTATTGGTGTTGAAGTATTGGAAAGTCTCTTGCCTGCTCAACAGGTTGTTAAAATTGTTAATGAAGAACTGATTGAGCTAATGGGTAAATCTCAAGCAAAGCTTGAAATTTCATCAAAACCACCAACAGTTGTTATGATGGTAGGCTTACAGGGTGCTGGTAAAACAACACACTCCGCTAAAATAGCTGGTTTATACAAAAAACAAGGCAAAAATCCTTTATTAGTCGCATGTGATGTTTATAGACCTGCTGCAATAAAGCAGCTTCAGGTTGTTGGACAACAGCTCTCTATTCCCGTTTATGCTGACGAAAAATCAAAAAATCCAGTATCGATTGCCAAAGATGCGTTAAATTATGCAAAGAAAAACGGCAATGATATGGTATTTATAGATACGGCTGGACGATTGCACGTTGATGAGATTCTAATGAAGGAGCTTCAAAACATTAAAGATGCCACTTCTCCAACGGAAATTTTACTCGTAGTTGATGCTATGTTGGGTCAAGATGCGCTTACTGTTGCAGAATCCTTCGATCAAATGCTTAACATTAGCGGTATCGTTTTAACAAAGTTAGATGGCGACACCCGTGGTGGTGCTGCTCTCTCTGTTCGTTATGTTACTGGCAAACCAATTAAATTTGTCGGAACAGGTGAAAAGCTTGATACTATTGAACCATTTTATCCCGATAGAATGGCATCACGTATACTTGGTATGGGCGATGTTCTCTCTCTAATTGAAAAAGCCGAGGAAGCATTTGATAAGAAAAAGGCTGAAGAGTTAGAAAAGAAAATGAAGGAAAATGCCTTTACTTTAGTTGATTATTTAGATCAATTAGATCAGCTTAAGAAAATGGGGTCTCTTGAAAGCGTTTTAGCGATGGTTCCTGGTGCTCCATCCGACCTTAAAGTTGATGAAAATATGCTTGTTCGTACTGAAGCAATCATATTATCTATGACTCCAAAGGAACGCGAAAATCCTGATATCATTTCATCTTCAAGAAAGAAAAGAATAGCAAAAGGTAGTGGTACTACTGTTGAAGAAATTAACAGATTATTAAAGCAATTCGACCAAATGAAAAAGATGATGAAGCAAATTTCATCTGGAAAATTCAATGGATTTGGTGGATTTGGTGGCAAAAAGTTTAAAATGCCGTTCAAAAAATAAACGGTACAAAATATATTAACATTTTATGGAGGAAACAAAAAATGGCAGTTAAAATCAGACTTAGAAGAATGGGTGCAAAGAAGGCTCCTTTTTATCGTGTAATTGTTGCTGATGAAAAGTCACCAAGAGACGGTAAGTTTATCGATGAAATCGGTTACTACAACCCTCTAACAAGCCCAGCTGAAATCAAGATTGATGCTGAAAAGGCTAAAACATGGATTAGCAACGGTGCTCAACCTACTGAAACTGTAAGATCTATTCTTAAGAAAAGCAATATCGACGTTAAATAATCAAGAAATTTAGAAAGGTGATTATTTATACGAATAATCAAGGTGTGCAAAGTGATTGATCTAACCAATGTTCTGACAAATATGGCCAAGTCAATCGTTGACCATCCTGATGAGGTTAATGTAACCGAGCAAGTGGATGGCAACGAGGTACTTATGACACTTAGTGTTGCCAAAGATGATATGGGTATGATTATTGGAAAGCGTGGCAAAATTGCTAAGGCTATCCGCACTGTAATGAAAACTGTTGCAAAAATCGATGACAGAAAGGTTACAGTTGAAATCAAATAAAAATAGGGCTTATGCCCTATTTTTTGTTTATTTAGTTGAATTTTTTTTAATTATGGATTATAATTAGTATAAGAATATTAATCATAAGGAGTAAGAAATGTTAAAACCAATTAAGCTTGTACCCGAATTCAAAGAAATAATTTGGGGAGGCAATCGTTTAAAAACCGAATATAACAAAAAATCAACTCTCAATAATATTGCAGAAAGCTGGGAGCTTACCTGCCGTGATGATGGTATGAACACTATAAGTGGTGGCGAATACGATGGTTTAACTTTTAAACAATTTATCGAAAATGAAGGCTTCTCTGTTGTTACCAACCAAAGTATAGATAGGTTCCCTCTGTTAATTAAGTTTATCGATGCCGAAGACAACTTATCTGTACAAGTACACCCTGATGATGATTACGGACTAAAAAATGCAAATAGCCTTGGTAAAACAGAAATGTGGTACATAATTGATGCCAAGCCAGGTGCAAAGCTTGTATATGGTTTAAAATCTGATTGTACTATTGATGACTTTAAATTGGCTATCGAAAATAATACAGTTGAGTCTAAGCTTAACTATGTTGATGTAAAAAAAGGCGATGTATTTTTCATTCCATCTGGATTAGTTCATGCAATTGGAGCAGGTATTTTATTAGCAGAAATTCAGCAAAACTCTAACATTACATATCGTGTTTACGACTATAATAGAGTTGGTAAAGATGGCAAACCAAGAGAGTTACACGTAAACGATGCGTTGAATGTAATTGTAAATAGAACATCTGATGAAATTGAAAAAATTCGATTTTCTACAAGTGTAAAAAATGATACAACACTTGCTTCGTGTGAATACTTTACAGTTGATAAATTTAGAATTGACGGGGGTTGTCAATTTTCGGCAAATGCCGAAAGTTTCAATTCACTTCTCTGTTTAGATGGTGAAGGATTTATTGAGTATAATAATGAAAAATATGATATTACTAAGGGCGATAGTTACTTTATTCCTGCGAACATGGGTGCATATACTGTAAACGGAAACTTAGTATTAATCATAAGTAAAATTAAATAAACAGTACAAAAAAGATAGACACAATCTTGTGTCTATCTTTTTTATTTAACGAGAATTAATCGCAGTTTTCCCAGTTATGATAAACCTCAGTAACATCGTCATTATCTTCAAGATGTTCTATGAGTAATGTCATATATTTTATATCATCCTCTGAAGTTAGTGTTACATAGGTAGAAGGAATTTTATCATGCTCTGCTGATACATATTTGAAGCCTGCTTTTTCTATCTCAGTAGCTACTGCTTCTAAGTCTGAGTCCTCAGTATAAATGATAAAAGCTTCCTCGTCCTCTAAAATATCAGCAGCGCCAGCCTCTAATGAAGCTTCCATAAGAGCATCTGCATCGTATCCTTCTTCCTTTGATATCATAATTACGCCTTTGTCCTCAAACAAATACCCTACGCAACCTGTTGTACCAAGATTACCCTTGTATTTACTGAAATAGGATCTAATTTCAGGAGTTGTTCTGTTAGTATTATCCGTAGCAGCTGTAACAATAACAGCGACTCCGCCTGGTCCGTAACCCTCATATCTCATTTCTTCAAGTGATGTTGCGTCCGATGAGCTTGCCTTCTTTATTGTTCTTTCAATGTTATCATTAGGAACGTTATTTGACTTTGCTTTTTGAATTAATTGTGCAAGCTTAGTGTTAGAAACAGGATCTGGTCCACCTGCCTTTACTGCTATGGCGATTTCTTTACCTATCTTAGTGAAGATTTTTGCTCTTTGAGCATCAGTCTTCTCTTTTTTGTGCATTATATTCTTCCATTTGCTATGTCCTGACATAAATCTCTTTTACCTCAAATTATATTTTTTGTGTTTTCTTTATGCAGATAAGCTCAAATGCATTGCCCAAAACAGTTTGAGTTGCCTTAACAAATCTTAATCTGCTATTCATCTCTTGCTTATTATCACTATTTAAAATAGGACAATTATGATAGAACTTATTAAAAGCACCGCACACTTCAATTATATATCTGGTGATTATTGATGGCTCATATTCCTTTACAGCACCATTAACAGCCTCGCCAAATTTAGACAAGGTCTTAATAAGTTCTCTTTCATCGTCGTTAGTTATTGTTAATTGTACGCTTGTATCAACACCGATAGATTTCTCCAATACGCCACAGGTACGAGCATAGGTGTATTGTGCGTAAGGTCCTGTGTTACCCTCAAAGCTTAGAGCATCTTGCATTATAAAATTGATGTCTCTAATTCGGTTGTTATATAAATAATAGAATATTACAGAGCCAACACCAACTGCCTCTGCAACCTCATCCTGATTCTCAAGATTGGGGTTCTTTTCTTTTATTATGTCTTTAACCTTATCAATTGCAGTAGCAAACAGATCCTTTAGCAATATAACATTTCCAGTACGTGTGGCTAACTTTTCTCCATTTATACTAACAGTACCATAAGGAACGTGAACAAGTTGATCGTGCCAATCGTATCCCATTAACTCAACAACCTTAAACCATTGAGCAAAGTGGAGACTTTGACCTGCCGAAGTAACATATATACACTTATCAAACTTATATTCATTTTTACGATAAACTGCAGCAGCAATATCACGAGTTGGATACAATGTAGAGCCATCTTTTTTCAAAATCAAGCAAGGAGGCATATTGTATTCTGTTAGATCAACAATAGATGCACCATCATCAATTTTTAATAAGCCTAAATCTCTTAGCTTCTGAACCTGTGCAGGCATTTTATCTGTATAGAAGCTTTCACCCTTATAGCTATCAAACTCAATACCAAGTTGCTTATATGTTTGCTGATATTCTTTTAAGCTGAGCTCTATAAACCATTTCCACAATGAGATATTAGTTTCATCTCCTTGCTCTAATTTGGTAAATTCGTTTCTTGCCTTTTGATTTAACTCTTCATCTACTTCAGCTTCCTGATGGAATTTTACATAAAGAGCAACAAGCTCATCGACGCCATTTGCCTCAATTTTTTGCTTATCTCCCCATAGGTTATAAGCAACGATAAGCTTGCCAAATTGAGTTCCCCAGTCGCCGAGATAGTTGATTCCAACACAATTATAACCCAAAAATTCATGAATTTTTTTGAGCGAGTGACCAATAACCGTAGTTCCTAAATGTCCAATGTGGAAAGGCTTTGCTACATTAGGAGATGAATAATCAAAAACTGCGGTTTTGCCCACTCCAGAATTATCAGAACCATATTTTTTCTTGGTAGCTTCAATTTCGCAAATTTCATTACACAAAAAGCTATCAGATGAAAAAATATTCAAGTAACCATTTACTGCCTCAGCCTTTGAAATACACTCACCACTTAGTTTAAAAGACAACTCTTGTGCAATCATAACAGGTGATTTTCTCAATATTCTGCTAAGTTTAAAGCATGGAAATGCAATATCGCCTAAGCTTGAATTTGGAGTGTATTCGAACATATTAACGATGTCCTCAATACTTAAATTTATTTCCGAGGACATAGCTGATAGCACATTATTAAGGTCAACAGCTACGGCATATTTAAATTTTTGCATAATATATTCCTTTGTCTATTTTTAATCGTTATGTTTATCAAGTAGAGCGTGAATTTTTTGAACAGGATTCAACAAGCTACTAATAGATGCATCACGGTTAATAGTATCTACAATGTAAGATACATATTTACTCATATTAACATCACAGTACCATTCTCTGGAAAGAATTTCCTTAGTATGATATGTAAGATTGGTTGCGAAAATCTTATCAAAAATACCCTCTTCGTAAGCCTTATCGAACTTTTCGAGACCATTGCAAAATAGTGCAAATGTAGCAAATACAAATACTCTCTTTGCTCCACGCTCTTTTAATTGCAATGCAACATCAATCATTGAGTCTCCAGAGGAAATCATATCATCAACAACAATTACATCCTTGCCTGTTAAATCATTTCCAAGATATTCATGTGCTTCGATAGGGTTCTTACCATCAATTATAATTGAATAATTACGTCTCTTGTAGAACATACCGAGTTCAATTCCAAGCACGGAAGCTATGTACATCGAACGACCAATAGCACCTTCATCTGGTGATACAACCATGATGTGCTCCTTGTCAAGCTTTACTTCAGGTACATTCTTAAGAAGTGCCTTAAGCATTTGGTATGCTGGTCGTACATTATCAAATCCCTTTAGTGGAATTGCATTTTGAACTCTTGGGTCGTGTGCGTCAAATGTAATGATATTTGTAACGCCCATCGAAGATAGCTCTTGCAAAGCTAATGCACAGTCAAGAGATTCTCTCGCTGAACGCTTATGTTGTCTGCCCTCATAAAGCATAGGCATAATTACGCTAATTCTTCTTGGCTTACCACCAGTTGCTGCTATTACTCTTTTAAGGTCTTGAAAATGGTCATCAGGACTCATTGGCACTTGCATGCCATACATTTTGTATGTAACTCCGTAATTGAAGCAATCCGAAATAATGTAAAGGTCAAGACCTCTCATTGATTCATTTATCAAAGCTTTAGCTTCGCCTGAGCCAAACCTTGGGCATTGAGCATCTACTACAAAGGTTTTATCTGTATTTCTCAATTGCTTAAGATAATGATCAACCTGCGCTGTAAATTCTTCGCAGCCTCTCATACCTATTACCTTTAATTCTCCATTTAAATGTTCCATAATATTTCCCCCGTTAAGTCTATTAAATTATTTTGTTACAGTTATTTTAGCGATAACATCAGATTTATCTGGGTCAATTCCCTTTAGTAATACAAGCTTCAAAGCAAAAATTTGCATTACAAGCGCTAAAATAAATGGCATAGTAAATTCATTGTTTGTGCTGTTGACTTTAATAACGTTAGAAACATTATCAAAAAATTCAGCCTTATCAGTAATTAAAACTGTGTTAGCATTTATACCAGATAACTTGTCAACCATCTTTTTTGCATCTTGAATTACAGCGCCATCTTGTGCAAATACAAAAGCTAAATCATTATTATGGAGCTGTGCAACAGGACCATGATAAAAATCAGATATAGGATATCCCTTCATTTTCATCTTGTTAGTTTCAAGAATTTTTAAGGCACCCTCAAGTGCAATTGGATATGACATTCCACGACCTAACACAACACCTTCCTTATAATCAAGAAGTGTTTTACTAATAGCTTCTACTTGATCAGGCAGATATGAAAGTGCGTCTTCCATCTGCCCAGAAATGTTATCAAGAGAGCTTTGTAAATCTTTATCTTGTGACCATTCAGCACACAATAATGCAAGTAAATACATTTGAGCCGTGAAGGTTTTGGTAGCCGCAATGCTCTTTTCTTCGCCTGCATTACAGTATAAATGATATTCAGCCGTCTTAGCGAGCAAGGACTTTGGGTTGTTTGTAATTGAAACTGTAATCATACCTTGCTCTTTAGCAGAAAGTAAAACCGCGTTAACGTCCTCTGCACGTCCAGATTGTGATACACCAATAACCAGAGTATTACTGAATTTAATATTACCATTATACTGGGTAAATATAGATGGAGTACCAAGCGTGCACTGCATTCCTAATACTGCACCATACAAGTATTGAGCATATATACATGCGTGATCAGATGTGCCTCTTGCTACAAAATAAACATTTGTTATGTTTTTCTCTTTAATTTTTTCAATAAGACTTGTAATTGTAGTAATATTTGACTTTTTTATTCCCGCAAGAACAGAGGGCTGTTCTCTAATTTCTTTTTCCAAGTTGATCATTATTTACCTCTTATCTCTTTGAAAGAACTTCTTTTTCGTATTGCTTTACTTCCTCAAGCCAATCCATGCCACATGGAACACCGCATTCTCTGCAATATTCATCCCAAACAGCCTCGAAAGGCATAGATTTTAACTCTTCAAGCCAAGCAAGACGTGCAGTGTAGTCTAAATTAGTCTCAAATTCAATTAGCTTCTCAGTTGGTTCAAGCATTGCGAACAAAAGAGCTTTTTCAAGGTTTCTGGCACCGATAACCCATGCTGCGACTCTATTGATGCTCGCATCAAAATAATCTAGACCGATATGTATTCTATCCATTTCGCCACTTCTAACAATTTCTTGGGCAATTGCCTTAAGCTCATCGTCAAAGATTACCACATGGTCACTATCCCATCTTACAGGGCGAGACACATGCAAAAGAAGGCCTGGTGTAAATTGAAGTGCTGTACTAATTTTATCAGAAATAAATTCTGTTGGATGGAAATGTCCAGCATCAAGAGTTAGATACTGACCATTTTTTGCACAATAGCCAAGATAAAAGTCATTAGAACCGATTGTACAGCTTTCTGCACCGATACCAAAAACCTTACCCTCTAATGCAGCAACATTATATTTTGGGTCAACAGGCACTGCAAAAATTTGGTTTAAAGAATCCTCAAGTCTTTCACGATAGCCTTTTCTATCAACTGGAGTATCCTTGAATCCATCAGGAATCCAGTAGTTGCTAGCACATACCTCGCCCATTTGCTTACCTATGTATTCTGCAATCTTTCTAACAGAAATTACGTGATTAATCCAAAACTTTCTAATTTTTTCATCGTGGTGGCTAAGAGTAAAGCCATCATCAGAGTTTGGATGTGAAAAGCATGTAGGATCTAAATTCAAACCGAATCCATTTTTCTTTGCCCATTCGATCCAGCTATCGTAAAACTCGGGCTTTAAGTTTTCTCTGTCAACCTTTTCTCCCTTGCTATCGAGGTAGATTGCATGCAAGCTAAGCTTTTTCTTTCCTGGAATCATAGATGCAGCCTTTTCAAAATCAGCTCTTAATTCATCAATATTGCGAGCTGCACCAGGATAGTTACCAGTTGTTTGAATTCCACCAGTTAATGGTCCTTGATTTTCGAATCCCTTTACATCGTCACCCTGCCAGCATTGGATAGATACAGGTACATTCTTTAGGGTTGCTATTACCTTGTCTGCGTCAACCCCTATTTTTGAATACATTTCTTTTGCAATTTCATACATTTTATTTGTGCTCATAACTAAAATTCCTTTCCGCAAATTGATAAAAATCTTTGATAAGCCTCTTCCCAAGCATCATTGTGCTTAGATTCATACACCTTTACATCGAATGAATTAGTAATAATTTCTCTTGCCTCACAAATATCCTTAATTGCTCCAGCAGCAATAGCCTGCATTGTAATATTACCGATTGCTGTTGCTTCAACAGGACCTGCATAAACTGTTCTGTTGGATGCATCTGCAGCCCATTGACAAAGAACTGCCTCCTTTGTACCTCCACCAACAATATTAATGGATGAATATTTTTTGCCCGTCATAGCTTCAATCGTTTCAATAGTCTGCCTATAACATAAAGCTAAGCTTTCAAAAATACATCTTACTATTTCGCCAACAGTTTGAGGTACATATTGACCAGTTTTTTGGCAAAATTCTCTAATTCGTCCTGGCATGTCGCCTGCTGGAGAAAATAAAACATTATTAGGATCAATAAAGCACGCAAAGGGCTTAGAAGCAAGAGCTAAATCTGTAAGCTCATCAAATGTATAGCTCGTACCTTCTCTTTTCCATTGACGTCTAGATTCCTGTTCAAGCCAAAGACCCATAATATTTTTAAGGAATCTAATTTTTCCTCCAGCACCGCCCTCATTTGTAAAGTTGTACTTCATTGATAAGTCGTTTATAACTGGTTGATCGTTTTCTACACCCATCAAGGACCACGTACCGCTACTTATGTACACAAAGTCATCTCCACGCTTTGCAGGCACAGCAATAACCGCACTTGCAGTATCGTGTGATGCAATATTCACAACATCAGCACGAATATCACCAAGTTCAGAAATTAGTGATTTAGTAAGCTTACCAACCTTGTGTCCTGGTGTAACAACAGGCGAGAACAAGCTTTCTTTTATTCCAAAAGCCTTTAGTAATTCTTTGGAAATAGCTCTCTCTTTGGCGTCAAGTACAGCTCCAGTTGAGGCTATTGTATATTCGGTGTACTTTTCGCCAGTCAGGAAATAGTTTAACAAATCAGGTGTAAATAATAACCTTTCAGCATTTTCTACAATATAAGGCCTGTCCCTCATATCAGCTACTAACTGATAAATGGTATTAAAGTTCATAGTTTGAATACCAGTAATGCCATAAAGCTTCTCGAATGGTACTGTCTTAAAAGCGTATGGTTGAATGCCATCAGTTCTAACATCTCTATAATGATATGGATTAGCCATAAGTGCGCCATTTTTGTCAATATAACCATAATCGACACCCCATGTATCTATACCAATGCTTTGAATTGTCTTATCCTCTGATAACGCACATTTAGATATTGATGCTTTAATTTCGTGAAAAATCCTTAAAATGTCCCAAGAAAAATTGCCGTTTGTATTAACGGGCTCATTTGGAAAACGATGATTCTCAGTAATTTTTAACGTATTACCATCAAAGGAACCTACTATGCCACGTCCACTTGAAGCACCAAGGTCGATAGCTAACATTTTTAGTTCAGACATAATAAACCTCATTTTTGTAGAATTAATTAAATTTAAAATTGTACTTTGAATTTAACCAAGTTATATTATAACAATTGTATATTAAAATTGCAAGAGATTTGAGTAATATTATTGTATTATTTCAATTCAATAATAGTGACACCATGGTCACCTTCGCCATAATTTCCGTTTCTAAAGCTCTTTATTCTTTGGTCACGTTTGAAAAAGGTCCAAAGTCCTGTTCTAAGTGCTCCTGTTCCCTTTCCATGAATTATAGTTACTGAATTTACACCATAAATCATGGCATCATCTAAATACTTATCAATATCCTGCCAAGCTTCTTCTATGTTAAAGCCTCTTACGTCAAATGATGGGGAAAAGCTTTTTGTCGGCATAGATGATAGTCCAGTTTGTGTAATAGGTGCTGGTGTTTTCTTTTCTTTCTTTTTCGGCAAATCAGTTGCCAACATCAAGCGAGAAATTTCTGTTTTAGTACTAATGTTACCAGTTTGAACTAAAACCTTGCCTTTCCTATCAGGAATACTAATTACTACTCCATCAACACCAGAATCTTTAAATACAACTCTATCACCCTTAACTAAATTTCTAGGCAAGACATAATCATCCTTAATTTCAATAACAGGATTATATTTGTCATCCGCTTTTGATATTAGCGATCTGATTTCTTTTTTTGAATCGCCATAAATTTTTGAAAAATCTTTAGAATTCTTTTCTTTTTCAAGCTTATCAAGCTTTTCGAAAATCAAATCAGCACTTGCTCTTGCACCCGATATCATTTGTCTAGCTTTGTTAAGCATATCGTCGCTATCTTTTTTTGCATTAGATAGACGTTTTTCTAATTCTAACTCAGATTCTTGTTTAAACTTTTCAAATTCTTTTCTTAATCTACTTGCTTCATTTTTTTCATTTTCTAATTCAAGTCTTGTGATGTCTAATTTTTCAATAACAGATTCAAAGCTTCTTGCATCATTAGACAACAAATCCTTAGCACGACTTATAATGCTATTATCAATGCCAAGACGTTGAGAAATAAGAAAAGCATTAGATTTTCCTGGTGTACCAATTATTAACTTATAAGTTGGCTTTAAGGTGTTTACATCAAATTCACAGGATGCATTAGATACACCTTCTGTATTAAGTGCAAATGCCTTAAGCTCGGCATAGTGAGTTGTAGCTGCACACATACATCCTTTATCTAAAACATTTTCTAATATAGATTGTGCAAGAGCTGCTCCCTCAATTGGATCAGTTCCAGCACCTAATTCATCAAAAAGTATCAAAGAATGTTCTGATGCATTTTTTAATATGTCAGTTATAGATACGATATGAGAAGAAAATGTAGATAAAGACTGCTCTATACTCTGTTCATCTCCAATATCAGGGAATATTCCGTCTAAAACACACAACGAAGCCTTGTCACACGGGAGTTGTAGTCCAGATTGAGCCATCAATGAAAAAAGACCCAATGTTTTCAAAGTAACAGTTTTGCCACCAGTGTTAGGACCGGTAATAACCAACATCTTATAGTCTATTCCCAAAGAAACATCTATGGGAACAACCGTTTTATTATCCAATAACGGGTGTCTGGCTTGAATATAGCTAATTTCTTTTTTGTTAGAAAAGGTTGGCTCAATGGCGTTCATTTTGAACGCTAATTCTGCACAAGCAAAAGTAAACGCAATTTCAGTAATGTTGTAGTAATTATTGCGTAGTTGATAAGAAATTTCGGATATTTTATTTGAATACTCCGATAGAATCCTTTCAATCTCGATACTTTCAGCATTTACTAATGTTCTAAGCTCGTTATTAGCTTCAACCACAGCAAGAGGCTCAATAAACAAGGTAGAACCTGTACCAGAAGTATCATGAATCAAGCCCTTGATTTCATTTTTATCTTCATTTTTAACTGGTAGAACGTATCTCCCATTACGCATTGTTACTAATGACTCGCGCAAATGCTTAGCTTTATCACCAGTTAAAAAGCTCTGCAGCACTTCTCTAATACGATTTGTTTGATATCTTATTTTTCTTCGAATATCTGATAACACAGGACTGGCATCGTCAGCAATTAAATCTTCTCCCAAAATATCATGCTTAATGGCATCCTCAAGTGTTTTGTTGGAAACAAGATTTTCAAATACATCTAACAAATTACATGGCTTTACTGCATCAGTATGAATGTATTCAAGTAATACCCTCGATACAGTCAAAGATGATGCAATATCTAAGATTTCTCTTGGTGATAAAATAGATCCCTTTTCAGCCTTATCAACAATTTCTAATATTTCTGGCATATTATTGAAGGATGGTGCCCCCTTTAATGAAGAAATGTGTTTGGCATCAGATGTAAGAGCTTGTCTCTTTTTTACAGTTAATTCATTGGACGATGGAAGCAAAACTAATGACTTTTTTCTTGCACCTTCTGTCATGGCTATGGAACTGAGCAATAATCTAATTTTATCGAATTCTAAAATTCTAATAGCTTTGTCTAAATTTAACATTTTTCTCCTTAAATGACCGATTTATAAAAATCTAAAGATGTAAATCCTCTTTCAAGATGATTTAATAAAAACTTCTCACAGGCATTATAAAACATATCCAATTCTGAATTTTCAATGTTAAATGCAGTAAATCTCTCTGGCTTAGCATTAACTATGTACAGGATAGCTTGTACAACCGCAGAGGATATTTGAATAAAGGGCTTAGCAACTCCTTGATCTGTATAGTTGATTTCCGAAATCGAGTAGTTGGCCTGCTCTCTGCATTTGGAACAAATTACCACACCATCAAAAATATCAAGAAAACAATCACTGTTTATAAGATTACCACAAACACTGCATTGCTCAATGTTAGGTGCAAAACCAAGCTCATAACACATTCTCATCTCAAAAGAAGCTCGAATAAATTCCAATGGTTTAATATCATTGGATATTAGATGAAGAGTATTCAAAAGTAATCTAAGAATATTGTCATCATTATTGCCCTCTTGGCATACATCGTTAGCAACCTCACAAATATACGAGGCAAGAGCGAACTTAATAATATCAGTTCTAACATTGAAATAACTCTCAATCAAATCACTTTCAACAATATAGTAATAATTGCCTCTTTTCCTGAGAGAAAAGGAAGAATAAGCAAATAACTGACAACAAGGAAGATGTCTGTTTTTTAGACTTTTGCCTCCTTTTACAATAACAGGTACTTTGCCAAATTTCTCAGTTAAAATGATTAGAAGCTTATCATTTTCCTCGAGATCATACTCATGTATTACAAGGCCGTTCTTTTTAAACTCTATCATTTAATCTCCTTGAGATTGTAACCTAAATTTATTAAGTTAACTGTATTGTCTCTCCATTTTTCTTTGACTTTTACCCAAAGATTTATATAAACCTTTACTCCGAAAAATCTTTCAAGGTCTTCTCTTGCGTAAGTACCAATACGTTTTAAGGTTGCACCATTTTTTCCTATGATGATTCCCTTGTGGGAATCCTTTTCACAAAATATCTCAGCTCTAATTCGAATAATAGTGCCTTCATCCTTAAACTCCTCAATTACCACAGCTGTACCATGAGGTATTTCATCTGAGAGGGTTCTCAGTATTTTTTCTCTAATCGTTTCCGCAACAATACTTCTTTCAGGCTGGTCAGTAATGATATCTTCTGGGAAAAACCAATCACTTTCAACTAAAAACTGATTGCATTCATTTAGAATTGCATCAACACCATTTCCTTTTGATGCAGAAGCTGGCACTATTGCATCAAATTTATAGTAATCATTATACTCGGTAATAGCCTTCGCGATTGCCTCTGGATTTGACATATCAATTTTGTTAAGAACCAAAACAGAAGGTAACTTTGATTGTTTAATTTTATCAATAATATCTTTTTCAATTTGACCCAAGCCGAAATTAACATCAGCAATCAAAATTACCGCGTCAGAGTTTCCAATAGATGAATCAGAAGCTGCAAGCATATACTCACCTAACTTTGTTCTTGGCTTTTGAAATCCAGGTGTGTCCAAAAACACAAGCTGTACTTCATCCTTTGTATAGATACCCGTAATTCTTGTTCTTGTTGTTTGTGGCTTGGATGATACAATCGCAACCTTTTCTTTTAAAATAGCATTTAAAAGTGTGCTTTTTCCAACATTTGGTCTTCCTACAATAGCAATAAAAGCAGTTTTTCTCATTAGTATCCAATTATCTCCATTATTTCTTTTTGTCTTCTTACCATATCCTTTTCATCTTCCTTCGATGTTTCGTGGTCATATCCCAACAAATGCAAAATCGAATGAACCGTAAGAAATGCAACCTCATGATAAAAGCTATGACCTATATGATGACCTTGTAAATATGCTCTTTCAAGAGAAATAACAACATCGCCAAGCGGAACTGGTGTCAAAGCATCGTCAATATCGTTAATATCATCATACATAGGAAATGACAAAACATCAGTTGCACAATTTTTTCCTCTGTACTGATTATTTAATTCTTTAATCTGTTCATTGTCTAAAAAAGAAACAGATAACTCGGTATCAAAGTCAACCCCTTCATACACTAAAGTATTGAAGATTGCCTTTCTAACTATTGCTTTAAGGGCAACTCTTACCTCTATTTTTTCTTGTTCGTTTTTAAAATCTACTGTTAATCTCATTTTATTTCCCCTTTTTAATCGAATTTCTCTTATTTTTATCAAATTCCGCTTTTTCGTATTTGTCGTAAGCTACTATAATTTTTTGCACTAACTTATGTCTAACTACGTCCTTATCTGTAAAATTGTGAATAGCTATATCATTGATATTCTGAAGGATTTTAACCGCTCTTGCAAGTCCGCTTTGCTTTCCGTCTGGCAAATCAGTTTGTGATAAATCTCCAGTTACAACCACTTTAGAATTAAAGCCAAGTCTCGTTAGAAACATTTTCATTTGTTCAGCTGTGGTATTTTGAGCTTCATCTAAAATAATGAAAGAATCATCTAATGTTCTTCCTCTCATGTAAGCCAATGGCGCAATTTCAATAATTTGCTTTTCCATATACTTAGAGCAGGTTTCAAATCCGAGCATTTCATATAATGCATCATATAGTGGTCTTAGGTAAGGGTCAATTTTGCTTTGCAAGTCGCCTGGTAAAAAACCAAGTCTTTCTCCCGCTTCGACAGCAGGTCTTGTAAGTATGATTCTGTTAACGTCTTTATTCCTCAAGGCTTTAACAGCCATTGCAACGGCTAAAAATGTTTTACCGGTACCTGCAGGACCGATTCCCAAAGTAATAGTATTAGTTTTTATTGCATTGATGTATTTTTGCTGTCCTAAGGTTTTTGCTTTGATAGGCTTACCGCTTGCACTAACACAAAAGCAATCAGAATCTAATTCATTTAGTTCTTTGGTTTTACCATCATTAACCATAGATATGACATAATTAACAGTTTGATCGTTTATTACGCTGTTCATGTCAGCCATTTTTTTCAAATATTGTAATACCTCATAAGCTAACTGAACATTATCAGTATCTCCATCGATGATAATAGCATCACCAAGCTCGTTGTTTAGTGGTCTATTTACGATTCTTACAGAAAAAGCACTTTCGATTGCATTTACATTAGAATCACATGGACCAAATATTAGACTGGTTGACGAAGGTGATGAGGTATAAATAATCTTTTCGGGCATAGCTTCTCCTCAATTAATATAAAATTCCTGTTTTTTCGCAATATTTTCGATGCAATATAAATCGCATATAATTTTAATTCCCGTTTCGTTGTATTCAACAGATACTTCCTTTGATACAAGCTCTGCGTCAGATAATGCTAAATCGAGTTTTTTTCTTAACTCAATAAAAGCCAAATCTACAGCCTGTTCCTTTGTAAACGTATTTTCTATCAATTCGTATTCGTAAAGCTTTGTTTGTGTCAAAAAAATTGGTAAATTATCAATGTTAAATAGCTTTAAATTCTTCTTTATTTCTATTTTATCACAATTCTGTGTGTTTTTGTTATGTTTTATAAAAAAATTTATATTATTTCCTAATATATTTATTGCCTTTTGTTGAACATCTACGGACACATATTTTTTCGTCGTTTGCACATAACTCGTTTCGACAACAATTTCTGTATGTGTGTACGCATTAACAACACCATTAGCTTTACAATAAAGAACCCCCTGAGCTTGGGAGTCAATAATTCCTGATATTAACAAGTCTCCTTTTTTAACTATGTCTCCAATCTTTACTACTTTTTCTCCTTCAATTAATTTTATTGAACATATTTGCCCTTCTTTGTTAGCAACAACATTGCCATATTTTTCTTCGTGCTTTATTTCCTCATTTTTCGTTTCTTTTATGTTAACGTTTGCAATATTTCCATCTATGTTAACCGATATCCAGGCAATTTTATTTGAATTTAATAATATTTTGTTATGTAATGAATCATAATTTATCGATGAAATACTTGTACCAACTGCCAATCCATTTTGAGATAATTCTTCCAAAACTTCCTCCTTTGACATTTTTTCTTCTCCATACACATTTATTTGCCAAACGAATTTTGAGGAAATTAATAAAGTAAAAATTAAAAATATTCCACCAAACAACAATCCTTTACGTTTAAAAATCAAAAATAACAATTCATTGACTCCATACTTTTTGGATATGGTGTATCTTAATTGAAGTGATTTAAGTACGAAATCAAATTTTTTGAAATACCGTTCTTTAATAGTTAAAATTACATTATTCCCTTTAAATTCGACAGATTCGTATGTTAATTCATTTTTCAAAATCTCTGTAAATAATGTTGCCTTACTCTTGGTCTCAATCGAAATTTTTATTTTAGAAAACAACACAATATCACACTCTTTCTATTTCGTATCGAAATATTTCTCCACGAATGCATATTCTACCTTGAGAAAAGGTTAGCATAGTTAATTCCTTCCCAAAAACACAAATCAAATACTTTTTACATCGTAAAATAACTTCGGTAGTTTCGTATTTTTTTATACCAATACATCCCTCAAGATTCAAAACATAATTGCCAATCATTTGTACATTGGGTGTATCAAAAACACCATCAACTGGAAGCTCTAATTTATCATTTAAAAACTGAAAAAAACAATTTTTCATGTATTCCTCCCATTTCTTTTTACTTAATTTTATGTTCCTATCTTAATATAGATTACAACAATATTAAATTGTGTATATTTTACATTTGTCTAAATCTGTCAACCCAATAAAATCAGACTGTTTAACCTTTTTTATCGAAATATATTTTTAAACAAAATTTTTAATTAGACATTTGTCTAATATAACAAATTGTACTCTATTATTTTTAATTTTAATCTATTTTAATTTTTTTGTTGCAATTTTGTAAATATAGCATTATAATAATATAAGAATAATTTAAAGGAGGCAAAAATAATGGACACGAGTTCAAGTACCAAACCACGAGGGTGTAATATCTTTAGCTCGTGCAATTTATTGCGAGCTCTTTAAAAAAAGATTATTCCCTCTTATCAAATGAATAGGAGGTCAAAAATGGAAAACATCAAAGAATTAATTGATACAATTTCAGAATTACTTGAAGAACACAACTATAAAGAAATTAGAAGCACTCTAAAGGATTTAGAACCTGCTGATTTATCTTTAGTTTTGGAGAGCTCTCCGAAAAAACTGGCTACTCTTTTCCGTCTTCTCCCTAAGGACCTTGCAGCTGAGTGCTTTGTAGAGATGGAAAGCGAAAACCAAGAGGTGCTTCTCTCCTCGCTTACTGACAACGAGCTGAAATTAGTGATGGAAGAATTATATATTGACGATACGGTTGACATTATAGAAGAAATGCCCGCTAACGTAGTAAAAAGAATTCTTTCAAACTCTGATGCCGAAACGAGAAAAACAATTAATGAAATATTAAATTATCCTGAGGATTCCGCTGGAAGTATCATGACTACTGAATATGTAAGTCTTGATGAAGATATTACAGTAGCTGATGCTTTAAAAAGGATTCGACGTACTGGTGTAGATAAAGAAACCATATACACATGCTATGTTACCAAGCCTGACAGAACTTTATTAGGGTATGTAACAGCAAAACAATTATTATTAGCTGATGAAGATACTGTAATTTCAGATATTATGGACACAAACATAATATTCGCTATAACAAATGTTGATAAGGAAATTGTAGCTTTAGAAATGAGCAAATACGACCTGTTAGCATTGCCCATAGTTGACAAAGAAAATCGTCTTGTTGGTATCGTTACTGTCGATGATGCTATTGACGTTATGGAAGAAGAAGCTACCGAGGATATCGAAAAGATGGCTGCTATCACTCCATCCGATAAGCCTTATTTACTTACCTCGGTATTTACAATATGGAAAAACAGAATTCCTTGGCTGATCATTTTAATGTTATCTGCCACTTTTACAAGTACAATCATCTCTTCATTTGAGGAAAAGCTTGTCGCTTGTTTGGTTTTAAATGCGTTTATTCCAATGATAATGGGTTCTGGAGGAAATGCTGGAGGACAAACTTCAGTAACTATAATTCGTGGTTTAGCCATCGATGAAATTAAACTTGGGGACATATTTAAAATACTGTTTAAAGAGTTGAGAGTTTCTATTCTATGTGGTGCAACTTTAAGTATTACTACTTTTGCAAAAATCATCTTAATCGATCATTATTTGCTCAAGATTTTTGTAGATGATAGTGGTGCAATATTAAATTTAGATAGTGTAATTCCGATTGCACTTGCTATTTCTCTTACGGTGTTGCTAACCATAATTTCTTCTAAGCTTGTCGGTTGTCTATTGCCTATTCTTGCTAAAAGAATAAAGTTAGACCCAGCTGTTATGGCAAGCCCACTTATTACAACTATTGTTGATGTTTTATCATTACTAATTTACTTCGGTATAGCTTCAGCATTTATGTTAATATAATTTTAAAGGGACCATTGCAAAATGGTCCTTTTTGCATAATATGAATAGTAGCACAAGCCAAAAAGGAGGTGCTATTAAATGTGTGTAGCTACATTCAGGTCTATGACACAAGCTATGAAAGCAAAAAATTATATAGACCAGCTATATATTTCCAGTAAAATTAAAAGCATAGATTCTAAAATGACAAAAAAGGGTTGTGCCTACGGAATAGAATTTAACTGCATAAATTTGAGCATTATTACAGATTGTTTTTATAAAAATAAATTCAAATACAAAAATATTTTTAAAGTAGAATGATATATTTAGATAATACTGCCACCACTTATCCAAAGCCCAGCTGTGTACCAGAGGAGGTAAGTAAATGTATAAGGAATTATTGTGGAAATCCCGGACGTGGGGCACATGTTTTATCGCTAGCCAGTTCAGAAGTTATATATAAAACCAGGTGTTTGCTTGCAGAAATGTTTAATTGCGAAAGTGAAAACGTTGTATTCACTTATAACACAACATACGCAATTAACTTAGCGATTAAGTCTTTGTTAATACCAAAATCGCATATTATCATTAGTGACATTGAGCACAATTCAGTTCTACGCCCCGTTTTTGAATTATCAAATCGTGATTTATGTAGTTTTAGTATTTTTAGCACTAAAGGAACAGATGAAGATATTATTCATAGTTTGTTAGAAACAATACAAGACGACACAAAAATGATAATTTGTACTCATTTATCAAATGTAGGCTGTCGAAGACTTCCTTTGAAGCAAATTGGTGCTCTATGCAAAACAAAAAATATTAAATTTGTTGTAGATGGTGCACAAAGTGCCGGTGTGTATGATATAGATATTAAAGAAATGAACATTTCCGCCTTGTGTATTCCAGGACACAAGGGGTTGTATGGACCTCAGGGCATTGGTGCAATTTTATTTGATGACAACGAGATAGTAAATAGTGTCATTGAAGGAGGCACTGGCATCTTATCCAAAGAGATAAATATGCCCAAATTTTTGCCAGAGGCTTTGGAGGCAGGTACTTTATCAACTCCTTGTATTGCAGGCCTTTTTGCGTCTTTGAATTGGCTAAAAAGCATTAATATATCTCGCATTAGGCAACATGAAGAAGACTTATACATGTATTTACTCAACGAACTACAAAAAAAGAACTTTATAACGATTTATAAAATGAATGAATATCCAGGAAATACTTTGATGTTTAATATTAACGGTTTAGATAGCTCTTATACTGCTACTTTACTGAATAATCATGAAATTTGTGTAAGAAGTGGGTACCATTGTTCTCCCCTAGCACATAACATTTTAAACACGCCAGATGGAGGTGCCGTACGAGTCGGCTTCAGTGTGTTTAATACTAAGCGAGATGTCGATTCACTTTGCATAGCTTTGGATAAAATTTATTTTCAACAAAAAAATAACAAGCACGATTAAATTCGTTGCTTGTTATTTTTTAATTTATACACTATGAAAATCAACAAAAAGAATAAACATATGCCTACAAAAACCCCTGCGCTATCAATAAGAACATCAACCCACGATGGTGCTCTTCCATTTGAAATTTTTTGTATGAAATGTTCGTCAAAAATAGAATAACTAACTCCGATAGCTATGGGACAAAAATAGAAAATTTTAAGATTTCTCATTGAATATATTAAATAAAACAAATTCATAAGAGTAAATCCCAAGAGCATATAAACACCAAAATGTGCTATTTTTCTGATAGGAACCTGTGCTTGTGATACAAGCTCATCGGTTACATTTTCTTCTCCTAAAACTGTGTCTAATACGTCTCTAATTAAACCAGAACTTGTTTCGCTTGATTTTTCACTATTTTCTAATGAAAAGTTTATAATCATCAGCATGCAAGAGATTACTAAAAATACTGATAATATAAGGTGAAATATTTTAATTTTCATCTATTAAATCGCCAACCTTGATCTGCACAGGACTCTTAAAAAAAGCGGTACCTAACACAAATATATTAGCTCCAGCCTTTTCTACTATTTTTATCGTTGAATCATTAATTCCGCCATCAACTTCAATATCGAAATTCAAGGAATGTTCCTTTTTATACTGGTCAAGAAATTCTACTTTTTTAGTCATATCGTCCATAAAGCTTTGTCCACCAAAACCAGGCTCGACCGTCATAATTAAAACCATATCTATATCGTTTAAGAATGGCACCAATGCTTCAACAGATGTATTAGGCTTTATAGATATTCCAACCTTTTTCCCTTGTGAATGAATTTTCCAAATAGCAGAATGTATTTTGGGTATTGAGAGAGCCTCAAAATGAAAGGTTACAATATCAGCACCAGAGCTAATGAAGTCATCAATGTAGTTATCGGGATTAATTATCATTGCATGAACATCAAGCACCAAATTTGTGCAACCTCTAATCGCTTTAATAATGGGCATGCCAAAGCTTATGTTTGGCACGAAACAACCATCCATTACATCAATGTGTACATATTTAGCACCAGAATTTTCTATTTTTTTAATTTCATCTCCAAGCTTCAAAAAATCAGATGCAAGAATTGAAGGAGCAATAGTTTTCATATTTACCTCGCAAAAAGTGTCAAATTTTATATTTTTGTGTATAATATTATCAAGATAATAGCAAGCAAAGGTTAGAATGGAATTTTAAAAAAACTTAAGTGCATTTATTTTAATCTAACCTTGTTTGCTTTTTTATTCAGAAATAAGGCAAACAGCATGTGCACTTATTCCCTCGCCTCTGCCTGTAAAGCCAAGATTCTCCTCAGTAGTTGCCTTTACATTTACTTGTTCAACAGAAATTTTAAGAGAATTTGCAATATTCACTTTCATCTTTTCAATGTGTGGATTCATTTTGGGAGCCTGTGCAATTATTGTGCAATCAATATTGTCTATGTTATATCCAGACTCAGCAAGTAAATCACCAACCATAGCCAATAGCTCCATGCTATTAATTCCCTTATATTTGGGGTCGGTATCTGGAAAATGATATCCTATATCCCTCTTTCCACTTGCCCCCAATAATGCATCGCAAATCGCATGTAAAAGCACATCGCCATCAGAGTGTGCAAGTAAGGTCTTTGAATATTGAATTTTTTCTCCACCGATTACAATGTAATCTCCATCTGTAAATCTATGAACATCGTATCCGTGTCCAATTCTCATATTACACTCCTAAATTAATCTCAGTTATTTTTTCGTTGCTTTATTATTCCTTCGGCAATAAAAATATCATCTTTTACAGTAATTTTTATATTTTTCTTATCAGACTCTACTAACTTAACTTTACGTCCGTAAGCTTCAACAAGCATACAATCATCAGTTACAGCTATTCCATTAGCCTTTGCATTTTCAATGCTTAATTTGTAAAGATTTTTTTCAAAAATTTGTGGTGTTTGAACATTCCACAAATTTTCTCTATTTAATGTTTTCGATATGAAGCCTTCATTATCAGAAAGCTTAACAGTGTCGGTAGCCATAGTTGCAGCAGTTGCAGCAGAATATTTTTTTGCCGCATTATATACATCACAAATAATTTCTTCTGTAACTAAGCATCTTGCTCCGTCGTGAATAGACACATATTTAGACTTATCTGAAATATGTTTAAAGCCCTTCATAGCGGATATTTGCCTTGTTTCTCCGCCTATTACAATGCATTCAACCTTGTCATATCCATTATTACATACTAAAGAATTATAAGAGGACGCATCCTCCTTTCTAACCACTAAAATTATCTCACGGACAAATTTGCATCTTTGAAATGCTTCAATAGTGTATTGAATAACTAACTTGCCATCAATATCAACAAGCTGTTTGCTTTCATTATTCGAAGAAAATCTTGTGGAGTTTCCAGCACATAAAATTATAGCAGAAAGGTCACCGCTTCTTTGAGATTTAAAAAAGTTACCAATTCTTGAAAATATACCCATAATAGCATCCTCCTTGGTTTATTATATCATAAGTAATACAAAAAATAAATAGAAAAATAAAAAAAGAACCTATAAAGGTTCCTATTAGCTTAATAATTCGCATCTCGGTGAATGAATTTGCTATTCATTCACCGAATAATTGACGAATTCAATGTCTAAAGCAATTAATACTGCTCCTGCAGCCATTTTAGCATTTCATCAAGTTCTTTTGATGAAAGTGAATTTTTACCATACATTAAATCCAACATCTGCACAAAGGATCCACCGTGATATCGATCCAAAAAGTCAAGTGTCACACTTCTAACATACTCATCTTTGCGAGTATCTGTATAATAGTATCTTTCTTTCCCCTTTTTTTCAGAGTGAATAAATCCTCTTTCCTCTAATCTTGATAAAAATGAAATGAGAGTAGGAGCCTTCCATCCCTTTTGCTTTCCGACATTTTCCATAAGATAAGCTGTATTTACCGGAGACTGTTTACTTTTCCAAAGTGCGACCATCACATCGAACTCTGCTTCCGGTAACTTCCTTAAGTTATCCATGTCTTTTTCCCTTTCATTTTAGTGACGCTTCTATATTATACACTTGTCTAATATGTTTGTCAACAGAATTTGACAAATTTTTTTATCAAAAAAAAGCACCATTAAAAAATGGTGCGATAAGTGTATGAATTTAAGAAAACTTTTTTAAAACAATTTCCTCTATATCCTTAGGAGTTCTTATATCAACAATCTCCTCATCCTCAAAATGAACGCTAAAGCACTGCTCTACTTCCATTATTATGCTTATTATATCTAATGAATCTGCATCTATCTCAAGCATATTGGTATCTTTATCGATATCGCTAATTCTTAGTCTATTTGCTATTATTGATATAATTTTTTCAAGCATTTCACTATCCTCCATAAAAGCTTTTATATAATTATATCACTAAATTTGTATATTTCAAGATATTTTTCTAAAATTATTGACATACCAAATCCTATTATGTATAATTTCAAGTGGTGGTGATAATATGAAACGCGATAGCATAAAAAACTATCATTTGCTCAACGCATATAGAGCGATTAAAAATGGGAACTCAACAATTTTAAGTCTTTCAAAGATTTTGAAATTAAATCATAGCTCAGTGTCGAGAATAATTAAAACACTTATACATATTGGAATTGTAGAAAAAGAACATTTAACCACAGGATATGGACATCCCATATATAACTATAAAATTTCTGATAAGCAACATTGCTTGTATATTGAAAAACGTCCTAATATTTATGCTATAATATCTATATCTGCTAATGGTACACCAGGCGAGCAAATAAAATTCCCTAAAAAATTCGCTTATTTAGGTCCATCGAATTCTCTGTCCTATGCAATCGAAACAATAAGAAAAAGGGAGCATCACAAATACTGCAGATCAATATTTTTAACTGGTGACAGTTTGGAAGAAATCACTCCAGATAATGATATTGAAGTTACCTCGATTGAAGAATTGATTTTGAAAGCTTATTCTAATGAGGACAAAATATATTATATAAAATTTTACGATAATTGTTATATTTCTGCTTATTCACACATTCATAAAACTGACAAAAGCTTTGATTACTCTAAAAAGGTGCTTCCATTTGATCAGTACATAGAAGTCACAGATGAAAATAAATATGTTAGTATTCTTGGTGCCCTCAAACTAATAACTGATAAATTAATCGAAAAATATTTACTTGAATCCGACTTTTGAAACAAAAAGCAAACACACGGCTGTGTGTTTGCTTTTTTAATTATCGAAAAAGTCGTCATCAAACATAGATATTTGATTAGTTCTTGCCATATTATCAAATACATGATTTGCCTCAAGAATGTCCATAACCGCCTTAGTAAGAGCCGTTTTTTGCTGAAAATCCTCAACCGAAAACACTTGATTACTTAGCCTTGCTTCTTGAATTTTTTGTGCTGCATTTTCTCCTATTCCATCTATTGAGGAAAATGGCAATCTAATTTTTCCGTTTTCAGGTAAAAACTTAAATGCATCTGACTTTGTAAAGTCAACTGGCAAAAATTCAATTCCACGTGCTAAACATTCATATGATAGCTGTAAAGCCACTACCATTTCTTTTTCTTTTTGAGTTGCCTCGTTTCCTTTTTCTTCTATGGAAGCTAAACGTTCTAATATTCCTCTTTTTCCGTTTTCAACCATTGAAGCCTCAAATCCACCAGGAGCAACACTTAAATACGCAGCATAGAATTCCAACGGCATATGTACCTTATACCAACCTAAACGAATAGCAGATATAACATACGCAGCAGCATGGGCCTTTGGGAACATATACTTGATTTTTTTACATGAATCGATATACCAATCGGGAATATCGTTTTCACGCATTGTCTTTTCAAACTCCTCGGTAAGTCCCTTACCCTTTCTTACGGCTTCCATTATTTTGAAAGATGTGCTCTTTTCAAGCCCATTATATATCAAGTATAACATAATACTATCACGAGTACCTACAACCTCCGAAATTGTGCAAGTGCCATCTTTAATAAGGTCTTGCGCATTTCCAAGCCAAACGTCTGTACCATGTGACAATCCAGATATTTGAAGCAAATCAGAAAAGTTCTTTGGTTTTGCATCTACAAGCATTTGCTGAACAAATTTTGTACCAAATTCTGGCAAGCCATAAGTACCTACTTTGCATTTTAAATCCTTGAGTAAATCCTCAGATCCTAAAGGCTTCGTAGATAAGAACAACTCATATACCTCAGGGTCATTCATAGGAACATCTAAAACAGACGTATTTGTATATTGCTCTATCATTTTATACTTTGTTGGCATATCATGTCCAAGCTCGTCAAGCTTCAGTAACGTATCATGAAGATACTCAAAGGTAAAATGTGTGGTAATTATACCGGATTTTTTATCATTAGCAGGATACTGTACTGGACAAAAATCGTATATTTGATACTCTTTAGGAACAACGACTATTCCCCCAGGATGTTGTCCCGTTGTTCTTTTTACACCAGTACAGAGATTTGCAAGTCTTTGTATTTCTGCTTGATTTACATTAATTTGGTGTTCATCTCTGTACTTAAGAACAAAACCAAATGCCGTTTTTGTTGCAGTAGCACCGATGGTACCTGCTCTAAATACGTTTTCTTTACCAAAGGTTTCTTCGGTAAATTTGTGTACTTCACCTTGTACGTCACCCGAGAAATTCAAATCTATATCTGGAGACTTGTCGCCGTTAAAACCAAGGAATGTTTCAAATGGAATATCGTGTCCGTCCTGAACCATTTTGATATCACAGTGAGGACAATATTTATCTGGGAGGTCAAAGCCAGAGCCTACGCTACCGTCTGTAATAAATTCACTATAACGGCATTTAGGACAGCGATAATGTGGTTGAAGCGGATTAACCTCTGAAATTCCTGCCATAGTAGCAACAAATGAGGAACCGACAGAACCACGAGAGCCGACCAAATATCCCAAGCTCTCGCTATATCCTACAAGCTTTTGCGCAATTATATACAATACTGCAAAACCATTTTTGATGATTGATGTAAGCTCCTTGTCTAATCGCTCAGACACTACCCTTGGAACCTCCCCATTAAACTCATACATAGACTTAGCTCTGTCCCAACACATTTGTTGAAGATCCTCTTCTGCGTGATCAAGCTTTGGTGTAAATGTTCCTTTTGGGAATGGACGAATCGAATCATAATCAATCATATCAGCTATTTTATTGGTATTAGTGACTACAACCTCAAATGCCTTTTCTTTGCCAAGGTATTCAAACTCATCTAACATTTCATCAGTTGTGCGGAAATATATTCCTGTATCTCTATCTGCATCAGACATTTTTTTATAAGAAAGCAAAATTTTTCTTGCTATTTCATCTTCCTTATTTAAAAAGTGTGCATCGCATGTTGCCACTACTGGCTTACCAAGCTTGTCACCTAACTCAACAATTCTTCTGTTATAATTTTTTAGATCCTCAACTGTAGCTTTACCTTCATTTACTAAAAACATATTGTTACAGATTGGTTGAATTTCTAAATAATCATAAAACTCTGCAATTTCCTCAAGCTCTGTATCACTTGCGCCGTCGATCATAGCTCTAAATAATTCACCAGCTTCGCATGCAGAACCCACTATCAGCCCTTCTCTTAGCTCGATTAAGCGTGATTTGAGTACTCGAGGCTTTCTATAAAAATTATCCAAAAATCCCTCAGATACAAGCTTATATAAATTTTTAAGTCCAGTCTTATTCTTAACTAACAAAATTTGGTGAAACACCTCAAGCTTTGTGGTATCTCCATCCGCAGAAGTATTCTTTCCGATTTGATTTATGCTCTCTACACCTTCATAGCGTAGCTTATCAAACATTTTTTCAAGAATTAATCCCAAAATCTCAGCATCGTCACAAGCCCTATGATGATTAAATTCGCCAAGGTTGTAGTGGTTGGCAAGTATATCAAGCTTATGCCTTTTTAAATCCGGATTTACATGTCTTGAAAGTGCCAAGGTATCTAAATAAGTAAATGTAAAAGGTATATTATGCTTTGCACACGAGTTACGAATAAAGCTGATATCGAACTTTGCATTATGCGCAACAAGAACTCTATCACCAACAAACTTGAAAAATTCAGGTAATACCTCTGAAATATCTCTTGCATCTTTAACCATGTCGTCAGTAATTCCAGTTAATTCAACAACATTTTGAGGTATTGGTCGGTGTGGATTGACAAATGTATCGTATCTGTCTAAAATTTCACCATTTTTGACGATTACAGCACCTATTTCTGTAATTCTGTCTTCTTCGAGCGAAAAACCAGTGGTTTCTATATCAAACACGCAATATTCTTCATCCAAAGTAGTATCTTTATTTCCAAATACTATTTTAATGGCTGAGTTAGACGAATCGACCCTTGTATCGTTTACAAAATACGCTTCCATTCCATATATGATATTCATACCCTGCTTTTCGGAGGCAAGCATTACGGGTGGAAATGCTTGAACATTTCCGTGGTCAGTTATTGCAATTGCTTTGTGTCCCCACTCCTTTGCAACCTTAACAATTTGTGCGGGGTCAATTATTGCATCCATGTCAGACATAGCTGTATGTAAGTGTAATTCAACACGCTTATGCTCTGCATTATCAATCCTTTTTTCAACGGAAATCCTGCAGATATCACGATGAGCAAGATAAATTTCTCCATCCTTTTCATTTACCTTTACATCTGCTCTTATAGCATAAGACTTTCCTTCTTCAAAGAACTTTCTTGCTTCCTTTGCCATGTCATCATTTGTGCTAATTTTTATATAAATAGATGAATCCTTGTCAGTTAAACCAATATTAATTGATGTAACTAAGCCTCTTTTAGTTTTAAATTGTCGTTCCTCCACAGAAAAAACTGTTCCAAGTACTACAATATTATACATTCCAAGAGTTATATTTCTAATGGGAGTTACATTATCAATATCAAATTCGCCACCTGCAACATATTCCTTATTGCTAATATCAAACTTGGTATTACCACATAATATGATGTTATCATTTCTTTCCAAGTTTACAGGTTTTTTATTAAAAGAATTTGCTTTGTCAAAGCCTAAATGTGCCGTGTGTGCCTCAATTTTTTTGTCCTTTTGATTTACAGCGGTTTGCTCATCCAATGCTTTTTTTAATTGTAAAAGCTTCTCATTTTCAAAGCTTAGACTTTTTGTAAAATAATCCTCTCTTTGAGTTATCGTAACGGGAATAGATAAGCCAAACTCTCTAAAAATTATCTTAGAAAATGTATCAGCTGTTTCTCCTATATCCAATAACTCAATTCCTCCCATATTGAATGGGATTTTTAATTCAATTTTATCCATAGAAAAGCTCAACGTATAATCATTAAAAAAGCCTTTACTTATACGAGCCTCTCTATAAACTTCACATAATATTTCCCCAAAGTAATCCTTTGTGAAAAGAGTTGAATCATACTTAGGATAAATCCTCATATAATTCAAATCATAAGCTTTTATGATTTCTTGCTCAATTCGATATAAAATTTCTTTCGGTATTGTTCCAACAGAAGAAATAGTTACTTCTATAAAACGTTTTTCTTTATCAACCTTTGTCGATAGAACCTCAGAATTCATATATCCAGTTAACTCTTCACTTGGAGTATATTTTGGAAATCTTTCAAATAAATTCATTTTATTTCTCTTTTATTATACTTTCTATTTCTTTTACAAGAATCTCAATAATATCTTCTTCACTGATTTTTGAAATAATTTTTCCATGCTTAAATAGAACAGCCTCGCCTTTTCCACCAGCTATTCCAATGTCACATTCTCTTGCTTCTCCTGGGCCATTTACAACACACCCCATTAAAGCAACCTTTATTTTTTTGCCTTTTGTATCAATATTCTCTATATTAGCTTTAAATCGCTCAGATAAGCTAATTAAATCAATTTTGGTTCTGCCACAAGTTGGGCAAGAAACAACCTCTATTGATCCTTTTTTATAGAGATCTAAAGACTTTAAAAGCTCCTTACCTGCTTTGATTTCATCAATTGGATTAGCAGTTAAAGAGACTCTTAATGTGTCGCCAATTCCATCGCATAATAAAGATCCAATGCCAATGCTACTTTTTATAAGTCCACTGTATGAATCTCCCGCCTCAGTTACACCAATATGTATTGGATAATCACATTTTGACGCAATAATTCGATTAGCATCGATCATATTCTTTACATTAGATGATTTTACAGATATTACGGATTGATAAAATCCAAACTTTTCTAAAAGGTTTATGTGATAAAATGAACTTTCAGCTAACGCCTCAGGAGTTGGTGCTGAATACTTTTCAAGAATATGCTTCTCTAATGAACCACCATTCACACCTATTCTAATTGGAATATTATTTGCCTTACAAGCATCTGTAACCTCTTTAATTTTCCAACTCTCTCCTATATTCCCGGGGTTTATTCGAATTTTATCTATACCCATTTTAATACATTCAAGTGCTATTTTATAATCGAAATGAATATCAGCAACTATCGGAATAATAACATTATTATCTATCAAAAATTTAATTGTTTTAGCACTTTCAACAGTTGGTACAGTTATTCTAACAATATCACAGCCTGCTTGCTGTAAAGCAAGCACTTGTTTTAGCGTACCTTCAGTGTCAAGGGTGTCAGTGTTAGTCATAGATTGAATCAAAATATCCGAATCTGCGCCTATTGTTGCGTTTCCTATTGTTATCAATCTTGTTTTACGTCTCATATATACCTCAAAAAAGATTAACTATATCCTTAAAAGTAACAACTATAACCAATAAAAGCAAAAGCACCATTGTTATAGCTTTAGATATGCTTTCAAATTTTCTTGGAACCGGCTTTTTAAATATCATTTCGTAAATTAAAAATACTAACGTTCCACCATCTAAGGCAGGAATTGGAAGCAAATTAAATACACCTAAATTCATTGATATAATGACTATCATATAAAAGAATGAATATGGGCTAATTTGAGCTGCTTGTGATATTGCGCCAGTTACTCCTATTGGGCCTGAAACATGCTCAAAGCCATACCTTCCAATTATTAAATCAATTAATGAATCCCAAACCATTTTAATTGCAGATTTGGTAGAATAAAAAGCATTTTTACAAACAGATGAAAAGCTTTTTCTCTCGCCCAAAACCTTAAAATCCATTTTACCAAAGGATATACCTTCAGATATCGAGGTATCGAATGTAACTTCCTTTGTGTATTCCTCTCCTTTACGAACAAAGGTGATATCAACAGGTGCATAACCGTTACGCATTATTTCATAGCTTAATTCATCATAGGTATGTACCCTTACATTTCCTACCTTAATTATTTCATCTCCAACCTCAAGACCACATGCTTCGCTAACTGAATTTTCACTAAATTCAGCAATAATAGTTGTACCATAGTATGGAGATGAAAGAGTTAAAATTGTCATTATTAAGGAGCCAACCAAAAGATTAACAAAAGCCCCCGCTATTACAATAACAAAGCGTTGCCATGCAGGTTTTTTATAAAATGCATTTGGATTATCGCTTTCTTCCCCTTCTCCCTCCATTGCAACATATCCACCAATTGGAAAAAGCCTTAAGGAATATTGAACATTGTCCCTTCCTTTTTTAGAAAATAGCTTTGGTCCCATTCCTATTGAAAATTCATTAATTTCGACCTTAAATAGCTTTGCAAACAAAAAGTGACCTAATTCATGAACTAAAATCATAAATCCAAACACTAATAATGCTAAAATTACATATAAAATTTCCATTTTTACCTCAATATAATTTGTTAAGGTCTAAATCCAAGTAGTTACATTTTATTAATTATTTCGTTAGTTTTAATCCGAGCTTCTTTATCTGCAAAGCAAATGTCATCAAGGGTTGGATTCTCTACATTTTTATAATTTGTAACCACAGATTCAACAATATTAAAAATATCAACAAATCCAATTTTTTTATCTAAAAATGCTTGAACTGCAACCTCATCAGAAGCATTAAGCACAGCAGGAATAACACCATCCTTTTCAATAGCATAATAAGCAAGTGAAAGAAGTGAAAATGTATCTGTATCTGGTTCCTCAAAAGTTAATTTTGCAAGAGCAGAAAAATCAAGTGCACTCGCAAGCGAAAGTGTTCTTTGAGGATAGGTTATTGCATATTGAATACAGGTACGCATATCTGGTGACCCCATTTGAGCAATTACACTATTGTCATTATATTCGACTGCTGAATGCATTATACTTTGAGGATGAACAACAACCCTTACATGCTCAGGAGTAACATTAAATAAGCGAACAGCTTCAATAACCTCAAAGCCTTTATTCATTAAAGATGCACTATCAACAGTTATTTTTGCACCCATTTTCCAAGTCGGATGCGCCAAAGCATCATTGGGTGTCAACGATGCTAATTCGGTCCTTTTCTTTCCTCTGAATGGACCACCTGATGATGTTAAAATAATCCTTTTAATATCATTATCAGCTCTACCCTGTAAGCACTGGAAAATCGCACTATGCTCACTATCAACTGGTATCAGCTCTGCTTTATTCTTTATAATTTCACTTTGTAAAAACTTATATGCTATTACAATAGCTTCCTTATTTGACATAGCAATGCGTTTTCCACTTTTAGCACAAGAAATTGCTGGGGCTAATCCTGCAAAACCACTTACTGCATTAACAGCGACGGTTGCATCACTGTCAAGAATAGCACTTTCGACACTTTTTTCGCCTGAATATACCTTTATGTCTGTGTCACTTAACCTTAAAGCTAATTCTTTTGAAGCTTTTTCATTGGTCAAAACACAGCATTTAGGCTTTAGTGCTCGTGCTTGTGCCTCCATTTTTTCAACAGAAGAGGAAGCAGTCAATAAATCTACCTTTAGACCAAGATGCTTAGCAATTTCGACGCTTTGCTGACCAACCGACCCAGTTGAACCAAGTATTGCTAAAGTAGTGTTTTCAAAACTCATAGAACATATACTCCAGTAATTAAATTAATTAAACCATTAATCAAGCACAAGGTTGGAGCAACTAACATTACACTATCAAATCTATCCAAAACTCCGCCGTGACCTGGAAAAAGATTGCCATAATCCTTTATTCCATATTGTCTTTTCACTGCTGATGCAATCAAATCTCCAATTTGAGAAACAACTGGCAATAATAATCCCAAAATTATGAATGTATAAATAGGAATAGAAACTGAAAATGCTTTGTTCAAAACTAAACCATAAATTACAAAGGCAATTAATGTAAACACTACTCCACCAATAGCACCCTCAACTGTTTTTTTAGGACTAATTGAAGGAATAAGCTTATGCTTTCCAAAAAGAACGCCAGTGAAATATGCAAAGGTATCTGATACCCACGCACCTAAAAAGATTAAGACATACATATAATGACCCATTTCATCAGCCGAGTATCTGACCATCACTATCGATGAAAAGCATCCAACAACGTAAATGAACAGTCCATAAACAGTTAAAATATCGGAAATCTTTTCTTCATTTTTCTTAAACATTGAATATGCCAAGCAATATATAAGCATAAAAAACGCACAAGCGATAGCTATAACAGAAAATTTCATATCAGAGTTGATTATGCCTTTAAATCTTATTATAGGTAATGCAAGTGCCAAAAGGTACATTGGTATGGTTAAAGCAAGCTTTTTATGAAAGCTTAAGCACTTTGTAACCTCAAATACACCAATTGCACATAAGATAGATATAGCTATAGGAAACACTATATAATCGGAAAAAATGCACACAGGTACAAACAAGGCAATTGCAACTATTGCAGTTAAAATTCTAATTTTCAATATCTTACTCCTCGTCCTTATTTAATCCACCGAATCTTCTTTTTCTTCTATAAAAGCTCTCTATTGCTTTAATAAGCTCCTCTTCATTAAAATCAGGCCATAAAACATCAGTAACATATATTTCAGAATAAGCACTTTGCCACATTAAAAAGTTTGATAATCTATATTCTCCACCTGTTCTAACAATTAAATCAGGATCTTGTACGTGACTGGTATATAGGTTTTTTGATATTCCCTCTTCAGTTATTGGAAGACCGTTTTCGATAAGTGAATTGCATGCTTTAACTATCTCTGCACGTCCTCCATAATTGAATGCAATATTTAGTAAATTTTTCAAGCATTTTGTGTCTTGTTCAAGCTTGAGCATTTCATTTCTTAAATCTTCGTCTAAAATAGATTTGTCACCAAGAAAAACATATCTTACATTTTCGTGCTTTTTAGCATCAACAATATATTCACGTAAAAGCTTAATGATAGAATCAACCTCTTGCTTAGGGCGTGTCCAGTTTTCTGTAGAAAATGCATAAACCGTTACAGCCTCTATACCCATTTTAAAGCAAGAATTCAAGGTTTTTTCCATGGATTTTACTCCAAACGAATGACCAACAGACCTTGGCAACATTCTTTTTTTTGCCCATCTACCATTGCCATCCATTATAAAAGCAATGTGTTTTAATCTTTCGTCAACCTTAAATTCTTTTTTAGTTTTTTTCATAAAACCTCTCTATAATCAGTAAAGGCTGCCCGAGGAAATTACGTCAGGCAGCCATCACTCATTATATTTCCATTATTTCTTTCTCTTTATTTGCTGTAATTACATCAATTTCTTTGATGAACTTGTCAGTCAAATCTTGAACATTTTTATCGGAAATCTTTTGCTCATCCTCAGTCATCTCGGAATTTTTCTTCATTTCCTTTGACTTGTCCATTGCATCTCTTCTAATGTTACGAATAGCAACCTTAGCATCCTCACCAAGCTTTGAAACCTGCTTCTTTAGTTCTTTTCTTCTTTCCTCGGTAAGTTGTGGGAATACAAGTCTAATTACTTTACCATCGTTTGCTGGAGTAATTCCAATATCAGAAGCAAGAATTGCCTTTTCAATAGCCTTGAGAGAAGAGACATCCCATGGCTTAATTACAATAGTTCTTGCATCGGCCAAAGAAATAGCAGCAATATCCTTTACAGGAGTAGGCACTCCGTAGTAATCGATATTAACTCTTGATAAAACATTTGGGTTTGCTCTGCCTGCACGTACTGTGTCGAGTTCATTTTTGTAAGCCTCAATTGACTTATTCATTCTTAATTCAAATTCTTTAGTATCAAGCTTCATTTTATTATTCTCCTTTTACTACAGTGCCCATTTTAGCACCCATTATTACTTTATAAATATTATCGCAGTTATCTAATCCAAAAACATGAATTGATATTTTGTTATCCATTGCAAACGAGGTAGCGGTTGAATCCATAGCTTGCAAACCTTGGGCTAAAATCTCTTTGTATGTAATAGATTCAATTTTTTTAGCATTTGGATCCTTTTTGGGATCGGCAGTATATATGGCATCGATATTTTTCGCCATTAAAACAGTGTCAGCACCAATTTCCGCAGCACGTACAACTGAAGCTGTATCGGTTGAAACGAATGGTATGCCAAGTCCACAACCAAAAATTATTACTTTACCACTGTTTAATGCAAGAATAGCATCATCTCTATTGAAGGGCTTTGCAAAGGCTTTCATTTCAACTGATGTCATAACCTCTGATTCAATGCCAAATCTTATAAAGGTTTCCTGTATAGCAATAGCATTAATACAAGTAGCTAACATTCCCATATGGTCAGCCTTTACTCTGTCCATATTTTCACCACTTCTGCCACGCCAAATGTTACCTGCACCAACTAAAATTGCTATCTGTACACCCTTTTCTATACACGCTTTAACATTCTTAGCTATTTTTTCGATATACTCAAAATTCAGTATTCCGTTTTCACCATTTGAAATGGCTTCACCAGAAAGCTTGAGCAACACTCTTTTGTAAATAGGTTCACCTGTTTTCAAAACTAGCTCCTTAAATATTTATTTCAATAATATAATACTATATTTTTTTTAATTTGTAAATAGTTTAAACAAAGATTTTGATTAAATTAACTAATTTTTTAAATATCCACAAAAAAAGGAATCCGCAAAACCGAATTCCTTTTATTGTAAATGAGACAAGTCTTATAAATTACTTAAATTTACGCTTTCTTGCTGCTTCAGACTTTTTCTTTCTCTTAACGCTTGGTTTTTCGTAGTGCTCTCTCTTACGAAGCTCCATAAGAACTCCAGATCTTGCACATTGACGCTTAAATCTACGAAGTGCACTATCGAGTGTTTCGTTTTCTTTTACTCTAATCTCAGCCATTTATATCCCTCCCCTCGCTTGTAGCAAGAGCTTTAACTCTTAATAATTATATTACAAGGCAATATATTTGTCAAGTATATTTTTAAATTTTTTTTAAAATTTTAAAAATAATATAAAACATCCTATTTTACAACGATATTAACAATTTTTCCAGGAACATAAATTTCCTTAATTATAGATTTATCTCCAATAGCTTCTGCTATTCTCGAATCAGCTTTTGCTAAAGAAATTGCATCATCCTTAGAAATATTCTTATTAATACTAATTGTTGCCTTAACCTTGCCGTTGATTTGTACAGCAATTTCAACAGTATTTTCAACTGTTTTAGCCTCGTCATATACTGGCCATTTTTCTAAAGAAAGAAATGTATTGTTTCCATAACTTTGCCACATTTCCTCTGTTAAGTGAGGCGCAAATGGATTTAACAACTTAATGAATATAATAAGCTCATCAACAGTAATTGAGCCTATCTCATATACTTCGTTCAAAAATGCCATCATTGCAGCAATTGCAGTATTAAACTTCATATTGTCAATATCAATGGTAACCTTCTTAATCAATTTGTGCAATGAACACTCCAACTTAGGAGTAATACCAGTACCCTTTACAATGTCAGTTAGCGCTGCAGTTCTATCAAGGAAGCGTTTGCATCCTCTAATGCTTGATGGATTCCAAGGTGCAGCCTTTTCAAAGTCACCAATGAACATTTCGTACAAGCGTAAGGTATCGGCACCAAACTCAGAGATTACATCATCAGGATTAATTACATTACCTCTTGATTTGGACATTTTTTCGCCATTTTCGCCCAAAATCATACCATGAGCAGTTCTCTTCTTGTATGGCTCCTTGCAACCAATAATATCAATATCATATAAGAACTTAGCCCAGAAGCGTGAATAAAGTAGATGTAGAGTAACGTGCTCCATGCCTCCGTTATACCAGTCAACAGGCATCCAATAATCAAGTGCCTCTCTGGATGCAAGCTCTTTATTGTTATTAGGATCACAATATCTAAGGAAGTACCAAGATGAGCCAGCCCACTGTGGCATAGTATCAGTTTCTCTCTTAGCAGGTCCACCGCAATGAGGACATGTTGTATTTACCCAATCATGAATATTGGACAGAGGTGACTCGCCAGTATCAGTTGGCTCATAGTGCTCAACATCTGGAAGCTTAACGGGTAATTGATCCTCTGGTACAGGTACCCAACCACATGTATCACACCACACCATAGGTACAGGCTCACCCCAATATCTTTGACGTGAAAATACCCAGTCCCTAAGCTTATAGTTTATCTTGGAATGACCCTTGTCGTTTTCTTCAAGCCATTTAATTATTGTCTTCTTTGCTTCTGCAACCTCTAAACCATTAAGAAATTCAGAATTGCAAAGCTTTCCTGTTTCCACGTCAGTAAAGGCTTCTTCTTCAACGTTTCCACCAGCAACAACCTCAATTATAGGCAATGAGAATACCTTTGCAAAATCCCAGTCTCTTTCGTCATGAGCTGGTACAGCCATAATAGCTCCTGTACCATAGGTTGCTAATACATAGTCGGAAATATAGATAGGAATTTCTTTGTTATTTACAGGATTGATAGCTCTTACACCTTTTAGACATACACCAGTTTTTTCTTTAACTAACTCAGTTCTTTCGAAGTCAGACTTTTTGGAGGCCTCGAGCTTATATACTTCAACTTCGGCATAGTTTTCGATTGAATCCTTCCACTTTTCAATTAAAGCGTGCTCGGGAGACATAACCAAATATGTAGCTCCAAATAGTGTGTCCGGTCTTGTAGTAAATACAGTTACATTTTCGCCTTGAGTGGTGCCAAAATTAACCTCAGCGCCCTCACTTCTACCAATCCAGTTTATTTCTTGGGTTTTGATTCTTTCAAGAAAATCTACATCTGCAAGGTCATCAATCAAACGTTGTGCATAAGCAGTAATTTTTAACATCCATTGGCTCTTTACCTTATGAATAACCTCGCTACCACATCTTTCGCACACACCGTTAACGACCTCTTCATTTGCAAGTACACACTTACATGAAGTACAGAAGTTAACATTCATTTCTTTTTTGTATGCAAGTCCCTTCTTAAACAATTGAAGGAAAATCCATTGAGTCCACTTAAAATAGTCTGGATCTGTTGTATTTATTTCTCTCGACCAGTCAAAGCTATATCCAATCGCCTGAAGCTGTTCCTTAAAGTGCTTGATATTCTTTTCGGTAACTATGCTTGGATGAATGTGATTTTTAATAGCATAGTTTTCAGTAGGAAGTCCAAAAGCATCCCAACCCATAGGGAATAAAACATTATAACCTTCCATTCTCTTTTTTCTGGAAATAATATCCATCGCAGTATATGGTCTTGGATGTCCTATATGCAAGCCTTGTCCCGAAGGATATGGAAATTCAATCAATGTATAATATTTTGGCTTAGAGTAATCATTTAAAACCTTAAAGGCTTCTTTGCTTTCCCATTCATTCTGCCATTTTTTGTCAATTTTGCTAAATTCGTATTTCATGTTCTACTCCTCGGTGGAATTATTTAAAAAATTATTAATGTTTATTTCCTCTGCGTCAGCCCAAAGCTTTTCCAACTTATAATATTCTCTTGCTTCGTTGGTAAAAACATGAAGAATAACGTCTTTTGTGTCAACAACCTTCCAGTCAATACAGTCATTTCCTTCAAATCGTACATAAGGGGCATTTCCTCTATTCAATTGATATTCTACCTCATCTGCTAACGTTTTGACTTGAGTTGTTGATGTTCCGTTGCATATTACAAAGTAATCTGCTAACACAGTTTTTTCTTCTATTCTTAACACCTTTATATCGCTTGCTTTTTTTGCATCTAATGACTTAACCATTACTGCTACAATATCAATAGCATTAGCATCTGCAAGCTCGCCCGGTGTTACTTGAAAAATCTCATTCATTTAATGTACCTCTTTCAGATTCTTTTTTCAACTTTAAGTAATAATTCCTGGCTCTTATTGTATCAAAATCAATACTTTTCCCTTCATCTATTAAATTTTGAATGGTTAAATTAAATGAAAAAATCAAAGTATTAATCAAAATATACTTTCTTGCTTCCAAATTTTCTGCACCATCCAACAATTCATAAAAATAGTCTCTTAAAAGAACGCAATCATCGAATGTTCGCCCTGGTTCAATGTAGTCAGCCAAATATACCAAAGATTCAAAAAGTGTCATATTTTCCCTACCAGTCGTATGAAATAAAATGGCATTGTATATTTCTTCGTCTACTATGTCGCTACCGAATAATCTTTTAGCATATTCACAACCAGTTTTTGAATGAAGCAATTTTGGTACTAAATTATCCTTATCTAACGTAATTCTGTATTCGTCACACAAAGACAACTGTTTTTCTAACGAAAAATCCTTAGTAATATCATGTAAAAGTCCTGCAATTTTTAGCTTGTCCGCTTTCTCTGGTATAAAAATTTTTCCAAGCTTATACGCCTCTTCCGAAACACCTAAGGTATGGGTATATCGTTTTTCAGTTTGATGTTTTTTTATAATATCAACAATAAATTCAAATTCATTCATAACATTTAATTCTCTTTGTAAAGTGATTTTGCATGTATAAATTCAATGACGTCCTTTGAAAGCAAGTCACTAACATCTTCATTGTTTCTAATTTTATTGCGTATTTCGGTAGAAGAAATGTCAATAGTATTAATGTTTAACGAAGTTATAGTTGCATCGAAATCTTGATAATATTCCTCACATTTTTCTGCGATTATGTTATCAAGGTTCTTATCATTCTTTCTTTTTGCATACACAATAGTCGAATTTTTAAAAATATAGCAAGGACGCCTCCATTCCCCTAATGTAAGAAACATGTCGGTTCCACATAATAAAAACACTTTATTATCTTCACCATAATCTACAAAATAACTTATGGTATCCGCCGTAAAGCTCATTCCCTTACGAATTATTTCTAAATCTGATACGATTACCTTATCTGATATTTTGTTAAATGCAAGCTTTGCCATTTCAAGCCTTGTTAAAGGATCAACGCTTGTAGCTACTTGTTTATGTGGTGGGATATAGGTAGGCATTACATAAACCTTATCCAAATCGATTTGATCAATAAATTCTTTTAAGATATTTTCGTGTCCAATATGAGGTGGGTCAAATGTTCCACCATAAATACCTATTCTCATTTTATTCTCTTAATATCAATTTTTCTATTTTTTTCGTTGTCAGAAACTCGATACAAAACAATTTTTGTTCCAATCGTTTGAACAATCTCCGCACCAGTTTGGTCAGCAACTATACTCGCAACTTCTCTTACTGAATCGGGCGATGTTTCGAGAACTTTAATTTTTATAAGCTCTTTTGCATTGAGAGCATTGAGAAGCTGATAACAGATTTCGTCAGTTACCCCACCTTTTCCGATTTGAAAAATTGTATCCAAATTTACTGCCAAGCTTTTTAAATAAGATCTTTGTTTACTTGTCATGATAATACCTGTGTTAATTTTTTTATTAAAGACCGCATAGCAGCGCCTCTGTGACTAACCTTGTTCTTTTTAGCCATATCAACCTCTGCAAAGGTTTTGCCAAATGGTTCAAAGTAAAACAACGGATCATATCCAAAGCCACCATTTCCCTGTCTTTCAGTTAAAATTTTGCCGAAGCATTCTCCTCTTACAGTAAAATCATTTGAATGGTCAGGAAAAACACATGCCATTGCGCAAACATATTTCGCATCACGGACTGGTTCATTCTTTAATTTCTTCAAAAGCAAATCGTTATTGTCCTCATCATCTCCACCAGACCAACGGGCAGAAAATACACCAGGAGCTCCGCCTAAAGCCTCAACACACAAGCCGGAATCGTCAGCAATGCCGATATATCCAAGCTTAGCTGGCACAGATGCCTTGGATATTGCATTTTCTTCAAAGGTTTTACCATTTTCCTCGATATCATCATAGTAACCAATATCGTTTAGCGATAAAACTGTAATATCCAGGTTAGACAACTCTTTAAAAAATGTTTTTAGTTCATTGATTTTGTTTTTGTTTCTTGTCGCTAATACTACCTTAATCATATCTTACTCAAACAACGCATTTACAAAATCCTCTGCGTCAAATTTCTCCATATCATCAATTTTCTCGCCTACACCAATAAACTTAACTGGTATATTTAGCTCATTTTTAATAGAAAATACAATTCCGCCCTTTGCAGTACCATCGAGCTTAGTTAATACTATGCCTGTGATATCTGCAGCATTTTTAAATTCTTTTGCTTGGTTAATTGCATTTTGACCAGTAGTAGAGTCAAGCACTAACAAGGTCTCTCTATTTGAATCAGGAAGCTCACGAGTAATTACTCTGTCAATTTTTGCAAGCTCATTCATCAAATTCTTTTTATTGTGCAAACGACCAGCAGTATCAATAATCAAAACATCGGCATTACGCTTTTTAGCCGCATTAATGGCATCAAATACTACCGCGGCAGGATCGGATCCCTCAGTATGCTTAACCAAATCAACTCCTGCTCTGTCAGTCCATACAGAAAGTTGGTCAATTGCAGCAGCTCTAAATGTATCTGCGGCTGCAACAACAACCTTTTTATTCTGTCTTTTTAGTGCAGATGCAATCTTTCCAATCGATGTGGTCTTACCAACACCATTTACACCAATGACGAGAATTACGGTTATTCCATTACCAAATGTTATGCTTCCGCCCTCACCGATCATTTCAAGCATAATTTCCTTAAGTGCAAGCTTAACCTCTTCAGAGTCCTTAATTTTATTTTCCTTGATTTTGCTTCTTAAACGAGTCAGTATTTCATCAGTTGTTGAAGCACCAACATCTGCACATACAAGGATTTCCTCTAATTCCTCTAAAAGCTCCTCGTCAACTCCTCGAATCATTTTAAACAAATTCGAAAATGGCTTTATTATTGCATTTTTGGTTTTTTCCAAACCTTTTTTTAGTTTATCAAAAAAGGACATAGTCCCTCCTTATTGTGGGTTTTCTCTTAATATTTTATCTTTACCAACATCATTAATATCCATGGTAAGAACCTTTGAAATGCCTTTTTGTTGCATAGTTACACCATACAATCTATCAGCTATTTCCATAGTTCCTCTTCTGTGAGTGATAATAATAAATTGAGTCTGATTGGAATAACGCTTTATGTATTGACCAAATCTCGTAACGTTTACATCATCAAGCGCAGCCTCAACTTCGTCAAAAATACAGAAAGGAGTTGGGTTAACTTTAAGTATAGCAAACAACAATGCAATAGCAACAAATGATTGCTCACCACCCGACAAAAGCATTAGGCTTTTAATTACCTTACCAGGAGGCGCCGCCTTTATTTCTATACCGCAATTCAATACATCATTAGGATCGGTTAGAGATAGCTCTGCGTGTCCACCACCAAACAACTCTTTAAATACTGTATTGAAGTTATCGTTTATCGAATTAAACGCATTAATAAACTTTTCAGACATTTCTTCCTCGAGCTTTTTAATTTGTTCATCCAAATCCTTTCGTGCTTCCATCAGGTCGGTTAACTGAACATAGTAATGATCGTATTGCTCTTTGGCTTCCTTGTATTCCTCAATCGCATTTGAATTGACATTGCCAAGAGTTTTTAGACTTTCTTTACATTCGTTTACAACAGCTAAAACCTCTTTTCGATTTTTGCTTGTTACCTCAGGATATCCTAATTCAATTGCAGTAGAATAAGTTAGTCCATATTCTTCGCTGAGTCTTTCTACCATTCTATCGAAATCTATTTGCAATTGCTCAAGCTTCGCCTTGCTAGAAAGATTCGATTCCAATATTATTGCTCTTTTTGCAGCAGCATCCTTATTTTTTATTGTTAACTCGTTACGCTTTCTTTCAAGCTCAGTAATGAAATCAAGAACCGACTTATGCTCTTCTTCAAGCTCCTGAAGGCGTTTTTCTGCCTCAGTAAATAGTTTTCTATTTTCAGCTGATTTTTCCGCAGAAGAAGACTCTTCTTGCTTAATTTCTTCCATACGCTTTTTCTTATACGCGATTTCAGCAACTAATTCCTCTAATTTATAAACCGAATCATTAACGGAGTTATTTGAAGACTCTAAGTCCTTCTTAATTTCTGCTATTTTGATTCCATTTTCATTAATAATTGAATTTAGCTTTTCACTTTGTTCAACATATTCATAACGTTTTTCATCAAGCTCGCCACGAGTAGTAGAAATTTCGTTGATTCTACTAACAGCAGATTTCATTGAATCTTTTAGCTTTTCTGCTTCGCTTTTGTTGGCCTCATCCTTATCAGTTAGACCCTTTTTATCGAGCATTAGCGATTCAACCAAATCTCTATTTAATTTTATTTGAGCAACCAAGGTATCGTACTTGAGCTTTTCTTCTCTATACAAAGTGTCTAATAAATCAAATTGTTGCTTATCGCTCAAGCGTTGGGAGGTTAAACTTCTCAAGCTCTCACCGAGCTTTTGCCCCTCTTGCTTGATGTCAACAAGCTTAATTTTTATTTGCTCTTCTTCGTCCTCCATTGATTTTATCTCGTTGCTACGTGACAAAACTGAACCTTCGTTCTTAACAGAACCACCAGTAAAGGAACCACCAACGTTAATTTGTTGACCATCAAGTGTTACTACCTTAACCTTATAGTTCTTATCCTTTGCCATACTGGTAGCATTATCAATGTTATCGAAAATTACTGTTCTTCCAAGAAGTGAGGAGAAAATTTGGCTATATTTTTCGTCAAATTCGATCAGCTCATCAGCTACACCAACATAACCCTTGTATTTTTTCGCATCAATCATTTCTTGAGTTGGGCGCTGTCCTGTAACGGAAGATATAGGATAAAATGTCGCTCTACCCATTTTATTTTCCTTTAACGCTATAATACAAGCCTTAGCAGTATTTTCATTGTCAACAACAATATTCTGTAGTCCAGCTCCAAGTGCAACTTCAATTGCTGTCACATACTCCTTAGGCACATCTATAAGCGTTGAAATTGGTCCATGCACCTTGCCACAATTGGGCAACTCACCTTTATTGTAAGCGTTCATTATGTAGCCTACGCTTCTAATATAGCCATCAAACAACTCTTCCATCGCTGTAAGAGCGTTTATTCTCTCCCTAAGAGCAAGTGCTTTAGAATTGAAAATACTCATTTCTTCCTTGAGTTCATCGTATCTATAAGTTTTTTCCTCAATTTCCTTCTCAAGAGTTGAAAGAGATTTTTCTAAACCACCGAGCTTTTTCTCATAATCCTCTATGACTTTGGTTAAAGAATCGAGATTTTTATTCAAATCATTAAGCTCATTATCATATTTTGAAATTTCCGAGCTTAAGTTTTCTTTTCTTTCATCGCCAGTGGATTGAGAGTTTTCAAGAACAGATAACTTAACAGTAATATCATTTTTTTGAACTTCTAAAGCCTTCAACTCAATTAATAAATCCTCAAGTTGTTTTTCAGCAGTGTTAATTAAAGAGATTATCTTGTTTCTTTCTTTAATTGCCATTTCTTGCTTTCCAAGAATCTCGTTTAAAGAAGTATTTATCCCACTTGATTCAATCTTTTTAGACTCAATCTCGCTTTCGATTAGCCCCTTCTTTGCTTCTAACTTTTCAAGCTCAATAATCTGCTCGTGAGATGACATTTTAGCGTGTGCAACATTGTTGTCCATAACATTCAATGCACTATTCAATTCAGACAAAGTGTTGTTACAGCTCTTAATTTGAAAATAAATTTGCTCTCTTTTCTTATCAGCTTCAAGCTTTTTATCATAAAGAGACGCATCCTGTGCCTCTATCTGCTTCATGGTATTGTCGACCATTTCGAGCTCATGTTGAGTCAACTTATAATTATTTTCAAATTGCTGAATATCATTTTTCATCTTTTGTGAATCATAAATCCACAATGAAACGTCAGCAACCTTTTTTCTTTCGTAAATCTCGAAATACTTTTTTGCCTTTTCAGCCGCATGCTCTAAATGTCTAACATTTTTAGACAATAATTCGAAGGTTCCTTCAACTTTTTCAATGTTATCTTGAGTTTGCTTAAGGTCCTTCTCTGAAATTTCCTTCTTTACTCTAACTTTGGCAATTCCAGCAGCCTCTTCAAAAATATTTCTTCTATCTTCGCTTTTTTTGGAGATAATTTCTGCGATACGACCTTGTCCTATGATAGAATAGCCCTCACGACCTACACCGGTATCTCTAAAGAGCTCAGTTATATCCTTCAAACGAACTGGGGATTTATTAATAAGGAATTCACTATCGCCACCACGAATATATCTACGTGTTACTGTGATAGTATCATAGTCGCTGTTCAATCTTCCTTCTTCAGAAGAATTATCGAAGGTTATTGATACCTCGGCAAAGCTCATCGGCTTTCTTGATTCAGTACCAATAAATACTACATCCTCCAGCTTTGAGCTACGAAGAGTTTTAGAGGAAATTTCGCCAAGTACCCATCTCATAGCATCAGTTATGTTAGACTTTCCACTTCCGTTTGGTCCAACAATAACTGTTGCTCCGTTATCAAAATGCAAGGTAGTTTTATCTGGAAACGATTTAAATCCTTGTAATTCTAATGACTTTAACCTCATGCTTTTCCTCCTTCTAACTGAATTTTTATTTTAAATGCATCTAATTTCAAATCTTCTTTAACTACAATTCTATTAAACTTATATTTATTTGAAATTTCAGCAATATTTTTTCGTTTATGTCCTATTATCTGTGATTTTAAATTTTGTGGACAGTATATAATTAAATCTTTATTCTGAATATCATCAATTTGACAATATTTCAATTTATTTATTATTTTATATAAAAATAATTTACTTTTGACCAATTCTCCGATTGATGGGGAATTTGGACCAGCAACAAACGTATCGCTGGAATGTAAATTTTCACTATCACACAATCCAATACGCAAGCAATTAACGTTGTTTTTTAGAAAAACATCAAGCACTATTGCACTTCTTTCCACGGCTTCGTCAACATTTAGCGGTAAGTATTCTCCGTTTTCTTTCAGTTCTTCCAGTTCTGTATTGGCAAAAACAATAGTGGGATAAATTCTGGTGCCAACTGCTCCTAACTCACAAATTTTTTTTGCACAAAAGACTTCATCATCAATAGTTGAGCCAGGCAAGCCTATCATCATTTGCCCCACAAAATCAATTTGAGCTTCATTTAAAAGCCTTATAGCTTCTATTGTATCATAAACTGTATGTCCTCGTTTGCACTTACTTAGTACTTCATCACTAAATGACTGTATTCCTAATTCGATGGCACTAATTGTGTATTTCTTCAATATGTTAATTATTTCTGGGTTAATATAGTCAGGACGAGTAGATAATCTAATCGAAGTCACTTTACCATCATTAACATATTTTTGTGCTTTATCAAGCAAATTTATCATCAAATCACGCTCAATACCTGTGAAAGATCCACCGAAAAATGCAATTTCACAGCAAGCGTCATCATTTATTCCTGACAAAACAGTTTCGATTTGAGAATCAACATCTTCTATGTTAAATTGTTCTGTGCCAGAAATATATCTTTGATTGCAGAAAATACATTGATTGGGACAGCCTAAATGCGGAATAAATATGGGAATATTTATGTGCCTCATTTTACATCGAACAGATCTAACGCTTCTTTAGCAGCGTTTTGCTCTGCCTCTCTCTTGGTTTTGCCAATACCACAACCAATAACATTTGAATTTAATTTTGCTACGACTTCAAACGTCTTTGCGTGGTCAGGACCACTTTCGTTAATACAAACATATTGAATTCTATCTGTGCCTTGCGACTGAATAAATTGTTGTAATGTTGTCTTATAATCGTGTCCAATTACATCCTTAGATGCAACTTCAATTTCAGGAACAATTAATGGTAACAAAAATTTTGATACAGTATCTATGCTATTTTCAGAATCGATGAAAATAGCAGCGAGAAGAGCTTCAAATGCATTTTCGAGAATTTTTACATTAGTCCTTCCTGTCTCCTCTTCACCCTTACCCAAACATAAATAATCGCCTAATTTTATCTTGTCAGCAAGCTTGGATAACGTGCGAGTACACACAACAGACGCTCTTATTTTAGTAAGCTCTCCTTCTGGACGTTTGTCATACTTTTTAAATAAATATTTACTTACGATAATCGAAAGAACACTATCTCCTAAAAACTCAAGTCTTTCATTACATTTACAGTTTTCGGATTTATGTTCATTGGAGTAAGAAGAATGAGTTAAGGCTGTCTTTAAAATAGCCAAATCATTGAACTTATATTTTATTGTATCTTCAAGAACATTTAATGGCATAGGATAACACACCACTCAATTCTCCTTTCATAAATTATTTAAGTGCGTTAGCAACCTTTTCTATTATACCAGTTTCATGGAATTGTATCGCTTGCTTAATTGTGCTTCTAATCTCATAAGCATTTGAGCTTCCGTGTGCCTTTACAACTGGTTTTAAAAGACCTAATATCGGTGCTCCACCATATTCAGAGGCGTCAAAGTCCTTTTTAAATTTCATCATAGGTTTTTTTAGACATATAGCTGAAATTTTAGTAAATATATTTGTGTAAAGAACATTTTTAATAGATTTAAACATAAACTTGCCCATACCCTCGATTAGCTTAACTGTAATATTACCAGTAAAGCCGTCAGTTACAAGTACATCGCAAGGACAGTTAAATATTTCTTTTGACTCAATATTTCCAACGAAATTAATATTTTCGTTATTCTTAAGCATTTGATATGCCTCTTGAACAACTGTTGTTCCCTTGTGTTCTTCTGTTCCATTATTTAACAAGCCAACCCGTGGCGATTCAACAGAAAACATTTGATTAACATAAGCAGAACCAACAACAGCCCACTGATTTAAAATATCAGCATTAACCTCGGGGTTTGCGCCTGAATCAAGAATCAACATTGGTTTTTTTAGTGGAATTACTGCTGCAATAGCACTTCTTCTAACTCCCTTGATTCTCCTTACAATTAATGTGGAGGCAGTATGTAAAGCTCCTGTACTACCTGCACTTACAAAGGCGTCAACCTCTCCTTGCTTAAGCTTTTCAAGTCCCAGACGCATAGAACAATTTTCCTTGCCTTTCATAACAAGCATAGGATCATCATCCATAGTTACAAATACATCTGTATGTAGAATTTCAACATTTTTAGGTAATTCTCTGTTTAATTGTACAAGACAATCATTTATTTTCGCTTGATCACCAACAAGTAGGTAATCAACATTATCGAATTCATCACATGCGAGGCATACTCCCTTTACAACCTCAAAGGGTGCGTAATCGCCACCCATAGCGTCTATTGCAATTTTCATTGAAATATACTCTCCTTCATAGCTTCGATTTTATTTAATGCTCGTTTAGCCAACTCTTCGTTTCTGAATTTCTTTCCACCCTTAACCTTATAGCCCAATGGTGATACAAGACCAAAGTTTGCATTCATTGGTTGAAAGTTACCAGAATAGGCACCATTACAAACGTAGTGTGAAAGTGCACCAATTACAGTTTCATCTGTAAAATCAAGCTCGGTTAAGCCTCTTGCTATTCTTGATGCATTTACTCCTGCTACATAGCCAGATGATGCAGATTCGATATATCCCTCTACTCCAGTCATTTGTCCTGCAAAAAATATATTTGGATTTTCTCTTAAGGAATAATATATTGAAAGATATTTAGGCGAATTTATATAAGTGTTTCTATGCATAACACCATAACGTAAAAAGCTTGCATTTTCAAGACCTGGAATCATAGAAAAAACTCTTTTCTGTTCGCCAAAAGTCAAATGTGTTTGAAATCCTACCAAGTTAAACATTGTTCCAGCTTCATTTTCTTTTCTAAGCTGTACAACTGCATAATACGTCTCTTTTGTGACAGGATTTTCAATCCCAACAGGTTTCATAGGACCATACAAAAGAGTTTCAAATCCTCTCTTTGCCATTACTTCAACCGGCATACATCCTTCAAATACCGTTAATTTTTGAGAATCCTTGTCAAAATCATGCAATTCCGCTTCCTGTGCAGTAATCAATGCATTGTAAAATGCTTTATATTCTTCTTCGTTCATAGGACAATTAATATAATCAGCATCACCTTTATTATACCTTGAAGCAAAAAACGCTTTTGTCATATCTATTGAATCGAAATCTACAATAGGTGCAGCTGCATCATAAAAATTCAAGCCGTCAAGCTTTAGAAACTCCCTTAAATAAGTTGCAAAACCATCCGAAGTTAACGGCCCCGTCGCAATAACAGTTATTTCGTTGGGGTTTATGTTTAAAACCTCCTCCTCTACAACTGTTATGTTAGGATGATTTTTCACTTTATCAGTAATAAATTTTGAGAATAGTTCTCTATCAACAGCCAAGGCAGAGCCTGCAGGGACTTTAGTACTATCGGCAGCATCCATAACAAGCGATTTTATATTTCTTAATTCAGCCTTTAATACACCAATTGCATTGGATAATTCATCCGATCTTAATGAATTCGAGCACACAAGCTCGGCAAAGTTGGAATTATGATGTGCCGGTGATAGTTTTTTAGGCTTCATTTCATACAAGGTAACCATTACACCTCTTTCGGCAGCTTGATATGCTGCCTCACAGCCCGCTAAGCCTGCACCTATCACATTTATATGATTTGTATTTTTATTTTCCATTTTCCTTATAGTTACAGCTTACATTGCGACAATACAACATGCCAGATGTCTTTTTCATCAATAGCATATCGGAACATACTGGACATTTTTTCTCGGTAGGAGTATCCCAAGTAGAAAACTTGCATGTAGGATATTTTGAGCAACTGTAAAACTGCTTTTTTGTTTTAGTAAATTTTGAAACAATTTCAGCACCACAATTAGGGCAAGGGATGTCAATTTTTGTGGTGATTGCTTTTGTATTTTTACACTTAGGATAATTTGAGCAAGCATAAAACTCGCCGAATTTACCCTGCTTAACAACCATGTTAGCTCCACATATTTCGCATTTTTCCTCAACATTAGCTTGTTGCTGAGCAACTACTTCATTTGTCGTTTTGCCAATATTTTTAGTATTTTTGCAGGTTGGATAATTAGGACAAGCTGCAAATTTTCCAAAACGACCATTTTTAACTATCATTTTGCTTCCACACTGGTCGCAAATAATATCTGTCTCTTCTACTGGAATGACTATGTCACCCTTTTCTAATTTCTCGCTTGCACTTGATAGCTCTTTTGCAAACTTAGTATAGAAGTCGGCTAAAACATTCTCTAATTGGATTTCACCATTTTCGATAGTATCCAAATTTTCTTCCATTTTTGCTGTAAATTGATAGTTAACAACATCCGGAAAATATTCGTTCATTACCTTTGTAATTACCTCACCTAATGGAGTTGGTGTGAGAAAACGTCCTTCCCTTGATACATATCCTCTTGCTAATATTACTGTGATAATTGGTGCGTATGTGCTAGGACGACCGATTCCTCTTTCTTCAAGAAACTTAATCAATGAAGCCTCGTCGTATCTTGATGGTGCCTCGGTAAAATGTTGATTTGCCTCAACAGACTTGCCCGCAAGTACCTCGCCCTTGGATAATTGTGGTAATTTCAAATTTTTAGATGAACATTCCTGCTCTTCAACATTTTCAGGCTCGGAAATTTCCTCGTAAATAGAAAGATAACCAGGAAAAGTAACAACATTTCCGCTGGTACGGAAAATATAGCCATTATTTTCGAAGTCAGCAATTTGATTTTCTATTTGTGCCGATGCCATTTGACTTGCCAAAAATCTATCCCAAATTAGCTTGTATAGCTTAAATTGATCAGCTGTAAGGTGTTTTTTTATGTCATTAGGAGTTAACTCGACCTTGGATGGTCTAATCGCTTCATGAGCATCCTGTGCACTAACCTTGGATTTGAAATTCCTTGTTGTTCTTGGATAATATTCTTCTCCATACTTCGCTACAATATAATTTTTAGCAGAATTTTGAGCTTCATTTGAAACTCTCAAGGAGTCGGTACGCATGTAAGTGATTAAGCCCTGTGTTCCACCAAATTCGGAACCCAAATTTATACCTTCGTACAATTCTTGAGCAAGCTTCATCGTCTTTTGTGATTGAAAGCCAAATTTTCTCGAAGCCTCTTGTTGCAAGGTAGAAGTAATGAAGGGTGGTTGAGGTAAACGAGTTTTGTTAGTTTTCTTAATATCATGAACCTTAAACTCGTTAATATTAATTTCAGAAATTACCTTGTCAGCTTGACTCTTCGATGTAAGCTTCATTTTTTTGCCAACTTTTCCGTAAAAGTATGTTAGCAAGGCTTTACCTTTTGAAATTTTAACGTTTGCATTGATAGTCCAGTATTCACTAGGAACAAACTGTCTAATTTCTTCTTCTCGCTCGACCAAAATCTTTGTAGCAACTGATTGAACCCTTCCAGCAGACAAGCCGCTTTTAATAGTTTTCCACAGAAAAGGGCTTATTTGATATCCAACGATTCTATCCAAAATTCTTCTTGCTTGTTGTGCATTAACTAAGTTCATATCAATGTCACGAGGATGCTTGATAGCTTCCTTTACAGCGCTTTTGGTAATTTCATTGAATGTAACTCTTTTTGCTTTTTTTGCATCATCTCCCAAAATAGATGCAAGATGCCATGAAATTGCTTCTCCTTCTCTATCAGGGTCAGTTGCAAAAAATATTTTATCAGCATTTTTAGCTTCTTTTTTTAATTGTTTTATTAAATCTCCTTTACCTCTTATGTTGATGTAATGAGGCTCGAAATTGTTATCAATATCAATTCCTAAGGATGATTTAGGTAAATCTCGCACGTGGCCAACAGATGCAATTACCTTGTAGTTAGATCCTAAATAATTCTTAACTGCAATAATTTTACCAGGTGACTCGAGTATTACGAGGTTGGTTGCCATTGTCAATATCCTTTCATATCATTTTTTCATATAGAAACCATTATTCTCGGTGATTGCTCCTAAAATTTCTAATAAGCCTAAGATAGAAGCTATTTTATCGTCATCTACGTTTAAATTCTTAAAGCTATTAACATTAACAGGAATTCCCGGTTTCATTGAATTATATACAAGCTTTGTTTCCTCGTCAAGCTTTGAGGTATCAAATTCTTTTGCTTCAAAGCTTGGTTTTGGAGCCAGTATAGGAGTGTTACTTCTATTACTTTTTCTTCGTTCATACAAAAATCCTTCTTTGAACTGATATCTAACATTTGATGCCTTATCATTTTTGTTCGGCCTCAATTTTGCAGCCATTATATCTATCGAATCGTTGTATATGTCCATAAACTTTTCGAGCACATCAACAGCATTTGTTACGGCTTCGGCGCCATCAATTAGAAGTTGATTGTTTCCGCTGGAATGATAATCATTTGTTCTACCAGGAAATGCAAGAACCTTCTTTCTTTGTTCCTGTCCTCTGCGTGCAGTAATAGCTGCACCACTATCTCGTCTTGCTTCGACAACAACAACCGCAGAAGAAAGACCAGCTAATAATCTATTTCGAACTGGGAAATTAGATCCAGTAGGTGGCGTATCAGGTGGATATTCAGTAATAGCTGCACCAACCTTTAGTATTTTTTTATATACCTCTTCGTTCTCTTGAGGATAAATATAGTTAATACCGCATCCTAAAACAGCAATTGTTGATCCACCAGCAAACATAGCTCCTTTTTGAGCCGCAGTATCAATTCCCTTTGCCATACCGCTAATAACCAGAGCGCCACCCTTTGTTAAGCCATAGCCTAACTCAAAGGCATTGTCTCTTCCAAGAGCGGACATATCGCGAGAGCCTACAACTGTAATGCATAACTTATTTTGGAAATCTGGTAGTTCTCCAATACAGTAAAGCACTGCTGGAAAATTCTCCAACACTCGCAAAGGCAATGGATATTTTTCATCAGATGGTGTTAAAATCTCTACATCATACTTCTCGCACCATTTCATTATAAGTTCAGCAGACTTTGTGCTTTTATCCAAGAGCCTATTTTTATCGGAATCTCTAAGTCCAGGAATGAGTTCAACATCTGCATCATCACACTCAAATATATCTTTAACTGAATCAAAATGGTTGTAAAGTTTGCGATAAATTTTACTTCCTGCGCCAAAATGCAACGACAACCATAACCATACCATCTTATCTGTCATAATACACCTTAAAATACTTATTATAATATTATATAATATCATTAATTATCAAAGTTGTCAATCAATTTTTAAATAAAATAAAAAAAGAGTTGCAAAATAAGAACAAAGTTCGTTTTTCCACACGAACTATTTTTTCACAACCCTTTTAAAGTTATTTGTTTTTGTATTGCTCCCACATAAAAATTGTAGCAGCAACAGAAGCATTTAGGGATTCAGAGTTAGGCTCCATTGGAATAAAAACAGTATCATCTGACATGTAAAGCATTCCATTTGAAACACCGTGACCTTCGTTTCCAATCACAACAACATCGTTGCCAGAAAGCTTTTCACTATCTAAAACAAGTGATTTGTTCCCCAATGAGGATGCTAAAATCCTCTTTTTGCTTCGTTTTAAATTCAAAATTGTAGCTTCTACATTGCTTACAACATCAATTTTTATCTTGAAAATTGCACCCATTGTGGCTCTTATCACCTTAGGTGAATATAAATCTACACAATCTGATGTAAGAATAATCCTATCATATCCAAATGCTACTGAATTTCTAATGATTGTGCCTAAATTTCCAGGATCTCTAATTGATTCTAAAAACATCATATGTTCGTTTGAATAATCAATTCTCTCTTCATTCAAATATCGATGCTTAGTATCCAAAAATTCGCACACGGTTATAATTCCCTGAGGGGCTTGTTCGGTTGTTATTTTGTTAAACACATCAGAATTAACGCATATAACCTTTAATTGCTTATTTAGACACTCCTTTAGCTTTTTTATACATTCATCATCTAAAATAGCATCATTTTTTACGATTATATACTTTATTTTCGCATAAAAGCTCACAGCTTCCTTAAACAATTTAATTCCATCGCATAAAAAAAGCTTTTCACTATTTCTGTACTTCTTATCATTTAACTTTGAAATCTTAATAATCGTTGAATTTGTTTTGCTTGTAATAATATCAAGTTTTAGTTCTTCGTTTAACATAAATTCTCCTAATAACCAGAATTGCAAAAAACTCGGCGTTTTGCCGAGTTTTTTACAATATTAAAGAGCCGCCTTAGCCTTCTCAACGAGAACTGCAAAAGCTTCCTTATCGGATACTGCAAGCTCTGCGAGCATCTTTCTATTAAGGTCAACACCTGCGAGCTTCAAGCCATGCATAAATGTGGAATAATTCATACCACAAACCTTTGCCTGTGCTGAAATTCTTGTAATCCAAAGAGAACGGAAATCTCTCTTCTTCATTTTACGTCCTGCAAATGCATAGTTGCCACTCTTCATTACAGCCTGCTTAGCCATCTTGAAGTGTTTACTCTTTGCACCCCAGTAACCCTTAGCCATCTTTAAAACTTTATTTCTTCTCTTACGTGCCATCATAGCACCCTTAACTCTTGCCATTTTCTTTTCCTCCTAGATAGTATTTCTTCACTCAAAATTATTTGTTAATCAATTTCTTGATTGTTGGAGCCATGCTCTCGCTTAAATAAGAACCAGAACGAAGATTTCTCTTACGCTTTGCTGTCTTAAGACCAAGATTGTGACGGTGTTGAGCGTGGAACATTTTTACTTTTCCTGTTCCAGTCAAAGAAAATCTTTTGCTAGAAGCCTTATGTGTTTTAATTTTTCCCATGATAATTTATTTCCTTTCTTACGGTAATACTACCTTATTTACTTTTACTTATTTGCTTACTTTTTTAGTGGTGAGATAGTAACAGACAATCTTCTACCATCTAAAACTGGGGCTTTATCTGCACTACCGTACTCAGAGCAAAGCTCAATAAATCTTTTTACAATTTCGACACCAACATCGGTGTGAGCCATTTGTCTTCCTTTGAATGACAAAACAACTCTAACCTTATCTCCGCCCTTTAAGAAACGAATAGCATTATTTGCTTTGGTATTGAAGTCATGAGTGTCAATTGTACAAGAAAGCTGAACCTCTTTAACGTTAACAACCTGCTGTTTCTTCTTTGCTTCCTTTTCTCTCTTGTCTCTTTCGTACCTGAATTTGCCATAGTCAGTTATTCTGCAAACTGGTGGATTTGCAGTTGGAGCAATAAGAACAAGGTCAAGACCTTGTGCGTATGCCTTGCTGAGTGCTGCTTCAGAGGACATAACACCCAATTGTTCGCCCCCGTCTGTAACAACTCTAACCTCTTTGAGTCTAATATCCTCGTTGATGCACATTTCCTTTGCGTTGCTGATAATCAAACACCTCCAGCTACATAAAATGTTAAAAAATAAGTGCGGAGAAACAAAATCTCCGCACCATAAAAGACTATTACAAATATCGAACAATATTACAATAATCATTTTATTAACCACACAACTCGTTTGCCGTGGGTGAGAACGGAGGTCCTACTTCTTTTTGCTCAATTATTGTATCACACTAAATTTGTGTTGTCAATAGTTTTTTGAAAAAATATTTTATTATTTGAAAGACTACAAAAAATGGAGTTTTTTACACTGTTATCCTTTGATAATAAAGTTAGTTTTAATTATTAATTCAAGTATTCTCTTAGCACAAAGATGGGCATCCTCTCTCTTTATTGTTCCGTTTTTCAAGCCTTCAAGAATTGCCTTTCTGTGGCAACCAGGCATAATTAAATCATTACCTGCATGAACGTGTTCTTGTGCCTTAGCGCAAGTATTCCAGTCAGTCATTACAATACCATCGTATGACCATTCACCTCTAAGAACACCCATCAACAAATCATAGTTTGTAGACGCAAATACACCATTTATCTTATTGTATGCGGTCATAATCGCTCTTGGATTTCCTTCCTCGATGGCAATTTTAAATGCCTTCAAATAGATTTCACGCAACGCTCTTTCGGATACCTGTGAGTCAGAAACTCCTCTTTCGTATTCAATATTATTGCAAGCAAAATGCTTAATGGTTGTATATCTACCCGTTAAAATAGCATTTTCGTCGTATTGTACGCCAATAGTAACGTAAGCGCCGATCTTACCTGCTACCAAAGGATCCTCGGAATAATATTCGAAATTTCTGCCATTCAATGGATTTCTTTGAATGTTGATTCCAGGAGCTAACCAGCCCTCAATATCTGATAAAATCAAATCATCACAAACGCATTCGCCAAATCTTCTCGCTGCATCTAAATCCCATGAGTTTGCAAGACAAGTGCCAGAAGGATATGCAACAACATCATGTGCTACTTGTGTATCGGTTTCAACAGGTGAGCCGAATACAGAAAGTCTAATTCCAGCAGGTCCATCGGCACAGGCATTTACAGGAATTCCGTATTTTTCGCTAGCCCACATTTCTCCAGCTGCGCCTCTAACTTTAGTAGACATGCTTCCTACATTTGCATTAGCGTTTGAGCCTTCATATATTACACCATTCAAAATCATAGACAATTCTTCGTCGCTAAACTGTGCAACTACATCATCTATCGTTTCCTTGCCCTTAATTACATCGTCTAATGTAACAAGCTCTTTTTTGCTTTTTTTCTTACAAGGCTTTACTGGTACATCCTCAATATTTACACATTCAATAGTTTCAATGGATGTAGCATCAAGCTTGAATGTAGGAGCTGATTTTTTCTCGTTCTCTTCCCCTTCATAGGTAATCGGTGTAGCATTTGCATTCGAAAGAAGATTTAACTCAGCGGAAGGAATTAGTCTGTTTTTAACCTTTGCACAAACAACCTTTTCATCAACGTCAATAGAACAAACTACATGAGTGTTTCTCGATGAATTACCAACTCTTACGTAATATGTACCCTTTTCCAAAACATAAGAAGCACACTTTTCACAGTAGCTTGCCATGTCAGCAATATCAAACTCCAAAATAATGGTGCATTTTTCATTAGGCTCTATTGTGTTAGTTTTTGCGTATGTACATAACTCTTGATAAGGCTTTTCAAGCGTTCCATTAGGAGAAGATAAATAACACTGTAATACCTCGCGTCCAGGCACCTTTCCCGTATTAGTAACAGACACCTCAATATTAACAAGCGAACCAGCTAAATAAACGTTTTCAATAGCAGTATTGAAGGTGGTATAGCTTAATCCATAACCGAATGGATATCTAACCTCTTTGCCAAAGGTATCAAAATATCTATAACCAACATAAATACCTTCATTGTATGGAACTGCAAGGGTATTAATGCCTTCAGTTGTTGGATAATCCTCATATTTGTACGCCCAAGTCATAGCAAGCTTACCACTTGGAGTAACCTTACCACTAAGAACATCAGCAACAGCGTAACCAAACATTTCTCCACCTAACGAAACATCAACGATAGAATCAATTTTACAATCATCAATTGAAGTTAAATCAATAACGCCACAAACGTTTAATAAAAGAACTGTTTTATCATAATATTTAGTTACATTTTTAATTAGATCAACCTCTTCAGAATGTAACTTTAGGAAGCCTTCTTCGTTTTTCAAATCGTCAGATTCTCCTGAACAACGGCCAATTGTTATTACAGCTACCTTTGATGTTTTGCTTGATTCTTTTATTGTTTCCTCGTCGATTTCTATTTCATTAAATCTAAAGGTCCATTCAAACCAATTACGATTTGTTATTGCATAGTTGGGCATATGTACCTCTACCCAAGATTTGCATACATTATCTACAACTGGATTTAGCTTATATCCAGCTTCCAATAAGCAATCACGAATTTGAGAAATCTCTTGAGCAAGCATATCGCCCGAGCCCCAACCCATTCTAAAGCAACGATAGGAAGCGGTACCAAATAAAGCAATTTCCTCGTTTTTCGCAAGTGGCAACGTGTTATTTTCATTTTTTAGCAAAACCATACCATCAGCTGCCAATTGGCGAGCGATAGCCATTTTTTCCTGTCTTTCCATAAAGCACCTCATATTTTACAAATGTTACATTTATTTTAACATAGAACTATAAATTAGTCAATTATTTTAAATAAAAAACGCACCTTTATTTTCAAAAGGTGCGTTAAGAATTACTTTTTAGGAAAGCTATCCTTTAAACCTACGATTTTATTGTAGGTGTTTTCATATCTTGTATCCTTACAGAAATATCCGTTTCTGACAAACTGGAATTTTTCTCCTGGCTTAGAGGAAGTAAGGCATTTTTCAATTAAAGCATTTTCAACCTTAACAAGCGAATTCGGATTTAAATAATCGTTGTATGTCTTTCCCTCTGGCATATCTCCTAAATTTTCGATTGTAAAGAGCTTATCGTATATCATAAGAGTTGCTTTTTCAGCATTTACAGCACTTAACCAATGAATTGTTCCCTTTATTTTACGTCCGTCAACAGGATTACCATTCTTAGACTCAAGGTCAGCGGTACAGTGAATTTCAACTACCTCGCCATTTTCGTCCTTAATAATTTCATTGCATTTTACAATGTAAGCACCCATTAAACGAACTTCTCCTTCAGGCTTCATTCTAAAGAACTTCGGTGGTGGCACCTCAGCGAAATCACTCTTATCAATATAAATTTCTTTTGTAAAGGCTAAGTCGCGAGTACCAGAATTTTCATCGTTAGGATTATTCGATACAGGGAAATATTCTACTTTTCCATCTTCATAGTTGGTTATAACAACCTTGATTGGATTTTCAACACAAATACGCCTTTGAGCAGTCATATTAAGCTCATTTCTAATGCAATGCTCTAAAAGTTCAATATCAACGATGCTATAAGCCTTTGCAACACCTGCTCTGCTAACAAAATCAAGTATCGAGGATGGTGTGTAGCCTCTTCTTCTTAGTCCACAAAGTGTTGGCATTCTTGGGTCATCCCAACCATCAACGAGATTGTTTTCGACAAGATAACGTAAATACCTCTTACTCATTACTGTATAGGTGACATTTAAACGAGCAAATTCTCTTTGCTTAGGCTTGTTTTCAAAGCCAATATTGTCAACAACCCACTCATATAATGGACGATGATTCTCAAATTCAAGCGAGCAAAGTGAGTGAGTAATACCCTCAATAGCGTCTTGGATTGGATGAGCATAGTCGTATAGTGGGTAAATACACCACTTATTTCCTTGTCTATGGTGATGTGCACGAAGGATTCTATAAATAGCAGGGTCTCTCATATTGATATTAGGAGATGCCATATCAATTTTTGCACGAAGAGTCTTAGATCCATCTGGAAACTCACCATTTTTCATTCTTTCAAATAAATCTAAGTTTTCTTCAACACTTCTGTCTCTAAATGGGCTATTTTTTCCTGGCTCAGTAAGTGTACCTCTGTACTCCTTCATTTCTTCAGCAGAAAGGTCGCAAACATACGCTTTCCCTTCCTTGATTAGCTTTACAGCGTAATCGTAGCAAGCATCAAAATAATCTGATCCATAGAAAATTCCACCAGTTGGCTCAGCACCAAGCCACTTCAAATCCTCTAAAATACTTTCAACATATTCGGTATCTTCCTTTGATGGGTTAGTATCATCATATCTAAGATTAAAGCTACCATTGTATTTCTTTGCAGTTTGTGCATTAATCCAGATAGCCTTAGCACTTCCTATGTGAAGGTATCCATTAGGCTCTGGGGGAAATCTTGTATGAATTTTGCGAGAAAATCCATTAGCGATATCCTCATCAATGATATCATGTATAAAATTTGAATTTAGTTCTTCCATTATAAACCTCTTATAGCTTATTAATCATTTCATTTACACGAGAAACAACTTTATCATATCCAAGCACTCTCATTACACTATACATATCAGGAGAGCTTAATTTTCCAGTCACAGCAATTCTTATAAACATGCTTATATCAGATACATTTCCCTTGTATATTTCAGGATTTTGCTTATATGCCTTCATATCAGATGCGTAACCAAGCATATCTGCTATATCCTTAATTTTTTCAAACCAAGCATTCGAATCATCATCAAAGCTATATGTTTTCACAAATTCCTCAAGAGTTACCTTAATGTCAGTCTTGGAAAATCTTTCATCATAAGAATCTTTTATTTCAAAAAACTCGTCAAAAAACAAGTCTATATAGCCTCTTACCTCACTCCACAGTGCAATATCCTTACGTGGATTCTTTCCACTTCTGCCTATCGCAAATATGGACTTAGTATATTCAGCATCCTTGCTCATTGCATCGTATAACTCAACGTCGTATTCAGCTGCCCACTCACATGCTTGAGTGTAAACCTGTTCAGCACTCATACGAGAAACAACGTTTTTCGAAACATCAAGAAGCTTTGCTGAGTCAAACAAAGAGCCAGCTGGATTCATCTTTTTGTATGAAAACTTAAACTCAGATGGTGAAGTGAGCGGATTAGCTCTTCTCCAATCTTCATAATTTGAGTTTAAAATTGTAAGCATATACTCATATAAAGATTGAGCAGGATAACCATCACGCTTGTAGAATGACAATGCAAGCTCTGGGTCCTTTCTCTTGGAAAGCTTGCGCTTTGAATCACCATCCATTTTCATTAATGGTCCTATGTGTAAGTATTTAGGAAGCTTGAATCCTAAAGCATTAAACAATTGAATATGGAAAGGAAGCGTAGAAAGCCACTCATCCCCCCTTACAACATGAGTTGTACGCATTAAATGGTCATCAACAGCATGTGCAAAGTGATAAGTCGGTATCCCATCAGACTTTAACAAAACGTGATCAATATCATTTTCTGTTAACTCCAAATTGCCCTTTATGCAGTCAGTAAATTTGATTTTATTAGATAAAGAACCATTTGAACGGAAACGTAAAACCCACGGCTTACCATTTGACAATTCGTTTTCAATCTCTTCGATTGTTTTATCTCTCCAAGTAGCCCATTTTCCGTAGTAACCAAAGTTTTCCTTTAAGGCTTCCTGTTGTGTACGCATTTCGGATAGCTCGTCCTCGGTACAAAAGCAAGGATACGCCATTCCCTGTTCAACAAGGCGCTTAGCATACACATGATAAATATCCTTTCTTTGTCTTTGACGATATGGTGCATAAACACCAAAGTCTCCATCTATTGTTGCTCCCTCATCAAAGTTGATATCATAATATTTTAGTGTATCAATAAGTGTTTCTACTGCACCCTCAACCTCACGCTTTTGATCGGTATCCTCAACACGTAAGAATAAAGTACCATTAGACTGGTGACAAAGACGCTCAGATGTGATGCCCTGTACTAAGTTACCAAGATGTACAAAGCCAGTAGGGCTTGGTGCCATTCTCGAAACTATTGCCCCCTCCTTAAGCGCTCTTGGGGGATATTTTTGCTCCAATTCCTCTTCAGTTAAAGTAACATTAGGAAAAAGAATATTAGCTAAATACTTAAAATCCATAATACACCTCAAAAAATAAGTTTAAAACATTATAACACGCAAAGATTAAAATAACAAGTCTTTTTTATATTTAAAATAAAAAAAGTAGCGATTTTATGTCGCTACTTTTTAAACTCAATCACAACATCGTCAATTCTCTCATTGCATTTCAGAATATATGCTGAATTTGGCTTAATTGAAGTTATTACTCTGCCAGTTTCTAAATTTTTTAATTTAGCAGAAGAATCAATATAGTATTTTTCTTTTCCTCTATTAATAACAGTGGCGACAAATTCATTATCATTGTGTCTTACAAATGTTAGAATATCGCTATTTACTTCAATGATTTTGAAGTATCCATCCTTATAGAGAGGTTCATTTCTTCTAATTTTGCCAACCTTTTGGAAGAATTCACATAAATCACTGTCTTCCTTTCCCCAAGGAAAAGGCATACGATTAAACGGGTCACGATGTCCCTCCATTCCTGCCTCGTCTCCATAATAGATACAAGGAATGCCAGGAATTGTAGCAATTATCGCATAAGCTAATTTTAATAAAGTTTTAGCCTTGCTTCTTTGAGCCTTTGTTAATCTTTTTCTCGAGAGTTGCTCGTTTGTTAGTCCCTCACTTACCTCGTCACCTAAAACTGTCAAAATTCTCTCCGTGTCATGTGTGCCAAGAAAGTTCATTAATAGGTCTGCATTATGCTTAGGATAATGATTGTAAATAGTCTTACATGCCCTATAAAAACCCTCTGCATCTCCATTTTTTACATAATTGATAGTAGCAATTCTTAACGGATAATTCATTACAGAATCAAGTTCATTTCCAAGGAAATATTTTTTTCTAATGTCATATGCGATTTTGTTGGAGGCATCCTCCCACACCTCGCCATATACAACTCCATCTGGATTTATCGATTTAACTTTAGAATTAAGTGTTCTTAAAAAATCATCACTTAATTCATCAGCAACATCAAGGCGAAATCCAGCAATTCCTTTTTTCATCCATTTTTCGATTACGCCATTTTCACCCAAAATAAAGTCTTTATAACTTTGACAATTGCTGTTAACCCTTGGCAGAATTTTTACATCCCACCAGCATTCATAGTCATTGGGAAAGCTTCTAAAGTTGTACCATTCAAAATATTTCGAATTTTTTGACTGATACGCACCGACTTCGGGATAATTGCCATTTTTGTTAAAATAAACGCTATTTGATCCAGTATGATTGAAAACTCCGTCTAAAATAATGCGTATATCTCTTTTTTTAGCTTCAACAATCAAGCTTTCGAAGGTTTCTTCTGTGCCAAACATTGAATCAATTGACATATAGTCACCAGTATCATATTTGTGGTTAGAATATGCATCAAATATTGGACAGAGATATATGCAATTAACTCCTAAACTTTTAATGTAATCTAATTTTTCTATCACACCATACAGGTCGCCACCGAAAAACATATTGTTCTCCACATAACCACCAGGATAATCTGCAAATTGTGGTATCCCGTTATACCAATCATCATTCATTATTGCATGTTTTTTAGGCTTAGTCCTTCCGCTCTTGCAGAAACGGTCAACAAAAATCTGATACATAATTCCACCATGCATCACTTTGGCAGAACTGCTCTTTTCGTCATAAATTAAAAGTTGAACATTTCCGCTTCCTCTGTTCTCAACAACAGAAAGTTGATTTATTCTCTCTCCATCTCCTAAGAAAAAGGTGTGATCGGTAGTGACTTCATAGTGATAATAATATAGTCCAACTCCAATAACTGACATATCCGTTTCACAAGAATATACATCGTATATACCATCAAAGTTTTCCCATAAAAACTTGTATTTTCTATAAGTTTTATTTTCTAAGCCCTCACCAAAAAGATGCATAAGCACAGCAGTTGTGCCACATTCTCTCGGTATTAAAAGTTTAAAAGTGACTTTTTTATCATAAGAGAAAGCACCAAAAGATGAATAATCCTTATTGTCAATATATTTTTTTTCGTAAAAATTCATTTGTTATTTGACACTTGATAGCTTCCAAATTTTATCAGAATATTCTTGAATGCTTCTATCAGCAGCAAAGAATCCAGATTTAGCAATGTTAACAAGTGACATTTTTCCCCATTGTTCTTTATTATTATACGCTTTTACTATATCCTCAGATCTAATATAATATGAATCAAAATCTGCAAGGCACATATATGGGTCGGCGACGCCACCAAAGCCTCCAATTAGATAATTTGCAAGGTTTGCAAATGAAACTCCATTGAATCCCTTGTTAAGACGATCTACTGCCTTCTTAATTCTAACACTATTATTATAATAGTCAACAGAACGATATCCCTTTTCCCATAATTCGTCAACCTCTTTTGCTGTAAGACCGAAAATAAATATATTATCATCGCCGACAGCCTCTCTCATTTCAACATTAGCACCATCTAAGGTTCCAATTGTCAGAGCTCCATTCATCATAAACTTCATACAACCAGTACCACTTGCCTCTTTGCCAGCAAGTGAAATTTGTTCACTGATATCTGATGCTGGCATTAGCACCTCTGCTGTACTTACATTGTAATCCTCAAGATAAACAACAGAAATCTTATCCTTTACCTTAGGATTCTTTCTGATTTCCTCTCCGAGATTCCAAATTAGCTTTATAATATCCTTTGCCATATAGTATCCAGGAGCAGCCTTTCCACCAAAGATAAATGTTCTCTTTGTAAACTCTCTCTCGGGGTGCTCTTCTATTTCAACATAATAGCAAATTATCTTTAGTGCGTTTAAAAGCTGACGCTTATACTCGTGCATTCTCTTTACTTGAACATCAAATATTGATTCAGTATCAAGTGAATATCCAGTTTTATTAAACACAAACTTGGATAGATGCATTTTGTTGTTAAGTTTAATTTCCTCAAGCTTTTTAATAACCGATGCATCATCAGAGTATTTCAAAAGTTCCTCAAGCTTTGCTGGATTTGTAACAAATTCATCGCCAATACAATTCTTGATTAGTTTAGTTAACTCGGGATTTGAATAGCAAAGCCATCTTCTATGTGCAATACCATTTGTAACATTAGTAAATTTATTAGGTGTTGTTTTATAGAAGTCGTTAAATACAGTCTTTTTCAATATATTAGAGTGTAATTCAGAAACGCCATTAACGGTATGAGATGCAACAACAGACAAATTAGCCATTCTTACCTGTGAATAAGCAATAATAGCCATTTTTGATATTCTATCCCAGTCACCTGGATAAGCATTCCACAAATCGTCACATAATCTGCGGTTAATTTCCTTAACAATAGAGTGAATTCTTGGAAGCTTAAAGCTAAATAAATCTTCATTCCAGCACTCTAAGGCCTCTGGCATAACAGTATGGTTTGTGTAGGATACAGTCTTTGTAACAGTATACCAAGCATCGTCCCATGTATAGTTGTATACATCCATCAAAATTCTCATAAGCTCTGGTACACAAAGTGCTGGGTGAGTATCATTAATATGAATAGCAACCTTATCAGCGAAGCCATTCAATGAGCCGTATGCTGCAATATGATCGCTTATAATGCTTTGAAGTGATGCTGATACCAAGAAATATTGCTGACTTAGACGCAACAACTTACCCTCTGTATGCTCATCTGAAGGATAAAGCACCTTAGAAATAACCTCAGCATTAGTAGTTTGTTGAATAGCTTTTACATATTGTCCCTGTGAGAAAAGGCTCATGTTAAAGTTTGTAACATCGTGTGCCTTCCATAAACGAAGTCTGTTTACAGCACTTCCCGCTCCAGAAATCATCATATCATAAGGAATCGCTTCAACCTCTTCATAGTTTTCATATTTAATTACGAGCTTATCGTTTTCCCACTCTTCCTTGATATGTCCACCAAATTTGATGGTAAACTTTTTGTCCGTTCTGGGTACTAACCAAGAGTCTCCACCTGGAAGCCATGTATCAGGCAATTCAACCTGATTACCATCAATTATCTTCTGCTTAAACAAGCCATACTCATATAGAATTGAAAAGCCATCACCTGGGTAATTAAGAGATGTTAATGAATCCATAAAGCAAGCAGCAAGTCTACCGAGGCCACCATTACCTAAGCCCGGATCTGGCTCCATTTCATATATTTCGTCAATATTAAATCCAAAATCCTTCAATACTTCATCATAGTATTCTGCCAGACCAAGATTTCTAAGATTGTTTTTCAAAGAACGCCCAATAAGAAATTCCATGCAGAGATAATAGACCTTTTTTGCATTGGCCTTTTTTACCTTATGCTTGAAGGATGATCTCTTTTGAGTCAAAATGTCCTTTACAGTGAGAATAGTTGCCTTATAGATTTGTTCCTTATTGGCATCCTCTGGATTTACTCCGAAGTATCGAGAGAGCTTAAGGGCAAGCGCCTCTTTTACAGTCTCTTTTGAAAAATTATTGTTCATTGGTTTCTCTCCTTTTTTGCAATTGACAACAAATACTTACAATATTTGCCATATTTTACTAAGAACTGTCCCGTAATGAATTTACGGGACAGAAGTCCTTTATTTATTTAATCCTCTGTACATTTCAAGATATTTTTTAGCTGAGGCATTCCAAGAAAAGTCAACATTCATAACGTTGCTTACAAGTCTTTCCCAAGCATCCTTGTTTTTGAATAGCTCAACTGCTCTTGCTACTGCATCCTTCATTTCATGAGCATTGTAATTAGCAAAGGTAAATCCGTTTCCTTCGCCATTGTACATATTATATGCTTTTATTGTATCGAATAAACCACCTGTTTCACGAACAACAGGAATTGTGCCATACCTTGAGGCTATCATTTGAGATAGACCACATGGCTCACTCTTTGAAGGCATTAAAAAGATATCTGAGCCAGCATAGATTTTTTTAGACAAATCCTTGTTAAACTCTAAGAAAATCTTAACCTGATTTGGATATTGATGCTGAATACTTCTAAAATATTCCTCAAGCTCATATTCTCCTGTGCCAAGCAACACAAATTGAACACCGAGGTCGAGTATCTCTGGTAAAATAAACTTAACAAGGTCAAATCCCTTGTGAGCTGCCAATCTTGAAATCATAGAAACAACAGGGATATCCTCTCTCTGCTCTAATCCACACATCTCCTGAAGTTGCATTTTGCATGCTATCTTACCCGACATATCATTAGCGTTGAAATTTTTAGCAATTACCTTATCTGTATCCGAATTATAGTAATCAACATCTATTCCATTTACTATACCACAAAGCTTGTCACTATACAAGTGTAAAATATAGTGTAGTCCACTGGAATAAAATTCAGTTTGAATTTCATCGGCATATCTTTGACTAACAGTTGATATTTTGTCGGTACATACTAATGCACCCTTTGTAAGATTAATATTACCATTATACTCTACAATACTACCATCAGCATTAAAATCAAGTCCAAAAACATCTCCGATAATAGACATGGAATATATGCCTTGATAGTCTATATTGTGTATTGTATAAACAGTCTTAATATCTTTATAATAAGCTTTGTCTTGGTATTTTCTCTTCAAGTAAATAACAGACATGGCACTTTGCCAGTCATTTGCGTTTAAAATGTCTGGATAAAAGTCTATGAGAGGCATCATATCGAGTGCTGCTTTACCGAAAAAAGCAAATCTTTCGGCATCATCAAAATCTCCATAAACAGAGTCTCTTTTGAAATAATACTCATTATCAAGAAAATAGTATGTTACTCCACCAATTTCGTACTTGAAAACTCCACAGTATTGCTTTCTCCATGAAAGCTCAACAGTAGTATTTCCAACATACTCAAGCTCATTATAGTATTTTTCTTTAATTTTCTTGTAAAGAGGTAGCACAACTCTAACATCACAAGATGGGTCAGTTAGTGAAATAGCCTGAGGCAATGAGCCTAAAACGTCTCCTAATCCACCTGTTGAAATAAAAGGAACTGCCTCTGCGCCAACAAATAATATCTTCATACTATCTCTCCTTAAATCATCTTACCTTTTGCCAAGTAGAATGGTAGTGTTTCATCTCCAGAAAGATGCTTATTATCGCGAATAACAACATTTTTATCAGCTATAACACAGTTTAATGTAACATTTTCGCCTGTATAAGTATCTTGGAATAGTATGCAGTTTTTAACTACTGTTCCCTTGCCGATCTTTGTTCCACGGAAAAGAATTGAATTTTCTACCTCTCCGTAAATTTCGCAACCATCAGCAATTAATGAGTTTTTAACCTTTGCATCAGGGCTATAGTATGTAGGTGCTGAGTTTCTAACCTTAGTATATACAGGTCTATCTTTTATGCCGAACAATTGATTTCTTATGGATCTATCGTTTATTAGCTCCATACTGGACTTGTAGTAATCCTGTGTTGAGGTTATGCAAGCAAAATATCCATCATATCTGTAGATACGATAGTTTTTTCTCTTCACATTACGAAGAATAACATCCTTTGTTAAGCTTGTGTAGTTGTGAGCAATAGAATCTAACACTATTTCTTGCAAATATTTTCTGCTTACAACCATAATGTTTAAATTAATATCTGCAGTACCCTTAAAGGATGTTGGATATGCCTTAACATCAACTATTTTACCATTTTCATCAGAATCAATCAATACGTTGATTTTCGCTTGTTCCTTATTCAGCTTTACTTTTTTAACCGCTATTGTTAAATCAGCATCATTTTCAATGTGATTCTTTATCATATCGTTTAAATCAACATTACATATAACATCACAATCTGATAAAACCACGTAATCATCTGGGATCTTGCTAATAGAATTGTTTACGTTTTTTAGTGCTTCCAATCTTGTTGTATATAATGAGTTAACATTATTAGCATACGCAGTAATAAAAGGAGGCAGGATTTTGATACCACCTGATCTTCTAGCCAAATCCCAGTCTTTACCTGCGCCTATATGATCCATCAAGGATTGATAGTTATAGTGAGTGATGACACTTACATTGGTAATATTTGAGTTTACCATATTTGAAAGTGTAAAGTCAATAAGTCTATATCTGCATCCAAAAGGAACAGAAGCCATAGTCCTATTTCTTGTTAACTCTGGTATGTTATTATCATGAATGTTAGAAAAAATTATTCCTGCAACTGACATTATTATCGTTCCTCCATTACTTTTGAATTATTGTAACGCCATCAATCGAGTCATTGTTTATCATAGCATCAGAGGCTATTTTTGCATTAGAAGCAACAATTAAGCCACTTCCCACTACAGCAATCCCCTTTGCGTGTTCCTTTGGCTCTCCAACATTCGCCTTTTCGGAAATCTCACTATTACTGTCGATTATAGCATACTCTACTCTTGCACCTGCTTTGATTACAGTGCCACTCATAATAACAGAATCCTTAACAACAGCACCCTTTTCAACGATTACATTGCTTGATAGTACACTATGCTCAACTGTTCCATAAATCTCACAGCCTTCCGAAATTACGGAATCAGAAACAAAAGCTTTATCGCCTACATAATGAGGAGGTGCTGCATAGTTTCTTGAGAAAATTCTCCAGTTCTTATCGTGAACATTGAACTTAGGATTTTCTCCTAAAAGTTCCATATTTGCTTCCCATAAGCTACTGATTGTACCAACATCCTTCCAGTATCCATCAAAAGGATATGTAAACATTTTCATGCCATCGTTAAGCATATTTGGAATGATATTTTTACCAAAATCATTACTTGAGCCAGGTGTATTTTCATCATCAATCAAGTATTTCTCCAATACCTTGGCATTGAATATGTAAATACCCATAGAAGCCTTAGTGCTTGTTGGGTTCTTGGGTTTTTCCTGAAATTCAGTAATTTTTCCAGTTTCATCAGTTACCATTATTCCAAAACGACTTGCCTCGGACAAAGGAACCTCTAATACAGCAATTGTACAATCTGCACCTGAACTCTTATGAGCTTGAAGCATAGCGTTATAATCCATCTTGTAGATATGGTCGCCAGACAAAATTAGAACATAGTCAGGGTCGTATCTTCTTATGAAGTCAAGATTTTGGTATATAGCATTTGCAGTACCCTTGTACCAGTCTGCTCCGTTTTTGCCCTGATAAGGAGGTAAAACCATTACTCCACCACTCATTCGGTCCAAATCCCAAGGCTGTCCGTTGCCAATATACTCATTTAGCACTAAAGGCTGATATTGAGTTAAAACGCCAACCGTATATATACCTGAATTTACACAGTTTGACATTGGAAAGTCAATTATGCGATATTTACCACCAAAGGTAACTGCTGGTTTTGCAGTTTTTTCAGTCAACGCATATAATCTACTTCCTTGACCACCGGCTAAAAGCATTGCAACACATTCTTTTTTCTTATACATGTCTAAACTCTCCTTATTATTTTATCCTTCTTACTCAAGACAATCGCTCCATAAGACGGAATATTAACATTAATATATTTTTGTGTGCTTTGATTAGGGTATTGTGCTGATTTAATGTTATTGCCATTTTTTATTCCTGTGCCACCAAATTTTGCATCATCTGTCGTAAACAATTCTTGATAAATGCCTTCTTCGTTAACAGGAATAGAATAATTTTCGCGATAAACTGGTGAAAAATTAATAACTATAATTAATTCGGACTTGTCAATTGCTTTTCTCTTGAATGAAATAATGTTTAAGTCCTGTTGATTTGCGTTTATCCACTCGAATCCATCCCAAGAATTGTCTATCTCCCACAATTGCTTGTTGGCAAGATAAAACTTATTGAGATTCGAGATGAATTTTTGCATTTCGTTATGCTTGGGATAATCAAGCATAAACCATTCTAATTGATTTTCGTAATCCCACTCTCTAAATTGAGCAAATTCAGTGCCCATGAAGGTCATTTTTTTGCCAGGCATTGTCATCATATATGTCATAAATGCTCGCATTGAGGCAAATTTTTGCTCGTAGCTACCAAACATTTTATCTACTAAAGATTTCTTTCCGTGCACAACCTCATCGTGAGAAATAGGATATATATAGTTCTCATTAAATGCATACATCATTGGGAATGTAAGCATATTATGCTTGTACTTTCTGTGAACTGGATCGGTTTGTAAATACTCAAACATATCATTAGCCCAGCCCATGTTCCATTTAAAATTAAAACCTAAACCACCTTCGTAAACAGGCTTAGTAATCATAGGCCAGTCAGTTGATTCCTCGGCAATCATCAAGGTGTCGCCGAATTCTCTAAAAATTTCAGTATTTAGCTTTTTAAAGAAAGCTATCGCTTCCTTGTTTCTGTTATTTCCCTCGTCGTTTGGAATCCACTCTCCTGGATCCCTATCATAGTCAAGATATAGCATAGATGCAACTGCATCAACACGTAAACCATCTGCATGATATTCTCTTAGCCAAAACAAGGCATTTGAAACAAGAAATGATTGGACCTCTTCTCTTCCTACATCAAAGAATCTTGTTCCCCACACTCTGTGCTCCATACGGTCTCTACCTTGATACTCATACAATGGTTGTCCATCAAATTCGTAAAGTCCGTGGGCGTCCTTGGGAAAATGTGCAGGAACCCAGTCCAATATAACTCCAATTCCACATTCATGCATTTTGTTTACAAAATACTTGAAATCATAAGGCGTTCCGTACCTTGAGCTCGGAGCGTAATATCCACATACTTGATATCCCCATGAACCATCATACGGATGCTCCATTATTGGCATTAACTCAATATGTGTATATCCCATTTTCTTGACATACGGAGCTAACTCATCTGCAATTTCGCGATAATTAAGATATGAATCCCCCTTAGAGTTAGATTCGCCGTTTTTGGTTTTCCAAGATCCCAAATGAACCTCATAAATATTAACAGGCGAAGAATAATAATGCTTACAATCGCTATGCTTTTGGCTTAACCTTTTTTTATAAGCAATCCAATTACTATCGTTCCACTCAAATTCATTAATATTACTAACTATGGATGCGGTATTTTTTAGCGTTTGAGAATAAAATGCGTAAGGGTCTGCTTTGTAGTATGCATTACCTTTGTTCCAAATTTTGTATTTGTAAAACTTGCCTACAAGTCGCTCATTGGAACGAATTAAAATTTCCCAAATTCCAGCCTCGGTGATTTTATTCATTTGTAATCCATGGTCCCAAGATGTAAAATCAGAAACCAATCTTACACTATCTGCATTAGGTGCCCAAACTCGAAATGAATATTCAAACTCATTACCCACTATCTGCTCATGGCAACCTAAGTATTCATAAGAACGATAATTTGTCCCTTGATGAAAATAATATGCAGCCAAATTGCTATTCATAACATTTTCTTTCAATACTATCACCACCTAAATGTTTATATTTATATTATAAACTTATTTTGTTTCGAATTCAATATAAAATGCATAAAAAAACAAATAAAAATTCGCAGATTTTTATTTTCATATACAAATTTACTCATTTTTTTACAAAAAAGAAAACAAGTGCGAAAGCTCTCACTTGTTTTCCTCGTATTTTTGATTCAAAATATATTCCCTTCGTAATATTGATGCAACCCCAATGGTCATATACTTGCCCTTAACAAGCATCGATTCTCTGTTGTAACCCTCAAACTTCATTCCGATCTTTTCCATAACAGCTAAGCTTGCATCGTTTCCAAACAAAAATTTTGCTTCTACACGATTTACCTTCATGTTTTCAAATGCAAAGGATACCACTCTTTTTGCAACCTCTGTTGCTATCCCCATTCCCCAATACTTAGGATTTATAACATATCCAATTTCTACCGTGCTGTTTTCTGAATCAATTTTTGTAAAGCCACAAGTACCAATCATCTTTTGATTACCCTTGTAAATTATAGCCCAATCGTTATATTCTCCAGATTTGTATTTAGAAAGTATCAAATCTACGATTTCTTGTGTATATCTTGCAGATTTATGAACGTCCCAAAGTAAATATTGGGAAGTCCTGGGGTCGGACGAATATTCAAAAATGTCATCAACATCACATTGTTTTATATCACGCAAATACAATCTATCAGTTTCAAGTATTGGCATCTTTGAAAAAAACTTCGTAACACTGCTAATCCTCATGGTACATCTCCTCGAAAAAAACTATTGAAATTATACTATACACTTTTTGTTTAGTCAATATTTTTTTCTTAATGTTTGGAAATTGTTGAAATTACAAAAATGTTATGTTATAATGAATCAATTGAAAGTAAGGTGATTAATTTGAAGAAAATTTTATTTATAGGTGCAGGCAATATGGCGAGTGCCATTTGTGCTGGTATTTTAAAATCCAACCTGGTGCCAGCCTCAAGCGTACTTCTCTACGACAAAAATAGTTTACAGTATTCTAAATTTGATAATCGTTGTATTGTTGCTAACAATTTAAGCGATGGAATCAAAATGGCAGATTATATATTTATTTCTGTAAAACCGCAAAATGTTAAGGAGCTTCTCAACGAAATTAAGGATGTAAATTATAAGGAGAAAACCTTTATAAGCATATGTGCTGGTATTACTATCAATTCTATCGAAAAGGTGCTTACTTGTGCAAGAATTGTACGAGTTATGCCCAACACTCCACTATTGATAGGAATGGGTACAACTGCTCTTTGCAGAAATAACAATGTAGCAGATGCTGATTTTACATTTGTAGAAAAAATATTCAAATCAGCTGGTGATACCATATTGGTCGAGGAAAAGGATATAAACGCAATCACGGCTACAACCGGTAGTTCCCCTGCGTATGTTTATTTGTTTATTAAATCCATAGCTGAGAGCGCAGAAAAGCTCGGATTCAATTCTGATAGAACCGTAGAATTAGTATGCAAAACCCTAATCGGGTCTGCGAATATGATTCTTAGTGGAGACAAGACTATCGATGAGCAAATTAGCATGGTAAAATCTCCAAACGGAACAACAGAAAGGGCTTTAAATGTTTTTGAGGCTAATAACTTTTCTAAAATTATATACGATGCAATGAAAGCATGCGAGGTGCGTGCTAAAGAATTATCGGATTTGAATGATTAAGAGGTAAATATGCACGATAACGAAACAAATGATAAAAAAACTAAAAAACGTTTCAACATATTTGATTGGTATTACAAAGGTGGTAAGGAGTCGGATAAAAAAGAAATCAATGCGCTCAAAAAGCCTTCTATTAAAAACTTTTTTATTCTACTATGGAGAAAGCTCACCAAGCTATTAAGTGCTAACTTAATTTTTGTTTTTGGAAACTTCCCTCTATTCTTTCTTTTACTTGCAGTTTCTGGATTCTTAGATAAATTTTCCCCTGCTCCTATGTATTTGGCATGGGGGCCACTCGAGGGGGCAATAACTACTGATAGTGCTCTTAATTCTGGCGACCTTAACCCTGTATTCTCTACACTTGCTGGTGTTTTTGGTATACACGGAGAAATGCGTACCTTCAGCATTCCTACTTACATCCTTTTCGCACTTGGTCTATTGATTATTTTTACTTGGGGATTTACAAAGGTCGGCACAACCTATTTATACAGAAATCTAATGAGTGGCGAGGCAGTATTCCCGTTATCTGACTTTTTTTATATTATTAAAAAGAACATAAAACAATCGCTAATCGTTGGTATTATTGATTCCCTTATGACAATTGCATTCATCTACAACATTTTTTACCTATTTAATAATTTCAATGCAAGCACACTCAATGCTTTTATGCTTTTCATGACGGTAATTATGTTCATTGTGTTTAGCTTTATCAAGCCCTATGTTTATATAATGATTTTTATGTTTGATTTAAAAATTTCACAAATCATTAAAAATGCTTTGTACTTCACAATATTAGGTATCAAGAGAAATATGGTTGCTCTTGTTGGCAGTATATTGTTGATATTGTTAAACTACGGCTTGTTCCTATTGTTTATGCCATTAGGTGCAATTCTTCCCTTTATCATCACAATCTCTGTTTTAGATTTTATGTGGGTATATGCCGCTTATCCTAACATTTTAAAGCACATGATGGATGAGGCAGATGCTAAAGCTATTATTGAGCATAGATTCAACTATGAAGAAGACGATACCTTTGAAGATGATGCCATAAAGGAAAACGAAAAGAAAAAATAAGGATAAAAACACACTTGATTGATTCAAGTGTGTTTTTATCTTTTTGATTGGATTTTTTATTAAAAATTTAAAATATCACTTTGAATTTTCGCAAAGCTGATTCAAATTTCCAAATTCAAAGCCTTGCTCCTTCAAGCTTAAAATAACTTTTTTTAGTATTTTTGCATTTGTTTCCGATGTAGGATGCAGTAACATTACCTCTCCGTTGTGAATATTATCCATAATCTTTTTAAATGCATATTCTTCACTTCTTTGCTTGCCATTATCCCAATCATCATAAGCGAATGACCACATAATTGTTTTATAGCCAAGCTCTTTTGCCCATTTTAAATTATCCTCGCTAAATCTGCCTTCAGGAGGCCTGTAGAATTTAGGCATAACTTTACCTGTTTTCTCGAGAAACAACTCATTTAGGGCTTCAAGTTCATTATTGAACGCTTCTTTTGTTGTTATTTTTGACATATCCTTGTGTTTTAAGGTGTGATTGCAAACAATATGCCCATCTTCTAACATTTTAAAGACAAGGTCGGTGTTTTTATTCAATAAATTATCTAATATAAAAAAGGATGCTTTAACCTTCTCCTCTTTTAGAATATCTAAAATTTTTTCAATATTACCATTCTCGTATCCAGCATCAAAAGTTAGATATATGATTTTTTTATCATCATCAATTTTTTCGTACGTGTTGTCCTTCCAAAACAAATCGTATTTTTCAACAAACTTTAAATCACTACCAAGTGTAGGTTGAGCATGCTGACTATTCCTTTTGCAATACCAAGAAAAGCAGTTGCTCGCACCAACGTTAAAAGAAAGTAAAAAAGTCATGAGAAGCAATACCAATGTAACTATTATTTTTTTCATTTTAAATTCCTCCATTACTATTATTCATATATTTGCAACATTTAGACTTAAAAATTTTATGCAGGAATGTATTTTTAATTTAAAATGTGTAAATAATGATATCAAACAGATAAGGAGCAAATTTATGGAAAAAGAAAAAAGTGGTGCTGGAAAAGCTATCAAGGGATTTGCAATAGGTGCTATAATTGGCGCTGTTGCTACAATGGTAATAAGTAACACAAGTCTGCCAGAGAAAATTAAAAAGGGTGCAGAAAACGTGGGCGAAAGTATGTCGTCAATGTTTAGAATTGATTAAACAAAAAATTGGTAGACACACTGGATAGCGTCTACCAATTTTTTATTTATTAATAGTCCTCAGGAATTTCAGCAAGTGAGTACCTACTCCAACCAAGTGCAGGACGGAAGCCCCAAATACAATCTCTTGCAGGAAGATTGCCAGCCTCATATGTTACACCAGTTTGCTCCCAAGCTTTAGGCTCCATACTGTCGCCAGATGGAGAGTAAAGTTGAATCTTCATTCCATAGCAGCCTTCAAATGCATATGCGCCCACGAGATTTATATTAGTTGATACATATATCTTTGTAAAGCCCTTGTAGTCATGGCCATCACGATAATAGCAGGTGGTACCATTACTATTAACATAAGTTGCCTGGTTAAACTTTGCACCAAATTCAGCAAAAGCACGTGATCCAATTGCAGTTACCTTATAGCCATTATATTCACCAGGAATATATATGTCATCAACGTAGTCCTTGGATGTGTCAATTTGCTTATCAAAGCCGATAATTACCATAACGTCTTCTCTAAGCTCGTACACAAAACCATTTTCGTCACGATTCTTAAACCATTGTGCTACATAAGAACGATCACCAACGCTACCCTTTGAAATAGTAACATTTTTAATAATCGAACCATCTTTTGTTTTCCAACCGATAAATGCATGGTTTTCCTTGTATGGTATAGGCAATACAATATCATCACTTTCAGACGTATATTCATTAACAAGTCCGTCTGCTGAGCCACCATCAAGATCATATTCAATGGTATATTTAACAGCAGTCCATTTAGCAACTAATGTAATTTCTTCAGCATCGATCATCCAAACACCATTTAGGTCTATTCGTGTTTCTCCATAATACCAAGCGTCAAAATCATAGCCTAGTCTTTCTGGAGTTCCAAAAGCATAATTAGAGCCGAGAGTAACAACCATAGACTCAGAGCCTGTCTGTCCGCCATTAGCATCAAACTTAATTGTTACATTCTTTTCTTCCCATTTCGCATATAGAATTATACCATCATGCTCAGTGGCATCAATTTCTTCAATCTTATTTTTAAGCTCAGAATCTGTATACCAACCTGCAAACTTCTTGATACCATTTTCCCAAGAAGGATCGAGCAATACAATAATGCCACTTTCGACATCGTACTCAGTTACGTTTCCTTCGTTTTGAATGCCACCATTCAAGATATAGGTTATAGTACTTTGAATAGGTATCCATCTAGCAACAAGCTCGACATTTTCCTTGTATGTCCAAGTGCCGTTTAAAGATAGCTTGTCATCTCCGTAATACCAACCATCAAAAATGTATCTATCACGCTCAACTGCAGAAATGCTATACTCTTCTCCATAATTAAATGTAACAGAATCTACATTTAAGTCTGAACCTGCGTCAAAGGTAACAGTAGATCTATATTGCCATTTAGCATAAAGTGTTAGCTTTTGACCAGCCAAATCACTTGTTATCTTCTCAATTTTAGAACTTTCCTTAAAGTCGATAGAAGTATACCAGCCGATAAAATATAAGCATTCGTTGGTCGATGTTGGGTTAAGCAGGGTTACCTCTTCATCGCTGGTAAAGCTATTAGGGTTAGCTTCGTTATTCAGTGCATTTGCATCATTCAAAACATACTCAATCTCATAAGATCTTGCAGTAATTTTTGCCTCAAGATCTACTTCTGTCTTGTATGGCCAATAAACACCCTCAGAAGCAATATCTACACCATCACATGTCCATCCCTCAAACTTGTGAAAATCATCCACATCTGGAATAAATGTGATTGAGTAAGGAGACTTATATGTAAATTCAAGCTGTAAACTATCTAAAAGGACGTCATTTACATAGAGATTTACTTTATTGGTGAATATTACATCTTCAAACTTAGCGTATAATGTTAAATTCTGGGAAATATTCTCAATTTTTCTTATCTTGCTTTCTTCTGAAAAATCTTGAGCTGTGAACCAACCAACGAAACGCTTTTCATCGTTATTTTTCCACTCTGCATCAAGTAGCTCTATTACAGACTCAACATTAAACTTTTTGATTGTATTGTTGTTAGTTGCACCAGATTCAACTACATATGTAATTGAATATTCAATTGCATCAAATGAAGCAACAAGGGTAATATCCTCTGTAAATGAATATGTGGCTGATGTATCAAACTTTGCACCCTTGTATAGCCAGTTTTTAAACTCATATCCAGTTTTTGTTGGCTTATCTAATGTAATGCTATTACCAAATGTAACATCGACAACATTTCCATCTAAAGATGTACCAGCAGCATCAAGTGTTATTTTGTACTGACGAGGAGTCCACTGAGCATTTATTGTAACATTCTCAGTAATTGGCTTTGAAAAATCAAAGTCCCACGCCAAAATATAGCCTATCTTTGATGAAGTTGGTGCCTCTATGGATTTTCCTTCTTCAATTGTTATAGGAGCAACTGCAGTACCACCATTAACCTCAAAATTAACAGTTAAAATTTGTTTTTTATAAATGTTAAATTTGTAAACAGCTTCATGCTTTTTGTCGCTTATTTTAACAAAATAAATATTGCTACCATTCTCCAAATTTACTACTGAAGATTCCAACTCCTGTGAAAAATCTTCTGTTTTAGAAATAGTATAGCTTGCCTTATCCGAAACGGAAAATTTCTGCGATAAATCCATCTCCGTCACATCGGAAGGAACAGAAACCTTAAACATTCCGTTTTCATAGACCATTCCAAAAGTTTCAATCTCTGTGTAGTCGGTATCATCGCCACATGAAGCAACAAATATACATACAGAAATTATAACTAATGCAATCGCTATTACATGAACAATTCTTTTCATATCATTCTCCTTGACATTTTTATACAATTTAATTGTATCACATTATAAAAAATTCGTCAAGGGTATATTTTTTTAGTTATCTAAACAATTCCATTGTTTTTCTGAATATAATTTTTTTAGCATCCTTATTGTAGAATTTTTTGATATTTCTTTCGATATTCGTTCTTTTTTTGTCATCGTTCAAGATTTGAAGTATTGCCTCATTTATTTTGCACAAATCTTCTTCACAAATTAAAATGGTTGCATCTTGCTTTTCCAATTCTCTTGCATTTTTATACTGATGATTATCTGTGACATTCGGGGAAGGAACTAATATTGAACATTTTCCTAACGCAGATAATTCCGAAATTGTCATGGCACCTGCTCTACAAATTACTAAATCAGAACAAGAAATTTTATCTGCAATTTCATTTATATATTCATATACATCTAAATTTTCCATGCCATACAGCTTTTCCAAAATTAATTTATCCTTAATTTTTTGATACTCTCGCTTACCTGTGCCCCATATAAAACGTATATTCTTTTCTTTTCTAATAACATCTTTTACAAAATTAAATGCCATTTCATTAATTTTTTCTGCGCCTAACGATCCACCATAGCATAAAACAACCTTTTCCTCTGAGATTCCAAGCTTTTTTCTTGATTCAAGCTTATTTAAATTGTCAAAATCTTTTCTTAGCGGATTTCCACAATATACTACGTTGCACTTGGGTGAAAAATATTTTCCAGATTCTCTAAAATTCAAAAAAACTAAATCTGCTTTTTTGCTAACCATTTTTATTGCTTTACCTGGAACAGAATTTGATTCATGCAATATTGTCTTAACACCACATTTTTGTCCTGCATATACTACTGGAAACATAGCGTATCCACCTGTGCCTATAATCAAATCTGGTTTGAACTCGTTAATTATTTTTTTAGCATTAGAAACAGATTTTAACATTTTGTAAGCTCGTCTAAAATTTTTCAAGCTAATATTTTTCCTTATACTTTCAATATCAATAACATACTTTGGATAATCGACAAGCCTGTTTTCCATACCATTTTTAGTTACCACATAGGATATAACCACATTTGGAATATTTGCTTTAAAAATATCTGCTATTGCTAAAGCAGGATTTATATGCCCTGCTGTTCCGCCTCCACACAATAAAATACGCATAAAGAACTCCTATTTTCTAAACTTAACAGATTTTGATACCGATAATAATATTCCCATTTCTGCAAGTAAAATAACGAGAGAACTACCACCATATGAGAAAAAAGGTAGAGATATTCCCGTATTAGGAATTAAATCTGTGACTACTAACATATTTAAAAATGCTTGAATTCCTATCTGTGCCGTAATTCCTAATGCAATTAAAGATGGAAATGTTTCGTTCACATCAATAGAAATTTTTATTCCTCTTAAAACTAATAGCAAAAACAATGTTATTAGCAAAACAGCTCCTAAAAATCCAGTTTCCTCACACCAAATTGTAAATATAAAGTCGTTTTGTGGTTCAGACACGTAGCTATACTTTTGCAAGCTATTAAAAAATCCAGTACCCCATAAGCCACCTGAGCCTATTGCGTATAGACCTTGAGTTGTTTGCCACTTATCGGTAAGAATGTCAGAGGTAGGATTAAGAAAAGATTCTATTCTTTTCATAGCATAGCTATTTGTAAGTAAAAACAATGCTCCACCAGTCAAAGCAACTCCACCATATGTAAATATCATTCCTTTTATTTTTGTTCCAGCCACAAAAATAATTGAAAGACCAATTAAGGCAACTATAATAGTTCCGGATAAATGCTTTTCCAATAAAACTAAGACAGCTGGGACAAAAAGAATAATTCCTGGTAAGATAAGCTCGTATAATATTCCTGTTTTAGTTCTCCTATCGTAATACCAGCTTAGCATCATAATTACACCAAGCTTCATCAATTCGGAAGGCTGAAACGACAAAGGCGTGTTAGGTATTCCCAACCATCTTTTTGCCACACCTTCTGAAAATCCACCAAATAGAACAATAACAAGTAAAAGCAAGCAAATACCATAAAACCAAGGAGTAATTTTTCGGTATATTTCCAAAGGAATTTTTACACATAAGGTTAGTATTGCAAATCCAATTGCTAAGAAAACAGCTTGCCTTTTAACATAGTAAAATCCATCATGAAAATGACTTGATGCATACGGATAGCTGGCGCTGAAAACCATTACACTACCAAGAAAAAGAATAATTAAAAGCAAAGAAAAAAATCTATAATCAATTTTGTTCTTTCCTTTGCTTTTGACTTTTTTATTTGTTTTAAATAATTGCTTCATATCAAAAACACAAGTGCTAATGCACAAAAAATTAAATTAATTATGGTAAATGCAGTAACAATACTCGTTTCACTCCACCCACTCTTCTCTAAATGATGGTGAAGTGGTGCCATCTTAAACAAACGCTTTCCTTTCGTTATCTTGAAAAAAGCTACCTGCATAATTACACTAAGTGCTTCAAGCAGAAAGACAAATCCATATATCAATACTACTAGAAAATTATCAAATAATATCGCTCCAGATGCCACGATAGAACCAAGAAACAATGAACCTGTATCGCCCATAAAAACCTTAGCTGGATGCTTATTAAAAACTAAAAAGCCAAGAGTCCCACCCAACAAGCATGTGCCTAATGCGCCAAGCTCAAATATATTTAAAAGCATAGAAGCGACTACAAAGAGCAATCCCACAGTTGAGGAAACAGCTGACGCTAATCCATCTAACCCATCAGTTAAATTAACTGCGTTTACAAAGCCACATAGAGTGAAAAACATTAAAATATAGCACCAAATACCAAAATCAATCTTTTTATTAATAAATGGTAAGCTCAAGGTTGTATTTATAGACTTGGTAAAATATAAGAATATTATGAATAAGATTGCAATTATTGCTTGAAGTAAAAACTTTGTTTTAGCTGTTAGTCCTTCATTTTTACCTTTTTTCATTTTCATTGTGTCATCGATTATTCCAATAACGCCATTTAAAATACAATAAAAAATTATTCCAAGCAAAATAAATTTGTTTCCATTTGGTTCACTTAAATAGAAAGCAAATGACAAAATTAATATTATAGCTATGGAAAAAAGAAAGCTAAGTCCACCCATAGTTGGTGTACCATCCTTTTTTCTATGCCATACGGGACCTACATCTAAAATAATTTGATTTACCTTTTTTCTTTTAAGCATAGGTATTAATGCCTTGCAAGAAATAACAGTTAGTGTAAAGGACAATAATAGATTTAAAATATAAATTACTGAATTATTCATTTAGCTTTTCTTTCAATTTATCGATAATTTTTTCAAAATTTGCTTTTCTGCTAGCCTTAACTAACAAAACTCCACCCTTTATTTGCATTGCTATCCTGTCTAAGTACTTATCATTGTTTTCAATCAGTTCGCCACCATCAAGTCCTTTTTGAATGAATTTTGCAAATTTACCATATAAAAATGCACCATTAGCACCACTTTGCTTGCAAATTGCACCAATTTCCTTATGAAATTCTCCACTATCGTTTCCTAATTCAAGCATATCACCCAACAAAAAATACAGTTTTTTGTTGTTTCTTTTAGCATAGTCGGTTGCTGATAAAATCACTTCCTTCATAGACTCATATGATGCATTATAGCAATCGTTTATTATGGTGGTTTGACCTAATTTTATGACTTCTTCCCTGTTTTCTTCCTTTTTAAATTTCAATAAGCCATTACGAATTTTTTCGTTTGATACATTTAAAAGCTTTCCAACAGTATAAGCAATCAAAGAATTATATGCATTACATTTAAATATAGAATTTAACCTATATTTTTCTCCAGTTTTAAGAGTTATTTCCATATCATCGCTGTTTTCTATAATTCTTTCTATATAATTATCGCCACCTTTTCCTAAAAATATAGTCTTAGTAGCTTGATAATTAAAAGTAACAAATCGTTCCTCATATGGCACTATTGCAATGCTGGGATTATAGTTTAGTATTTCCGTTTTGGCATTAAATATATTCTCCCTTGATTTTAAAGCCTCCAAATGTGCTTCAGTACAATTAGTAATTACTACAATTTCTGGTTTGCAAATATACGCAAGCCAATCAATTTGGCCTAAGCCACGCATTCCCATTTCTACAACACAATAATCCTCATTTGTAATAGATAGAAGGGTTAAAGGTACACCTATTTCGTTATTATAGTTTTTTTCCGTACCACAGACAGAGTATTTTTCACTTAAAACGGCTTTAATCATATTTTTAGTTGTTGTCTTTCCAACGCTTCCAGTTATACCAATTACCTTTGTATCCCCCTTGTGTTCCTTTGCCAATAGCCCCAATGCCATTATTACATCATTAACATAAATTATGCTGACAGATACATCTATTAGCTTCTGTGCAATGATCAATTTTGCTCCATTTTGTATCGCCTGGTCTACATAATCATGTCCGTCGAAATTTTCGCCTTTTATTGCAAAAAAGCATGTATTTTCTTCGCATTCCCTTGAATTTAGCGAAATTGAAGTAATTTCACAATTATCCCCAACAAGAATACCATTTGTAACTTCAGCAATTTTAGATGCCATATATGATACATTCTTAATCATTTTTTAAATATTTTGTCTAAAACCTCTCTTTCATCAAATGATTTTTTTCCAGTTGAATCTATTTGATACGTTTCGTGTCCCTTCCCTAAAAGCAATAACACTCCATTTCTTTTCATAGAATCTACACCAAATTTAATCGCCTTTTCTCTATCCTCTATTACCTTGTATCTATTATTTTTTACCTCATTTAAAATATCTGTAAAAATCTGTTTTGGGCTTTCAGTTCTGGAATTGTCAGAGGTAATTATTGTAAAATCTGCCGTTTCGGTTGCAATTTGACCCATTTTTGACCTTTTCGATCTATCTCTTTCTCCTCCGCAACCAAAAACAACAATTAGCCTTTTTTTAGGGTATATTTCTCTGATTTCTTTGATTACACACTCCATTGCTTCTGGTGTATGTGCGTAATCAATATAAATACACCTTTTTTTGTATCTTTCGAGTCTTCCCTTAACGCCTTTTGTATTTTTGATACCATCTCTAATACACTTTTTAGGAATACCAAGAGAATCAGCACACAGTATCGCACACAAGCAATTGTATATGTTAAAGCCCCCTATTAGCTTTGTTTCAATATTATATCGCTCGTTCTTATAATTTATTGTGAATTTATTTCCAAATCCAGTTTTCTTAGTGTTTGTGGCATACATGTCTGGTTTTCCTTCACACGAATATGAAAGCGTTCTTCCCTTATATCTGCTTGACAAAATTTTTCCATATTCATCATCAATATTTACTATACATAACTTACACTTCTTAAAAAGCTTTTCTTTTGCAGAAAAATAGCTATCCATATCCTTGTGGAAATCCAAATGCTCATGGGAAAGATTTGTAAATATTCCTATTTCAATATCGCAACCTGATAGTTTATTTTGCTCAAGTGCATGAGATGAAGCCTCCATAACAACATATTCAACCTTGCTACGCTTCATTCTGTCAAGTAAGCCATATAAAATTTCGGGATCGGGAGTTGTCATAGCAGAGTGTTTTCCTACAACCTCACTGCCTCCACCTGTTTCTATTCGCTCATTGTTTATTAAAACCTCTATAGTTGATATTAAGCCACAGCTCTTTTTTGATTCTTTTAATATGCTATAAATTAAGTATGCACTAGTAGTTTTTCCATTAGTGCCTGTTATGGCAATCAACTTCATTTCTTTAGTAGGATTTAAATAATAATTTGACCACATCAAAGATAATGCCATTCTTGCATCATTTACAAGCACATAGGGCACAAGCTCCGTACAACTACTTTTTTCATCGGTTACTACTGCTAAAGCACCATTTTTTAAGGCATTGTTCACATATGAATTTCCATCAACGCACGTTCCTTTTATTGCGACAAAAACACCGTTTTTAACCGTCTTACGCGAGTCTGACGATATTTCAGAGCATTCAACATCCAAATTCATATTTGTATCTATTATTTCAATGCCTTTTAGTAAACTTTTTAACTGCATAATCAATCCTCTTCATCGTATAAAAGCTTTATGGTTATTACAGACCCCTTTTGCAAGCTAACACCTGCCGAAGGATATTGTGATACCACCTTTGCGTTGCTACCAGCCTTAAAGGCTCCTGCCCCCTCTATCTTGATATTGAATCCAGCATTAATAATCAACAAATTTGCTTGCTCTGCCGACAAGGATATAACATCTGGAACAATAGAATAATTGCCATCATTTTTTTCGGTATAAAGCAAAATTTTACCTGTTTTTTTATAAATAACACTATTTTCTCGTGGCATTTGCGTAATTACTTTATCACCATTCCCTATTACCTCATAACTAATTGATTGCTCCTTTAGTAGAGCAACTGCCTCAGAAATACTTTTCCCCTCAACACTTGGCACCTTAATTTGTTCATGCTCTATATCGCTATCGTTATATACAGCTTTAATGCCTAAGTATGGTAATATTAACTCTAAAAGCTTAGACACATAAGGGGCGGCAACCACGCTACCATATTTACTACCTATAGTAGGCTCATCTACAAGTATTATTACTGCAACCTGTGCATCCTCGCTGGGTGCATATGCTACGCACGAGGATACTCTATACGATGTATTTCCCTGCTCATCATATTTATCCTTTTTCTCCGAGGTACCAGTTTTGGCGGCAATGCTATATCCTGCCACATAAGCATTTTTTGCGCCACCCTCGCCATCAACACCTTCCTTTAATATTTGTGTAATAGTAGCACAAATATCTGAATCTATTATTTGATTTTTTGTCGTAGCCTCATTCTCAAATATTACATTGCCATCATTGTCAACGATTTTCTTTAAAAAATGTGGAGTAACATCATAGCCACCATTAGCTATAATACTAATAGCTCTTAGCTGCTGTATGGCAGTTGTTTTGAAGGTTTGCCCAAAGGAATAAACAGCCAAGGAAACATTAGAAAAGTTTTCAAAGCTATGGTAGTATCCCTTTGCCTCAGATGGTAAATCTATTCCCGTTTTTCCTGTGTAACCAAATTTTTTAAAATACTCATAAAATGTTTCTCTTCCAATTGAAAAAGCTAACTTCATCATTGATGGATTGCATGACTGCTGTAAGGCTTCAGAAAAGGAAATATTACCATGTCCCTTTCTTTTGTGACAGCTAATCGCTCTGTAAAAGCCATCTATTTTTAATGCCCCTGTACATGTAAATCTTTCATTAAGTGATGATGCCCCTTCTTGCAAAGCAACAGATGTTGTAACAATCTTAAACGTTGAGCCCGGCTCGTATAATTCTGTTACTGCTTTATTATTCCACATAGCAAAAAGAGAATTATAGTACTGTGTATTATATTCCTTGCTTCCCTTCTCTAATTCGCTTAATTTATTTGCAGACTGCTCATCCAAAACATATGGTTGATTTAAGTCAAAGCTTGGATATACTGCCATTGCATATATTTCACCAGTTTTAGGATTCATTACTATTCCAGCTGAACGATTTTGAGCGCCAGACTCTATTGAAGCAAGTCTTAGTTGCTCTTCGAGCTGATATTGAATGTATAAATCAAGTGTACTTACTAAATTATATCCATTTTCATCCTCTATATATTCCTCATACTGAAATGGCATATCATTACTTTGTGCATCCTGTGCCGTAATATATTTTCCGTTTGTTCCTTCTATTATATTGTTATAGACTTTCTCAAGACCATAAATACCTACACCATCGGCGTTTACAAAGCCAAGTGTATGGGATGCAAGATTTGAAAACGGATAATATCTTTTACTACTTGCACTTAGTTGAATTTGGTCTTCAAGTGAGTGTTCTTTTATTAGTTTTCTTATTTCATCTACTGTATTTTTTTCTAAATCATTATCAATTACTTGATATTTGTACCCTCTTTTATTTGCTTTTTCAAAAATAGTTTCATACTTTTCATTTAAAATTTTTGAAAGTTGCCTTGCGACAAACTCAGGGTTTTCTATATTTTTGGGAACTAAATACAGTATCCATACTGTTTTATTTGATGCTAATGTAACACCATTTCTATCATAAATACTTCCCCTTAACGGATTGACACTGGTCTCTATGGTTAACTGCTCAAACACATTATTTTGATATGTACTATTTTCAATAATTTGCAACTTAAATAAAGCTATACATATTAATGTTGCTAAAATCAGAAAAAATGCTAAAAGTATTACTGTCCTTTTTTTAATTTTTGAACTTAAATTTTTCATATCTACACCCCATATTACTATATATACTATATGAAGGATTTTTTATAATATGAAAAAAGCCTCGGTCCAAAACCGAGGCTTTCTCAATCAAAATATATTAGATAATAAGCAAACCTGAAATAACAACCAAAAGCATTACAGTTGCTAAAGCGGTAATAATTACAGATGGAATAGGAAATTCTTTCTTTGAAAATGACACTTCATTTTCCATAGAATTATCTACATTGCGATTTAAAGCAGCTTTTGCGTTGCTTTCAATTTTTATATATCTTGTATCACGAGCCTTATTTTCTCTTTTTTGACTCTTTGCTTGAACCTTTTTAGAAAATATGCTGTTGTCATCCTTTGATTTGGATGCCCTATTTACGTTGTAATTTCTCATAGTTGTTCCGTACATTTTAACATCCTCCTGCTTTTTCAACTATAATTTTTCAGCTATTCTTAACTTTGCACATTTAGAACGTGAATTTTCATTTAGTTCTCTCTGTGAAGCTGTAATTGGTTTTTTCGTAATAATTTTAATTTTTGGTTTGTTTCCACAAACACAAATTGGAAAATCCTTAGGGCATTTGCACCCTTGGGAGTAATCGTTAAAAGAAGTTTTTACAAGTCTGTCCTCGAGTGAATGGAATGTCATTATAACAATCCTTCCACCTGGCTTCAACCTTGAAACTGCTGTATCAATTGCCGGTTTTATTACATCCAACTCGTGGTTTACTTCAATTCGTATTGCTTGAAAAGTTCTTTTTGCTGGATGCTGAGCCTCTTTTCTTGCTGCAGCTGTGGGAATTGCTCCCTTTACAATTTCAGCAAGCTCTAAAGTAGTTTTAATTGGAGAAGATTGTCTCTTGTTAACAATCGCTCTGGCAACAAGATGAGCAAATCTTTCTTCTCCGTATTCCTTAATGATTTCTTTAAGCTGTTGTTCGCTATATTCATTTACAACATTGTATGCTGAAAAGGGGGAAAGTGGGTCCATTCGCATATCAAGTTCTGCGTCACTATTATACGAGAACCCACGTTCAGCAGTGTCAAGCTGATGAGACGAGACACCTAAATCCATTATTACACCATCAATATCATCAATGCTTAAATCATTTAACACCTGTTCTAAATTAGAAAAATTATTTTTAACTAATATAGAACATTTTTCGTAGCCAGCAAAACGCTTTCTACAAGCCTCTAACGCATTGTCATCTTGATCTATAGAGATAAGCTTACCATCACTTAAACGTTTAAGAATTTCTATCGAATGACCACCACCTCCAGCGGTACAATCAACGTAAATTCCGTTTGGATTTATATTCAATCCGTCTATACACTCGGTAAGCATTACAGAATAATGAGAGAATTCCATATTCTTATAGACCCATGCCGATCATAGCACGCTTGATTTCGTCCATATTGATATTCTTACGTTTAGCATCGAATACATCCTTCGACCAAATTTCAATATGATTACCTACGCCTACGACTACAACATTTTTTTCAATTTCAACTTGTTCCTTCAAAAACTGTGGAATAACTACTCTTCCTTGAGAATCAATTTGTACATCGACAGTGTTTGAATAAACCTCACGAATGTAATCGGCAAACTGCAATGGTGGAAGTGTTGTTAGGCTTTCCTCATATTTTTCCCATTCTCTGTTGGAATAAACCATAATACATTTTTCCAAACCATTGAAGGTTAGCTTAAAGGAGCTCTCGAGCGCTTCTTTATATTTAGCTGGTATAAACATACGATTTTTTGCATCAATTGTATGTTCAAATCTTCCATAAAGCATACGCTTGCTCCTTTCTCCACGAGGATCTACCATCCTCCACTTTTCTCCACTTACGCTTCAATTATACAACATTAATTTTCAAATTGCAAGAGTTTTTTCGAAAAATTTAGAAAAAAATTCTTGTTATATTATATATTATAGGGGAATTGTGGTGGAAAGTGGTTTAAATACAAAAAATCTCCACAATTCTGTGGAGATTTTTTATCTTTGTTCTGTAAGATTTTCGATATATTTGATGGCGTTTTTATGAACAAAGTTCACAATTTTTTTACCTTTTCTAATTAATTCTCTGACCTTACTTGAGCTAATTTCTTTTAATTCATTTGAGCATTTTAATATGGTTGTTTCAAACGTATCATCAAACTCTTTCATTTTATTAGCCAAATTCTGTTCATAGGCTAAATCCGTTTCGTTTCTTACACCTCTTATTATGTGGGTTATTCCCTTTTGATGCATATAATCTGCTGTCATTCCACCATATGCATCTGCAACCGCATTTTCAAATTCTGATATAGAAAGTTCAATTATTTTTTTCTTCTCCTCCATATTGAAGAGATATTGCTTTTTTTCATTAATCAAAGCAACAACATATACCTCGTCATAATGCTTGCATGCGTATTTGACTAATTCAAGATGCCCAAGCGTAAATGGATCAAAGCTTCCTGTTATTATTGCTTTCATTGTACATCGTGCTCCTTTAAACGAAGAATTGTTATATACGATATTGAATATCTTGCTTTCCTATAGACATCGTACATAGACAAAAGCTCTTCGTCGTTTAAAATATTGTCTGTTCCACTTTCACAAACAACAAAAGCGTTACTTGAAAGCACATTATTTTTCGCCAATAGCTTTAAAATCTTTCCAATGCAATCAAGCTTATAAGGTGGATCGATAAAAATTATGTCAAAATTTTCTTTTTTCGCTTGCTTTCTTATTGCCATTTCGTAGCCATAATTTAGCACCTCACAGAATTCGTGCATTTTTGCTTTTTTAATGTTGTTCTTTATGACATTTATAGCATCTTTTGATAAATCGTTAAATATTACCTTTTTCGCCCCGCGACTCAAGGCTTCCAAGCCCATTTGTCCACAGCCAGCAAACAAATCAAGCACGATGGCACCTTCTATATCGAATTGTAGCATAGAAAAAACCGCTTCCTTCACTCTTTGAGATGTAGGTCGTGTGCTTTCTCCTTCAAGCGTTGCTAAGTTCATTCCTTTTAAAGTTCCCGTTATAATTTTCATAGTTCACCTTAATTATTTTTCAAATATTCTATAATTGCATTAGCATCCTTTTCGCTAATTCCTTTTATTTTCATAAATTCTGGCATCTCTGCTTCTTTCATAGCAGAAAGAGTTTTAAAGTGATTCATAAGCTTCTTTGCCTTGTTAGGTCCTATTCCTGCAACGTTTTCTAATGAATACCTTTTTAAAGTTTTACGCTTAGAATTATCCATCTTGGAAACCGAGTAGCGATGGACCTCTTCTTGAAGCTTATAGACAAACACAAAAACAGCCTGTTCCCTTGCAATGCTTAGTTCCTCTGATTCGGTAACAATCGTTCTTGTTTTATGATGCTCGTCCTTTACCATACCGAACACTGGTATATCTACATTGTAAATCCTTAAAACCTCTTTTACCGTGGAAACATGCGTAGCTCCACCATCCAATAAGATTAAATCAGGTTTATTAGAAAAGCTACCCGAGCTATCGGACAAGTGCTCTATTCTTCTTGTAATAACCTCTCTCATAGCCGAATAATCATCTGCTGAGCTCTGATTTCTTATTTTAAAGCTCCTATAATCGCTTTTCTTCAATTTGCCATTTTCAGCAACTATCATTCCTGCGGTTATATGCTCATCTCCAAGATTTGAAATATCATACGCCTCTATTCTTTGAGGCACTTCCTCAAGACCCAAAAGCTCAGCTAAGCTTACTAATACCTTGTTATCCTGTTCAACCTCTAATCTAAACTGTCGAGCCTTTTCCTTAGCGTTATTGTACACCATTTCGCAATATTTTTTGTTATCACCCTTGCGTGGTATTCTGATTTTTACACTTTTCCCCGCAGTACTTCTTAAATATTCCTCAACTAACTCAAGTTCTTTTAAGTTATAATCGAAGTCTAAATATATTTCTTTTGGAATATATTCTCTTTTTGAATATAGTTCTGTAATAAATGGTGTTATATATTCGTAGCCTGTATCGACAGTCATTTCATAAGCTCCATACAAATAATTTTCACTATCTGAAATAACTCCACATCTTACATAAAATATAGAAATGCAAACAGAAAGATCATCGCTATAAATAGCTATAATGTCAAATTCATCATCTGGCGATCCTATAACCTTCTGTCCGTCACGAAGTCTTTTCAATGAGTTAATTCCATCTCGGCATCTTGCGGCATCCTCAAATAACTCTTTTTCAGCAAAGGTATTCATTTGTGCTTCTAATGAATCGACCGCGTTTTTTATATTTCCCCTCAAAATCGTAGCAACACACTGCATCGTTTCATAATAGTCTTCTTGACTTATACTGTTATCGCAGGGTGCAACACAACGTCCCATTTGCTTGTATATACAAGCTCGTTCCTTGCCTATATCTTTAGGAAAAGCTCTTTTACAGGTTGGTATTCCAAGTGCTCTTTCTAATGTACCTATAACATTGTAAGCAACTGACATTCCAGAATATGGTCCATAGTACTTAGCACCATCAGCTTTTCTTGTTCTCGTAATGCTTATTCTTGGATACTTTTCGTTCAAGGTAAGCTTTATATATGGGTATGATTTTGAATCCTTGAGCAAAATGTTGTATTTGGGTGTATACTGCTTAATTTTTACATTTTCAAGAGCTAAGGCTTCGATTTCTGTATCGCAACAAACTGTTTCAAAATCTTGGATTTGTGAAACTAATCTTTTGGTTTTTATATTAGCATCTGCACTTAAATGAAAGTACTGAGAAACTCTATCCCTCAATGAACGTGATTTTCCAACATATATAACCTTACCATTCCTATCCTTCATAAGATAGATGCCTGGTGTTGTTGGAAGTATAGATGCTTTTTTTCTCAAACGCTCTATTCTTTCGTCTGCCATACAGCCTCCTTCAATTGATATAAACAGATTAACAAAAAAGGCGATAGTCAAACCATCGCCTTTTTAATTACTTAAACTACTCGCAATTATCGAGGCCATTTAAAATAAGGTCTTCGAGGCCTGCGATTGCTTCCCTTTCATCTTCTCCATCTGCAACAAGAGTGATTGGTGTACCTTTCACAATTCCCATAGATAAAACACCAAGCAAGCTCTTTGCATTAACCTGTCTATCCCCCTTACCGATCCAAACGGAGGACTTATAGGTATTTGCCTTTTGAATAAAAAATGTAGCAGGTCTTGCATGCAAACCAACAACATTAACAACTGTAATTTCGCGTGATAACATAAAAAACTCCATTTCGATAGTAAATTTCGAATAAATACATTTTTTATTATAACAAAGGTTTTTTTTAAAATCAACATTTTTTTTAATTTTGTAGTAAAATTTATTATACTGTATAATATTTATTAGTTTTTTCACATATTTTTTGACATTTATGTACAAAATATTTAACTTTTTAAATAACACTTGAAAATTTTTTACAAATAATATATAATTTACTTTAGATATTTTTCGTTCGAAAGGAATATAATTATGGATAATTCACAAAAGACTATGGACAAAATTGTTGCTCTTTGCAAAACAAGAGGCTTTGTATATCCAGGTTCGGAAATATATGGTGGTCTAGCCAACTCTTGGGATTTTGGTCCTTTAGGTGTAGAATTCAAAAATAACATCAAAAAGGCTTGGTGGAAAAAATTCGTTACAGAATCAAAGTACAATGTAGGACTTGATAGCGCCATCCTTATGAACCCACAGGTATGGGTTGCCTCTGGTCACGTAGGTGGCTTCTCTGACCCACTTATGGACTGCAAGCAATGTAAGACAAGGCATCGTGCAGACAAGCTTATAGAGGATTATGCTGCTGAAAACAACGACAGTGTAAATCCTGCTACTATGTCAAATGAGGAAATGTTCAACTTCATAAAGGAACACAGAATTGTTTGTCCATCTTGTGGCAGTGGCGATTTTACTGATATCAGAAAGTTTAACTTAATGTTCAAAACCTTCCAAGGTGTTACCGAGGATTCAACATCAGAGCTTTACCTTCGCCCCGAAACCGCTCAAGGTATCTTTGTAAACTTTAAAAATATTGCAAGAACAACCAGAAAGAAGCTCCCATTTGGTGTTGGCCAAATTGGTAAATCCTTTAGAAATGAAATTACTCCTGGTAACTTTATATTCCGTATTCGTGAATTCGAGCAGATGGAGCTTGAATTCTTCTGCAAACCAGGTACAGATTTAGAGTGGTTCAGCTACTGGAAGGATTATTGTGCAAACTTCCTATACAATCTTGGAATTAACAAGGATAATCTTCGTTTAAGAGACCACGATAAGGAAGAGCTTTGCTTCTATTCTAAAGCGACTACTGACTTTGAGTACTTATTCCCATTTGGTTGGGGCGAGCTTTGGGGCATTGCTGACCGTACAGATTACGACCTAACTCAACACGCAAACCTTTCTGGCGAAGCTATGGAGTACTTCGATGCTGAAACAAACGAAAAGTATGTACCATATGTTATCGAGCCATCTCTTGGTGCCGACAGAGTTACACTTGCATTCTTGGTTGAGGCATATGATGAAGAGCTTGTTGGTGATGGCGACGTTCGTACAGTGCTTCACTTCCACCCTGCTCTTGCACCATTCAAGGCTGCCGTTCTTCCATTATCAAAGAAGCTTTCTGATAAAGCTTCAGAAATTCAAGAAAACCTTTCTAAATACTTCAACGTTGATTTTGACGAAACTGGTTCAATTGGTAAGAGATATCGTAGACAAGATGAAATTGGTACTCCATACTGCATTACCTACGACTTCGAATCCGAAAATGATGGTTGTGTAACTGTTCGTGACAGAGACACAATGTCACAGGTAAGAATTCCAATTTCTGAATTAAAGAGCTACATTGAAGAGAAATTAATTTTTTAAGGTTGACAAATCCTTCAATTAATGATAAAATAACACATATAAATACGATGATAGAGACAGTAACAATTGGCGAGGTTCAAAGCGAGTCGGTGATGGTGTGAGACCGATAACATAGTCCTTTGCGAATATCACTCTTGAGTATCATAGTGAAATAATAGTAGCTATCGACGGTTTCTCCCCGTTACAGGAGACGCATATATTAGTATGTCGAATAGGTGGTGCGATTAATCTCGTCCTGTTCTTCAGGGCGAGATTTTTTATTTATAAAATGAAATTTTAATAACGAGGTATTTTACATGTACAACAAGGTATCAACTAATTTAAATTTCGTGGAAAGAGAAAAAGCAACTGAGCAATTTTGGAAGGATAATGCTATTTTTGAAAAAAGCATTAAAATGCGTGAAAATGCTCCATCATACACATTCTATGATGGACCTCCAACTGCTAATGGTAAGCCTCACATTGGACACGTTTTAACACGTGTAATCAAGGATATGATTCCACGATACAAAACAATGAAGGGATATATGGTTCCAAGAAAGGCTGGTTGGGATACTCACGGCTTGCCTGTTGAGCTTGAGGTAGAAAAGCTTCTCGGTCTTGATGGCAAGGAGCAAATTGAGCAATACGGCTTAGATCCATTCATTCAAAAGTGTAAGGAAAGTGTATGGAAGTATAAGGGTATGTGGGAGGACTTCTCCTCTACTGTTGGCTTCTGGGCAGATATGGACAATCCATATGTTACCTATAGCAATAACTTCATCGAATCAGAATGGTGGGCATTAAAGCAAATTTGGGATAAAGGACTTCTCTACAAGGGCTTTAAAATAGTTCCTTATTGCCCAAGATGTGGCACTCCACTTTCCTCTCATGAGGTTGCTCAAGGTTACAAATCGGTAAAAGAAAAATCTGCAGTTGTTAGATTTAAGCTTAAAAACGAGGATGCGTACTTCCTTGCTTGGACAACAACACCATGGACTCTTCCATCTAACGTTGCTCTCTGTGTAAATCCAACTGAAACCTATTGTAAGGTTAAGGCTAATGACGGCTATACCTATTATATGGCAAAGCCACTTCTTGATAAGGTTCTTGGAGTGCTTGCAAAGGACGATGAAAAGGCATACGAAATAATCCAAGAATTTAAGGGTAAAGACCTTGAATATATGGAATATGAGCCACTATTTGCATGCGCTGGCGAAAGTGCAAAAAAGCAAAACAAAAAGGCTCATTATGTAACCTGTGACTCTTACGTTACTATGGAGGATGGTACAGGTATAGTTCATACCGCTCCTGCTTTTGGTGAGGATGACTCTAGAATTGGTAGAATTTACGACCTTCCTTTTGTTCAATTTGTTAACTCAAAGGGAGAAATGACAAGTGAAACAAACTATGCCGGTATTTTCGTAAAGAAAGCTGACCCATTGGTTCTTTCCGACTTGGCGAAGGAAGGAAAGCTTTTCGATGCTCCTAAGTTTGAACATGATTACCCCTTCTGCTGGAGATGTGATTCACCACTAATTTACTATGCACGTGAATCTTGGTTCATTAAAATGAGTGCAGTAAGAGACGATCTTATCAAAAATAACAATACAATCAACTGGATTCCTGAATCTATTGGAAAAGGTCGCTTTGGCTCTTGGATTGCTAACGTTCAAGACTGGGGTCTAAGTAGAAATAGATACTGGGGAACTCCACTAAACATTTGGGAATGCGAGTGCGGACACAAGCATTCAATTGGCTCTATTGAAGAACTAAAGTCAATGTCAAAGAATTGTCCAGATGATATCGAGCTACACCGTCCATTTATAGACAATGTAACCATTACCTGTGATAAATGTGGCAAGGAAATGCACAGAGTTCCTGAGGTTATAGACTGTTGGTTTGACTCAGGCTCAATGCCATTTGCTCAACACCATTATCCATTTGAAAACAAGGATTTATTTGAAAAGCAATTCCCTGCAGATTTCATTTCAGAGGCTGTGGACCAAACCAGAGGATGGTTCTACTCTCTACTTGCAATTTCTACTCTCATTTTTGACAAGGCACCATACAAAAATGTAATTGTATTAGGCCACGTTCAAGATGAAAATGGACAAAAAATGTCTAAATCAAAGGGAAATGCAGTTGACCCATTTGAAGCACTACAAACTTATGGTGCCGATGCAATTAGATGGTACTTCTATACTAACTCTGCTCCTTGGTTACCTAATAGATTCCATGGCAAGGCTGTTATTGAGGGACAACGCAAATTTATGGGAACGCTTTGGAACACCTACGCTTTCTATGTTCTCTATGCAAATATCGACAAGTTTGATCCAAGCAAATACTCATTAAATGATTGTAAATTGACTGTAATGGACAAGTGGTTACTTTCAAGAATGAATACAATGATCAAGAATGTTGATAATTACTTAGATAATTACAAGATTCCTGAAGCGGCAAAGGCACTTGATTCCTTTGTTGATGAATTGTCTAACTGGTATGTAAGACGTGGACGCGAAAGATACTGGGCACAAGATATGACTGATGACAAAATCAGTGCATTTATGACCCTTTATACTGCTCTTGTAAATGTTGCTAAGGCTAGTGCTCCTATGATTCCATTTATGTCCGAGGATATATACAGAAATCTTGTATGTAACATCTACAAAAATGCTCCAGAAAGCGTACATCTTTGCGAATTCCCAAGCTATGACGAATCAGCAATAGACACCGAGTTTGAGGAAAATATGGAAGAGCTACTTAACGTTGTTGTTTTGGGCAGAAGCGCAAGAAATGGTGCATCAACCAAAAATCGTCAACCTCTTGCTACTATGTATGTAAAAGCAAGAAAGGAGCTTCCAAATTATTGCCTTGAAATCATCGAGGACGAATTAAATATCAAAAAAGTTGAATTTGTTAATGATATGTCTGCATTCTCCTCATATTCCTTCAAGCCACAGCTTAAAACTGTTGGTCCAAAATATGGAAAGTTCTTAGGGCAGATTAGAAATATCCTTTCAACTCTTGACGGAAACAATGCTAAGTTAGAGCTTGACACCACTGGTTCTATCAAGTTTGATGTCGATGGCAACGAAATTGTGCTTACAGAAGATGACCTTTTGATTGACATTCAACAAAAGGAGGGTTACTTCTCTGTTTCTGACAAGTACACAACAGTTGCACTTAACATCACTTTAACACCTGAACTAATCGAAGAAGGCTTCGTTAATGAGATTGTTAGTAAGCTTCAGACCATGCGTAAGGATTCTGACTTCAATGTAACCGACCACATCGTTGTTTATGTAAATGGAAATGAAAAGCTTGAACAAATTTTAAAGGCTAACGAAAACGAAATTTCAAAGATAGTACTTGCTGATAAATACGAATATTCAGATTGTGACTCTTCAAAGGAATGGAATATTAACGGCGAAAAGGTTAAACTTGGCGTAAAAAAGATATAAAAATGAAAAATCGCACTTGAATCAAGTGCGATTTTTATTATTCAATCTCTGTGTATTTAGGTCTGCCAATAGCTGGACGATCTTTCCTTATTACATCTGCTAAATGCGTGTTTCCTTCTTCTATTGTTACTTGAGCCATCCACTCTTCGATCATAATAGAATATTCTTTATCGATATAGCTTCCGTCGTTGCCATCAGCGTTTTGGTCAGGTGTTAATAAAACCTTTACATCGTTGCAATCCTTGAATGCATTTTTACCGATTCGTTTTATAGATTTTGGTATATTCACTCTAAAATAAGTTTCACTTTCTCCCAAAAACGAGCCTAAGCCTTCAAATGCGGAGTCGGCGATTGCTACAACAGGTACCCCATAATACTCCGATTTAATTGAAAAGCCTTCCAAATCCTTGCCCTCGTAGCCAATAACAGTCAATTCGTTATTTTCGTAAGAAAATTTAACACCAGTTTCGTCAACAAAATTCCACCAAACAGCAGTAAGCGTTATATTTCCAGAGCTTCCTTTTTCAATTACTATGTCACCCTGATGTGTCTTCCCGTTTCCATCAACCCAATAACTAAATATGCTATTTTCTTTAGTAGGAGGGGTAATTACAAAGGTTTCAGTTTCTGAATTATATTCGTTTACCTGGTTTTCCAATGTACCACCATTTAGTTTATAGGTAATTGTAAACTCAGAAAACTCCCATTTTGCAACCAACTGAACGTTTCCTTCTATAAACCAATCTCCAACAATTTCAACCTTTTCTTCTCCGTTGTACCAGCCCAAAAATTCATATCCTGTGCGTTTTGGTGTTGGTAGTGTATAATACTTGCTATATTCTACCTCGACAGATTCGGTATACATTTCGCCACCATTTAAGTCAAAGGTTACGATGTATTTTTCATTATTGCAAGATACTAACATAATTATGGATATTATTACTATCAAAAACAATACAATTATTTTATTTTTCATTTTAACTCCATTAAATTCAACATAATAACAATAGTATTATACTATCTTTCTTCAGTTTTGTCAAGAAGTAAGAAAAAGCATCGCCTCGACACAATCGAAGTGATGCTTTTAATTATTGATTAATAAAGAGTCTTAGGATATACTCCATCAGCGTGAAGCTTTAAGAATGCATCCTTTACAGCATATTTATCCTCGCCGTATGTGACTCCAAACCATTTATCATTAGTTTCAAGAATCTTTACTGACGCCTTGCCCGATGTAACAAGCGAACCAATAACTGATGGAAGCAAATACTCGCCCTTTAACTGATTGAGATTAGGATTTGACAAAAATTCAACAAATCCTCCCTCCAAAATATCAATAAAATCAGGTGTCAATCCCCACATATTCATTGATACATAGCAATTCTCGTCAAGCTCTGAAATAGTACCGTCTTCATTTGCAACGCCTGCACCAGTAGCTGTTTTAACAAGATTTCCTGTTTCAACAACATTAGTTAGATATCCATTTTCGTTTACATTGCAAACGCCACGAGTAACGCCACCGTTATCGCTAAGAGTATTTTTGAGAATAAAGCCTGCCATACAGAAATTGTAATCCTTAATTGGTTGTGCATCGTTAACCAAAAACTCATGAATTGATTTAAATGCTTCCTTTCCGTAGTAGTCATCAGCGTTTATTACCAAAAATGGTTCATTTACAATTCCCTTACAGGATAAAACTGCATGACCAGTACCCCAAGGCTTCTTTCTCTCAGGAGGATTTACAAAGCCCTGTGGCAAATCGTCGATATTTTGGTATGCATATGCAACCTCACATATACCAGAAATTTTATTTCCAACTACTTCCTTGAAGTAATCCTCCATTTCCTTTCTGATAATAAATACAACTTTATTAAAACCAGCCTCAAGTGCATCGTGAATGGAATATTCCATTATAACCTCGCCATTTGGTCCTAATGGTTCAAGCTGTTTTATACCACCACCAAAGCGAGAGCCGATGCCTGCTGCCATAATTACAAGAGAAGTTTTTTTCATTATTATGCTCCTTTAAAATTACTTATACATTGGACCATAGGTTGCACAAGCACGATAGTCTTGACCTTCCTTATCCATACCGAATGCATTCCATGCCGCAGGACGGAAAATCTTATCCTCAGGTACGTTATGCATACATACAGGAATTCTTAAAATTGAGCAAAGAGTAATCAAATCAGCACCGATATGTCCGTAGCTGATAGTACCGTGGTTAGCACCCCAGTTGTTCATTACATCATATGCAGTCTTGAATGCACCCTCGCCTGTAACTCTTGGTGCAAACCATGTGCAAGGCCATGTGTAGTCTGTTCTCTTCCAAAGCTTGTCAGAAACATCCTCAGGAAGCCCTACTGTCCAGCCCTCAGCAATTTGAAGAACAGGTCCCAATCCCTTAACAAGATTTAATCTAATCATTGTTGCAGGCATTTGATCCTTTGTTTCAAATCTTGAAGAATATCCACCACCACGGAAGTATCCAAGGTCTGCATAGTTCCATGTTGTGTTCTTCATAATATTTTCTTGATCTGCCTCTGTCACCTCATACCAAGGCTTCATAACAGCATTTCCGTTTTCGTCCTTTGCGGCACCATTAGCATCAAGACAGCATGCGCCAGAGTTAATAAGGTGAATAAAGCCACCCGCTTCCTTTGCAACACCTTCAATGTCGTAGCCAGTTGCTTTTTTAACTGCTTCTGGGCTCCAATATGTTCTAACGTCAGCAAACATTTGTGGTCTGTTTGTTAAAAGCTTCATAAACAACATGCCAAGACCATTCAATGTGTCATTTTCGGTTGCAAGTATGTATGGCTCTCTTGCTCCATTCCAGTCGAATGATGTGTTAAGCATCGATTCTGGGAAATCACAGTTTGGATAGAAGTCTGTCCATTGTCTCTGACCTTGGAAGCCTGCAGCGATTGCGTTATGACCTACGCTCTCCTCTTCACAGCCCTCTGGTAGATTCTTATTACCATTCATTAAGTCTTTAATGATACACATCATTTTAACAACAAATTCCCAGTCAGCATCCTTTTGCTCACGGCTTCTTTGCATATCCTCAGGGTTTTTATCAAAGCCTTCAATACAATGAGCCTTTGTCCAAGCAAGAGCCTTTTCATACTCTTCCTTATCGTAAATTCCCTCAGTCATTCGTCTAATAATTTCAACCTCATCAACGGATTCAACTCTCATGCCGAGATATTCTTCAATAAAGTTAGGATCGATAATTGAGCCACCTATACCCATACAAATTGAACCAATTTGCAGATATGACTTACCTCTCATGCTCGCTGCTGCAACTGCTGCACGACCAAAACGAAGAAGCTTTTCCTTAACATCGTCAGGAATAGTTGTATCAGTAGCATCTTGTACATCGTGACCATAAATACCAAATGCAGGAAGTCCCTTTTGTGCATGAGATGCCAAAACTGCAGCAAGATAAACAGCACCAGGTCTTTCAGTACCATTAAATCCCCAAACGCCCTTAATTGTCATTGGATCCATATCCATTGTTTCAGAGCCATAGCACCAGCATGGTGTTACTGTTAGGGTAATATCAACGCCCTCTTTTTTAAATTTTGATTGACAAGCAGCCGCCTCAGCAACTCTTCCTATGGTTGTATCAGCGATAACTACCTTTACAGGCTCACCATTTGAATATCTTAGATTTTCTTCAAATAGCTTTGCTGCTGCCTTCGCCATATTCATTGTTTGCTCTTCAAGAGATTCTCTAACCTTCAAAGGTCCACGACGGCCATCGATAGTTGGACGGATTCCTATTACAGGATAATCTCCAATAAGTCTGTTTTCTGCCATTTTATTGTTCCCCTTTTCAAAAAATAAAATCTATACTACAATTATACTGTTATTTAAAGATAAAATCAAGCATAAATTGTGATTTACGCAATTTTTTTATTTATTAAAGAATTTGTAAACATCTTCTGAGTTGGTTGGTCCGTGTGGATGATGGTCAACCCCTACCTTTTTATCTACAAAAAGATAGTTCTCTAATCCATTATTTATGTAAGCTTGCTCTAACACTATTCCATTTTCTATGTATGGAACTGTGTTGTCACTATCTCCATAAGCCATATAAACAGGAATTTTGTTTTCAATTAAAACATCTAACTTATCAATAGGATGTCCTCTAAAGGTTAAAAGATCTGATTTTGTCATTTTCCAAGCTTTCTCAAATTCATCCCACATTCCGTCAGTTACATCAAAAGCAATACCCATTCTTGCAGGACAGCTTAGATAGTTTAACACAGGTGCATCGAGATATAGTCCCTCTATACAATCTGGATGCTTTGCAGCTAAATGAACTGACATCATACCACCACAGCTCATTCCAATTGTAATAACCTTGCTTGAAATGCTAAGCTCTCTTGAAGCATACTGTATAAATTCATACTGATCCTCTATCTCATTTGGTGTTCCCCATCGATTGCGATTTTCAATGAAAATAAGCGTATAGCCTTTTTTTACTAACTCGTTTTGCAGGTCCTGAAACGCTCCAAAGTATTCAGTTTTAAGGATTGTTTTTCCGTTTCTCTTTTTTTCATCCTCAAGCATAATAGCAATGGCTTTTTTGCCTTTAAATTCAAATTCAATGTGCACCATTGAATCATAGTTGTACTTTGCTTTAATCTCCATAATTACCTCCACAACCTATATTTTCATTTTACATCCTTTCACATAATAAGTCAACAAAAAAAGCCACCGAAGTGGCTTGTTTTTTAGTATTTTTTTACGTATGGAATTCTAGATACTGGAATTGCTACAATAGAAGTTATAAGTATTTCAGGTAGCATATACAATCCGTTATAAAAAACTGTATATATCCAAGAAAGACCTTGTCCAGAAAAGCTATTGAGTATCATCCCACCAATAGCGTAAAAACCTTCTTGACCGAAAAACCACTCTGCCCATGCACCAAAGAATATATATCCAGAAATAATATGAGCTAAATACCTAAGTGATAGTGCAAATAAAACTCCAACAACTATACAAAGAGTTTTGTTTTTAATTTTGTTTCTAAATACTCCACCAAGACCTAAAACAGTATAAGCAATTATGTAGTCTATTAAACAAATGGCTAATGCTGCTCCTACACTTCCCATATAATCATCACTTTCTGGTAAAAAATATGCCTGTACATTATTAAAAGAAAGCAACAATTGAAGCACAGAATATGTAGCCGATGTTAAAAGCCCCCACTTAGTTCCATACATATAGGCAATTAAGACAATCGGCAGCATACTCGCTATTGTAAATCCACCACCAAATGGTAGATTTAAAAACGGAATTAATCCGCAAATAAATGCTATAGATACAGCTATAGCTAGCATAATTGCCGAGGTTGTTAGTCGTTTTGTGTTTGTGTTCATAAAATTCTCCTTAGAAATAAAATTTACCGCACAGAAAAATATCCGTGCGGTAAACATATCCCATAAGTTGAATAATATCTCCCTCCGACGGCATTATCCGTATCAGGTTAAAGGGTTTGGACTACGTCCATCTCAGCCTTTCAGCACCCCTGAATATTCTTTTGTACGACGTAATGAATTATAGCACCATTTTATTCGAATGTCAAGTGCAAATCGTAATTTTTCTTAGTTGTATATATCAACAGAACTCCGTTTTCCACAGAAATTATAGATTTTTTACCTATAAACTCATTGCTAACTCCTAACGCCCTATCGTTGGTTAGTGTGTAATTATCCACCTCATACATTAAACCATTTATACAAACATTATGTGCATTTTCAAGAAAAGAAAAAATAGATATTCTTCCCTCTGCTTCCTTGCTAAAGCTTATTGTTTTATTTTGCATTGCAAACAAAACATTATTTCCATCAACAAATGACACATTTATACCTTCTTTTGTATAGCAACCAAGTAGTGAGATATTAGCAATTGTATGGTCAAGCATACCACCAATCGCACCATATATAACAATGGTTTTATAACCTTTTTCAACGGCATATTTAATAGCTAAAGCACTATCGGTATCGTCCTTTTTTACAGGATATCTAACAACATTCTCGCACTCTACTTCTCCAGTATAGGAATCAAAGTCACCAATAACGGCATCAGGCACAAGCCCATTTTTTACAAGTGTAAAATATCCCCTATCCGCCCCTATCACAAGGTCTGTTTTATCTGGTACAAAAGCAGGCTTGCAATCTAATGCACAAACAATATAACAAGTATTCATCGTCTACCCTTCTCAATTTCGCTTATATGAAAAATTATACAACAATTAATTCCATTTGTCAATTGATAAAGAATTGCTAACTGCTCTCATACGCATCTGTAATCGTTGTATTGTAGATTAAGTATCTTGCAATATCTAATGCTGCGCCGTTTCGTTCTCCTGGTTCCTTGGTGTTAAGTGCATCGATAAGCATTCTCTTTACTTCGGCTTGCTTTTTACCCTTTAGCTTTGCAAAGACAGGATTCTTCTCGTCAGCAAGCTCCACTATACCCATAAGCTCGTCAATTATAGCAATTGCATCCTTGGAGTCGTATTTTTTTAGGAGCATATTGTTTGCAATGTACTTTCTTAGCCTTGTTACCTCTGCTAAGTAGCTTTCTTCTTTCTTAAACTCCTCGCCTATAAGACCTCTTAAGCTTTCCTTTCTTTGCTCCTCTGCAGCCTCCAGCTTAGCCTCATAAGACTTGTTTTTTCTGTTCTCCTCAAGCTTCTGTGCAAGCTCCAAATCATTCGAAACAATACGAAGTCCACCATTCTCGTCCTTAACAAAATCAATGCCAAGCTCGTCCCATGTTGCCCTTTTGGAGTAGCGGATATCGGGGTTACCAGTTGGGGTTTTATTTGTAATATTTTTAATTTGGTTTTTCTTAAATGCTACATACTGGTTATGTGTATTAGCTCCATCGAAGGTGTTTAACGCTATTACTCCGTCGTATCCCTTTGACTTCGCGTAATCAATATCGTCGAGTATTTGCTTATCAAAGCCTCCCTCATAATCAATTACGTATGGATTTTCAAGATTTAGATAAACGGTTTTAGTTTTGCTTCCATAATCCTTGCTTGCTTCTATACTGTCAGTAAAGAAAAACTCATTAAAGCCACTATTACTCTTAAAAATATTGAAATCATTTTCAGTGCCGTGATACACCACTAACAAATTTCCGTCTTTATCACGTACCTTACTATTGGCAAAGTATTCTGCTTGTTTATCGGTTAATTGGTTACCTTGACTATCTTTTAGGGCTCTATTCCCTTGTCGATTTTTACTGCTGCTCTCACTATCTCCGTCTCGGTCGCTTGTAAGTCGTTCTCGCCTATCAGTTTCGACTCTATCCAGTCGAACCATTTTTGAACCTTTTCCTCCGTGTTCAATTTGAGGGCTAATAGCACCTGGTTCTCCTCCGATAAAGATTTGATTTCGGCTATTGTCACTATCATATCCATTAGAGGTTGAAAGTATCGACTTGATTTTTCCAATATATCCATTCTCATTTATCTCCTTAAAAATCGATTTAACCTTGGTTTTTGACAAATATTCTTCAACTTGATAATTATTTTCTGCATCGTCAAATTTTTCCACAAGATACCATCTATCATTCATTGAAATTAATGTTTGGTCTCCAGTTTCTACATCTGGTCGTCTCGCCCACCATACTGCAAGACGGTGTGCCTCACTCCACGTCTCCTTTTCGCCCGGAAAATTCTTGTGCAAAAAGCTAATTCTATTATACCTCTCATTGCTCTCATTGTCAACATTTCCAAGTTCATTTCCCTCCCTCTCGTCGTCCATGGCGCCGATGTCGGAAAGCTTAACACCACCTCTACGGTTGTCTATGGCTTTACCAAATTTGCTTGCAAGCTTATTCAAATACCTTATGCTGTCTTTGCTCAAGTCAGCATTTTTTGTTTTTATAAGGCCCACAATTGAGTGGTATATCTTCTTTACAAGGCTATCGTTTCTGTGAGCAAGCTTTTCAATAAAGTAATCATTTCCAAGAAGGTCGCCCATAAGGTCAGCGCTTACCTCTGTATCAATGATATACTCTCCTGCTTTTTCACTTCTGCCCTCAAGGTCGTCGCCATAAAGCATTGTTGTCTTAAATTTCCTTAGCCTTACGTCTCCTATTATGTCAAGCACCTCTTGTGGTGTCTTCTCGTCCCTGGCTATTTCGTCAAGAGTCTTCATTAGCTCATAATAAGCCTTAGTGCCCTCCGTTGTATGAGTAACCTCGTGGAGTGCAACTGCCTTTGCTATCGCTTCCTGATTGATATTTGCTTTATTGTTGACATATATTATGTCCTCGTCAGGATTGTATAGTGCATCTCCTGCCACTTCCTCGTTGGTAATAACAACGTTTGCACCCTCTCCAATAGTCTTTTCGACTGTACTCTTTACAGTCTTAGCCCCCTCGCTAACTACCTCACTTGACTTGACAGGTGCATACTTGACTACACCCGACACAGCTCTTATATTGCTTGAAACTGCCTCTTGGTTTAAATCCTTAGCAATAGCATTGCTCTTTACGTTTCCCTTATCGTCAAACGCATTTTTTAATGGTCCTATGCTCTCAAGGTAATTTGCACGTGAGCCTGCGTCAAGCTTAGTAATATTCTTCGACATTTCGTTCAAGCTCATTGCAATAGCCTTGTCATATTTTGCATTTTTAACTGCGTCCTTGCCATAGTTCTTCGATACCTCTTGTATGTACCATTTATTCAAGATAATACATAATAATATTGCACATTATTGTTGACATTGTGCGTCAAAAGTTATATAATTTATATATATAATAATATATAGCGAGGTCATTATGACATATATCGAAAAACAAAAAGAAGTTCCCGTTAAGGGAGAATATGATGTAATCGTAGTAGGCTCAGGGCCTGCTGGAATTGGTGCTGCGCTTGGTGCAGGCCGTTCAGGTGTGAAAACACTTATTATTGAAAATTGCGGTTCTCTTGGTGGTATTTCAACCACAGGCTTAATGAGCCACTTTACTGGCACAGTGGGTAACAAAATATATTGGGAAGTTTTGAATCGTGCATCTAAGAAGAACAAATATGTAACAGACGAATATAACATTACTATCGATCCTGAGCTTCTAAAGGCTACATACATTGAAATGCTTGAGGAAGCTGGTGTAGATATCCTGCTCTATACGTTTGTATGTGATGTTATTATGGACGAAAACACCTTAAAAGGAATCATTTGTGAAAACAAGGGTGGACGTTGTGCTTATATGTCTAAGGTTGTTGTTGACTGTACGGGTGACGGCGACGTTGCATTTAAGAGTGGTGCTGACTTCACTCTTGGACGAGAAAGTGACAACAAAATGCAACCTGCCACACTTATGTTCAAGATAGGTGGTGTTGATACCGAAAGAGCCGTTTTTCCACCTTCCTTTGAAACTCTTGTACCAACAGAAAAGGGCGAGCTACAAGCTCTTGCAAAAAAGATACTCCCCCACCCTGCCGGTCACGTTCTTTTATACCCTTCCACACTCCCCGGAATTGTTACCTGCAATATGACAAATGCAATCAATATAGACGGCACTACCGCTGAGGGTTTAACCAAAGCAGAGTTAGAATGTAGAAAACAAATGGAACCAATAATTAATTTTTTAAGAGAGTATGCACCCGGCTATGAAAACTGCTTTATCATTAGTGCCGCTTCTCTAATAGGAATACGAGAAACCAGACATTTTAAAGGTGTTAAAACTATTACGGAAAACGATATATTAAACGCTAAGCAATTCGAGGATTGGGTTGTATATGGTGCACACTTTAATTTTGACGTTCATAACATTTCAGGTGCAGGATTAGACGAAACCGGTTGTCAAAAGCATTTTGTTCAAAAAAATGGTTATACAATCCCTTATGGATGCTTAGTGCCCGAAAAGATTGATGGCCTTTTGCTATCAGGCAGGAACATTTCTGGCACTCACATGGCACACTCAAGTTATAGAGCAATGCCAATATGTCTTGCTATTGGTTGGGCAGGAGGCGTTGCTGCAGCTCTGTCTGTTAAAAATGCTACCTTGCCACGAAATATATCTCCCTCACAAATACAACAAGCTGAATCTACCTACAATTTTAAGAAAATTTAAGCAACACATTGTAAAATTTTTTTAGACATTGAATTTTATTTCATTTTTATGCTATAATTCTTTAGAACCTATTAAGGAGGATTTATGAAAAATAAGCTTAAGACTTCTCTTGTTCTTGTGGCGTTGATCTTAGTATGTCTTATATTCGGTAGCTGCTCATCGTATTTTTTATCCGATTCAAGGTCAATAAAATCTACCGATATAAACGAGCTTGGGGAATTAATTATTTATTACACAGATGGTACCTTTGAAAATCTAGGTGTTGTTGTGGGCAAGGAAGGCGAGCAAGGTGCTCAAGGTGTAGCCGGAAACGACGGAAAAGACGGTAAGGACGGCGCAAACGGAAAAGATGGTATTGATGGCAAAGATGGAGTTAATGGTGCCGACGGAAGTATTACCATTATAGATGGCTCCTCTACTGATGCAACTCAAATTGCAATTTCAAAATGCCTATTAAATTCTGTTTCTATCGGTTGCACATTTACTAAAATCGAAAACGGATTAACTAGTAGCTATGGTTCCTCAGGCTCTGGAGTTATCTACAAAATTAACAAAGAAGCTGGAGAAGCAATTATTGTAACAAATCAGCACGTTGTTTATGATAGCGAAAGCATAACATCAAACGGAATAAGCCCAAGCATCAACGTATATTTGTATGGTTTAGAATATTCAAATTTCGCTATTGAGGCAACTTACATCGGTGGGTCTGCAAATTATGATATTGCTGTACTCAAGGTAACTAATAGTGATATTATTAAAAATAGCGATTGTTCCTCTGTTACCATAAGAGATTCCTCTACTGTTTGTGTTGGTGAAGAAACAATTGCCATAGGCAACCCAATGGGCGAGGGTATTGCTGCAACTACTGGCATTTTAAGTGTTGATTCTGAGGAAATCGACATGAAATCAATTACTGGCACGGGATCTGTAACTCACAGAGTAATGAGAGTTGATACTCCTATTAACCCTGGAAACAGTGGTGGTGGACTTTTTGATTCAAACGGTAACCTTATTGGTATTGTAAATGCAAAAAACATTGAAAGTGATGTAGAAAACGTTGGATATGCAATTCCTTCAAGCATTGCTATCGGAATTACTGAAAATATTCTCTACTATTGTGATGGTGTGACATCAACAGCACCGATGCGTGCTTTACTAGGCATATCTGTCGGTTTAGACAATCCTCACGCAGAGTTTGACGCTTCGACAGGAAAAACCTTTATTGTTGAGGATGTAGTGGTACATGGTGTCAATAGCGACAGTGTGGCAAAAGATATTTTATGTGAAAATGACATATTGAAGTCTGTGTCAATTAACGACGGCGAAGCAATTCAATTGACAAGACAATTTATGATAATTGACGCACTTTTGTATGCGCACGTAGGAGACACAGTTAACGTAACTTATTTGAACAGCAATCAAGAAGAATGTAATGCCTCATTCGTAATTACAGAAAGTATGCTTCAAGAATACCCATAAATAACAAAAAATGCTACACAAGGCAAATTGTGTAGCATTTTTTAGTGAAATATAGTTAAATTTGTTAACATTTGTTAATAAATAAGCTTTTTTGTTAACAAATTAGTGTTATATTATTGACAATTTACTCAGTTTGTGATAGAATAAATTGAAAATCTTCTTATTGTTGTGTGCAACAAAAACCTACTGTTTTGATTTGATAATTTAGTCAACAAAAGGGTTCTTATTAACAAGGAGAAAATTTATGAATAACACAAAAAAAATCCGTGTTTTGATTACATATATAGAATCAGGTATGGGACACATCGTCTCTGCTCGTGCAATATCAGATGCATTACGCAGTAAATATAATGACTCATTTGAAGTAATTGAAAAGCATGTTTTGCGTGATAGTGATAGCGATATTCTTAAAAAATATGAAAGATTTTTAGTTTCAGAAGTAAAAAAGCATTCTCTTCTTCCAGGATATTGTGCTTTACAAATGGCATCAATGCACCTTTTTGGCTCTAAAAATACACTAAGATTTGTCCACAATTGCGTTTACAAGAAGCAAACTCTTGCTCTATTGGACGAATACAAAAAATATAATCCTGACATTATTGTATGCACCCACTATTTTTGTCTATTCGCAGCAAATGAGTACAGAAATAAAATTTCCCCCAATACACTTGTTGTTAATTATTGTCCTGACAATAATGTACATGGTTGGTGGGATAATCGTGCAGACAGGTTATATACTAACAATCCCAAAGCAACCGCTGACGCATATAAGCAAAAATTTACAAAAGACCAAGTGCTTGAAGCCTTCTACCCTGTTCGCGACAGTGTTTTGAATGTTACAGAAAGCAAAACCTATTACAGAGAAAAGTTTGGATTGCCACAGGACAGCTTCACAATAGTAGTTGCTAACGGTCTTTACGCTTTCAATAAAACAAAGCGAATTTGCAACGAAATTATGAAAAGCGATAAACCCATCACTCTTTGCATTCTGGCAAGTAGCAGTAAAAAAATTAAAAATTATTTTGATAGCATAACTTTAAATGTTAAACCAAATATAACACTAAAAACCTTTGGATATTTAGAAAATGCTCCTGAGCTATATGCTGCAGCTGATTTGTTTTTGACCAAGGGCGGTCCAAATGCTATTCTTGACAGTGTTACAGTTGGTACTCCTGTACTTGTTGATTTCTGTGCTTCTCCCATTGAACGCTCCACAACAAAGTTATTTGTACATAACAAGGGATGTGGTCTGGAAATTAAAACAGCTAAGGGGATAAGGGCCAAGATCGAAGAATTTGCCACAAATCCAAACACTTTGGATCACTACAAGGAAGCAACTATGTTTTTTGATAAATCAAAAAATGGTGCATTAACAATAGCTGATGATATTTATAAATTATCTGTTGATAAATTTGGTCTAAAAATTAATGCTGATTCATTAGTATAAACATAAAAAAAGCTACCCAAGGGTAGCTTTTTTTGCATCAACTCAAGGTTATTTAGGGAGAGATTAACCTTTTTTCCCATCATCAAATTCTTGATCTTCTTGAGATGAATTGATACCTTCATTAAATTGAGATTGATCTTTCGGCTTATCCTTTTGAGTGTTGGCTCCGCCCCACTCGTCTTTATATTCAAACCAATTTTTTGAAAACTCTTCCTCAAGCTTGTTTTGCCAATTTTCTACATCATGCTCAATTTCGCTTTTAATCGTTTCCTTAAATTGCTCTACCCGATCATTTCGCTTATCTTCTAAAGGCTTATCCAATTCTTTGAGCTCATTATTTTTTTCATTAAATCCATCAATATATGGTAGCAGTGCTTCTTCTAATGCAGAAATAGATATATACATCCCTGCATCGATTTTCTTTAAGTCCTCAGAAATACTCAAAATTTCATTTAGTTGCTCTTCAATATTCTCGTCAGAAGTCTCTATCTTAGACTGGATAATTTCAATGCTATTCAAATATTCTGAATAATTATCATCAAGGCTAACAATATCCTTTAATGATTCAGCAAACAACTTAAGCTGAGCTTCCAATTCATCTGTTTTTACCTTTGCATCTTCCTTTATCTTTTCAAGAGTATTGCTTTTTTCGGTCTTTTCTAAATCATATATTCCAAAATAAAGCTCTCTTATAGAAACATTTGAATATTCATCCTCGCTAAGCTGACCACCCTTTGAAATATAATCCTTGATTAAAGCTAACTTTTGACCATCTACACCGTATTTTCAGCCTCTTTATTCAATTCGGGGTTCTCAACACCAGTAATGACAACTCCAAGAATTTTTCTACTTGAAAACTCTTTCGTAAATGCACCCTTTATTATCTCGGTCATTTTTTCATTTTTTTCACCATTTACAGTCACAGCAGTTGTCATAACTGCATTATCTGCTCTTTCAGTTGAAATATAACCAAGCTCTAAACAATTATCAATTATGGTTGTTACCACTTGTTCATAAGGCTTTCCTGTAAGCTCAACACCATACAGAAGCACCTCGGCATCCTCATTAAGTGGACTAACTGAAGTTACCATTCCATCCTCATCGTAAGATATCTCTATCGAAGGGTTAATGTCTATGATAAAGTGTCCACCATTTATAAAAGGATCCTCTTCCTTGTTCATAAGCTTCAACGATACTATTGAAATCAATGCAACAATTAAAATTAGTACAACAGAAAGAATTACACTTTTTTTTGCTGTAAAGCCTGAACTGTATTCTTCACTTCCGTATCCGCTTGCAAGAGCGGTTTTTTTTATTTTTACTCCGTTATTAGTGGATATACCACACTCTATCGCAACCCTTGAAAAATCAGGTGTTGCGATATTGTTTATTTCATTTTTTATCTTTTTTTCTATCTTCTTCATAAACCTTATCCCTCCACCTGTTTTTTTAGTATTTTTATTGCTTCGCTATATCTCCATGCAACAGTGCCTCTCGGTATGCCTAGATGCTCTGCAATTTCTCTTTCCTTTAAACCAGAATTTTTCAAAAGAACGATTTCCCTGTCCTGCTGACAGAGCTTTTCTATTGCAAACTTCAACATAACTTTGGTTTCGGTATCAGTGTCGCCACTTTCTGAATTAACAAATTTAGGATCTTCGGAAAAATCAACTGAGATTTCTCGTTTTTGCTTCTGTAAGTAATTTATTGATTTGTTTTTTGCTATTTTCAAAATCCATGACTTGTAGCCATTTCCCCTAAAATCCTTTGTGTTCTTCCAAACGGATATAAAGGTTTCCTGGGAGAGATCGTTTGCCGTAGCTTCAATTTTTAATATGCTGAAGCATACAGAAAACACGAGCTTATACAACTTAATATAAAGCTTCTCAAAGGCCTTTTCGTCGCCTTGAGCTATACTTTTTGCCAAGCTATCAAAGTTCATTTTTCTCTCCCATTTACCGTTTAATTAATGATTATATTATAGCATTAATCATTAACAATCTCAAGATATTATCTTTGATTTTTCTTTTCTTCCTTAATTCTGTCAAATTCCTTCTTTGCATCGTCGATTTGCTCTTGGAATTCCTTTTCTACCTGTTCTTCAAGCTCTTCAAACTCGGACTCAAATACATCAATTAAGCCCTGCTTAATTTCTGATATATCAAGATCTTCCTTAAATTCATCGACTTCCTTTTCATGTTGCTTAACTATATCCTTAAGCTCTTCAAGCTTTGATACATCAACATTTTCGCCTATAACACCCTTAATTTCTTCAAGCTCTTCTTCGGAAAACTCATACTTATCGTGATCGTATTTTTCAATGATCGCTTTGAGTTGGTCCTTGATTTCAACAAACTCCTCGCCAACTAACTCAGTATCAATATACTTCTCAAGTGCTTGAACGTTCAATTTACCATCAAGAGCAATCTCTTCTATACTTTCGATGCCTAAAATACTCATTATTTCTTGTGTGTCTTCCTCTGATAGCTCTATGTTTAGTGCTTTATCTTCAAATTTCTTGAAAATATCTTTAATATCTTCCTTAGTGTTCCATTTTTCTAAGTACTCATCGCCATACATCTCGGCTACGCGTCTCTTAGCTTCCTTTTTGAGCTCTCCAAAGCGCTCTTCCATTTCTTTTCTAAGCTCTTCACCAATTTGTGCAGCCTCTGTGTTTAACGTTTCCTTAAGCATTTTAGATAGCTCTTCTATGCTCATTTCAACGCCTATTTCATAAGTCATTTCTGGATCATGCTCCATTATAGACTCAATAAGACGTAATTTTGCAGGTGTAAGCTTCTCGTAAATCTCAGGATCTTCTTCCTTGAGCTTTTTAACTATTCTTTCATCATAGCTTCTTGGATCCTTATTTACAATTGCTTTTTCACTTCCTAACTTTGCGCCCTTTTCAGCGAACTCTTCAATGATAGATACTAATTCATCTGTGTCCGCAGTAACGGTAAGCTTAACGTTTTGATTTTCTTCTGTTAAATAGCCAAGCTCCTCACACAAGGAAACTATTTTTTTAGTAGCCTCCTCTACGCTCATGCCCTCAATTTCTTCTCCGCTCAATAGTACAAGTGCATCATCGTTTGCACCATAGGCCTCTACGACGGTGTTACCATCTACTATTAATTCTACGGAAGGGTTAACGTCAATTGTAACATAAGAATAACCCTCAACCTCTGTCTCCTGTGTTAAATCCATACAGGATGCAAATGGAATTGTTAGACAGAATACTAACAATAGTGCCAATAGCTTAAAATAAGATTTTTTCATAACTTTTACCTCTTTCTGAAGCTTGGGCTCTTGTCCCTCTTCACTAATGTAGACAATTTAAAAGACTATTTTGTTGGAAATTTTTTCATTTTTTTGTTTTTTATACTTGTTGAAGAATTATATATATGGTAAAATGATATAGAAAAAGGAGTGATTATAATGATTATTGCTGAAAATGCTTTTTACCTGTTTGGTATGGGTCATCGTGAAAAATACCTTTATAAATGTGGGAGCTTAATTCGTATTGCCGATAATTCTGTAATTCATAAGTGGGCCGTTATGAAGGAAAGCTTCATATATGACGAATACACCATTATTTTAACCCTAACTAATGGTCAAATTGTAAAGCTATACGAAAATGAAATAGGCTTTTACATAAATGATGTATGCTTAGCCACAGGTAAATTAAATTTACCCAGCTTTGAGGAATACAAATACCCAAAGCAACTTCGAATTTTACATCACGAGGTATTGATTAGCTTCCTTGATAATATACCTGTGCCAAATTTTTATGTCTACAATACAGCATGGTATCGTGATGGTGCTATGATGGCATTAGTACTTGAAAAGACAGGAAATATTCATTTGCTACAAGATTGGGCGCTATCCATAACTCAACTATATGACAGAAACAACAAAGGAAATTGTGAGCCTGACAATTTAGGACAGCTTGCGTTTGTTCTTTCGTTTTTTGTGGATAAAAGCTATCCCTTGATACAAGACATTATTGCCGAAGCTAAAAGAATAATGAAAAACGGACTTTTAACTGGCATGACTGACTACAATCATCACGAAATATATTCTACCTTATGGTTAAGGCTTGCTCTTGAAAGGCTTGGTATTTCAACGGATTTCATAAAAATTCCAGAGGAATTTGATAGCTATGCACGTATGTTCTGGATGGACAAAAGGGATATTGAGACTAAAACCCCCTTCTCCAACGAATACGATTATAGATATCCTTATCTTTGGTGGGCAGTTAAGCACTTCGAAAATGAAGAGATTGATGATAGCTTTCTTGAAATTCGTTATCCAATGAGCTGGGAAAGCTACGCAAGTGAAGCAAAATACGAAAAAATTGCACCACTATCTAAAAACTATGCCGATAATTCGTTCAGTGCCCCACACTCATGGCACGCTTCAGAAATGTTTATGTATTTAATAGAAAAGAGGAAATAAAAATGCCAGGATATGCTAATTTTAAAACACTGTATAAAGAAGAATATAATTGTCTTAAGGATGAGGGATATAATGTAGAAAAATATGTTCAACCAAGCCCTGATGCTGAGGATTTCTTGCCCTTTCCAAACGAGGTTGATAGCTATAACGAGGGCGAGGACAAGGAGTTTTGGAAAAAGGCTTACTATAATTTAATCAAGGTAAGAGAGTTTCCTTTAGTCGATGGTTATCCTTATGTTGAACCAAACGACTTTGATGAAATTATGAATGAGGCTGATGCTATGCCAGAATTAGCTCCACTTTCCGATGAGGAATACATAGAAAGATTAAATGGTGCTTTTTTAGGACGATGTGCAGCCGTTATTCTCGGTAAGCCTCTTGAAATGGGTATGACAAAAAAAGATATTAAGGAATATCTCGAAAGTGTAGGCGAATATCCTCTTAACGATTATGTTTCTGCATACTCTGAAAAGTTAAACAAACGCTTGCGTGAGGATTGCATTTATTCTACTAAGGGAAATGTTAAATTTGCTCAACCTGATGATGATATTAACTATACTCTTTTGGCTCTTCGTTTAGCTGAGGTTCATCCAAACGGCTTTACAAGTGCTGACATTGGCTGGAACTGGTTAAATAACATTTCTTACCATTGGTGTTGGTGTGCCTCCAGACAAGCGTACTACAATATGGTTTGCCTTGACGATACTAAGGATATTGACAAACAAATTGCTGAAATACCTTACAAATTGAACCCTTGGCGTGAATGCATTGATGGTCAAATTCGTACAGATTTATGGGGTTATATACACCCTGCTGATATAAAATCTGCTTGTAAGGATGCCCATCGTGATTGTGCATTTAGTCTTACCAAAAACGGAATATACGGAGGAATGTTTGTAGCAGGTGCGATTGCAGGTGCGATGTCAAAGAATCCTACCGTTGACACAATTATTAAATCCGGTCTTGCATCCATTCCAAAGAAATCTCGCTTATATGAAACTGTAACAGACGTATGTGCTTGGTGGAATGAAAGCAAAAATTGGGAGACTGTTTGTGATAAGATTTACGAAAAATATGGTCATCTTCCCTTCGCTGCAACTCTTAACAATATGGCTATTGTTACGCTTGGAATTGTAGCAGGCGAGCTTGATTATACTAAGAGTATTACAATTGCGACCATGTGTGGAATTGATACAGACTGCAACTCGGGTACTGTAGGTAGCATAGTTGGTGCAGCAGTTGGAATCAATAACGTGCCTAAGCGTTGGTACGAGCCATTAAACGATACAATCAAAAGCACAGTTGCTGCCTTTGGTGATTGCAAAATTTCCGAGATTATTAGAAGAATCGCAAGTCTAAAAAGGCGTAATTATCACTGTTAAATTAAATATTCTCACGCTTATACTATTGACATTGACCTAACGTCAAGTGATATAATACGATCAAGAGGTGGTGAGATAATGAATAATGAAAAGCTTACAGATATAAATGAGGTATGTCGTATGCTCGGTTGTACCTCACGCACGCTACGCTTTTATGAAGAAAAAGGGATTATAAAAAGCACTAAGGTTTTATTTAAAAATCGCAGACAATACACTAACGAGCAGATAAATGAAATAAAAGAAGTGTTAGTTTTACGTTCGCTCGGTTTACCAATTGCAAAAATAAAAGCGCTTAAATCAAATAATCAATCTTTGGTTGATGCCATAGTCGAAAAAAAGGCTGAGATTATTGCAACGATTAGAGATAAAAGCAAGGTGTACAATTTACTTGACGAAGCTTTTGCTACACTCAAAGGTGGTGGCAATATATTTGAGCATAAAGAAAATACACCGATTATATCTGATCAAAGAAGATTAGATATCATTGAATCTTTAACAAAATACTTTTTGAATGGATTTTACGATTGGTTGTACGATTATTTTTCAGATATGTTAAAAGAAAATTTGTCACTAAGTATGTTTAAAAAAGTCGTTGCTGAAACTCTTTCTCCAATAGGTAACTTTATAGAAATAGAAAAGATAACACGTGATGAATCCTTAAACAACGTCTATTATAGTTATTTAAAATATGAAAAGTTGGGGCTTTACATAAAATTCGTTTTTGCTAAAGAAAAACTAAACGGTATTTGGCTGAATTATTACCACACAGGGAGAGGAAAATGAAACGAACAACATTATTTTTTACTATATTGTCTGCTCTTACCCTAACCTCTTGTGATGTGCATTTTGGTAATATACACTATGACGTACCTTGGTGGGTAATTGCAATACCAACAGGCATAATTTTGTTTGCTGTATATATCATAGGCGGTATAATTCTATCAAAAAATGAATATGTTTGTCCTCATTGCAATAAAACATTTTCACCTAAATGGTGGAAAGCAGCATATTCAATCCATTTAAATAGCGATAGAGTTTTAAAATGTCCACATTGTAAAAAAAGAAGTCTTTGTAAAATTAAACGAGTTATAAAATAATTTTTAAACTACAAATTTTGTCCATAGCAATTACAACGAAAAGGAACAGTCAAATCGTTTGACTGTTCCTTTTTTTGTTGTGTATGTTTTATTGCTTTTTTCTTAATAAAATCGCTTGTTCAATTGCCCAATTTTGCATTTGAGGATGCATATTGCCCTTAGCCTTATCAATATCCAACCATACAAAAACGTGATCACTCTCAACAGGCTCTTGAATTTTTTTAATTATTGTTCCAAAATAGTAGTGCTGTATTGGGTGGAAATACCCTAAGCTTGAATGATATGTAAACGTTTCTGCCGTGCAAATCTTTTCACATACCTGTACACTGTATCCAGTTTCCTCAAGGCATTCTCTTTTGATGCACTCCTCGTGTTCTTCGTTTCCATCAATTCCACCACCTAACAAAAAATACCCCCTTGGTGTTTTAACTACTCCAATCTTTTCGTTATTAAATGGAATTATATATGCTCCCTCGCGGTCCATATATTTTACATTTTCCTTTATTCCAAAGATCTTATGCTCATACAAAAATCTATTGACAAGTGCCTTTTGAATAACAGGATACGTCCAATTCTCCTTTGGTAAGCTATCAAACAAAAATATCCTTTCCATTTCGCTGTGTAACTCCTTTTCAAATTCTGTTACGTTAGCATAAAAAAGCATACCAAAGGTTTCTTCCTTGCCTTCAATTATTCCGTCCGTGCCAGTTACAGAATATGGACATATGGGGACAAGCTCATACTTAATAGCTCCCGTTTCCTCGTATAACTCACGTCTTGCTGTCTCTTCTATTGTTTCCCCCACTTCTCTATGTCCACCAGGAATTTCGTATGTACTTCTTTCCTTATGCTTGCAAAAGATCCACTTTCCTTCACTTTTAGCTACTATAACTGCAAATTTCAAAAGCTCGTCATTTGTTTTATCATAAAATCTTACAATCATTTTTACACCCTTTTCCAATTTATAAGTTTATTATAGCACCTAAGTGTATATCTTTCAACATAAAAAGGAGTCAACGACTCCTTTTTGCTTTATATTCTTCCAGTAAATTTTGTAATGTCATAAATCATTTTCTTCAGCTCTTGAGAAAAATCTCCTTGTATTGTTCGCCAAGTCCAATTACTTCCGATTGTTGACGGCTTGTTTATCCTTGCACGACTATCGTATCCTAAATAATCCTGTAAGGGTATAATTACAAGCTTTGAATTACTTCTCATCAATGTACCGATAATTGGAAAATTAATATCACAATCAGGTGTATGAAAATCACAAAGATAGGTGCGAACGCTTTTTCTTTCCTTCTCGGTTATTTCAAAAAACCAAGAGACAATAGTTGGATTGTCGTGAGTGCCTGTGTATGCCACGGAATTCTCTTCATAATTATGAGGCATATAGTCATTTTGAACGCCTGTATCTCTTTCATCGAAGGCAAATTGAAACACTTTCATTCCAGGAAAATCACAATGATCTAAAAGCTCCTTTACACTATCTGTTATAAAGCCTAAATCCTCAGCGATTATTTGCTTTTTGCCAATTTTTTCTTTTATTTTGTCAAATAAATCCTTTCCAGGACCCTTTACCCATTTACCCTTTTTGGCAGTTTTTTCTCCATAAGGTATTGAGTAATATTCATCAAAGCCTCTAAAATGGTCAATTCTTAATACATCATAAAGCTTAAAGGAATGCTCGACCCTATATACCCACCATTTATAGTCTGTTTCCTTTTGTAAATCCCACCTATAAAGTGGGTTCCCCCATAGCTGACCATTCGGCGAAAAACCATCTGGTGGACATCCTGCAACATTTATCGGTTCCTTATTTATATCGAATTCAAAAATCGCAGAGTTTGACCAAGCGTCAGCACTATCGTATGCAACATAAAATGGAATATCTCCAATTATTTTAATTTCTCTCTCGTTGGCATATTCCTTTAGCTCGCTCCATTGTTTATAAAATACATACTGAGTAAACTTCCAAAAATCTACTTCCCTTTGAAGCCTTATTGTGTACTCCTCAAGGGCCTTGGCTTGATGCATTTTTATATCAACATCCCATTCATACCAAGGCGAGCCACCATAATAGTCCTTTAATGCCATATAAAGTGCATAATCCTCTATCCATCTTACGTTTTCACTTATAAACGCAAAATATTGCTCATCATCGTATAGATACTTTTTTTCGAAAGCTAATTTTAATAGCTTGATTTTATTTTTATATATTTTTTCATAATCTATAAATCGTTGATCTCTGCCAAAATCGAATTTTGCACACTCATCTTCAGTTAATAATCCTTCCTCGATAAGCTTCTCAATTGAAATAAAATATGGGTTGCCTGCAAATGATGAAAAGGATTGGTATGGAGAATCGCCAAAGCCAGTAGGTCCTAAAGGGAGTATTTGCCAATAGCTTTGACCTGTTTCCTTTAAAAAATCTACAAATTCAAATGCGTCCTTGGAAAAGGCACCAATACCATATTTTGATTTTAATGCGCTTATCGGTAATAAAATACCAGCCTTTTTCATTGTTCCCTCCTATATAGTTAATAAAATACCAAAATGGTCCGAAACTATTCCCTTGTGGTCACCATTAAATATAACCTGTGAACTCTTAAATGTCTGCTTTTTACTTGTAAAAATATAGTCTATTCTTTTACCACAAGAATCTTCCCAACCGTCAATTTTTCCTTTAACCGTTATACCATCATCCTTATTAAGCGCTAACAAATAACTGTCATACCAATATTTTGTAAGCATATCATACCCTGTTTCTCTTTCATTAGCTGGTGAGTTAAAATCCCCCATAAGCCAAAAGCTTTCTTTTTCTTTTGTAGCTTCCCTTAGCGACAGAATTTCTTTTTCTTGTGGAGATTCTTTATCAGTCCACCATCCAAGATGGACTGAATAAAACCATTGATTTTCTATTTTAACTCCTAATGCCTTTCTTGTTTTCCAGTTATTATAATCGTCGAAAGGGCTAAGCTGAATTATATCTATATCATTAATTTCTTTTGTTGTCAGTAAAGAAAGCCCCTCATCGTATTTATTATAAGAGCTTTTAATTCCTAACCAAACAATACTGTATTTTAAATTCAGCTTTTTAAGCTCATTTTGTAGGAATATTAAATAATTTCCACACTTCACTGGTATTTTACCAACCGAACAAATATCTGTTAAATTTGAAAGAATTTGAGTCTTTTTAGGTTGCATTATTTCTTGTAAAGCAACTACATCTGGCTTGTATTGATATATCGCTTCTGCAATTGTTTCCTGCTTCAGCTTTAAATTTGGCTCCATAAGTCCGTGTGTATTTAATGTTAATAGCCTCATTATAAAATATCGTTAATATCGGACTTTAACACATCTGCCTTAGGTCCATATACTGCTTGGATACCATTACCTTTTTTAAACAAGCTTAATGCTCCCTCTTCCTTCCATTTTGACACATCTGCCACCTTATCAGCATCCTTTACAGTCACTCTTAGTCTTGTCATACAAGCATCTACAAGCTCAATGTTCTCTCTGCCCCCTAATAATGAAATAATTCTTTCTGCCTGTGAGTCGTTGCCCTTTTCTTCTTTTATTTCGTGCAAATTATCCCTTGGCGCATCAGTACCAGGAAGGTCTGCGTAATTTCCTAATCTTCCTGGTGTGGCATATTTGAATTTACCTATCATAAAATATGCTATTAAAAATCCAATTGCAAAGAAAAGAATACAGCTTAATACAAAATTAAATATATCCCAGCCTAAGCCTGCCTTAACCGACATAGGAATTCTTGTTAAAAGCTCTATATTTCCAAAGGAATGAAGCCTTAAGTTTACAACTCCTGCACTTGCAAAAGCCAAGCCTTGAATAAGCGCATAAACGATATACAACGGGATTGCACAAAACATAAACATAAATTCAAGTGGCTCTGTTACTCCTGTCAAAAATACAGCTAAGGCAGCAGAAATAAACATTGAACGATATTTTTTTCTTTTATCCTTGTCAATTCTTTTGTACATCGCAAGAGCTATACCCATCAAAAGACCTGTTGCGCCTATCATTTGTCCGACCTTAAATCTTGCAGGTGTTATTCCTGTTAAAAGCTCATTATAAGCTGTTAAATTACCTGCATCCTTTAGATTTATTAGGTCATTTATCCAAGCTAACCACAAGGGGTCTTGACCATAAACTACACTTCCTGCATTTATACCTGTTTGTATTACATAGCTACCACCGAATGACGTATAGTTCATTGGTATAGTTAACATATGATGCAATCCAAACGGCAATAAAAGTCTTTCAAGAGTACCATAGATAAATGGTGCCAAAATAGGCGATGTGTCTGCTGAATTTGCTATCCAAATACCAAAGGAATTAATACCATACTGAACAAGTGGCCAAACAATAGCAAAAATTAATGCTGTTATAAGTGAAAATAGTATAACAACCAATGGAACAAAGCGTTTTCCATTAAAAAATGATAGTGCATCTGGCAATTTTCTAAAATTGTAAAATTTATTGTAAACTGCTCCACCTAAAAATCCTGCTACAATACCTACGAAAACACCTGTATTAAGCGCAGGAGATCCCAAAACTGATGTAAAATAACCATCAACTGCAATTTCTTGACCAAATAAAGTATATACTACCGCGTTTGGATCTGATAACATATCGTTTGTAACACCAAATATTGCACCAGTAATACTATTTATTAATATAAACGACAAAAGTGCTGCAAAGGCACCACCTGCTCTTTCCTTTGCCCATGAGCCACCAATTGCCACAGCAAACAAAATATTAAGGTTGGTTATTATTGCCCAACCAATATTTTCAACAATTCCTCCAATTCTGGCAAGCCACATAACGTCTGCACCAAGCATAGGTATTAGCTTACCAATGCTTATCATAATTCCAGCAGCGGGCATAACAGCTATTACAACCATTAATACCTTGCCGAGCTTTTGTAAGAAGTCGAAAATCTTTCCTTTATCAAAAGGGAGTCTTTTCTTTTTTGCTTCGATTTTATTATCCATATAATTCTCCTTGACGATATAATCAAGGTTATTATTTACGATATTTTCTTTTTAATTCCTAACAAAGAAAAAAGTGTGCATCAAAAAATGCACACTTCTTATATTATTTCTTGTTCTTTCTGATAAGGTTTGTAATTAGCTTAATAATTTCAACAACAGGAATTACACAAATTGCAAGTCCCATAGCAATGCCGTATTCCAAAAGATCAAGATGGGCAAGCTCGAATGCGCTTGCAAAGAAAGGAATTTCAATTACTAATGTAGTAAGAAGTAATGAAACTGCTCCTGCACCCCATAGCCACCAATTCTGTTTTTTCATTGTGAAAATAGATTTATTGAGTGATCTCATATTAAATGAGTGGAATATTTCCGCCATCGAAAGTGTCAAAAACGCCATTGAAGAACCAAGCATTTCTGCCGAATAGGTTCCGTTTGCAATTGCCTCAGCATGATGCAAATCTGCCAAAACATAAGCACCAATAAAGTATGATACTAATGTAATTATTGTAACAAGAATACCTTGATATACAACACCAAAGCCAAGTCCACCTGCAAATATGCCCTCTTTAGAATCGCGAGGCTTACGCTTCATAATATCTCCCTCAGGATTTTCCATACCAAGAGAAAGAGCTGGCAAGCAGTCTGTAATTAAGTTAATAAACAACAAATGAACTGGTTTGAAAATTGAAAAACCAATTATTGTAGCAAAGAATATTGCAAGTACCTCTGACAAGTTAGATGCAAGTAAGAACTGTATTGCTTTTCTTATATTATCGTATATTCTTCTTCCCTCGCCTACTGCGGAAAAAATAGTAGCAAAGTTATCATCGGTCAAAATCATATCGGCAACATTCTTGGTAACGTCGGTACCAGTAATACCCATACCAACACCGATATCAGCGTTTTTAATTGATGGTGCATCGTTTACACCGTCACCAGTCATAGCTGTAACCATGCCCTTTTTACGCCAAGCATTAACGATTCTGGTCTTATGCTCAGGCTGAACACGTGCATAAACAGAATATTTCTCAACAAATGAATCAAAGTCCTCGTCAGAAATATTGTCTAATTCTGCACCAGTAATAGCTTGCTCTGCGCTATCAATTATTCCAAGTTGCATAGCAATTGCAACTGCAGTATCCTTATGGTCGCCAGTAATCATAATTGGACGGATACCTGCACTTCTACACTCGTCGATAGCAGGCTTAACCTCTGGTCTTACAGGGTCAATCATACCAACAAGTCCTACAAAGCAAAGCTCGTTTTCAAGTGCTTCGCTTGTGTATTCAAGATTATCATTAGCCAAATTCTTAAAGCCAAGTGCAAGAACACGCAAGGCTCTGTCAGCCATATTTTTGTTAGCAGAAAGAATTTCTTCTCGCTTGTCATCGGTTAGTGCAACAATTTGTCCATTTTCGTAAACATTTACACAACGCTTTAATATCTCGTCTGGCGCACCCTTTGTAAATTGAATGATTTCACCATTCTTATTATGGACGGTTGACATCATTTTTCTCATCGAGTCAAATGGTACTTCGCCGATACGAGGGTACACATTCTTTTGCTCGTTCTTTGAAAGCTCAAGCTTTTCTGCATAGTTTACGAGTGCACACTCGGTAGGCTCACCGATAGCAGTTTTTGCATCAATATCAAATTCTGCATCAGAACAAAGTGACATACCAATCGCTAAAAGCTTTTCATCGCATCCAAAATGCTCAACAACAGTCATTTTGTTTTGAGTAAGAGTACCTGTTTTATCAGAGCAAATTATTTGTGTACAACCAAGAGTTTCAACAGCTGTAAGCTTTCTAATAATAGCATTTCTCTTAGACATATTAGTAACGCCAATTGAAAGAACGATAGTTACAACGGTTGCAAGCCCTTCAGGTATAGCTGCAACGGCAAGTGAAATAGCAACCATGAAGGTGTCAAGAACCATATTAAAGTCTACTAATCCACCTGTTGCAAGTGCGCGAATAATATTTATACCAAATACAACTACACAAATTCCTATAACAAGGTAAGTTAAAATCTTGCTCAACTGACCAAGCTTTCTTTGAAGTGGTGTTTTTCCTTCTTGTGCATTGGTTAAAGCATCAGCAATCTTACCCATTTCGGTATTCATACCAGTACCAGTAACAACTGCCTTTCCTCTACCATAAACAACCGTGCTTCCCATAAATACCATATTCTTACGGTCACCCAAAGGAACATCGCCGTCTTTATTTGCCTCGAGGATGCCCTCCTTTTTGTCAACAGGAACGCTTTCTCCTGTTAAAGCGGCTTCTTCAATTTTTAAGCTTGCACATTCAATTATTCTTGCATCTGCAGGTACTGCGTCACCAGCCTCAAGAACAATTATATCGCCTACAACTAAGTCTTCGCTTTTAATAGTAATTTGATGACCATTTCTAATAACCTTAGAGGTTGCAGCGGCGATTTTTTCTAATGCTTCCAATGCAGCTTCTGCTTTGCTTTCTTGCACAACACCCAATACAGCATTAATAAGTACAACTGCCATAATGATAATAACGTCAGTAGGAAACTCCCTTTCAACAATAGCAAGAACACCAGATATTAAAGCTGCAACGATAAGTATAATTGTCATAGGCTCAGCGAGTTGCTTTAGGAAACGCATTATCATTGTTTCCTTTTTACCTTCTGCAAGCTTGTTTTTGCCGTTTTCGTTAAGACGCTTTTCAGCTTCTTCGTTAGACAAACCACTTACATCACTTGAAAGCTCTTTTAAAACTTCATCTGAATTTTTTAAGTATTCTTTCATTAATCTTCTCCTTTTTATTTTGGAAGTTTGCACTTAATAGTATATCATCTTTTTTAAAAAAAAGACTTATCTGCCTTGACAGATAAGTCTCATCGTTTAAAATAAAGCCAGCACAAATGTGCTAGATGTTGACTTTACTACGCAAGCGTCGATTACTCCCTTACGGTTGATATTTTAACATTATTTAATAGCTTTGTCAATACCATTAACAAATTTTACTAAATTTTGTGTATCAAAAGTCCACTTCTAAGCTTTGGCTCAAACCATGTAGATTTTGGAGGCATAACATCACCACAGTCTGCAACAGACATTAGCTCGTTTAAAGAGGTTGGATACATTGAAATTGCAAGACACATATCCTCTTGACATCTCTTTTCAAGATATTCAAGTCCTCTTATACCACCTGCAAAATCTATTCTTTTATCTGTTCTTGGATCTTCAATACCAAGAATAGATGACAAAAGATTTTTTTGCAAAATAGCACAGTCAAGTCTTTCAACAGGAGTTGCCTCGTTGCATATATCCTCGTGAAATTTTACCTTGTACCACTTTCCGCCAAGATACATACCTACCGTATGAAGCTTTTCAGGATGATATGGTCCATTTTTGTATTCTTCAACTGTACCAATTTTTTTAGATACTAAATCTAAAAATTCCTTTTCAGTAAATCCGTTTAAGTCCTTAACAAGTCGATTATAATCCATAATCCTTAAAGTCTTTGCTGGAAAAATAACTGATAAAAAGAAGTTAAATTCCTCGTTTCCATCAAAGTTAGGGTTTTGATTTCTCTTTTCAACTCCAACCTTAACAGCAGATGCAGCCCTATGGTGACCATCGGCAATATACAAAGCATCAATATTTTCAAATGCCTTTTCTATTTTTGCAACTTCTGCTTCGTTGTCGGTCGCCCAAACAGTATGCCTAACGCCATCCTCAGCTACAAAGTCATAAAGAGGCTTTTTTTGAGTTTCAACCTCTATTATAGACTCTAATTCAAGGCTTTCCTTAAATGCAAGAAAAATAGGTCCAGTTTGTGCAGAACAGGTGCTTACATGTCTTATTCTGTCTATTTCCTTATCTGCTCTTGTAAATTCGTGCTTTTTTATACGATTTTCAAGATAATCGTCAATAGACGCACAACCAACAATTCCCGTTTGAGCTTGCTTACCCATTATTTGACGATAGAAATAATATTTCTTCTGAGTATCGTTTACAAATATACCTTCCTGTTCAAACCTTTTTAGATTTGCCTTTGCTTTGTTGTAAACTCTATCATCGTATATATCTACACTTTTATCCAAGTCAATCTCTGCCCTATCAATGTGAAGAAATGAGTATGGATTATCCTTAACCATAATTCTTGCTTCATCACTCGACATAACGTCGTAAGGAAGTGCAGCAACCAAATGAGCAACCTGCTCATTTGGTCTCATTGCGGAAAAAGGCTTTACAACTACCATATTTACTTCCTCATTGATAGCATTTTACTCTTAAAACGCCCTCAACCTTTGAAATTGCTTCGATTGCGTTTGAATCCATCTTTTCGATTTCAGCAATTGTATATGCATAGTCTCCCTTTGAGCCATTAGCAAGATTTTCGATATTTAATCCAACTTGCGAAAATGCAGCTGTTATTTGAGAAAGCATATTTGGAATATTCTTGTGCATTACACATACTCTTGCATTAGATTTACGTGGTAGTGAAACATTTGGATAGTTAACACTATTCTTGATATTACCTGTCTTAAGGTACTCGTCAAGCTGTTTTGCAGCCATAACTGCGCAGTTATCCTCAGATTCATAGGTTGAAGCTCCAAGGTGTGGAATGTTAACAATTCCAGGTGCACATACTGTTTCCTCAGTTGGGAAGTCAGTTACATAAACCTTAACTTTCTTGTCGTTGAGTGCTTCCTTGATATCAGTAGCATTAACAAGGTCTGCTCTTGATAGATTAATAATTCTAACTCCATCCTTCATAAGAGAGATTGAATCCTTGCAAATCATATTCTTAGTAGTAGGTGTTGCAGGTACATGGAGAGTAATATAATCACAGGTCTTAAAGATTTCATCATAGCCTGTTGCTTGCTTAATTGTAGGAGCAAGATTCCAAGCAGCTGCTGGAGTAAGATATGGGTCATATCCAACTACGTTCATACCAAGAGCATTTGCTGCATTTGCAACCATACCACCGATAGCTCCTAAACCAATAACTCCAAGCTTTTTGCCAAGAAGCTCATTACCAACATAAGCTCCCTTTCCCTTTTCAACAAGCTTAGCTACGCCTGTTTCATCCTTCAATGTTTCAACCCATTTAATTCCACCTACAACATCTCTTGATGCAAGAATCAATGCACAAACAGCAAGCTCCTTAACACCATTTGCGTTTGCACCTGGTGTATTGAATACAACAATACCATTTTCTGCACACTTCTCTACTGGAATATTGTTTACACCTGCTCCACAACGTGCGATAGCCTCAAGCTCTGGGTTAAACTCCATTTCATGCATAGATGCAGAACGTACCATTATTGCATCTGCATTCTCTACGTTTTCACCAACATTGTACATTGTTCTGTCAAAATTATCAGTACCAACCTTGGCAATTTTATTTAATAGCTTAATATTTTTCATAATTGTGCCCCTTTAGTTTGCTTTTGGATTATTTTTAGCAAATTCCTTCATGAATTCAACAAGCTTCTCAACACCCTCAATTGGCATTGCATTGTAAATTGAAGCTCTCATACCACCTACAGAACGATGACCCTTAAGGTTCTTTAGACCACAAGCCTCTGCTTCCTTAGCAAACTTCTTGTCAAGGTCAGCGTCTCCAGTTACAAAGGTAACGTTCATCATTGAACGACTTTCCTTTTCAACAGGTGCAACATAGTAGTCCTGTGAATCAAGATAATCATAAAGAATGCTTGCCTTCTTTTGATTGTGCTCCTTCATTTTTTCAAGACCACCCATATCCAAAATCCACTCATATACAAGCTTCGCAATGTAAATGCAGTAGCATGGTGGTGTATTATACATAGAATCATTCTCTGCCATAATGCTATAATCAAGCATAGTTGGTATTTGTGGGTTTGCTTTACCGATTAAATCCTCTCTTACAATTACGATTGTAAGTCCTGCTGGTGCCATATTCTTTTGAGCACCTGCATAAATAAGTCCAAACTTAGAAACATCAACAGGCTCACTGATAATGCAAGATGACATATCTGCAACTAATGGAATATCTCCTGTGTCAGGAATATATGGGAATTTTGTACCATAAATTGTGTTGTTAAAGCAAATATGAACATAATCAGCATCAGCTCTAAATGAGCTTCTATCTGTCTTTGGAACAAATACAAAGTTTGCATCCTTGCTTGTTGCAGCAAGAGCTATATCGCCATACTTTTGTGCTTCCTTGTAAGCCTTTCCAGAAAATTGACCTGAAACGATATAATCAGCCTTTCCACTCTTGTTTAGCAAGTTCAAAGGAACTGCTGAAAACTGTGTAGATGCTCCACCTTGTAGAAACAAAACCTTGTAATTATCAGGAATGTTCATAAGCTGACGAAGCTTTGCTTCTGCATCCTTAATAATTGCATCATAAACTGGTGAGCGGTGGCTCATTTCCATTACAGACATGCCACTTCCCTCATAATTTAGCATATCCTTTTGTGCCTTTTCAAGAACAGGCAATGGCAACATAGATGGTCCTGCCGAAAAATTAAAAACTCTTTCCATATCAATCTCCTCCTTAACAATGCTGGGAAAACGCTTTTCCCATGAAATAAAGTTTTACTTTATTGTACTACTATGCTAAAGCATTTTCAATACTTTTTTCGTAAATTTTTTTATATTTAGATTTTTTTATGCAAATTAATAAAAACCTTATGCATATTTATGCATTTTTATGCATTTTAACCTATTAAAAATCACTCTGTCTGAATAATCAGCGGAGTAATTTTCATAATTATTAACTTTTACTTCTTAAAAAATTTTACAGCTGACTTAAACATTTTAATATCATAATCGCCATAAACGTTTTTGTAAAGTCCATTTCCAATACGCTCTGAGTGACCCATTTTACCAAAGACACGACCATCTGGTGATGTAATACCCTCGATAGCTAAGGTTGAGCCGTTAGGATTGTATTGTATATCATAAGTTGCATTACCATCAAGGTCAACATATTGAGTAGCAATTTGACCATTTTCAATAAGCTGCTTAATGGTTTCGTCATTAGCCAAGAACTTACCCTCACCATGTGAAATTGCTACATTTATAATATCGCCAACTTGGCAATCATAAAGCCATGGTGACATATTAGAAGCAATTCTTGTTCTAACTATCTTAGACTGGTGTCTTGAGATATTATTGAAGGTCAAGGTTGGGCAATTTTCGTCGGTATCAATAATCTTACCATAAGGTACAAGACCAAGCTTAACGAGTGCTTGGAAGCCATTACAGATACCACACATTAAGCCTTCTCTATTATCAAGAAGGTTAGTCACAGCATCCTTAACAGCAGATCCACGAAGGAATGCGGTAATAAACTTACCAGAGCCATCTGGCTCGTCACCACCCGAGAAGCCTCCTGGTACAAAGATCATTTGAGACTGGCTTACCTTCTTAGCAAACTCCTCTGCACTTCTCTTAATACCTTCAGCACTTAAGTTGTTGATAACGTATATTTCGCTCTCAGCTCCTGCATCGTTCATAACCTTAGCTGAATCAAATTCACAGTTAGTGCCTGGGAATACAGGTATAAGAACCTTTGGCTTAGCAATCTTAACGTTTGCACCAAAACGCTTATCAGAATTAAATGAAACTGTTTGTGGCTTTTCTTCGTTAAATTTGATGTTGCAGGAATATACGCCCTCTAATTTATCCTCGTATGCCTTATTCAAACAACACATACAAACCTTATTCTCGCCATAAACGATTTCGTTATTGCTTGTAACCTTACCAAGATATGTACCAACATTTGTATCATCGGTCAACTCAAGCACAAAAGCTCCATAGTTATAGCCAAAAATGTCATTAGTAGTAACTTCTTTGTCAAATTCAAAGCCAAAGCCATTACCGATAGCCATCTTATAAACTGCCTCTGCAACTCCACCTATTGTTGGTGTGTAAGCACTTACAACCTTACCTGCTCTTGCAAGGCTTGTAACTTGATCGTAAACAGCAAGCAAAGATTCGGTTTTAGGTAGATTATCACTATCATATTCAGGCTTAAGAAGTACAACCTTGTTTCCAGCCTTCTTGAATTCTGGAGAAATAACATCATCTGTCTTTCCCATAGTTACAGCAAAGGATATAAGTGTTGGAGGTACATCAAGCTTTTCAAAGGTACCACTCATTGAGTCCTTACCACCAATTGAGCCAATTCCAAGGTTCTTTTGAGCCTTAAAAGCACCTAAGAGTGCAGACAATGGCTTACCCCAACGAGTTGCTTCTTTAGTAGGCTTTTCAAAATATTCTTGGAAAGTCAGGTAAACATCCTCGTACTTTGCACCAGTTGCAATAAGCTTGGATACAGATTCAACAACTGCAAGATAAGCACCGTGGTATGGGCTTTTTTCGGAAATAAATGGGTTGTAGCCCCAAGACATGAATGAACAATCATCTGTGTGTCCCTTTTCAACAGAAACCTTTTGTACCATTGCTTGAATTGGAGTAAGCTGATTCTTACCACCAAATGGCATTAATACAGTACCAGCACCGATTGTAGAGTCAAATCTTTCGCTAAGACCCCTCTTTGAGCATACATTTAGGTCAGAAACTACGTTCTTCATTCCCTCAGCAAAATCCTCTGGAATGTCCTTTTGATAGGATTCAACCTTATTACATTCTATGTTTATATGCTTTTCAGCTCCATTAGAATTCAAAAATTCACGACTAATATCACAAATGGTCTTTCCGTTCCAAACCATTCTAAGTCTTGGCTCAGCAGTAATTTGAGCTACAACTGTTGCCTCAAGATTTTCCTTGTTAGCAAGCTCAAGGAACTTGTCCTTGTTTTCTTTCTCAATTACAACAGCCATTCTCTCTTGAGATTCACTAATTGCAAGCTCTGTGCCATCAAGTCCATCATACTTCTTTGGAACTGCGTTAAGATCAATCAAAAGCCCGTCTGCAAGCTCACCAATAGCAACAGATACACCACCTGCACCGAAGTCGTTACAACGCTTGATCATTCTACAAGCATCGTAATTTCTAAAGAGTCTTTGAAGCTTTCTTTCTTCAGGTGCGTTACCCTTTTGTACCTCAGCTCCACAGTTCTCTAATGATTCAACAGTGTGAGATTTAGATGAACCAGTAGCACCACCACAACCATCACGGCCTGTGCGTCCACCAAGTAATACAACGATGTCTCCGTCGCATGGCACCTCACGTCTTACGTTTTTAGCAGGAGTTGCCGCAATTACTGCACCAACCTCCATATGCTTTGCAGCATATCCATCGTGATATATCTCGTCAACAATACCTGTTGCAAGACCAATTTGGTTACCGTATGAGGAATATCCTGCTGCCGCAGTAGTTACGATCTTTCTTTGTGGTAGCTTGCCCTCAATTGTTTGAGAAATAGGCTTTAATGGGTCTGCAGCACCAGTTAGACGCATAGCGCCATATACATACGAACGTCCAGAAAGTGGGTCTCTAATAGCTCCACCTATGCATGTTGCAGCACCACCAAATGGCTCGATTTCTGTTGGGTGGTTGTGAGTTTCATTTTTAAATAATAGTAACCATTTTTCAGGCTGACCATCAACCACAACGTCAATCTTTACAGTACAAGCATTGATTTCTTCACTTTCGTCAAGCTTCTCAAGCTTGCCCTCCTTTTTCAAATACTTAACAGCAAGAGTAGCAATATCCATAAGGTTAATTGGCTTTGTTCTACCAAGCTCTTTTCTTGTTTCAAGATACTCTTGATATGTCTTTTCAAGAAGCTCGTCATTAAACTTAACACTATCAATTGTGGTTGAGAATGTGGTATGACGGCAGTGGTCAGACCAATAAGTATCTATCATTCTAATTTCGGTAATAGTGGGGTTTCTCTTCTCAGTCTTGAAATATGCTTGACAGAATTTAATGTCATCAAGGTCCATAGCAAGTCCATAGGATTTTACAAACTCGCCAAGTCCCTTTTCGTCAAGTTCAATAAAGCCATCTAATGTTTTTACTGTAGTAGGTATTTCATACTCTGTTTTAAGAGTTGATTTTTCATCAAGAGATGCTTCTCTTGCTTCCACAGGGTTAATAACATATTTCTTTATTTTTGCAAGCTCTTCGTTTGTTAATTTTCCATAAAGTGCATATACTCTTGCACTTTGAATTACAGGCTTTTCTCCTTGAGAAATAAGCTGAATACATTGTGCAGCAGAATCTGCTCTTTGGTCAAATTGACCAGGCAAAAACTCAGTTGCAAAAACAATAGCGCCATCTACATCAATTGTTTTTGTTGCAATATCAAGCTGTGGCTCGGAAAATACTGTCTTAACAGCATAATCAAAAAGCTCATTTGTGATATTTTCAGCATCGTAGCGATTGAAAATTCTTATTTTTTCTATGCCATTAATACCTAAAAAGGTTTTAATCTCAGAAAGAAGTGAGTTTGCTTCGTTTTGAAGACCTTCCTTTTTTTCAACATAAATGCGATAAACCATTACTCTTCCTCCGTAGCCAACAATGCTTTAGCACCAATATCATGACGATAAAATGCATTGTCAAACTTGATTTTTTGTACTTTGTCATAAGCTCCATTGATGGCATCCTTAAGTGTATCATCTACATGTGTAACACCAAGGACACGGCCACCAGCGGAATAAAGCTTTCCATTTTCATATTTTGCACCAGCTACATATACAGCTGATTCAATTTCCTCGGGAATTTCCATTTCGAAGCCATTTTGATATTTTTCTGGATATCCCTTAGATGCCATAATTACGCAACAAGCATTCTTACTTGAGAATTTAACCTCACATTCAGCTAAGGTTCCGTTTGTTGTTGCTTTCATAATTTCAAACAAATCGCTTTCAAGCAAAGGCAATACAACTTGAGTTTCAGGGTCTCCAAAACGACAGTTATATTCAATAACCTTTGGCCCATTTTTTGTTAGCATTAGTCCAAAATATAAACAACCTCTAAACTCTCTGCCCTCTTTTTTCATAGCCTCAATAGTTGGTACGAAGATTTTTTTCATACACTCTTCGGCTATTTTTTCTGTATAATAAGGATTTGGTGCAATTGTACCCATACCACCTGTATTAAGACCCTTATCTCCATCTAATGCACGCTTATGGTCCATGGATGAAACCATAGGCTTTACGCAGTTACCATCTGTAAATGCGAGTACAGAAACCTCTGGTCCCTCTAAAAACTCCTCAATTACAATGTTATCTCCACTTGAGCCGAACTTCTTGTCATTCATAACAGAATTGATTGCATCAACTGCCTCTTCTCTTGTAAAGGCTATAATTACACCCTTACCAAGAGCAAGTCCATCAGCCTTAATAACAGTAGGAATTGGAGCGTTTTTTATGTATTCAAGAGCCTCGTTTGCATCAGAAAACACGTGATAATCAGCAGTAGGAATACCATATTTTTTCATTAAGTTCTTGGAAAACACCTTGCTTCCCTCGATAATTGCAGCCTCAGCGCGAGGTCCAAAGGCGGGAATGCCCACTTTTTCTAATGCATTAACGCATCCTAAAACCAATGGGTCATCTGGTGCTACTACTGCATAATCTATTTTGTTTTCTAAAGCATAATTTACAATACCATCAATATCCTTAGCACCAATGCTAACAGATATTGCATCCTTATGCATACCACCATTGCCTGGAAGTGCATGAATTTCTTTAATTGATTTATTTTCTTTAAGCTTTCTAATTATGGCGTGTTCTCTTCCACCACCACCGACAACTAATACCTTCATTTAACACCTCATTAATGATGGAACAATCTCATTTTTGTAAATGCCATTACAATGCCATATTTATTACAGCATTCGATTACAAGGTCGTCTCTTATAGATCCACCTGGCTCAGCAATAAAGGAAACACCACTTCTTCTTGCTCTTTCAATGTTGTCACTAAATGGGAAGAAAGCATCAGAGCCAACACTTACACCTGATATAGTGTCAAGGTATGCTCTAATTTCCTCAGCAGTAAGTGGCTCTGGCTGATGAGTGAAGTATTTTTGCCATACACCGTCAGCACATACATCCTCTTCGTTTTTATTTATATAACCATCGATTACATTGTCCCTATCTGGTCTTGCTATTGTTGGCAAGAAAGGAAGATTTAGTACCTTGTCATGTTGACGAAGATGCCAAGTGTCAGCCTTTGTACCAGCCAAACGAGTACAGTGAATTCTTGATTGTTGTCCTGCACCAACACCGATTGCTTGTCCGTCATAAGCATAGCACACAGAGTTGGATTGAGTATATTTAAGAGTTATAAGTGAAATGATAAGGTCTGTAATCGCATCCTCTGTAAACTCTTTGTTTTCGGTTACAATATCAGAGAGCAAATCCTTGTCAATCTTGAAGTTGTTTCTGCCCTGCTCAAAGGTAATACCAAACACCTGCTTCTTTTCTTGAACCTCAGGAATATAGTCAGGGTCAATTTTAACTATATTGTAATTGCCCTTTCTCTTTGTTTTAAGTATTTCAAGCGCTTCGTCTGTGTATCCAGGAGCGATAACACCATCAGATATTTCTCTCTTAATAAGAGTTGCGGTTGTAGCATCGCAAACATCTGAAAGCGCAATCCAGTCACCAAAGGATGACATTCTATCAGTACCTCTTGCTCTTGCATAAGCACAAGCCAAGGGAGAATCGTCAAGTCCCTCTATGTCATCAACAAAGCAAGCTTTTTTAAGCTTCTCAGAAAGCTTTTTACCTACGGCTGCTGAAGTAGGGCTTACATGCTTGAAGGATGTAGCGCATGGAAGTCCTGTAGCCTCCTTAAGCTCCTTTACAAGCTGCCATGAATTGAAAGCATCAAGAAAATTTATGTAGCCTGGTCTTCCACAAAGGATTTCGATAGGAAGCTCGGCACCGTTTTCCATATAAATTTTTGAAGGCTTTTGGTTAGGATTACAGCCATATTTTAGTTCAAATTCTTTCATCTTTTAACTCCTTTTCAACCTTGAATTAGGCTAATTACTTATTTTTGTTTATCATTCTATTTTCAACATTGCCATTTTCAAGGTCAACGTAACGAACATATAGGGATATTTTATTATTCTCGTTAAGGTTTTCCCAAATCTCTTTTGTAAACTCATCGATATCATTAGGAATACAAACTCTTTCAGGTTCGCCTTGGAATGTTGGGATTGGATTTCCATCGCAAACATATGTATGGATAAAATGTCCAAGTCCTGCAAGTGCAGTGTATTCATAGAAATATCTATTACAAGCACTTCCCTTTTCGTCAGCACTCTTAAGAATGCTCATTTGATAATTGAAATCATTATTGAAGAATTTCAAAATACCACTAATTCTTGGTGTGAAATTTGGTGCATCTGGCTCAAACTCTCTTGTTTTCAAAGCCTTCTTAAAGCAACCACACTCCTTAAGATGATTGTAAATTGTATCGGTTTGGTCACCGTTTGTAACTATTAGCTTATTTTCGTATTTTCTAATCGCTGAATAGATAATAAGTGATGGGTCCTCAACCTTTGAAAAATCATAAGGCTCTGTAAACACATCAGAATCAACCTCCTTGAAAACACGATTACGGCTATTTTCGCTTCTTCCCATAATAAAGTAAGCAACAGCTGCCTTCTTTCCGTCTTCAGTTTTGCCAATTACAATACCTCTTCCTGGGTATGTATTGTTAGCTAACAAATCACCAATTTTATCAATCTTATAAATATTCATTTATTTTTTCTCCTTAACGATTTGGGAACAAATTTTTTCACAGGATAAAGGCAAAATCTTCCATTCAGCCTCTTCCATTATTCTCTTTTGTAGAATCTCAGGTGTATCTCCATCCTTAATTTCTACCGCCTTTTGCATTATGATTTTTCCACCATCCGGAATTTCGTTTACAAAATGGACTGTTGCACCACTAACCTTAACACCATAAGCAAGTGCAGCCTCGTGTACCTTCAAGCCATAAAAGCCCTTACCACAAAAGGATGGAATTAGAGACGGATGAACATTGATAATTTTATTTTCATAGTGCTTAGTAAACTTAGCACTCAAAATGCTCATAAAGCCAGCTAAAACAATTATATCAATTTTTGCATCATCAATAACACGAATAAGCTCGTTTTCAAACGCCTCTTGTGAGCCTAACGCACTTTTAAGAACAACTCTTGATTTTATTCCTGCGTTTTTCGCACGCTCTAAGGCATAAGCATTGGCATTATTTGAAACGACAAGGGTTATCGAGCCATTAGAAATAATTCCACTCTTTTCAGCATCTATCAGAGCTTGAAGATTAGTACCACCACCAGATACTAAAACTGCAATGTTAGCCTTTAGCATAGGATAACTCCATCATCAGACTTAATAATTTCACCAATAACGTATGCGTCCTCGCCATTAGCCTTAAGAATTTCAAGAGCTTTTTCAACATTTTCCTTGCTTACTACAATACTCATACCAACACCCATGTTGTAAGTATTGTACATATCTCTTTCAGGAATGTTACCTGTCTTAGCAATCAAATCAAAGATAGGAAGCACCTTAACTGCTGACTTCTCTATTTTTGCGCTTAAGCCCTTAGGAATTGATCTTGGAATATTTTCATAGAATCCACCACCTGTGATGTGAGAAATTCCCTTAACATCAACCTGCTCAAGTAGTGCAAGTACAGATTTTACGTAAATCTTAGTTGGTGTAAGAAGAGTTTCGGCTATTGAAGCACCACCGAGTGCCTCGCAAGGTACATAAAGCGTATCAGGATTATTATCAATATCAAAAACCTTACGAACAAGTGAAAATCCATTTGAGTGAACACCACTTGAAGCAAGAGCAATAACAACATCTCCCTCTGCCATCTTGGTATTATCGAGAATTTTCTTTTTATCTACTATACCAACAGCAAAGCCCGCCAAGTCATATTCTTCAACTGGCATCAAGCCTGGGTGCTCAGCAGTTTCACCACCAATAAGTGCTGCACCTGATTGTACACAACCCTCAGCAACGCCACCAACGATTGAAGCAATTTTTTCGGGGATATTCTTTCCACAAGCAATATAGTCAAGGAAGAATAGTGGCTTAGCTCCACAACAGATAATATCGTTGACACACATAGCTACTGCATCTATACCGATAGTATCGTGCTTATCCATTAGAATTGCCATCTTAACCTTAGTGCCACAACCATCAGTACCTGAAACGAGTACAGGCTCTTCAATTCCTGCGAGCTGTAATCCAAAGCAACCGCCAAAGCCACCTACATCATCAACGCACCCCTCATTCTTAGTGCGTGCAATATGCTTTTTCATAAGCTCTACTGCCTTGTAGCCTGCTGTAATATCAACACCTGCTGCTGCATAACTTTCTGATCTTGAATTTTTCACTTTTAGTTCTCACTTTCCGAAATTTTATTTTCAAATTTATTTCTTTGCTTAACTGGTATTTCTGTTGGATAATTTCCATCGAAACAAGCTGTGCAATATCCCTTGCATTTTCCACTCGCACCTAACTTTGAAACATCCTCTAACCTTAAATAAGCTAATGAATCAACACCAATAATCTTTTCTATTTCCTCGATTGTATGATTGCAAGCAATTAACTTGTCTTTAGAATCAATATCTGTACCATAATAGCATGGATTAATAAACGGTGGTGCAGATGAGCGAAGATGAACCTCAGTTGCACCAGCATTACGAAGAAGCTTTACTATTCTTGCACAGGTTGTTCCTCTTACAATTGAGTCATCTACTAAGACTACCCTTTTTCCATTTACTGTTTCTCTTATAGGGTTAAGCTTAATTTTAACCTTATCTTCTCTGACATCTTGTCCTGGTGCAATAAATGTTCTGCCTATGTACTTGTTTTTTAAAAGTCCAATTCCATATGGGATTCCCGATGCCTCGGCATAACCTATTGCTGCATCCAATCCAGAATCAGGGACACCGACAACAACGTCAGCCTCTACCGGTTTAACTGTCGATAAGAATGCACCAGCTCTCTTTCTTGCTACATGCACAGAACAACCTTCAATATGTGAATCAGGTCTTGCTGTGTAAACATATTCAAACACGCATAGTGCCTCAGGCTTCTTACCACAGTTGTCCTTTATTGTCTTAATTCTATCGTTAGATAAAACAAGGATTTCACCAGGCTCCAAGTCACGGATGTAAACAGCTCCAACCGCATCAAGAGCGCAGCTTTCACTTGCTACAACATACTGACCATTCTCTCTTTTACCATAGCAAATTGGATGGACTCCATTTTCATCTCTTGCCGCAATAATCTTTTGTGGAGACATAAGCAATAAGCAATATCCACCCTTTAGTTTTTTCATAGCCCTATTAACTGCTTCTTCTATGGAATCAGAGGTTAGACGCTCCTTGATTATCACATACGAAACTATTTCCGCATCACTTGATGTGTGGAAAATCATACCTTGAAGCTCAAGCTCTTTTTTTAACTCGGCTCCGTTGACAAGGTTACCATTCATTGTAATCGCAAGATGACCCTTCATATGATTTACAACCAATGGCTCGGCGTTTACACGCTCCTTTGTGCCCATCGTGCCATATCTAACATGACCGATAGCCATAGTACCATATCCGAGTGCTCCAAGCTTTGTGGTGTTAAACACATCGTTTACCAAGCCAGAATCCTTGTGTGTACGAAATACACCATCGTCGTTAACGGATATACCACAGCTTTCTTGTCCTCTATGTTGTAAAGCATACAGTCCGTAGTATACACTTGAGGCAACATTGGTTTTTTCTTCTCCAATAATACCAAATACTCCCATATTTTTCTCCTAAATGTTATGTGTGCGAATTAGTTCTTGTTATACTTTTCTTCAATAGCCTTATTCTTCTCTAAAACCTTTTGTTCTCCCTGCTCCCTTGCAGAAACAAGCTTTTCATAAAGTGTATCATCAGATAGGGCAAGCATTTCAATTGCAAGCAATGCAGCATTTGCAGCACCATCAATAGCAACTGTTGCAACAGGTATACCACTGGGCATTTGTACTGTTGACCATAGTGCATCTACACCACCAGTGTTCTTGCATGAGATTGGAATACCGATTACAGGCAATACAGTATTTGCAGCAACCGCTCCTGCTAAATGCGCTGCCATACCTGCTGCAGCGATGATAGCACCAAATCCATTCTTTCTTGCATTTTTTACGAATTCTGCGGTTTGGATTGGAGTTCTATGTGCAGAATATACGTGAACCTCAAATGGCACCTCGTATTCCTTTAAAACATTAATTCCCTTTTCAACAATTGGCAAATCGCTATCGCTACCCATAATGATTGCAACCTTTTTCATGCTAATCCCCCTTAGTTTTAAGCTTAAAATAAAAATAAAGGCACTCCTACCTTTACAGGTAAGACTGCCCAAACGGTCATCAAAACTACGTTTTTGCTACCCTGTGTAAACACGTAATCCGTCAGTTGCAAAAACCTTACCGATTTATATTTTAACACGTGCGTATTTATTTGTCAATAGAGTTTCATTTATTTGCCTGACGAAAATATCAAATTTTTGTCGAATTTTTTTGGTAAAAAAATCATATATACTTCACTTTTGTTGAATTCTATGATAGAATAACGTAGAAGAATTTTGCTAATACTACTTTTGTAAGGAGTTTTTTTATGAAAATCGCATTCTTTGATACTAAAAATTATGATAAGCCCTTTTTTGAGCAATTCAAAAAAAATAATATGAAAATTAAATATTACGAAACCAAGCTAAATGAAGACACATGCTCTCTTGCAAAGGGTTATGATGTCGTTTGTGTCTTTGTAAACGACGATATAAATAAAAATGTAATCGACCAGCTTGTGGAATACAATGTTAAAATGATAGCATTAAGATGTGCTGGTTATAACAATGTTGACATAAAATATTGCAAGGATAAAATTCTTATAGCAAGAGTACCTGCCTATTCTCCCTATGCTGTCGCTGAGCATGCTATTGCTATGCTTTTAACCCAAGTACGAAATATACACAAGGCTTATGTTAGGACAAAAAGCTTTAATTTTAGCTTAAGTGGTCTTGAGGGCATGGATTTATATGGTAAGACCATCGGCGTTATTGGTACAGGTAAAATTGGCAAGATTTTCATCGACATTTGTAAGGGGTTTGGTATGAAGATTTTAGCGTACGACAAATTTCCAAGCAAATTAGAGAAAACTGAATATGTTGATTTGGACAGGCTATTCTGTGAAAGCGATATTATTTCACTACACTGCCCTCTCACAGAGGAAACTCACCATTTGATTGACAAAAATAGCATATCGAAAATGAAGGAAGGTGTTATATTAATCAACACCTCTCGTGGTGCACTGATTGAATCTAAGGCTCTGTTAGAAGGAATAAAAACAAAGAAAATTGGTGGAGCCTGCCTTGACGTTTATGAAGAAGAATCCGATGTATTCTTTGAGGATAATTCAAACTTCATTATGGATGATGATACTCTTGCACTACTGACAACAATGCCCAACGTTATCGTTACTTCCCATCAAGCCTTTCTAACGAAGGAAGCCTTGTCAAATATAGCGATGACTACTATTGATAACATTGTAGCTTATTTCGAAACCGGCGAATGTGAAAACAAGGTTGAATAACAAAAAGGTCTTCAAGCTTGAAGACCTTTTTGTTTACTTATAAATCTCTTGTGCATATCTTACTGATTCCATTGCATCCTTTGCATATTTGTCAGCTTTTATCATTTTGGCATACTCTTCAGTTAAAACTGCGCCACCAACCATTACCTTAGTAGCGGGATTTTCCTTTTTTAATAATTTGATTGTTTCTTCCATAGCAGGCACAGTTGTTGTCATAAGTGCAGAAAGACCAACAAGCTTGGCACCAGACATTTTTACGCACTCTACTACACTTTCTGGTGATACATCCTTCCCCAAGTCATAAACCTTAAATCCATAATTTTCAAGAATTACTTTTACGATATTTTTACCTATATCGTGAATGTCACCCTTAACTGTGGCTAAAACGATTTCTCCCTTTTGAGAGCTATCATTTTCTCCAAGCTTTTCCTTAATAACATTAAAAGCAATCGTTGCTGTATCAGCACTCATCAATAGCTGTGGCAAAAAGATTTGTCCCTTTTCGTATTTTTCGCCTACCTGATTAAGTGCTGGTATTATGATATTATTAATTATTTCTAACGGGTTCATGTCAACCGATAGCGTCTCAGCACATTTTTGTGCTTCATTTTTCAAGCCCTTAACAATTGCTCCATCAAGTGTAATATTTGTTGAATTATTTGTCGTCTTTGAATCGACCACAGGATTATTTGATGCAAAATTAATGTACTCTTGACAATTTTCATCCAGCCCCATCAGTGTATTATGAGCATAGTATATTTTTTGCATCAATTCAGAGTATGGATTCATTATTACCGCATCCAACCCACATTGCAATGCGTGAGAGAAAAATACCGAATTAACAACCTCTCTTTGCGGTAAACCAAATGATACATTTGATATTCCGAGAGAAGTTTTTACTCCCAAATTATTCTTAATCAGCTCTATTGATTCAAGAGTTACTTTAGGTGCATTTTTATCCGAGCTTACAGTTAAGCACAATGGGTCAACAATGATATCTTTTTTATCAATGCCATACTCAAAAGCCTTTTCTACAATTCTTTTTGCTATTTCAAATCTACCAATGGCAGTATCGGGAATTCCATTTTCGTCTAAAGTTAAAGCGACTACGACTCCACCATATTTTTCAACAAGTGGCAAAATAGCCTCCATGCTTTCCTTTTTGCCGTTTACAGAATTTATCAATGCCTTGCCGTTATAAACTCTCAAGGCAGACTCAAGTGCAATAGGGTTGGAGGTATCAAGCTGAAGTGGCAAAGTGGAAATCTCTTGTATTTCCTTAACCGCTCTAACCAAGGTCAATTCCTCGTCAATTTCAGGCAAACCAACATTGACATCGAGAATGTTAGCTCCATGCTCCTCTTGTCCTATTGCTTCTTTGATTATGTAATCGAAATCTTGATTTCTCAAGGCTTCTTTAAGCTTAGGCTTTCCTGTTGGATTTATTCTTTCTCCAATTAAAACTGTCTTTGCATTGAAACAACAAGACCTTGAATACGATGAAACAACAGTAAAATTCTTTTTTTCAATAGGCTTTGCCTTTTTTGTCTTAATTACATTTGTAAGCTCTTTTATGTGCTCTGGAGTTGTGCCACAACAACCACCTAATACCCTTGCACCCATTTCTGCAATATCGCCCATTGCAAGTGCAAATTCTTTTGGACTTTGTTTATAAAAGGTTTTCCCATCAACCACAACAGGCATACCTGCATTTGGATTAACAATAACAGGTACAGAGCTTGCATTAATTATTTTGGGTACAAACAACTTAAGTTGCTCTGCTCCTAAAGAGCAATTTACGCCTATTGCATCGACGCCTAATCCTTCCAAAAGCGCTACCATTGATTCTACATCTGCACCAGTCAATGTCTTTCCTGTCGCGTCAAGTACAAAGGTGGCAAAAATAGGAAGCTTAGAGTTCTCCTTTGCTGCAAGTACTGCAGCTTTTAGCTCGTATGGGTCTGACATTGTTTCGATAATTATTAAATCAGCACCCGCCTTATCTCCTGCAATCACAGTTTGAGAAAATATCTTTATGGCATCCTCAAATTCTAAATTACCAAGTGGTTTTAACAGCTTTCCTGTTGGACCTATATCAAGTGCAACAAACTGATTCTCTTTTGTTATTGCATTTTTTGCATTATTTATTGCAAGTGTAACTATTTCTTCGACATTTGAAATTTTTAAGGAGTTTGCACCAAATGTATTGGCAGTAGCAACATTAGCACCTGCAGAAAAATACCCTTTATGTATATCAGTTATTACTTCTGGGTGTTCCTTGTTCCACAATTCTGAACACTCCCCAGGTAAAATCCCCTTTTTTTGAAGCTCAGTGCCCATGCCACCATCAAAAATCAAGAAATTATTTTTTAAGTAGGTTAATACGCTCATTTTTAGCTCCTTAATTATAAAATTCCAACCACAGCTGTAACAGATTTTGATGGTATCATCATAAGGCTATCTGTTAAGGTTATACCAACATTCTTGTATGCATCTAATACACTCAAAATGCTCCTTTGGTGCTCGATGGAGAAATCCCCATAGCCTGGCGAAAATCTTGGTCTCAGTACGTTTTTTTCTCCAAAATATTCGTTAATATAATCACAAAAGCTTTCTATCAAAGTAGTGGAAACGCAATCAAATATTGCACCATTTAGTCTGTCTAATTTAAAGTTTTTTTCAATCGCCTTATCGTTTAAAACGCCAAGAGATGCAACGAAAACAAAGGCTTCTTTGCATTCCTTCAAATTTTTGGCAAGCGACTGACTTTTGACCTTGTCAAAACCAAAATCTACTTCTTCGCCCTCTACCAGTATTGGCACACGAATATATGATGCCTTAAGAGATACAGTGCTATGTACGGAGTCAATTGCTTTTTCGATTAGATCGTCTAATTGGTCGTTCGACTCCTTCACTCCCAAGTATCGTAGCACTTCTTTTTTGCTTATTGTTAATTGCCTTGAATCACTTAATTGAATTAAAATTGGAAGCATTATTTTATAATCTCCGAAATATTCTCACGAATCTTATTCGCAACATCAAATTTGTTCATAGAATAAACATGCACTGCATTTATGCCATTGGCATATAAATCTATAATTTGCTCGGTTGCATAAGCAATTCCTGCTTGCTTCATAGCCTCAGGATTATCTGCATATCTATCAACTATTGTCTTAAAGCGTTGTGGAAGCGCAGAACCAGACAAAGCACAGCTTCTCTTTATTTGTTTGCCGTTGGTCACTGGCATAATTCCTGCAATAATAGGAACATTTATTCCCGCTTCTCTAATCTTATAAATGAAATTGTACAAAAGATTGTTGTCGAAAAACATCTGCGTAGTTAAGAAATCACAGCCTGCCTCAACCTTTCTTTTAAGGTTTTCAATGTCATCGTGCTGATTTAGAGATTCTGGATGTCCCTCAGGATAGCAAGCACCACCTATGCAAAAATTATATTCTGATTTTATTTCCTCAATCAATTGATTTGCGTAATGATAGTCCCATTTAGTTCTGTCTTTATTTTCAGGAGTTATATCTCCCCTTAAAGCCAAAATGTTTTCTATTCCATTCTCCTTAAGCATCTTAAGACGCTGTCTTACCTCTTCTCTTGTTGAGTTCACGCAGGTAAGGTGTGCTAATGCAGTAACATCAAATTTATTTTGAAGATTTTTTGCAATATCAAGAGTAAATTCACTTGTGCCACCACCTGCACCATATGTAACGCTCATAAACGATGGCTTCAAGGTTGCAATTTGCTCGGTAGCATTTTTTACCGATTCCATAGAATCACTGTTTTTTGGCGGAAAAACCTCAAAGGATAGGGATGGTACATCTGATTTAATTATGTCTATAATTTTCATTTCAATCCTCTTAATCGGAAATCCCGTGACTAAAGTTATCACGGGTTTCCCTTAAACTATTCAAAATCTACTACATTTACCCATTTCAAAAGAAGCTCTTTTTCAGACTCTTTCTTTTTAACGGATTGAGACGCAGCAACAATTGGAAGCCATCTTAGATAGTAGCTTCTTGAAATACCTGTTTTTGCACAAAACATCTCTAAATACTTTTCAGCAAGTCTTTCATTACCCTCTAACATAAAAATCAAATAGGTTCTTGCTACGTCTGCCGATGCGTTTCCCTGTGTTGCATGAGACCAGTCAATCACATAAAGCTCTCCATTATCTTTAACAATAACATTTGAAGGATTAAAATCTCCGTGGCAAAGCTTTATGTGGTTTGGCATTCCCTCAAGACGCGAATGAAGCTCATATTTCAAGCAATCGTCTATATCCGCCTGGGAAATCTTCATAGCCATCTTCTCTTTTATTTTTAGTAAACCTGTTGAACGCTTTGTGTGAATTTCTGCCTGAAGATCGATAAATTTTTTCAAATATTCATCTTCTCTCTCGGGATGCTCCTTCATCAAAGCATCAAGTGGTGTACCTTCAATATAGTCAGTTACAACCACCCACTTTCCATCGTGAGTTGTAACCTCGTGTAGCTTTGGTACATTTAGTCCCGTTTCTTCTATTTTAGCTTGATTTAAGGCGGAAATAAGAACATTTACCTTTGAGGTATCCTCATTGTAAACCTTTATCTTCAAATTTCCATCTCTATAAACGGTTTTGTCGGATCTTTGTGCAATTACGTTATCAAATTTCATAAATTACTTATCCTCCACCTTAAATTTCATTTTTTGTGCCATAGTAAGCGTTCAAGTACATCGCCTTGATTTCGCTCATTAATGGGTATCTTGGGTTAGCACCTGTGCATTGGTCATCAAATGCTTGTTCTACCATTGTATCAAGATTATCTAAGAAGTACTTTTCGTCAACGCCGTAATCCTTAATGGTGTCCTTTATACCAATCTTGTGCTTTAAATCCTCAATTGCTTCAATCAAGGCATCAACCTTTTCCTCATTGTTCTTACCATTAAGACCAAGATAGGTTGCAATCTCGGCATATCTATCCATAGTATGAGGATGGTCATACTGTGAAAATGTTCCCATTTTTGTAGGAGTTTCAGTTGCATTAAACCTAATTACTTCGTTTATCATGAGGGCATTGGCAATACCATGTGGTAAGTGACACAATGCACCAAGCTTGTGCGCCATTGAGTGACAAACTCCAAGGAATGCGTTTGCAAACGCCATTCCTGCCATTGTGGCAGCATTCGCCATCTTCTCTCTTGCTATTATGTCATTTGCTCCGTTTTCGTATGCTCTTGGAAGATATTCAAAAATAACCTTCAATGATTGAAGTGCAAGACCATCTGTATAATCAGTTGCCATAATTGAAGCGTAGGCTTCGATAGCATGAGTTACCGCGTCTATACCAGATGCAGCCGTTAAACCCTTAGGAGCAGTCAAATGGAAATCAGTATCAACAATTGCCATTTTTGGAAGAAGCTCGTAGTCAGCAAGAGGATATTTTACTCCAGTGCTTTCATCGGTTATGACTGCAAATGGTGTAACCTCGGAGCCAGTACCTGCAGATGTTGGAATGGCAATAAAATATGCTTTTTCGCCCATCTTAGGGAATGTATAAATTCTTTTTCTAATGTCGCTAAAGCGCATAGCCATATCCATAAAATTAACGTCTGGATGTTCATAAAGAACCCACATAATTTTTGCAGCATCCATTGCTGAGCCACCACCCAAAGCAATGATAACATCAGGATTGAATGCGGACATTTGCTTAGCTCCCTCCTTTGCACAGGCAAGAGTTGGATCTGGCTCAACGCTATGGAAGGTAGCATATTGAATGCCCATTTCCGTTAATTTATCAGTTATAGGCTTGGTGTAGCCATTTTCGAATAGGAAATTATCAGTCACAATAAATGCTCTTTTTTTGTTCATAACTGTTTTTAACTCGTCAAGAGCAACAGTTAAACAGCCTTTTTTGATATAAACCTTTTCAGGTGCTCTAAACCAAAGCATATTTTCCCTCCTCATAGCTACTGTTTTTACGTTTAATAGGTGCTTTACACCTACATTTTCAAAAATTGAGTTTCCACCCCATGTACCACATCCAAGTGTTAGAGATGGCTCAAGTCGGAAGTTATATACGTCTCCTATGCCACCATGCGATGATGGTGTATTAACAAGGATACGACATGTCTTCATTAATTCAGTAAATTTATTTAGCTTCTCTCTTTCAGTAAGCTCATTTATGAATATGGATGAGGTATGTCCTAATCCACCATCCTCGATTAAGCAATATGCTTTTTCAAGTGCTTCATCAAAATTCTTAACCTTATACATTGCAAGAACAGGAGAAAGCTTTTCGTGAGCAAACTCCTCTTTTAAATCTACACTTTCGATCTCGCCAATTAAAATCTTGGTCTTTTCGGGAACATCAATACCAGCAAGCTGTGCAATTCTATAAGCAGTTTGACCAACAATCTTAGCATTCAAGGAGCCGTTTATTATAATTGTTTTTCTTACCTTTTCGGTTTCCTCTTCCGAAAGGATGTAACAACCCCTCTTTACAAATTCGTCTTTTACTTGATTGTAAATTGTCTCAGGTACAATAACAGATTGCTCAGATGCACAAATCATACCATTATCAAAGGTTTTAGAATGAATAATCGAGTTTACAGCTAACAAAATATTAGCACTTTCATCAATGATTGCAGGGGTATTTCCCGCACCAACACCCAAAGCTGGCTTACCACTGGAATACGCAGAACGCACCATACCAGGACCACCTGTTGCTAAAATAATATCAGCAGTAGCCATCAAAAGATTTGTTAATTCAAGACTGGGTACATCAATCCAAGCGATAATGTCTTCTGGTGCTCCCGCCTTTATGGCTGCCTCAAGTACAATTTTAGCAGCTTTTATCGTGCTATTTTTTGCACGTGGATGTGGACTTAGAATTATGCCATTTCTTGTTTTTAAAGCTAAAAGTGTTTTAAAAATAGCAGTTGAAGTTGGATTTGTAGTAGGTATAACGGCTGCAACTACACCGATTGGTGCTGCAATTTTTTGCATACCACCTGCTACATCCTCCTCTATAATTCCACAGGTTTTTGTATTTCTATACTTGTTATAGATGTATTCAGACGCAAAATGATTTTTTATTACCTTATCCTCTACTACACCCATTCCTGTTTCTTCTACCGCAAGCTTTGCAAGATCAATTCTATGTTGATTCGCTGCCATTGCTGCTGCGGTAAATATTTTATCAACCTCTTCTTGTGTGTAGGTTGAAAACTTTTTTTGTGCATTTTTGACTCTCTTTAACGCCTCGTTAAAGGTTTCAACGTTATTTACCAATGAATACTCTTTCATTTTAGCTCCTTTGCTACCTTACTCAAATATATTATTTCAAAAATCCAGTTACTATTTGTTCCTCTGCCTCTGCTTCTGTTAATCCCAAAGTCATAAGCTTAATAAGCTGTTCTCCTGCAATTTTTCCAATAGCAGCCTCGTGAATAAGACTTGCATCAATATGATTAGCATTTATTTGTGGTATAGCACAAACCCTTGCTTTATCCATAATAATTGCATCACACTCTGTGTGTCCTGCACATTTATTATTTCCATTTATTATTGACAAAAACTCTTGGTAGGACTCATCCTTTGCAACAGAACGAGAAATTACATTTGCAGAGGAGTTTTCTCCATTCAAATCAACCGTAAAGTCTGTTTTTGCGAATTGTTTTCCGTGTGTCATCAAGCTCTCTTTTATAACGAGCTTTGCGCTTGTTGAAATTGAAGCACTTGTCTTTCTTATAGTAGAATCTATTCCCTTGATTTGTGTGGTTTCCATTTCCATATAACCACCCTCATCTATCTCTATCACAGTCTCAGGATTCATTATATTTTCTCCTGTACCCTCACCCTCGCCGTAGTGACGCTCAACATACTTTATTTTTGCATTTTTTCCTACATGGAAGGTGTGAATTCCACTATGTGATGATGCCTCGCTTCCACTATTATGAATTCCACAACCAGCAACGATAACAACATCAGCATCCTCGCCTATGTAGAAGTCATTATAAACGATTTCGTTAAGCCCACTTTGACTGATTATAACTGGTATGTGAACACTTTCATTTTTCGTTCCTGGCTTGATTATAATGTCAATTCCAGGCTTGTCCGTTTTAGTTACAATGTCGATATTAGCAGTTGTACGTCTACCACCAGAGCCACCATTATCTCTAATATTGTATGCTCCTTCAGGAATTTCGTGCAAATCTGCTACCTTTTCAAGTAATCCCTTTTTAATCGTATCCATTTTTATCTCCGTTCATTTATAGCTTTACACAACTAAAGCTTGCTCCACCATTTTTCAATAACTCAGGTAAAACAGCATCCTTAGTGTCATACTTTACAAGTCTTCCATTTGCAACCACAGCGATTTTATCCGCAATATTAAGTATTTTTTCTTGGTGAGAAATTATAATAATCGAGCCATTGATTTTTTCATTCATTTTTTCAAATGCTTTGATTAGATTATTAAAGCTCCACAAGTCTATGCCTGCCTCAGGCTCATCGAAAACGGATAGCTTTGTTTGTCTTGCCATTATCATAGCGATCTCTATTCTTTTAAGCTCGCCACCTGATAACGATGCATTTACTTCTCTGTCTATATAATCTCTTGCACATAGTCCAACCTCAGAAAGAAATGTGCACGCTTCAGAAACACTAATCTTCTTACCAGAAGCCAATGTAATCAAGTCGCCAACTGTTAACCCCTTGAAACGAACTGGCTGTTGAAAAGCGAAGCTTACACCAAGCTTTGCTCTTTCTGTAATGCTCATATTTGTAATATCTACACCATCAAAAAGTATTTGTCCAGCAGTTGGTTGATAAATACCTGCAATAATTTTTGCAAGAGTTGATTTGCCACCACCATTGGGTCCTGTAATTGCGACAAACTTTTCTTCAATTTTCAAATTTATATCCTTTAGTATTTCTTTTTCTCCATCTTCAGTTTTTACCTTGAATGATACGTTTATGAGCTCTAACATATAATACCCCTTATAACATTTATTCACGCTTATTTTAACATATTTTTAGCCTAATGTGAAGTAACTTTTTCTATTTAATTCAAAAAATAGCATAAAAAACAATTTTTCTCCAATATTTGTTGAATAAATAAGCAATATAAATAAATTTGCACAAAAATTTGACTAAAATAAAAGGCACACGCATTCACGTGTGCCTTTTATTTTAATTGCTTAAATCATCTTGCGATTACGTTTACACGCTTTTTGTCCTTAGTAAGGTGGTCAAACTTAACTACACCGTCAACTAAAGCAAATAGTGTATCGTCTTTTCCGATACCTACGTTTGTACCGGGATGAATTTTTGTTCCTCTTTGTCTAACAATGATGTTACCAGCGATTACATTAGCACCATCTGTCTTTTTAACGCCAAGGCGCTTAGACTCACTGTCACGACCGTTCTTTGTAGAACCAACACCCTTTTTGTGTGCGAAGAACTGTAAACCAAGTCTTAACATTATATGTTCCTCCGTTAAATTTTACGTTTATTTGTTGCCATCATATTCCTTTTCGATTACCTCTACATCAAGGTATTCATAATACTCCTCTACCAAGTCCATAAGCTGATAGTAGTATCCCATAAAAAGTCCAGATATAGCATATCTTTTCTTTTCATCACTCTCGCAGTTTGGCAACGCACAGCGAGACGTAACTCGTACATTAGTTGTTTCTTCGTCTATATCGTAGCTTACATCTGCTCCGTATGCAACCTCAATCGTGTTGATAACAAGCATCGTCATTGCAGAAATTGCTGAGCAAAGTATATCATTACCGCTTGCCTCGAATCCTGTATGTCCTTGCTCCTCGAAGCCCCAATAAACTCCGTTAGATTTGAAAAATACGACCTTTGTCATAAAATTTCTCCGAATTAACCAACAATCTTTTCGATTTGTACTTTTGTATAAGGCTGTCTATGACCGATCTTCTTCTTCTCGTTCTTCTTAGCCTTGTACTTCATAACGTAAATTTTCTTTGCCTTACCGTTACGAACAACCTTTGCTGTTACGGAAGCACCGGAAACATAAGGAGCACCAGTTACAAAGCCGTTGTCATTTGATACAGCAAGAACTTGATCAAATACAACCTCTGCACCCTCTTCTGCTCCAAGCTTTTCAACGAAGATAACGTCTCCTTCGTTTACTTTGTACTGCTTTCCGCCTGTTACTATAATTGCGAACACGAAAAGCACCTCTCTTTCACAAAATCTCGCTAAGCAAGGTAGACATTAAGCCTTTTGGGACCTTGACATTATGCGGCATTGAGCATTTTACCACAGAAAAAATCATTTGTCAACACTTTTTTTCTTTTTGTGTAAAACTTTATCTATATAGTAAGAAAATCGCCCGTTTGGGCGACCTTCTTACTTTATTTCAACATTGAATGCGAATGAGATTTTCTTTTCAGATAGACGGAACTCTGGCTCAAGATCAGGTCCACAGGATGATGAGCCAACTCCAGAAGCCTTATAGTCAATTCTAACGTGGGTTACAGAGCTATCACCAATTTCATCAGTGTGTTGTGCCTTGTGAAGCTGATCAATGCTATAATTCGAAACATTAAACTCAAAGTTTGCACCTGTAAATTCAATAATATTCTCGATATTCAACATTTTTGACTTCATATGATTACCATGCTCTTGAGGACGAACGTAAGGAACGTATTCAGTATCAGCTGAGCTCCTAAAGAAATCCTGTCGTACGTGGTGACACATATCACAGTAGTTTTCATCGGGACCCATTCCGAAATATGTAAACTCCTTATCCTTTCCATTGAGATTAAACTCAAAGCCAAGACGTGGAAGCCATACTGTATCCTTTCTAATGTCACCCGTCAAATTATACGCAATTGTTCCATTGGCATAAACTGTGGTCTTAAGCTTGAATTTGAAATATGGAGCAATTGATACACCACCCAAGCTACCCTCGGCGATTATTGTGTTTTTGCTTACGGTAACCTTGTATATATTCGTCAAAGTAAAATCAATATTTTCGCCCTTCCAGGTGGTCTGCTTTGACCAATACTCTGACATTCTTTTATCATTATCTGTCAAAGCTCTGAAGGTAGACATTTTGATTCCCTCGGCTAAAAGCTCCTTACCATCTATAACAATGCTATCAAAGTTTCCAATTTGCTTGTTATAGCGATATTTGAACTTATCTCCTGTGACGTATACGAAATTTCCCTCATTAACGAGCACAGCAGGTGTGTTATCCTTCTTTTGAGCTTCTGTTTTGCAATCAAGTATTTGTGAAAGAATTCCCAACGAGTTACCCTTCTCGTCAAGCATTTCTACATCAATGCTCGCACCATATTTGCAGGATTTTGGAATATTGTTAATCTTCACAGATGCCGACTTCTTTGGAGAAAGATTTAAACAAATCTCGTTTTGTTCAACAATCTCGTCGTCAACTCTTACAGTATAAACGAATTTATGGTCCTTGATGTTTGTAAAATCATAATGGTTTGAGATCTTTATTCTGCCAGCACTGTAAGTAAAACGGAAGGGGGCATAAGCCGCTCTTGTTTCAAGCGTACCAGCCTTAAAAGTTCTATCGGCAAAAACAAGTCCATCACAACAGAAGTTTCCATCATGTGTTAGCTCACCAGGAAAATCTCCACCGTATTTTTGCACACCGTCAACAAGAACAACGTGATCAGCCCATTCCCAGATACAGCCACCGACAAAATTATCATATTTGTACATTAAGTCAACGTATTGCCAAACGTCTCCAGGGCCATTACCCATAGCGTGAGAAAACTCACAAAGGTAGATAGGCTTTTTACGATCATTAACGGTTAATTCTTTAACCATACGCTCCATGCTTGGATACATACAAGAGTAAACATCGGTCTTATCAATGCCCTCTTGACGCCAACAAGCACTTTCAAAATGAACAAGACGCTCGCCATCGTGCTGACGAATATAGTTAATCATTGGGTCATTACAAAGGCTATGATATCCTGCCTCGTTACCTAAGGACCACATAATGATAGAGGAGTGGTTCTTATCTCTTTCATAGGTACGAGCCATTCTTTCCTCATGCTCCTTAATCCAATCAGGATGTGAGCAAGGCCACTCGTTATCCGCAACATCGTAATCATAATCAACATTTGGATAACGGCGTATGAATCCATGAGCCTCGTTGTCACATTCTAAAACAACGTAAAAGCCCATCTCATCACACATATCAACGAATTTAGGATGTGGTGGATAGTGGGAGGTTCTAACACAGTTGATGTTAAGCTCCTTCATAAGCTCAAGGTCTCGACGCATATCCTCGTCAGACATACAAAAGCCCTTACCAATCATTGTGTCGTGATGGTTGATACCCTTTAGCTTAACAGGTGTACCGTTTATAAGGAGCTCGTACTTATCGGAAACCTTTATTGAACGAATACCTACCTTCTGCTCAATTATTTCCTCGCCACGTGTCAATACAACAGTATAAAGATATGGATTTTCTGCGTTCCAAAGCTTTGGTTTTTTTACATTAAACGTACACTGGGTGCCATTTTTTTCGCCAATAAGCTCTTCTCCGTCATATAACTTAACGTTTGCTTTTTTATCAGTCTTTACAACTATTTTTTTATTGTCAACTGTACGAATGTCAACGTCCTTTATATGATTTTTCTCTCTTGAAAGCATATAAATATCACGGAAAATTCCATTGTAACGGAACATATCCTGATCCTCAATATATGTACTACAGCTCCACTTGTACACACTTACTCTAATGATGTTTGTGCCCTTTTGTACATACTTACTAACCTTAAATTCTGCTTGTAGATGACTGCCCTGTGTGAATCCAACATATTTTCCATTAATGTAAACTACTGCACAGGAGCAAACGCCCTCTAAAACTATATAGGTCTCCTTATCGGTATCATCTACCTCAAATTCTCTTTCATACATCCCCATAGGGTTTACGTTAGGAACGTATGGCATATCACATACAAATGGTAGATTAATGTTTGTATAATTTGGATTTTCGTATCCCTTCAATTGCCAACAGGATGGAACCTCAATGCTATCCCATTTTTCTGGCTCAGTTGCTAAATCACTATTTTCAAAGAAAGCAAATTTCCACATTCCGTTAAGAGATACATATTTTGCACTTCCCTTAGGAATGTAGTAAGCTCTTTGCGGTTCTCTGTTTTCTGAAGTTTTAAGTGGGTTTTCGTAAAATCTCATTTTGTTTCTCCTTAGAATTGTTCTATGAGTCAATTTTATCATAAACCTTCATTTTAGTCAATAAATATATTTACTTTTATGGAATTTTGTGGTATGATAAGAATATTCACTGAAAGGAGAATCAAAATGAAAAAAACTGTGTTTATAACTGGTGGCAGCCGTGGTATTGGTGCATGTGCAGTCAGAGCCTTCAGAGCTCAAGGCTATGATGTAATTTTCACATATCATAATTCAGAGGATAAGGCTTACGAGTTAGCCAATGAATGCAAATGCACATACATTTATTGCGACACATCAAGCAGTGAAAGTGTAAATAAAGCAATCGACAATGTCTTATCTATGTATGGCTCAATAGACATATTAATCAATAACGCAGGCATTGATGAATTTGCTTTAACCACTGATGTAACCGACGAAATGTGGCATAGAATGATAGACACAAACCTCTCTGGTGCATTTTATGCTTGCAGAAGGGTTCTTCCTCAAATGATCTCACGGAAAAATGGGGTAATAATTAACATATCTTCAATGTGGGGACAGGTAGGTGCATCATGCGAGGTGCATTACTCTGTTTCAAAAGCGGGGCTAATTGGACTTACTAAAGCATTAGCGAAGGAGGTTGGTCCGTCAAACATCAGAGTTAACTGTGTATGTCCTGGTGTTATTGACACAGATATGAATTCCCATCTTACAAAAGAGGACCTAAACGCTCTAAAATCGGACACTCCCCTCGGCAAAATTGGAAAACCAGAGGATATTGCAAATATGTTATTGTTCTTGTGCGATGATGGTTCATCTTTTATTACAGGTCAAATTTTTGGAGTAAATGGTGGCTATATAATTTAGTTTTGAGGTGCTTTTATGGATTTAAGCTTTAAATTTGATAACAAAAAATTCAACTATCGAGTGTGCGGTATAATAATAAATAATAACAAGCTTTTAGCAATGAAGGATGGCCGGTCTCCATATTTTTACTTACCAGGTGGCAGAGTCCAATTTGGAGAAACTGCCGAGAATGCTATACTTCGTGAATTAAGGGAAGAATTGTCAATTGATGCAAGGATTGTAAGGCCACTATTTCTTTCCCAATCGTTTTTCAACGAGGATGTAACTAAGATTGATTTTCACGAGCTCTGCTTATACTTTCTAATCGACATTTCTCACACTTCCCTACCTTTTGAGGATTTCTTAGGCACGGAAACTGCAAAAAAACAACAATTTTATTGGCTCGATTTCGACACTGTTAAAAAATCCTATCTTTATCCATTATTTATAAAGGATAGAATTGATAGCTTACCTGCAAATTTAGAAATACTAACTGAATATAATTAAAAGCGAAAGGATTTTCCTTTCGCTTTTTTTAACAGGAAAAGTCCCAAACCAAGTTGGTTTGGGACTTTTTATTTTAATTAAAGACCACGCTTTACATACTTAGTATGAAGAATTTCGTGTGCCTTGTGGCTTGCAGGAGCACCAAAGAACTCATCATAAAGCATCTTTATAGCAGAGTTTTCGTGTGACTTTCTCAAGTCCATCTTCTTGTCAGCTGTGTAAAGAACACTTGCACGAAGAGCCTTAAGATCAACATTGTTACGAACAACAGCAGGCTGAGTTGGCTGACCACCACCATTTACACATCCACCAGGACATGCCATGATTTCGATGAAGTCAATCTTCTCTCCATTCTTAACTGAGTTAAGAAGTGCCTTAGCGTTAGCTGTACCACTTGCAACAGCAACCTTAATTTCCTTACCATCAAGAACATATGTTGCTCTCTTAATTCCCTCAGTACCTCTAACCTCGGATACTTCGAGAAGATTCTTACCCTCAAGAACCTCAGCAGCTGTACGGAGAGCTGCCTCCATAACACCACCAGTAGCACCGAAGATAGCACCAGCGCCAGAACCGATACCGAATGGCTCGTCGAACTTAGAATCATCCAAAGCCTTAAAGTCAATACCAGCCTGTTGAATCATTCTTGCAAGCTCGCGTGTTGTAATTGCTACATCAACGTCAGGAACGCCAGCAGCATTTTGATGATCTCTTGTTACCTCAAACTTCTTTGCAGTACAAGGAATAGCAGATACAAATACAATATCCTTAGGATCAAGACCAACCTTTTGTGCGTAGTATGTCTTGTACATTGCACCAAACATTTGTTGTGGTGACTTACAAGAAGAAAGATTATCTGTAAATTCTGGGAAGTAATGCTCGCAGTACTTAACCCAACCTGGTGAGCAGGATGTGATAAGTGGGAGATTCTTTCCTTCCTTGAATCTTGCAAGGAACTCAGTAGCCTCCTCCATAATTGTAAGGTCAGCTGTCAAGTTCATATCATATACACCATCAAAGCCAAGAGCCTTAATAGCAGAAACCATCTTGCCTTCAACATCTGTACCAGGCTCATAGCCGAAGCATTCGCCGATTGTTGCACGGATAGAAGGAGCTGTGCAGATTGCTACGTGCTTTGTAGGATCAGCAAGAGCCTCAAGAACCTTTGCTGTATCGTCCTTCTCATAAAGAGCACCAACTGGACAAGCTACGATACATTGTCCACAACCGATACAGGATGTTTGATCAAGCATCTTTTCAAATGCAGAAGCGATGTGTGTATCAAATCCACGGTCATTTGCACCAATAACACCGATTTGTTGCATGTTCTTACATGCAGCAACGCAACGACGACAAAGAATACACTTTTCGTTATCTCTTACGATGTAAGGTGTTGAAGCATCGATTGGATAAGAATTATTATTTCCAACAAAGTGATCCTCGTCTACTCCGTACTCAAGACAAAGCTTTTGAAGCTCACAGCTTGTTGAACGTACACAGGTTAAGCACTTTTTCTTATGAGCGGAAAGAACAAGCTCAAGGTTTGTCTTTCTTGCTCTTCTGATTGCAGGTGTGTTTGTTTGAATTTCCATACCCTCATTTACTGGGTATACACATGCTGCACAGAGACCTCTTGCACCCTTTACCTCAACGAGACAAAGACGGCAAGCGCCAATTTCATTTATATCTTTAAGATAGCAAAGTGTAGGAATATCAATTCCAGCATATCTAGCAGCTTCTAGAATGGTTGAATTAGCAGGAACTGAGTATTCTCTGTTATTAATTTTAACATTTACCATATTTTCCATTATTAGTTCCCTCCATTAACCTTTATAAATTGCTTGCATTTTCTTACAGCTTGGTAGACAAGCACCACACTTAACGCACTTAGATGCGTCAATTGCGAATGAAGCGAGCTTGTGACCTGGAGCTACATATTCTGTTCTGCTAATAGCATCAGCAGGACATTGTCTAGCACAAAGACCACAACCAATACACTTGTCAGCGTCAATCTTGTATGTGAATAGGTTCTTACATACGCCTGCTGGACACTTCTTATCAACGATGTGAGCGATGTACTCGTCACGGAAGTTTGCAAGTGTTGAAAGAACAGGGTTTGGAGCTGTTTGGCCAAGACCACAAAGTGATGCACTCTTAATATAGTTAGCAAGCTCTTCAAGCTTATCAAGGTCTTCCATCTCACCATTACCCTCGGTAATCTTGTTAAGGATTTCAAGAAGTCTTACAGTACCGATACGACATGGTGCACATTTACCACAGGATTCATCAACTGTGAACTCAAGGAAGAACTTAGCCAAGTCAACCATACAAGTATCCTCGTCCATAACGATAAGACCACCTGAACCCATCATTGAGCCTTGAGCGATAAGGTTATCATAGTCGATTTCAACATCGTACTTAGATGCTGGAATACATCCACCAGAAGGACCACCAGTTTGTGCAGCCTTAAACTTCTTTCCGTTTGGAATGCCACCACCGATTTCCTCAACAACCTCACGTAGAGTTGTACCCATAGGAATTTCAACTAGACCTGTATTAGTGATTTTACCACCAAGAGCAAATACCTTTGTACCCTTGGACTTTTCAGTACCCATAGAAGTAAACCAGTTTGCACCCTTGTTGATAATTTGTGGAATGTTAGCGTATGTTTCAACGTTGTTAATAATAGTTGGCTTGCCCCATAGACCCTTAACAGCTGGGAATGGTGGACGTGGACGTGGCTCACCTCTGTTACCCTCAATTGAAGTAAGAAGTGCAGTTTCCTCACCACATACGAACGCACCTGCGCCAAGTCTGATTTGAAGATCAAACTCGAAGTCAGTACCAAAAATGTTCTTGCCAAGTAGGCCCTCTTCTCTTGCTTGGTCAATAGCCTTTTGAAGTCTATTAACTGCAATTGGGTACTCTGCACGAACATATACAAAGCCTTGGTTTGAACCAATTGCGTAAGCAGCGATTGCCATTGCTTCAATTAATGCGTGTGGGTCACCCTCAAGGATTGAACGGTCCATAAATGCACCTGGGTCACCCTCGTCTGCGTTACATACAACATACTTTTGACCCTTAGGTTGAGCTGCAGCGAATGCCCATTTTCTGCCAGTTGGGAAGCCACCGCCTCCTCTACCACGAAGACCAGACTCAAGAATTGTATTGATTACGTCTTGAGGTGTCATTTCTGTAAGAACCTTACCAAGAGCTGCATATCCATTTGTTCCTATGTATTCGTTAATGCACTCTGGGTCAACAACGCCACAGTTACGAAGTGCAACACGCTTTTGCTTCTTATAGAATGCTGTTTCGTTAAGAGAAAGAATTTCATCGCCCTTAACAGTTTCAGAATAAAGAAGGCTCTTTACAGGGTTACCACCAACGAGATGCTCGTTAACGATTGTCTCTGCGTCCTTAACTTCAATTCTGGAATAGAATGTACCTTCTGGGTAAACAATTACGATTGGACCGAGTGCACAAAGACCGAAGCATCCTGTAAGTACAACTTGTACTTCGTTTTCGATGCCAGCTGCCTTGATAGCCTCTTCCATTTTAGCTTTAATTTGAACACTCTTAGATGATGTACATCCTGTACCACCACAAATTAGCACATGCTTTTTGATGTTTCCATCTGAAACAGTTGCGTTCTTTGAGTGTTGACGGAAATTGATTTTTCCCTCATAAGATTCTCTTATCTTAGCAAGATCTGTTAAATTCTTAATCATTTCTTTTTCCGTCCCTTCATTAATTATATTTGTCCAAAATGCCCTTAATCATATCAGGTGTAAGTCTTCCGTAAACCTCTTCGTTTACAGTAAGAACAGGAGCAAGTCCACACGCACCGATACAACGAGTAGCATCAAGGCTAAACTTTCTGTCTGCTGAAATTTCGCCATTTTTTATTCCAAGCAATGACTCAAGCTTGTCCATTAAAAGACCAGCACCCTTAACATAGCATGCTGTACCAAGGCATACTGCAACTGCGTACTCGCCTTTTGGATTAAGAATAAATTGTGAGTAGAAGGACGCAACTCCATATACCTCAGATAGTGGAACGTCCATCGAAAGTGCAATATGGTTTTGCACTTCAATTGGCAAGTATCCAAAGATACCTTGAGCGCCTTGAAGCACTGGCATAAGTGCACCCTTCTCGCCTTTGTGCTTTGCAATGAGTTCATCAAGCTGTGCAAACTGCTCAGCAGTACCATTGAAAGCGACGGTTGTCAATTTCTTTTTCATAAGAAACTCCTTTATATAAAATTTTTTAAGCAAATTTGTGTTCTATGGCATCGATAGCCTTATCGAGATAGTCATTTTCCATAAGCTCGATAATTCCCTTGTCTCCAAGTGAGGCAAGCTTTCCGTCCATTGGAAGCTTACCAAGCACATCAAAGCCGTGCTTGCTGGCAACCTGGTTGGACTTCTCTTCGCCAAAGATATATATTTTCTTTCCACAGTCAGGACACTCTACATAACTCATATTTTCGACAATGCCCAAAACAGGAATATTCATCATTTTCGCCATGTTAGCAGCCTTTTCAACTATCATTGAAACAAGCTCCTGAGGAGTTGTAACAATAACAATACCATCAATTGGTAGTGATTGGAATACTGTTAGTGGAACGTCTCCGGTTCCTGGAGGCATATCTACAAACATATAGTCAACCTCGTGCCAAACGACATCTGTCCAAAATTGTTTAACAGTTCCCGCAATAACAGGTCCACGCCAAACAACCGGCCGAGTTTCGTCCTCAAGCAAAAGGTTTACGGACATAATATCTATACCCGTTTTTGAGCTTACTGGTAGCAAATGCTCACCATCAGACATTGCCCTTTCCTTCAATCCAAAATTTTTAGGAATAGATGGTCCAGTTATATCTGCATCCAAAATAGCGGTTCTATAACCTTTTCTTTGCATAAGAACAGCAAGCATGGATGTTACAATGGATTTTCCTACTCCACCCTTTCCGCTAACTACACCGATAACGTGCTTAACGGAGCTCAACTGATTTAACTTTTCCTTTGGTATTCCGCCAGAGCATTTTTCGGAGCAGTTAGAACAGTCATGTGTGCATCCCATTTCATTAACCTTCTTTCATTTATCTCTTATATATTTTACTACATTACAACTCAAATTTCAAGTATTTTACAAATATTATTTGTTTTTAGTCTAAATTGATAAAAATTTCGTTAATTTTGAATGTTTTTTCTAACTTATTGCTGTCGCAATAATCAACATATATCAATTTGCTTTGGCTTGAGAGTAATGTTGCTCTTCTTTTTACTCCTTTTTTTCTTTTTGTTTCCGGATTTCTATCTAATTCCAGAAGCACTTTTTTTATAATTGGAGAATGAATCTTTAAAAATTCTGGTAACTCACCCATATAGCAATTAGATAATCTGTCAATTACCATTTTATCTCGTAAAACACCTTTATCGATAACATCAAAGGATGAAAAATAATCGAATAATGCTTTAGAAAAATCGTCAAGCGTATTTTTTATCTTACTTTCATTTACATAATTGGAAAAATCCACAAAAACTAAAAATGGATTTTCAAGCAACGAAAAGATATAGTTTAGAGTTCGCTTAAACCTATTAGAATTGTACGCTTTTTCAAACACATCCTCAAGCAAATGGAGCTTTTTCAGTTCGGCTTCAGACATCCAAGAAGTTGATTTTACCTCATAAGGAGTACTGTCAAAATGTACACACGGATATTTTTCCTTGTTTTCTCTCATATCTGCACCATGCAATAGCTTCAAAAAGCCAAGCTGAAGCATATTGGGTCTTAAGGAAAATGCAAAATTAAATCCCTTTTCAAAGCTCGCTAAGCTTTCGTATGTAAGTCCTGCAATTAAATCCACATGTACATCAATGTTTCCCATTTCAATTATTTTTTTAATGTTTTCAACAAGCTTTGGCAAATTAGTTTTTCTGTTTATGGCTTCAAGCGTTTTTTCGTTAAAGCTTTGTATTCCTATTTCAAATTGAATAAGTCCTTTCGGTGCTTTTTTTAGAATCGAAAGTGTTTCTTCATCTATCAATTCTCCTTCAATTTCAAAGTGAAAACATACACGCCCCTCGTTTTTTTCTCTAAAATGGTCGATTATGAACTCGAATAATTCGCGTGCTCTTTTTCGATCAGCGTTAAACGTTCTATCAATAAATTTTATAGTTTTTGTACCACTTTTTGCAAGCTTTAGAATGTTATCTTTTGCTTCGTTTATATCAAAGAATCTTACACCACCACATCGTCCTGACAAGCAAAATGCACATCTAAACGGACAACCTCTACTTGTTTCTATATACGCTATTCTTCCGTTAAGATTCTTAAAGTATTCATCAGTATATGGATTCGGAGGTGATGCTTGTAAAATTGCAGGGGGCTTAACTATTATTTTACCATTTTCTCTGTAACATAGCCCTTCTATTTCCTGTGGTTTTTCGCCTTTTACAAGCCTTGCAAATGATTCTTCTCCTTCACCAGACAGAATGTAATCGACAAATTCATGTTTATCAAGTACCTCTTCTGCATTGTAGCTAACCTCTGGTCCACCTAATACTACAACGCAATTTCTTATTTTTTTAATCCTTTTTGCTATCTCGATAACGTAATCTTTATTCCAAATATATGTGCTAAATCCAATTAAATCAAAATTATGTGAGCAAATTTCTTCTATAATTTTTTCAATTTTTACATTAATTGTTGATTCATATACAGTACATTTCGCTGTATTGACATTTTTTTCAACCGATGCACACAAATACCAAGGTGCAAGAGACGAATGTATGTATTTACTATTCAACGCACAAATCAATACTCTCATTTTTCAGCTCCTTTTTAATAATTTTATCAAACGCGCTTTGTTTTGTCAATAGCTATAATCTTGGTAGGTTTGTAATATTTTTAAAGTTTATTTTTAATTGTATTGACAAATTACGACCCTTGTGTTAAAATACTATGTGTGATTTTTTTAGAAAGAGGTGTTGTTTTGCCCTGCTTTATCGATTTGCACAATCATTCTATTTTTGGTGTAGATGACGGTGCCTACAACCTCGATATGTCTAAGAAAATGCTTGATATCGCATACAACGATGGCATTAAAACAATTTGCTTCACTCCTCATTTCAAGGCTCATCATTTTTCTGATGATAGCACAATTGTTGCTTATAATGATAGAATCTCTAAAAACTACCTTACATTAGTGGATTACGCAAAAACTAAATACCCAGATATGACTCTTTTCTTGGGTAATGAAGTTATGTTTCATAGTGATCTATGCGATTCTCTATCAACAAACAAGTGCAAATTTTTAGGTCGAAGTAAGTATGTTTTGATTGAATTCAAGCCTGAAACCTCTGAATTCGAAATAAAAAATACAATTTCTCGAGTTTTGCGAAAAGGCTATAATCCAATAATTGCTCACATTGAACGATATGTTGCTTTTCAAAAAAACAAACAGTTGTTAGTTGATTTAAAGAATATGGGAGCTTTTTTACAGATCAACTCCTTATCAGTTACTAAATTTAAATTTGGAAGGGTTGCTCGTTTAATCAAGTATGCCTTAAAAAAATCGTTAGTTGATATTATTTGCACAGATGCTCATAACGATTCTGACCTTTCCCCTATTCTTTCTAAAGCATACAAAATCATTTCTTCGAAATATGGTGTTGACTACGCAAGCAATATTTTTTATAATAATCAGTTCAAAATTCTCAACACCTGATTTACTTTTAGCACATAAGTGTATTTTATCAATATTCACATAAGGAGCACAAACAATGGAACAAAAAACAAAAAACAAGAATGTAATCGACGTAGATATTCGCGATATTGCCAGATTTCTTTTAGGAAAGATTTGGATTATTGCAGTAGTTGCAATTTGTTTTGCTGTTGCAGCATTCTTGTACACAAGACATGGTATAGACGAGATGTACTCTTCTACAACCGACATGCTTATCCTTGACAGTTCAAGCAACGGAAATACTACAAACGACTGGAACGTTGGTCAAAATTTAACATTTGCCAGCCCAGAAATTATTAAGGGTGATTTCTGCAACAAGGTTGCCGAAATGCTAAACACTGACAACAAAATTACAGATGATGCAGATGTAGTTGCAAATACTGTAATGCTCAAGGTTTTATCTACTAAATATAGTGATGAAGAGCTAAAGACAATTAAGGATCATGGCTTTAAGGTTTATTTCAGCAAGGTTCTCGGTGGAACAAAGGGTATTACTGCAGATACTATACGCAATTACATTACAGTAAAAGCTAACGAGGATTCTCCTATCGTTTCAGTAACAGCTACCACTCCAAACGCTGAGCTTTCAGCCGTTATATCCAATGCAGTTCTCTATTACTATGAAAGCCAAGTTTCCACAGAAATAATGGGTGAATATGAAACAAAGTACGAAAACGGAAAACCAGTAGGCGACCAAAAGATACCTAACGAGGATATTAAAACAAACATATACAGAATGGGCAAGATTTCTAATCAACCATCAAACATTTCCCTTGGAACAAACGTTACTGTTGCATTTATCTTGGGTATTGTTCTTGTATGTGCCATCCTTATCATTGTATTCCTATTTGATGATAAGCTAAAAACTCCAGACGATGTTGAAAAGCGTCTCGGCTTAAGTGTCCTTGGTGCAATTCCTGAAATTGAGTAAGCGAGGTGTTGAAAATGAATTCTACTATTATTAATGAAACAAGAAAATTAAATTATACAGTTCAAGAGGCTTTTAAAACACTTCGTACTAACTTTTTGTTCAGTGGCGATGATATAAAGACTGTTCTTATAACAAGCTGTGTAAAAAACGAGGGTAAAAGTACCGTTTCTATTGAGCTTTCTAAGTCTTTAGCTATATATGACAAAAAAGTATTATTGATAGATGCCGACCTTAGAAAGTCCGTTTTTGCAAACGAATATACTACAAACGAAAAGGAAGTTTTAGGACTTAGCGAATATCTTTCTGGACAGACTGACTATGAAAATATTCTCTACTCTACTCAAGTTGAAAATCTAAATTTAATTTTTGCTGGTGCAGTTCCTCCAAATCCTGTTGAGCTTCTTGGCTCTAAAAAGTTCCAAGAACTAATCGCAAAGGCTCGAGAGGAATACGATTATGTAATTATCGATGCTGCCCCACTTGGTGCGGTTATCGATGCCTCTGCAATTTCAAATTTCTGTGACGGTGCAATCTTAGTTATAACTGCAAATGAAATTAGCTACAGATTTGCTCAAGATGTAAAGGAACAGCTTGAAAAGAGTAATTGTAAGGTATTAGGTGCAATCCTAAACAGAATTCCTATGAAATCCACATCCTACTACAACAACTACTATAAGAAATACTATGGCAAGCATGGTAGATATGGTGGAAGAATTGGTAGTGGTGCCGACTATGATGGATATGGTGGATATGGTTACTCCAATCCTACCAAAAACGGCGGAGGATATTAATTCGCCATCTTATAATTTGCATTTCACAATTTCGTACAATTAAAATGTAGGAATTCGGAGCTTGAAGTCCGAATTCCTATTTTTGTTAATGGAGATATTATGAATAACTTTAAAATCAAAGCTCGTTCTTTTTTAGAAAGCAAATATTGTCCACTTTTACTTGCAATTTTAACACTTATTTCTCACACATTCTCTTTAGAGCCAATAGGATTCGTTTCGATTATTCTTTGCGCCATTGTTGGTTTGTTAATTTGCGAGGATCTAAAGTTTTTAATTGCACCTCTCTTTTTATTCATTTTTGCATTTTCGGAAAAAAGTGTAGCGAGCAAAATTTACTATTCTAAGCCTTACATAATTGCTATGATTTGTACTGGCATAGTTGTTTTGTGTGTTTTTATTGCCCACTTCATAATTTACAAAAGACACGTGAGCTGGAAATCCTTCAAAGGCTCTAAATTGTTTTTGGGTCTTGTTCTGCTTTTGTGCTCCTTTTTGCTCAATGGTGCCTTGAATTTTGATGGATACGAATATGGCAATATAATTTACGCTCTTATCTTATCTCTTTGCCTTTTCGGCGTATTCTTTATCTTTTATTCGAATTTAAAACCAAATTCTCAGCTGTATAAGCATTTATTATACGTCTTGTACCTTGTTTCCTTGGTATTGACACTACAGCTATACTTTAGTTTTTTCAATCAAATACAAATAGTTGACGGTGAAATTGTAAAGGAAAGTGTCATGTTTGGTTGGGGAATGTGGAATAACATGGGTGGAATGCTTGCGTTTTTGTTACCTGTTCATTTTTACTATGCAAGCACCGTAAAAAAATTTGGTTTTGCCTTTTACGTAACTGGAATTATGTCATTTTTAGCTATCGTGTTAACCCTAAGCCGTTCATCTCTTCTTGCATCTGTAATAGCGATAGTTATTTGCGTTATTATTTCATGCTTTGCTGGTAACAACAAGCTGATAAATAGAATAATTACAATTTCATTAGCAATTCTCGGAATTGTTGGAATAATCCTGCTATGGGATAAAATTTCTAATATTTTGGGTGACTACCTTGCTCGTGGCTTCGATGATAACGGCAGATTTGAAATGTACTATCATGGTCTTTGGAATTTCCTTGAAAATCCCATTTTTGGTGGTGGATTTTACTCAGCCTATAAGCTTGAGCACCAATTTATAAGCTTCCTTCCATTTAGATATCACAACACCTTCGTTCAAATGGCAGGCACCTGTGGTGCATTTGGCTTAGTTTCTTACGTATGGCATAGATATGAAACAATTAAGCTTTTTCTTTCCAAAAAAACTTTATATAGCCTCTTTATTGCTATTTCAATAGGCTCAATGCTATTCGGTTCTCTTCTCGATAACCACTTTTTCAACCTATATCCAACCTTTATATATTCTGTAATGTTAGTTGTACTCGAAAAGTCCAACTCAACTAACACTCAATCTTAAATAATAAAAATCCCCACGTAAAACGTGGGGTATTTCATTTTCGGGTATAACCCTAATACTACAGGCTACGCACAAGTGCGTCAAAAAAGGACCTGCCAGTCACGCATGCTCTACTTGCTACCCATTAAATGGGTCACGTGGG
>JAFUNF010000007.1 GCA_017473085.1 Clostridia bacterium
CAGAGGGAACGAAGTTGATAGGGGCGACCGCACATTTTATCTCGTTTGTCAAGTCTTTTTTTTGAATTTTATTTATTTTTTTCAATAAAAAAAGACCTACCTCTTTCGAAGTAGGTCGATTTTCTTAACTTAATGATATTGACCAGTGGTTAGCTTTTTTTGTTTATTTTTCAGTTTCAACCTCGATTGTTACTCCATCGGTGGAGAAAACAATTGAGCCCATTTCGTCGGTACGATATATTTTTACGTTATCAATCGCTTCAAAGCGTTCCATTGCCTCTATGTGAGGATGTTCATATTTGTTGTCCTTTCCACAAGAAATTACTACATAATCAGGTGTTGCCTTATCAAGCAAATCTTGGCTTGATGACGTTCTTGAGCCGTGATGTCCTGCCTTGAATACGTCACAATCAAGCTGAAGCTTTGAATATTCAGCAACAATATCCTCCTCTGCCTCCTTCTCTGCATCGCCAGACAATAGGAACTTAATATTTCCCCATCTTATTAGCATTGTAATACTGTAATCGTTGGAGTCCTTATAGCTATCATTTAATGGAGCTAAAACGTCAATATTTAATTGACCCATACTAAAGCTTTCGCCAACAATATCGTTAGCAATGATTACGTTTAAGCTTTCGTCCTCATCAAGTGCTGTCATAAAGCTTTCATACATTTTTGTTGTTTTTACCTGATCGGGAATTAAAACGTTTTCAACCTCAAAGTTATTTAACACCTCAACTGCCTCACCAAAATGGTCGGAGTCAAAGTGAGAAATTACAAAATAATCAAGCTTGGTTACATTATGAGCATTGAGATAGTTAATAAGCACATTATCACTATCCTTTTCGCCTGTGTCTATCAGCATTGTCTTGGAATCAGCCATAATTAACGTAGCATCTCCCTGCCCTATGTCAACAAAATGCACCTGTGCAGTACCCTCAGGAATTTCATAGTCTTGTGGCACTTGCTCAAGCAATAGATTTAGTAGCTCCTCACAGGAACAGAACACACATATAAGTGATAGAATGAGTGTTACTAATAAAATTCTTTTAAGAATTTGCCATTTGTTTTTTTTCATAATATTTCCTCGCTTTCGTAATATAAATATATTCTAACACACAACATATTAAAAATCAATGTAAAAAAAGAAAAAAGCGTTGAATTTCAACGCTTAAAAATCTTTGATTTTTCTATGGCTAATAGCAAGATGATGCCAAAAACATAAACCGACACAACCTCGCCTGCAAAAACGCCACCAAGTGTTAGCAGGTAGCTACCAAGACTCCAATCGTGAGTATATGAAATTATTATTACGAATGGAACAAGAATTGTATTTGCAAGTATTGGTGGAACTGGACAAAGATACTTATTTTTTATCTTGCTTGTACCAATAGCACCTAACAAGGTAGCTACAGTACCAACAATAATATCAAGAAGTGAGCACCCCATTGATATGTTAGAAATTAAGCACCCAATAACTAATCCAGGTATTGCACTTGGTGTAAAATACGGAAGTATTGTAAGTGCCTCTCCCAAGCGAAGCTGAATTGCACCAGAGGACATTCCAACTGCGTTAGAAAGCCATGTTAGTACAACATACATTGCACCGATGATTGCCGAATAGGTAATTGACCTTAATCCTTTGTTTTTCATATTTACTCCTTAGTTTTGTTTTAAGTGAGGATGGTTTCGAACTCACTGAAAAGCATTATACTCCAAGTTCTGCAAAAAGTCAATAACATAGTTTGCTTTTTTGCATAATATGTAATGATACGGAGGTGAATTTATGAACATTGAAAACGATGCTTTAGGCTTTCTTTCAGTTATTGTAAGAACTGCTAATGGTGCATTGCCTATCGAAAATGCACAGGTTACAATTTACGATTATGGTAATGGCGACAACGTAGCAAATGGTAGTGATATTATCTATGTTTTAACCACAGATAATTCGGGTAGGACACAAAAGGTTGTACTTAATACAAAAAACAAGGACACTTCCTTAGCGCCCAAAAATCAAGTACCATACAAGGGCTATAACATTAATGTGACAAAGGAAGGATATTACGATAGTAGCTATATAAACGTGCCAATTTATCAGGGAGTTACTTCTCTACAATTTGCAAATTTAATCCCATTATCAGAGTATTCCGCTCCAACAGATACAATTCCAAATGACGGAAGAGTTTATGTGGAGGAGCAAAGCAATTAAGGAGATATTATGCCAGTTACACCCACAATTCCTAATTTCATTACTGTACATTTAGGTCCTGTTGATAGTGATGCACCAAATGTGACAGTTCCTTATGTTGATTACATAAAAAACGTTGCCTCGAGTGAAATATTTCCTACTTGGCCAGAAAGTGCCTTGCGTGCGAATATATATGCGCAAAACTCCTTTGCACTTAACAGAATTTATACTAATTATTATCGCTCACGAGGTTATGATTTTGACATTACTAATTCCATTGGTATAGACCAATCCTTTGTAAATAACAGAGATATATTTGAAAACATTTCTGCCCTTGTTGACGAGCTATTTACAGATTATATTGTTAAGGGCGATAGCATTGAGCCGTTTTTCGCTGCATATTGCGATGGTCGTGAATTGACCTGTCCAGGACTTGAGCAATGGGGTACTGTTGCACTTGCCGAGCAAGGCTATACCCCCTACGAAATATTACAATATTACTATGGCGATGACATAAATATAGTTACAGATGCACCTGTTGGCTCCCCTACTTCAACCTGGGACGGAAGAACCTTAGGCTTTGGCTCCATCGGTAATGCTGTTCAGCAGATTCAAATTAGACTTAACAGAATATCTAAAAACTTCCCTGCAATTCCTAAAATTTATCCTGTAAACGGTATTTTTGATAAAAAAACCGAGGATGCGGTAAGGGCATATCAGCAAGCCTTTGATTTACCTACCGACGGGTTAGTTGGCAAGGACACATGGTACTCTATTCAGCGCTCCTTCAATGCCGTTAAAAGACTAAATGACTTAGCAACCGAAGGGCTTAGTCGTAGCGAGGTTGAAGGCATTTTCAACTCAATTTTAGAGGAAGGAGATACAGGTCCTGAGGTTTATGAGCTTCAATATCTTCTCTCCCTGGTTTCTGAATATAATAATCGTATTCCACCTGTTACCATTGATGGCATATTCGGTCCTTCAACAAGAAATAGTGTTGAGGCATTTCAAGGTGCTTATGACCAAGAGGTAACTGGAATTGTAAATATAAATACCTGGGACAGACTATACAGAGAGTATATTGGTATCTTAGAATCATTACCACAGGGGTATTTTGATAGCGTAACTGTTCCCTATCCTGGAAACGTGCTTCGCCTTGGCTCCGCAGGTGATGATGTAAGGATTTTACAGGAATATCTGAATTATATTGGAAACACATACACCTCAATTCCTAAGCTTGATGTTGATGGTGTTTTTGGTATAGGCACCGAGCGTGCTATTCTTGCCTATAAAGAAATTTTTGGCTTAGAGCCTACACCTATTGTGGGGGCAAGCACTTGGAATTCTATTACTTCAACCTACAGGGACCTGTTTGATGGCTCAAGAGCATCTCAAGGACAATATCCTGGTTACGATATCGGTTAAGGAGAAATATATGGCATATTATAACTTAGAGGACTCCTCAAATCCTATTTTACAAATTCAACGAATTTTAAGAGACCTTGAAAGGCTCGAGGGTAGCATTTCACCTATTGCTCCAAGTGGCAATTTTGAGATTGACACAAGAGATGCAGTCGTTCGTTTTCAAAAAAAATACGGGCTTTCTCCTACTGGTGTTGTTGACAAGGAAACCTGGGATTTACTTCATAAAATTGACGAGGCGCAAAGAGACTCAAATCAATTGATAAACGCAATTGAAATTTTTCCAAGAGAAAAAAATTATGAAATACCCTTGAATACAAGAGATAATGTTATTTATGTAATTCAGCATTTGCTTAATGAAATCAAAAATGAATACGAGGACTTTAAGGAGCTTGAATTTAATGGTATTTACAACAAAGAAACCCAAGATAACATTAAAGCCTTTCAAAGGAGGCATCTTATTGAGGACAACGGCAGATTAAACGCAGAAACAATAAATTTACTATCTAAGGAGTATGAAAGAATAAATTCTCGCCAAGGCTGAAAATCCTTCCATTTTTTTGTCAATACTCCATTTATAATGTAAGTGAAAGGAATATTGCTTGATGTTAAGTCATTTTACTAAAAAGGCCGAGGTTGTAATTAACTCCTCAAAAAAGTGTGCTGAGGCAACAGGGTCTGCCTATATCGGCACTGAGCATTTACTCCTTAGTATTTTGGATACGGACTGTGTAGGCTGTAAGCTACTTGAGGAGAAAAGAATTTATTATAAGGAATTATTTGAAAAGCTTGTTGATGTGCCTCAATTAGTTGCTGAAAAAATAATTCTTCCCGAGGAATTAAGTCCCAAATATAAGAAAATTATTGAAGCCTCAGGAAATATTGCAAGACGCTTCAATAGTAGTCTTATTGGCACTGAGCATCTTTTGTATGCTATATGCGATGAAACAGATTGTTGTGGTGCAAGAATGCTTATTTCTATGGGTGTAAGCCTCTCTGTTTTAAAAAATGATATTTCTTCTTATCTTGATAGCTTAACAGGTAATGAAAAGCAGGATAAAGCGTCAATCAATGGTTGTCCTGTGCTTTCTGCCTACGGAAAAAATCTCAATGCTCTTGCAAGGCAAGGAAAATACGACCCTTTAATTGGCCGTGAGGACGAGGTTGATAGATTAATTCAAACATTATCAAGAAGAACTAAAAACAATCCTTGCTTAATTGGAGAGCCTGGTGTTGGTAAAACTGCAATTGTTGAGGGCTTAGCTCAAAAAATAAACGAAAGAGACGTGCCTGACAATTTGTTTAATAAAATTATTGTTTCTCTTGATTTAAGCTCAATGATTGCAGGTGCTAAGTACAGGGGCGAATTTGAGGAGCGAATGCGCGGAGTCTTAAACGAGGTCCGTGCAAATTCAAGCATTATTCTCTTCATTGATGAAATTCACACGATTATAGGTGCAGGTGCTGCCGAGGGTGCTGTTGATGCTGCAAATATTATTAAGCCTGCTCTTGCCAGATCTCAGGTTCAATTAATTGGTGCTACAACCATATCAGAATATAGAAAGCATATTGAAAAGGACTCTGCCTTGGAAAGACGCTTTCAGCCTATTATTATCGAGGAGCCCAGCAAGGAAAAGACACTTGATATTCTGTTTGGCTTAAGAGAACGATATGAGGATTTTCATAAGGTTAAAATAACCGATGACGCTATACACGAGGCAGTTTCTCTTTCTATCAGATATTTAACTGATAGATTTTTGCCCGATAAGGCTATTGATTTAATAGACGAGGGGTGCTCTTTCATTAAATTAAGAGGTGTGTCAAAAACCCCAAAAATCAAAGAGTTAGAAAATGAAATAAAAAGGCTTGAAAAGAAACGTGAGATGCTTATTCAAAATGAAAAGTTTGATTCAGCACTTGACATAAAAGATGAATTACAAGACATTAAGCTTTCATTAAAGAAGGAGCTTGAAAGGATTGACAGGTTAAGCCAAAAATCCACTCCCACGCTAACCGACGAGAACATTTCTGAAATAGTTACAAAATGGACAAAAATTCCTGTAAGCAAGCTAAAGAAAAGTGAAAACGAAAGGCTTTTGTCACTTGAAAGCAACCTAAAGAAAATCATTATTGGGCAAGATGAAGCAATTGCCTCGGTTTGCGCCTGTATCAAGCGTTCAAGAATGGGGCTTAAAAACCCTAATCGACCAGTTGGAACATTTATGTTTTTGGGTCCTACTGGTGTGGGTAAAACCGAGCTTGCCCGTGCAATTTCTAAGGAGCTTTTTGGCTCCAGCGACGCATTAATTCGACTTGATATGTCGGAATATATGGAAAAGCATAGTGTTTCTCGCTTGATTGGTGCCCCACCTGGTTATATTGGCTACGATGAGGGTGGTCAGCTAACGTCAAAAGTGCGACAAAAGCCCTACTCTGTTGTATTATTTGACGAGATTGAAAAGGCACATAATGATGTTTACAACATTCTTTTACAGATACTTGATAGTGGCTCTCTTACCGACTCGCAGGGAAGGCAAATAAATTTTAAGAATACCATAATTATTCTTACCTCTAACATTGGAGTAAAGGACAGTATGGACCATAAAAGGCTTGGCTTTACTAAGGATGAGGACTCCTCTGCTTATATGAAGGATGACATTAACGATGCACTAAAGAGGGAGTTTAGCCCTGAATTTTTAAATCGCCTTGATGAAATCGTATTTTTTAATAAGCTTACATTAGTAGACACTAAAAAAATTTGCGGTCTTATGCTTGATGAATTAAAGGACCTTGCACACGCAAGCAATATAACTCTTGAGTTTGACGATAGCTTGCTTGAATACATTGCTTCAAAAAGCTTTAGCGAAAGCTATGGTGCAAGACCTATCAGGCGAAGCATTATGAGCTTGGTAGAAAATCCTCTTTGTGAAAAAATTCTCTGTGGTGAAATTAATAGCTCAGATACAGTGCTTGTTTTTTCCAAAGAAAATGAAGTGGGATTTAAAACATTATTAAGAGCGTAAAAAAAGAGCGAATTTCGCTCTTTTTTTATTATTTTGCAAGATGTACTGCAAGCTGTGGATAAGGAATTTCGATTCCATTTTTCTCGAAATTGATCTTAACAAGCTCAAGAATAAGGAAGTTAACATCCCAGTAATCTGAGTTTTTAACCCATACTCTTAGTCTTATGCCAACACCTCTTTCGTTGTGGGCAATAACCATTGTTTCAGGCTTAGGATCCTCAAGAATTCTTTCATCAGACTTTGCACAAGCTAAAAGAACCTTCTTAGCAGATGCAATATCGGAATTATATGAAATCAAGAAATCGAAGTCGATTCTTCTTGTTTCGTGTGCAGAATAGTTTGTAACAGCAGAATTTGAAATAGTACCGTTTGGTACAACAACCTTTTTATTGTCTGGTGTTGTAAGGGTTGTGTAGAAAAGACCGATATCAACTACTGTTCCACCTACACCTGCGCCTTCAACATAATCGCCAACCTCAAATGGCTTGAAGATAACAAGCATAACGCCACCCGCAATATTTGAAAGGCCACCCTGCAAAGCAAGACCAATAGCCAAGCCAGCAGATGCAATTGCAGCAGAAAGTGCGGACATATCAAAGCCAAGAATTGAAATGATTGCAACAGCAATTACTAAGTATAAAATAACACCGATTACATGCTTCAAGAAAACACGGAGTGTTTTGTTCATTTTAGGGAAAAGCTTTCCCTTTTCAATTCCTCTTGTAATTCTTCTTACGATAAATGAGCCAACAACCAAGATAGCAAGTGATATCAATATGTTGATTATCAATTGTACCATGCCTGTATTTGTAAAAAATTCCTTTATGCTATCAAAAAGGCTGAAGGTTTCTTCAACCGGTTGCTCTTGTGTTAAAAACAAACTATACATTTTTATACTCCTTTATTTTCTTTTCAAAATTTTTATTATCTCACTCAGAATATTCCTTTAGACTTTCCTTGAGTGCTTTAATTTTTTCCTTGATAGACTCAGCCCTTGCAATTAAATCTTCAATTGCTTCACCAGTGTACTCTTCTCCCTTAAGGCTTGCATAGTAAGCCTTACCGATATCCTCATACACAACATCTAAGCTTGCCTCAGCGCTCTTAATGTCTATTCTTATTTGAGTTGCCTTAGCTAACCTTACAGTCTTTTCCTTTGCGGAAGCTGCAACAGAGTTTATCTTTTTGCCAAAGTTATCTAAGGTTTCATTAAATTTTTTTGACATAATACCTCCATATTTAACTAACACTATATTATATAATACTACAAAATAAAATGTTTGTCAATAAAGTTACGTATAAATTATATAAAAAATGCTAATGCTATTTTTTACTAAATACGGAGGTGCTTATGGATAAAAAAGAATATATTGAATACGTAGAGGCTCGAAGCAAAAAATCTCCTATTATTCAAAATTTGATACGTGCTTTTTTAATTGGTGGTGCGATTTGCTCTTTAGGACAAGCTCTTTTGGAGCTTTATAGACTATTCATTGTAGAGCTAAAGGACGCACAAGCTCTTGTTTCTATTACATTAATCGCTATTGCTATTTTGCTGACAGGTATTGGTATTTTTGACAACATTGCAAGAGTAGCAGGTGCAGGCACTCTTGTGCCTATAACAGGCTTTGCAAACGCAATTGCCTCCTGCGCTATTGACACAAAATCTGAGGGGTATGTAATGGGAGTTGGTGCAAAAATCTTTTCTATTTCTGGTCCAGTTATACTGTTTGGTACCTTTAGTGGCGTAATTTACGGAATATTCTACTACTTTATAACAATGTTTTGGGGGTAAATATGAAAAAGGAAATTATAACCTTTTCTCGAATACCTAAAATCGTGTCCTACTACTCTGTTGTTGGTAATAAGGAGCATAGCGGTCCACTTGGTGCGTGCTTTGACGAATGGTGCGAGGACGACAAATTTGGTAAGGATTCCTGGGAAAAGGCTGAAAGCGAAATGCAAAGACGAGCCTTGGCTGGTGTAATAAGAAAAGCTAATCTTGAAGATAAAGACCTTGACGTGATTTTAGCAGGTGATTTGCTAAATCAATGCGTTGGATCAACCTATGGCTTAGCCGACTTTAACGTGCCTTATCTTGGCTTATATGGTGCCTGCTCAACCTGTGCAGAAGGAATACTTCTTTCCTCTTGTCTTTATGGCGGTGGAATCGTTGACGTCTGTGGTGCAGTTACATCATCTCATTATTGCTCAAGTGAAAGACAATTTAGATTTCCTTTGGAATATGGTGGGCAACGCACTCCTACTGCGCAGTGGACAACCACAGGCTCTGGTGCCTTTATTATCGGTAGCGAGGGAAAGACTTCGGTAAAGGAAGCTTTAGTTGGTCGTATAGTCAACAAGGGTGTAAGTGATATAAATAATATGGGTGCAGCAATGGCACCTGCAGTTATCGACACCTTAACAAGATATTTTAACGAAAGCCAACACTCCCCAAAGGATTTTGACTTAATAGTTACAGGAGATTTAGGCTATGAGGGTAGTGAAATAATAAAGGATTTACTTCTTGGCAATGGGATAGATATTAGAAAAAATCACGTTGATTGTGGTCTTATGGTATTTAACAGAGATACACAGGACGTTCACGCAGGTGGATCGGGCTGTGGTTGTAGTGCCGTGGTAATGGCTGGTAGTATTGTGCCAAATCTTGAAGCTGGTATTCTTAAAAACGTGCTATTTATTGGCACAGGTGCACTTATGTCTCCTATGACGCTTTCTCAAGGAGAATCTATTCCTGCAGTTGCCCATTTGGTGCATCTATCTTCTGATTTAGGAGGCTAAATATGGATATAGTAATAAATTGCTTAAAGGCTTTTTTAATTGGTGGTGCCTTTTGCGTTGTAGCACAGCTTTTAATTGATAAAACAAAGCTAACACCTGCAAGAATTTTAGTGTGTTATGTTTGTGCAGGAGTTTTTCTTACTGCAATTGGCGTGTATGGTCCAATTGTAGATTTTGCAGGCTGTGGTGCAACAGTTCCTCTAACAGGCTTTGGCTATGCTATCGCAAACGGTGTAAAAACAGCAATTGACGAAAAAGGTGCTTTAGGAATTTTAACAGGTGGCATTACAGGAACGGCTGGTGGTATTACAGCTGCACTATGTCTTGGTCTTATAGCCTCGTTGATTTTCAAAAGCAAGCCTAAAAAATAAACACAGGGTCAAAAAAACAGTGGCTTCCCACTGTTTTTTTGACTTATTTCTTGCTAATAACCTTAGCCTTTTTCTTAATTACTTCAGCAAGTAAAACGCTTCTTGCTGAGCTTTCAGGTGTTACTCTGCCAGGTTGCTTACCAGCGATAATGCAGTCAACGAAATATTGCATTTCCTTGTAATATCCGTCATCGTTACCAACGTTGATTCCAAGATCAACATCCTCAACAACAGCTTTTTCCTTCTTGTATTCCTCGCCATTGATATAAACAACACCATTGTCAAGCTTAACACAGCCATTCTGGAACACTGCCATATATTCTGCTTGGAATGGTACACCATAGTTGTACCATGTGCCTTCACAGGTAACGAGCGCTTCTCCATATAGCATATTTGTAAGGATTGTATCATTCTCTTCCTTTACGTAGCGATATGCATCAATTTTATCAGGCATACCAAGTACGCTTTGAACAAAATCAAGGTCGTGAATTGAAAGGTCTGTTACAACACCACCACTAAGCTTTTCGTCCATCATCCAGTTATTCCAGCTCCATCTTGGAATACCAGAAATACGCTTCATATCCAGTCTTAAAAGCTTACCTAACTCCTTAGATTCAATTTCCTTCTTCAAAATCTCGTAAGGAGTCATAAATCTAACAACGTGGGCAACCATAAAGTTCTTTTTGCTGGCCGCTGCTACCTCAGCAATCTTGTTTGCGTCCTTAGCTGTAAGTGTCATTGGCTTTTCGCAAAGCACGTGATACTTATCTAAAAGCTTAAGGGTCATTTCCTTATGTAAATAGCTTGGTGTACAAATATCAATCATATCAAGCTCTTCATTTTTGAGCATTTTCTCAAGTGAGCCATACACGTTAATATTTTGGTCGCCAACCTTTTCCTTTGCCATATCTACTCTTACATCGCATACAGCAACAAGCTCTGCGCCCTTGATAGTTGAATAGTTTTGGAAATGGCAACCACCCATTCCACCTATGCCAACAAGTCCAACTCTGATTTTCTTATCCATTTATAATGTCCTCCAAGAATTTTTTAGCATAAATAATATCCTCGATTTGCTTTTCGCCATCGATTTCACGCTCAATAGTAATTGAACCATTGTAGCCATGCTCTTTAAGCTTTTTGATAAGCACTGGGAAGTTTGCACGACCGTCGCCAATTCTCTTTTCCTCACCAAGATAGTCAGGATTTGTAGGATATTCTCCGTCCTTTGCGTGAACACCTCTTACATAATCTCCAAAAATATCTACTGCATCACAAGGATTTGCCTTTCCATAAAGCAAAAGATTAGCAGGGTCAAGGTTAATTCCTAAGTTTCCTGTGCCAACTGCAAGAATTGTTCTCTTAAGTGTAATAGGAGTTTCTTGTCCTGTTTCGAACAATAAATATTGTCCGTTTGCCTTGCAATATTCTGCAAGCTCTCTGATTGTTTCAACTACACAACGATAGTCGTCTGTGTTTGGATTTTCAGGAATAAAGCCGAAGTGTGTTACCATATCAGTAACTCCAAGCATTTTTGTAAACTCAGAGCCCTTTTTAAGATTTTCCATTCTCATTTTACGGAAGTAAACAGGAACAATTCCAAGTGTCATTGGACCTCTTACGAAATCCCAAGTAGATTCTCCGTCCCAGCCACACCATACAGCACTTATTTCAAGTCCTGTTTCCTTAGTAGCCTCTAAAATCTTTTTCGCGTATTCCTCATTCATTAGTGCTTGATTCCAACAGCATAGCTGAAAGGACTCAAGACCATATTTTTTTACGTCCTTAATTTTCTCAACAACATTTTCGCCAAGATGGACCATTGTACCTAACTTCATAAGTGTACCTCTCAATATTTTTCATTAATTTGATTTTAACACAATATTATAGACATTTCAAGATCTTTGGCTGTTTTTGCACACTTAATTTAAAGATTTTTTAAAAAGAAATGAGTAAGCATTTTGTGCTTACTCATTAATTGGTTTTTATTTCTTGTCCTTGAATGCTTTTCCACAAGCTGGGCAAATAAGATCGTCTGGGTCAAGCTCGTTATCGAAGCAGATTGTCTCAGCACAATGTGGACACATAGCCTCCATAAATTCCTCACCACTGTCACAATCGCAATCGCAATCATCACAATCACAGTCACAATCGTCGCAATCGCAATCCTCGTCACAATCACAATCCTCATCACAGCAATCACAGTCCTCGTCGTAAAGGTATTCCTCTACCTCGCCAAGGTCGTGGTCAAGCTCCTCAATATAATCGCCAAGTGTAGCAACCTCGTCATCCATATCTGCAACAGTATCGCAAACATCAGAAAGAAGCTCAATAATTGCGTTCAAAACCTTTCCCTCTGGCTTAGAAGAATCAAGATTAAGTCCCTCTGCAAGACCCTTAATGTATGCACATTTTTCAAGAATATCCATTTCTTTCATTTCAAAAATCTCCTTTTAAATTTTAAGCTTTATATAAATTTGTGGGACCGAGTTATATCGCGGTCCCTAAAATCTATGCTGATTACTTATTTACTCTTTCAAGATACTCGCCAGTTCTTGTATCTATTCTAATAACCTCGCCTTCGTTGATAAAGATTGGAACTCTAACAACTGCGCCTGTTTCAAGTGTTGCAGCCTTTGTTACGTTAGTAGCTGTATCGCCACGAACACCTGGCTCTGTCTCGGTAACTACTAATTCAACAAATGTTGGAGGCTCAACTGCAAAGATTTCGCCCTTAATGGAGGAAAGCTTGCACATTTCCATTTCCTTAACAAACTTGAAGTTGTCGCTAAGCTTATTAGCGTCAACAGGAATCATCTCATAGGATTCCATATCCATAAAGTAGTAAAGATCGCCGTCGCTATAGCTATACTGAAGCTCTCTACGCTCAACCTGAACAGTTTCAAACTTAGCTGTTGGGTTGAAGGAAGCCTCACGAATAGCACCTGTTACAACATCTCTATATTTTGTTCTTACGAACGCTGCACCCTTACCGGGCTTTACATGCTGGAATTCAATTACTTGGTAAACCTTACCCTCCATTTCAAAGGTTACACCATTTCTGAAATCGCCTGCTGTTATCATATATTTTTCCTTTTCTTGGCGTTTTAGTATTTTGAAGCTATGGTCCGCCACAACCATTAGCAAAAATTTACACATCTATTTTACAATAAAAGACTTAATATTTCAATAGGTAAACAAAAGTTTTTTATTATTTTTGCAAAAATATTACAATTCTATGAGTTTTTTAGAAGATTTTGTGAAGTTTTTAATGCCATTTTCGGTTATAAGCACCATATCCTCAATTCTTGTACCATATTTTGATGGGATATAAATACCAGGCTCAACTGTCACTATATTTCCTACATTTAATATCCTGTTGCATTTTGGAGACAAGGCTGGCATTTCGTGCACCTCTAAGCCAACACTGTGTCCTAATGAATGACCAAAATAGCCCTCATAATCCTTGTAAATTATATCTCTTGCAGTTTTATCTGCCTCAACGCAATCACGACCACCCTTTTCAAGATATTCAAGGGCACGAAGCTGTGCGTCTAAAACTGTGTTGTATAGCTTTTTCATTTCCTCATCTGCTTTTCCTATGCAAACAGTTCTTGTCATATCAGAATGATAGCCATTTACCGTCGCACCGAAATCCATTGTGAAAAAGCCCTTTTTAAGCTTGATATTCTCAGGTACTCCGTGAGGAAGTGAGGTTTTTTCTGCACTTATAGAAATAGTTTCAAAGCTTTTGTCCTCGGCACCATGCTTCCTCATAAAATATTCAAGCTCGGCAGCAACGTCAGTTTCTGTCATATTTGTGGAAAGAATACCCAAGATATGCTCAAAAGCCATATCTGTGATGACTTGAGCCTTTTCCATTTGCTCAACCTCCCAGCTATCCTTTATCTCACGCATTTGATTAATCAAGGCACCGATTGATACTAATTCAGCACTAATATCATTCTTTAAATTTTCATATGCAAAAACGCTTAGCGAATAGTCCTCAATACCTAATTTTTTTACTCCCTCTTTTTTGAGAATATTTCCTAACCATTCACTTCTCTTTCCCTTTGGTTGAATTACAGTATAGCAATCCTTCAAAAGCTTTTCTGCAATCTCAGTATATCGAAAATCCTCAAAGGCGTACGCACCTGTCTTGGTTATGAGCAGTGCTCCATCCTCGTTGTCAAGCTTAGTAAAATATCTATGATTAGTCCTTGATGTTAGATATACACCATCTATTTCCTTTTCTGTCATTTTTTCTCTAAGGATTTTAATTCTATTTTCCATATTATATCTCCTTACCCAATTATTAGCTTAGTATATCACACTTTCCTTAACTAATCAAGAAATATTGTTGACAAAAAATCAAAGAAGTGTTAAAATTATTTTGTTAAATTAAACTTAGAAATGGAATTCAAGATGATATATAGAAGAATATTAGGTCCCCTCCTTGTTCTTTTGCTGAGTGTCCTTTTAGCTATTAGCATAGGCGCAAGCGAGAATTGTGAGCACACAAACGCACTTGATGATAACGATTGCACAACTGAGCTTATTTGCCCCGATTGTAGCAAAACAATCAAGGAAAAGACCTCACACGATTATTATATTACTGAGATTACTCCAAACGAAAATGGGGTGCAATTTGGTCTTACTAAGCATTCTGCCTGTTCAAATGAGGGTTGCTTAGCTACATTAGTAACCTCGCAAGATAAATATGTTGAGCTTATAGGATATTCTGCAGGTGGCTCTACTCTTACAGCTACCTACGGAATTGATTTTGATATACTAACCACATATGCTCTTAAAAATGATATTTATTGTAGCTTTGGTCTTGTAGCGGGAAGCAAGACATATTTAGGCGATAATCTACCACTAAATGAAAATGGTAAGCCTCTTGAACACGTATCAAAAACACCTGTCAGCTCCTACTTCAATGATATATACGACTTTAATATCGTTGGTCTTTTACCAACTCATTTAGACACAGAATTTGTAATTGCCGTGTACTTAATCATTGACACAGACATTTATTATTTCCAGGGAAATGAAGTAATTACCTCAGCTGACCAGCTCAAATACGTTACCTTTAATGATATAAGGGGGCAGGTTGAGGGCTTTGGTGACTTTGATTTTGTTGAGACCGAGCAGTCACAGGATAGACAAAAGCAACAAAATGCTTCTCAAAGCGATTACAACACAGGCTCAAGCTACCCACAGGACCAGCTTGACAAGATTAAGGACACTGCCGAAATGCTTACTATTGGAAGTACAGTTTTAAGCTATCCTAATTCCGCAATTTTCATGTCACACTTCTTGTCTGGCTCAGGAGATAACCTTACTCTCGATATTGACACCTTTTTGAAAAACGAGATTGCTAAAGAAAACAGAAATCAAGATATAAACAATGCACTTATAGCTTGCGAGGCAATTGCACAAATTGATTCCTCGCTTTCGTTTAATCAAGTGAGTGAAAGTCTTTTCCATAATCTTGAGGGCGATTGGAAATATTGCTTAGGCTCATACTTTACAAGCATCAAAATTGAAAATTTAACTATTTCCTACGAGGGTGGTACAAAATACTATTCTGCTGACGTAACGTACATAATTCAAGACTATTATAATTGGGACGAGCACGATACCTCAAAGGTATTTGGACTTGTTTCTCCAAGCGAGCTACATCAATTGCACAAGGCTGGTATGGCTAAGGAATTCTTAACCTATGGTGAGAAAACATACAGCTTAAAATGGGCTGAGGGAATTCGTGTGGAAAAGCTTGGTATTTAAAAAGAGGGTTTCGACCCAATACCATTAAGTTAAGAAACGAGCGAAAATAGAAAAAGCACCTATCATTGAGTTAAAACGATGATAGGTGTACTTTTTTTGTAAAGATAGGTATGACAAAAAGACAGGTGATAAATCTGTCGAAAAAAATATTGCAA
>JAFUNF010000008.1 GCA_017473085.1 Clostridia bacterium
ACAGATTTTTCTTTAGTTTCAGAGGAAGAGCTGGTAAGAGTTATTCACTTGATCAACTCTCGTCCACGTAAATGCCTTGACTATCTTTCTCCTTTGGATTTTATTTCTAAAAAGTGTTGCACTTGACTTGACAACTTGCCGTCCCCCTTCCCCTCAAGGGGAAGGCTTGGGAGATTAATATCACTGTAAAGTAGTGTATATTCTTGTAAAAAATTTCTGTAAATCCTTTTTTCATTGACTACACCTCGTTTTAAGATGGTTAGCTTCTGGGTATTAAGCCTTCAAGCTGGCTTACCGTTGCCTTGGCGATTTTTTCGTTTTGTCTTTTTTCCTTTTCTCGCTTTATAAAAATTCCAATTATTTGGTCCAGTCCCTCGCCAATCAGAGCAAGAAAGGAAAGAATGGCAAGGTCGCAAAGCAGACTGTTTAATAGGTAGGAAAGAACGAAAACGCACCCAAACACTGCTATTCTTGATGAGATTTTTAACTTGCCCAGCACCTTTAAAATTACGATTATAACAACTGCTACTCCACCAAAGGATAGCTTAATTGCATCCTGAGTGGTTGAAACGTAGCTATCAATATTAAGGGCTACGAAAACGGCTATTGGACCTATGCTTAAGACTAGGGAAAGTAAGTATAAAATTGGAAGCTTTAGTCTTTTCATTCCTGCTCTCCTTGGTATTCGGCAAGTCGTTTTTCTAACTGAGTATGAAGATTTTTCGACTCCTCAAGGAGTGCGTAAAGCCTTTTGCCCTTGCCTGAGCGTACCATTTCCTCGTCCTTAAAGGCTACAATGCCAATAGCCTGTGAAAGCAGGTCAATTTCCATAGCGAGCCTAAGGGTAAGCTGTTGAATATCTTTTATACCCTGATTTGTATTAATGCTTGCTTGTAGCTGAGCTTGTGCTTGCTCGGTAAAGTCTTTTATTTGTTGTCTTTCCCCTTGAAGTAGCTTGTCTCTTTCCTTGTCTCTTTTGGAAAGGCTTTCCTTTTCCTCCTTAAGGGAGGAAAGTGCTTTCTTTATTGATGCAAGGGAGGAGAAAAGACCACAGCCAGCCGTTAAAATTCCTACACCAATTGGCAGAAGCTTCTCAGTAAAATATTCCTTAAAATCAAACACTTCCTCGGTGTTTTCTTGATTTTCTGTTTGGCTTGCACCAATTGGAATAGCAAAAAAACATAATATTAGCATAACGCATAAAATCCCTCTTAATGCTTTCATTATGCCTCCTCCTTTTTGTAAATTAGTGTAATTTCTGTATTTTGACTTATAATGCCGTCCACCTCTTGACTTACGGCTACGTAACCACTTATATGAGGTGGGGTAATTTTGTAAATGCTACCTTTCCTTACGTGATAAATTTTTTGTGGCACAAGCGCGTTTCCCTCTTGGTCCTGATAGTAAACCATCAAGACATACTTGCTTTCGTTTTTTATGGTGTAATATTCGCAATCAATTTTTGATGCGCCCTCTACCCACAAATAGCCGTCACAGCCATAGGGCACGTTTAACTCAAGAAGTGCTTTTGCCCACTCTGTGTCGGAAAAATCCTGTATTTCCTCCTTTGCAAGCGTCACTTGCTCCTCTTCTCCCTTATCAATTTCAAGGGTGCCAACTAATTTGTGAAGAATAACCTTGCCCATTACCCTATCTATTTCAAGGAAGTCACGCACGCCACCACCTGAGGCAAGAATCAAATCAGGCACTTGGATTTTGGTAGGCTCACGATATTCCTCGTAGTCTGTGTCAGTATCTGCCAAGCTTAACATTGGTCGAGTATAGGTTACATATGTAGTGGAATAGTCGGTTTTGCCACTTACATTTGAATATAATGCTACACACAGGGCGTAATTGGTTAAATCCGTCGAACCAAAATCGCAATTTAAGATGCCCTTTATCGAAATTTTTCCACTTGCACCTCCTAATGCTGAATAAGCTCCTACGCTATTGAATCTTCCCAAGCCTGTTGAGGAGTACCAGCCTGCCACAACACAGGAACGAGTTTCATCGGTGGTTTGGGAAAAATATCCACTTACACATATTTTTCTTGTATTCAGTCTCCTACCATCAATCCCCACCTTGTAATTGGCGCTTCTGTGACTATCTACAGCCTGAAGAGTCAACAGGTCCTTTGTTTTTTCTATTACCTTGCCTGCACCACTATATTTATTTTGGTCGAAGTTAAGCAGATTTTTGCCATAAAGCTCCACAAGTGGATTTTCCAAGCTTTTTATATCGTAAAGCGTAGCTCCACTTACCTCAATTGTAAAGGAGCTTAGCACCAACTCCATATCTGCCTCGTCCACTATACCCGTTACTATGATATATGGGTAGTCCTTTATTGTAACGGGGCTTGCAACCCCTCCTGAGATAAGGGCGTGGGTGCTTGAAAACAAAAAGCTACTTCCATTGGCAATATGCACCGAGTGAGAGCCTAAATCCCCTGTTATAGTGGGGGTATAGGTAAGCTCTCTTTTTGATAGCATATCAGGTATTGCTACTGCCATAGCACCAGTAACCCCTGAGCTAATGTAGGAGTCAGAGCTTGCTACATTTTCCATTAAGACTTGGGAAAGGTCGAGGGGTGTGTAGTTAGTTTTACCATAAATGCGAATTTTTTCAAGCCCTTGACCACTACTGCTGGTAATGGTCAAGACCTCGTCGTCCACGCTTTTTTCGGTTTTTGTGCCTCGCACATAAAGGTGCTTAAAAAGCTCCCTTCTTTTTTGCCATAGGTTTTTCATCAGATTACCTCGTAGTCAACACAGCTTACCTTACCTAAGCAAACACCCATCAGCTTCTTGATGCTTATTTCATAAATTCTGTTTGAAACAGGTATGAAAGCACCCTCAAGGCAATCGTCTCCTGACATAATCAAGCCACTTGGCTGAGTAAAGATGGTTGGCTCGCTTCCCGAATGGAAGCTAATTAGTGCCTCAAGGTCACCCTGTGCCTGTGGCAGAGTAAATTCAAGGCTCGAAATAGTTGAAAAGCGATACTCATGCAAATTTTCAAGAGCAAATACCTCGCTTGGAGTAGAAACTATTCTTTTGTCCTCCTTGGTATCTAAAAGTAGCATAAGCTCGGCTATTCCATTTTCAATTTCTGTGGCTAACTCCTGGGTGCGAGTCTCAAGAGCGACAACTCTTTCCTTGGTAGCTAAGCGTGATAGGTCAACGCCACTTTCTGTACCAACTAACTTTTTGTTATAGGCAATTACCACCTGTCCAGGCTCAAAGGTAACTTGACCAAGTGAGTAGGAGTCGTAATCCAAAAGCACTGCTCCGTTTTGGATCTCCTCCTCGACCTCAAGGTCGGTAAGCTTCTTGTAAAAAATCAAGTCAGGAATTAGCTTTTCCTCTAAAATGAACACATCCCCTGAGCTTTGGTCGTTGTTTTCAAGGTGGTCAAGTAGCTCGTAAACGTCGCTAAGAGGTATAATTCTGCTCTTGCCCTGAGCAAGTGCGTAGGCATTTTGGCTAAGTGCCAAAAGCTCCTCTATGCTTTTTCTTATATCATTGTGGGAGCTTGTGTCTTGATTGTGAAGTGAAATGCTTTTAGCAATCTCACTTGCATGGGCATTTTCCTCAATCCTGTGGCTGGAAAGTGACTGATTTAGCTCAGAAATTAGCTCTCTTATCTCTGTAAAAAGTGCACTGTGAGATAGCTGTGAGCTATCGTGGGAGGAAAGGCTATTTTGTGCTTCCTTCTCAATTGCTAAAGCCTTTTCCTCGATGCCTGATAGCACCTCGCCCACAACCTGAAGCTTAAGATTCAGCCTTTCTGTCAGGTAGGAAATAGGCTGATAAAAATATTTTTTTATTTCCTTAGCCTTAAGTCCCCAATCATGAGGAGAGTCACTTAAGGAATAAGGGGACAAAAGGAGTGCTTTATTTATCTCCTCTTGACTTAAAGTATATTGACTCATATAATTCTCCTTTTTTAGTCCTCAAATTCAAAAATTTTAAGACCGATACCCATAATTCCAAAGGGGTAAGGGTCGCTTGTCTTTAATCCAAGGGACACGTATCTTACCTTTCTTTCAAGGGTAGGCACGTAGTAGTCACGTCGAGTGCTATCGTAAAGGCAAAAGTGAGAAAAATCTAACCTATTAAAGTCCATTTGCCCATAAAGGCTCAGACTAACGCTACCCTTGTGCTTGTCACTTTCCCATTGATATTCTACCTTGCCTCTTGTGTCCTCGGTTAGCTTTAAAAACGCACCATAAAGGCTTTGGTTACTCAGAGCATTGCCTAATTCGATTGGTGTAGTTTTTAAATATGCTTCAATTGGCTTTCTTTCGATTACCCAAAGCACAGGATTTTCTGCTTTTACACGCACATCCATACCATTTTCGCTTAGGCAATAGTGGTATCCACACCTTCTGAAGTCGTACTCATATTTATCCCTTACAAAATATAGCGACAAGGGGAAAACTGCCTCCTGTGTTGGTGCTTGGTCCATTTTGAAGCTGAATTGCTCAGGGGTAACCTCCCCTATTTTTCCACTTGCTACAACTCTTTCGCCATAGTCGTAAATGATAGCCTGTTGTCCCTCATAGATGGCTTGTCCTTGGTCGTAGGTATAAAAGTCAGTTTCTGGCAGTATATACTCCCCATTTTTGTAGGTAACATTTTTGGAAGCAAGCCTTTCGTGGCTTGATAAAATAGCCCTGTTACCACTTGAATACCTTGACCCTGTGTCGATGGTTATGCCTGTATGAAGAGGCTGAGGCGACAAATAAAGAGTCAGTTTTTCCTGTGAGTATTCCGTTTGGTCCTTATCGTAGGAGTCCTTAGTTAAATAGCCAACTCGACCATTTTCCTTGCCTATATATAAGGTGCCACCATAGGAAAGAGCATATCTTGCCTCTGCCCCCTGCCACTCATACCATTCGTATTCGTAAGAGCCTGAGGGGGACCCTTCACGCGTAAAGCGTTGGTTGGTGTCGGCAATTAATGCTTTATTACCTACAAAAAGGAAATACTTTCCCTCGTGGCCTGTGGCAACTGCATTTTCCCTGTCAGTCTGACTTAATTCCTCTAAAATGTGGGAAATTCTTTTGCCTCGGTTATAGAAATAGCCGATTTGGTCCATATACGGACTTGAGCTATGAGTACCATACACCCCTCCCTGTGCAAAGGTTAGGGTATCTCCTGCTATCGTGGTATTTACAAGCTGTGAAACAGACCCAATTTTGTCTGCCGAGTTCAAAACCTGATTGCTTCTGCCATCACTGAACAGGCTTACCTTGTAGAAGCCTACATCTGTAAATACGCCAAGGACACCATTTGACATTTCAAGAAGTGAGGTGATTTTCTCGCCTCCTGTACCAACTGCAACCACATTTGCCCTTGGCACGTAGTCGTTATTTTTCACTACATCAGAATAAAATAGTCGGTTATCCCCTACTGAAAAGGCGATAGCTCTTGACCCTGTATCTCTTGGACACAGTGTGCAGTTGTTAATCTGTGAGGTGCTAACCTCATTTGGAGTCTCGTAGGTAATTTTGATGTTTGAGACTCCCTCCTCGTAGGTGGGTATGTCGTAGCTAAAGGAAATTTTATCCCATTTTATCGACACTCCAAGAGGTATTTTGTTATATTCAACTGGCTCTCCATCTGAGTTTCTTATGTTGATTATATTTCCATAGGTGTCAACAATTGGCTCAGAGGGGAAGCAAATTACCTCACTATAAATACTGTCTATTTTGTATTTAATAGTTACAATTTCCTGAGTTTCAAGACCGTCAGGTCCTACTCCTATTAAATTTGAAACAAAGGGCTCCTCAGGTAATCCTGTTGCATTTAGCCTGATACGTACCTCGATTTCCATAGCCGAGCCCTCTAAAATACGCCCATCTAACTTATAGGCAGGGCGCTGTTCGTTATAGCGATAAGAGGTTGTGCCTATTAAAAGATTAGTCCTTTTGGGAGTTAGTAGGTTTACGCTTTCCTCAGGCTCGAATTGGTCCTTTCCATATTGGTCATAGACCTTTTTTCTGGTGGTTGGTACGTAAATGCTTGATAGCTCCTTTATGGGTAAAACCTCACTTCCTGTATATACGTAAAGCTCGCCACCACCTACTATATAAAGCATTGAGTCGGCAACAAAGCCAGTTGTTTTATTGTCGCTCAAGGCTACGTTTAGCTTTTCATAGCTGGTTAAGTCCTTGTTACAGGCAAAAAGCTCTGTGCCTGCGTGGACTAAAATTTTATCTCCAAAGCCAAAAAGCCCGTTAATTCTTTTCGGCTCGAAGCTCTCATCTTGAAAAATGAGGGGGGAGAAAAATCCCCCTCGCCGTCTTAAAGCCCCATTTTCAAAAATAAGATTTGTTGCTTGAGCTAAGCGATTCATATCGCCTGACTCGTTTGTTATTCCCTTACCTAAGGTAAGGTCCTTAATTTTAATGCTCATTTTTCTCTCCTTATACTATTTTATAAGGGGAAATGCGACACTCCACCCTGCCTTTAGGTATGGAGGCTAACCTGTCAAGTGCTGAGAAAAATCTCTCAAGGCATATACTTGCCTCCTTTTGAGATTCCTTGTATAGCTCTCCCTTTATGAAGTAAGGAATAATAACCTCAACCTCATTTGATAAGCTTAGCTTTGTCGAAAGTGAAGTTGTAGCATTGATTTTCATTGCTTTTTCTCGATATTCAACTATGTATTCCTCACTTTTTTCAAGGACACAAATTTCATTGTCAAGAGCTACGAAGGAAACTGGAATATTTCCTGAGCTTGATTTTGCCAACACCTCTGTTACTAAGAAGGCATCCTGTGGCATAGGCAGGTAATACTCGCACCATTCCTCACGATTGATTTTTACTACTTGTCTTTTGAGCTTGGTTAATTCCCATAGCTCAATGTAGAAAAGTGCTCTTGAAATTGATTGGTCCATTGAGGCAATCAGGTCGCAATACAAGGAGCCCTGTGATAGATGATTTAGCATTTCCTCGGCTAACTCGCTATCAACAGGCAATCGCATTTCTGGATACATAAGCATTAATGCTTCTAACTTAATTTCTCCTAAGGTCATTGAAAGCTCCTTATCTTTTGCCCTCTAAGATAATGTCCTCAAGCTTTCTGTGAAGCCTTGCTGGTCCCTCTCCGTCCTTTAGCTTGTTGCCTGAGGCATCTCTTATAAACGTTGCTGATTGGGTATCCCCATTGCAAGCCTTTATGATTTGCGCTATCAAAATTGCCTCCTGATAAGTAATTTTGTCTCCTAAGCTGGTTCCCTTAACAGCATCGCAGACTAAATTCGGATTAATTTTTGTGCTTAGCAAAATCGCAAGACTCTCTTTGATGGGTACTACCTTATTTTGTTTTCTTTTCCTTGTTGATTTTTTCACTTTATCAACGATAATGTCAAGTATTTCCTTTGACCCTAAAACGTCATTTTTCTTTGTTGCCATAATGCTCCTTTTCTTGTGTTTTCATCTTGCTTTTTGTCCTTGTGCTTTGTGGCTGTCCCTACCACACCTACATTATGACATAGAAAAAGCGGGACAGAGCGGTACAACTTGCGTTTTTTCAAATCTGTACCACCTTGTCCCGCTTTTTTACGAAAAGTGGGACAAGGCTTTCAAGGCAAGCTCATAATTAAAAAGTGGATTGTCGCAAACGCAACAATCCACTTTTTTTAATTCTTAAAGAATGCAACAGCAATTGCACCAGGTCCTACGTGTGTGCCGATTACACTGCCAATGCTTGTATATCGAATAGTCTTAAGTCCATTTTCCCAAATGTACTTACTGTCCTCTATGTATTTTAGTAGCAAAGCATCTGAAAGTCCTGCATAGCCAAGCAAAACAGGCTTTGAAAAGTCAACTCCACCTGCTTTTTCTATTTCCTGTACTAACAGGTTGTTGCCCATTTTTGAGCCTCTTGCCTTTCCAAGCATACGAATTTCTCCATTTATTAAAGATATAACAGGCTTAATATTAAGCACAGTTCCTGCAAAGGCAACGGTTTTGGAAATTCTGCCACCTCTTTTTAAATATTCAAGAGTATTAACAAGAGCAACTATAACTATTTTTTCCTTTTCCCTCTCTAACTGCTCTGCAATTTCCTTAGCACTTAAGCCCTTGTCCATAAGCTCTATTGCTCGCTCTATCAAAATACCACTTCCTATTGCTGCACTTCCACTGTCAACAACATAAATATTTTCATATTGTGCGCTTGCAATTTTTGCACTTTGGTATGTGCCTGAAAGCTTTGAGGAAATTGTAATTACTACTGCACCTTCCCCTGCCTCCTTTACCTTGTCAAGCTCCTTCATAAAAGCATAGGGAGTTGCTTGACTTGTTGTAGGCAAAACATCACTTTCTATTAGCTTTTCGTAAAAGGTTTTGTTGTCGATAGTAACTCCGTCTGTGTATTCCTCACTACCAAATCGAACAATAAGTGGCACAATGCTGACACGATTTTTATATTCAGGTGTCAGGTCTGCCGTAGAATCTATAATGATTCTTGTTTTCATACTTTTTACTCCTTTTTATTTTTGTTGATATGTCAACGACTTGTAGTATATCACACTTTTGTTGATATGTCAACAACTTTTTATCGCAAAAAAACTCTTGAATTATCTTTATGTTCTAACCGTTACCTTCGTGAAAAAACTTTTGGAGGTATAGCATACTATACTTAACAACGTTAAGTTGTGTGTTTTAGCAATGCAAAAAAGGATAGCGAAAATGCTCGCTATCCTTTTATCTTATCTAAAAATCCCTATGGGACACGTGCTTTCGCAACGATCCTTTTTTTAGTCTTCTTTTTTAAGTCTTACCAAAAATTCCTTGATTTTTTCGAAGCTTTCCTCGCTGATTGCGTGCTCGATTTTACAGCTATCCTCAAGAGCTACCTCTTGGCTTACGCCCAAACGCATTAACACCTCGGAGATGATTTCGTGACGCTCGTAAACTCTTTTTGCAATTGCAAGACCCTTGTCGGTCAGGTCTAAGTAGCCGTCCTTATCAACCACCACGTAGCCCTCCTCACGAAAGTGCTTCATAGCTACGCTGACACTTGGCTTTGATACTTCTAACTCATTAGCGACGTCAATAGAACGGACAAAGCCTGCCTTGTTCTTTATCACTAATATCGCCTCAAGATAATCCTCTCCTGATTCCTTTATTATCATAACTCTGTCCTCCATTTCTATTATTAATTAATTTTATCATATTATTAAGCAAATGTCAAATAAAAAAAGAAAAGCCCCTGCCACGGCAAGCGTTGGCTTGCCGTTATGAGCTGACCGTAGGTCAATTAGCGAACGCAAGTAAGCGACTTCATTAGCGTGAGCGACTTCATTAGCGAAGCGACTTCATTAGCCGAAGTGACTTCATTAGCCGAAGTGACTTCATTAGCCGAAGCGACTTCATTAGCGTAAGCGACTTCATTAAGCCTTTACAAAGGCTTAACCACGTAGTCTAGGTCGGTGATTGTGTCGATGATTGCTTGCAAGTCCTCGTTGCCGTCAACCTTGACGATTACTAAATTTTCCTTATGGTTAGGAATTGCCTCGATTACGCCTACAAGTCCTTCAACAGCTTGCTTTACGCTTCTTTCGCAATGGTGGCACATCATTCCCTCAACCTGTAATTTGATTTCCTTCATTTGATTTATCTCCTTTTTTTCATTTTCATAAATTGTTTCTTGCTGATAAATTTCCTTTAGCCCTTCGCTTTGCTTTCTTTTGTATTTATAGGTGTCCTTAAACAGATTTAGCCTTAATGCGTTAGTTACCACGCACACACTGGACAGGCTCATTGCAAAGGCACCTATCATTGGACTAAGAGTTAATCCAAGTGGCGAAAATACTCCGACTGCAATAGTTATTGCTATACAGTTATAAATAAATGCCCAAAATAGATTTTGACAAATATTATTATAGGTTGCTCGGCTTAGCTTAATTGCACCTACCACATCAAGTGGGGAGCTTTTAGTAAGCACCACGCTTGCTGTATCTATCGCAATATCAGTGCCTGCTCCAATTGCAACGCCAATATCACTTGTGGCAAGGGCAACGGAGTCGTTTATGCCATCGCCAATCATCATAACCTTACCATATTTTTGAAGAGCAGATATAGCCTTACCCTTGCCCTCAGGTAGCACTCCTGCAATTACTCGGTCAATTTCGATTTCCTTAGCTGTCGCCTTGGCAGTTTGCTCGTTGTCTCCTGTTAGCATAACTGTATAAATGCCCATTTCCTTTAGCTTTTGAATTGCTATCTTGCTTTCCGACTTTATTTCGTCAGCAATACCAAAGGCACCTACTATTGTGCCTCCTTGCTTAATAAAAATAGGTGTTTTGCCTTGGCTTGAAAGCTTGTCAAAGGTCTTTTTCAATTCCTGTGGCTCGCCCATAAAGGAATAGCTTCCACCAAGGATTTCCTTACCATTAATTATTGCACCAACACCACTACCAGAAAAGGTCTTGTAATCCTGTGATTCAAGGGGTGTTATTCCCTTTTCCTTAGCATATTGGCAAATTGCAAGAGCAAGTGGATGCTCGCTTTTGTTCTCTAAGGAGTAAGCAAGCTTCAAAAGCTCATTTTCGTCAAAATTCACAGGAACTACATCGGTTACTATTGGCTTGCCCTTAGTCAGAGTGCCTGTCTTGTCAAAAACTGCAATTTCCACCTTGCCTGTATTTTCAAGCGCTTCTGCGTTTTTGAAAAGTATGCCTCGCTTGGCGCCAACTCCGTTTCCAACCATAATTGCAACAGGAGTTGCAAGTCCCAGAGCACAGGGACAGCTGATTACAAGAACGGAAATTCCGTGGGTCAATGCGTTTCCAACGTCTCCGTTTATAAGTAGCCAAACAAGTGTAGTTACAAATGCCAAGGCAAGGACGCAGGGCACGAAAATTCCACTAACTCGGTCAGCAAGCTTAGCAATCGGAGCTTTAGTGCCTGAGGATTCAGCTACTGCCTTAATAATTTTAGAAAGTCCTGTATCATTACCAACCTGTGTTGCCCTTACCTTAACGTAGCCAGACTTATTTATGGTGGATTGATATACCTTATCATTTTCCTTTTTATCAACAGGGATTGACTCTCCTGTTAAGGAGGACTCGTCAAAGGCACCGAAGCCCTCAACTATTACTCCGTCCTGACAAGCACTCTCTCCTGCCTTAACTATGAAAATATCTCCAACCTGTATTTTATCAATTGGAACAATTATCTCTTGTCCGTCTTTGATTATGGTGGCTTCCTTAGGCTTTAGCTTGGCTAAATCCTTTAAGGCATTGGTGGTTTTTCCCTTGGAAATTGCTTCTAACATTTTACCAAAGGTAATTAAGACAAGCACCATTCCAGCCGACTCAAAATACAGAGTGTGAAGCAAGCTTGGGTCTTGATTTTTAGCCATTATAATAAGCACTACAAGGCTGTAAATAAAGGACGCAAGAGAGCCTAAGGCTACAAGCGTACCCATATTAGGAGCTCTTTTAATTAAGCCCTTTGTGCCGTTTATAAAGAATCTTTTATTGATTACCATAATAATCAAGGCAAGAGTGCCTTGTATTATTCCAATAGCAACGTAATTGCCACTCAAAAACGATGGCAAGGGAAAGGACCACATAACGTAGCCCATTGATAAATACATAAGTGGCAAAAGGAACAAAGCCGACACTAAAAGAATTTTAAGTAGCTTGGTAGCTTCCTTGCTTTCCTTATTCTCGTCGTTTTCCTCTTTTATTTTGGCACCATAGCCTGCATCCTTAACTGCCTTTATAATCTCGCTATCAAGTGCACCTCCCTCAACTGCCATTGAGTTAGTTAAAAGATTTACCTGACAGACAGAAACTCCGTCAAGTCCCTTAACTGCGCTCTCAACTCGTGCAACGCAAGAGGCACAGCTCATTCCTGTTATTTCAAAGGTTTTCATTCTCTACCTTCCTATTTTTTCTTTTTTAGAGCCATAGCTATTACGTCGTTTGCGTTATCCTCGGTTACTACGTTAGGATATTTTCTCGCAACCTGACTAAGCGTCTGTTTAGCCCTTTCCTCGTCTTGACTTAGCTCTATGAATAAGGCTTCTAAATCCTTACATTCTAATATTTTATCAAGAAGCTCTCTTGAATATCTTGATACCCTGTCCCAGCTACCATACAAATCTACTACTGCCTTGTCTATCATTTCATATTTCAAGGGCTTGCCTGCCATCTGCTCCTCGTAAACAATCCCTGCAATATCAGATAAATCCTTTTTATATTGTCTTCCCGATATAAGCTTCATTGCTACAAGATATTCGCTATTTACAGTTCTTACGGTAAGAACGTTTGAAAAGGTTTTATAGTATTGTGAATATTCAATTATCTTGTCGGTATATGAGGGTGTTTTCTTGAAATCGTCATTGAGCCAACCATTCGGCAAGCCGTAACTATCGCCTACTGCGTTAATAGCCTCCTTCATTACAGATGAAAGTGAATATATTGCATCTATATCGTAGGACATATCACGAAAGCCGTAGTTTATGATAACCGAGGCTCCACCTACCAATATAATTTCTGCAGGGGTTCCCCTTCCTCTTTTCTTAAATTCCTTCGCCAATGCCTTTAAGCATTCTTCAAGATTTTCCTTTGTAAATGGCACACTAATAGACATTTCTAATCTCGCTTTCAATTATATTAAATCGCAAAAATTCTGGAATTGCTTCCCTTTTGCATTGTTCCCTTATATCAAGCTCAGGATGTAATTTCAAAGCCATTAAAACGTCTCTTGGGTAAAGTGGTGCCTTTAGTGATTGAGAACGAATATCTGAATACCTTGTACAAAGGGGTATTTCATTTATTCTACTTAAATAATCAACCATGGCAAGCAAATAAAATGCTTCAGCATACCACCTTTTGTTCCAATATCTGCGAACATCATCGTTTTTCAAGGTGCTTACAATGAAATCTATCTCGCTGTTATCCTTTATCATATGGCAAATATTGCTTTTAAATATTTCAAAATCCAATCTGTGCTCTATGGAATCACTAATCAAATCCTCCATTGAAACGCCTAAAACCCTTGAAAGACGATAAATGGTTTCGGCAGAGCATTTTTCTATTCGCGTTTTGCCACGAACAAGCTCTGATACAGTTGTGTATGGAATACCACTCTGCTTTGCCAACTGATACATTGATATATTTTTTTGTTCAAGTATTGCTTCAAGCATATTTATTCGCCTCCATTCTTGATATTATTATAACGGAATTCCGTTATATTGTCAATAGTATTCCCAAAAATAAAGTTTTCCACACCTGTTGAAAACTTTTCCACATTTCAACACGTGGAAAACTCAAATTGTTAAATTTCAAGAAATGATGTTGAAAGCTTGTACCACCTTGTCCCGCTTTTTTGAAAATAGGTGTGGAAAAGGTGTGAATAACTTTTTTGGATTTGTTTTAAAAGTGTACCACTCTGTCCCGCTTTTTTTGTGAGATAATAAATATGAAGAAATTATGACAAGAAAGGAGTGATTTTAAATGAAACAAAAAGGTATGCTTTTATACTACGATTGGATTGAGCCCTTTTCTCTGGTTGAGGAAGAGGACTTCAAAAGGCTTATTTTAGCTATGCTAAGATACCACGCATATGGTACTAAGCCTCCCGTATTTAAAGGCACGGCAGGAATTGTAGCTCAATTTGTTTTCCCTCAGCTTGAGAGAGCTAAGACAAATTCCGAAAATGGTCGCAAGGGAGCTTTGGCTCTTCACAAGCAAGACTAATTTCGCCACTACCGTCGCCACTACCGACGCCACTGGTGTCGCTATCATTTTGCCATTGCCCTATACAAATACTAATACAAATACGAATACAAATACAAATACTTAATACATTTACTTATACTAATACAATACAAAGTAAAAATTAAAAAGAAAAATAAAAGGAATATATTTTAATTCTAAATTGGAAGAATATAATTCTTGATGCAATGCTTGTTATAGCTACGAAGTAATTTCGCTATTACAACGATTTTGCTAAATCCTTGGTTAGATGCAAAGGGCAAGGCTTTCTTTATATTGTCTTGTCCTTTTCTTTGTGGGCTTAATTTTTTTGGAAAATATTTTCAAAAAGGTCTTGACAAACAAGACGCATAGTGCTACAATATCTGTGGCAGTTAGTTAAGACTAACTCGCAAGCTACTTATTAACGGAAGTTATATTACTCTTTTGGAGGTGTGTATGTTGCCCTTATCTATGGCTAAGATTGGAGAAATCAATCGTATTGTTAAAATTACAGGCAAGGACGAAACAAAAAGATTTTTAAACAATTTGGGCTTTGTTGAGGGAGCTGAGGTTTCCATCATTTCTGAAATGGCAGGAAATCTTATCGTCCACATTCAAAGCGGTCGTGTGGCACTTGATCGTGATTTAGTAAAACGAATTATGATCTAACTTAATCCGTAAATTCAACTTTTTTGAAAGGAGGCTATCAAGACTTTATGACTTTAAAGGAAGCAAAGGTCGGTCAGACCGTTAAGGTTACCAAAATCCAAGGCGAGGGTGCTATAAGGCGTCGTATAATGGATATGGGTATTACTCGTGGTGTTGAAATCTATGTCAGAAAGGTCGCTCCCTTAGGAGATCCTATCGAATTAACCGTTCGTGGCTATGAGCTTTCAATAAGAAAGCAGGATGCAGAAATGGTTGTGGTTGAATAACCAAAAGTCCAATATCTTGTTTAATTATTTTTTATTTTGAAGTTAGTTTGAACTAACTATGGAGGGAAAAATGGCAATAAAAATCGCTTTAGTTGGAAACCCCAACTGTGGCAAAACTACACTGTTCAACGCTCTTACAGGCTCAAACCAATACGTTGGTAACTGGCCAGGCGTAACAGTAGAAAAGAAGGAAGGAAAGGTTAAGTGGAACAAGGACGTTATCGTTACGGACCTACCTGGTATCTATTCCCTTTCCCCATATTCTCCTGAGGAGGTTGTGGCAAGAAACTATCTTGTAAACGAATCCCCAGACGTAATTTTGAACATACTTGATGGTTCAAATATTGAAAGAAACCTATATCTTACCACACAGCTTGCAGAGCTTGGTATTCCAATGCTTGTTGCTGTAAACATGATGGATGTGGTTAAGAAATCAGGTGACGAAATTTATCTTAACAAGCTTTCCTCAGCCCTTGGCTGTAAGGTTGTTGGAATATCTGCCGTTAAGGAGCAGGGTGTCAAGGAGGCTTGTGAAAAGGCAATTGAGCTTTCCGCATCCCACAAGGAGGTAAAGCGAAACATCTTCTCAAAGCAGGTTGAAGAGGTTCTTGCAAAAATCGAGGACGAAGCCCTTGCCGACGTTGATGCAAATAAAAAGCGTTGGTATGCTATCAAGGTATTTGAAAAGGATAAGACAATGCCTGTTGATATGTCTCCTGAGGTTGCTGATAAAGTTAATGGCTACATCAGCCAGCTTGAAGATAAGCTTGAGGACGACTCTGAGGGCATTATCACAAACGAAAGATACGAATACATAACCAGCTTAAATATTAAGAAGAAAAAGGAAAAGGCACACGAAAAGTCAACAATCTCTGACAAAATTGACAAGGTTGTTACAAACAGATGGCTTGCTCTTCCTATCTTTGCAATAGTTATGTTCTTAGTATATTATATTGCAATGGCTCCTGGCTTTATTGGAGATGCACTTACAGGCTGGGCAAATGACGGTGTATTTGGCGATGGTTACTTCCTATTCGGCGTTGGCGAGGAAGCATACAACCAAGCAGTTGAGGACTTTGAAAATGGTCTGATTGCAAACGAACCAAATCCAGCTGACGGCTTCGGTGCTTGGATTCCTGGTATTCCTGCTCTTCTCGGTCAGCTTCTTGAGGCTATCCATAGCCCTGCTTGGCTAACTAGCCTTGTGCTTGATGGTATTATTGGTGGTGTCGGTGCAGTTTTGGGCTTCGTACCACAAATGCTTCTTTTGTTCCTAATGCTTTCACTCCTTGAGGACTGTGGATATATGGCACGTGTTGCCTTCATTATGGACAGAGTGTTCAGACGCTTCGGCTTAAGTGGTAAATCATTTATTCCTATGCTTGTTGCAACAGGCTGTGGAGTTCCTGGTATTATGGCAAGCCGTACAATTGAAAACGAGCGTGATAGACGTATGACAATTATGACCACAGGCTTTATTCCTTGTGGTGCTAAAATGCCTATCGTTGGACTTATCGCAGGTGCGGTATTCGGCGGTAACGCATTCATAGCAGTTGCAGCTTACTTTATCGGTGTTGCCGCTGTTATCGTTTCTGGTATTATTCTTAAGAAAACTAAGGCTTTTGCAGGCGAGCCTGCTCCATTTGTAATGGAATTGCCTGCTTACCACGCACCTGTTGCTGGTAACGTTGGTAGAGCTACATGGGAGCGTGGCTGGTCCTTCATTAAGCGTGCAGGTACTGTAATCTTCGTTTCTGCGGTTCTCATTTGGGTTCTTAACTCACTATCATGGGCATCTGTTAACCACGAGCACGAAATTATCGACCCTGAAACCGATACTATTGTTGAGGTTCAAGAGCACGACCACAAGGGTATTTACTACATCGACGAAAACTGCGAGAGCGATTCTATCTTGAAGGTGCTTGGCTCCTCAATCGCTCCTGTATTTAAGCCACTTGGCTTTAGTGTAAACGAGGCTGAGGGTGGCGACTGGAAGGCTGCCGTTGCGACTATTCTTGGTCTTGTTGCTAAGGAAGAGGTTGTTGGTACCTTTGGTACGCTTACAGGCATGGATGCTGACGAGGCTATGGGCATGGCTGAGGAAAATGACACCTCACTTTCGGCTATCGGTCAGGCTATCTTTGCTGGCAATAAGCTTGCAGCCTTTAGCTTCTTGATATTCAACCTTCTCTGTGCTCCTTGCTTTGCTGCAATCGGTGCAATTAAGAGAGAAATGAACAGCACAAAGTGGACATGGGCTGCTATTGGCTTTATGACAGGTCTTGCTTATGCAGCTTCTCTAATGGTATGGAACATTGGTAATATGTTCTACGGAATCTTTAACGGCTGGACGGTAGTGGCACTCATACTGCTTGTACTAATGTGCTACTGGTTGTTTAAGCCTGCAAAGTTCACATTAGTTGGTCTCTTTGCTAAGGCTACACAAAAGAAGACAAAAGCATAATAAATTTAAAGCTAAGGAGGTATTTGCTATGGATATAGGACCAATAGTGGTTTTAGCAGTAATTGGAGTAATATTCCTATCAATAATAGGAAAATGGATATACAACAAGGCAACAGGCAAGTCCTCGGGCTGTTCAGGCTGCTCAGGCAACTGTTCAAGCTGTCACAGCTGTCATTCTAAACATAAAAATCAGGATTGAAAAACTCAATCACTCTCCTTTATATAAAATTTTAAGCAAAAAAGACGAGCATCTCTGCTCGCCTTTTTTGTTGACAAAATTATACTTTTATGCTACTATTATATATAATAAAGAAACGCTTTAAGGAGGACAAAATGGACGAAATATACGAAAACAAAAAGACCTTAGATGAATTGTTTATACAATCTCCAAATTATTATTCCCTAAAGGGTCAACAGATTCCAATCTACGACTTAAAGGACGAATATGCTGAAGAAATTCTTTCAAAGGTATTTCCCGATGAACGTCAAAAACAGATTTTTGAAAACAAAAGCTTAAGCGAACAGCTTTCCAACGTAAGAATATATAAGTGCTATCATTTTTCAGAAAACAAATTAAAGCTTTCCGACTGTAGGTTTATTAAGATTGCCTCGGCCGTTGACTTAGCGAATAGGTATAAAAAAGGCGAATCGCTGGAAAAAACAGATTCTTTACCAAATGGTATTTTGGCATATAAGGAGCAATTGTTAGGAATTGTTTGGTATAAGCGTCTCTTATGGTTGGGAACAACGATTTACTGGTTAGAATCTGATATTGATTGTTCAGGTGACAACAATGGCGCAGGCTACAGTGGTGGCGGAGACGTTTATGAGTATATTTATACGCTGGCATATATATCCATTGCCGACGAACTAAAAAATACGGAATTTGCCTCCTTATTGCTTGAGGACATCGAGTTTTTTGATGCATCTGAAAATGAAATAATCAAGAAATGTGCATTTGAAAATTGTCGCAAGCTGAAAAAAGTAGCGATTTCTGATAAATTGAGAATTATTGAAGAGTCCGCATTTAAAAAGTGCTCTTCCCTTGAAGAGGTGATTTTGCCTGAAAGCTTAGAGCGCATAGAGGAATCAGCCTTTCAAGGTTGTTCTTCATTAAAGCGTATCGTAATACCTCCACGTGTCACTTGCATTCCCAAGTGTGCATTTACGGGGTGCTCGTCCCTTGAAGAGATTATTTTGCCTGATAGCTTGGAGCACATAGAGGATTCAGCCTTTGATGCCTGTAGATCATTAAAGCGTATCGTAATACCACCACGTGTCACTTGCATTCCCAAGTGTGCATTTATGGGGTGTCTGTCCCTTGAGGAAGTGATTTTGCCTGAGGGCTTGGAATGTATAGAAGAATGGGTTTTTTTCAACTGTCCTGCATTGAAGCGTATCGTAATACCTCCACGTGTCACTTGCCTTTCTTTAGGAGCATTTCAGGAATGTCCATCACTTGAAGAGGTAATTTTGCCGAAAAGCTGTTTTGGATGCATGGATAATTTCCGTAAGTACGAGCACGATAATTTTAAGGTCACATATTACAATGGAGCAGAGGAATGGCAAAAAATCAATAAATAGCTTAAAAATTTTGAGCCATGGCTTATAATATTCAATAAAAAAGGACAGAGATTTTTTCTCTGTCCTTTTTACTGCCAAAAGCTATCTTTTTAACTTCAAATAGTGGTCTAAATATTTTTTCGCATCCATCAAAAGTCCGATATTCTGCTCAATGCCTTTGTTGACCTTTTCTATATTTTGGCAAATTTCGTTCGTCTTTTCAACCACTGCATCTCTTACGTCGCCACTCAATCGGTCTCCAAAATCTCTTGTGCTATTTTCCATTCTTTTGCAAGCACTTGCGTTTTCCTCGTAGACGTCTTTTAAGGTGTTTATAAATCTGCCAAGGGCACCTGTTCCGTCCATTTCAATCGTGCCACTATATAGAAATGCATCCTTTCCCTCTCCCGATGCCTCGCTAAAGCACTGAAGTGCACTTTTTATATATCCCTTTGCATGCTCTGCATCTTCTCTATATGTGTCAATGTCCTTTTCAATTGACTTTTTTCCTTTATCAAAAGCTTTGAGAGCATCTTCCAGCTGATTAATTTCTTTCTGTAAGTTATTGCAATATTTTTGCACTTCATTTATTCCATTATTTATATCCGACCTTGCTTTTTCAAGTGTTTCATTATCTTTTGCTATCTGGCCACATCTTCTTTCGGCTTCCTTTTTAAGATTGATTAGCTCCTCGCACTCATTTTCGTACGCAAGACTATCAATTTCTTTACGCTCCTCAATGTAGCGGTCCTGTACGAGTTTATTATTTTCAAGGACCTCTTCTACCAGTCTGAGATCCTTATTCATATTCTCCAAAGAGTCCTTGGCATTATTAAGAGAGGTCCCTGCCCTTTCGAGAAGCTTCCTGCCGTGTTCAATGGTAGATTCGTAATCTTCAGACATTTCGTTTAGTGCACTTCCTATGCTGTATATATAGCTATTTATATCGCTTACGCTTACATTAATGTCGAAGCTCATTTATCTTGTCTCCCATTGATTCATATTTTATTTTGTTCTCGTCAATTTCAAGACGTTCAAGAAGTTGCTCTATTTTTTCCCAAGTCGTTTTGTAAAGCTCATTAAAGCAATCAATACCTTTGTTGACAGGCTCAACAAAGCAAGCCCCCACAGAATCGTCCCAGACGCTATCGCTAATAAAGCCAACGTCCTCAACCTCATAATCACGCCACGAGTAGCCGTCGTATATTCTATATCTTTTTGACATTAGTTGTCTCCTGCTGAATCGAGTTTTTCTAAAATAATCTTGAGCTTTGATACGTGCGTATCTAACTTTTCACTTAACCCATTAGCCTTTGATATTTCGTCTTCTATTTTATTTATCTTTTTCTTAATGCTTTCGGCACAGCTTCTATAACCATCACTACTCCAAGCCTTTCCCAAATCCTTAAGACCTTTTTCGATGGTATCATTACAAGTCTCTATTTTTTCGCAAAAGCTCTTAATCTCCTTTGAATAGTTAGCATAGTTATCGCGTATGTCTTCCACAAAACGAATTTCCTTTACTCCCATTTTCCTTTTCTCCTATTGTATATCATTCTTCGCTCTTTTAATTTCGTTAGCAAGCTCGTCCATGCTATCTCGCACAATCTCAAGAATTTTTTCAACATCTCTACGCATGTCTTTGATTTGCTTTAAGATTTCGGTTGCAACCTCAATAGATGCCTCCGAAACGTCTCCACTAACGTTTCCAGCAAATATATCAGTCCTTCTTTTGAAGGCTTCTGCCACCTTTTCACTATCCATTACGCAGTCGAGCATATCTTCTGCTTTTTTCTTAGCAGTCTCGCTGTCAATAACGTATTCTATTCCCATTTTAATTCTCCTTAAGCTTCTTTTCTAATTTGCTCCACCACTCTTTGTTATTTTCTATGGAGCTATCAAACAGTCTTACCTTTACATCTCTGTTTTGAAAATGAACATGAACGCAGGATTTTTGGGCATCTGTTTCGACTACATTTGTTTTCATTCCGGAATATGAGCTATAAATTCCGAGGTCTCCGTGCTCTTTCACAAAATCATGAAGCTTCCTATGTGATGCAATAATCATACATATTCCATACTGCGCACCATCTTTATAGATATTCTTTATTGCATCTTTATAGTCCTTAACAGTACAAAGCAGTTGTTTTCCATCGCTTAATTCAGTTATAGATGTCTGTTTTCTGTTATTGTTAATTAGCACTTCATTGCAAAGTTTGCTTTCATTCTTTCCCGAATCCTTTTCAAGTTCCTCGAATGCTTGTTTTATTAGGTCCTCATTGATGTCGCTATGATCCATCACCTGCACCAATTCCTTTTCTTTTGAAGGCTCACCAAACCAGCTACTGTCGTTTCCATCTAACCATTGCTCCATATTATGTAATACAACAAGCATCGGTTCAAAATCCTTGCAATTGTTGTATCCCGCTTTTCTTTCTTCATACAATTGATAAAGATAGGAAATTTCCCTTGCCATATCTGCCTTTTCAGAATAGGTTGTTATTCTCTCCTTTAAAAATGGCGCCTTTGAAAAATATTTGAATAAGCAATCTCTAGTATCTCGGAGGGTTGCAAAATACTTAATGCTCCCCTTGTTAGGCTTATCGTCACCAATTGCAAAGGAGAGCATTGCGTTTCTTTCCAAGGAGAAAAGCTGTTCCCTGTTCGCAAACGCAAAGCAGCTTGTTATTTGGTCTTTTTTGTATTCAAGGCAAACAGGCTCTGAGCTGGCATAAGACACTCCAATAGGAATCCTTAAGTACACTTCTGAATCTTGCTTTTCATCTCTTCTGTAGTGAAGCATTTCGTTTATTGGATAAAAGCTTTCACTTCCACCCTCAAATTGAGCATGCTCTCCACATTTGGCTTCCCATTTTTCGCGTATTTCTTTAGCTAACTTTACCTGCTCAGAACATCCTGTTTTGCCAGAAAATGCGGTGCGTACCTGATGTACCTGATTTTTCTCGCTACTGTCTATAAACACGCCGTATCCCTTTGACTTAAGAAATTTCGTGTCAGAGTCAAGGTTTATACTTGTCGTGATATCCGATGAAAACATATTATAATCTCTGATGTTGATAATTGGCAAAGCTATTCTTGTTTGAAAATTATTAACTTCATCTTTTCCAATGCATTCGCTAAGCTTTTGACCGCATAGAATTATGCCTATTCCACTTGAGCGCACTGTTTTTATCGCTTTTAATAGCTTTCCTACTAATTCAGTATCCGGACTATCTTGACTTTCCATTAGCATACTATTAGCTTCATCAAATATGAAAAGGGCAAAGGGCATCTTAGGCTTCTTCCCTGATTTTACTTCATCAGATTTATTATAGACCTCAAAATCAGCAAAGTTCTCACATCTCTTGTTGTGCATAGCATGTATTAAATCAAGAGCGTCATAAGCATTTTCCCTTTTTCCGTTAACCATAAGATATTCAACGTGAGGCACGTATAGATTTTCTATTTCCTTGCTCTTGCGATATTGAGAAAATTCAGGCGCATCTCTTTCGCTTTTAAAGTCAACTAAAAATAAGCGTACATCGTCAGGTGAGTATCTGTTTGCTATACTTAAAATAAGGGTATGCAAAAAAGATGATTTTCCTGAGCCTACTCCACCGGAAATCAAACCAAAAGCAGTAGCAGTACAGGGCTTTAGTTCAAGATAATAAGGCTTTCCTTCTGACCTACCAATAGGAATGCTAATTTCCTCATAAAATGGCTTTATTACGTCATTCTTAGTTTTTTCTATTATATCCACTAAGGGAAGCGATGGGCTTTCTGTTAAATGAGCTTTTATCCTCTCCCAATATTCTTCCTCACTATAGTCAGGTGTGCAAATGTTTAAAGTAGCCTCTCTTCCATTGTAAAGCGTTGTGTCGTCATCTTTAATTTCAATCAAATCAGCCTTTAGCTCTTCTTTTGTTAGCTTAGGAGCCCTTTTGTCGTCAAAATCACCATCCTCTGCCTGACAAATAACTGTAATTATTCCTTCCTTTCCACTCTTGGTTGCAAGGCTTTTAAGCTTTTTCGTATTTTGGTCATTGCTTCTAAAAAAATCATAGGGATAATGATTTACACCTAAGAATACAAAGTAGTCCTTGTTGTCAGGATTTCTTCTGTTATATTGAAAAATGTCGATTCTTTTTGCGATGTATTTTATGCTACGACCCTCTACAAGCTTGTTTAACTCTTCAAAAAAGCTAGAAATACTTCTATCTTCCCCTGTCACAGGCTCTTTGTATACTGCCTTTTTATTGGAGGATTCACTGATATTTTGAGCAAGGCTTCTCAAGGCAACCGATATGCACTCTATTCCTGTAAAGCGAAGATCCATTGAGGGCATATTAGAAACCATAGATAAGTAAATATTATTTAATACGTCACTTAAAAGATAGTTACTTCGATCTTCAAGAATACTCTTCTTCGCATTTATCAAAATAGTGCTATGCTCGCCGGATAGCTCGAAGTAGATTGGCTCTTGAGAAAGCTGGTCCTGGCTTAGAGAAAGAACGTCCTCTGCAAACTTAACAAGGTCGCTTTCTATCTCTGTTTTGTAAAAGCCCATTAGAAATTTATAGTCCTTAGCTGGGGTAATTGGCTGATTGCTTAGCATTCTTTTGCTCAGCTCAGCCCTGCCTTTCTCCACCTGTGCTTTAAAGGACATTAGCTCCTCGTAGCAATCAAGACATTCAAGCTTTGTTTCCTCCTCGTATTCCTTGTCTCTTGCGTCCTTTTCGTCGTTAAGAGGCTCAAGTGCTTTTTCCTTAAGGGCACTTGGAATTCCACTTTGCTTAATCAGCCACTCCTTATTTGCAACTATATACCTTAAGTCAACTAAGCATTGACAAAATACCTTAAGAGGCTCAATATCGTCCTCAGGAGTATTGCTTTTCGAAATCTGAGAAATGGCTCCCTTGCACTCTTTAACAAGAGCTAAAAAGAAATCCTCTACGTTTTTGTCCCCTAATCCATTAGGAGAAAGAGTGGTTATGTAATCATACACCTTAAAGGATATTCCCTTCGTCTTACTGTGGGTAGTGGCAATTTCCTCGTATATTCTTTCAAGAGAGCCAAGAGAGGACTCATATCTTGAGGTGTAGCTCTCGGAATAATCATATTCCTCGGCATCCTTGATTTTTTCCTCAATTTCCTCTATGTCAGCCCTGTATTTTTCCTCTTTCTTCGCAAGCTCTTCAAGATAGAGCTTGCGAAGTCGGCTTAATTCCTCGTTAATTGACTTGTTCATTTTTAAATCCTCTTTTACTTATATTGATTAAAAACTACCTTGCGATTATATCCGAATATATTATTCCAATAAAACCAATCCTTTTCAATTTTGTCCCATTGTGATTGAGAGCCCTCATAGTAGACTGTAATCTCATAGTCACCAAAAATTTCATCGCCAAATGTAGTTACACTAGCAGGCATAGAAACCGAGCTAAGCTTATCACTGCGAGTAAAGGCATAATCGCCTATTGTTTCAAGCCCTCTCGGAAGTCTAATGGAGGTAAGCGACGTACATTCGCTGAATGCATAAACTTCGATACTCTTTACACTTGAAGGCAGAACCACTGAATCAAGCGAATAGCACCTTAAAAACGCACTATTGCCAATTGAGCTTACTCCACTTTCAACTACAACAGATTTTAATTTACTACAATCTGAAAATGCCCCATCGCTAATCCATTTAACACTACTTGGGATTTTTATTGAGGCAAGAGCATCACAGCATGAAAATGCATATTCGCCTATGCTTACAACACTACTTGGAAGCTCAATTGAACCAAGGGAATCACATTCATAAAATGCGTAGCCTCCAATTTGTACAGACTCTGATTCTATTACAACGCTTGTAATACCCTTGCAATGAGAGAATGCACCAATTCCAATGCTCTCCATAGTGCTTGGGATTGTTACTGTCGTAAGAGCTGTACATCCCTTAAACGCTTCGGTATAAATTCTTTTAATACCTTCCTCAAGCACAACACTCGTTAAGCCTGTGCAACCTGAAAAGGCATTAGTGTCGATAAACTCAACGCTACCAGGTATTGTAGCCTCCGTTAATTGATAACAGCCATAAAAAGCATTAGCACTTATTTTCTTTACATTGTCGTGAAGAATTACTCTTTTAAGAGTATTTTTAGGACCACGATATGCAAAGGCGCTCTCTCCTATGGTGTGAACCTCATCAGGTACTACAAATTCCTCTGCCCAGCCCGTATATGCTACAAGAACACCGTCCTTTACAACAGGCACCTCGGAATCAGGATAGCGGAGTGACATGCTTAGAATCCCCGAAAAAATAACTACGAAAGATACTATCATAACAAAAGCCGAGCTTCCCTTTTTTTCCACAATTAAGCGTATAATGCCGGCAATTAGCACGCCAGCAGTCATTGCTACTGCACATACGGATAGGTTATATATCGTTTCATATGATGTCACAAGAGCAAATATAAATGCCACTATTAAAGCAACTATTGATGCAGACAATAGAATAATACCGCTGTCATCATCTCTGAAAAATGCCAAGTAAAGTATAGTGGTAGCTATGAACGAAACAGCTATTCCTAAGCCTACAACAAGTGCCTCTGCCAAGCCATCAAACATGCATCCAAAACCAATAGAGAACAAAACCCCGCCCGCAAAAATAGCAATAAGGCTACCGGTGTATTCGCCGTCGTATTTAAAGGAGAAAATTCTTGTTATCGTATTTGTTCTCGAATGCCAATCATATTCACTTTCCTCCTCTACTGTGTGATCCTTCCAGGCAAAAATGAAACAACCAATTGCAGACGCCAAAATAGAAAGTGCAATGCCCGTTCCGTAAATTGCGGTAGCTCCAGATGCACAAATCATTGGAATTGTCGCAATTGCCAAGGCTGCACTTGTGAATAAGTACCAAGGGGTATAGTTAATCTCGGTCTTTGCTCGCAGAATTGTCCACAGGGTCACGTAGCCTGCACAAATCAAAAATGAAGCAACATAATGTCTTGATGGCTCAACGAAAACAAGAAGGGCGACAAGTCCACCCAAAACAGCAAGAGCACCCGCTACAATAGCACTAATTATGAGCACTCTCTTAAGCATTTGTAATGATTTTTGCTTTCTTATTTCGGCAAGCTCCTTCCTTTCCCTCTCTTGTGCCTCTTTCTTTTCCTTTTCGATTTCAAGCTCACGAGCACGTTGCTTTTCCTTTTCTATCTTACCACTAGCCAAAGCCCACTTAATATCAAAATCTGGGATATATTTGCTTAATTTATAGCCTATCCAACCAAGCTTTGAGTTAAGAAAATCAAATTTATTTATTAGGTCGCTAACTGTGCAATTCGACATAGTTATTTTTCCAAGAAAGCTTGTGTATTCGTCAATATCGGGCTTACGGCTTATACGAAGTCGTTCTTCCTTGACGATAGCACGTGCCTTTTTCCAGCGAGAATCGAAATCGTAAATATAGTTCCACATAGAAAAACCCAAGTACTTTGATTCCTTGTCAAGGGTCTCAAATCGAGTCATTGTCGCCTCGTCAAGGTGACCTATTTCACTCTCCACCTTATCAAGACAGCTTTTATACATATCGATTTTAGGCTGTCTTTCACGCAATATACGCCTTTCTTCCTCTTCTCTTTGCTTTCTTTCAAGGTCCGCTAGTCTTTGTTGTTCCCTTAATACGTTGTTATGAGCATTACTCCAGCGAGTGTTGAAATTACTGATATAATTATGGAGATAGTCATAGCTGTAAACGGTTGAATTATACTGAATAAATCTATTGATAGTTCTTTGATTTATTTGTCCTGCCTCAACCTCTATTAAAATGTCCTTAAACTCCTTAGCAACAGACTGTCTTTCCTGCTCAATTCTTCTCTTTTCTTCCTCTTCCCTTTGCTTTCTTTCTATCTCAGCAAGACGTTCCTTTTCAGCTAATACAATTTTGTATGCCTTGCTCCAACGAGAATCAAAATTATCAATATACTCACTTAGGGAAAAGCCTTGCGTTTCAACGGAAAAATTAAGATTGGAAAAATTATCAATAATGGCTTGGTTCTTTTTTCCAGCCTCAATTGATACAAGAATTTCTTCGTATTCCTCAATAATCGGTTTTCTTTCCTCGTATAGTCTTCTTTTTTCTTCCTCTTCCCTTTGCTTTCTTTCAAGCTCGGCGTGACGCTTTTTCTCACTCTTAACCAAGGAATCCGCCATATCCCAGCGAGTGCTGAAGCTATCAATGTACTCCTCCATATCGTAGGAGAGGGCTTTTATTTTCTTACTAAGCCTTTGATACTGATTTATATCCTCTTTTGATAGCACACCACCCTCAACAAGCTTGAGGAATGAATCAAATTCCTCAATTTGAGGCAAGCGAATTATTCTTAGTGCTTCCTTTAAATATCCCTGAACAAGCTCAAGGTCCTCTACGTATTCCTTGTTATTGTCAGTTACGTCATCTAATATTTCAACCACAAGAGTTGCCCAAGCTGTGTCCCTTTGCTTGTTTTCCTTAAGGCTTTTAATTCTATCGCTAAGCTTAAGACCCTCACGCACAAACTTAAGGGACTTTTGCATTTTATCAAGAAGTGGCAGGTTTTTAAGAGCTGTTCTTATCTCAGTGGTCGAGCTATCAACCAATTTCTTGGCTTTTTCTACCTCGTCACACCAATTTTGGCTTACAGACGATTGTGAAAGAGTAAAAATCATCTGGTCAAGCTCATTTATTTTAGCCCTTCTCGCGTTTTCCTCCTCTTGAATTTTTTGGAGTATTTGACGTTTTCTTTCTTGCGCTTCTCTTTCCTTTGCAAGTCTGTCATTTTCAATAATTTCTTCAGCCTCGCGTTTTATTTTTGTTAGGCCCTGAATGCCAACTGAAATGTCTGCAATATCCTTGTTTTCCTCTGCCTCTCTTGTGCAAAAGGTTAAGGCCTCCCACGCCCATTCAAGAGTTTTGGGCTGTGCTACAAATTCCGCTATTCTTTCATCTGCTTTTTTCGCACGTTCTTTTCTTTCCGTATCCTGGGTTCGCTTAGCGTATCTTTCGCTGAAGTTACCAAGGTCTATATTAGAAAACAAATCGTCGTTTTTCTTCTCGTTGTCCATTTTTAATCCTCCTAAGAATAACTCACATAATTCAGATAAACAAAAAAGGCGATAGCCGAAGCTAACGCCTAAAAAACGCAAACTCCGATAGTCGCCAAACTATATCGATACGAAAACACTATGTACTCACACCGAAGGAATTTGCATTTTTATCAAATTCATGGTGCAAGCACAAAAAAGGGTATAATACCCCCTTGTACAAGCGTTTTTCGTATTTTTGTATCAATTATAGTTTGGCAATTTATATTATATTACAAAATTTAAAATATTGCAAGTACTTTTCCTATATAAATAGCAAAAAAGCGAGCATTTCTGCTCGTTTTTCAGTCCTTGCGTTGTAGGGGTGCTCGAAAAGTCATAGACTTTTGGGGGTTCTTGTGTAGGGTCTGCACAAGGCGTGCCCTAAAGGGTGCTCAAGGCAAAATATGAGCCTTGGGATTCTCGTAAGCCTACCTTGACAATCCAAAAAAAGAAAAGGAAAATTCCGTTTTGGAATTTTCCTTTTTTAGCGAAATTATTGCTCGCTTTTTTGTTATTCATTTGCGATAGCAACATCATTTGACCAAAGGTCAACATCATTTGCCGAAGGCAACATCCTTTGTGCATCAGCACAACATCATTTGACCGCAGGTCAACTTATTCCCTTGGTTGTACTTTCTGTGCAATTTGTTGTGGCACTTCCTCAAAGCCTTCCCCTTTGCACGGAGGGGAAGGGGGACCAGCTCGGCTGGTGGATGAGGTGTAGGACCACCCTACTTTATTCTCTTTTCGATTTCAATAAGAATTGCTGAACAAACTCCCTTAAAGTTTTCTAACATTTCTAAATTCGAAAAGCGAAGTACC
>JAFUNF010000009.1 GCA_017473085.1 Clostridia bacterium
CCCACGTGACCCATTTAATGGGTAGCAAGTAGAGCATGCGTGACTGGCAGGTCCTTTTTTGACGCACTTGTGCGTAGCCTGTAGTATTAGGGTTATACCCGAAAATGAAATACCCCACGTTTTACGTGGGGATTTTTATTACTTACAAAATAATATTACGAGTTGAATTATGTTTAAAAAAATATTGCCCATTGCGGTAACTCAGGTTTACAAGCCTGCCGACACAATGGGCAATATGATATAAATAGAGAAAGTCACAGACAGCTATGCAGGTCAAACTTTAATAAAAGCCGCCGGCACTGTTTATGACTTCTCCAAAAGTAATATATAGCAAAAATTCAAAAAAGTCAATAGATTTCTTAAAAAAGTGCAAGCTTGATATAAAAAAGAAGCCTCGCAATTCATCAATGCCAATGATGGCCCTGACGCAACGGCTAAACCCGATTTTGCAAGTGCTTCTATAAATAATGTACCCCAAAAAAGCAAAAATGTCAAGAAAATTGATAAAAAACTAAACGTAAAAAAGGGCGAGGTCGACACACAAGAGGTCACTAAAAATAGCGTTGCCCAACAATATGCTCGCTCGCCCTTAATCAGTATATCCGAAGAATCCGAAAAAATCAATACTTTAGATAAAAAATGGAAATGAACGAAAAATTATTTCAAATACTGTTGATAGCGAAGAACATTGGAGAGAGAATGATAAAAATACTTTTATAGAAAGGGTTGACCAATGGTGATAGAGGTTCTGGAATAATGAGAATGGATTATATCCTTCAAAGTATATAAGAGGAGCCAATCCGAGAGCGTAACCGGTTTTCAAGACCGAATCACTCAAGGACTGACTCCTCTAGGATTAGTATATCCGATTTATTTAAAATTGTCAAGCCGAAAATTCAGAAAAATCAATAGCTTTATAAAAATAGCAATTCTAAATTTCTTGAAAAAATAGAAAATGGCACGGGTCATCAAGCCGCCGCGTCTGATTTAACAGAGTCTGACAAGCTCCGTCGCCGTACCACTTATAGTATATACTAAAATTTTGAAATAATCAATAGATTTCTTAAAAAAGTGAAAGCTTGATATAAAAAATAAGCCTCGCAATTCATCAATGCCAATGATGGCCCTGACGCAACGGCTAAACCCGATTTTGCAAGTGCTTCTATAAATAATGTACCCCAAAAAAGCGAAAATGTCAAGAAAATTGATAAAAAACTAAACGTAAAAAAGGGCGAGGTCGTAACACAAGAGGTCGCTAAAAATAGCGTTGCCCAACAATATGCTCGCTCGCCCTTAATCAGTATATCCCAAAAATTCGAAAAAATCAATAGCTTTATTCAAAAGTGATTCAAATAAAAAACAATAGAACTTGCAGATTCGGCAAGCTCTATTGTTTTAGTTAAAATGTTATATTGTTCTTGTTATTTTTACATACCAAAATAAGCGATAGAGTTATTGTAGCAAATATCCTTAACAACAGAGCCTACAAGGTCTCGGTCCTGAGTCATTTCCCCATTTTCCATAAGTGTGCCTAAGTAGTTGCACAAAATTCTACGGAAGTAGTGATGTCTTGGGTAGGATAGGAAGGAACGGCTATCTGTCAGCATACCAACAAAGGCGCCAATATGTCCCGTTGCACAAAGGTCCTCAAGATGCTTTTCCATACCAATCTTGTTATCAAGGAACCACCAAGCAGGACCAAACTGTACCTTACCCTTAGCACTATCGTCCTGGAAGCAACCCATAAGAGTCATAATTTCAGTATTCATCTTAGGATTTAGGTTGAACAAAATTAGCTTAGGCATACAGCCCTCATTGTTTAGTCTATCAAGAAGTCTTGAAAGGTTGGAAATGCTATTTTTATCAGAAATTGAATCAAAGCCTGTGTCAAGACCTAACTTAGCAAGCATAACGGAGTTGTTGTTACGCATAGCACCCATATGTAGCTCGGTTGCAATATTGTACTTGCCATAAAGCTTCATTAGGTAATAGGTTAAATAGCCCTTGAAGCACTCAGCCTCACTAACAGTAGGCTTATTACCTGAAAGCACGCTTACAAATACCTTGTTAGCCTCCGCCTTTTCTGGCACCACGTAAACGTTTTCAAGTGCAATATCACTTGCCTTAGCACCAACCTTGATAAATGCTTGCAATCTCATTTCAAGTGCTTTTTCAAGGTCGTCAATGGATTTAAGTGGTAGAGTAAGAGCTTCAAGCTTGTCAATAAATTCAAGGTAAGCGCTTGCATCAATATTCATTATTTTATCAGCTCTGAAGGCAGGCTTAACAGAGAAGCCATAGTCCTTTTTCTCAAGCTCCTCAAACACCTCAAGCTTGTCAAACACCTCATTAGTAGTAAACAAATGAGTAACGTTTGAGCCTTTAATTAGCGAAGCAGGTGTAATGCTATTTTTTCTGATATATTCATTACACTCGTCCCAAATAGCCTCTGCATTTTTTTCGTTAATTTCAAGCTCACAGCCGAAGTATTCCTTTAATTCAACCTGTGACCAATGGTAAAGAGGATTTCCAAAGGCTGTGCCTAAGGTGGAGCAATAGGTAATAAACTTTTCCTTGTTTGATTTATTGCCTGTGATATATTCCTCGTTTACACCATAGTTTCTCATTAAGCGCCACTTGTAGTGGTCGCCTGCAAGCCAAATTTCGAAAATATCGTTAAAGGGCTTGTTTTCCAAAATTTGATATTCTGACAAATGGCAATGATAGTCGAAAATTGGCATAGCCTTAGCATAGCCGAAGTACAAGCTTCTTGCACTTTCATTATCTAATAAAAAATCGTCCTTAATATAGCTCATTATTTTATTCCTCGCTTAGTATTAAAAATTAAAGAGTAACTCCGTCCTTAAAAATTGCAATCTCTGCAAAGCCGTTTTCCTCGTTTTTTGCTTGCTTGCCATTGGCAATTTCAACAATGTAGGAAAGTAGCATTTCAGCCCCTTGGTCCATAGATACCTTGTCTAAAACAATTGAGGCATCAAAATCAATCCAATTAGCTTTTTTCTTGGCAAGTGCTGAATTAGTCGAAATTTTAACAGTAGGTACAGCACCACCTAAAGGAGTGCCTCTTCCTGTTGTAAATAAAATCATAACTGCACCACTCGCCATTAAATTTGTAATTGCGACAATGTCGTTTCCTGGACCGTTTAGTAGAGAAAGACCATTTTTTGTAATTGTATCGCCGTAATCAAGCACATCAACTACGGGAGAAAGGCCACCCTTTTGTACGCAACCTAAGGATTTTTCCTCAAGAGTAGTAATGCCACCCTCTTTGTTTCCAGGTGATGGATTTTCATAAATAACCTGATTGTGTCTTGTAAAATAGTCCTTGAAATTGTTAATTAGTAAAACTGCCTTGTCAAATATTTCACGACTTACGCATCTTTCCATAAGCAAATGCTCAGCACCGAACATTTCAGGCACCTCTGTTAAAACACAGCTACCACCGTAAGACACTAACTTGTCGCAAATACGACCAACTAATGGGTTGGCAGAAATACCACTTAAGCCGTCGCTACCACCACATTTTAAGCCGATTTTAAGCTTAGAAATATGTACCCTCTCTCGCTTAAAGCTATTAGCATACTCAAATAGCTCATTTATAATTGCTTCGCCAACCTCAAGCTCGTTTTCAACGTCTTGAGTATTCAAGAATCTAACACGCTTTTCATTGTATGGACCAAGCACCTTTTTTAGCTCTTTAATATTGTTGTTTTCACAGCCTAAGCCAAGGACTAAAACGCCACCTGCATTAGGATGCTTAATCATTGCACAGAGTATCTTTTGTGTAAGTGCATGGTCGTCGCCCAATTGCGAGCAACCATAAGGGTGCGTAAAGCATTTTGCTCCTGTCCTTTTGGCAAGAGCCTCAGCAATCTTATTTACACAGCCAACTGTATTGACAATCCAAATCTCGTTACGAATACCAACGTCCCCATTTTCACGAACATAACCCTCAAAGTATAAATCTCTTTCAACAGGCTCAATGCCGTAATCCTTATACTTATAGGTGTATTCAAGATTGCCTGAAAGCTTAGTTTTTACGTTGTGAGTATGAACGTGCTCGCCTATCTCAATATCACAGGTAGCAACACCAATAGGAAAGCCGTATTTTATAACGTCTTGACCCTTTTCAATTTTGGAAAGAGCATACTTGTGTCCGTTTTCACGGATTTCCACGTTATCATTTGGATGAATTTGCATATTTTTCTACCTCACAGGCAAATCTGGACAAATCCTGTCCCCAAAGAGAAGCGTCAGCTAAAATTTCCTTAACAGTACCCTTTTGTAGCTTTTCGGTTTCAGTAGCACCATCGTTTGGAGTGCCCTTTTTGTAAAATTCAATTAGCTTAGCAAAGGAGAATAAAAGAGTAGTGGGAGCCTTGCCGAATTTCTTTTCGTATTCAAGAATTGAAGGCAACACTCTTACCTTGAATTTGCTTACAGAGTTTAATGCAATAGACTGACAAAGATGGCGAATGAAAGGATTAGAAAATCTTGTAATTACAGATTTTGCATACGCCCTCTTTTCTTCCTCATCCATATCCAAGGAGGCTATAATTTCCTCTTGACAATCAAAAAGATGCTTAGAAACTACTGGATTTTCAAGACACTCTCCAACTGACTCAACTCCACACAAAAGAGCATAAGGAATCATACAGGTGTGAGAGCCGTTTAAGATACGTACCTTTCTTGTGCGATATCTTTCAAGCTCGTTTGTAACTATTACGTTAAGCCCACATTTGTCAAAGGGAAGCTCATTGAATAGTCCATCATAGCCATCAACAACCCAAAGGTGGAAGTATTCAGAGGTGTTCAGCATCTTGTCCTCAAAGCCAACCTCAATTTTTTCGTCCTTAGGATAGCCTGTGTTGATACGGTCAACTAAGGTGTTGCAGAAAATGTTTTCATTCTCAATCCACTGAGCGAAGCCTGAATCAAGTCCCCAAAGAGAGCAGTATTCAAGAATACATTTCTTAAGCTGTGTACCATTTTTATCAATAAGCTCACAGGGGAGAAAAACAAAGCCACCAAGACCTAACTCATATCGCTTTAAAAGTAATTGTGTAAGCTTACCAGGAAAGCTATTTGCAGGCTTGTCGGTCAGCTTATCGTTTTTATCAACGCAAATTCCTGCCTCGGTAGTGTTAGAAACAATAAAGCGTGCCTCTTTAATTTCAGCTAAGCTTATGTAGTCCTCAAAATCATCATAAGGCTTTGAGGTGCGAGAGATAACGTCAATTTTCTTTACGTCAACCCCCTCAACGCCTCTGCAAACGTGAGTATATACGTAGTCCTGACTCTTCAAAAGGTCGCAAAGTCCATTTTTAATAGGCTGAACAACGCACACACCACCATTAAAATCTGTATTTTCATTGACTATTTGTAGCATCCAATCTACAAAGCCACGAAGAAAGCCACCCTCTCCAAATTGTATAACTTTAATAGGTCTATTCATTTCAATTCTCCTCTTGAATAAATCTTTCGTTCAATTCCTTAACAGTAAAGTATGAAGCCTTAGGATTTCTGTACTCGTCAAGAATACCCTTATTATTAAAGCATCTGACTCTGTTAAGGTCCATTTCAGGCCAAGTCCTTATGTTGCAGAATTGCCAGATATAGTAGCCTTGAATATAATCGGTTTTATGGAACAATTCAAGACAGTATTTCAATAAATCTGCTTGATATTCCTCACTCCAACGCACAGTATCAAAATGGGAGTGGAAGCCTGCTAAGGCACCTGCACCAAATTCACTTATAACAACAGGCTTTTTGTCCTGTCCAAGCTTTTTTCTGTGTTGGTCAAACTCGCAAACAAACTTGTCCCATTGGTCAAGACCACCACCATACCAGCCCTTATACATATTGATACAAATGATGTCGTCAAATTCTAAGCTATCGTCCTCTAATGGAAAAGCCGCTGCGTGAGTAATTAATCGGTTACCACCATTTGCACGCAGGTATTCGCTATATAGCTTTGAAATTCCTCTTGTGCAAGGGTATAGTGTATAAATCTCGTTGTGAATACCCCAAATGATAATAGATGGATGGTTATAGTAATATTTTGCCATCTCTCTGTGCATCTCTAATCCTCGTTCAACAACCACAGGATTTTCAAGCACATCGTCAGGGAAGCCACCACCCCAAATAGGAATTTCACTCCAGAAAAGAATACCTCTTTCGTCAAGCATATCTACAAAAATTTTAGAGTTAGGGTAGTGGGCACCACGAATTGTATTACAGCCCAAATTTACAATTAAGTCAATATCCTTCTTCATAAGCTTAGGTGGGAAGGCAAAGCCCCAATCGGGATGCTCGTCGTGTCTGTTCACACCACGAAGCTCAATAGATTTTTTGTTGAGCCATATTTTCGTGTCCTTAGCCTCAATAAGTCTGAAGCCAATTTTATCAATCAAATCGTCGGTATCTGTTTTAGCTACAACCGTGTAGAGAACAGGACTGTCAAGCTCCCACAGAGAAACCTTCTCAATAAATACCTTGTCTGTGCTTACACAAAGAGTGGAATTTCCATCTATTGTTACTTCCTTTTCAAACACCTTATGCTCGCCAACGCAAACACAAAGCAAGGTGCTACACTTAGTGCTATTTCCATTGTAAAGCTCTAAATCACAGCCTACGTAAGCACCACTTAAATCCTCTGTCAAATTGTATTTAACTAAGTTATAAAGCACGCAAATGCCCTTGAACACCTCAACGTAAACGTCTCTTGCAATTCCACCATAATTAAACCAGTCAACCTTTTTTTGTGGAATAGATTCCTTAGTAGCACGACTATCTACACGCACAACAAGGGTATGCTCGCCACACTCAACATTTGGCACGATAAAATCAAATTGAGAAAACGCACCATAGTGAGAGCCAAGGTAATTGCCATCGAGCCATACCTCACCATAGGTCATTACACTTTCAAAAAGAAAACGAAGTGTGCCACCCTCGGTATAAAAATCCCTTTTATACCAGCATACTCCATCATAATTCAAAAGCCCAAGCTCTGTATTCCAGCATGAGGGCACAGTAACAGTCTGTCCCTCAAAGCTACCATTTTGATAGCCCTTTTCCTTGCCAACGTCCTGTGGGTCAGTAGTAAAGCACCAGGTGCCACTTAGCTCGAAGGTCTTACGTATAATATGCTCGTTAAATAATCTTTTCATATAAATCTCCAAAGTACAGAAATACAAAATAATTATACTATAATTTAAATATTCTGTCAATGTTTTAAGGCTACAAAGAGTAAATAGAATTAAGAAAAGGGACCAAAAAGGTCCCTCAAAGAACAGGATTGTTGCTTTGCAAATTTATTATAATTGATGCACAAGCAATTGTCAAGACTTAGAATTGCAATTTATAACGCAAATGTTAATAAGAGCTTCGGCACCAGTGCCTTTGATACCTAATTTTAAAAGCTTATCATCAAACTCCTTTAGCCATTGGCTTTCTGTGGCAGATTTGTTATATTGAGTATTGTACTCATAGCCATTTTCAAAAAGCACGTAAACAAGCTTAGCCTTATAGCCTCGACTAAGTAGAAAATCAAGAGCAACCAAGCGATTTGCTAACTGATAGCTACCATTATTGATTGCTTCAACGCTTGTATTGACCTTGTATTTATCTAAAAAAGCCTTAATTTGCTTGTTGTTTTTCTCTTGTGCATTAGAGGATTTCCATTTGGGCGAGCTTTTCATTTCCCCAAAATGTGCCTTAGCCTCAACTAAAATGTAGGTGTTATCGTTGGTAATTCCAACTGCGTCCCAATTTATACCACCCGTGCTACCACACTCCCAAAGTCTTTTCCATTCATCGTTTACTTCGGGAATAAAGTCAAAATTCAAAAGCTCCTTGTCCAATGACCCATCGTACCCAAAATCAAGCCAATTTACATTACCCGAAAGACCAACGCACGCCATAATCCTTTTGTTAAAATCATTCCTGTGCCAGCCCAACATTCTTAAAAGCTGATACTTAGACCCATAGCCTAAGCCCATACCACCGATAATTTTTTGATAAGCCATATCTATTCCTCGAAATTTATTTGTCCTTTTTTGTAGGTTGACAACAATTCTTCAATAAATTCCTCGTTTAGCAAAGGTCCCGTGCTGTAAATGTTGATTAAGGTAACACCAAGCTTTTTGTAAGCGGACATTTTCAATTTCTTGTTTCGCTCATACTCAGCATTGTTAGTCACTCCCCAATATTCAAGATAAATTAGCTCATCGCCCTTGTAAATGCAAAAATCGGGTGTTATTTCAACCATTTCGCCAATGTCATTCTCAAACTTCAATTTTGGCTCGTATGAGTGCTTTATATCATTTGCGAAAAAATAATTGTCCAAAAATTCCTCGCCACGACTTTTAACACGGTGACCATCAACACAGGTGTATCTGCCTTGAAATTCAGCGCATAGCCTTGTAAAAATATTGTTTTTCATATCGTACTTGTAGTACAAATCAAAATCGTGGGAAGCAAAATCGTAATAGCAACGAGGACAAATATAATATTCGTCTGATTTTGTCGGTGCATCACACTCTAAGCAATATCTGGGCTCAGGCTTCAAGAAGCAGTCCTTGAGAATATTTTCAGTGTCAAAATTAGAATATGATGTTTTAGAAATATAGTGCTTGCCATTTAACTCTATGTAAACAGTAGAAAATTCGTTGTACTTACTTAACAGATATGCTTTAGGGTAACCCTTTGCATAAGCTCTTTGAACAGGCTTGTTTTCCTCAAATTCCTTTAAGGGCAAAAGCTCAATGTCCTCAGGCATAAAGTATGGAAGGGTATCCTTTGCCAAAACAACAAAGCTTCCACTAATATGCTCAAGAATATTGAAGGTAGTATCATTGCTTACGTAATCATAAACTCGCGAAAAATCCTCGTCGATATTATAAACTAAAAAACGCATATACTTGAGTGGCTCATTCTGGTAGCAATCCCTACAAAGATAAAAGTTTTCATCAAGTGAAGCTCCACACATAGCACATTGCCTTATACACATAATAACACCCCCTTAAAGGAATTTTAACATAAAAGCAATAGAAAATCAAGCATTGAAGTGATTTGTATATAGTAGCATAATCTATTTATTTATAAATACAAACTTAAGTAAAACAGAAAAAATATTAGAAGATAGATAAGACATGGAATGGTGTCAAGGTATATCAATAGCATGAGAGAGCTACACGTAGAGGAAAGAGACGAGCTTTTAAATACGCATAGATAGAATAAGAAAGAAGCGACCACTTCAAATGTGATTATGCACCCCAAAAGTGTCTAACTTTTGGGTTCACTTCACATGTGGTCGTTTTGTATTTGCTGAACTTGTTGCATTAATTTTGTTTTTAATGTATTTTTTTGAAGAAATATGATGAAAAATTTACTTTTTAAAAATAGACACAATTTAGTGAACTATGGTTCCTTGATAGTGTCGAAAAAACAACTAAAATATTTTTTAGTGTCAAAAAAAGGAGAAGTAAATATGTACACATCAAGGGAAATTTTATCTCTAAATTTATACACCATAAGGACCAGCCAAGGACTATCTATTGAAGCTACTGCGCTGAATTGCAATGTTAGTACTCGGCATTTTGGAGATATTGAAAGAGGTAAGTGCAATACCACACTTGACACCTTAGATAAAATAAGCAAAGGGGTATCAGTTAGTGTTGCAGAATTACTCACAGAGAAGTTCAAGGAAAAAATACACGATAATAAAAAGTAAATTGTGCATTGAGAACGATAAACGTGTTACGTATGGTATAACAAATGGGCTTGAATACATCTATGATATAAGTACAGATTTGCACTTCGTTTTAAGCCTTGTTAAGCTTTTGAATGATAACAATGTAGATCCTGTGCATTTTAGAAGCATAGTTGAGGATGCCCTTGTCAATCAAGCACCTTTTGGTGCTCATTCATCGTTTCTTTTTCACGGGAATAAGTAGGAATTTCGCCTACCTTTTGAAGCATTAGAGGCTATCCTTCTAAGGGCGACAGAGTACGATCCCTTGTCTCCAATGCGACAAAAAAAGACAGGTGCGAAGCCTGTCTTTTTTTGTGCAAAACTATTGATTTATTATAATCATATCGTCAACCCATTCTTGAAAATAATCGAAGCAAGTCGAAGTTATGAATGTACATTCTTCTGTATTAAAATTCCATTTTACAATGTAGTAATAGTGAGGCTCACTAAGAACACCTACTCCAAACCCTAAAACAAAGTAAATATCATCATCAATTACGTATATCTGCTCTGGAGAAAAAATTGTACTTGAATTGGATTCACTAATTTTTCTTCCTTCCTCAAAGCTTTTCAAAATGGACTTATCAATTGTCTTTTTAATTCCTGTGTCGTTATCAACAATTTCTAAAACCTTGTCAAATATCTTGCTTTGATAGTTAAAGGTATAGTCATTTGTCCTGTTGTTATTTGGTGAATACTCATAATTATCATCAACGTTTTCAACAATACTACCTGTCTTATCTAAGGTGTTCCAACGATAATGAATTTGTTTGAATTCATCGGTAGAAGGATCGTCTATTCTAAACCAAAAGCAATCGTCACCGTAATAACTATTTATTATTTTCGCAGGCAAGGTAGCCTCGCCTAATTTTGTTACTACAAAGTCATCATATGTTGTATATAAGAATTCAACGAATAGGTCGGACTTGCTAAAGGTATAAGAATAAAAACCATTTTCATCTAAGAAAATAATATTAGTTTCCTTTTCGTTGTACTTAATCTCGGAACGATTATAATACTCTCCCTTTACTACTAACTGAAAGTGAGTTAAAAGAACATAATCATCTAAATGGCTGAATGAATTAAACATCAATTCGATTTCCTCAGGGTTGTTAGCTCCAGGATAACACGAGGTGGATGAGAAAACAAACACAACGAGCAACAAAATTAATACTGTTTTTTTCATTTGATACTCCTTTGCCCAAAATTTTTTACAATCAAATTTTACCACAAGGGAAAGCCCTTTTACAATAAACTATAGGTTGCTTTTGTCAATCAACGGTTAGCAACCGTGGCAATTTGCTATTTTCCCTCTGAAGACAGAAACGGTGTGTAATTTTAAGCCCAGTGTAATTCATAATAATACCATTTGTCGGAAATTTTCTTTACAAAGCACCAATCTGTGCCGTTGTTCGGTTTTCCAAAATACACGCCACCATTATCTTCGTACATATCGTTTTGGATTTGCTCTAAGTCATTGCCTAAATAAAAATCGGGCAGTAACAACTCATTTTCCAAGGAGTAATAGTATCCATAATATACTCCACCAACACTAAGCCCTGTTGTTTTGTAATCATAAAATTTGTTTTTTTCTGTTGTAGAAAACGTATCCATATTGTCGGTTACGTATTCTGAAATTTCATTATACATCTTATTTGACACGGACATTCCACTGCAAGCAACTAAAGACAGAATAACGCAACATAAAACGCAAATTAAAGCACAGATAGATAATAATCTTTTCATAAAACCCTCCATTTCAATGAGTTTACACATTAATTTTAGCACAATAACAGAAATATGTCAAGCAACAGGGAATGGGTCTTTTTCAAATCCACGAAGCAGGTTTGAATCTTGATTCGTAGCAACAAAAAAGCCCAACTGAACTTAAGTTCAGTTGGACATTTTCTTGGCGGAGAATCAGAGATTCGAACTCTGGAACCGTGTTACCGGTTACACGATTTCCAATCGTGCGCCCTCGACCAACTAGGCGAATTCTCCGTATATTAAATTGTATTTAATGTTATTGCAAATTTTTTCAAAATTTGAGATTCGAACAGCTACGCTAAAGCTTCGCACACTTTCGACTAAGCAATCAACCTTCGCTATCACTTGGTTTCTTGCAGTCTCAATGCGTCTGGAACCATGTTACCGGTTACACGATTTCCAATCGTGCGCCCTCGCACCTTTGGCGAATTCTCCATACATTAAATGTGGGTATAACTCACGTACTTGTGCATTATAGCATATCTTTTTTTAAAAATCAAGATGTTTTTATATTTTTTTTCAAAATGTTACAGCTAAGAGAAAATATGAGATAAAATAGCGGGCATTGGTAATTATTTTAAGCAGATTGACACTCAAAAATACCTATGATATAATCAAAATTGAAAGTTTGTTCTGTTATCTACGAGGAGAGTATCTTTAATAAAATCAACTAAAGATTAACTTTTCTCAACAAATATGCTATTGTTATGAGCTTTACTGTATGATAGAATTAAATTGACAAAGCGAGAGAACCGGTTCGCTTCGCTCCTGTCGTATGAATGAGGAGGAATATTTTATGACTATTTGTATAGGCACAAAAATTAAAGAATTACGCAAGCGTGATAAATTAACACAGGAACAGCTTGCAGAAAAATTAAATGTAACACCACAAACAATTTCAAGGTGGGAAACAGAAACAGCATACCCTGATATAACGGCTATTCCTATTATAGCAAACATTTTTGATGTAAGTATTGATACCTTAATGGGCTATGACAAAACAAAAACCACAAAAAATGTAGAAGAAATAATAAGAGGTGCTGGAGGGTATTTTTGGAACGATATTGAAAAGTGTGAGAAAATTCTCGTTGATGCATTAGTTAGCTATCCTGACAATGAATTGTTATTAAGAGAGCTTCTGTCCTTGTATGAATGCCATATACGCACATATCAAAGAAATGAATATGTTGAAAAAGCAATTTCTATTGCACATAAAATAATAGCAGAAGCAACTGATGTTTTCTGTGTTTGTAGTGCAAAGGCTGATTTGGCTTCACTTTATTTAATGCAAAACCATTATAAAGAGGCAAAGGAGCTAATAGATACATTACCATATATGTACCCATATATGCTGAACGACAAAATGCGTGTTTCTTCTTACTCTCTAAAGGGCAATGATAGATTGAAAGAAGCAAAGGATTGGAAAATAATCGAATATCAGGAGCTTTTCTTAGCTTGTATAATGGAGGGAGAGGGCTATTTTGAAACAGGCAATTATCAAAATGCACTCAAGTCCTTTACAGAAGGCAAGGATGTAATTGAAAGGTTTATGCTAAGTGATAAAATATGTCCAGAAGCATATCTGTTCAATGGAGTTCAAACAAACCATATGTGTTGCTATTTGCAAATGGCAGGCTGTTATTTAAAGCTAAATGACATTGTAAAGTGTAAGCAATCCATTGAAAAGGCATATGAAATTGTATCATTGGCAAACGGAGAGGACTTTACAAAGCAACCCGAATTATTCTTGGAGCAGTATAATAAAACTTACAAAGAATATGGTCTTGAAAAATACAAGGCATTATAAAGCAAGTAAGCGATTGCTTAGGCACTCGCTTTACTGATATAAAGGCAAATGTGTATTGTTGGGTTTTTTGTCCTAAACAAAGAAAATTATCCCAAAACATACAATTTTAAAATAATTGTGCTATAATACTTATATCAATTAAATGTTTTTAGGAGGAACAATGAAAAACAAATTATTTTCAATGACATTAGTTATTTTGGTATTTCTTTTCTGTTTTCTACTTATGAGCTGCAATACAATTGATAATGACAATACAGAAAACGGAACTGGCACAAGCGTCAACACCGGTACGAATACCGACAACAGTACGCAGGAGCATACTCATATAGAGGGAATAGTTCCAATGGTAGCGCCAACCTGCACAAAAGCAGGTCTTACAGAAGGAAAAAGATGCTCTATCTGTGGTATTACATTGGTAGAGCAAGAGACAATCGAAGCTCTTGGCCATATCGAAGTAGATCTTTCGCCTGTCGCACCTACCTGCACAGAGACGGGTCTTACAGAGGGTAAAAAATGCACTACTTGTGGTACTACAACAGTAGAACAAAAGACAATATCCTTGCTTAGCCACAAATATGACGGTAATTATTCATGCACCACCTGTGGCGAGGCACTTGCGACAAGTGAAGGTCTTGATTATACCTTGAGTAGCGATGGTACATATTATTCTGTATCTGGAATAGGTAGTTGTGAGGATGTGGACCTTGTTATTCCCAAAGCCTACAATAATTTACCTGTCAAGGATATAAAATATCGTGCCTTTAAGGACTGTACCAATATTAAAAGCATTATGATGCCAAATGGTGTTACAAGCATAGGTGAATCAGCTTTTTCAGGCTGTAGTGACCTTAAAAGTGTAACAATATCGGAGAGTGTGACATCAATTGGGAACTATGCATTTTATCGTTGTAGTGCTATTGATGAAATAAACTTCAACGCAATTCAATTAAGCAGCATAGGTTATTCTAATTACGTTTTCTGTGAAGCAGGAAGTAAAGACGGAATAAAATTCAATGTAGGTAAAAACGTTACTTGTATTCCAAGCTTTTTATTTACACCACAAAGAACGGGAGAAGAAGATAGCTTTGCTGTTAATGTAACTGAGGTTAATTTTGAAGACAATTCTGTTTGTGAGAGCATTGGAAATTATTCGTTTTCCAACTGTACGGGACTTGTAGAAATTGAACTTCCATCAAGCATTACAAAAATAGGAAACAGTGCTTTCTTTAACTGCACTGGACTTACAGAAATTACATTGCCGGAGAATATAACAGAGATAGGGCAACAGGCATTTTACAACTGCTATATGCTTTCAGTTATAAATTATAACGTTTCTGAGCTAAATGATTTAAGTAATAGCAACAAGATTTTTGCATTTGCAGGGCAGAATACCGAGGGCTTAACGGTAAATATTGGCGCAAACGTAACTAAAATCCCTGCATATTTATTGTCACCATTTTCAAATGCCACAGATCCACACGAAGCAAAGCTGATAAAGGTTGTTTTCGAGGACGGCTCCTTGTGTAAGAGTATTGGAAAAGGTGCATTTTATAAATGCTCGGAGCTTGAAAGTATAAATATACCAAGCAGTGTTGAGAGTATAGGCGAATACGCATTTTATAATTGTTCAAGCCTCAAAAATATTAACATTCCAGAATTAATTACAGAAATAAACGCATATTCGTTTTATAATTGCTCATCTCTTGAGGATGTTGATTTTCCAAGCACAGTTAAAAGTATAAACGCATACGCCTTTTATAACTGCACAGGTTTTAAAGCTATTTCCATTCATCCAAATATAACTAACATAGGCGATAAAGCCTTCTATAACTGCACTGGCATCAAGTCTGTGTATATTGAGGACCTTGAAGCATGGTGCAACATAACCTTTGGCACATTTGCCGCTCCCTTTTATCATGGTGCAGATTTATATTTGAATAACGAGCTAATTACAAGCCTCATCCTTACGGATAATATATCCACCATAAGTGGTTTTGCCTTTTCAGGCTGTGGAAGTATTACAAGCGTATCGATACCAGGTAGCGTAACAACAATTGGTAATAACGCATTTGACGACTGCTTTAACTTGGAAAGCGTAACTATATTAAATGGTGTAGAAAGCATTGGAAATGCTTCCTTTAGTAGTTGCTCAAAAATTAAGAGCGTAGCGATTCTAGGCAGTATAACAAGCATTGGCTATTCTGCATTTGATGGTTGTACAGGCTTAGAAGCTGTGTATATAACCGATCTTGGAGCTTGGTGCTCAATAGACAGGGAATCTAATCCATTAGAGTATGCACACAAGCTATATCTAAATGACACACTTGTTACCGAATTAGTAATTCCAGAAGGCGTTACTAAAATAGGCAAATCTGCCTTTTCTGGATGTGAGAGCTTGACTAGTGTATCTGTTCCAAGCAGTGTTGCAAGTATTGAGTCCAATGCTTTCAACAATTGTATCAATCTCAAAGCAGTATACATTACAGATTTGACAGCATGGTGTAACACACGTTTTGGAAGTAACTCGAATCCACTTGCGTATGCCAAAAACCTTTATTTAAATGAAGCTCTTGTTACTAAGCTTGAGATACCAAGTGAAATAACAGAAATTAAAGCAAATGCCTTTGCGAATGCTACCTGCTTTACAGAAATAGTAATACCAGAAGGAATTACCAGCATAGGTAGCAATGCTTTTGCGGGCTGTACGAGTATTGAAAGCATTAATATCCCAAGCAGTGTGGAAACAATTAGACCAAGTGCATTTAATGATTGCACTTCAGTGACAAAATTGTATTTTAATGCTACATCTATGAACGATTTAAGCTATTCCTCTTTTGACAAATTAGGCGAAAACACTAATGGCGTAACTGTTGTAGTAGGCGACAATGTTGAAGGAATACCAGCATATTTGCTTTATTCACCAGATGGCACAGTTAACGTTGTTAAGGTAGAATTTGGTAGCAATTCCTCCTTGGAATACATTGGTATGTGTGCTTTTAATAATTGTAAAAATCTCGCAAGCATATCAATTCCTGATAGTGTAACAAATATTGAAGGCTATAGCTTTGCTGGATGTGGACTTACAAGCATTACCTTGCCTGAATCTATTAACACAATAAAGTCAACAGCCTTTGCTTGTGATGGCTTGACCTATAACGAATATGACAATGCTTATTACCTTGGAAGCAAGAGCAATGATTATTTAGCATTGATTAAGGCAAAAGATAAAACTATAACATCTTGTAATATAAATGATAATACAAAATTTATTTGCGAATCTGCATTTTTGAGATGCACAGCATTGACAAGCATAACGCTACCAGAGTGCATTACTTATATTGGTTTTCAGGCGTTTAGTGAATGTACTGCACTCACCGAAATAAATTACAATGTTATTTCACTCAGCGATCGTTCCGATTCAAATTATGTTTTTAGCAAGGCTGGACGCAACGGTACAGGAATAACTGTAAATATAGGCAAGAATGTTACAAGAATTCCTGCTTATATGTTCTGTCCAAGCTACAGTAGCTCCTCCACATACTATCCTAAAATAGTCAGTGTAAATTTTGAGGAAGGCTCTGTGTGTGAAAGTATTGGTGATTTTGCATTTAGTAATGTAGCAACACTTTCTAATATACAAATTCCAAGCTCCGTTGTTGAAATAGGCGAGGAAGCTTTTTATAACTGTAAAAATTTAACAGGGACCATTATTCCTGTCAGCGTTACAACGGTTGGCGAAAGTGCTTTTTATTGCAATGTATATTGCGAGGTATCGAGTAAGCCAAGTAAATGGGATTTCAGTTGGATATATTCAAGATATACTGCATATTGGTATAGCGAAAACGAACCAACAACAGAAGGCGATTATTGGCATTATGTTGATGGAGTTATAACAATTTGGGAATAAATCTCCAGTTACTTATGAGAAATATGTAGGCGAGTAAAAATTAAAAAGCTCAGTTGAATTTTTAGACTGAGCTTTTTTATCTTGAAAAACTAATATCTACGTGGTAAAATTATAACAGAGTTTAGTTTTAGGAGGACTATTTATGAAAAAAGTAGTTACGGCTTTACTTTGCATTCTTTGTTTTATTCTTGTAGGATGCAACGAGCAGAAAAGCGACCCCTGCGATTTAACAACGGGGACTTATTATGCTATGGGCGATTATGAAGAAAATTGGGTGCCATATGTAGCGTTTGATTTTGAGGATTATACTTTTCGTATTGGCGACGGACAACTTATATCATATGCTGATTTTGGAACGTTTTCCGTGAAAAAAGGTCAAATAATAGCTGAATCACAATTAACCACGTATGTTTTTGAAATAGTTGATTCTACAAGAGTAGCTTTAGTCAAGGAAGGAGATACGGACATTTCAAAATCTCCAGTTACTTATGAGAAATATGTAGGCGAGTAAAAATTAAAAAGCTCAGTTGAATTTTTAGGCTGAGCTTTTTTGTCTTGAAAAACTAATATCTATATGATAGAATGGTAAAGGAATACAAAATTCCAAGCATTAAAACACAAATGAGGTTTAATATGATTATTACAACGACAGAAAACAATTATTGGCAAAAGGGCAAGGAAACCGACAAAAAGGGTACAGTTATCTCTTTAGGCAAAGAAAAGCAGACAATTCGTGGCTTTGGCTGTTGCTTTAGTGAGCTTAGTGCTATTGCTTTAAACAAGCTTTCAAAAGAGGACAAAAACGAGGCTTTGGACCAGCTTTTCTTAGAGGAGAACTGCAATTTTAACTATTGTCGTACACCTATTGGTGCAAGCGATTTTGCCACTGATTTTTATTCATACAACGAAGCAGATGGCGACTATGAAATGAAAAATTTCTCTATCGAAAGAGATGAAAAGCTATTACTACCACTTATCTTAGAGGGCGTAAATCGTCAAAAGGATATGCAAATGTTTGCTTCCCCTTGGTGTCCACCACTTTGGCTGAAAACTCACAAGGTATATAGCTATGGCGTATTCAATAAAACAGAGGAAAACTATAAGGCTTATGCACTTTATTTCAAAAAGTACGTTCAAGCCTATCATAAGGCAGGAGTGCCTCTTGTTCACATTCATCCACAAAACGAGCCTTGTAGCAATCAGGTTTTCCCATCCTGCGTATGGAAGGGTAACGAGCTTGCCGATTTTATCGGTGGCTACTTAGGTCCAGCTCTTGAGGGCGAGGGTGTTGACGTATTCTATGGCACAATAAACGGTCCTGAGGGCGACGACAGATACTCCTGGACAAAATATTGCCACTACCTCGGCTACGCAATGCAGGACGAAAAGGCAAGAAAGTACATAAAGGGCGTTGGCTATCAATGGGCAGGAAAGTTTGCACTACCACAAACACAGGACGACTATCCTGACCTTGAGCTTATTCAAACAGAATCCGAGTGTGGTGACGGTAAAAACACCTACGAGAGAATGATGGAGGTTTTCGGCTTAATGCGTCATTACTTCCGTTTCGGTGCAAGTGCTTACGTATATTGGAATCTTGCACTTCAAAACGACCAACCAAGCACTTGGGGCTGGAGACAAAACTCACTAATCTCCGTTGATGGAAGTAAGCTTACCTATACACCTGAGTTTTACCTAATGAAGCACTTTGCAAAATTTGTAAAGCGTGGTGCAAAATACGTAGAGGCTAAGGGCGAATTTGCCTCAAGCTGTGCAATCTTTAAAAATCCAGACGGACAAATCGTAATAGCAGTTTATAACCCTTACGACTTTGAAAAGGTTGTTACATTTGGTGAAAAATCATACACTCTCCCAGCAAAATCAATTAATACAATTGTGGAATAACAAAAAACGAGCAGATGTAAATCTGCTCGTTTAACTTAAAGTGCCTTCTTGATTGCGTTTAGAAGCTCGTCGTATTCCTCAAAGGCTTCAAGCTGAGGATAATCAGCCTTAATTTTATCGGTGCTTTTAAAGAGGAAGCCTGCCTTACTGTTTAAAATCATACCGAGGTCGTTATAGCTATCGCCTGCTGCGATTGTGTCAAAGCCTGCTGTTTGTAAAGCCTTAACTGTTGTGAGCTTTGACTTTTCACATCTCATTCTAAAGCCTGTAATTTCGCCATTTTCAGCAACCTCAAGTGTATTGCAGAAAATTGTAGGCATACCAAGCTTTTTCATAAGAGGAGCTGCAAATTGTGTAAATGTATCACTAACTATAATAACCTGTGTAAGAGAGCGAAGCTCGTCAAGAAATTCCTTAGCGCCCTTCATAGGCTCAATTTTTGCAATTGTTTCTTGAATTTCCTTAAGACCAAGACCATGCTCCTTTAAAATATTAATTCTAAAAGCCATAAGCTTGTTATAATCAGGCTCGTCTCTTGTAGTACGCTTCAATTCAGGAATGCCAGATGCCTCAGCAAATGCAATCCAAATTTCAGGGACTAAAACACCCTCAAGGTCCAAGCAAACAACGTTTAAATTACTCATAACAAAAATCCTCCAAGGAACTAAAATAATGTTAATAGTTTAGCACAATATAAATATTTTGTCAATATTTAAGATGCAATTGACACAAACTTTTTAGTGTGATAAAATGAAATAAAAACGAGCAGGAGAGTATTTATGAAAATAGGACTATTTTCTGACACGCATTATTGTAATTGTGAAACAATTGGTGGCTGTAGAAATCCAGCCCTTGCATACGAAAGAACAAGGCAAGCTATGGAGGTGTTCAAAAACGAAGGAGTTGACCTTTGCTTTTCCTTAGGAGATATGACCGACCACGTACAGGGTGACACAAAAGAGGATATAAAGGGTTATTTTGAAAAAATGCTATCCCTTATTAAATCCTTTGACATACCCTTTTATTCTGTTCCAGGTAACCACGATTACCTTATGCTCACAAGAGAGGAAATCGAAAGAGAATTAGGACTAAAGGCACCACCATATACCATAGAAAAAGAAGAAATAAGCTTTATAATTCTCGATGCAAATTATCGTTCTGATTACAGATGCTTTGACGAGGCAGGAGTTTTGTGGACTGACTCAAATTTGCCACCATTTCAGGTAGAGTATCTAAAAAATCAACTTGAAAGAGCTCAAAAGCCTGTTATAGTCTTAGTTCACGAAAATTTAGACCCTAACACCGAGGAAAACCATATTATAAAAAACGCAACCCAGGTAAGAAAAATAATTAAGGACTCTGGCAAGGTTAAAATGGTTATTCAAGGACACTATCATAGTGGTAAAAATAGTGTAGTTGATGGTATTCCATACATAACACTTAGTGCTATGTGCGAGGCAAAGGAAAACCCATTTCAAATTATTGAAATATAAAAAAGCAGACACAGTGTCCAATATCATTAAGTTAAGAAAGAGCAAAAAAGAAAAGAAAACTCCCAAACAAGCGAAAAAGCAAGTTTGGGAGTAATTTATGCAAAAAAGAGCATGAGAAAAAAGACAGGTGGCAAATCTGTCAAAAAAATATTGCAAAAA
>JAFUNF010000010.1 GCA_017473085.1 Clostridia bacterium
CAGACAGACAGTGGCTAACTCTGTAATTTTTGCGTACAATAAAATAGTTAATTAAGCCATTTGAAAAGGGCATTTTTTGTCCTTGTCAAATGGCTTTTTTATATGAAAGGAAAGGAGAGGGGAAAATACCCCAAAAAAAGAAAATGGCAGAAGAAACAAAACAACAGGTTAACTTTAAAGACCAAATGAGAGAATTGAGTACCGTCGATTATAGTGAATACAACAAAAAAGCAAGGGCACTTAAGGAAAATTTCTACAATACAGCAGTTGAAATGATTTGCAATCGTATAAAGGATGAAATAAAAAAGCGTGTGCAGAATGGAAAAATTGCAGAGGAGAACGGTCGCAGATTCGTTGAAGGCGACACATGGATATATTATCAATATACGATTCAACGGCATGCCAGTGAATGGAATGACTCCGAAAAAAAGCAAGTAGAAAAGCTATACGAGGAGTTCAAAAAAATACCAGAACGCGACAGGGATAGAATTGAAAAATTTTTTGGAGAAGTCGTTATAGAGTGTAGACTGCTCGTTGTTCACACTTGTAAAATTTATAGAAAAAAAAGCTTGTTCAGAAGTCCGATATACAATCACTTTTTTGAATTTTCATATGATAAAAGAATGATTGAATTTTTAAATATAATTAGAGAAAAATTGGCGAGTGACGGAATATACTTAGAATCTTGTACTCAGAAGGTGCGAGGATTTAATTTGGACACTTTGACATATTCAAAATTTGATGAACATAAGCTCATAGAGGTTCAAAACGGATATTTTACTATGGATTATAGCAGATTCTACACTATTAAAGATTGCGATAATGATGTTATAGGTCCAACACTTCAATTCAAAATGTTCTTATAGCAAGGCAAGAGCAAAACTCTCTTGCTTTTCGAGACCACCTTTACCAATTTAATAGTCGCGTGGTTCAGTGGAGGCTAATGCCGATGAGGAGGAAAACACAATTGGCAAAGAGAAGAGGACTTGGTGTGAAGAAATGAACATGTAAATCTTGCCTCCATCAGAGAGGCACCCTTTAGGCGTGTCTTGTGTAGAGGTGTCACCCAAAGGGTGACGGAGGGAGTTGAAAGAAAGCGTGGCTTTATACAAGCTATGAAGAGATAGCTAAAATAAAAATGACGCTCCCTCAGTCAGCAAGCTGACAGCTCCCTCAACCGATGGAGCCAAGAAGGTCAGTAACAATGCACGACTGACAGGTCCTTTTTTTGACGCACTTGTGTGTAGCCTGTAGTATTAGGGTTATACCCAAAAATGAAATACCCCACGTTTTACGTGGGGATTTTTGTTTCCCTTAATGGGCACGTGATTCCCTTATTTTCGATATGATTTTAAGGGAAAGGTGATTTTTATTTCTTATTAAAGTCTTGGTCGGCGAGGGTGCAGAAGCGACGGATTAGGTCTGTTTCCTTTGGGTCGTAGGGACGGAAGGAAGGGCGATAGAGGTCGTGGAACCATTTGGTAAGGTCTATGTTTGCGTTTTTGTCGCTATAATACCAGTCCCAAAGGGAGTTGTGTGCCTCGAAGGTTTGGTATTTGCCTGCCACGAAGCCCCAGTTGTAGCAACCGATATTTTCAAGATAGAAAAGAGGGAAGTTTTCAAACACTGTGTTGCCTGTGCATCTTGCCAGCCATTCGGTGTTGATAAGGGGTCTTTCGAATTGCTTCAGGTATTTTATAACACGCACGTGCTCCTCGTAAGTGCCATAGTTATGATATGTAATAATATCGGAATTTTCAATTGAGAAAACGTCCTCAGGCATATCAAACACGTAGCTTTTATTACAGCACCAAGCACCTGAGGTGATTGGTTGAGAGGGGTTTATTTCTCTTACAACCTGAAACATTCTTTTAAGAATTGGCAGAGTAATTGTGCTTCTTTGGCTATTGCCAGGCTCGTTGAATACGTCCCACATTAAAATGCGAGGGTCGTCCTTATAAAGAGTTACGATTTCCCTTACCATTTCAAAGTATTTATTGGCAGTTTCCTCGTTATCAAGATAGAAGTGAGGGGCAGGACCATTGTGACGTCCGTGCTGAGAGTGCTTTTTGCCACCATGATAGCCTATATCAAAGGTTTGCTTTCCAATATCAGGCATTTTCCAAAGCTCCGTTTTTGGTGGCATACAGTCGTTTGCCAAAACTATCATTGGGGAAATTCCGTACTTGTGGCAAAGGGCTATGTACCTTTCAAAGCGTTCAAGGAAGGAGTCGTGCTCCTTTTCCCAAACAACGTATTCCAAAATAAGACGCACAGAGTTAAAGCCTAAATCTTGCATTAATTTAAGCTCATTTTCGGTGGTTTCGAATCTTTCCTCAAAGCCTAATGCTTGCCATTGGTCAACTCTGTTGACACAGTCGGCACTCATATAGTTACAGCCTCTTATCCAAGGGTGAGAATTGTACCATTCCCACGCTTTTTCCTTACTCCATCTTTCCATAATTATCTCCTACAAGGGTATTTTTTTCTATTATACAACCACGCATATATTTTTTCAAGGGCTTATGTAAATAAACCTTTGACATAAGCGTGGGTCTGTGATAAAATAAAATCATAAGACAAGCGCCAAGGAGTAGAGCATGGAAAGAGTAGACTTTTCGCGAGTTGAGATAACGGGTGGCTTTTTTAAACAAAAGCAGGATATGGTAAGAAATGTAACAGCTAAGGCTGTGTATGATAGATTTTGCGACACTAACAGGTTTGATGCCTTTAAGCTTGATAAAAACGGAGTTGAGCCTCACGTTTTTTGGGATAGTGACGTTGCAAAATGGGTTGAGGGTGTAGCCTACTTAACAAGTAAGAAAAGAGAGGCAGAACTTGAAAAAATAGTTGACGACTTAGTTCTTGAAATTGAAAAAAATCAGTTAGAGTGTGGATATTTTAACCTACATTACGTATTTACAGGCAAGGAGCATTTTGTAAACAGGGACCACCACGAGCTTTACTGCTTAGGTCACTTTATAGAGGCAGGTGTTGCCTACTATTTGGCAACAGGCAAGAGAAAATTGCTTGATTTAATGATAAAATACGTTGACTACGTGGAAAAGCGATTTGTTACCCTCAAGGACACAGGCTTTACAACTCCAGGTCACGAGGAAATTGAGCTTGCACTTATAAGGCTTTATGAGGTTACAAAGGACGAGCGTCATCTTAAATTGTCACAGTTTTTTGTTGACGAGCGAGGCAAAAAAAGAGAGGACCCCAAGGACTATTGGTGTGGGGGAGAGTACAACCAATCCCACAAGGGTGTAAGAGAGCAGGACACTGCCGAGGGTCACTCTGTGCGTGCTACATATTTATACTGTGCTATGGCAGATTTGGCAAAAAAGACAGGGGACGTGTCGCTTTTAAATGCTTGCAAGGCTTTATTTGATAGTATAGCAGGTAAGAGAATGTATATTACGGGAAGCATTGGCTCCTCTAACCAAAGTGAAAGCTTTACTCTTGATTACGACCTACCTAATTTAACTGCTTATACGGAAACCTGTGCTTCAATCGGTCTTGTATTGTTTGCACACAGAATGTTGCTTTTGGAAAACGATTCTAAGTATGCAGACGTGATTGAAAGAGCTATATATAATGGAATTATGTCGGGCATTTCCTTAGATGGCAAGGGCTTCTATTACACTAACCCACAGGAGCTAATTCCTGTTTTGAGAGAAAGAAACCACTGCGTTTACGAAAATCGTGAGTATTTCCCAGAGCCACAAAGACGCGAGGTTTTTGAGTGCTCCTGTTGTCCACCTAATATGGTTAGATTTATTCCTTCAATTGCTAATCTTATTTATACTACCGAGGGCAACACAATTTACGTGCATCAGTTTATGGAAAGCAAGGCAAAGCTTGAAATTGATGGACAGAGTGTGGAAATTGAGCAAAAAACCAATTATCCCTTTGATTCTAAAATTGAGATTACAGTTAAGGGTAATGCAAACGTGTGCGTGCGTGTGCCTGAGTGGTGCGATACAGTTAAGGCAGAGGAAAATGGCTACAATTCATACAAGATAGAGGGAAGTGGCGTTATTTGTCTTGATTACGAAATGACACCATATTTGGTTGAGGCTAACCCTAAGGTTACTGATGGCTGTGGCAAGTGCGCTATTATGAAGGGGCCATTGGTTTACTGTATGGAGGAGATTGACAACGGAAAATATCTTCGTGATATAACAATACCTGTAAATTGTCAATTCAAACAGGGCTACGACTGTGACCTTGACTTGCCTACCATAGAACTTGGCGCATACAGAAGAAAGCCTACTGACAAGCTATATCAAAGGCTACGAGGCAACTATACGGAAATAACTGCTAAGCTAATACCTTATTTTGCAATTTTGAACAGAGGTGTTGGCGAAATGCAGATATGGCACAATATAAAATAAGGAGAAAAACAATGAAGCTATCATCAAAAACATTAAAAAGACTTTTTAAGGGCGCTTTACATTTTAAAGAGGAAAGAGGCTATCTTACTGCCTTCAGATACGAAAAATCTCAGCTTGATTATATGGAGGACAAGTCCTTTGATTGGGGCTGGAGAATGAGAGCGAAATTTACAGGCTGTATGCGAATTGAATTCAAGACTAATGCAAGATCTATTTCCTTTGATTATTTAGCCTCTGAAATACACGAGCGAGCAAACACTATTGATTTATGTGTAAATGGTACACTTGTAAAGGTGCATAAAATTGGAGAAAGCAAGAAGGGACGTGTGGAGCTTTCCTTAGATGAGGGGGACAAGCGAGTTGCAATTTATATGCCCTGTGAGTGTGAGCTTGCTATAAAAAATTTCACTATTGATGGTAATTATAGCTCTGTTAGGGAAAAAGGCAAGAAGCTTTTGATTCTTGGGGATTCTATTACTCAAGGAGCAGGGGTTAGTATGGTAAGCTATGCTTATCCTAACGTTTTACAAAGGGAAACTGGCTACAATGTGATAGCACAGGGTATCGGTGGCTATCGCTTTGAGCCAAAGGATTTGACTACTCTTGATAGCTTTGAGCCTGACAAGATTCTTGTATTTTTAGGCACGAATTATTATGATTGCTATGATTATGATTACGAGAGTGCAACTAAAGAATACTTTAAGAGAATAAAGGAGCTTTATCCAAATACTCCTATTTACGAGGTTACTCCCCTTTGGAGAAACAATGACGTTGATTGGGATAGGTTTAATTGGTGCATTGATACTGTTAAAAAAGCCTGCTATGAAAACGGAATTACAGTGATAGACGGCTTCGACCTTGTACCAAATGTAGATGAGTGCTTTGCTGACGGCGTCCATCCAAACTCTATTGGTGCGTATTTGCTGGGTACGAGAATAGCTAATGTAATAAAGAAATAAGACAGAAGGAAAAACGCCTTTTGCAAGGCTACACCTCATCCGTCTGCGTTGCAGACACCTTCCCCTCAAGGGGAAGGCTATGGGTGTCCATCCAAACTCTATTGGTGCGTATTTGCTGGGTACGAGAATAGCTAAGGCAATAGGTAAATGAAATCGCTACGCAATGAAATCCGACTAAAGTCGAATGAAATCTTTCCGTTGGAAAAATGAAATCCTTGCTACGGGAACCTACGCAAGGGAGAAATACTGCTTGTGCAGAGGCGAGAAGAAAATGAAATCGTGCTAACGCACAATGAAATCCGACTAAAGTCGAATGAAATCACTGCGTGATGAAATCGCTACGCAATGAATATAAAAAGACCTTGCAAAATTGCTTTTGCAAGGTCGATTTTTTTATTTAGTTAAGCTTGTCTTAAGCAGAAATTACTTTCTTGGGTTCTTAAGAGCTGCTTGAGCTGCTGCAAGTCTTGCGATTGGAACTCTGAATGGTGAGCAGGAAACATAGGAAAGACCAATGTTATGGCAGAACTCAACAGATGTTGGGTCACCACCGTGCTCGCCACAAATACCAACGTGCATTGTAGGACGAACGTCCTTACCATTTTCAACAGCCATTGCCATGAGCTTACCTACGCCGTTTTGGTCGATTCTTGCGAATGGATCGTTTTCGTAGATCTTGGACTCATAGTAAGCTGTTAAGAACTTACCAGCATCGTCACGGCTGAAGCCGAAGGTCATTTGTGTTAGGTCGTTTGTACCGAAGCAGAAGAACTCAGCCTCTTTTGCGATTTCGTCAGCTGTCAAGCAAGCACGTGGAATTTCCATCATTGTACCAACCTCGTACTTAAGCTCAACGCCTGCGTTTGCGATTTCCTCGTCAGCTGCTGCAACAACGAGCTTTTTAACGAATACGAATTCCTTAAGCTCGCCAACAAGTGGAATCATAATTTCAGGAACGATTGTCCACTCTGGGTGCTTCTTAGATACGTTGATAGCTGCACGGATAACAGCTCTTGTCTGCATCTTAGCGATTTCTGGATATGTTACAGTTAGACGGCATCCACGGTGACCCATCATTGGGTTGAACTCGTGTAGACCAGCGATAATGTTCTTAATGTCAGCAACGCTCTTGCCTTGTGTTTGAGCGAGAAGCTCAATGTCCTCTTCAGTTGTTGGAACGAACTCGTGTAGAGGTGGGTCAAGGAAACGGATTGTTACAGGGTTGCCCTCAAGAGCCTCGTAAAGCTTCTCGAAGTCGCCTTGTTGCATTGGAAGAAGCTTAGCAAGAGCAACTTCTCTTTCTTCAACTGTGTCAGAGCAGATCATTTCACGGATAGCGGAAATTCTGTCTGGGTCGAAGAACATATGCTCTGTACGGCAAAGACCAATACCCTCAGCACCGAAGGTTCTTGCTTGCTTAGCATCTCTTGGTGTATCAGCGTTTGTTCTAACCTGAAGCTGTCTGTATTCGTCAGCCCAGTTCATAATGATTTCAAACTCGCCAGCGATTGCAGCAGGAACAGTTGGGATAGCCTCACCGTAGATGTTACCTGTTGAGCCGTCAAGTGAAATGTAGTCGCCCTCAACGTATGTTCTGCCAGCAAGAGTGAACTTCTTGTTTTCCTCGTCCATCTTGATGTCGCCACAACCAGATACACAGCATGTACCCATACCACGAGCAACAACGGCTGCGTGAGATGTCATACCACCACGTACTGTAAGGATACCTTGAGCATAGTTCATACCCTCGATGTCCTCTGGAGATGTTTCAAGACGAACAAGAACAACCTTTTCGCCCTTCTTGCCCTCTTCAACTGCATCCTCAGCTGTGAATACGATCTTACCACAAGCAGCACCTGGTGATGCTGGAAGAGCAGAAGCAACTGGCTTTGCAGCCTTAAGAGCCTTAGCGTCGAATTGTGGGTGGAGAAGAGCATCAAGCTGCTTAGGGTCAAGCATCAAGAGAGCCTCTTCCTTAGTCTTAAGACCTTCCTCAACAAGAGCAACAGCAATCTTAAGAGCAGCTGCAGCTGTTCTCTTACCGTTTCTTGTTTGGAGCATATATAGCTTACCATGCTCAACAGTAAATTCCATATCCTGCATATCATGGTAGTGGTTTTCAAGAATTGAGCAAACCTCAACGAATTGAGCATATGCCTCTGGGAACTTTTCAGCCATCATAGCGATTGGCATTGGTGTACGAACACCTGCAACAACGTCCTCGCCCTGTGCGTTTGTCAAGAACTCACCCATAAGCTTCTTTTCGCCTGTTGCTGGGTCACGAGTAAATGCAACACCTGTACCACAGTCATCACCCATGTTACCGAAAGCCATAGCTTGTACGTTAACAGCGGTACCCCAAGAATATGGGATTTCGTTTTGCATTCTGTAATAGTTAGCACGTGGGTTATCCCATGAACGGAATACTGCCTTAACAGCGCCCATGAGCTGTTCCTTAGGATCAGATGGGAAGTCAGAGCCAATCTTTGCCTTGTATTCAGCCTTGAATTGGTTTGCAAGCTCCTTGAGGTCGTCAGCTGTAAGCTCAACGTCAAGTGTTACACCCTTTTGCTCCTTCATTTTGTCGATAAGCTCTTCAAAGTACTTCTTACCAACCTCCATAACAACGTCGGAGTACATCTGGATAAATCTTCTGTAGCAGTCCCAAGCCCAACGAGCGTTGCCTGACTTTTCAGCCATTACATTAACAACCTCTTCGTTAAGACCAAGGTTAAGGATTGTATCCATCATACCTGGCATTGAAGCTCGAGCACCAGAACGAACGGAAACGAGAAGTGGGTTTTCAAGGTCACCGAACTTTTTGCCAGTGATTGCTTCCATCTTATCGATGTATTCCATGATTTGTGCTTGAATTTCTTCGTTGATTTGTCTGCCATCCTCGTAGTACTGTGTACAAGCCTCTGTTGAAATTGTGAAGCCCTGTGGAACAGGAAGACCAATGTTGGTCATTTCAGCAAGGTTAGCACCCTTACCACCGAGAATTTCTCTCATGTTTGCGTTACCTTCTGTAAAGAGGTAAACATACTTTTTTGTACTCATTTAAAGTACCTCCATTAAAAAAATTAACTGTTTAATTGTGTTTGCGTGTATTAGGCACGCACACTACTATTGTAACATAAACACTTATAAAATGGAAGAGTTTTTTTAAAAAATACAAAATTTTTCTAAATATTTAAAAATGTGTTCTGTTGAGAAGAATAATTGTATAATTTTACTAAAAAAATGGGTAAAAACTAAGAAAATAAAGGAGCAAGGCAAGTTCTTAAAGAATAATGTAATAAAAGAATGAGAAAAGCATGGAAATGAGTTCCATGCTTTTTTAACGTCGTTTGCGTTTTGGATGTCGGTCTTTCTTTTTGGAGGGGTAGTCAAGGGATTTTATAACTGTGCCCTTCTTTTTTTCTTCCACAAGCTCAAAATTAACCTGTCTTAGTGAAACATCAACGCTCTTAACCTTTACCTTGACACTCATGCCTAAGCGATAGATGGTTTTGCCACGTCCAAGGGTGTGGTTATCCCTATCGTAAACGAAGCCGTGACCTAAGGATTCTGTGGAAACTAAGCCTTGGCACAGATTTTCTGTCCTTGCAAAGAAGCCAAAGGAATTAACTGAGGTAATAATGCAGTCAAGCGTCTGACCCACCTTGTCCTCCATATAAACGCACATATAAAGGTCCTCGATTTCTCTCTCGGCTGACACTGCACGAATTTCATTATCGGTGGAAAGCTGAGCGCTAAGGCTGGCAAGCTTTTCGTAAGCGCCTATATTTTTGTCGGTAATTTGTCCGTTTAGAAGGGCTTTGACAATTCTATGCACAGTCAGGTCAGGGTAGCGACGGATTGGAGAGGTAAAGTGGCAATAGCACTCGGTGTTAAGACCAAAGTGGCTTTTGTGGATAGAGGCATAGCGAGCCTTCATAAGTGAGCGTAAAAGAATTGAGGAGACGATGGAGGAAACTCCCTTTTCCTTAGCACTTTCAAGCACTGCACTTAATTGGGAGGGAGTTACTGTGTTTTTAGTCCTTAAGGGAGAGGTATCTACTCCTAAATTTCTTGCAAACAGAGCAAAGGCATCGATTTTTTCCTTGTCTGGCTCGTCGTGAACACGATAAACGCAAGGGATTGAGGCATTATGCAAAAATGTTGCAACGCCCTCGTTTGCACAGAGCATAAATTGCTCGATTAGTCTTTCACTTATGCCTCTTTCTCGTTTTACTATGTCGACTGGGTGTCCCTTTTCGTCAAGGATTATTTTTGCCTCCTCACTTTCAAGCTCCATAGCACCCTTCTTTTCGCTTTTTTTCTTCAATATATTATATAATTCAAGCATTGTGGAAAAATCCACCATGAGCGACTCGTATTTTTTGTAAAACTCACTGTCTGTGCTTTTTTCTAAAATATCATTAAGCTCGGAGTAAATTCCCTTAACTCGTGAGCGAATCACAGACTCACGAAGCTCGGTTGACAAAATGTTGCCTGAATTATCAAGAGACATAAAGGCAGATAAGGTAAGCCTGTCCTCGCCCTCGTTTAGCGAGCAGATACCATTTGATAATGCCTTAGGTAGCATTGGCACAACCTTGTCGGTAAAGTAAACGCTTGTGCCTCTTGTGATTGCTTCCTTGTCAAGTGGGGAGCCTTGTGTTACATAATGAGAAACATCGGCAATGTGAACACCTAAAATATAGCCGTTTTCTGTGCGTTCAATTGAAATAGCATCGTCAAGGTCCTTAGCCTCGTAGGAATCTATTGTAAAAATAATCTTGTCCCTTAAATCCAAACGACCCTGTGTGGAGATTTTCTCGCTTGATACCTCCTCAGCTTGTGCAAGGACGGGGTCGGGGAATACGGTTGCAATGCCATGAGAGTGGAGAATACCCTTGTAGTTTGCCTCAAGAGTGTCCTTGCCTCCTAAGCACAGAAGCACCTCGCCAAGAGCATCCTCAAATTGTCCTTCGGGGTATTTTGTAATGCGACAAAGCACCTTGTCCCCTGTTTGAGCACCATTTAGCTTGTTTCTTGGAATAATTATTTTAAGGTGTATTTTTTCGTTGTCGGGAGTAAGGGTGGCTATTCTGAAATCGCCCTTTCCGTAAAGGGTTGTAACACCTGTTAAGGTGGTTATGCCTCGCTCGATGATTGAGACAACCTCTGCCTCATTGCCCTTGCCATAGTATTTTGAGGACATATCTATCCTTTTAATAGCTACTGTATCGGAGTAAATTGCTCCCTTAGTAAAGCCTGGTGGAATGAAAAACTCCTTGTCATCAACAGTTACAAAGCCGAATGTGCCACGGCTTGAGGCAGAGAAAATGCCCTTGAATATGCCCATATCGGCAGGACTTGAAACCTTACCCTTTTTTGTAAAGGCTACGTCTAACTTCTTTTCAAGCTGAGATAAAGCACGCCAAAAGTCCTTTTCCTCAATTTCTTGGCTTGTTGCCACTCGAATTTCTTCAAGAAGCATAGCAGGAATCAGAGGAATATAGTCAGGGGAGTGTATGGCTTCTAAAATTAATTCTTGTAAATTCATAAAATCACCTCCTACTTTAAGTGTTTGCTTCGCAAACGTTATGAGTTGCTACGCAACGTTATGATGAAGCCTTCCCCTTGAGGGCACCCTGAAGAAACGTGCCTTGTGCAGAAGGGGAGAGGAATGAAATCGCTACGCAATGAAATTCGACTAAAGTCGAATGAAATCTTTCCGTTGGAAAAAATGAAATCCTTGTTACGTGAACCCCAAAAAGTCTGCGACTTTTTGAGGACCCCTACTACGCAAGGGTTAGGTACTACCCCTCCGTCACGACCTTTGGTCGTGCCACCTCCCCTGACAAGAGGAGGCAAGGGGAATGAATTCCGTCAAAGACGGATGAAATCACTGCGTGATGAAGTCCACCAAGGGTGGATGAAGTCCTTGCTACGCAAGGGTTATTACGCAACGTTAATTAAAAGAAAAAGAGAACACAACGGCAAAACCATTTTGTTCTCTTCTGCTTGTTAAGTTATGACAGTGAGTCAGGTACTAAGCTACCGCCTGCTTGACCGATTTGAGTATCAAGTGAATCAAGCACTGAGCCAACACTATTAATTTGTGATGTAATCTTTTCCATATCATCTTCAATACTGTCGATTACCCAGCCAAAGCTCAATACGTCATAGTCAAGACTATCGATTGTGTTATTAAGCTCGGAAAGGTCGTATTGGAATACGTAAACTGTTAGCACTGAAACGATAAATAGAGCAGCTACTACAATTGTGATGATGGCAAGCACCTTATTTTTATCCTTACCCTTATTTCTGCCGTAGAAGGTTTCTGATGAGCCACCTGTGATGGCGCCAGAAAGACCCTTTTCAGACTTGTTGCTTTGAATGATGATAGCAACAATAAGGAATACTGCAAAAACTAACAAAATGATACCGAAAACAAGGAAGAAGGGGTACATATCGTGAGCCATTGCTGTGTGTGTAGCCTTTACACTATCAAGTATGCCTTGTGTGTTACTTTCAAAGCCTTCGTATTGACTCTTAAGGCTTTCTTGGGCTGCAAGGTCACCTTTGTATGTGTCCTTTAGAGCTTCGTAAGTTTCTTTCAACTTATTAAGTTCGTTAAGTTCCATTTTTACCTCCGTTTAGAATTATAAAAAATCATAAGCGAAAGCATTATAACACAAAGATTTTCAAAAATCAATAGTAAAATGAAAAAATTTTAAATTATTTTTAATGTACTACTTTTTTAATGCTTCGCAAGTGCTACATTTGCCATAAATTACAGTTCTTCCTGTGCTTATGGTAAAGCCATGCTCGTATAAAATGTGCTTTTCCATACTGGCAAGAAAATCACAGCTCAGATGGATTAGCCTACCACACTCTATACACTTAAGGTGAAAGTGGGAGTGACAATCGCTCTGTGCAATATATTGATAGCAGGAGCCTGCACCGTCGCCCATTGACATTTTTCTGACAATGCCCTCGCTACATAGCTTGTCAAGGGTGCGATAAATTGTGGCTAAGCTAATGCTTCTGCCAGACTCCTTTAGGTGAGCAAGGATTTCACTGGGCGTGATATGGTGTGAGGCGCCCTTTAAAAATTCAAGGACTGCCTTACGCTGTGAGGTTGAATATTCTCCACGCATTAGCGATAAATTGGATACTTGTCGCAGATTTTTGTAACCTCGGCTCTGATGTAGTCAGCCTTGGCTTCAAATTCTGTTGCACAAAGCTTAATAAGCTTGCCAAGTGTAACCATATCCTCCTCAACAAGACCACGAGAGGTAACTGCTGGAGTACCAATTCTTACACCACTTGTAACAAATGGCTTTTCTGGGTCGTTAGGAATTGAGTTTTTGTTTACTGTGATATAGCACTCGTCAAGTCTTCTTTCAAGCTCCTTACCAGTAATCTTGAATGGACGAAGGTCAAGAAGCATTAGGTGATTATCTGTACCACCAGATACAAGGTCAAAGCCCTCCTCAAGAAGAGTATTAGCCAAAGCCTTGGCATTTTTTACAATTTGCTCTTGATATTTTTTGAATTCTGGCTTAAGTGCCTCACCAAAGCATACTGCCTTAGATGCAATTACGTGCATAAGTGGACCACCCTGTGTGCCTGGGAAGATAGCCTTGTCGATTAAAGTAGCTAACTCCTCACGGCAGAGAATAAGACCACCACGTGGACCTCTTAGAGTCTTGTGGGTTGTGGTTGTAACTACGTCTGCATATGGCACAGGAGATGGATGGAGTCCTGCTGCAACAAGTCCTGCAATGTGTGCCATATCTACCATAAAGTAAGCGCCAACCTCCTTTGCGATTTTGGAAATTCTTTCAAAATCAATTACTCTGGGGTAAGCAGAAGCGCCTGCTACGATAAGCTTAGGCTGTGCTTCCTTTGCGACTCTTTCAAATTCGTCGTAGTCGATAAAGCCGTCGTCGTTTACTCCGTAGGGAACAAAGTTGAAGTATTTACCTGACATATTTACAGGGCTTCCGTGAGTTAAGTGACCACCGTGTGCAAGGCTCATACCAAGAACAGTATCGCCTGGCTTGATTAGTGCAAAGTAAACGGCTGTGTTTGCTTGTGCACCACTGTGGGGCTGTACGTTTGCGTGCTCAGCACCAAATAGCTTACATGCACGCTCAATTGCGATTTTCTCAACCACGTCAACGCACTCACAACCACCATAGTATCTCTTTCCTGGATAGCCCTCTGCGTATTTATTTGTTAGGGGAGTGCTCATTGCCAGCATAACAGCCTCAGAAACCAAGTTCTCTGATGCAATTAATTCAAGACCACGTCTTTGTCTTTGAAGCTCACTTGCAATGCCCTTGGCAACGTCCTCGTCATATTCCTTTAATGTTTCGATAATTTTGTCAACCATAGATTTAAACCTCTCTTCAAAAAATTCATAACATAAGTATATCTCAAAAGGATTTAAAAATCAATAGTAAATTTTTTTTCGGAGGGGAGAATTAGCATTATAAAAGCACCTTGAAGATGGTCAAAAGGTGGCAAAAATCAGAAAAATGGGGGTAGAGTGTACGAATTTTTTAAAAAAATATGGAAAAATCATTGACAAAATAATATATGGTAATGTATAATTGAATTACAAAAAATATTATTAAGCACGGAGGAAAACGTAATGAATCTATTAAATGGTTTGTTATTATCAGCTGTTGACATTCTTAATCTTGATGTTACCGGCTGTGCGGTGGCTTTGGGAATATGCGTTGTTCTCGCTATTTTACTTGCTGTCGCAAAATGCCAGATTGTATATGTTGATACAGAAGGCGACTATGAAATTAGCTATGAGAAGGTACCTGTATTTACACTTGTAAATATTCGCCCTGCTGAAAAGGCTGGTAAGGAATTTATCGGTTGGGCTTATGACCCTGAGGGTGAGGAAATGGTCACTGTTACCGAAAAGCTTCTTTGGCACACAGTTCAGCTTTATGCTATTTGGGCTGAGGCAGTTATCGAGGAGGAAGAGGAAGCAGTAGAAGAGGGCGTATTTGTTCAAATCAATTATATGAACAAGGACGGAGAAGCACTTCTTGATTCTGAAACTATAAAAATTAATGTATTGCTTCCAGAGGAGCACGATATTCCTCTTGAGGTTAAGGGCTGGAGCTCAGAGCAAAATGGAGAGCTTGTTCTTTCTAAGGACGACTCAAATGCGTCCTTTGCTATCAATCTTTATCCTATCTTTGACGAGGAAGGCGAATATGAGGGCGAGGTTAATCCTGCATCTGTAATTGAGCTTTTGTTCGTTGATGGAGAAACTAATAAGTTTATCTATAAGGAAGCTCACTATGTAGCACTTAATACACCTGCTGACTTTGAAGAGGATGAAGCCTTTGCAGGTTGGGGTGTTGTTCCAAATGGCGATGTCGTTGTTGAAAGAAATGAAAACGACTCCGCATTTACAATTCAGTTGTTCTCCGTAGCTTGCGAGCCAAAGGCTGTTCCAGAGGTAATCGACGAGGAGCCAGAGGTTATTATAGAGCCAGATCCAGACGAGCTACTACCTAAGGATGAGGTAGTTGAAGAAGAGCCAGTTGCAGAAGAGGTTATCGAAGAAGAGCCTGTAGCAGAAGAGGTTATTGAGGAAGAACCAGTTGCTGAAGAGGTTATCGAAGAAGAGCCTGTAGCAGAAGAGGTTATCGAGGAAGAGCCTGTAGCTGAAGAGGTTATCGAGGAAGAGCCTGTAGCTGAAGAGGTTATCGAGGAAGAGCCTGTAGCTGAAGAGGTTATTGAGGAAGAGCCTGTAGCTGAAGAGGTTATCGAAGAAGAGCCTGTTGCTGAAGAGGTTATTGAGGAAGCTCCTGTTGCAGAGGAGGTAGTCGAGGAAGAACCAGTTGCTGAAGAGGTTATCGAGGAAGAGCCTGTTGCTGAAGAGGTTGTCGAGGAAGAGCCTGTTCAAGAAGAGCCTGTTGTTATTCCTGAGCCTGTAATAGTTCCTACATATATTGATAATGAAGGAAATAAAATCAATATCAAATACAGCCGTAGCTTTACTGCTAATATCATTCAAGGCGAGGATGTAATTAAGGATTACTACAGCCAGTTGAAGAATCACATTATGTCCTACAAGGGTGTTAAGTCAAAGATTAGCTGGAAGTTTGATAGCTTTAATAAGGGCAGAAATCAGCTATTCAAGATTAAGCCACGTGGAAAGACAATTTGTCTATACTGTGCAATTGACCCAGAGGAGCTTGATAAGTCTAAGTATCACCACGACGCAATTAACAATAAGCTATTTGCTGACGTGCCAACACTTCTTAAGGTTAAGAGTGGCCTTGGCTTGCGTAAGGCAAAAGAGGTTGTTGATATGGTTATGGCTAAGTTCGAAATTGAAAAGAACGAAAAGGCTAAAGAGGTTGATTACGTAGCAATGTATCCTTACGAGGAGACAGATTCCTTGCTTGCTAAGAAGCTTGTTAAGGCACTTCAAGCTACAAGTGATGTTGTGGTTGTATCTAACAAGCCTAAGGAAGAGGAAATCGTAGAGGAGCCTGTTGTTGAGGAAGCACCTGTTATAGAAGAGGTTGTTGAGGAAGCACCTGCTCAAGAAGAGGTTGTTGAGGAAGAGCCTGCTCAAGAAGAGGTTGTTGAGGAAGAGCCTGCTCAAGAAGAAGAGGCTGTTGAGGAAGAGCCTGTTTCCGAGGTTGAGCCTACACCTGTTGGCGAGTTTGTTGACAGTGAGGGTAATGTAATCGACATCAGATATAGTCGTTCTGTTACTGCTAACATTATTCAAGGCGAGGATTCCGTTAAGGACTTCTATAGCCAAATTAAGAACTACATTCTTTCCTACAAGGGCGTTAAGTCCAGATTCAGCTGGAAGTTTGATAGCTTTAACAAGGGAAGAAAGCAATTATTCAAGATTAAGGTACGTGGAAAGACAATTAAGCTTTACTGTGCCATTAATCCTGAGGAGCTTGACCAAGCAAGATATCACTACGAGGTAACTGAAAGCAAGCAATGTGCTGAGGTCCCAACTGCTCTTAAGATTAAGAGCGCTCTCGGTCTTAAGAAGGCTAAAGAGGTTGTTGATATGGTTATGGCTAAGCTTGAAATCGTTAAGAATCCTAAGGCACAAGAGGTTGATTATGTTTCTCTATATCCTTACGAGGATACACCTTCACTCGTTGCTAAGGGCTTGATTAAGGAGCTTAAGGTTGTTGCAAACGACACACCTGCCCAAGAGGTAGTTGAGGAAACACCAGTTATAGAAGAGGTTGTAGAAGAGGTTGTTGAAGAGACACCTGTCGTTGAAGAAGAGCCTGTTGTAGAGGAAGAGCCTGTGGCTGAGGAAGAACCAGTTGCAGAGGAAGAGCCTGTGGCTGAGGAAGAGCCTGTAGCAGAGGAAGAGCCTGTTGTAGAGGAAGAGCCTGTAGCAGAGGAAGAGCCTGTTGTTGAAGAGGAGCCTGTTGTGGCTGAGCCTGTTGTAGAGCAGGTTGATGCTGAAAGTGCACACAACATCATTGAGGAAAAGAACATTGAGGTTGTTGTTGAAGAGGACGTTGAATACGTAAGTGCAAAGGATACTAAGAAGTGCATTGTTAATATTGATACACTATCTCAAGCATTCAATGCTGGCGACGTTGTTGACTTGGCATCTCTTAAGGCTAAGGGTCTTATCGATAAGAAGGCTAAGAGTGTAAAGGTGCTCGCAAGAGGTACACTTGATAAGCCACTTACAGTTAAGGCTGGCGTGTTCTCTGACACAGCTGTTGAAATGATTGTTTTGACAGGCGGTCGTGCAATCCACGTAACCTACAAGAATAAGTAATAAAACAAAATCACGCAGATTTCTCTGCGTGATTTTTTTAAGCCTTCTCCCAAGTGTGGGCACTATATTTTGTTAAAATGTAGGAAAGCAAATGCACAATTTGGAAAATAATTGATAAAATTTGGAATAATTGTTGACTTTTTTGCAAAAAATGATATACTAAATATAGAAAACAGAGAGGAGTTGAGTTTATGGCAGGTATAAACAAGGAGCAGATTATAAACTATATTTTAAAGCTAATACAGTCGTCAGATAAAGATTTAGTTAATAAGGTTATGGAATCCTTTGAGGTTTCAAAGTCTACTATCTATAATTACTTAAAAGAGCTTAGTGACAATGGTGTAATAAGAAAAAGCAGTCGAATGGGTCTTTATGAGCTTGTTTCAAGTAGATACATGTTTTCATATAACAACGAGGACTCACTTTTAGAGGATGTAATATTTGATAGAGATATTGCACCATTACTAAAGGGATTTGAAAAAAATGTTTTTTCTGCTTGGAGATATGCTTTTACTGAAATGATGAACAATGCTATTGAGCATTCACGAGCTAATAAAATTGGAGTTATTGTACTAAAGAATGATTTAGATACGTCAATTCTTTTATCTGATAATGGAATAGGTATTTTTAAAAACATTCAAGAATATATGAAAAATGAGCACAACCAAGAAATGACTCTCAATGATTGTGCAGGACTCTTGTTTGCAGGAAAATTTACCACTGCAAAAAGTATGCATTCGGGTGAGGGAATTTTCTTCACCTCGCATTTAATGGATACCTTTGTTATTTATTCTGATAAGGTGTTCTTTTCCAGAAATAATTTTGAAGATTCTCAATATAAAACCAACGCTAACAGCAATGGGAAAAATGATGGCACATTAGTATGTATGTCTCTCTATAATCATAGCAAAAAAACAACAAAAGAGGTGTTTGATAGATTTTCCAATGTTGACGAGGGATTTGTTAAAACTCAAATACCAATTGCACACTTTTTTGTTAATGGAAATCCTGTTTCTCGTTCAGAGGCACGTAGGTTAGGCGAGCTTATCTTGAAGTTTAAAGAAATTAATCTAGATTTTGCAGGAGTTGAAGAGGTAGGTCAAGCATTTTGCCACGAGCTATTTATCGTATGGCAAAATAGAAATCCAGAAGCGATTTTGAATATTCTCAACGCTTGTGATGATGTTGAAAGAATGATAAAGAGAGTAAAGAATACAAAATAGAATATTTCAACTCAAGAAAAAATCACTTCAACAAGAAGTGATTTTTTCTTTTCTATTGATTTTTGTCACAGGGTGTGCTAATATACCATATTATGAAATATATTATCTAATATGAAGAAAGGGGAGTGTGAGCTGTTGGTTAAGGGGAAATTTAAAAAGGCGTTGATTGTTTTGCTTTGTACGGTTGCTTATTTTGCCAGTTACTTTTCAAGAAAAACCTTTGCAGTTGTAATGGTTGAAATGCTTGACAAGGGTGTGATAAACGAAAGTGTTGGTGGACTTATTGGCTCTGCCTTGTTTGTTTTCTATGGGGCAGGACAGTTAGTCAGTGGCTACCTTGGGGATAAGCTAAAGCCAAGGTATCTTATGTTTTGTGGACTTATGGTTTCAGCACTTTGTAATCTTGCCTTTCCTTTGATTGAAAATCAATATTGGCTAATTCCCGTATGGGCAATTAACGGCTTTGCGCAGGCACTTTTGTGGCCACCTATTGTAAGAATTTTAGCAGAAAGCCTAAGCCACGAAAAATACGTAACTGCTAATTTAATCGTTACCTGTGGTGCTCACGTTTCTACTATTTTATTATATTTGTATGCGCCTCTTTGCATTTCCTTTATGACCTACAAGGCGGTATTCTTTACCTCAACTATTTTTTGTGTAATAGTTGGTATTATCTTTATTGTGGCTATGTCCCTTGTTTTAAGGGGTAGTGAGATTAAGGAAAGAGTAGCAGAGGTAAGGGAAATTTGCGAGAAGAAGGAAAGTGGCTTTAAAATTCTTGCTCACTCTGGTGCTTTACCCTTGCTTTTTGCAATAATTGCTATGGGCTTTATGCGTGATGGTATTGAGGGTTGGCTACCTACTCTTTATAGTCAAGCCTTTAATCGCGATAGCAGTGAGTCTATTTTGGTGTCTGTTGCGCTTCCTATCTTTTCTATTATAAGTCTATTTGTGGTTAGAGCAATTCACAAAACTAAGCTATTCAATAATGAGGCTAAGGGCTCGGTTGTGTTGTTTGGTATTTCTGTTGTGCTTTGCATACCCTTTAGCATTTTGATAGGAATTGATAATACGCCTTGCAGAATAATTTGCTTGCTTTTAGGTGCGATTACCTGTGCTTGTATGCACTCCTGTAACTTCCTTTTGATTTCCTGCGTGCCAGGTCGATTTGCTAAGTCAGGCAGGTCCTCAACCATTGGTGGAATTTGCAACGCCTGTACCTATATCGGCGCTGCCGTTTCTATGAATGGCATAGCGCTAATGTCCGAGGCTCTTGGTTGGAGTGCAACGGTTGTTTCTTGGGTAGGAGTATTGCTTCTAGGAGCACTTGCATCGTTTTTGGCTATTAAGAAATATACTAAGTTTATAGAATAAAAATAGAGTGAAACACCTCTACGACTCGCTTCGCTCCCATGCATAAGTTCCACTAACCAATCGCACTTCGTCACAGACTCGTGTTCTTGGAGTGTCACTTAATCCACCGTCTTTTGACGGTCCCCTTTTTTTTCAAAACAGGAACCCTTTTGTCGCTTTGCGACATTTCTGCACAAGGCACGCCCTAAAGGGTGCCCTAACAGGGGAATCACCTCAAGGGGAAGGCTTTGGGGTTGGAGTATTGCTTTTAGGTGGGGTTGCGTCCTTCCTTGCGATTAAGAAATATACTAAGTTTATAGAATAAAAGCCGAGAGCTGACTCTCGGTTTTATTCAGCCCTTACGAAGTGGGGGGGAATAACTACCCCTCCGTCTTTTGCTTCGCAAAATCCACCTCCCGCTGACAAGGGGAGGCGAGTATTTGATTTGTTGGAGAAATGTTGGTTGTGCCGCTGACAAGGGGAGGCAAGGAAGTTATGAATTTGCTTTGCAAATGTTATGAGCTTGCTTTGCAAGCGTTATGAAATGCTAAAGCATTGTTATGATTGCCTTCGGCAAGCTTTATATTAAAAAAAGACGGATTTTCCGTCTTTTTTTAATATAAAGGGTCTGCACCGATTGCTTTAAGAATTTCTTTCGCGATTAGCATACCGCCAACCCAGTTGGGATGAACTCTGTCCCATGAGATATAAGCAGGGTAGCGATGCTTTAGGTGGTTATCAAATTCGCCTTGTACGTCGATATATGTAGCACCGTACTTTTCGGCAACCTCCTTTGAGATTTGTGCGTATTCAACAATACGCTTTTTCATTGGGTCGTTATCGTTTGCTTCCATATAGAATGGGCTAATTACAAACATACCCTTAACCTTAGGCATTGTTCTTTCGCATACTGCCTCAAGGTTTGCACGATAGCACTCAGGCATTAAGCCAGAGTTGTCAAGGGCAGGCTCGTCGAATTGACGCCATACGTCGTTTGCGCCTATCATAAAGAATACGTAATCAGGGTTTAGCTTTTCTACGTTTTCCTCCCAGTGAGCGAGCATATCGCCACTTGTTGCACCACTTTCGCCTACGTTTACAAGGTTGAGCATTTTTTCAGGGTAAATGCAGGAAAGTATAGAGTCAACCTGTCTTACATAACCATTTCCAAGACCCTCCCAAAGTCCTTGACCATAGGGACGCTTTCTGCCACAGTCGGTAACTGAATCGCCTGCGAAAACGATTCTATCGCCATTTTCAAAAATCATAATAATCTCCTTATTTTTTAGCCGATTTGTTCGGCATTTTTTTCTTTTTAACGGAGAAGCCAAATTTTCCAATTCGCTCTCCTAATTTATAATACTCTCCGTGGGCAAAGGCGCAAAGGTGGGCACGATTTATGCAGAGCTTGTCCCCCTCTAAAAGAGCTTTTTCCACGTTGACTGCCACTATGTCGGCAAGAAACATATCGTGGGACCCCAGTGGTATTATATCTGTGACCTTACATTCAATTGAAATAGGGCACTCGGAAATAAGTGGGGCGTCTATTTTGCTTGCTTTTTCCTTAGTGAAGCCACACTCCTTGAATTTGTCAACCTTTTTTCCTGTGTAAATACCACACCAATCTGCCTTTTTAGTAAGAGTGGCAGGAGTTAAGTTAATTACAAATTCTTTTCTTTCCTTAATTATATTATAGGAGTATCTGCTGGGACGAATGGAAACATAGGTTTTAGGTGGGATTGTATTTGTAATGCCACACCAAGCAACTGTTATTATATTTGATTTTTCCATATCTCCACAGGATACCATAACAGCAGGAAGTGGACCTAAAAGAGCACCACCCTGCCAAGCAACCTTATTCATAATTATTCCTTATTATAGATATTAAAGACGGTAACACCTTGCTTTTTTGCGTAAGCAACTGCACTGCCTGTACCACTACGACTTCCGTTATAGTAAGCGATACAGTAGGAGGAAGCATCCACCATTTTTCTGTTTCTTTCAAGCATACAGCCGTCATAGTATTCCTTGTCGTTTATATCCACGTGGTCTGCCTTTTTAAGAAGGGACTGATAAGCTATTTTATCCTTGATATTCCATTTCTTGTCCTGATTGCGACAGGGCACGTAAATATGTAATTTAATATTAGGGTACTTCTTTTTAGCCTCAAGCACAGCTTGGGCAGCCTTGGTATCAAAGCCGATTGCACCCCCTGTAATAAAGGTGTCAACACCTTGGTTTATTAAGTATTCGATGCCACGCATTAGGCAATCTGATGTAAAGTCCCTTGGTAGAACTCGGTGACCTGTGAAGCAACATGTATTTGATTTAGCCATAATTTTATCCCTCCCAAATATAACTTAAGTATAACATTTATCAGGTTAAAATACAATATAAATTTTCAAAATTTTCCAAAAACGACAAGCAATAATATTTCCCATCGAAAAAAGCTAAAAAATACGGACAGGCTTTGACAAATTTATATAGGTGTATAGGCTTATAATGTAATTAATATATGAATAAAGGAGGAATTTTATGACAGTTAAGGAATTAAAGGGGAAAATCAGAGGTATTAAGCTATCAAGCACAGCCAAGCAGGTTATCACACAGGTGGGAATATTTTTGCTTAGCCTTGCTTTGACACCAGTTAAGCTTGCCTTTGGGATTTATCCCTTTGGATTGGCACTTTGTGCCTCTTGTAAAAAATACGCACCCTTTGCATTTGCAGGCTCTATTTTGTCGGTTGTTTTCTTTATGGAGGGAAGTGTGCCCTACATAGTTGCCCTGATTGGTATTTTTGGCTTGAGAATAGCAGGGTCTCTTATTAAAAGAGGAGAGGACACCCCCTTGCTTTTAGGAGAAAAGAGAGGTGGGGTTTTGTCAAGCCTGTTTTGTGAAAATGGGTTTTTAAGAGTAGCTATTGGAATTATTGGTGCCTTTGGTATTGGGCTTTATAATGTAATTGCAAACGGCTATTTATATTACGATGTTTTTGTGCTTGTATTTATGAGTGTGGTGGTTGGCATTTTTGCTTATTGTCTTTTGGGGCTATTTGAGAAAAATCCAAAGAGCAGAGAGCTAATGCTTGCTTTAGGTGCTCTTGCCTTTGCCTTTGTTTATATGCTAAGTGGCAGGGAGGTTTTTGGCATAGATTTTTCCATAGTCTTAGCCTTTGCAATTGTGCTTTATGTATCTAAATATATTTCAGGCACATTAGCTGGTGCAATTGGTCTTATTTTGGGAGTGGCAAGCGACCTTGTCTTTGCACCTGTTTATGGTCTTGCAGGTGTTATATCTGGACTTTTATGGAGCTTATCCCCTTATCTTTCTATTATGAGTGGCTTTGTTGTAAGTATTGGCTATGGCATTTTGGTAAGGGGCTATGAGGCAATAGTATATATAGCACCTGAATTGCTTTTCGTTTCCTTGGTTATGTATCCATTAATTCGCTTTGAATTAATTCCTAAGCCCTCGTTTTTAAGGCGTGAGCAAAGGGAGAATAAAGCGCCTGTTACAGTTTTGGCAGAGGACAAAAGCAAAAGACTTATTAAGCACCTAAAGGACGCTAAGGGGTCATTTCAGGATATTTCCTTAATTTTAAAGGACATTTCAAAAAAGACTAAGGCACCAGACAGGGCAAGATACAGAAGTAACTGTATGGCACTTGTGGAGGGGTATTGCTTTACCTGTCCTAAAAAGGATATTTGCTGGAAAAACGATTCCAAAACCACCGAGGCAAATATTTTCAGGCTTGCCGACAACGCCTTTAGTCGTGGAGAGTGTAACAAAAATAACGTAGATGAAAGATTTTTGCATCGTTGCCCTCATATTGAGAACATAATTGAGGAAATGAACAAAAGAACAAAAAAGGACCTGAGGCAACAAATTAAAAACGATAAGTTAGATATAAGTGCAACAGACTATGAGCTTATGGCAAGGCTACTTGACGGAGTTAGCAAGGACGCGCAAAGGGAAATCGGCTTGAATAATGCACAAAGCGACAAAATTGTAAGGATTCTTTGTAAAAATGGGGTAGCCTTGGGTGGTGCTGAGGTTACTGAGGGGGACCCTTTACAAATAATTTTAACAGGTATTGACGTAACTCGGACAAGCTGTGACGAAAAAAAGATTAAGGAGCTTTTGGAAAAGGAGCTAAGCCTTTGCCTGTCTGACCCTGTTTTAGAAATGAGTGGTGGCTATGCAATTATGAAGATAGAGGCTATCAATCAAAGAAAAATTACCTACTATCATAGTGAAAAATCAGGCAAGGAAAAGGAAATAAGTGGGGACGTGTCATCCCACTTTAAGGGGGTAGGTAGCCGTGAATACCTTTTGATTTGCGATGGTATGGGAAGTGGCAATGAGGCAAGGCTAACTGCTAAGCTTTGTACGGATTTCTTGGAAAAAATACTAAGAGTAACAAGCGAAAAGGAGCTTGCTCTGGCTATGCTTAATAATTTAGTCAGAGCGAAAAATCTTGAATGCTCCTCGGCAATTGACCTGCTTGAAATTGATTTGAATACCCTTGAGGGTAGCTTCATTAAAAGTGGCTCAGCACCCTCGTATATTGTAAGAGAGGGTAGCTCCTACAAGCTACAATCTAAAACTGCTCCTGTCGGAATAATGAAGGAGTTAGATGCAGAAAAATTAGGCTTTAGTTTAAAACAGGGCGATATTTGTGTAATGGTAAGCGATGGAATTTTACCACCTAAGGGAAATGACGATTGGCTTGTTAAATTGCTTGAGGAAAAGGACCTTAATAAAGAAGCTCTTGCTGATACAATAATTAAAAGGGCAAAGGAAAAGAATGTTTCACAGGACGATATGTCTGTTTTGGTTTGCACTGTGGAATAAATGAAGCAATCCTTTCATAGAATTGAAAAAAGGGGGGATTGTATGAAAAAATTAGCCTTAGTAATTGCACTTTTCTTGCTTTTTTTAGTAGGCTGTCAGGAGCAGAGCTACGGAATTTTGCCATATCAGGAAAACGACCTTGAGGCTGTGTGCGTAATTAATGAAAAATATACTGCAAGGCTTACAAAGCAAGGGGAGAAAAGAAGCCTTACAATCCTTGAGCCAGAATCACTTTGTGGTATTGAAATCTATTATGAAAACGAAAGTGCGTTTTTGGTGGCAGAGGAAACGAAAATTCCTGTAAAAAAGGAAAGCCTTTGTGGAATTGTGGCACTTTTATCTGCCTTTTCCTTAAACGAAGAGCATCTTGTCAGTGCAACTGGCACTGAGGTTGCCACCCTTGAATTTCAAACAGAGGAGTGCTATTATACCCTAACCCTTGGCAAAAACAAAATGCCAAAAGCAATTACAATTCAGGGGAAAGGATTTTCTTATAACGTGATTGTTAAGGAGATAAAGCTTGCATAAAAAAACAGGACAAACGTCCAATACCATTAAGTTAAGAAACGAGCGAAAATAGAAAAAGCACCTATCATTGAGTTAAAACGATGATAGGTGTACTTTTTTGTAAAAATAGGTATGACAAAAAAGACAGGTGATAAATCTGTCGAAAAAAATATTGCAAA
>JAFUNF010000011.1 GCA_017473085.1 Clostridia bacterium
AACTCATTTTTTCGTTGATAGGGGCGACCGCACATTTTATCTCATTTGTCAAGTCTTTTTTGATATTTTTTGATTTTTTTTAATAAAAAAAAGACCTACCTCTTTCGAAGTAGGTCGATTTTCTTAACTTAATGGTATTGAGATTTTCTCGTCTTTTTTTAATAAATATTGCACAATCGGAAATATTATGATAAAATGGTAAAAAAGGGGAGTGATGAAGATGGGAAATGAGAACAAGCAACCTGTTACACCAAAAGTGATAGTATCCAAACGAGAAAAGCCTAAAAAAGAAGAAAAAAAGGCTACACCATCAAAACCAGCCACTTCAAAAATAAATTACAACAAAGAAAAAAGCTATATAAAGACAGGAATTGTCTGCACGATTATTACTGTTTTAGTGGTAATTTTTACAATATTCTCTATATCTAATGCAAAAAGCTTCAACGAGGAGCTTGTTACTCTGTATGTATGGGTATGTATCGTGCTATTTGTAGTTGCACTTTTGCCTGTGCTCGTAGCATCTATAATTGCATTAGTCACAACCATCGAAAGACTAAAAAAAGAGCTTGTAGCAACGGAAAATAAGGAAGAGAAAAAGACACCCTCCAAAAAGAAAATAGTTGAAATTGTGTGGTATTCATTACTTATCCTTGCACCACTTGTAATCACCTGCATAACCTTAACAAATCTATAAAATAAAAAGCACCTTGAAAGTCAAGGTGCTTTTTTAACGTATACATTAGTGCAATCCTCAAGGCAAAAGCAACCTAAAACTCCATTTTGCCACGACCCTGTGTCTAAATGTACCTTGTGATAGCTATGTATATCATTAGGTGGCAAGGAGCTATGCCTTTTGTAAGTAAGTATTTTTGGCTCCCCACAAACGTTGCTGGTTACTGTATGTCCAAAGAAAATACACTTGTCTCCTCGGTTGATAACCTCAGGGTCCTTAAAGCGTCTATCAAAAACAAGCTCCTCCTCGCTTACCTGTTCAAGCGATACTGGGTAGCCCTTTTCATCAAGAGGCACCCCTGCGTGCACGCATATAAAATCCTTTTCCTCTATGTAGTAGGGTAGGCTATCAAGCATGTCAACCGTGTCCCAATCAAGCAGGTCCTTATCCTCAAGAAAGAAATCCTGTAAGGTTGACAGCACCTTATCAAAATCAGTTGGAGAAGACTCCATAATAGTGTGATAATACTTAAGAAAATTATGGTCGTGGTTTCCCACTATGCAAAAGATATTAGGAAATGAAAAAATATATTTTGCAAGCCCAACTGACGAATCTCCCTTTTCAAGTATATCTCCACACACGTACATTTTATCATTACTTGAAAACTGTATTTTTTCAAGCAAGGACTTGAATAGCTCAAGCTCTCCGTGTAAATCCGAAACAAAATAAGTCAATATAATCACCTCAATTCAATTATACTCTGTATTACTTCAAAAATCAACATAAAGTGTAATTGACATTTTAACTATAATATGGTAAAATATCAAGAGAGCATATTCCCAAGGAGGGATTAACAATGATTAAATATGAAAAGACAAGCACACAGTCCTTTGAAGGAGCACAGCTTAATTACATATTGACCTGTCCTGATGACGTACAAAAGGACGAAAGGCTACCTCTTATCGTGTTTTTACACGGTGCAGGAGAAAGAGGCGACGATATAAGCAAGGTTAAGGTTTACTGCGTGCCTAAGCTATTTACCAATAACCAACAGCACTTAGGAATAAGAGCTTATACTCTATCCCCACAATGCCCACACAACACTACTTGGATTGATTATAAGAGGGAGCTAATCGCCTTAATAAATCAAGTAAAGAGTGAATACAATATAGATGAAACAAACGTAAGCTTGACGGGTATTTCAATGGGTGGCTTCGGCACTTGGGAAATGGCAATGACCTACCCCTACCTATTCCACAAAATAGCGCCCCTTTGTGGTGGTGGAATGAATTGGCGTGCTTGGGCACTTAATATGCCTGTTCGTGTGTATCACGGAAAACGTGATGACGTTGTGCCAATTTCACAATCCGAGGCTATGGTAAATTCTATTAAAATACAGGGTGGCAAGGTTGAGTTTTTCGTTTACGATGACCTTTCACACAACTGCTGGGACAGAGCCTATGAGGAAACAGACCTTATTAGCTGGTTAGTAACTAAAGAGAATTAAGGAAAAATATAATGGAAGAAAAGAAGAAACCAGGTAAGCTTAAAAAGATTATGCACATTCTTAACCCCTTGGCAGGCAAGGGCATAGCTACTCAAATAAAGGAGAAGCTAAAGGACTCTGACTATGTTTATATGTCCAAAAGTGCAGATTCTACAACTGAGTTTATCAAAAAAACCTGTCTTGAGGACCCCGATACCTGCTTTACCATTTATGGTGGAGATGGCACAGCTTTCAAGGCAGTAAACGCACTTATGGAAAGTGGCTTTCAGGACAGAGCCTCACTTAAAATAGTGCCACTTGGCAGTGGTAACGACTTTGTTCGTTCAATGAAGGATATGCCACAGGAGTTTACCTCCGACGTAATGCGTGTAAACGACAAGTATGCTATCAACGTAATAAATATCGGCTTTGATTGTTCTGTTGTTCAAAGAGCACAGGAGTTCAAGAAAAAGCCTATGGTTACAGGAAAAATGGCATACATTATGGGCGTTGCAGGGGAGCTTATGAATAAAAAGCCTGTAAGTGCCAAAATAACCTTAACCTATCAAGACGGCAAGCAAGAGGTAATTGAGGATAACTTCCTTTTAATAGCCGTTGGTAACGGCAAATGGTATGGTGGTGGCTTTAAGGTAGCACCTGGTGCTAAGCTTGACGACGGCTTGCTTGATGTAAATATCATAAGAGACGTAAACATACCAACCTTTTTAAGCCTTGTTGGAGATTTTAGAAAGGGCACACACATAAAAGACCCTGAAAAATGCATAGTAAAGCCAGGCACAGAAAGATTTTTAATTTATAAAAAGTGCATTGGCGTAAAAATCGAGGGTGTTGAAACAGTCTGCTACGACGGAGAAATCTACAATGAAAAAGCTGTTGATATTAAGGTTATACCTCATGCAATAAATTTAGTTAAAAATCAATAAAAAAACCGACACTTAGTCGGTTTTTTTGTTATTTACAATCAATTACAAATGTAAATGAATTAAGCCCCTTTTTTACTACTAAATCTGTGTAATAAACAAGCCTTGTTTCCTTTGGATTGCCAAGCTCGTCAATAGATACTGTGTGGTAATCTGTATCGGTAGTAATGGAAGCCTCGTTTTTGTCAAAGGTAATTCTTACACCATCAAATTCAACCACTCCATCGGAGATTTTCGGCTTTTCGTAGGACACAAGCCTGTCAACAAAGCTATTTACACCCTCATAGTATTCCTTAATGGTAACACTATTTTCGCAAGGGCAAATTTCACGAACAAGCTTTTTTAAATTAGGTAGGTCGTAAAGCTCCTTGTAATCAATAGAGAATACACTATTTTCAAAGGAGGTATAGGAGCGAGTGTTAGGAATATTCGCCTGATACTTGCCATCTATAATTGGCACGTTGTGGCTTTTTGAAGATATTTCCATAAATCTGTCGTATCTACCCTCGGCAAAGTAATCCTTAGTATAGGGACGCACACCAATATCAATCAAAACCTGTCTGTTGTTCTTTGAGATTATAAAGGAGCCAACGTCGTTATGATTGTGGCTTTCTCCATTTGTGCCACCCTTAGCACCAATTGCATAGCTTTTGGTCCTCTTGATATACCAGCCAGCACTTTCCATATAGCACTCGTAGTCAGTAAGTGGCTCAAAATCATACACAGGGTCGTAATTTTTAATATAGAGAAGTATATTAATAAGTGGGTCAAGAGGCACTGCGTGTCTCTTTTTTGATGGCATTATAAATTCGCTACCATACACGTTTTTAAGTGTGTATAAAAGACCTGCATTTGTCTTTACGTCCATAGGTGCATCGCCATAGGAGGTAATAACGTCCTCGTCAAGCATAGTCTTTTGATAGAAAAGTGCGATTTTCTTTGTCTTTTCTAACTTGAAGTAATCACGCTCGCCCTTGGTATATTCCTTAAGCACATAGGCATAGGCAAGGAAGGATACAAAGCCGTAGCCCCAATAGCCAGGACCCTCAAGACAAACGCCGTCATCAGGGAAGCCCTGATAGTATTTTTCCATATTCAAATCAAAGCGAGGAAGTAGCTTGTCAAATTCCTCTGGAAATACAAGCATAAGGGTAATTCCTGTAAAGCCTGCACAAACTGAGGTCCAGTTATTGTATCTGTCCTCCCAATGCCATATTTGATTCTTGAATGGCTCCAAAATCCTTCTTCTTAGCTCTGTTACAATTCTTTTCTTAAGCTGTGGATGGATTTTATCCCCAAGCAAGTGGTAAATTAAAGCGATTGTTGATGCCATTGTGGTAGAGCAAAGGTCAAGCTCGTAATAATTTTCCTCGTTGATGTCGGGTATGTGAGCAGGTAATGCCCATACGTAAATTGAAAGCATATCGTAGAGACAATCCTCTAACTGTGTAAGGTACTCACCACCATAAATAAGTGCCATATAGGCGCAGATATGTAGCTTGTAGCCATGAGAATTCCACTCTGCCTCAAAGGAACCACGCTCTCCGATTTCGGAAAATTTTCTGAATTTAGAAAAGGAAAGTGCATACAAATCCTTGTTATATTTGTCGTATAATTCAAGGTATGTCTCTCTTATTTCCTTATATTTGTCTGAGGTTTTGTATTCCTCTAAAAACGCATTATCAATAAACTGTTCAAGCATTATAATACCTCTATTGTAAATGTAAAGCTTTCCTTAGGATTTTTGACCTCAATGCTACTTAGATAAACGTCCTCGCCAACCTTAATATCTCCCTCGGGGGTAAGCTCCCTTGCGTGGACGTCCTTTTCGTAGCTTGCACAGGCAAGAGCAGGGTCAAAGGTAATTACAGCCTTACCGATTGTGATTTTGCCCTCTTCAATTACTGGCTCCTTGTAGGAAACAAGTCTTTCAACAAGTGTACTTACGCCCTCAAAGCTATCTGTAACAACAATTTTGCTTTCGTATGGTGCATATTGGCGAACAAGCTTAGTAACCTCTGGTGCATCGTACGCTACACGGAAGTCAACAGAGAACACACCATTTTCAAAGCTTGTCGTTGGGTATGCCTCAGGAATATTAGCCTGATATTTTCCGTTGATAATTGGCACGTTGTGACCTCTTGATGAGGTTTCAAGATATGTGTATCTTGTTGCGTGCTCAAAGTATTGTCTTGTGTAGGGACGACCACCCATATCAATAATAAGCTGGTCGTTGTCAACTGCTAAAATAAAGGTTCCTACGTCGTTGTGATTGTGGCTTTCTCCGTTACAGCCACCTCTTGCACTAAAGCCATATTTTGAGGTCCTCTTTGTAAACCAACCACAGTCACCCATATAGTATTCAGCTTCCTTAGAAAGCTTACCATAGGTGTAATCCTTATCAAAGAATACAAAGGCACTTATGGCAAAGGGGAAGTAGTGCACCTGCATGCTAAGTCTTTCCATTGGTGGAAGCTCAAGCACGTCAGGGTAAAGATTTTTAAGGCTATACATAAAGCCGTGTGGCACACAAACGTCAGTGCCTGCCCCACAGTCACCATAGTTTACAATTACGTCTCTGTCCAAGAATAGCTTTTGTAGGAAGGTGGAAATGCTTTTGATTTTTTCGTCCTTTAGTAAGTCAACCTTACCATTTGTAAACTCTCTTTGCATTCTTGCATACTCAACGAAGTAGCCAAAGCCGTAGGACCAGTAGCCTGCACCCTCAACGCATACGCCATCGTTTTTGTATGAGGAAATGTAGCTTGCCATATCCTCGTTAAGCCTTGCTTGAGCCTTTTCGAAAAGCTCAGGACGATTAAGCATAAGAGTACAGCCTGTTGCACCTGCACACACAGCCGTCCAGTTATTTTTACGATACTCCCAGTGCCAATTTTGCTTAAAGAATGGCTCTACAAGTCGTCTGTCAATTTCGTAGTCAATTCTTGACTTGATAAGTGGATGAAGCCTGTTTTCAAGCATTATTTTAATCATAGCAAGTGCCATTGACATAGTAGTAGCATCAAGGTCAAGCTCGCCTACGTTATTTACCTCAATATTGTCAATATGAGCAGGAAGCGCCCACACGTATTGGTCGCAAATTTCCCAAATAGTATCCTGTAAAAGCTCGAGATAGCTTTCGTTTTCTGGATATAAAAGAGTCATAAATGCCATAGCATAAAGCCTGTGCTGACGTTTAAAGAACACCTTTTGATAAGCAGTTCTGTCGCCCTTGTCCTTGAATAAACGGAAGGCTGAAAACTTAGTTGTTTCAATCTCTCCGTGACAGCACTCCTCATAATCCTTTAAAACTGCATCAAGCAAAAATTTGTATTCGGGTTTATCCTTAATGCTTGCCCAAAATTCAGGCTTTGACGCCTTTCCAAGTAAATTCATATTAGTCTCCTATCAAGCCATTTAATGTTTTTGCCTCGCAGGGAAGAGAGGTAATCTCTCCATCAGGCATAAACTCTAAAAATAGTATTCTATCCTTTGCATTTTCGTCACTTAGCACCTTAATGTACTCACACCATTCACATTTTCCTTCGTCAAGAGGAAACTTTTCTGCACATTGATTCCAGTTGAAAACGTGTACATTTGTTATGTAAGGCAATAGTGCCTTAAGAGCCTCCAAATTATATTCAAAGGATTTTGAGTGATTAGGTTGCCAATAAAGCTTTAAATTGTCACAATTTACGTCGTTAATAAACTTGAGTGTATCGTGATAATCGTCGGTAAGTGTTGCAAAATGGCACTCGATTGAAAGAGTTAAGCCATATTTTTTTGCCTGATTGCAAAGGCTTTTTGTAAGAGTAACAGTCTTTTGATATTGCTTTTGGCAAATATACTGACTATGTCCTAGCTTACAGCCACATCTTGGCCAGCCAAGCCAAACACGTACTGTTTTTGCACCTAATGCAACTGCAGTTTTTAAAACCTTTTTAAAGGGCAAGGGGAAATGCTCGTCGCAATGGTACATAAGACCAAAATATGAACCATAAGAGGCACATTTTAAGCCTGCACCATGCATAAGCCTTCTCACCTGACGGGCAAGCTTAATATTGCCCATTGGTATATGCACATCGCCACCCCATTCAATATATTCAAGACCTGCCTCCTTGGTAGCCTTAATTAGCTCTGCAATGCTTTTTTTTCTAAAGGAAATTGAAACTAATCCACTCTTCATATTATTACTATTCTCCTGTGGCAATAAGCCAAAATGCTAAAGATAAGGGGCTTGATTGCGCATAAGCAACCAAGCCCGTTGCTTGTGTTAATAAATGTTTTTGTTCTCTCTGTAATCACGCCATACGTTTTCAAAGAAGCCACCACCCTCTGGAAGAGGTCTTACGGGACGAGAGCTACCGTCAACGTCAACACCATCAAGGGTTAACTCGAAAACCTTGTCGTTAAAGTCTCCGTTATCAAGCTCAAAACGGAACACGTCCTCCATCTTTTCTGGTGCTTGACCATTTTCTGAGCTATAAATAGCAGAGCCTCTGGATTTACCACCAATCATTACGTAAAACTCCATAGCAGAAACGTAAAGGCGTTGTGCCAAAAGTGCATCTCTTAAGCGATAAGCCAGCCATAGCTTGCTTTCCTTGTCAACCTTAACTATCTTGTCAAAGTCTAAAATGGTAGAGGAGATTTCCTTTGCAAATTCCTCAAAGCGAGAGGAATCTCTTATAGGACCTGCCACCTCGTCCATTTTTCTTTGGTAAGCATCGGTAATAAGGGACACGTTGTCCTCGTTACATAAAATGCTATTTGTAAGGCTGATATGCTTAGAAACAACAGCCTCTGCCACCTTGTCAAAATCGTCAACAAGTGCATTTTCCAAATGCTTAGAAATGTACTGTGCACATCTCATAGAGCCAACCTGTCCAGCATTTAATGCACTACCACCTGGACGATAAACTCCGTGGCTACCTGCTACCTCGCCACAAGCGAAGAGATGAGGTACGTTTGTCTGCCACCACATATCAATATCAAGTCCACCATTGTTGTGCTGTGCACAAAGGGCAATTTCCAGCATTTCCTTTTCTAAGTCAACCCCCTTAGATTTATACAAATCATAAGCGGGCATATTCATAAATTGAAGCCTTTTAAGTGGATTTCCAAAGCATGCGTGAGCATTTTCTAGATACTCCTTAGCCTCATTGTCTAACTCATCATAGGGTAGGCTATCAAGACCATAAGGATTCTTTCTGAAGTCAAGATATACACGTCTGCCCTTCATTACGCACTCTCTGAATACCAAAAGGTCGATAATAGAAGAGCCTGAAAGCACCTTTTTACAGTCAAAGGGCCACTCGTAGCCCTTTCTGAATATCTTAGATAAGCAAGTGCCTATATCATCAAAGTAATCATTTAGAAATTCATACTCGTTTCCATTTTCGTCAACAGATACAAATCTCGGTAACACCTGCATATATGTACCAGAAACGTTCCAGCGTGGAGCGACAGAGGCAAGACCATATTGCCATTCAGTTAGGTTTTTACCCTTAACACCTGCCTCAAAGGCAACGCCAGTAGCACCATGATGCCCTAATGGGTAAACTGTGTTAGAGTAAATACCAGCAGGGCCACCCGTTGCTATAATAGTATTTTTAGCACTAATTAAAACAAAACGGTCATTTTCTCCCTGTGAAGCCTTGTTTAAGCACAAAACTCCCACACAGGTATCGCCATTTTTAATAAATTCTACAATTTGAAGCTTGTCATAAATCTTAATTTGTCGTTTGTTTACCTCTTTTTCAAGACATTCCGTCATCATCTTGGAGGTAAGAGGACCAACGCTTGTTGCCCTTGCACGAGGGTCATGGTCGGTCTTGTAGCCAACATATTCGCCATAGCGATTTACAGGGAATTCAACACCAAGCTCGCAAAGATGCAAGAAGCAAGGAACGGAAAGAGCAGCCTCGGCATAAGCAATATCTCCGTCAACGCATTTGCCATTGAAGAAGTCCTGTGCCATAGCCTTAGGAGAATCGGGGTAGTCGGCACACAAATTCATTTTGTAATAGGTTTGCTTGTCGGAGCCTGTGTTACGAGAGGTACCCATATTGATACCCTCAGTAACAATAGCAATATCCTCAACTCCGTAGTCGCTTAATCTAAGTGATGCGTTGTAGCCTGCTGCACCTGTACCGATAATTACTGTATTAAGGGTAACTTTTTTTACGTTTACCCCATTAAAAATTACGTTTGATTCAGTCATATCAACCTCAAAAATTATAGTCTTTGAATGTGCATACCACCATCAACTATAATAGATTGACCTGTGGTGTAGCCAAGCATACCTGAGGAAAGAGTATAAATTGCATTTGCACAATCCTCTGGCAAACCCCATCTTCCAAGTGGTACAAGACCACCTGCTATAAGATTATCATATTTTTCCTTAACCTTTTCGGTCATACCTGTTGCAATAATGCCTGGGCAAATTTCGTTTACAGTGATACCCTCGCCTGCCAAACGGTCAGCGAAAAGCTTTGTAATCATAGTAGCACCAGCCTTAGAAATGCAATACTCTCCACGACTTGTAGATGATGTATAAGCAGAGCAGGAGGAAACGTTTACAATGTAGCCACGAATACCCTTTTCACATTCCTGCTTTAGCATTTGATTAGCAACAAGCTGTGTTAGAAAAAGAGTACCCTTTGTGTTAATATCCATAACGAAATCGTAGCTTTCCTCAGTCATTTCCAAAATGTCGTTTCTTACCTTTGGAGCAACTCCTGCAACGTTTACAAGCACGTCAATTCTTCCAAAGCTATCAATAGCACACTTAACTAAATTAGCTCTGTCCTCGCCTGATGCAAGATTTCCCTTTACATAAACAAGGTCTTCCATACCTGTAAACTTGTCTGTAACCTTGTCAGAATCTAAAATATCCATAGCTACAACTGAGTAGCCCTCTTTGTTAAATTTTTCAACAGTAGCGTAGCCGATGCCACCTGCTGCACCTGTAATAATAGCAACCTTTTTCATTATAAGTAAACTCCTTTATGTATCAAATTCTTATTTGCCAAGCACAAGCTTTTTGTAGAGTGGAGCATAAACCTCACTGTCACGAATAACACAGCCTGGCGTACCACCTGGTTGTCTCATAATTTCTGTGCACTTGCTACAACAAATACAAAGCTTTTTAGGGTCAAGATTTTGACCACTTGTAATTGCGTTTGCACAATCAGGATATGCAAGAGTTTGTCTACCATAGCCTGCAAAATCAAACTTACCTTCATTTATGTAGCCTGCACATACGTTTGCACTTTCAGAGCCGAGGAAGGTAATACCAGAGGAAATAACAGGTGTGCCCTTAATTTCCTGTGCGATTTCTCCTATACCGTCAAGCATTCTCTTAACACCGAACATTGGGTGCTCAGGTGCTTCATAGCCACCTCTTGAATATGGACGATTTACGTGAGGGTTGAAATATGGGTTACCCATAGTCATATCAATCATATCAATTCCATTTTCAACAAGCTTTTTCACAAGCATTTTGGACTCAGTAAAGTCAGGCTCGATTCCTTGGCCCTCCTTAACTGCAAAGCCGTAAGGATATGGGAAGCCATCATATACATTTAATCTTGACGTAATAATGAAGTCCTTGCCAGTTAAGTCCTTTGCGTTCTTAACAGCATTTGTAAGAAGCCTTGTTCTGTTTTCAAAGCTACCACCATACTTGCCCTCACGCTCATAAGCAGAGAGAAGCTCGCTTAAAAGGTATCTGTGACAGCTCTTAATATCTGCACCATCAAAGCCAAGCTCCTTAGCCTCAAGCGCCCCCTTAACAAGAGCCTCACCAAGTCTATCAAGATAGTCGTCGGTTACAATTCTTGACTTGTCAATAGGGTTGTCCTTTTCGAAAATAGGATTGTTGTAAGCAATAAGTGGAGCAGGAGTGCCCTGTGGCTTAGAGTATCTTCCTGAGTGAGTTAGCTGAACAATAACGATTGGCTCGAAGCCATTTGCCTTGTAGCATTCGTCCTTTATATCATGAACAATTTGCTTAAAGGAATCCTTTGTCTTATCGGTTAGGTACATTTGACGTGGATTAGCTCTGCCTTCCTCAAATACGGCAGTAGCCTCAAACCAAATTATACCTGCACCACCACGTGCAAAGCGAAGATATCTTCTTTTAGTAAGCTCGTCAGGTGCACCATCAAAGGTACCATCACAGCCCTCCATAGCTTGGTAAACAATTCTGTTATTAACTGTCTTACCAGCAATAACAATTTTTTGTGCAAGAGGAGAAATATCCTCTGAATAAGGAAAAGAAACCTTAGCCTCCTCACACATTTTCAAAAAAGCTTCCTTGTTTTGTGGAACATTGTATGCCATAAAGTCACCTCTATATAATATTATCTTATACAAATATTACCATATTATAATAGCTTTGTCAAGAAAAATGGCGCTCTAAATTCTAAAGAATTTAACACATAAAGGTTCAAAGGTCTTGACAAATCTTATCTTTTGTGAGAAAATAAGCATATATGCAACAAGGAGGCAAATAAATGAGAGCGATTTACTTAGCAAACAAAAAATCAAACATTGACTACGTTTATTCAAAGGAAAGTCAAGAAAGAATAAAAAAATACCTTGAAATAGATAAAGAGGTTTACTGTCAAGAGGACCTTGAGGCAAACCCTGAGGGCTTTAAGGATGTTGAATATGTATTTTCTACCTGGTCTATGCCTGGTGGAAGCGAGGATAAGGACGATTTTGCAAGATTCTTCCCTAATTGCAAGGCGTTTTTCTATGCAGCAGGCTCAGTGAAATACTTTGCAGACCATTGGCTTGACAAGGGTATTAGAATTTTCAGTGCCTTTGCAGCAAATGCAATTCCAGTTGCAGAATATACAGTTGCACAAATTGTGTTAGCAAGCAAGGGATACTTCCAAGCATTAAGAGGCTACAATAGACCAAGCAATTACAAAAAATCAAATGCACAATCAGTTGCACATAAGGGCAACTATGACGAAAATGTAGGCATTATCGGTGCAGGAATGATAGGTAAAAAGGTAATCGAGCTACTAAAGCCATATAAGCTAAACATTTTTGTATATGATGAGTTTTTGTCAAATGAGCAAATTGAAGCACTCGGTGCAAAAAAGGTAACGCTTGAGGAAATGTTTGAGTGCTGTGAGGTTATTTCGAACCACCTGGCAAACGTACCTCAGACTGTTGGAATTATTAAGGGAGAGTATTTTGCAAAAATGGGCAAAAATACCACTTTTATAAACACAGGTCGTGGTCAACAGGTTGACGAGGAGGGTATGATTGAGGTGCTACAAAAGCGTGAGGACGTGTGTGCACTCCTTGACGTAACTATTGATGAGCCACTAAAATACAAAAACCCTATGTATAAAATGAAAAACGTATTCTTAACACCACATATTGCAGGTAGCCAAGGCAACGAGGTACAAAGAATGTCTGAGCTTGTTGTTGACCAAATGGAAAACCTTTTAACAGGTAAGCCTGTTCAATATGAAATCACAAAGGAAATGCTTTCGAAAATGGCATAAAAATAAAAAAACAGGGAACTGTGTCGCAGTTTCCCTGTTTTTTGATATTCTAAAGTGTTGCTTTAATGAAACTCTGCTTCGACTAAAAGTGCCACAGAGTGTCTGATTTTACTCTTCTGCTGAGTCAGTAGTGTTTTTCTTATGCTTTCTTTTTGCAAAGTAGTGAGTAGTGCTTGTGTCGATTGCAAATTTCAGGGTGGTCATATATGCAAATACCTTTGATAATGCATATAGTGAAAAGGCAAAGGAACAAATCAACTCAAACTCTGAAATTCCAATAGGTTGCATTGAAACAACCTTGCCGATTACAATACCAAATATTGTTGATAGTGCAAATGATGCTGATGTTATGAACAAGAAAAGCGATGACAAAATTAAAAGCTTGGAGCATGGCTTGATCAGTTGATTTTTAGCATCAAACAAGAAGTATAGAGTCATTAATGTGTAGAACACAATGTGCGTAACCTTGAAGTAGGTGTAGCCTTGACTTTCGTAGAACCAAACAGCTAATAATCCAAATAAGCACCAGACAATAGCACTGATACTGCATACTACTCTGAGCCATTTTGGTATTTCGATTTTTTGTCTACGTATTCTTTTTGGAAATACGCTTAAAAGTAAATGACCGAGGAATGGAACGGATGCTATAAGTCTTAAAATTTTAAATACTCTTGCTGTGTCTAATGTTTGATATTGTAAAAATGTAGCTAAATCATAAATAGTAAGAGCGAAAATTACTAAGAATGCAAAAACAGATGCAAATTGGAAAAATGGGCAATCGTGCTTTGTTTTAACAATGTAAACGTGATCAACCTTGCAAACAAAGAAGATTGAAAGTCCAATTGTAATTAATATAAATGCAAAGAAAAGTAGTGGTGCTGCTGCCTTGAAATAAATTCCTTGCTCGTCTGTGTAGTTAAATGCGAGCATGAAAATTCCCAAAAGAGTAGCAAGCAACGTAAAACCTATAATAATAGGTAGGAATAATTTAAAAAGCTTATGTGTTTGCTTCATTTTTAAATCCTTTCAATAAAAACTTGGATAACCCAAAAATATATTCTCCTAGTAGTTTAACACAGTAGGTTGCAAAAATCAAGGTTATTTGAGAAATAAAAATAATTTTATGTTATGTTATTGACTATTCAAGAAAATTTTGTTACTATTAATATGAATAAGTGGAAAAGGAGTAACAAAAAATGTTAGAGCAATTAAAAAAAGAAGTATATGAAGCAAATATGATGCTTGTAAAATATAATCTGATTACATTCACTTGGGGAAACGTAAGTGGAATAGACAGAGAAAAGGGCCTTGTGGTAATTAAGCCATCAGGGGTAGAGTATGATGACCTAACTCCTGATATGCTACCTGTTATTGACCTTGAGGGTAACGTAATTGAGGGAAGCTTAAAGCCATCCTCTGATACTCCAACTCATCTTGAGCTTTATAAGGCTTATCCTGAAATTGGTGGAGTGACTCACACCCATTCTCCTTGGGCAACAATCTATGCTCAAGCAGGAAGGGGAATAACACCATATGGCACAACCCATGCAGATTATTTTGGTACAACAATCCCTTGTACAAGAAAAATGACTGATGCAGAAATAAAGGGGCAATACGAAAAAGAAACAGGAGCTGTAATTCTTGAGGCACTTAAGGATATTGGAGTAGAGCAAATGCATGCGACTCTGGTACATTCCCATGGACCATTTACCTGGGGAGATAACGCAAAAGCCTCTGTTGAGGCAGCTGTGGTGTTAGAGCAGGTTGCAATGATGTCTTACAATACCGAGCTTTTAATGTTAGGTGCAAATGGAAAAACCGAAAGAATGCAGGAAACACTTTTGCGTAAGCATTACGACAGAAAGCATGGACCAAACGCATATTACGGACAAAAGAAGTAATTTATTGAATAAGCACAGTGGGTTTTCGTCTGTGCTTATTTTTTTGTTTTTGAAGCAAAAAATCATAAAAAATCCAAAAAATGATAGTTAAATTGTTAATTTTTTGTTAACAATTAGATTTTTCTCGAAAAAAGACTTGAAAAAAGCAAGCCTGTTCGCTATATTATTAAATGCACGCATATATAACTACTATATAATTAAATGAAGGAAACTGCACAAGCTTCAATATAATGGTTTTTGTGCATATCTACAAAATTTCAATGTTTTTTAGCGTTTTTCAAGCTTTAAAAATGTTTTTTGTTGCAAATTTTTGGGTAAAAATTGTGCAAAATAAACAAAAAACGAGTGTTGGCGATAGCAATATTGCTTGGTGCTTGAGAAAAAAATAAAAAAAACATTGACAAATATAGTTATATATGTTAAAATATCTAAGCTTGACGTGTAGAGAAGCGAAAGGTTGCTACAAATGTCTGACTGCTATGGCTTTTGTAGGGAATTTTCGTGGAACGCGTCCGATTCACTGGCAGCAAATGCGGCAAGTGCATCTCCAATCGGCATTGACCGAAAGATTCACCGCTTGCATTACCCCGAACCTAAGAGTTGTATGGTTCGGTTTTGTTAAGTGGGTGGAGGAAACACACGGGACGGTGTAAGAGCAAAAGTCCCCGCAAGTTTTATTTAAGGAGGAAAGCAAGATGGCAGTAAGCGAAAAAATCAAGGTTAGAGTGTACGGTTACGATCACAAGCTCGTTGAGCTCGCTTCTAAGAAGATTGTTGACACAGCTAAGAAGTACGAGTCCAAGGTATCTGGTCCTATTCCACTTCCAACTGACAAGGAGATTATCACAATTCTTCGTGCAGTTCACAAGTACAAGGACAGCCGTGAGCAGTTCGAGCAACGCACACACAAGAGACTTATCGTCGTTCTAAAGCCTAACGAGGGCCTTTCAGCGGCAATCAAGAGTCTTGAGTTACCTGCTGGTGTTCATGTTAAGTTAGACGAGACATCTAAGTAATAACGTATACACCAAAACAAATGCCAAACCTCACCGCACAGTAGCAAAGTTAAAGTTACTCACGACTTTAGACTATGATGACGGGGTGGGTCATGTTGATGTGTCGGGCGGCTCCGACGAATAGTAGGCATCAACCAATAACCTAAAATGGAGGAAAAAGAAATGAAAAAAGCAATTATCGGTAAGAAGCTCGGTATGACACAGATCTTCGCTGAAAACGGCGCAGTAATCCCTGTAACAGTTATCGAGGCCGGTCCTTGCGTGGTTGTTCAAAAGAAGACCACAGAGAATGATGGCTACAATGCCATTCAGGTTGGCTACGAGGATGTAAAGGCTAACCATGTATCAAAGCCAGTTAAGGGTCACTTTGAGAAAGCAAACGTTTCCCTTAAGAAGCACTTAAAGGAGTTCAGACTCGAAAACGCAGATAGCTATAACGTAGGCGATGAAATAGCTGTCGATACCTTCGCTCAAGGCGAGAAGGTCGACATCACAGGCATTTCAAAGGGTCACGGTTATTCTGGTGCGGTTAAGAGATGGGGTCACCACATGCTCCAAGCAACCCACGGTACAGGTCCTATCCACCGTCAGGTTGGTTCAATGGGTGCTAACTCAACACCATCAAGAGTATTTAAGAATAAGAAGATGGCTGGTCAATATGGTAACGAGCAAGTTACAGTATTGAATCTTGAAATTATAAAGATCGACGCTGAGAAGAATCTTATCGCAGTTAAGGGTGCTGTACCAGGCGCTCGTGGCGGTATCGTAGTTCTTCGTGACAGCGTTAAAGCATAATCAAGGAGGAAATAACGATGCCAAATATTAAAGTTGTTAATATGGCCGGCGCAGAGGTTAGTGAAATCACACTTTCTGATGTAGTATTCGGCGCAGACGTTAACGGTGCTGTCCTCCACGCTGCTGTAAGAGCATACCTTCTCAATCAAAGACAAGGTACACAATCAACACTTACAAGAAGTGAAGTTTCCGGTGGCGGACGCAAGCCTTGGAAGCAAAAGGGTACTGGTAGAGCAAGACAAGGCTCAACAAGATCACCACAATGGACACATGGTGGTATCGCACTTGGTCCAAAGCCACGTTCATACCGTACAAAGCTTAACAAAAAGGTAAAACAAATCGCTATGTTTAGTGCACTCAGCTCTAAGGTAGCTAACAATGAAATGGTTGTAGTTGATGCTATTGTTGCAGAAAGCTACAGCACAAAGGTAATGGCAAATATGCTTGCTGCTCTTAACGTTGGTAAAAAGACACTTGTTGTTCTTGACGGACCAAACGATAAGGTAGTGAAGAGCCTTGCAAATATTGAAAACGTTAAGGTTGCTTACACTAACACACTTAATGTATATGATATTCTTAACTGCAATACAATCGTATTTGCACAGGCAGCTGTACAGAAAATCGAGGAGGTATACGCATAATGAAATTTGCTCAGGACATAATCCTCGCACCTGTAATTACAGAAAAGGCTATGGATGGTATCGTATCTAAGAGATACACATTTAAGGTAGCAAAGGACGCGACAAAGCCAGAGATTGCAAAGGCAGTTGAAGAGCTTTTCAATGTTCAGGTTGCTAAGGTTAATACAATTAATATGAAGAAAAAGCCAAAGAGACTCGGTTATCACTTCGGATATACATCTGAATGGAAGAAGGCAATTGTAACACTTACAGCTTCTTCTAAGGAAATCGAATTCTTTAACGGCTTGAACTAATAGTGGGAGGTAATTCAAATGGCAACAATGAAATATAAACCCACCACACCCGCAAGAAGAAATATGTCAGTTGCTTCCTTTGACGAGGTAACAAAGTTTACCCCTGAAAAGAGCCTCATCGAGGTTAAGAAGAAGCACTCAGGCCGTAACAGCTACGGTAAGATTACAGTTCGTCATAAGGGTGGCGGAAATAAGCAGAAGTACAGAATTATCGACTTCAAGAGACAAGAGGGTACTGCAAAGGTTATCGGTATTGAGTACGACCCTAACAGAACCTCATATATCGCACTCCTCGAGAATGAGGAAGGCAAGAAGAGCTATGTAATTGCTCCTCTCGGTGTTACAGACGGCGACGTTCTTCACTCTGGTGCAGACGCAGATATCAAGGCTGGTAACACACTTCCTATTGAAAAGATTCCAGTAGGTACAATTATCCACAACATTGAGATTTATCCTGGTAAGGGTGGTCAGCTCGTTCGTACAGCTGGTGCACAAGCTCAGTTGATGGCTAAGGAAAATGGCATGGCTCAAGTAAGACTTCCTTCTGGTGAAGTAAGACTTATAAGATTAGAGTGCAAGGCAACAATTGGGCAAATCGGCAATATCGAGCACGACACAGTTAAGATCGGTAAGGCTGGTAAGACTCGTCATATGGGTATTCGTCCAACAGTTCGTGGTTCAGTAATGAACCCATGCGACCACCCACACGGTGGTGGTGAGGGCAAGTCTCCAGTGGGAAGACCAGGCCCTGTTACACCTTGGGGTAAGCCTGCTCTTGGTTATAAGACCAGAAATAAGAAGGCAAGAACCAACAAATACATCGTTAAGAGAAGAAACGGTAGATAAGGGAGGAAAGAATAATGAGCAGAAGTTCCAAAAAAGCGCCTTATGTAGAAGAAAAGCTTTACAATCGCATTGTAGCTATGAACGAAAAGGGCGAAAAGAAAGTTTTGAAGACCTGGTCACGTTCTTCAACAATATACCCCGACTTTGTTGGACATACAATCGCTGTGCATGATGGTAGAAAGCACGTTCCTGTATATGTCGTTGAGGACATGGTAGGACACAAGCTTGGTGAGTTCGCACTTACCAGAACATTCAAGGGTCACGCAGGATCAAAAACATCTAATAACGGAAAGAAATAGGAGTAAACAATGGAAACTAAAGTAGCTAATGCATACCTTTATGATGTTCGCATTGCTCCCCGTAAGGTTCAAATCGTTCTTGACCTCGTTCGTGGCAAGGATGTTGAGATGGCAGCAGCAATTCTTAAGAACACACCTAAGAGAGGTGCTGAGATTCTTGAGAAGCTACTCAAGAGTGCGGTAGCAAACGCAGAGAACAATCATAACATGGACAAATCAAAACTCTATGTTTCAAAATGCTTCGTAACACCTGGAAGCCATATGCTCAAAAGAGTAATGCCAAGAGGTAAGGGAAGCGCAAATAGAATTTTAAAGAGAACAAGCCACATTACAATTTGCGTGGCAGAGAAAGAGTAAAGGAGAGCTGAATAATGGGACAGAAAGTTAATCCTCATGGTTTACGTGTAGGCGTAATTAAAGACTGGGATTCAAGATGGTACGCTTCTGACGATCAATTTGGCGATATCCTTGTATCTGACTACAAAATTAGAGAGTATCTCAAGAAGGCTCTTTTCAATGCAGGCGTTGCAAAGATTGAGATTGAGAGACCATCAGACTCTATCATAAGAGTATACGTTCACTGTGCAAAGCCAGGCTATGTAATCCATGGTCCAAAGACACCTAAGGTTGAGAAAAAGGAAGAACCAAAGGTAGAGGCTGAAGAGGCAGGAGCAGAAGAAGCAAAGAAGGCAAAAGAAAAGAAGCCAAAGCTTTTCGTTGAAACAATTCGTGAAAAGCTTGCAAAGATGACAGGTAAGACAGTATATGTAAATGCTGTTGAGGTTGGCGAAATCGCTCTTAACGCACAGCTCGTTGCTGAGAACATCTGTGGACAGCTCGAAAGAAGAATTGCATTCCGTCGTGCTATGAAGCAGGCTATCAAAAAGACAATGGACGCTGGTGCTAAGGGTATTAAGATTGCTTGTAGCGGTCGTTTGGCAGGTGCTGAAATCGCTCGTACAGAGCACTATCACGAGGGTACAATTCCTCTACAGGAAATCAGAGCAAATATTGACTATGGTTTCTGGGAGGCAAACACAACCTATGGTAAGATCGGTGTTAAGGTTTGGATCTACACAGGTCAAATCTTGTCCGAGGTTAGCAAGACAGTAAGCGAAAAGAACGACAAGAAGGATAACAAGAAGAAGTCAAACAAGAAATCCAACAAGGATCGTAGAGCGCCAAGAGCTTCTAAAAAGGTTGAAGGAGGCGAACGCTAATGTTAATGCCAAAGAGAGTTAAGTACAGACGTGTTCAAAGAGGCCGTTTAACAGGTAAGGCTTCTCGTGGAAATAAGGTTACAAATGGTCAATATGGTTTAGTAGCAACTGAGCCAGCTTGGATCACAGCTAACCAAATTGAAGCAGCACGTATTGCTATGACAAGATATATTCGTCGTGGCGGTCAGGTTTGGATTAAGATATTCCCTGACAAACCAATCACAGAAAAGCCTGCTGAAACTCGTATGGGTTCAGGTAAGGGTTCACCTGAGTATTGGGTAGCCGTTGTTAAACCGGGCAGAGTTATGTTCGAGATGGACGGCGTTTCCGAGGAAATTGCAAGAGAGGCTATGCGTCTTGCTATGCACAAGCTTCCAATCAAATGTAAGTTTGTGACAAAGGAACAGACAGAGGAAGAGGAGGAATAAGCGGTGAAAGCAGCAGAAATCAAAAATTTGAGCATCGAAGAGCTTGAGAAGAAACTTAAAGAGCTCAAAGAAGAACTCTTTAACCTTCGTTTTCAGCACGAAATTAACCAGCTCGAAAATCCTCACAAAATAGCTGATGTCAAGAAGGATATCGCTCGTGTAAAAACCATTCTCAACGAGAAGAACGCATAAGTGGAGGAAAATGAGTTATGACAGAAACACGTAACCTCAGAAAAACAAGAGTTGGTATTGTTGTAAGCGACAAGATGGATAAGACTATCGTTGTTGCTATCAGGGACAACGTAAAGCACCCTGTTTACAGCAAGATCGTTAAGCGCACAACTAAGATTCATGCTCACGACGAGAAGAACGAGTGTGGCGTAGGTGACAAGGTAGAAGTAATGGAGACCAGACCTCTTTCAAAGACAAAGAGATGGCGCCTTGTTCAAATCATAGAAAAAGCAAAATAATTAATCTCATCCTTTGGGTACATTATTAAGAATAGAATGTGCCGAAGTTTAGGGAAACCTTATTAGGAGGATAATAAAGTGATTCAGCAAGAAAGCAGAATGAAGGTTGCCGACAACACAGGCGCTAAAGAGCTTTTGTGCATCAGAGTACTCGGCGGTACTGGCAGAAAATATGCTAATATCGGTGACGTAGTTGTTTGCTCTGTAAAGAAAGCTACACCAGGCGGAGTTGTTAAGAAGGGCGACGTTGTAAAGGCTGTTATCGTTAGAAGTGCAAAGGGTGTTCGTCGTGCAGACGGCTCTTACATCAAGTTCGACGAGAACGCAGCAGTAATTATTAAGGAAGACAAGACACCTAAGGGAACACGTATCTTTGGCCCAGTTGCAAGAGAACTACGTGAGAAGGAATTCACAAAGATTCTTTCACTCGCTCCCGAAGTACTTTAATTGGAGGTAAATTATAATGAAGAAGCTTCATGTTAGACGTGATGACACTGTAATTGTTATCTCCGGTGATGACAAGGGTGTTAAGGGTAAGGTTATCGCAGTAAGCCCAGAAGAAGGCAAGGTAATTGTTGAGGGAGCAAACATTGTTTCCAAGCACCAAAAGCCAAGAAGACAGGGCGAGACTGGTGGTATTCTTAAGGTTGAGGGTGCAATGTATGCATCCAAGGTACAAATCGTATGCCAAAACTCAAAGTGCGAAAAGTTCAACAAGGGCACAAGAGTTAAGCACGCTATCGTAGATGGCAAGAAGGTACGTGTTTGTGCTAAATGTGGTCAAGCACTTTAATGGAGGTAACTGAAGATGTCAAGAATGAAAGATCTATATAACAACGAAGTTGCTCCAGCGCTTATGACTAAGTTTGCTTATAAGAGCACAATGCAAATTCCACGCTTCAACAAGATCGTTATCAATGTTGGTGCTGGAGATGCAAAGGATAACGCAAAGGTTATCGACAGCATTATTGCAGAAATCTCACTTATCGCAGGACAGAAGGCAGTTCCTACTTACGCAAGAAAGTCAGTAGCTAACTTCAAGCTCCGTGAGGGTGTTAAGATCGGTGCGAAGGTAACACTTCGTGGCGAAAGAATGTACGAATTTATGGACAGACTCTTCACATTTGCTCTTCCAAGAGTACGTGACTTCAAGGGTATCAATCCTAACGGCTTTGATGGTCGTGGTAACTACTCAATGGGTCTTCGTGAACAGCTCATATTCCCAGAAATCGAATATGACAAGGTTGACAAGATCAGAGGTATGGACATTACATTCGTAACAACAGCTACAAACGATGAAGAAGCAAAAGAGTTGCTCACACTTATGGGCGCTCCATTTGCGAAATAATTAGAGGAGGACGCAACAGATGGCAAAGAAGGCTATGGTGCTTAAGCAACAAAAGGCACAAAAATATTCTACAAGAGAATACAACCGCTGCAAAATCTGCGGCAGACCTCACGGTTATCTTCGTAAGTACGGCATCTGCCGTATATGCTTCCGTGAACTTGCTTATGCTGGAGAAATCCCAGGCGTAAGAAAGGCAAGCTGGTAATTAATTAAAATATTTTAGGATACTTAGTATTCACTCCAAACTAACCGGAAGGAAACAGGGAGATGTTTAACCACCGGTAAGCCGTCGCCCACAAGGGCGGCAGCAAGATTGGACTTGCATAAATAGGAGGAAAATAAAATGCAAATTTCAGACGTAATTGCAGATATGCTCACCAGAATCAGAAACGCAAGCAATGCTAAGCACGAGACAGTTGATGTTCCTGCTTCAAATATGAAGAAGGCAATCGCTGACATTCTTCTCGAGGAAGGCTACATTAAGGCAGTTTCTGTAATCGAAGACGGTAAGCAAGGCGTAATCAGAATCACATTGAAGTACGAAGGCAAGGCAAAGGTTATCCACGGCATTAAGAGAGTTTCTAAGCCAGGTCTTAGAATTTACTCTAACTGCGAGGATATGCCAAGAGTTATGAATGGTCTTGGTATTGCTATCGTATCTACTTCAAAGGGCATCATGACAGACAAAAAGGCTAGACGTGAAAACGTTGGCGGCGAAGTTCTCGCATTTGTTTGGTAATAACGGAGGTAATAGAACATGTCAAGAATAGGAAGAAATCCAATTAATGTTCCTGCTGGTGTTCAAGTATCTATCGATGCTGAGAACAGCGTTATCACCGTAAAGGGCCCAAAGGGTACATTAACACAAAACTATCATAACAGAATGATCGTTAACTGCGAGGCTAACGTAATTACTGTTGCTCGTCCAAGCGACGAAAAGGAAGACCGTGCACTTCACGGACTTACAAGAACACTTATCTACAATATGGTTGTAGGTGTTACTGAGGGCTACACAAAGAAGCTTGAGGTAAATGGTGTTGGTTACAGAGTTGCTATGCAAGGCAAGGCTCTTAACCTTACACTTGGTTACTCACATCCAGTTATCGTAGACGCTCCAGAAGGAATCACATTCGAGACTCCTGATGCTAACACAATCCTTGTTAAGGGTATTAACAAGCAGGTTGTTGGCGAAACAGCAGCTTATGTTCGTTCTAAGAGAGCTCCTGAGCCATACAAGGGCAAGGGTATTAAGTACGAGGGTGAAAAGATCCGTCGTAAAGCTGGTAAGACCGGTAAATAATGAAAGGAGAGGAAAAAGATGGTATCAAGAAAGGATAGCAACGTACAACGTCTTAAGAGACACGCAAGAGTTCGTGGAAAGATTTCTGGAACTGCTGAGCGTCCACGTCTTTGCGTTTATCGTTCAAACAAAAATATTTCCTGCCAAATCATTGATGACGTAGCAGGCGTTACACTCGTTTCCGCTTCTACAATGGAGTCCGGATTTGAAGGTATTGGAAGCAACAAGGAGGCTGCTAAGAAGGTAGGCCTTATGATTGCTGAAAAAGCACTCGCAAAGGGTATAGACACAGTTGTATTTGACCGTGGTGGTTACGTATATCACGGCCGTGTATCGGAGCTTGCAGAGGGAGCAAGAGAAGGCGGACTTAAGTTCTAATTCTCGTTTTCCTAACAAGAAAACCGGTTTGTACACTGTTTAATTTATTTAAACACAAATAGGAGATAAAAATGTCTAACATCAAAATTGATAAGAATAATCTTAAGGAAACAATGGTTGCACTCAACCGTGTTTCTAAGACAGTAAAGGGTGGTCGTATCGCTCGTTTCACAGCTCTTATGGTAGTTGGTGATGGTGAGGGCCACGTAGGTTATGGTCTCGGTAAGGCATCTGAGGTTCCAGACGCAATCCGTAAGGGCATTGAGGATGCAAAGAAGAACATGATCACAGTATCTATTAAGGATACAACAATTCCACATGAAGTTATTGGTAAGTTCGGTGCAGGTACTGTACTTCTAAAGCCAGCTTCACTCGGTACAGGTGTTATCGCAGGTCAGACAGTAAGAGCTGTTCTTGAGCTTGCAGGTATCAAAAATATCAGAGCTAAGAGCCTCCGTTCAAACAACAAGACAAACGTAGTTAAGGCTACATTTGAAGGTTTGAAGCAGCTCCGCACTATCGACGAGGTTGCAAATACTCGTGGTATTAGCAAAGATAAGGTTATTGGTTAAGGAGGGACTATAAGATGGAAAACGTAAAGGTAACACTCGTAAAGAGTCTTATAGCTTGCAAGCCTAACCAAAAGCTTACAGCTAAATCACTTGGCTTCAAGAGAATCGGCGATAGCATCGTTTGTAAAAACGATAAGGTATTGGCAGGTAAAATAAAAGTTCTTTCTCACCTTGTAAAGGTAGAAAACGTTTAATCTAACTGCCAACACGGGCAGCAGATTGCAAAATCAATCAAACAAATTCAAATTTAATAAGGAGGACAAAATATGAAGCTCCACGAACTTTCTCCAGCTGCTGGTTCAGCTAAGGCAGCATGGCGTAAAGGTAGAGGTCCTGGTTCTGGTAACGGTAAGACCGCAGGTAAGGGACATAAGGGACAGAACGCGCGTTCTGGTGGCGGAGTAAGACCCGGATTTGAGGGCGGACAACTTCCACTTTACAGAAAACTTCCTAAAAGAGGATTTAATAACAAATTTGCAAAGGAATACGCAACAATCAATGTAAGCGACCTTAACAGATTTAACAACGGCGAAACTGTTAACCTTGAGACTCTTGTTAATTGCGGACTTGTTCGCAAGGAACTCGACGGACTTAAAGTGCTTGGCAACGGTAACGTAAACGTAGCAGTTACTGTTGAAGCAAAGGTTTTCTCAGCAACAGCTAAAGAGAAAATCGAAGCAGCAGGCGGAAAAGCCGAGGTGAAATAATTATGTTTAAAACCTTAGCTAACGCTTGGAAAATTAAAGACATAAGAAGCAAGCTTTTGTTCACTCTATTGATCGTATTGCTCTATAGAATAGGAACATCAGTGCCAGTTCCATTTGTAAGCTCAACCGAGCTTTCAGTTGGTTCACAAACTATCTTTGGATTTTTCAACACCCTTTCAGGTGGTGCGTTTGAGCAAGGATCACTCTTTGCTCTTGGTGTATCTCCATACATCACAGCATCAATCGTTGTTCAACTTTTGACAGTTGCAATTCCAGCTCTTGAAAGACTTTCAAAGCTTGGTGAAGAGGGTAAGCGCAAGATTAATGTTATTACAAGATACATTACAATTGGTATTTCAATAGTTACTGCTATTGGTTACTACCTATTGCTCAAGAACAACAGTGCACTAACACTTTTCGCAAGTGAAGAGTACTGGCTATTCTCAGCATTTGTAATCGTTGCATGTTATGTTGCAGGCTCTTGTCTTGTAATGTGGCTTGCTGAAAAAATCAACGATAAGGGTATCGGAAACGGTATTTCAATGATTCTTTTTGCTAATATCGTATCCCGTGGTGCTCCACTCCTCTTGAACTTCATCAGCATGTTCAAGACAGAGTATGAGGGCTACACACTCTATGGCTTCTATAAGGTTGCTGGTAACGGTCACGTAATCGGCTCAACAATCTTTACAGTTCTTGTACTTGCAGGAATGCTTGCAATGGTTTGGTTTGTAATCTTCATTTCCGACAGTGAAAGAAGAATTCCAGTTCAATATGCAAAGAGAGTACAGGGCAGAAAAATGTATGGAGGACAAAACTCCAACATTCCACTAAAGGTAAATATGGCAGGCGTTATGCCTATCATTTTCGCAAATGCGATTATCACAATTCCATCAACAATTGCAATGTTTGCAACACCACAATCTGGAAGCTTCTGGGAATGGCTTGTAAACTTCTGCTCAAGCACCTCATGGTTCTACGCGTTGATGCAATTTATCTTGATTCTTGCTTTTGCATACTTCTATGTAGCAATTTCCTTCAATCCAACAGAGGTTGCAGGAAATATACAAAAGCAGGGTGGTGCAATCCCAGGTATTCGTCCTGGTAGAGCAACATCAAGCTTTATTCAAAAGGTTCTTTCAAAGGTAACATTCATTGGTGCTCTTTCACTTTCAGTTATTTCTGTAGTGCCACTAATCGTTCACTTAATTGTAAACGCAATGCAGGATGTAAATATTGCATTCCAGGCATTTACAGCAGTACAAGAGCTTGCATTCGCAGGTACATCTGTTGTAATCGTAGTTGGTGTAATCATTGAAACTGTAAGAGAGATTGAAGCACAAATGACAATGCGTCATTACAAAGGCTTCCTTGGTTAATATACAAAGGAGAATATGATGGCTAAGAATCTTAAAATGATATTCCTCGGCGCTCCTGGTGCTGGTAAGGGAACTCAATCCGACATCGTTGCTGAAAAGTATGATATTCCTACTATTTCAACAGGTGTTATGATTAGAGAAGCAATTAAAAACAATACCGAGATGGGACTTGCCGCAAAGGCATACACCGAGAAGGGTGCACTTGTTCCTGACGAGGTTGTTATAGGTATCATTGGTGAAAGACTAAGCAAGGATGATTGTCAAAACGGCTTTATCCTTGATGGCTTCCCAAGAACTGTTCCACAAGCTGAAGCGCTTGACAAGATGGGTGTTGAAATCAACTGTGTTGTAAGCCTTGAGGTTGCGGATGAAAAAATCGTTACCCGTATGAGTGGCAGACGTGTATGCGCTAAGTGCGGTGCATCCTACCACATTGAATATAATCCTTCCAAGGATGGTGTAAGCTGCGATAAATGTGGCGAGCCACTAACCACAAGAAAGGACGACGCTGCTGAGGTTGTTCTTGATAGACTTAATGTTTATCACAATCAAACAGAGCCCCTTAAGGATTTCTACGGCAAAAAAGGCGTGCTCGTTTTAGTAGAGGGTCAAGAAAAGGTAGAGGATACTACTGCTCTTACACTTTCCGCTATCGAGAACGCAATAAAATAAGTTATGATTCAGCTTAAAACACCTGAGCAAATAGAGATAATGAAGGTTGCTGGTAAAATTACTGGCGAAACCTTACTCATGGCAAAGGAATTAATTCGAGAAGGAATTACAACTAAAGAAATTGATGACAAGATACACCAATACATCAAGAAATGTGGTGCAAGACCAACATTTCTTGGTTACGGTGGATTTCCTGGAAGTGCCTGCATAAGTGTAAACAACGAGGTTATACATGGTATTCCCTCAAAGAAAAGAGTGCTAAAAAATGGCGATATCGTCAAAATTGACGTAGGAGCTGAATGGCACGGGTTTACAGGCGATAGTGCGGCTACCTTCGGCGTAGGTCAGATTTCAGATGAAGCACAAAGACTTATTGACGTAACAAGAGAAAGCTTTTTCAAGGCTATTGAAGCCCTTGAAAACACCCCAAACCCAAGGGTTGGCGACATAGGCTATGCAGTGCAAAGCTACGTTGAGGCTAACGGCTTTTCCGTAGTGCGTGATTTCGTAGGTCACGGAGTTGGAGCAAATCTTCATGAGGACCCCAACGTGCCAAACTACGGAACACAGGGCAGAGGAGTAAGAATTTACCCTGGTATGACTCTTGCAATTGAGCCTATGGTAAATCAAGGTACGCATATGGTAAAAATGCTCTCTGACGGCTGGGGAGTTGTTACAGCCGATGGCAAGCTATCAGCTCATTATGAGCATAGCATTGCATTTACTGACAACGGAGTTATCTTACTGACAAAGGTTGACTAACTCGAAAAATCCAAGGTCTTCACAGCGGCTGTTAAGTGAGGGCTAAGAATATTCCAAGGCTCGCAAACGTTACTCGAGCATGGAACTGAATAGAATTTATTCCGCAGGAAAACGAGAGGAAAATAATATGGGAAAATCAGATGTTGTAGAATTTGAGGGCATCGTTACGGAAGCTCTTCCTAACGCAACCTTCAAAGTAAAATTGCCTAATGAGCACATAGTAACAGCTCGTATCTCAGGCAAACTCAGACTAAATTATATAAGAATATTGCCCGGTGATAAGGTTACCGTAGAGGTTTCAATTTATGACCTCTCAAAGGGACGCATCACATGGCGCGCTAAATAAGAAAGGCGGTTTTTATAATGAAAGTAAAGCCTTCCGTAAAGAAGATCTGTGATAAGTGCAAGGTTATAAAGAGAAAGGGTACCGTAATGGTTATCTGTGAAAACCCAAAGCACAAACAGAGACAGGGCTAATCAACAATCCAAACCAAAAATTTAATGAGGTGAAAACAAATGGCTCGTATAGCTGGTGTTGACATTCCGAACGCAAAGCGTGTTGAAATTGCTTTAACATATATTTACGGTATCGGATTAAAGAGCGCACAGGACATTCTTGCTAAGACAGGAATCAACCCTGACACACGCGCAAAGGATTTGACAGAAGATGAAATCGCGAAGCTTCGTGAGGAAATCGAAACAAATTATCACGTTGAGGGTGAACTTCGTAGAGAGGTAAGCCTTAACATTAAGCGTCTAGTTGAAATCAACTGCTATCGTGGAACTAGACATAGAAAAGGTCTTCCTGTAAGAGGACAAAGAACAAAGACAAATGCTAGAACTCGTAAGGGTCCAGCTAAGACGATAGCAAACAAGAAGAAATAAGGAGTGTAGCGAAATGGCAGAAAAGAAAACAAGAAAACGCCGTGAGCGCAAAAATATTGAAAAGGGTGCAGCACATATCAGCTCAACCTTCAACAATACAATTGTTACAATCACAGACGTTAACGGAAACGCAGTTTCTTGGGCTTCCGCTGGCGAGCTTGGATACAAGGGCTCAAGAAAGTCCACACCATTTGCTGCACAGATGGCTGCAGAGGCTGCTGCTAAGGCTGCAATGGATCATGGTATGAAGAGTGTAGAGGTTTACGTTAAGGGCCCAGGTCAAGGACGTGAATCCGCAATTCGTGCACTTTCAACAGCAGGACTTCAGGTTACAATGATTAAGGACGTAACCCCAATTCCTCACAATGGTTGCAGACCACCAAAGCGCAGACGCGTTTAATCTAATAGGAGGATTAAAGAAATGGCAAGATATACAGGACCTTCATGCAAGCTTTGCCGTAGAGAAGGTGTTAAGCTTTATCTTAAAGGAGATCGTTGCTTATCAAACAAGTGTTCAATCAACACAAGAGTATTGAACGAGGGCAAGACTTCCGTTGTTACTGCTCCTGGACAACACGGTGCAGCAAAGAAGAAACTTACAGAATACGGTAAACAGCTTCGTGAAAAGCAGAAGGCAAAAAGATATTATGGTGTTCTTGAAAAGCAGTTCAAGAGCTACTATACAAAGGCTGACAATCAAGAGGGCGTAGCTGGTGAAAACCTTCTTAGACTTCTTGAAAGAAGACTTGACAACGTAGTATTTAGAATGGGACTTGCAGCAAGCCATAAGGAAGCTCGTCAATTAGTTCTTCACGGTCACTTCACATTGAATGGCCACAAGGCTAATATTCCATCAATACTTGTTAGGGTTGGCGATGTTGTTGCTGTTAAGGAAACAGAATCAACAAAAATTAAGGGTCTCGTTGAGGCTATGGGCGAGGTTAAGGCTCCAAAGTGGCTTGAGGTTGATGCCAAGAATGCAAACGCAAAGGTTGTTGCAATGCCTGAGCGTGACGATATCGACTTCGAAATCAACGAACAGCTCATTATCGAGCTTTACTCTAAATAATAACTCTTTGTCGGCTGTAATCCTCCGTATAATACGGAGGTTGCAGGTGGCTATGTGAGTCGCCAAAAATTACAGTAGACATCAATGTTATGTAACACTAACCATTCCGTTAAGGAAAAAAGACCAATTGCATAAATTGAATTTTAGGAGGGTTATTAAAATGATGATAGAAATCGAAAAACCAAATATTTCAATAATAGGCGAAAGCGAAGATGGAAAAAAGGGCAAATTCGTGATTGAACCACTCGAAAGAGGCTTTGGTACAACACTTGGAAATGCTCTTAGAAGAGTACTTATTAGCTCACTTCCAGGATATGCAGTTTCCTCAATCAAGATTGATGGCGTATTGCACGAAATCTCATCACTTGAGGGCGTATCTGAGGATATTACTGAAATCGTACTTAATGTTAAGGGTATCGTTGCTAAGATTCATGGTAGCGAGACTTCAAAGACAGCATATATCGACAAGGTTGGTCCTTGTGTAGTTACTGCTGGCGACATTACCTATGACGATGAGCTTGAAATTCTCAATCCAGATCTTCACATCGCTACATTAAGCGAGGGCACTCGTTTCTATATGGAGCTTACAATTGAACGTGGACGTGGATACGTTTCACAGGAAAAGAACAAGAATGACCACATTAAGTCAAACATTGCTGTGCCTGTTGGAACAATCTTTACAGATTCTATCTACACTCCAGTATACAACGTAAGCTACAATGTAGAGAACACAAGAGTAGGAAGCGTAGCCGACTTTGATAAATTGACAGTAGAAGTAGAGACAAACGGCACGATTGGAGCAACTGATGCAATTTCACTTGCAGCCAAGATACTCAACGACCATTTCACCTTGTTTGTAAATCTCTCAGACGAGGCGAGAAACGCTGAAATAATGATTGAGCGTGAGGAAACAAAGAAAGAAAAATATCTTGAGATGACCGTTGAGGAGCTTGACTTGTCTGTACGTAGTCTTAACTGCTTAAAACGTGCAAGCATCGATACAGTAGAGGATCTTATTAATCGTACAGAGGATGATATGATTAAGTTTAAGAACCTTGGTAAAAAATCCCTCGATGAAATTAAGGATAAGCTTGAATCTCTTGGTTTAAGTCTCCGCAAGGATGAGGACTAAGAAAAGATAATTGAGCAATAAGGCTCGATAACAAAAACGGCAAAGGAGGATACATCAATGCCAGGAACAAGAAAGCTCGGCAGAACAACAGCCCACAGAAACGCAATGCTTCGTGGTATGGTTACCTTGCTTCTCGAAAAGGGCTCAATCGAGACAACCCTTTCAAGAGCTAAGGAGCTTCGTTGTGTAGCTGATAATATGATTACACTCGGCAAGAAGAATACACTTGCATCTCGCAGAGAAGCTCTTGCATACATCACAAAGGAAGATGTAGTTAAGAAGCTATTTGACGAAATCGCACCAAAATATGCAGACAGAGTAGGTGGATATACTCAGGTATATAAGCTCGGCACAAGACGTGGCGATGCAGCTGAAATGGCTCTTATTAAGCTTGCTGACTAATAAAAATATAAGGCCTCTGATTAAATTCAGGGGCTTTTTGTTATAAATAATCATATGAACATATTCGCATTTAATAATATAACATCAAAAGATACCAAAAACGCATTTTTGTATTGATAAAATCAGCTAAATATGTTAAAGTATATATGATATTAGAAACCAAAGGAGCTAAAAATGAAGCAAGCAAAATGGATTTGGCATCCTGGTAGCCTTGAGCTTTACCACAGTATGCTTTTACATAATAGACGTACTTCGGCAAGAAGATATAAGGAGGGGAATCCTTCAAATCGTGTTGGACAAGCAAGAAGTGTTTATTACTATCCAATGTGGAGAGTAGATGGACCTGTTCACAACACAATGCTAAAAAAGACAGCGACAATTGTTAAAGAGGAAACAATAGAGCTTTTTTCAAACACAAATGATTGTGCTATTATAGTTGATGGTGTCTCCTACAACAAAAACACAAAAATAAAGCTTTGCCCTGGCACTCATACAGTAGCACTTCACGGCTTTTGTGCCGAGTCCTTTCCAGCCTTCTACGTAACAGGTGATGTCTTTGCATCTGACCGTACCTACAAGGTAGATATACAAGGAAAAAGATATGGACAAAGTGCAGGAGAAAGTGAGTTATATACTAATATAAACGACAAGGTTGAGGTGTTTAAGTTTTCCTACAAGAATGTAAAGCCTGTTAGCATTGAACAGGTAAATGGTGGCTTGCTTTACGATTTTGGCAAGGAGCAATTTGCAAAAATTGTAGTAAAATCTACGGAGCTTGACGAGCTTACACTATATTTAGGCGAGTCGAGAGAGGAAGCATTAGATACCGATTATTCCCACATAGTAGTTAATGCTGAATTAAAAAAGGGGAGCTATACCTCCCTCGCAGTTGCTTTTAGATATATATTTGTAAAGACACAAAAGGAACTATCCATAAGTGCTAAATTAGAGTATTTGCCTATAAAAAACAGAGGCTCGTTTAAGAGCGATAATGACTTTATAAACAAGCTTTGGGACACCTGCGCTTACACAATGCTTTTAAACTCAAGAGAAGGCTTTTTTGACGGAATTAAACGCGATAGATGGATATGGAGTGGTGATGCATATCAAAGCTATATTGTAAATTATTACTTAGGCTTTGATAAGGATATTGTCAAAAGGACAGTAAGAGCATTAAGAGGAGCTGACCCAATTGAAAAGCACATAAATACGATTACCGACTATACGTTTTTCTGGTTAATTTCTCTGCATGACTACTATATGTATACAGGCGATAAGGAATTTATTGAGGACATTTACACAGATGTTAAGGATATACTATCCTTTATCGAGGGGCGACTTGGCGACGATGGTATGTTTGCAAGACGTGAGGGCGACTGGGTGTTTATGGACTGGTCAACCTTTGATAGTGATGGACCTATGTGTGGTGAGCAAATACTTTTAGCAAAGGCGTATGAGGCAGTCGAGATATGTGCCACAATAAACAACGATACAGCCCTTGCAGAGCATGCAAGAAAACGAGCAGAGTATATAAAGGCTCAAGTAAATAAGCTATACTGGAATGAGCAAAAGGGAGCATTTGTTGACTCCTATACATCGGGCAGAGAAAACGTTACAAGACACGCAAATATACTTGCAATTCTCTTTGGATATGTAAGCGAGGAAAGAAAGCAAAGCATAATTAAAAACGTAATTTATAACAAGGATATTACACCTATAACAACACCATACTTTGAATTTTTTGAGCTTGATGCTATGTGTAAAATTGGAGATTTAAAGTATATGACAGATATGTTAAATTCCTACTGGGGAGGAATGCTTCGCCTTGGCGCTACTACAATTTGGGAGGAGTTTGACCCTAAAAAGAGTGGAATTGAGCACTACGAAATGTATGGTGGCAAATATGAAAAGAGCCTATGTCACGCTTGGGGTGCCTCTCCTATATATCTCTTAGGTAGGTACGGACTTGGAGTAAGACCCACAAAGCCTGGATATGAGGAATACGAGGTTGCTCCAAACAGGTTAGCTATCGGCAATTTTGAGGGCAAGGTGCCAACACCAAATGGCGATATTTTTGTCAAAATTAGCGACACAGGGTGCACTGTTTTGTCAGAAATTGACGGCGGAGTGTTGCTTCTAAATAATAAAAACTATAAAATACCAAAGAACAAAAAACTAAGCGTAAAATTCGAAAATTAACACAAAAAGTCCGACACTGCATCGGACTTTTTGGCTATTTAGAGAAAGCGATTTATTAACTGACTTTAATTCTTATTTTGGAAAACTGCGATGTGGACAAGACAGAAATTACTTTTGTGCAAAATTAACAAAAACGATTTGTTTTTTTTTTTTTTTTTGTTTATTTTGTTGACTTCTATACATATATGTGATAATATTATTACATAAATTATCTTTATTAAGGAGAAAATTATGAAAGTAAGACTTTTGCTCTTGACACTCTTGGTTATGTGTTTTGTGATGCTTTTTGCTATGTCAGCAAGTGCAACTGTTGTAGGCGATATTGACTATACCTTCAACGGAACCGAGGCTTCTGTTAGCTCGGCAAATCAAACGCTTCAAATCGAAAATGTTATTATCCCTGCGACTGTGGTATATGACAACACAACATATACCGTTACAAGCTTTGCTGAGGGAGCATTTTATGGCAATACAACAATAAAGACCTTAGAATTCGAGGAAATTGCTAACATAAAGTCGATTGGAAAAAATGCTTTTTATGGCTGTACAGAACTTACAGGAACATATAATTTTAGTGAAGTAAAAACTATCGGTTGGTATGCTTTCAGAAATAGCGCAACTGCAGAAGATAGCTATTTGGTTTTGAATTTGCCAGAAATTCAAACTATCGGTGGAAGTGGTGGAGATACACATGTATTTTCAGACTCGGGTCTTAGAGAAATCTACATCGGTAATACAATAAATGCTATAAATTTGAACTCATTTACAAATTGCACTAAGCTTTGGAAAATACAAATGCAAGACGGTGTAAAGGAGAGCTTTACTTTTTCAAGCTACACATTCGATGGCTGTAGTGCTCTCAAGGCATTCAGTGTTCCCGAAGGAGTGAAAACGCTTCCAGGGCGTATGTTTAGAAACTGTTCAAATCTAAAAGCTGTTTATTTGCCATCTACATTGACAACAATCACTTCTGGCTCTCAAGAACACGCAACCTTCTTTAACTGCAAAAATATGTATTTTGTAAGCAAATCATTTACTTTTAACTCGGATGATGATGTTCCTGCAAAAGAAGATATTTACTATTTTCCATCAGGTCTTACATCTATTTCTTCGGGAGAGGTTTTCAAGCTATGTCAAAGCCTTAATAAGACACTGGTTTTCCCAACAGGCATTACAAGTATATCTAACGCTTGGGCGTTTGAAGCAGGTATAAGCAATCCAACTCTTGAAAATATCGTTTTCCTTGGAGATATGGAAAACATTAGCACTGGCAGTTGGAAGCTCACAGGAAAAATTTATTTTGCAAACAAGAATGATACGAGCTCTGCAAGCATTGCTACTTATTCAAACTCAAAATCGACAGTGTTCTGTAACGCAGACGGCAACACTAACCACCTTTATCTTGAAAATTTAAACAGAGAAGCAACCTGCACGGTTGACGGAGTTGTTGGTCTTGCTTGCTTCTGTGGCACAGCAGACCCATCTGCAACAGTTGTTAAGGCAAAGGGTCACGAAAAGACCTCAATAAAAACAATTGTTTATAACGGCACAAATAAATTCTTCGAAAAGGGCGATATAACCTACACCTGTGGTGTATGTACGCAGGAGCATACTGTTGAAGGTGACGCAGATGTAATCTTTATAGCTCTCGGTCTTTCTGGTACGGAAAGAGCAACTGGTACATATTCCGTAATGCAGAGCTTTAAGATTGACCACGATGCAAAAAAACTATATAACGAATATTCGGAAAACGATATAGTTGGCTATGGTCTTGTAGCAGGAACAGAGCTTGCAGTAGGCGAAAATGCAGAAATTTTTGATAACAACGGTAACGTTACAAATGCTAAGGCAGGCGTAGTTAATATTTCTGCAAGAGCAGAGAACTACGACATTTTCGAAATGAGAATTTCTGGTCTTGAAAGCTCACATGACACCTACGATTTCTCAGCACTTGAGTTATATTGCTGTGGCTATTGCTTAGTGCAAATAGGCGATAGCGTAGTATCCTACTATGCAAGCGAGGGTGTTGTTACAGAAACTCTTAGCACTACAACAAGCTACAATGTACTACAACCAGTAGCACAAGAATAAGGAGGTAATAAAATGTACGTAAAACCAGAATACAAGCTTGAAATAATCTCAAGCGAGGACATAATGGAGTTTTCTCCTAATGATATTGCAACCTCAACCGAGTCCTTTGACTTCGGCGAAGGCGAGGTAGAGGTAACTAAGGGTACATCTACTGCAGATATTAAGGATTTGTTATTCTAATAGAACATAGGGCTTAACTCTTTGGGTTAAGCCTTTATTTTTTTAGCAAGAAGACTACACCTCATCCACCACTTTGGTGGTCCCCCTTCCCCTCCGAACAAAGGGGAAGGCTGTGGAGAGGGAGAAGTAACCGTAACTAAGGGTACTTCAACAGCAGATATAAAAGACCTATTGTTTTAATAAGAAAAGGCTTGACTCTTTGGGTTAAGCCTTTTTTTAGCAAAAAGTCTACACCTATAAAGCTTGCTATGCTCCCTGCGACGCAAAGATAGTCCCTTAGGGCATAAGCTCCAATAACCAATCACACTTCGTTGCAGATTTGTGTTCTTGGAGTGACACCTACCACTGACATTAAGGAGCTATTTGAAAGGCACTTGACGAAGCCTCGTCAAGCCTTTTTAAATTATTTTACGACAAAATATTTTTGTGCAAAGTTCACAAAAATAATCTTGGCTTTCTTTTTTTTTGTGCAATTTGTTGACTTTCCAACACCCCTGTGGTAGTATTATATTGACAAAATAATATTACATAAAGGAGAACAGTATGAAAAAGAAAATTTTACTCGCTTTAGCGTTTGTACTGGTGGTAGCTTGCTTAGTAGCTATGTCTATTATCAATGTATTTGCTGAGGGTGAGCAAATTACCATTTCTTATATGAACACTCAAGAGACTACAAGTGATACAACCTCTCTTGATACAACTGCATACGAGGGTGGTAAGCAAACAGTAACAGCAGGAGAAAAGTTTACCCTGCCAACAACGTCCTCAAGCTCCTATACAGGACAAGAGGGCTTTCAGCTTGTATGGTACACCGAAAATGGTCGTACATATAAGGCGGGTGAAGAGGTATCCTTTGACAAGGATACAAAGCTATTTAGAGCAGTAGCAAAGGAGTGCTACACTCTAACAGACGTTAATTATGCTATGGCAAATGAAAGCACAGCAGCTATTTTGATGGCTGATATTTCAGCATCGAGCTCTATCAGTGTAAAGGGTGAGGGACAATCAGTCCTTATTCTTAACGGCTTTACAATTGATCTATCCAAAAACTCTGGTGGCTTTATGGGTGCTCAACGTTCTGGTAAGCACATTTACGGCGAGGGTACAATTAATGCAACAAACTCAGACGGCAAGCTTGGAAGCTATTATTTCTTCCAAGACCAATCTCATGGTTACAACGGCACTGCCAATAAAACTGTAATCGGTGTTGACGTAACAATCAACTGTCCAACAATGTGGTTAGGTGCTGATGGTGACGGTTCATATAATAACCACTACCCATGGACAAGAATCTATGGTAAGGTTAACTGCTATGGTTTGATTAGTATTTCTACAACAGGTAACAGAGCACCAATGGTTGAAATTTTCGACGGTGCAAACGTAACAATAACTGGTCCTTCACTATTCAAGGATAACTCTTCGAGAGGAAATAGCTCATACACCTTCAACCATCAAGCCTTTGAGCTTAGAATTTATGGTGGTACACTCAACCTACCAGCTGAGGCAACAACAGAGGAGTTCTGGACTAACGACAATAAGGAAAGCTATGTAGACGGAACGACTAATTACTATAATTATGGGCTTACAAAAAATACACAGGACGTAATCAAAATCTTTGGTGGCTCCTTTGTATTGCCTGACGATGCAGTTCCTGCAATTTCAGATTACTTGGTAACAGACTGGATCGGTTCAATTCCAAATGGTGGTAATGGATTGGTTAATAATAGCAACAACTCAACCTACTACGTTTGCTATATGAACAGACCTGGCTATAAGTTTGTATTTGAAAAGTACACAATAGCAGAGGGTGCTTATGGAAAGCTAACAGTTACAGACTACATCGATGGCTCACTCTCAGGTACCTATTACTATCAAATGACAACAGGTACAATTGAGTTTGTTGATCCATATTATGCTGTACACGATACTTCAAAGCAAAATATTACGCAAAACACTATTGATGAAATTATAGTATATGAACTAAATTCAGAAACAAGTGAATATACAGTAACTGATAAATTCCAGCTTGATTTTGGAATGGGCAACACGATACTATTTAAAAATAGTATAACAACAGAAGACAAAAAGCTTCAAAATCTTGAGGCTAACAGTACAATATTCCAGGTTGTAGTGCCTGCTGATTGTGAGCACAGCTTTTCAGGTGAGCCACTTGAGGCTACATGTGAGCATGGTGCTTATGCAGATTATAACTGTACCGTATGTGGACACAACGTGTACTTTAGCTGGGGCGATAAGCTTGACCATAACTATGCTCTTGGCGAGCATATTCAAGCAACTGCAACAAGCCTTGGCTCAAAGACATATACCTGTTCAATGTGTAACAACACAGTTGAAAAAGCATATTCAACTGACCCAACAGGCTTAGAGGTTTCAGTTACAATCAGAAACGATGACGGCACATTTGAAAATGTAACAGTTTTAGCAAGTGAAATCTTTGATTTTGCAACATCAGGCTCAGGTGGAGATTATATTTACACACTTTCTGCCATAAAGACATTTGATAGCTACAATATTCGTAATATCTATGGCGTAACTATTCCAAAGGGTATTCTCTATATGAATATTACTTCTCATAACTACGAAAAGTACAACAACGTTGAATACGGCGTTGCAGTGCTCACTATCGGCGAGGGCTCAACAATCCAAATTCAAAACATTGGTAACCTAAGAAGAGTTGAAAAGATAGTAATAGAGAAGAATACAGATGTTACATTTGCACCAAGCTGTAGCTACTACAATCCTAGCAACGAAAGACGTGATATGCAAATTATCAACGAGATTGATCTTTCAGCAGGAAGCCATACAGTTACATTTATGTCTAACGCATTTGATGGCAGAGGAAAGATCGCTACTCTTACCTTTGGCGAAAACGCAATCTATAACTTTGGTCACAAAGCGTTTAACAACTGTGCAATCTTAGAGCTTGATTTTCTACCAAGCAGTGAGTTTAATTTCACAAGCACGCATGCATTCTACGGTAACGATATGTCAGAGCTTGTTTTCCCAGATAACTTTGATATGACGTTTAAAGACAAAACCTTTGAAAATTGTCCAAATCTAACAACAGTTACCTTTGGTAAGGGCTCAACCTACGTGATTGGAAGCCAATGCTTCTTATATTGCCCAATTGAATCTGTTAAGCTAACAGCAGGTAGCACATATACAATCAGCTCACAGGCGTTTATGAATAAGGCTTTAACCGAGCTTGATATGAGCGCAGGCGATATGACTGTAACACTTAACTCAAGTGCATTCAATTGCTGGCATAATAATGCAGATTACGCAAATGTTACTTCAATTAAATTTGGTCCTAACTCTACTTACTATATTGGTAAGGAAGCACTTGCGCGTGTTGACGTTGAAACGCTTACACTTGCTGCAAATTCAACCTATACCTTTGCAGAGTATGTAATTAACAACTGTACAACACTTATAACTATTGATGCAAGTGCAGAGGGAATTGTTGCAACATGGAATGGCAGTGCCTTGAGAGGCAGAACAACACTAACATCAATTTTATTAGGTAAAAACGGAAATCATATTTTCAACGGCTCAAGCTTCTTTAATACAGGCATAACCGAGCTTGTGCTTGGAGAAGGCTCAACTTACGTATTCAAGAGTAATTGCTTCAACGACTCAACTCCACTTGCAAAAATTGATGCTAGCGCTTCTAATCTAAATGTTACTATGGAGCAAAATGCATTCGAATCAAAGGGCGCCCTTGAAACACTACTTATAAATGGTGAGAATTCAACCTATAGCTTTGGCAATTACGCTTTCAAGAAGACAATTATCAAGGACCTAACCTTAGGAGAGGGCTCAACCTATACCTTTGGATATAAGTGCTTTGACGAAAGCACAGCAATTGCTACTATCGACGCAAGTGCTCCTAATATGAATGTAACCTTTAAGAATGAATCATTCACAAACAGAACCTCTCTTGTAAGCCTAAAGCTTGGTAAGAATTCTACTTATTCAATTGAAAGGTATGCATTTAATAATACAAATCTTGCAAACGATATTGTATTTGCTTCAAGCTCAGTCTTCTCAATTGGCGAAAAGGCATTTTATAGCACAGCCTTCTCCTCAATTACCTTCGAGGACAACTGCAATGTAACCTTTACTGGTGGTAATGCTTTCCAAGAAAATGACCAAGCAACATACTTGTACATTGGTAAGAATATTGCAATAACTAACTATCCATTCAAAAACCTCAAGAATCTCGAAAAGCTAATTATTATGGATGGCGTAACACACGCAAATGAATATGAATTTGAAGGTGCAGGCTCAAGTGACTTTGCTACTCCATTTGTAGTATATAACCACTCGTCCGAGCTTATATTCAACAAGGGCATGTTCAATAACTGTGATGGTGTAGTTCTTTACACAATAACCGATAATATCGGCACAAGATCAGACGTGTTTATGAACTGTGCAGACGTTACAACAAGTGATGGAACAATCCCAGCTTGGACAGTAATTCTTGGCTTACCTCATGCACTTGTTAAGAGTCAGGTTGACCCTACCTGTACAGAGGTTGGTGGCGAAATCTGGATTGGTGACGGTTGCCCTTGTGGTCTTGTAATCACAGAGGAAACAACTGTAAACGTATACGAGAAGCAGTATAACATTACAGATAGCACAGAGACTGCTCGTCAGGACATATATACTGTTGATATTATTGAAGCACTTGGTCACAATAAGGTTGACCTTATCGAAATAATTTACGCATCTGACATAAAATTCTTTGGCAGAGGCGACGGACACTATACATGCTCAAGATGTGATGAAATCGCAGTAGAATTAGAGGAATTTGACCCTATCTTTAAGTTCCTTGGCTTGTCATATACCGAAAGTCAAACAGGCGTTCGCTCAGTAATGCAGGGCTTCGTAATTGATAGAGAAATGATGACAACCTACAATGATAATTCCGAGTACGACATAGTCGGCTACGGACTTGTAGCAGGTACTGTAAGAGCACTTGGCGAGAATGCGGAAATCTTCGATGAAAATGGTGCAGTTACCAATCAAAAAGCGGGAGTAGTTAACATTTCAGCAAGACAAGAGAATTATGATATGTTTGAAATGAAGATCTCAGGCTTGAATGGTACTGTTGAAATCGAAGGAGAAGACCCAATCGACCTATCAAAGGTACAGCTATACTGCTGTGGCTATTGTTTAGTACAAATCGGCGATAATGTAGCCTCCTACTATGCTAATAATGGTGTAATCACAGAAACACTTTCAGATTCAGTAAGCTACGAATCCTTATCAACCCAACAATAAGCAAAAAGGCTTGACCTCGGTCAAGCCTTTTTTACGTAATATCACTTATCTTACTTTTTGTAAATACTCAAAAGCATTGGTGCTTAAAAAACCTCGATGAACTTCATCGAGGTTTTTATCATCTTTATGGGGAGTAGTAATTAACAGCAAATGCTATTTACTATCTTGTACATATCGGTAAAGTACTTGCGACGCTCAGCACAAAGTGCTTCCATTTCGGCAATTTGCTTATCGCTAAAGCCGTCGAGGTCATATTCCTTGAGCTTGCCCTTGTACATTCTGTCAACAATAAGTGCGTACTTAATTTCAACAGGAACAATCTCTCCGTGTCTTGAGCAGATAACAACGTCACTTACACCCTGAAGCAAAAGCTCTACTGCCTTGTAGCCACTTCTTGCAGCAAAGTTTCTGTCGGCAAGAGTAGGAATACCACCACGTACAATGTGAGCAGGGCGAACAAATCTTGTTTCAATACCTGTATTTTCTTCAATTTCCTTAACAAGACCCTCTGAAAATTCAGCGCCAAGTCCCTCAGCGACTACTACGATAAAGCTACGCTGACCTGCCTTTTGAGATGCCTTCATTCTCTTATACATAGCTTCCTTATCGAATGGAAACTCATTGATAGCGACACCAATTGCGTTAAGAGCAAGACCTGTTTCAATAGCGATATAGCCTGCGTGTCTGCCCATAACCTCAATAACGTTACAACGACAGTGGGACTCACAGGTATCTCTTAGACGGTCGCCAAGAGCAAGAACAGAGTTCATTGCTGTATCATATCCAACAGTAATATCAGTTGCGGTAATATCATTATCAATTGTACCAGAAACACCGATACAAGGAACGCCTCTTATGCTAAGGTCGGTAGCACCTCTGAAGGTACCATCACCACCGATAGCAATAATACCATCGATATTGTGCTTTTTACATGTAGCAATAGCCTTTTGCATACCCTCTTCAGTTTTAAACTCGTCACATCTATCAGAGTAGAGGAATGTACCACCACGAGCTACTATATCAGCCACGTCAAGCTTAGAAAGAGGACGAATTCTGTCATTAATAAGACCTGAATAGCCACCAAGAATGCCTACAACCTCAACACCCATATCGATAGCAGCACAGGTAACTGCCTTGATAACACAGTTCATACCTGGAGCATCTCCACCAGAGGTTAAAACACCAATTTTTCTAAATTTCTTTTCCATAATTAAAAACTCCTTTGAGTTATATATTTACTAAAATTTAACAAGACATATTTTAACACAATATATATTTAAAATCAATACCTTTTGGTTAAATTTTTTCAAGTAAAAGAGATATAAGCTTATAGCAAGCCATGTCTCTTATTTCCTCACGAGAAAGGTTACAGCCGAGACTAAGCCTTAAACTCTCACAGCTATCACCTATGGCAATACCAACGTAAACGGTGCCAACAGGGTCCTTATCAGTGCCACCACCAGGACCTGCAAAGCCAGTTGTGCTAATTCCAATATCGGTTGATAGTAATTTTTTTACACCAAAAGCCATTTCCTTAGCACATTCATAGCTTACCTCGGTATAAGAATCAATAGTTGATGAAGAAACTCCCAAAACGTCCATTTTAACTTGATTTACATAGGAAACTACACCACCATTGAAAACTGAAGAAGCACCAGAAATATCAGTTATATATTTGGCGATAAGCCCACCTGTGCAGGACTCAGCACAGGAAATAGTAAGTCTCTTTTCTTTAAGGGTGTTAACAAGCTTAGTAAATAAATTCTTCATAATAATACTCCTTTAAAACTTAATTTATTTTACCATAAATTTCCTCGTATATCAACAGATAAGTGCATAAAAAACTAAATTAAAGGAGATAATTAAAATCAAAGCAAGAGGAAGGAAAGGGACTAATGAAAATAATAGGTACAATTTTAATCTCTGTAATAGTGTTTCTAACAATGAACAGCTTAATACCAACAGCAAAAGAGGCACAAATTTATGAAACGACTGTAAGACTTCATGTTTTGGCAGATTCAGACTCGGCACAGGACCAAGCGCTAAAGCTGAAGGTGAGAGATGCACTGTTAGAGGAAATAGCAGAATACGATGCAAAAAGCAAGGCAGAGGCACTTTTGAAAATGGAAGAAAATAAAGAGAATTTAACGAAAATTGCCGAGGAAGTGTTGGAAAAAGAGGGCTGTGACCATAGCGTTTCTATAGAAATTGGCAACGAAAGCTATCCAACAAGATACTATGAGGATTTTGCACTACCAGCAGGAAGCTATACCTCTGTAAGAGTAGTAATAGGAAGTGGTCAGGGACAAAATTGGTGGTGTGTATTGTATCCACCACTTTGCACAGGTAGTGCTATCGAATTTGATGACGAGGCATACGTTGATGTAGGCTTAACTAAGGACCAATACAATCTTATAACGCAAACGAATGGCGAATATAAAATTAAATTCAAGCTACTTGAAATGGCATCTCAGGCATTCGGCTTTGACTATGATTAAAAGCAGGGCAACCTGCTTTTTTTAATGTACATTAGATCTTCACACAAATTTCACTTGCAATATTTGAGAATAGGTAGTAAAATAGATATTATAGAGTTGTAAATAGTCATATATTTCACTAAAGGAGGGAGAAGCAATATGTTTGGTTACATTAAGCCCTATGTGCCTGTCCTAAGAGTCAAGGAAAATGAGCTATATAAAGCAACCTACTGTGGACTATGTAAGGCTATGGGTAAGAATACAGGCTGTATGTCAAATTTTACTCTCAGCTACGATTTTGTTTTTCTCGCACTTTTAAGAATGGGCTTGGCAAACGAGGGCTACGAATTAAAAATGAGTAGCTGTGTCGCTCATCCCTTTAAGAAAACACCAATGCTTTTGCCTAATCAAGCCTTGGAATACTCTGCAAAATCAAGTGTTATTTTGACTAAGCTTAAGCTCAAGGACAACATAAATGATAGCCGTGGATTAAGTCGATTAAAGGCGAAAATTACGGGGGTAGTGTCTATTTTTCTTAAAAAAACCGACAAAAATCTTGAGAAGCTTGAAAAAGAAGTAAATCAATGGATAAAAAAGCTTTCTCAACTGGAGCATGAAAACATTGACTCAATCGATAAATGCGCACACACCTTTGGCATGCTTCTTTCTGAAATTATAGCCTTCAACCTTGAGGGACCCATAGAAACTCTTGCAAGGGGCGTTGGTTATCATCTTGGAAAATGGATATATGTTGCCGATGCCTATGATGATTTTTACAAGGACAAGAAAAGCGGAAGCTTTAACCCCTTGGTAAATTTTTATGGTGAGGAGCTTGACGAAAATGCAAGAGAGCTTATAAAAAGCTCAATGCTTTTGGAGCTTAACGAAATGTCAAGCTCGATTGAATTAATTGATTTTTGTGACAAGGACATCGAGGAAATAGTAAAAAACATAGTATATCTTGGCTTGCCAAGGGAATTTGACGAGATAACCAAGAGACATAAGAATAAAAAAAACGTGGAGGAATAAGATGGATCCATACAGAATATTAGGACTATCTCCAGATTGCACTAACGAGGAATTGAAAAATGCCTATCGCAATCTTGCAAAAAAATATCATCCTGACAACTATGCAAGCGACCCTGAGCTTGCAAATATGGCAGCAGAAAAAATGAAGGAGATAAACTCTGCCTACGACGAAATTCTAAAAATTCGTACAGGTAATAAAACAGGCTACAATTCAGGTAGCACAGGAAATTACACCTACTCAAATGCAGGCACAGGCAGGTCAAATAACAAAAACCCAATTTATAACCAAGTGCGTCAGGCTATCAACGAGGAAAACTTCAGACGTGCAGAGAGCCTTTTAAGCTCAATTAAGCCACAGGACCGAGAAGCAGAGTGGTATTTTTTACACGGCTGTATTCTTCTTCGTGGTGGGTATTACTTCGATGCACTAAAGTATATTGAAACAGCTTGCCAAATGGACCCTGAAAATCCAGAATACAGACAGGTTTACCAAATGGTAATGAATCAAGCACAGAGCTATAGTCAGCAATATCAGGCACAGGGTGAAGGCGATTGCGAGTCTGGACTTTGTCGAATTTGTTGTGCTATGCAGGCAATAAGCTGCTGCTGTGGAGGTCGCTAATCTCTATGAAAAAGGCAAAAATCGTATCCTTTTGTGGAATAATATCGGCTTTAAGCGTTGTATTCTTAATGTTAGGGTCGTTAATCAATGTAATGGATATGACAATGGCTGTGGTTGCATCAATTCTTTTGCTTGTAGTTTTCGAGGAAATTCGTTATAAGTGCTTTTTCGTTTATTTCGTAACAGCTGTTGTTGGGGCAATTATTTGTCCCGATAAGCTAGTGGTAGTTGAATACGTAATTTTTGCACTATACCCAATAGTTAAGCTTTCCTTGGAAAAGACGTCAAGGGCTGTTAGCCTTTTGGTGCGAATTGCTTACTCGCTTCTTGCAGGTGGAGGGGTGGTATTGCTAAGTAGCTTCGTATTCTTAAACGATACTAATCCAACCTTTGATGCAATTTTTCTTGCAGGACTTCTTTTAATCTTTATTCTGTTAGATGTAGCAGTAAAAAGATTTATCGTATTCTATCGCAAAAGACTTCGCCACAGACTACGAATTGACAAATTTTTCGATTAGTTAAAATAACCAAAAATGCGACATAAATATGTCGCATTTTTATTCACCTATACAATATTATATAGAAAAAGTTGACATTACAATTATACATAGGCTACAATATTATTAATAATATAAAAATAAGGATGTGTATTATGTTTAGAAGTATGACCGCCTTTGGCAGAGCACGTGAAACTGTAAATGCCAAGGATATAGTTGCAGAGATAAAATCTGTCAACAACAGGTACTATGATTGTACTGTTAAAATCACAAGACTTTATAGCTTTTTAGAGGACAAAATCAAGCAATATCTTCAATCCAAGGGTATTTCTCGTGGTAAGGTTGAGGTTTATGTTGGTATTGATTTACTTGAACAACAGGGAGTTGAAATTCAGCTTGATACCGCTTATGCAAAATCCTACATAGATGCCCTTTATAAGCTTCGTGACACCTTTGATTTAAAGGACGACATCACAGTTTCAAGAATTGCCTCAAATAAGGAAATTTTTGTAACCAAAAAGCCTGAGGACGATATGGAAAAGGACTGGGCAGATATTAAGGTTGTTTTGGACAAGGCACTTGAAAGCTTCCTTGAAAGAAGAGAGAGTGAGGGCGAAAATTTATATCGCAACATCGCAGAAAAGATTGATAACATAAAGGAATACCTAAAGGTTATCGAGAAAAATTCCGAAACAGACATTAAGGGCTATGCCTCAAAGCTTGAGGAAAGAATTTTGAAATTCTTAGGGGACAATTCAATACATATTGACGAGCAAAGAATTTTAACTGAGGTTGCAGTTTTTGCAGACAAGGTTGCAATTGACGAGGAGCTTGTTAGACTAAGTAGTCACTTTGACGCCTTTGAGGAAATAGTAAAATCAAACGAGCCTGCGGGAAGAAAGCTTGATTTCTTGCTTCAGGAAATGAACAGAGAAACAAATACAATTGGCTCTAAGGCATCTAATACAGACACAGCACATATTGTGGTAAATATTAAGAACGAGCTTGAAAAGATTAGAGAGCAAATTCAAAATATAGAATAGTGTGGTGCATTTATGAAATTTGTTGATATTGGTGCAGGCAATATGGTCCTTGACCAAAGAATAGTTGCTCTTGTTACCCCCGACTCTGCCCCTGCTAAGAGAATTGTGGGCGAGGCTAAGGATAAGGGCAGAATAATTGATTGCACAGGTGGAAGAAGGACAAAAACGATTATTATAACCGATTCAGACCATGTTATTCTATCTTATCTGTCAAGCGAAGCGTTAGGCGAAAGACTTAATCAGGATAAAAAAGACTAATGGAGGTATAAAATGGCACAGGAAAAAGGAAGAATATTTATAGTTTCAGGTCCTGCTGGCAGTGGTAAGGGCACAGTTGTTAAGCTTCTTGCTGAAAACTATCAGGGCTTAAGTGTGGCTGTATCTGCAACCACAAGAAAGCCAAGACCTGGCGAGGTAGATGGGGAAAGCTATTATTTCATTTCCAAAGAGGAGTTTGACAAAAGAGTTGAAGAGGGAAAATTCCTTGAATACGCATGCTTCTCCTCTAACTATTATGGCACTCTGAAAAGCGAGGTTGACAAAATAGTAGCACTTGGCAGTGACGTCATACTTGAAATTGAGGTGGTTGGTGCTATGAGAGTTATGAGCATTTACCCAGAGGCAATCTCAATTATGCTAACACCACCAGACAAGGATGTTTTGGAAAAAAGACTTCGTGGAAGAAACACCGAGGACGAGGCAGAAATTCAAAAAAGATTAGCAAGGTCCAAGGAGGAAATAATGGAGATTACTAAATATCATTATTCCGTTATAAATCACGACAACAAAACAAACGAGTGCGCAGATCAGGTATATTCAATCGTTGAAGCAATTCGTCTTGGCACACAGGATGCAAAAAAACAAATTGAGCATCTTGAAACCAAAAACACAAAAGCAATTATTGAAAAATTTCGCAACTAAGCGATAAAAATAAAGAATTTAAGGAGAAAAGAAAATGTTATATCCATCAATTCAAGAGTTACTCGAGGCTACTGCTAAGGAAGGTCAGGAGAGACTCAACAAGTATTCAATCACAATGGCAACAGCCAAGTGTGCACGTGTAGTTACTAATTGCTACCTTGAGCAACGCTACAATGCAGAAAAGAAAATCAACAACAAGGAAACCGACAAGGACCTATCATCTATGATTACAAAGGAATACAGAGATGAAAAATCTGTAAAGAATGCTGTAAGAGAAATCAAGGAGGGTAAATTTGAAATTTATCTTCCAGGTGAAGAGGGCTATGAAAACGCTATTGTAGAGGTTGAAAACTATCAAGAGCCAAAGTTAGAGGCAGAGGAGCAAAAGAATGCTACTCCAGCAACAAAGGACGATTTTGACATAGCTGACATTATGGACGCTGAGGAAGTATTTGACGGCGGAGACGGGTTTATTATAGAAGGCGACGAGGGCGAAGAGGAATAAGCCTGAGCAAAAGGAAGGGAGAATGGTATGTGCACTGAGTATATAAGGGTTCATATTCTCGACGTGCCATATCAGGCAGATTGGGAGTACACCTATTTTGTACCCATTGATTTGAGAGGGGAAATAGAAAAGGGCTCCGCAGTTGTAGTTCCCTTTGGCAAAGCAGATAGAAGATCAACTGCTGTCGTTACATCAACGGAGTCAGATGTGCCAAGCACATCTGTGAAATCGGTTATTTCTGTACTAAGTGGCTATTTTAAGCTTAGTCAGGATATGCTTGAGCTATGTAGCTTTATGAAGCTTTATACCCTTTGTACCTTTGGCGAGGCAGTAAAATGTATTATTCCATCTGCCATAGTTACAAAGACAACGGAAGCCTTTAGAATAAACGAGGAAAAAAAGCCATCTAAGGACCTTTCGCCTCTTTATGAGTTGATTAAGCAGAATCCTAACATTACTTTTGATAAGCTCAAGAGCATGTGTCGGGATGCTTTGCCACAGCTGACAAGACTTTTAAGAGGTGGCTCAGTTATTAAGGAAACCTTAGTTGAGGAAAAGGACAAAAGTAAATATGAAACATTAGTATCCTTGTGTATGGACAGGGAAATAGTGGCTAAGGAAATTAATGGAGAAAAAAGCTTTAGAAGTAAAAAGCATCCAGAGATATTAGCATTACTTTGTGAAAAGGGTACTCTTTCCGACAAGGAGATTTACGACGAGCTTGATGCTAATAAATCACACCTTGATGCACTTGAAAAAAAGGGCTACATAAAAAGAGAAAAAATTGAGCTTTCAAGGGACCCCTACGCTGAAAGCAAAAAGCAAAAAAATGAAGAGCCAGTAACCCTTAGCCCATTACAAACAGAGGCATTTAACACTCTCAAGGACCTTTATTATACAAGAGAGCCAAAGGGTGCCTTACTTTATGGTGTTACAGGTAGTGGTAAAACAAGCGTTATCAAAAAAATGATTGACGAGGTAATTAAGGATAAAAGGGGCGTAATAATTCTTGTGCCTGAAATTTCCTTAACACCTCAAACCGTGTCAACCTTCTGTGGATACTACGGTGAAAGAGTAGCAGTTATTCACTCCTCACTTTCCAAGGGAGAGAGGTTTGACACCTATAAAAAAATATACGATGGCGAGGCAGATATAGTAATCGGCACTCGCTCAGCAATCTTTGCACCTGTTAAAAATTTAGGCTTAATTGTAATCGACGAGGAGCAGGAGCATACCTACAAATCAGACACAAACCCAAAATATTTAGCTCACGATATAGCAAGATTCAGAGTAGCAAAATCAAAGGCACTTATGCTTTTAGCCTCGGCAACTCCCTCGCTGAATTCCTATTACAAGGCTATGGAGGGTAAATATACCCTTGTAAAAATGATGTCAAGATACGGAGAGGCAACTCTTCCCGACGTTGTAATTACCGATATGCGTAAGGAAAAGGCAAAGGGAAATATGACTCCGTTTGGAACAAAGCTTGCCGACCTGCTTGATAAATCCTTAAAGGACGATAAGCAGGGTATTTTGTTCTTGAACAGACGAGGATACCACTCCTCTGTTAGCTGTGGTGAATGTGGCAAGGCAATCGAGTGTCCAAATTGCTCCGTTGCAATGACCTACCACTCTTACAGAAAAATTGACGAAAATATAGACAGAGAAAATGCAAGCGAGGTAATGAGCAAGAGTGGTATTTTAAAATGTCACTACTGTGGTTATAGGACCAAGCTACCTGACAAGTGTAAGGAATGTGGCTTTGAGGAATTTGACTACGTAGGCTTTGGCACGCAAAAGGCGGAGTCAGAGCTTGCAAAGACCTTTGAGGGAGTTAAAACCCTTAGATTGGACGCAGACACAACAGGTAGAAAGTCCTCTTACGAAAGAATTTTAGGCGACTTTAAAAATAAAAAGGCTGATATTTTAATAGGAACTCAAATGGTAACTAAGGGACACAACTTCCCAAAGGTTACCGTTGTAGGCGTTTTAATGGCAGATACAATGCTTTATACAAGTGACTATCGTGCAAGCGAGCGTACCTTTTCGATGCTCACACAGGTTATAGGAAGAGCAGGACGTGCAAAGGACCATGGTGTTGCGGTAATTCAAACCAATTCCCCTAACGACCAAGCAATTGTATTGTCTGCCAAGCAGGACTACGATTCCTTTTATGAGAATGAAATACAAATAAGAAAGGCTTATGAATTTCCGCCCTTTTGCGATATAGCTATGCTAACAATGTCCTCAACAGACGAGAAGGCTCTTGACCAAGTGGGCAAATCGCTTATAAAGACACTTGAAAAGGAAATGCTCCCCTTAAATACAAGGGCAATAGCATACGGACCCTTTGAGGCACCTGTATATAAAACACAAGGCAGATACAGAAAGAGAATAATAGTAAAATGTGTGCTCAATAATAAGCTTAGAGGAATTTTTTCTAACGTTTATATTGAGTATATGAAGAAATACGACAAGGTTACCTTGTCAATAGATTTTAATCCGTCAAGCATTTGACGAAAATGTGAAAGGAATAAATATGGCTAAGTTAAGAATTTTAAATAAGCAAGACGACGAGGAAACTCTGAGAAAGGTAAGTCGTGAGGTTACCGAAATCACTCCAAGAATACACACTCTCCTTGATGATATGATAGAAACGATGAGAGAGGCAGACGGTTGTGGTCTTGCAGCCGTGCAGGTTGGTGTTTTGCGTCGTGTAGTTGTTATAGAAACACCTGAGGGACTTTTTGAGTTTATCAACCCACAAATTATTAAAAAGACAGGGGTACAGGTAGGCGAGGAGGGTTGTCTTTCACTACCTGGAGAGAGGGCGACTGTTAAGCGTCCAGCTTGCGTAACTGTAAGAGCATTAAACAGAGATGGCGAGGAAATAGAGGTAACAGGCTATGACCTTTTGGCAAGAGCTATGTGCCACGAGCTTGACCACTTAGACGGAATACTCTACATTGACAAGGCAGAAAAATAAACGGAGAAAATAATGAAAATACTTTTTATGGGCACACCTGATTTTGCAAGGGATTGCCTAAAAGAAATATATGAAAGTGGCGAGGAAATTGTGGGTGTTGTAACCACAGAGGATAAGCCACGTGGCAGAGGAATGGTTTTGACCCCTACACCTGTAAAGCAATATGCAACCGAGGTGGGCCTTACTGTTTATCAGCCACAAACCCTTAAAAATGAAGCTTTTTTAGATACTCTAAACGAGCTAAAGCCAGAGCTTATTATAGTAGTAGCCTATGGTAAGCTTTTGCCACCCTACGTGCTTGATTTTCCCAAGTATGGCTGTATAAATGCTCACGCCTCTATCCTTCCAAAATATAGAGGTGCTGCTCCTATTCAAAGGGCTATTATGGATGGCGAGAGTAAAACGGGCGTTAGCATAATGCAAATGGACGTAGGCTTAGATACAGGCGACGTAATTCTTGTTGAAGAGGTTGACATTTTAGAAAACGATAACCTTGAAAATGTTTACGATAAGCTAACTGTGGCAGGATGCAAGGGACTTTTAAAGGCAATTAAATTGTTTAAGGAGAATAAAGCCACCTATACAAAGCAGGGAGATAGATTTACCTATGCCGAAAAAATAACTAAGGCTGATTGCTTAATAGACTTTGGTAAGGATGCTAAGATGGTCCACAACCAAATAAGAGGACTTAGTCCAATGCCACTTGCCTTTACAAAAACACCTGATGGTAAGCTTTTAAAGGTAAGTCGCTCTCATATAGCAGATAAGGATATAAATGGCGAGATAGGACAGGTAACCTGTCTTGAAAAATCAATTTTCGTAAAATGTAAGAATGGCACAATCGCACTTGACGAGGTTATTCCCGAGGGCAAGGGAAGAATGAGCGCTGAGTCCTACATTAACGGAAGAAAAATAAAATTAGGCGATATTTTAGGATAAATTGAAAAAAGGAGGGGATGTGTATGAGTAATCCACGTGAGTTAGCGTTAAAATCGCTTGTAAAATGGAGCGAAAGCAGTAGCTTTTCAAACATAGAGACAAACACAGTGTTAACAAGAAATACCTTGTCCGAGGCAGATGCATCCCTTTACTCAATGCTTTTTAAGGGAGTAATTGAAAAATGTATTTATCTTGATTATGCAATCAAGCAATACTCCAAAATACCAAATTCTAAAATAGACACAGAAACAAAAAACATACTTCGCCTTTCAATTTATCAGCTACTATTTTGTGATAGAATACCCGAATATTCAGCGGTAAACGAGGGCGTAAATTTAGCTAAAAAAAGGTCTAAGGGCTTTGTAAATGGTCTTTTACGTAGCTTCTTAAGAGCAAATAAAAGAATTAAGCTTCCCAAAAATGAAGACGAAGCCTTTTGCGTGAAAAACTCAATTCCAAGCGATTTATTTGAGCTTTTTATAAAATCCTTTGATAAGGAAACAGCAAAGGAAATCTTAAGCTATGGAAACGAGAAAAAATATCTTTGCCTAAGAGTAAACACTCTAAAGGTAACTGAAAATATTATAGAAGAAAAGCTGAAAAACAGGGGATACGTGTCTGAAAAATCAACTCTTGCTAATGATATGCTTTTGTGTGATTGCCCTATTTCTGCCATCAAGGATTTAATTGATAATGGCGAAATATTTATTCAGGACGAATCCTCACGTATTGCCTCACAAATAGCTGATGCAAAAGAAGGACAAGCAATCATTGATACCTGTGCTTGCCCAGGTGGAAAAAGCTTTTCTATGGCAATAGATATGAAAAATCAAGGCAAGCTTTATTCCTACGACATACATAAAAACAAGCTTTCCTTAATCGAAAGGGGAGCTTTACGCTTAGGTATAGACATAATTAAAACAGGCGAGCAGGACGCACGTGCGTTAATTGAAGAGCACAAGGGGGCTTTTGACAGGGTCCTATGTGATGTGCCTTGCTCAGGCTTAGGCATTATTTTTAAAAAGCCAGAAATAAAATACAAGTCTATTGAGGATATAAATAAATTGCCACAAATACAGCTTGATATTTTAAATAATGCATCAAAATATGTAAGGGTAGGTGGATATCTTATCTATTCAACCTGTACCCTAAACAAAGAGGAAAATCAAGACAATATAGAAAAATTCCTTCTTGAAAACAGCGACTTTGTTGCTGAGAATTTCCAAGTTGGTAATATAAATTCACAGGGGGGAGTGTACACGTTTTTGCCTCATAGAGATAAAACAGATGGCTTCTTTGTAGCAAAAATGCGTCGTGTAAAATAGTATGACACAAAGCCCTAAAATAGATATTTTGTCACTAAATCTCAAGGAGCTTGAGGAAAAGCTAATAGAAATGGGCGAGGCAAAATATCGTGCAAAACAAATTTATTCTTGGATAGTTAAGGGTGCTTGGGGAGAGGAAATGAAAAATATTCCAATTAGCTTAAGAGAAAAGCTTGACCAAGTGTTTGAATTTAGGCTTCCGAGAGTTAAAACAAGGTTAGTTTCTAAAATAGATGGTACTGTAAAGTATTTGTTTGAGCTAATTGATAAGGAATGTATTGAGTCCGTATTTATGAGATACGAGCACGGAAACACTCTTTGCATTTCCTCACAGGTTGGTTGCCGTATGGGATGTAAATTCTGTGCCTCAACTCTTGCAGGTAGAGTAAGGGATTTAACACCCTCTGAAATGTTAGGACAAATTATCTCTGCCCAAAGGGATACAGGGGAAAGAATTTCTAATGTGGTTATGATGGGAATTGGCGAGCCACTTGACAATTACGACAACGTAATTAAGTTTTTAAGGCTTGTTAGTGACGAAAACAATCTTAACATTGGTTTAAGACATATTTCTCTTTCCACCTGTGGAATAGTAGATAAAATACAGAAGCTTTCTTGTGAGGGCTTGCCTGTAACTCTGTCTATTTCACTCCACGCATACGACAATTTGGTAAGGTCGGAGATTATGCCAATCAACAATAAATATTCAATCGAAAAATTACTTGAGGCTTGTCAAATGTATTTTGAAAAAACAGGCAGAAGAATTTCCTTTGAATATACTCTTATAAATGGAAAAAACGACACTCCTGAGGGTGCAAGAGCACTTGCCAACCTACTTAAAAGATACATAAAATCAACACCTCATGTAAATCTTATTCCATTAAATGAGGTTAAGGAAACAAAGCTTTCAACATCGAAAAACGTAAACGTATTCAAAAATAAATTGCTGTCGCTGGGTGTTAATGCAACTGTTAGGCGTAGGCTTGGCTCTGATATTAATGCCTCGTGTGGTCAGCTAAGACGACAAGCGAAGGAGGGAGATAATCAATGATTTGTTCAGCAGACTCCAGTAAAGGACAAAAAAGAAGCACCAATCAAGATAGCTATGTGGTGCGAAAATATACAGAAAGAACCTATCTTGCCGTAGTATGTGATGGTATGGGTGGTGTCAAGGGTGGTGAGGAGGCATCACAAATTGCTTGTGAAGCTTTTATTGCAACCATTGATAAATGGATAACTCCTTATCTAAAGGATAGGACAAAGAAGATAGGAACAACAGAGGTTAAAAGAGCACTTGCAAGAGGTGCCGACTTAGCAAACGAGCAGGTTTATCTAAGGGCAAAGCAGGACCCAAGCCTGAAGGGAATGGGTACAACCCTTGTTGGTGTGCTTATTCTTGAGCAAACTGCCTTCGTAATCAATATAGGCGATAGCCGTATGTATTACATAAAGGGCAATAGCATAAAGCAGGTAACTAAGGACCACTCCTATGTTCAATACTTAATTGATATAGGTCACATAGTTGAGGAAAGTGCAGCAAGCAATTCAAACAAGAATATAATTACAAGGGCAGTAGGTACTGAGGTCTCCTGCGACCCTGACATTTATATGCAAAGATTAGATGCAGGTGCCTTTATCCTGCTATGCACTGATGGCCTTACAAATATGGTTGATAATGCAACTATATGTGATATAGTTGGAAATGACAGAGACCCAAAAAATCTTGATCAAGTAAAAATCGACTTAAAGGTTAGACGACTTATCGACACAGCAAACGAAAACGGTGGACTTGACAACATAACTGCCGTTTTAATAAGAATATAGGAGGGAGGACAAGACCATGGATAAGAAGTTAGAAAAGTACGAAAAATACAAACAGCTTGAGGGTTCAGTCCTCGAGGATAGATACGTTATCAAAAAGCTGATAGGTGTTGGTGGAATGGCAGTTGTTTTTCAAGCCAAGGACAAGCACCTGAATCATATGGATGTTGCTATTAAAATGCTTAAGGACGATGTTGCACAGGACGAAACAGTTGTTAAACGCTTTAAGAATGAAGGAAGAGCGCAAACTATACTCAACCATCCAAACATTGTTCTGGTTCACGATGTTTCAGTTAAGGGCGAGGCTAAGTATATGGCAATGGAATACGTTGATGGTATTACTCTGAAAAGCTATCTTAACGCAAAAAATGAGCCACTTGAATTTGCAGAAATTATCAGCTATACGATCCAAATTTTAAGGGCGTTGGCAAAGGCACACGCAAGTGGAATTATACACAGAGACATTAAGCCACAAAACGTAATGGTATTGCAAAACGGACAGGTTAAGGTAATGGACTTTGGTATTGCAAAGCTACCAAATGCCGAAACTATAACCGTAACAGACAAGGCAGTTGGCACAGTTTATTATATGAGCCCAGAGCAGGCAAGTGGAAATAAGATTGATGCAAGAAGCGATATTTATTCACTGGGTGCTATGATGTACGAGCTTGCAACAGGTACAACTCCATTTAAGGGCGAAACTCCATTTGCAGTTCTTGTTAAGCATATGACTGAGCCGCTTGTACCACCAAGAAATATAAATCCAAGTATTCCCGCAGGACTTGAGCAGATTATTATGTGTGCTATGAGCAAGGACCCAGCACAACGCTTCCAAAGTGCAAACGAAATGCTTAATTATGTACGTGCCCTAAAGGAAAATAAGAAGACAAAGTTCGAGGAGCTTCCCTCAAATGGCTTTTGGAAGAATTTAGCTGGAAGACTTAAGAGAGTCTTTTCCAAAAAAGGCAAATAAGAAGCGAAGGTAACTAATGATAACGGGACTTGTAACTAAATGTCAGGGAGGACTTTATACTGTTTTACTTGACGAAAAAATAGAAGGCGAGGAAATAGTAACAGTAAGAGGCAGAGGTGCCTTTCGTCACGAAAAAATAGTTTTACTATCTGGAGACCGAGTAGAGCTTGAAAAAAATCCAGACGGAAGCTTTTTCTGTAAAGGAATACTTGAAAGAAAAAATGCACTTATAAGACCACCACTTGCAAATCTTGATTATATTTTTGTTGTAATCCCATGCAAAAAGCCAATGTCCTCCCTTGAGATTATTGACAAAATGATTGCAATAGCAGAGTATAACAAAATAGAGCCTGTAATTATCATTTCAAAGTCAGATATTGATGGGGACTTTGCAAAAAATATGTATAGCATTTACAAAAATAGTGGCTTTAGTGTCTTTATTACCTCGTCACAAAGCAACGAGGGTGTTGAGGACATAATTAAATTCCTTGGGGAAATAACTAAGGAAAAAAGTCCAATTTGTGCCTTTGCAGGCGTTAGTGGTGCAGGCAAAAGCACACTGTTAAATGCACTTTTCCCAACGCTAAAGCTTGAAACTGGAGCCTTAAGCGAAAAGATTGAAAGAGGTAAAAATACCACAAGGACCACCGAGCTATTTGCCTTAAAGGAGCTTTTAAAAAATAAAAATGGTGGCTACTTAGCAGACACACCTGGCTTTTCACTTTTGGATTTTGAAAGGTTTGATTTCTTTTCATTAAGTGATTTACTTAGCACCTTTAGAGACCTGAATTCTGTATCTGAGCAATGCAAATATACAAAATGCTCTCACACAAAGGAACAGGGCTGTGCAATTTTGCAAAGGGTGGAATCTGGCGAAATAGAAAAATCCAGACACCAAAGCTACGTAGCACTCTACGAGGTATTGAAGAAGAAGCCTAACTGGAAAAAATAAAAAACTAAAAAAGCTTGCAAAAAAATTGCAAGCTTTTTCTATGTCATATTTAGCCCTATTTCTTAGATATTTTAAAAAGCTTTCTTAATAAAGGGGCTAAAAGCTTAGGCGACCTTACTATAACAATTTTCATAAAATGCTCCCTTCAAAATCCTTACTACCATAGTATGCAAGGATAGAAGGGCTTGACAAAAAGAGGCTGTGTAACAGCCTCTTTTTATTATGAAATAATATCAAAAATTAGCTTTTCATCGTCTGGCTTGGCTTGTGAATAGGTAATAGCATTAGTCAAAATAGACCTACTACCTGGGAAAAGTCCCTTGTCCTGAGAGTAAAGGGTAGCAATTACTTTCCCCTTTTCAACATAATCACCATAGGATTTTTCTAAAACAATTCCTGCTAAATGGTCAATTTTATCTGTCTTTTTAACTCTGCCTGCACCTAAAAGCATAGAGGCAATACCCACACCCCTTGCACTAATTGAGGAAATATAACCACTTTCCTTAGCTACATATTCCTCCTTATGCTTAGCACGGAGAAGAAGCTCAGGATTGTTTATATATTTAACGTCTCCACCTTGTGCAATAACCCATTCCTTAAGCTTTATAAGTGCTCTGCCTGAGGAAATAGCCTCATCAACCATTTGGTAAGCTTTTTCATTATCAATTCCAAGCCCCATTGATACCATATTAGAGGAAAGGGCACGAGCAATTTCAAGGAGTCTTTTTTCTCCCTTACCACTTAAAGCTTGAATAGCCTCATAAACCTCAAGGGAGTTACCAACTGCAAAGCCAAGAGGAACATTCATATTTGTAAGCACACAACGGACGTTTCTGCCAAAGCCATTACCAATTTTTATCATAGCATTAGCAAGTGCAATTCCGCTTTCCAAATCCTTCATGAAGGCACCATTGCCAATCTTTATATCTAAAACAATAGATTTAGCACCTGATGCTAACTTTTTAGACATAATCGAGGAGGCAATAAGAGGAATAGATTCAACAGTTGCAGTTACATCACGAAGAGCATAAAGCTTTTTGTCGGCAGGCACAAGACTGTCACTTTGCCCAATAACACAAACACCGATTCTATCAACCTGATTTAAAAATTTGCTCTGGGACAAGGAGGTAGAAAATTTGCCTAAGGACTCTAATTTGTCAATAGTGCCACCTGTAAATCCAAGACCTCTGCCAGACATTTTTGCCACCTTTAAGCCAAGGGAGGCAACAATAGGCGCAACAATCAAGGTCGTTTTGTCGCCAACACCACCAGTTGAATGCTTGTCAACGCTTAAATTATCAAAGCAGGACAAATCAAGTGCCTTGCCAGATTTTAGCATCGCATCGGTAAGATTAAGAGTTTCCTCGTCATTCATGCCATTTATACAAATAGCCATTAGCAAGGCAGACATTTGATAATCTGCAATATCCTCATTCATATATCCGTTGATTGCAAATTCAATTTCTTCCTTAGTTAAGGGCAGGGAGTGTCGTTTTTTATCAATAATATCGTAAATTCTCATAATAATACCTATTTAATGTTAGATTTACTAAAGGAGCAGGGCAAAAGACCATCAAGAGCTTCTGATTTTGTGTCCTTACCATTGTATAGAATGATTTCCATTTTAGGAGGGCAAAGCTCGCTTAAGAATTGTCTGCAAGCACCACAGGGATAAACAAAATCAACAATTTCGCTTTTACCACCAACTACTGCCATAGCCAAAAACTCACACTCTCCCTCGGAAACTGCCTTTGAAAGAGCAACTCTTTCTGCACAAATGCACTCAGAGTAGGCAGAATTTTCAACATTACAGCCTGTATATATTTTTCCATTATTACATAAAAGCGAGGCACCAACCTTAAAATTAGAATAGGGAGAATAGGACCTTTCCCTTGCCTCTATTGCTTTTTCTATCAATTGAGTGTAATCTGTCATATTAATCACTCCAAATCCGTTATTTCAAATCAAAATGCTTAAGCACCATTTCCCCAACCTGACAAAAGCAGGGGAGTGTGCCGATATTTTGTGGTGTAATTCCTTTTTTATAAACAAGCACAGGAATGTATTCTCTTGTGTGGTCAGTGCTTGTGTCTCCTGGGTCACAGCCGTGGTCGGCAGTAATAATTAGCAAATCCTCGTCTCGTAGCTTTTCTAAAATGTCGGGTACGTGTCTGTCAAACTCACTTAATGCACTTGCGTAGCCGTCAACATCGTTTCTGTGACCATATAGCATATCAAAATCCACAAGGTTAGTAAAGCAAAGACCACAAAAGTCCTTGTCAAGAAATTCGAGAGTTTTTTGAATACCATCTGAATTGGATTTTGTTTTGCTACTGTTTGTAATACCCCTACCTGCAAAAATATCGTAAATCTTGCCGATAGAAATCACATCATAGCCATTACTTGAAAGCTTATCAAGAATGGTTTCCCCCGTTGGTGCAAGAGAAAAGTCACGTCTGTTAGAGGTCCTTTTAAAGTTAGGAAACTCTCCCACAAAGGGTCTTGCAATTACTCGTCCAACACCATGCTTACCAACTAAAAGACCTCTTGCTATTTCGCAATATCTGTATAGCTCATCAACAGGTACAATTTCCTCGTGACAGGCAATTTGAAAAACACTATCTGCCGAGGTATAGACAATTAACGCGCCTGTTTCAATATGCTCCTTACCATAGTCGTAAATTACCTGAGTGCCTGAGTATGGCTTGTTGCAAATAACACGCCTTCCACAAAGATTTTCAAACTCTTGAATAATTTCACAAGGAAAGCCGTTTTCGTAGGTAGGTAATGGATTTTCTGAAATAATACCAGCTAACTCCCAATGTCCAACAGTCGTATCCTTGCCACGGGATTTTTCCATAGCTCTGCCATAAATACACAGAGGAGTGTCTGTTTTTTCAATACAATCAACGCCATCAATGTTGCCAAGACCTAAGGAAATTAGGTTAGGAATATTTAAAAGAGAGGATTTTGTAGTGCTTTTAAGAGTATTAGGACACTGGTCGCCAAATTCCTTGCAATCTGGCAAGGGACCAATACCAAAGCTATCTAAAACTATTAGGAAGGCTCTTTTCATAAACTAATCGCCACCTCGAGCGCAAGAGTAATCATATCCTTGAAGGTGTTTTGTCTTTCATCGCTTGTGGTTGCTTCGCCTGTTATCAAATGATCTGAAACTGTGCAAATAGCCAAGGCGTTTTTCTTAAGTTTCATAGCATTCATATAAAGTCCTGCTGCTTCCATTTCAACTGCTAATACACCTAACTTGCCCCATTCTAAGCTATTTGTATCGCTATAAAAGGTATCGCTTGAAAGCAAATTGCCAACGTGATAGTTAAAGCCAAGCTCCCTTGCCTTTTCAACAGCCCTTGACAAAAGGTCGTAGCTTGCAATAGGTGCAATCGTGCCACAAAGTCCATATTGACTGCCAAATGAGGAATTAGTGCAAGCGCCCATTCCGATTACAATATCTCTTACATTTATGTTTTCCTGCATACCACCAGCAGACCCAACACGAATAATATTTTCAACACCAAAAAATGAGTAAAGCTCGTATGCGTAAATGCTAATAGAGGGAATACCCATTCCACTTGCCATAACGCTAACCTCCTTGCCCTTGTAGGTGCCAGTATAGCCTTGAATACCACGAACATTGTTGATAAGCTTAGCATCTTGTAAAAAATTTTCAGCTATAAATTTAGCACGCAAGGGGTCACCTGGCATAAGCACGGTTTTTGCAAAATGCCCCTGTGGATTAATATGTGGAGTCGCCGTCATTTTTCATACCATCCTTCTTGATTATTTGAACAATTCGACTTGTGCCAAGTCGAGAGGCACCAAGCTCAATAAAATCGCTTGCGTCCCTAAGAGACGAAATACCACCTGCTGCCTTAATTTTAACATTTTCGCCAACATACTTCTTAAAAAGAATTATATCCTCACGGGTAGCACCACCCTTAGAAAATCCTGTTGAGGTCTTGATAAAGTCGGCACCAGATTCGGTTACTATTTCACACATTTTAATCTTTTCCTCGTCGGTTAAAAGACAGGTTTCAATAATAACCTTAAGAATTCTTCCGTCACAAGCCTTTTTAATGTCAATAAGGTCGGATTTTATTTTGTCGTAATTTTTGCTTTTTAAGTCGCCGATATTTATTACAGTATCAATCTCATCAGCACCATTCTTTATAGCATTTTGAGTTTCGTAGCATTTGGTTAAATTAGTAGTATAACCATTAGGAAAGCCTGTTACAGTACATATTTTTATTTTTTCTCCAATATACTCCTTAGCACGTGAAACAAAGGATGGTGGAATACAAATAGATGCACAGGAGAAGAAAACACCCTCATCACAGGTTTTAATAATATCATCAATTGTTGCATCAACCTTAAGGTTAGTGTGGTCAACACAGGATAAAATTTTCTCTATATTCATAATTTTTAAGCTCCTTTCCTTCTAATATTATAGTATCATATTTTGGCAGTAAAATCAACCAAAAATAAATATATAGACAAAAAACAAAATCTGTGGTATAATATTCTCGTATGATGAAAAAATCATACGCCAAAAAAAGACATTAGAGAGGAAAATTTTATGTCAAGAAGGGTAATAGAGCTTGTGCCTAAAAAGGAAGACGAGGAAAAGCACCTTGACAACAAAAAGGTTCAAGAAAATTCTTGTGATAAAGTAGCACCTAAAAAGGAAAAGAAAAGAAAAAATACCTGGAGACGTGTCAAAAATCTTACTCCATTTGCACGAATAGTGCCTTATATAATGGAGGACAGAATAGGCTCTCAAAACTTTGTTTTTGATGAGATTGATATGTATTCAATCGACAAGTATGTTAAAAAGAAGCAACAAGAGGGATTAAAATATTTTAACCTAATGCACGTAATAATTGCAGGCTATATTCGTACTGTTTCCCAATTTCCAGGCTTAAATCGTTTTATAAGAGGTCAAAAGATTTATACAAGAGAGCTTATCGAGGTTTCCTTGGTTATAAAAAAGGAAATGTCAATAGACTCTCCTGATACAGTTATCAAGGTTTTGTTTGAGCCTGACGCAACTGCTGAAGATGTGTATAATGAGTTAAACCGAAAAATTGAAGAGTACAGACAATCACCAAACAGTAGCTTTGACAAGCTTGCAAAGATGCTTAATTTTATTCCAGGCTTGTTTTTGCGTTGGACAGTTAGCACACTAAGGCTTATGGATTATTTTGGCTTGCTTCCAAAATTCCTAACTAACCTTTCCCCATTCCATTGCTCATTCTTTATAACGTCTATGGGCTCCTTAGGTATTCCACCTATTGTACACCACCTTTACGACTTTGGTACAGTTCCTGTATTTTGCTCCTTTGGGTCAACTCAAAGGGAATATAAGGTAAGTGCAGACGGTAGTGTATATAAACGCAAGTACGTAGGTGTTACATATAATCTTGACGAAAGAATTTGCGATGGCTTTTATTATGCTGCGGGAATGAAATATTTGCGTGCAATCTTCAAAAATCCTGAAAAATTAGACACTCCCCCTGAGGTTGTTGTTGAAGATATCAAATAAAAAACAGGCAAACGCCTGTTTTTTATTTGTTATTTTGTTGATTGTGGATTGCTTGGCTTAACCAGTATTTTTACAAGCAAAAGCACTGCACAGACAACACCCAATAGTAAAATCAAGCAGGATGTAAGCATTGCAAATATCTCTACGAAATAGTAGTAGCCATCAAGGAAGGTAACCTGACCAAAGCTTTCAAATAGCTTGCCAATCTTAGGGAACACCTGCACAAGATTAACAATCCAGTAGAATAGGTCAAAGAAAACTATACCTGCACTACCAATTAGAAAAGCAATAGGAGTAGCATAGGTAACTATTTTGCCCTTGCCCTCAATTTTGTCAACAAGCTTGTCAGCAAATAAAAACAATGCGAAAAAGCCAACGCAACCAATCAGTTGAATTAAGCCTGCATAGGAGGATAGGCAAGAGGAAAGATACACCTCCATTAATCTAAAGAAGTCCGTAGCCCTGAAGCCTACCGAAAGATACACGTTTGTAAATTCAATCAAAATTGATGCAAGAAGTAGGGAAATAGCAAGAATTGAAAGGATTTTAATAATTGCTCTTGTACCCGTTGATAAAAATTCCTTATTCATAAAAATCACCTCGTAGTTAGTATATCACAATAAATTGAAATGGTCAACAAAATTTAGAAAAAAGGTAAGAGAGTGTATAAAAAAACAGAGAAATTGAGAAAAATTCAAAAGGGACAGGCAATTTGCCTGTCCCAAAACTTTAGATCAATCTTTATTCGGGAAGAATAAGACCGTAGCCACCTGCCTTGCGTTTATAAACCACGCAGGTTTCAAGAGTGTCTGCATCCTTAAAAACAAAGAAGTCATGTCCTAACATATTCATTTGTAGAATAGCCTCCTCAACGCTCATTGGCTTGAAGGAGAAGGTCTTTGTCTTGATGTTGTGTACGTATTCGTCCTCGGCAACATCTGGTAGGTCTTCTTCAATAATTTGGAAGCCCTCTGCCTTAATTCTTTTTTGAAGCCTTGTTTTGTTCTTTCTGATTTGCCTTTCAAGTGCTTCAATGGAAGAGTCAATGGCAATAGCAAAGGTTTCAGCTGCTTCCTCTGCACGATAAACCATACCACCGGCGTGAATAGTTACCTCAACCTTTTCCTTTCCATTTGGCAGAGAAAAGGTAACGTCCATTTCGCAACCGTCCTCAAAAAACTTGTCAAATTTGGAAAGCTTTTTCTCAGCATTTTCCTTAACAGAGTCGTAAACTCTCATTTGCCGTGCGGTAAAATTCATTTTCATAGTAGTACCTCTTTTTGCTGTGAATTCAAAGAGAAACCTCTTTGTTGATTACATTATACCACATATTTAAGTAAAAATAAATAGAAAATATGAAAAAAATCTAAAAAAATTGTGAAAAGTATCTAAAAATTTTGAAAAATACCAAAAAATCACTTAAAGAAATTATCAAAAAGTAGAAAAAGTAAAAATAAACGGATTTCAGTTGACTTTTTTCGCTATAATATGATATACTTATTATTGTTTAATACGCAATAGGAGAGAATATGAGAAACGCAATAGTTGGACAATCTGGTGGACCTACATCGGCTATAAATGCAACCCTTTCAGGTGTAATTAAGGCTTGCTGTAAAAGCTCAAGGATAGACAAGCTTTATGGTATGAAAAATGGAATAGAGGGGCTACTTTTAGGCGAGATAGTAGATTTAAGCTATTTGTACGAGGATGAAAAAGCCCTTTCACAATTAGAAAACACCCCTTCAAGTGCTCTTGGCTCTTGCAGAAAGAGATTGCCTAATTTAGACGGCGACATCTCTGCTTACGAAAAGCTTTTAGCTATTTTGGAAAAATATGATATTGGTTATTTCTTCTATATCGGAGGAAATGATTCTATGGATACTGTCAAAAAGCTAAATGAATATGTAAAGCAAAGGGGGATTTCTCTTGTTGTTGTAGGTATTCCAAAAACGATTGACAACGACCTTGTAATTACTGACCATACTCCAGGCTATGGCTCAGCATCTAAGTTTATTTCAACTACTATAAAGGAAATCGCTTGCGATTGCTCCGTTTATAGAGTCAATGCAGTAACCATAGTTGAGCTTATGGGTAGAGATGCAGGCTGGCTAACAGCAGCCAGTGCCTTGCCAAAGCATTTTTGTGGATTAGGTGCAGACCTTGTATATCTACCTGAGGTTCCATTCTATGAGGATAAATTCATAGAGCATGTTAAGGAAGCATTGAAAAAGCATCCTTATGTTGTAGTAGCAGTTAGTGAGGGCATCAAGTATGAAAATGGCGAATACGTTGGTGCAGGCAAGCAAAGTGGTGCAACCGATGCATTCGGCCATAAATATCTTGCTGGTACTGCGAAGCAATTAGAAGCTCTTGTGAGAGAGAAAATTGGCTGTAAGGTTCGCTCGGTTGAATTAAATTTACCTCAGCGTTGCTCAGCACACATTTTGTCCGATACCGACATAAATGAATCAATCAGCATAGGTAAGTATGCTGTAAGATTAGCAGAAGAGGGACAAGGTGGAAAAATGGTTACTATGGTAAGAGCACAGGGAGAATATAAAATAGAGTATTCCTGTGTTGATGCCTCGCAGGTTGCAAATAAGGTTAAGCTTGTACCAAAGCACTTTATAAACGAGGATGGCAACAACGTAACCGAGGAATGTATAAATTATATCGCACCCTTAATTATGGGTGAAAGGAAAATAAGCTACGAAAACGGCATGCCTGTTCATTTCAGAATAGGTTAATTTGAAAGGGAAATTATGTATAAGATAGGCTTTGACAATAATAAATACTTAAAAATGCAATCTGAGAAAATCAAGGAGAGAATTGCCCAATTTGGTGGCAAGCTTTACTTGGAATTTGGTGGAAAGCTTTTTGACGACTTCCACGCATCAAGAGTTTTGCCAGGCTTTGAGCCTGATAGCAAAATTAGAATGTTAACAGAGCTTAAGGACCAAGCAGAAATTATTATCGCTGTAAACTCTGCTGATATTGAGAAAAATAAGGTAAGAGGCGACCTTGGTATTACCTACGACCTTGACGTTTTGCGTCTTATTGATGCATTCCGTGGCTTCGGCTTGTACGTTGGTAGCGTAGTTTTGACTAAATATGATGCAAGCTCAGGAATTGAGGCATTCAAAACTAAGCTTGAGGGACTTGGTATTAAGGTTTACAAGCACTACCCAATTAAAAACTACCCCTACGACATTGATTACATAGTAAGTGACGAGGGCTATGGTAAAAATGATTTTATCGAAACTGAAAGACCATTAGTGGTTGTTACAGCACCTGGACCAGGTAGTGGAAAAATGGGCACCTGTCTTTCACAAATTTACCACGAATACAAAAGAGGTATTAGCGCAGGCTACGCTAAGTTTGAAACCTTCCCTGTGTGGAATATTCCCCTATCCCATCCTGTAAACGTAGCCTACGAGGCAGCAACTGCCGACCTAAACGACATAAATATGATTGACCCATTCCATTTGGAGAATTACGGAATTACCTCTGTAAACTATAACAGAGACGTGGATATTTTCCCCGTGCTTCGTGCTATGTACGAGGGCATTATGGGTAAGTGCCCATATAAGTCCCCTACCGATATGGGTGTAAATATGGTTGGAAATTGTATTTTTGACGACGAGGCAGTAAGAAATGCAGCAAACAATGAAATTATAAGAAGATATTACAATGCTCTTTGTCAGCAAAGAAAGGGAAATCTTTGTGAGGAAGAGGTAAACAAAATCAAGTCTCTTATGACTCAAAGTGGAATCAACTCAAAGCAAAGAAAGTGTATTCAAATGGCACTTGATAAGGCGCAGGAAACAGGCGCACCTGCTGCCGCTATCGAGCTAAAGGACGGAAGAGTAGTTACAGGTAAAACCTCATCACTTCTTGGCTCCTCCAGTGCTGCACTTATAAACGCAGTTAAGGCAATTGCAGGAATTGATAAGGAAATAGATATCATATCTCATCAGGTACTTGAGCCAGTGCAAAAGCTAAAGATTGAAAACCTTGGTAACCATAATCCAAGACTCCATACCGACGAGGTGCTGATTGCCCTTGCAATTACCGCTGCAACAGACGATACAGCTAAAAAGGCTATGAACGCACTTAAGGAGCTAAAGGGCGCAGAGCTTCACTCCTCTGTTATTCTTTCCCCTGTTGACACAGCCACCTTTAGAAAGTTGGGCGTAAATCTAACCTGTGAGCCTGTATATCAAACAAAAAAGCTATTTCATGGTTAAAACAAAATCCGTGTGAAAAATTTTTTCACACGGATTTTTTATTGATATTTTTTTATCAAGCTTTTTAGGTCCTTGAGCATTGAAAGGTCGTTTTGATTAAGCCTTGAATATTCATTTAGACAGAGAAGACTATCGGCACTGAGATTTAGTATTTCGCATATTCTTTTTAATTGCTCAAGACTTGGCTCTTGTACGTCTCTTTCGATTTTCGAATAACCCGACTGACTCATTGGAATTCTTTCAGCGACATATCCTTGAGAAAAATCCAAATCCTCTCTTGCATTTCTAATTTTTTCGCCAATTTTCAATCTACTCACCACCTTGATTAAATCATATCATTTTAGAATAAAAATATTGACATTTATTCGAAAATGATATATAATCTAAGTAAATATTACAAATTAGAATATTTTGACTTAAAATATTCGATTTAAGAAAAGGAGAGAAAGATGGATAATTTTGAATATCAAGGCGTTGATTCACACATTGGAATTAAAAGTAAATATGTTAATGCAGTTGAAGTTTATTATGGTGAAAAGGTAGACAGGGACTTTTTAGCGTATATAAAGGATTTTAGAAATATAAATGTCAATGCCACAGATTACAGTATAACGTTTTACTACAAGAGAAAGAAATATGAAATTCCTTGTGGCTTACACGGAGAAAAGCTCGAAAAGAAATGCACAAGCAATTCAGATGAAAAAATAGCAAATTTCACTGTACCATATGGTCAACATTATAAGGACAAGCAAAACGTAGAGGTCGAAGCTGAACGAAAGAAAACGCTAAACCGTGTAAGGCTTGCACCTATATCATTCGTCATATGCTTTCCTATTACTATACTATTTTGGGTGTTGTCCATAATGCTTTTGTCAACTATGGACCCATCTAAAATGACGGGATTTATTGGGCAAGCTATGGAAGGTGGCTTCGCGGCAAGCTTTTTTATAACAATCGCAGGCTTAATCTTCACAATTAAGAGCAAAGGCACTTCGAAGAGAATAGGACAAATTGCAGATGATTTGAAAGAACAAATAGATAAAGAAGAGGAACCTGCAATGGGAAACTTGAAGGGTTTAGGTTGGCATAGCGTATTGTCGGCGATTGCTAATATCATATCTGCTATTATATCAATAGCTTTGTTTATCATGTTTAAAACTTTGTAACTAAAATACAGCATTTGAAAATGGAAAGGAAGATGAAAATGGCATTTTGTTCAAACTGTGGTGCTGAGGTTTTTGGTAAATTTTGCTCTAAGTGTGGAAACAATTGTGGCAACGAGCAGGATTTAGTAAAAACTCAGGAAAATCAAAATCAAGAAAATATTAAGGAAACTATTAACAAGCTTTACACCTTGAGGGCAGGAATTTCTTGTGCAGTGCAAAAAAAGGAAGATTATGAGAAAAGCAGAAAAGGTATAAAAGCCTCTATAGACAAGACTGAGAAACAATTAAAGGCAATGAAGGGTGAATTGTTTGATAATAAGGGCTTTATTTTATCAAGGAAAATGATTTCTGCCGAAAAACCTTCAGATAAACTAAGAAAATTAGATGAAAGAATCTATCAATATGAAAAGGAAGCTAAAAAATACAATAAAATTGCTATTATCCTTTATGTTATGGCGGGTATATTTGCAGTATTTGGAGTTTTTAATATGCTCGGAGGTGCTGAGCTTATAATAGGTGACCTTGTTAATAGCTTCGGACCTTTTCCTATCTTAATTCCTTGCACAATTGCAACAGTTATTTGTGGTGGACTTGCCTTGCTTAAGTTCACTGCAAAAAAAGACCAAGCTCTAAACGATGCTTCAAATCTCAAAAATGGAGAATACAAGAAAGTATTAAAAGAAATCAGCATAGCCTCTAATGCAAAAACGGATATTAGTTATGCAGAAAATAGCATAAAACAAATTGAAAGTCAAATTGTTAACTGGAACAATAAGTTAGCAAAGGACAACGAAAGGTTAAAAACCGAGCCGATTCCACATTTGATATGTGCAAATGGAATTTATGATGTGCTCGTTAAAGAATACTCAAAATTGATTGACACACGTGACTGGGCAAATTTGGACCTTGTAATCTTCTATTTTGAAACTGGCAGAGCAAGGAGCATGCAAGAGGCTTTACAGCTTGTAGATAGACAAAGACAAAACGACAGAATAGTAGAGGCTATAAATGAGGCGTCCTACCAAATTTGCAACACTATCAACGCAGGAATACAGCATCTTCAAAATGTAGTAGTTGGTTGTGCAAAGGTGCTTTCAACTCAGCTTGATGAAATAGCAAGTCAACAAAGAGCTTTAGGAAGAGAAATTTCTAATTTGCAAATATCAGCAAGCTCTATGGAAAAGGCTTTGAAAGCAAAATCAAACGTATCAAGTAATCAGCTTGCAGAGGATATTCATCAAATGCGTATTTATGCAGAAAATGAAGCGATAAGAAAACGTAACTCATAAACCAAAAAATCCGTGTGAAATTCACACGGATTTTTGTTTTATCGACACAGGGTAGGCTAATTTATAGTGTTTGCCTTGGCGTTGCACATAGCCTCAACCCTTTGCTTGAGAAGTGCATGGCACTCGCTTGTAAGCTCGGGGTCATTTTCTAATAGTGCTTTAGCATACTCAAAGGCAGAGTGGAGTAGCTTAGTGTCGGAGCAGTTTTTAGCAATGCCCAAATCAAGCTGACCTGATTGCCTAACAGATGAGCTATTAGAGAAGAAATCTCCTGGACCACGCATTTGTAAATCTCGCTCTGCGATGGTGTAACCATCGTAAATTGTTTTCATAATGTTAAGCCTTTCAACGGACCTTTCGTTTTTGGAATCTGACACTAAAACACAATAGGATTGAGCAGAACCACGACCTACACGGCCTCTTAGCTGATGCAATTGAGAAAGACCGAATCGCTCGGCATTTTCAACTATCATAAGAGTTGCATTAGGCACGTTTACACCAACCTCAATAACTGTGGTAGATACTAAAACTTGGATACGTCCCTCGGCAAAATCCATCATTATTTCGTCTTTTTCCTTGCCCTTCATCTTACCATGAAGAAAGGCGATGTTGTATTCTGGAAATACCTCGTTTTTTAAATGCTCTGCATACTCAACAGTAGCCTTAAGAGGTGGCATACCCTCATCAAACAGAGAATTAAAGGGGTCGTAGTCGGAGAAATTGTCAACATCCTCCTTCTTTTCTTCAACGGAAGGACAAACAATGTAAACCTGATGTCCCTCATCAACCTGTTTTTTTATAAAACCATTTAGCCTTGCACGATACCCCTCGTCAACCACGTAGGTATTTACCCTTTTTCTGCCTGGTGGCATTTCGTCGATAAGCGAAATATCAAGGTCGCCGTACATCATAAAGGAGAGTGTTCTTGGTATAGGAGTAGCACTCATAACAAGAGTATGACTAAACAGCCCCTTATCACTAAGAGATGAACGCTGTCTTGCACCAAAACGATGTTGCTCGTCTGTAATTGCAAGAGCAAGATTTTTAAATTCAACACCACTCTGAATAAGTGCGTGAGTACCAATAATAAATTGAGTTTCTCCCGATTTTAGTCGGGCAAGTATCTGATTTTTCTCTTTTCTGGTGGTCGAGCCTGTCAAAAGCTCACAGCTGATATTAAGCTTTTCAAAAAGGGGCTTCATAGATTCATAGTGTTGAGTTGCAAGAATTTCAGTAGGTGCCATAAGAGCACATTGATAGCCATTTTTACAAGTAATATAGGCACTTGTGGTCGCAATTAAAGTCTTACCACTACCAACGTCGCCTACTACTATTCTGTTCATAGCGTTACGCTTTCCACTGCCATCAATATCACGCATATCGTTTTCTATTTCCTTTATAGCCTTCCTTTGTGCATTGGTTGGCTCATAGGGTAGAAGTGCAAGCAGTTTAGAACAATCAACATCGAAAAGTGCAGGGGCGTGGCTGTTTTTGTGTACAGTTTTTATTTTAGAAAGAGAAAGTGCAAACAAAAATAGCTCGTCAAAGGTAAGTCTTTTTATAGCTCTTTCTAATGCGTCCTCGCTACATGGGGCATGGATATTCTTCAAAGCAGTTTTAAGAGTAGGCAATGAGCAATCTAATCTTATTTCTTCTGGTAAGAAGTCCTTAACCATAGTAGGAACGTTTGCTAAGATTTCTCCCTGAAGCTTAGCCAAAAGCTTCTGATTCATACCATGGAATAAAGGATATACTGGAATTAGAGGGTCAAGATCCTTTGTGGGTAAAACAGGCTCATAGGATGGAGAAGTCATATACAGGGTACGCTTTTCTCTGATTACCTTACCCCAAAATCTGAAGGTTGCACCTGTATGGAAAACATCACGTAAATAGTTTTGATTAAAGTAGGTTATATTTACCTTACCAGTATCGTCAAAGGCGCGAAACTTCAAAAGATTCATTCCTCTTTTTACCATAGCAACAGTTGGCTCGCTTGCAACAGTTAAGATATAGGAATGATATTCCTCGTAGCAATCCTCGTTTGCCAAGTCCTTTACATCGCCTCTGTTTTGGTATGCTCTTGGAAAATAGTAAAGCATATCATTTACAGTAAAAAGTCCAGCAGAGTGTAGGGATTTTTCTATTTTTTCTCCAACACCATATAGGTCCTTTACAGGTGAATTTAACTCCATTTTACTTCTCCCTTCTTCAAAATAATTTCTAAAAAGCCTAAACCGTTTCACCGATTTAGGCTTTTGCTTTTATAGTCCTAAAACTGCTGCACCAACGATACCAGCATCGTTGCCAAGCTCTGCAATTTTAATTTCTGTGCATTTTTTGGAATCCTTATTGTAGGTTTCGGCGAAAATCTTTTCCTTAAGTGGTACAAGCAAGTAATCCTTTTCGTTGCATACACCACCACCTATTGAAAGAACGTTAGGCTGGAAAATGTTAATCATATTTGCAATACCACAAGCAAGATACGAAATGTATCTATCAACAATCTCAGCACCAAGCTCGTCACCCATCTTCTTAGCGGTAAAGGCAACTCTTGCGTTGCAGTTATCAATGTTACCACCGATTAATTCCTCAATCTTTGTCTTGCGACCTTCTTTTCTCGCTTGCAAAACAGCTTCCTTAGTCATATTTGTAAGACCAGTTGCAGAGCTGTATGTTTCCCAACAACCACGTCTGCCACAGGTACACTGCTTTCCGTCCTTTTCAATAACAACGTGACCAAGCTCTGCGCCTGCAAAGTTAAAGCCTGAATAAACCTTGCCATCAAGAACAATGCCACCACCAAGACCTGTGCCAAGAGTAATCATAACAGAGAACTTAGCACCTCTTGCAGCACCTGCAAGAGCCTCAGCCTTAGCAGCTGCGTTTGCGTCGTTTTCAATGTAAACCTTTTCAATGCCTGTGTATTCCTTTAGCAAATCAGCGATAGGGAAGTTTTTGAAGGGTAGGTTGTTAGCGTATTCAACAACACCTGTTTCAGAGTTTGCTGTGCCTGGAGTTGCAATACCTGCATAAGCAATATCCTTAAGGGTAAGTCCTGCCTCACTAATCAGGTCAAGACAAAGCTTTCCCATATCCTTCATAATTTCCTTGCCATCTCTGTGTGCAAGGGTAGGAACACTCTTCTTTTTAATAATTTGATAATCGTCATTAACGATGCCGGCAGCAATGTTTGTACCGCCTAAATCAATACCTAAATAGTACATAGTCAATCTCTCCTTTTTCAACTTCTTTAATTATAATATCCAAAAGCTTCAATGTCAATAGCTTCACTTTAATTAACCAAAAAAATTGGCAAAAAAACTTAAATTTAAAAATTGTTTACAAATTTTGTTGATTTAGCCAATGTGTCAAAAATCGGCACCTGTTTTTGTGCAAGTTGCATAAATTGAAATTCTCTAAATTTAATAAAATAAAATACCTCTAAGACCTTGAATTTATTGAGCTTACGCTTGATTTTGTAGCTTTTTGGTAATTATGCCGAATAGAAGGTAAGAAAACCACAAAATTTTGAAAAATCCTTATATAAAGAAAAAGAGTCGAAAAATTGCAGAAAATATCAACTTGACTTTATTTTTCCTATATGTTAAAATTATTACAACCATTTACTCGCCTACGTGCGTATATATGCGTGCGTGAGCGGTTTGGAAATAAACACGGAGGTTTTCTTATGAAAAAGAGAGCGACAAGAGTGCTGGCAATGCTTCTATGCTTGATAATGGTAAGTGCAACTATTGCTATACCTGTTTCGGCTTCAGGCAACAGCACCTCGACGGGAAATAAGGTCTCTATTTCTGACGTTAGTGAGATTTTGAACGCAATCACCTACACTGAATACAGAAATAGCATCCCGTCCTTGAATGTCGGCAACGCTGAGGTGGTCCTTGACATATTCAATTATGAATATAAGTATACGGGCTCAGCTCCAACAACTGACATTACGAAAGACTACAATGGAGAGGAAAATACCTTGTACATTCCTGATAAGGGAACAGTTACATGGTCCTTCCAAATCCCAGAGGGTGGTACTGGTAACTATACCATCGAAATTGAATATTGCCACGCAACAAGCAAGGCAAACTCAATTGAAAGAATTTTCTATATTAACGGAGAAGTTCCATTTTCTGAGGCTCGTTCAATCGTTCTTTCAAAGGTTTGGGAATATAAGTACCTTACTGATGAAAATGGCAACATTGTTTACAACGAGAACAACCAGCCTATGTTTGAAACAGATAATGGTAACGATATTCGTCCAACCGTTGATATAGTATCTGACCCAGAAAGAAAATGGGTTACATACGCAATTAGCGACTCAAACGGCTATGAGATTCATCCATTCCAATTCTATTTTGAAGAGGGTGCGAACACAATCTCTATGGAAAGCCAAAGAGAGCCTGTTATAATCAAATCTATCAAGCTTGTTCCATATACCGATCTTCCAAGCTACGAAAGCTACATCCAACAAATTTTGGATAAGGTTGGCGGTACTGTTGAAAGCAATAGAGTAACCGAGCAAATGATAAATGATGCAATCAATAAGGGTAGCATCATTATCGAGGCAGAGGCTCCAGACAGAGTTTCAGCAGTTACTATGTATCCAGTTTACGATAGAACATCTTCTATTACAAGTGGTGTTACAGGTCCACAATCTGCTATGGTTACAAAGTACAACACAGCAGGTAAGGAGCAATGGCAAAACGTTGGCGAATGGATGACCTATACCTTCACAGCACCTGCAACAGGCTTCTATTCTATTTCCGTAAGATATAAGCAAGCTCTTCTTAGTGGTATGTTCGTTTCAAGAAGATTGTATATCAATAACGAAATTCCATTCGAAGAAGCGAATAACTGCCGTTTCCCATTTGCTGACCAATGGCAAACTATATTCTTAGGCGATGGAGAAAAGACCTTCGAATTTTATTTCGAAGAGGGCAAGGAATACGAGCTCAAGCTCGAGGCAGTTTTGGGACAGGAAATGGGTGCCGAGATTGAAAAGGTAAACGAGGCACTTTCAGTAATTAACAACTGCTACCTTGAAATCCTAAAGCTTACAGGTAGTGACCCTGACACCAACCGTGATTACGATTTTGCAAGAGTAATGCCTGGTGTTATGCGTGATATGTTCGACCAATTCGTAAACCTTAAGGGTGTTTACAACAGATTAGTCGAAAGCTCAGGAAAGGGCGAAAAGACATCAACAATTGAACAGGTTTATCTGTTGCTGGAAAAAATGGCAAAGGACGAAAAGCAGATACCTGCAAATCTTGAAACACTAAAATCCAACATCGGTTCACTAGGTACTTGGGTAAATAGTGCAAAAACTCAACCATTACAGGTTGACCTTTATAGCGTTCAATCAATCGACAGTGCAACACCTCGTGGTTCGTCTGGCTTCTTTGAATCTCTTTGGTACGAGATTAAGCTATTCTTTGCAAGCTTTGTAATTGACTACAATAGCCTTGGAAACAGCAGTAGTACTTCAGAGGAGGACAGAGTAGACATATGGGTTGCAACAGGTCGTGACCAAGCACAAATTATAAGAAACCTCATTGATAATAATTTTTCACAGGTAGAGGGACACGAGAATATAAATGTTAGCTTGAAGCTTATTTCAGGCGGTACACTTCTTCCTTCTGTTCTCGCAGGCGTAGGACCTGACGTTTCACTTATGGAAACAAGTACAATGATAATTGACTACGCTCTTCGTGATGCAGTATATCCTCTAAATGAGTTTATCGACAAGGAAACAGTCGTGGACGAAAATGGTAATGTGGTTAGTAGCCCACTGGATGCGTTCCCAGATGCAGCTATGATTCCTCTTACACTCCACGATTATGATATGAAGACAGACACAACCTATAAGAAGTACTATGGCTTGCCAGATTCCTTGACCTTCCCAATGATGTTCTATCGTAAGGACGTCTTGGCATCTCTTGAGCTTCCAGTACCAGAAACATGGGATGATATGCTTTCTATCCTACCTGTACTACAATACAACAACATGGAAATAGGTATTCAAAACGATATCTATACATTTATATATCAAAGTGGAAACGAGGCTTACTCAAACGAGGGTATGACAATTAACTTTGATGACCAAGGCGTACTTAACGCATTTACGAAAATGTGTAATATGTACACTCAATATTCACTTCCTTACACCTACGATTTTGCAAACCGTTTCAGAACAGGTGAAATGCCAATCGGTATCGCACCATATACAACCTGTAACCAGCTTGCAGTATTCGCATCTGAGCTTTCAGGTCTTTGGACCTTCGTTCCAATGCCAGGCTATGAGCTAACAGATGAAAATGGCGAAACCTACATTAATAACTGTGCTATCGCATCAGTAACAGGATGCTTAATGCTTAATGGTTGCGACAACAAGGAGGATACATGGAAATTTATGAAGTGGTATACCGCTAAGGATTTCCAAATTGCATATTCAAACGAAATCGTATCTATCATGGGTATTGCAGCAAGACCTGCTACTGCTAACTCCGAGGCAATCAGAGAGCTTCCTTGGACAACTGAGGAGGCAGATAACATTCTTGCACAATTTGATAACCTCACAGCAGTTGAAAACCATCCAGGTAGCTACTACTTAGCTCGTTACATCAGCTTTGCATTCTTGGCAGCTTATAACGAGGGTAAGGACCCAGCTGATGCACTTCTTTCCTATGTTAATACTATTAACGCAGAAATTGAAAGAAGAAGAGAAGAGTTTAAGAATGACGCAGCAGACAATGACCCTAACAAGAGATATATGTACACAGTTTCAGAGTTAGATGCATACCTTCTTGCAGAGGGTGAGGACAGCTATGAAGCATTCCTTGACAATTTAGCTAAGGATGAGGCTAAGTACAACGAGTACGTAAAGACCTCACAAATTTATCAACGCTACTTAGAAAAGCAAGAAAGCTACGTTACCTCAGACGCTTATGAAAGCTATCTTGAGGAGCTTGCAGGCAACCAGGCAGAATTTGAGAAATACAAGCAGGAATCCAGAATGTATGCTCGTTATCTTGAATTGGTTGTAAACGCGGATGACTAAGCTTCGAAAATACTTAAGAAGGAGAATGTAAATGGACGAACGTAATAATAATGTTGAAAATGACGTTTTAGTTGACGAGCAAGTAAACGAAAACGTTGAAAAAGCAGATTTACATAGAGAAGGTATTGTCGAAGATAACACCCCTGTGGAGAATACTCCTGCAAAGCCAAAGAAAAAGAAGGCAATTGCAAGAAAGGATATGACTCTTGCACAATGGACATGGCACGAAATGAAGAGAAATAAGGTTGCTTACCTTATGATTCTTCCATTTATGCTTGTATTCCTTCTCTTTACAGTATTCCCAGTAGGACTTTCACTTGTACTCAGCTTTACAAACTTCAATATGCTATCCTTTAGCTGGGATATGTTTGTTGGAATTGATAACTATCTAAGATTGTTCTTCGAGGACGATATATTCCTACTCGCTTGCAAGAACACCTTAGTATTCGCAATGATAACAGGACCTGTATCCTATATTCTATCATTCTTGGTTGCGTGGTTCATCAACGAGCTACCACCAAGAGTAAGAGCAGTAGTAACCCTCATCTTCTACGCACCATCAATTTCAGGTGCTGTATATACAATTTGGGGCGTGCTTTTCTCAAACGACTCTTATGGTTGGGTAAATGGTACACTTATGGATTTGGGCTTTATCGACTCCCCAATTCTATGGTTCTATGACGAAAACTATGCAATGCCACTTTGTATCGTAGTTGCTCTTTGGATGTCACTCGGTACGGCATTCCTTTCATTCATCGCAGGTCTTCAAACAATCGACAAGAGCTTGTTTGAAGCTGCAGCAGTTGACGGTATCAAAAACAGATGGCAGGAGCTATGGTACATTACCTTGCCTATGATGAAACCTCAGCTTATGTTCGGTGCGGTTATGGCTATCACAAGCTCATTCGGCTTCGGTGGTGTTGTTACAGCACTTTGTGGCTTCCCATCAGTAAACTATTCATGTCATACAATTATGCACTGTCTTGATGACTACGGAAGTCAACGTTGGGAGGTTGGTTATGCCTCCGCAATAGCCTTTGTGCTATTCTTAATTATGATTGGCGCTAATACGCTGGTTAATAAAATGCTATCGAAGGTAGGACAATGATATGCAAAAAATGAGAGTTAGAAACCATCAAGTTGTCCTCAACCGTTCGGTAGGAGGCGACGCAGGAATATTTACCTTCCTTATTATAATGGGTGCGTTTATGTTCCTTCCTATGATATATGTATGGCTTCAAGCATTTAAGCCACTTGATGAGCTATGGATGTTCCCACCAAAGTTCTATGTTGTTAGACCAACAACTAAAAACTTTGCAGACCTGTTCACCTTACTTAGTGACTCTTGGGTTCCATTTTCAAGATACATATTCAACACAGTATTAATCACAGCTGCTGGTACCTTTGGTAACCTTGTATTATCATCACTTGCAGCTTATGCGGTATCAAAGATACCATTCCCAGGAAGAAAAGGCGTGTTCTGGATTATTCAACGTTCACTTATGTTTACATCAACAGTAACCGCTATTGCAAACTTCCTTACACTATCAAAGCTTGGACTTATGGATAACCCCTTAGCAATTATTATTCCGGCTTGGGGCTCGACTATGGGTCTTTACCTGATGAAGCAGTTTATGGACTCCTCAATTTCTGACGCAGTGCTTGAAAGTGCACGTCTTGACGGATGTAGTGAGTTCAGAACCTTCTGGACCATAGCAATGCCTATGGTTAAGCCTGCTTGGCTGACATTGATTATTTATTCATTCCAAGGTCTTTGGAACACAGGCGCTTCTGCTTACATTTACAGTGAACAGTGGAAGACCCTTAACTATGCTATCACACAGATTACCGCAGGTGGTATCGCCCGTGCAGGTGCATCTGCTGCTGGCTCAGTTATTATGATGATTGTTCCTATTCTTGTATTCGTAGTATCACAAAGTAATATTATCGAAACAATGGCATCCAGTGGTATGAAGGATTAAGGAGGGTAATGAGTATATGAATAAATTAGTAAGAATCATTTCCTTCGTCTTTGTAGTGCTTTTGCTTCTTGCAACAGTAGCATCAGCCTCAACACCATATGCTACCTATACCTATTCAATAGACGGCTTAGTGCTTGACTCACCTGATGCATACGTGCCATACGGCGATGGACCAATCACATCTGCAATTTTAGGACTTGATAAGCCTATGCAGGACCCATCTGACATTGAATCAGATGCTAATGAAAACATTTATATTGCCGATAAGGGTAATAACAGAATTATCGTAACTGATAAGTTCTATCAGGTTAAATATATAATTGAAAAGTTCACAAACTACGACGGAGTAGAGGACACCTTTAAATCCCCTGTAAGCACCTTTGTAGTTGACGACGGAGATTATAAGGGACTTTATGTTTGCGATAAGGACAATAAGAGAATTGTAGTTTTCGATCAAGAAACAGGCTTCCTTAAAAAGGTATTTAACGAGCCTGAAATTGAGTTCGAGGACGATAACTCAGGCTATTCTCCTGTAAGCTGTGTAGTTGACCAGCACGGAAGAATTTACGTTGTTTCCGACAAAACAACAAAGGGTATTATAGTTTTGACACCTAACGGCGACTTCATCAACTTTATCGGTGCGCCAAAGGTATCAGTTTCTGCCCTTGAAAGCTTGCTACAAATTGTAAACCCAAATGCAGCGTCTAACATTACACACGCAGCAACACCATACTCAAAGCTTGACCTTGATAATGTTTCAAGAGACTTCGTTTATGGTACAGTTGTTTACACAACAGACGATGACCAAAAGAATCAGGAATCAGCAATCACAAGCAAAAACCCAGACTATGCACCAGTAAGACTTCTAAATGCAAGTGGTGCCGACATTATGCAAAGAAATGGCTTCTTTGCACCAGCTGGTGAGATTGCAGTTGCTAAAACAGGACCATCAACAGCTATTAACAAGGACGCACCAACAGGTGTTTCCTCAGTAGTTGACGTTTCAAGTGGTCAAGACGGCATTTGGTCAATCATTGACAACAAGCGTTCAAAAATTTACACCTATGACCAAAACGGTAACCTACTTTACATCTTCGGCGACGCAGGTGACAAGTTTGGTAATATTTCAAAGGCACAGGCTATTACATATCAGGGCGACAAAATTGTTGTGCTTGACGTAACCTCACTTTCATTTACCGTTTACAGACAAACAGAGTATGCTAAAAAGCTTTCACAGGCTATTAGATATCAAAATGAAAGAAACTTTGACAAGGCAACAGAGGCATGGCAAGAGGTTTTGGCTTGGAACAACAACTTCGACACTGCCTATGTTGAAATGGGTAAGGCACTCTTCCGTGATAATCAGCCTGAGCAAGCTCAAGAATACTTTATGAATGCTTTTGACACAGAAAACTATGCAGAGGCATTTAAGCAAACTCGTGCAAATCAAATGAAGACATGGTTTATTCCATTAATTCTATTAGTTGGAGCACTAATAATCGGTCTTGTTTACTTATTTAAGTGGGCAGGCAAGGTTAATAAGGTGGCAGCAACCAAGGGTGGTAAGCGTACCTTCCTTGAGGAATTTATGTATGGCTTCCACTTGATGTTCCATCCATTTGATGGTTATTGGGACCTAAAGCATGAAAAACGTGGCTCAGTAAGAGCATCAATCGTTTACATTGTATTAACAATCCTTGCATTCTACTGGCAATCAGTAGGTCAGGGCTATTACTACAACCCACAAAACGTAACCAGTACAATATTTGCACAGGCAACATCAGTTTTAATTCCTTTGTTCCTATGGATTATTGCTAACTGGTGCTTCACAACATTGTTTGATGGTGAAGGTAGCTTTAAGGACATCTTTATTGCAACCTCATACGGCTTGTTCCCAGTACCTGCACTTGTTGTAGTATCTACAATACTTACAAACTTCTTAGTTGGTACAGAGGCACAAATCACAACAATGATTGTAACAGTTGCTTACATATGGATGGCATTCCTAATCATCATCGGTATGCAGGTAACACACGACTACTCAATGGCTAAGAATATTCTTACCGTAATAGCGACACTCGTTGGTATGATATTCATTATGTTTATTGCAGTATTGTTCACATCACTTATTTCTAAGATGACTTCACTTGTAACAACAATTATAAGTGAATTAAGCTACAGGTAAAGGAGGAGAGCTAATATGAAAAATAGAATAATAGCACTAATCCTTGCCGTGTTAATGCTTGTACCTATGTTTGTAATGAATATAGGAGCTGAGGAAGTAGCACAAGCTGCTGACTTTTCAAACGAAGAGGCTCGCTTAGCAGACGAAAATATGAACGTTTGTGCAGTGAGTGAAAATGGCTTGTATGAGCTTTGGTATGATAATACAACAGGCGAGCTTGCTGTTAAAAATACCAAAACAGGCGAAATCGCTCTTTCCAACCATTACGATGCACAAGCACTTGAAAGACAAAACAAGGATGGTACTCCAATCAGAACTACTTCCGAGCGTCTTTCACAGGTATATTTAAACTATACCGATATTAAGTCTAATGCAACAACTCAGCTTAATAGCTACGAGCACTGCGTTTTCTATAAGGGACACACCTATGATAACCTAAGACATGGTATAATAATCAACTATGTTTTAAAGCCAACTCGTTCCTCTGAGGATAAATTTAGCTTCTCAGTTAAGTACGAGATTACAAACGATGGCTTGAGAGTAAGCTTGCTTGGCTCAACCATCAATTATGACAAGGTAAAATACAATCTGAATACAATCTCAATCTTGCCCGACTTCAATGCAGCAAAGAGAACTGATAAGGGCTACACCTTCATTCCTGACGGAAGTGGAGCGATTATCAGATTTGAGGACGTTTTAGGTAAGAACTTCCAAGCAATCATTTCTGAAAGCATGTATGGTAATGACTATGCATACTATCAGGTAAACATTAAGAATTCTGAGCAATATACAATGCCAGTATTTGGCTTGGTTAATAACTCGGTTGCAAACGGTACAGGCTTCTTTGCAATTATCGAGGAGGGCGATTCATTTGCTATGCCAACGTCAGCACACAACGTAATGCTTAACTCAGCTTATGCAGTATTTAAGATTACACCATCTGACGTTTACGACCTTGCAAGCTTCGATAAGAACGGCACACAGAAGAACTCATCAATGACAATCACATCTGATAAGGATTATCAGGGCGATTACACAGTAAGCTATAAGCTTCTGACTGCTAATGCAACAGCAAAGGCTAATAACCTTGAAAATACTTACGATACAAGCTATATGGGTATGGCACAATGCTACAGAGACTATCTCACCAAAAATGGTAGCCTGAAAAAGAATGAAGAGGCTGACGAGGACGTTAAGCTTTTCATTGAAGTGTTCGGCTCAATTGAGGTTGACGATAAGTTTCTCTCCTTCCCAGTTAGACGTAACAAGCCACTTACAACCTTTGCAGATGTAAAGACGATGCAACAATATTTCTCAAATGAACAGGAAAACGAAATTACCAGCATTAAGAATATGTCCTTTATTCTAAAGGGCTTTGCAAATGGTGGCATCTTGTCCAACTATCCAACGAATATGAAGTGGCAAAAGGATGTAGGAGGCTACAACGGACTTGTTGACCTTATCAATGATTCTAAGGATAAGGGCTACGAGGTAACTCCAGAGGTAGATTTCGTATATTCCTATGGCACAACTTGGTTCAGTGGCTACTCTAACGATAAGAATGGCGTAAGAACATTAGATAACCGTTTCACAACAAAGCGTATTTACTACGCATCAACACAAACCTTCGAGCGTACAGGTGGTGTTGCAGTATCAAGTGCATCATTTGTATATTTGTATGATAAGTTCTATAATTCTATTAAGGATATAGACTTTAGCACATTAGCAACAAGAACACTTGGCTCTGACCTAAACTCTGACTTTGACAATGATGAGTTTTACGACAGAGAAGCATCAAAGGATAACACAGTAGCACTTCTAAAGGCACTTACAGGTGCAAACGATAGAAAGGCGTACAACCTGATTATTGATGCTGGTAACTCCTACGCAATCCCTTATGCAAGTGCAATCTTGAGTGCATCACTTGATAGCTCACGTCGTACAAACGCAAGTGAGGCAATTCCTTTCCTTGGTCTTGTATATCATGGCTCAATTGAGTATGCAGGTAACGCACTTAATACAGAGGGTGACAGCAAGTATATGTTCCTAAAGGCACTTGAAAATGGTGCATCACTTTACTACACACTTGCTATGCAAAACTATGAGTATTTGAAGTTTAACGAGTCATATAACCAATATTACTCAATAAGCTACGAAAACCTAAAAGAAACAATCCTTGAAACCTATAAGAGCTATAATGAGCTTATGAAGGGCAAGCAGGATGATTATATTGTTGAGCATGCCTTTATGAATAGCGAATATGGCTACAATGTAACCAGAGACGAGGACGGCAAGGCACTTAATAACTCAATGGTTGTCCTTGTTGTTTACGAGGATGGAGAGGGCTTTATACTTAACTATAACGATTACGCAGTAACAGTTGAGTATGAGGGCACAACCTATAAGCTTGCTGGCTTAGGCTATGCAAAATACACTAAATTAGTACAGGAGGTAGAGTAAAATATGAAAAAATCAGTAAGACTCGTATGTGGCTCTAACTCCGCATCAAAGAATCTTGTAGCAGTACCTGTTTCCGTAAATGGAAAGAAGATAGAAACCACTAAAGAGGAGCTTGAAAAGCTTCTCGTAGTGGAGCAAGATAACAATCAAGAAACTCCAGTAGCTGAGGAAATTCCAGTTGTTGACGAGGCTCCAATCGAGGAAGAGCCAGTTGCTGAGGAAACCCCAGTTGACGAGGCACCAATCGAGGAAGAGCCAGTTGCTGAGGAAACCCCAGTTGACGAGGCACCAATCGAGGAAGAGCCAGTTGCTGAGGAAACACCAGTTGACGAGGCTCCAATTGAAGAAGAACAAGTAGCTGAAGAAACACCAGTTGACGAAGCTCCAATCGAGGAAGAGCCAGTAGCTGAAGAAACACCAGTTGACGAGGCACCAATCGAGGAAGAGCCAGTAGCTGAGGAAACCCCAGTTGACGAAGCACCAATCGAGGAAGAGCAAGTAGCAGAGGAAACTCCAGTTGACGAAGCTCCAATTGAAGAAGAGCCTGTTGCTGAAGAAACACCAGTTGACGAAGCACCAATCGAGGAAGAGCCAGTAGCTGAGGAAACCCCAGTTGACGAGGTACCAATCGAAGAAGAGCAAGTAGCAGAGGAAACTCCAGTTGACGAAGCACCAATTGAAGAAGAGCAAGTAGCTGAAGAAACACCAGTTGACGAGGCACCAATCGAGGAAGAGCAAGTAGCTGAAGAAACCCCAGTTGACGAGGCTCCAATTGAAGAAGAACAAGTAGCTGAAGAAACACCAGTTGATGAGGATCCAATTGAAGAAGAGCCAGTAGCTGAAGAAACACCAGTTGACGAGGCACCAATCGAAGAAGAGCCTGTTGTTGAGGAAACACCAGCTGTTGCTCCTGTTGTAGAAGCTAAAAAGGAACCAGTTGTTCATCCAAAGAAAAAGCAAAAGCGTGGACTTTCACTAACAACAAAAAGGTCACTTTCTGGTTGGCTTTTCGTTCTACCATTTGTAATTGGTATATTGTTCATTTACGCACCAATCGTATTTGACTCTGTAAGATTTACATTTATGGATAGTACATCTCTTTATAGTGGCTCAGGTCTTGAGTTCGTTGGTTGGGAGAACTACAATTACATCTTTAACGAGGACCCATGGTTCTCAATCACAATAGTTGACGGTCTTAAGGACTTGATACTTCAAATTCCTGCAATTGTAATTTTCGCTCTCTTTATGGCTATTATTCTTAACCAGAAGATGAGAGGAAGAACAGTGTTCCGTGCAATCTTCTTCCTACCTGTTATTCTTTGCACAGGTATCATTGACTCTATCGATGCAAACTCTGCATTTATGAGTCAGGTTGAAAACTCACAAGGTGGTATCGACGATAACACAGGTGCAGAGTCTGGAGGAATTATGTCAGCACTGGACGTAGAAATGCTTCTATCTAATATAAAAATGGGTAGTGAGCTTGTTGACATTGTAACAACACTTATTAACAATATCTTTGACATTGTAAGCCGTTCAGGTGTACAAATGCTTATCTTCCTATCAGGCTTGCAGTCCATATCTCCTGCAATTTATGAGTCCTGTCAGGTAGAGGGTGCAACCGCTTGGGAAACCTTCTGGAAGATTACACTTCCAATGATAAGCCCAATGATTCTTGTAAACGCAGTTTACACAGTAATCGACTTGTTTACAGCTGCTGATAACCGTGTAATGAGCTACATATTCGGAAGCCAAATTTATGGTAAGAGTATGTTTGCTGAGGCGGGTGCGATGGCTTGGGTATACATAGGTATTGTACTTGTATTTATTGTCCTGGTAGCAATACTGTTGAAATCAGTAGTATTCTATCAGAGAAGAGACTAAGGAGGGGTAAAAATGGAAACTGTAAAGGTTAAAAGAGAAACCAAAAACAAAATCCGTGTTGATTTTGAAAGAGCCCCACTTGGCGAAAGATTAAAAGCAAAGTTTTTGTCAATGCACTTCTTAAAGAATGTAGTATTCGTTATATTTAGATTTATTCTATTGCTTGGCGTATCCTACGTAATTCTTTATCCATACATTACAAAGATTTTCGGTTCATTTATGAACCCATCAGACTTCGAGGACGTAACAGTAATACTTCTTTCAAAGTCACCAAACATTCATCAATATCAAGCAATCATTTCGGAAAATGGATATCTAATGGCACTTTTAAATACGTTTTTAGTATCCCTTTCCGTAGCATTATTGCAAACACTTATTTGCGCACTTGTAGCTTACGGTCTTGCAAAGTTCAAGTTCAAAGGAAACAATATAATTTTCTTCCTTGTTATCTTTACAATGATGGTGCCACAGGAGGCAATCAAGTTTGCAATGCAACACTTCTTTAACTACTTTGGCTCAAACAACCTATTTGGTATGCTACTCAGCTCAATGGGAATAATAGAGTATGGCTTTATTGATACAATATTCCCACTTTATATGCTATCCCTATTCGGATTAGGCTTCAAAAATGGTTTGTTTATCTTTATGCTAAGACAGTTCTTTAGAGGTGTACCTGATGAGCTTGAGGAGTCAGCATACGTTGACGGCTCCAACACCTTCAGAACCTTCTTTAGTATCATCATTCCACTTGCAATCCCAATGCTAATAACAGTATTTATATTCGCATTTGCATGGCAATGGACAGATGACTTCTATACTTCCATATTCTTCTCGAAGGGATATTTCGACAAAGAGGGCTCGATGCAATTTATGAGTAGCGTGGCAACAAAGATTCCACCATCACTTAAGGCTAATGCTGAAAGCATTACACTTTATGGCTCTGCAATTACAGGTACCTCTTCAATTCTCGTGGCTTTGCCATTGATTATTGCTTACGTATTCCTTCAGAACAAGATTGTTCAAGGTATTGAGCGTAGTGGTATTGTAGGTTAATTTTTACAAACACATTGGGGTAATACCCCAGTGTGTTTGATAAAATTCACAATATTTACAAAATTCGAAAAAAATTCTAAAAAGTGTTGACAAACACTACATATTGTGATAAAATACTTACAGTAATATCTATGTGTAAATGTTTTAACACGGCAAAAGGAGGGTATTTATTATGAAATACGTATCACCTAAATATGAATTAGAAGTATTAGAAACTGAAGATATAATGGGCATTTCAATGTTCGGTGCTATTTTCGAAACTAGCAACGATACCGACAAGGACGGAGACGGAGATGTTGATAACAGCGTTAGCGTTTCTGTTGGTGTTGACAAGTTGCTTCCATAACTTTAGTTTAAAGGCGATATAGAATCCGCACAATTTTGTGCGGATTTTTTCATTTTCATTATATTGGCAATTTACACAAAACACACTTTTATATTTTGGACCTTGTGTCAATTGACATGTAATACAAATTATGGTAAAATAAAGTGAAATAATGTTTTCAAAAAGGAGAATAATATGAAAAATAAGCTTTTAACACTTGTTTTCGTGCTTGCATTTGTGCTTGTAATGGCATTTTCAGTATCAGCTGTAACAACCGTAACCCCAGGCGCAGATGAGTTAGGAAACTGTGTAATCAACGGAGAGGTAGTAAACACGGATGGTTTACTTGTTACCCAAGGTATGTCCTATACCGTGCTTGACGAGGAAGCAAAAACAGTTGCTCTTTCCTCTCGTGGTAGCACCGATAGCTTTACAGGTGCAGTAGTAATTCCATCTACAATTAAAATTGACGGAGTGGACTATTCTGTTGTTGAAACCAATGCAGAGGTGTTCAAGGGCACAAGCATTACAAAAATCTACGTGCCAGACACCGTTGTTGAGATTATAGGCTATTCCTCTGGTAACGACACAGGTACCTTTGCAAACTGTAATTATCTTAGTGAGGTTTATATTGGTACAGGCATTAAGGTTATAGGTCGCTTTGCATTTACAAGTATCGGTAAGTCCTCAGCGGTTACAGTATTCTACGTAGCAGGTAAGGTACAAGAGCTTGGCGAATATGCCTTCAACGCAGCAAACTTCGCAGACGATTGTGAAATTACCTTTGACTCCACAGATATGAGAAAAATCGGACCAAGAGTATTCGACAATGGCTCTAAGTCCTTAAAGAGAATTGACTCAGCTAAGCTGGAATCAATTGGAGAAAGAGGCTTTGCATCAAGTAAAAGCCTTGAATATATCCTAATTCCTGAATATTGTACTGTTGGTCTATATGCCTTCAACGGAGTTGACAACCTTCAAACAGCTATAATTCGCTCAGCAAGTGACGAGATTAAGGAAATTCCAAAGGAAATGTTCAGCTCAGGCACAAGTGGCTACAAAACTAACATTTATATTAAGGGCAGGGTACAAGCTACCGAATGGGCAGTTTTACCGGGCAGAGCCTTTAATATCTATATGGATTCCTATGAAAATGCAAAATATTTTGTAGATTCAATTATGCTATATGGTCACTCAAGTAGAGTGGCAAACGGCACGTGGTATTTCTGTACTCCATACAATGGTTACTATTGCTTCTCCTCAAATGGTAGCTTTAGCTTAACAGCAAAAACAGACGTAACAATATCCCCTCATATCGCTATTTACTCCAAGGGTGTTGAAACACAGGCAACCTGTAACCAATATGCAGGTATTGGCGATATTTGTGAGGTATGTGGTATATATTTCAACGTAACTCAAACGGGTAGCGAGTACGACGAGAGTGCTCATAACTATTCTTGGATATCTCACACCGAGCCACAATGTATCGTAACAGGCTTAGACGTTTATGAGTGTATCTATTGTAAGGACACAATAGAGGAAGTAATTCCTGTTTTAGGTCACGACTATGCAAAGGAAACAGTAGCACCAACCTGTTCATTAATCGGCTATACAAACAACGTATGCTCTCGTTGTGATTATTCAATAATTACAGACAAGGTTGACAAAACTCCACATAGCTATTTAGGAAATGGCTTCGTGCTTGATGGAATAAATATTTCCTACACCACAGAATGTAAATATTGTGGTATTGCTGGCGATTCAGTTGAGGAAACGTTAGTAAACAAGTGCTATATCGAGGGCTACGGCATCTTTGATGCAACACTTGAATACCTAAGCATTTCAGAGGATGGTACAGTTACTCCATCGGGCGTAACCTTTGATAATGCAGTAATCTACTTCCCATCCTACGTTGAAATTGATGGCAATATAGTAGAGGTAAAGACAATCCAAGGCTTTAAGAGTCTTTCAATCAAGGGCGTATATATTCCTGACACAGTTACAAGACTTGTAGGAGGCTCAAATGGCACAGGATGCTTCCAAAATGTGTATGACCTTAAAAATATAGTTGTTGGTAAGGGCATTACTGAGATCGAAGCTTATGTATTCTATATGTACGGCAAAAGCATAAGTCTTGACGAATTTATCTTTACTAATACAATACAAAAGCTTGGCTCACGCTCTTTGGCACGTCTAAATGCTTCATCAAGCGATATCCCTTATCAGTTTGATACACGTTTAACCTATATAGGCGCCTATGTTTCTGTTGATGACAGAACAGGTGGAAACCTCTTGCGTGAGGTTTATGTCACAAACGGATGTGATTTAACTGAAAAATTTGCATTTAACGCTCAAACGGCTTAAAGCGTGCTTACATTGAGGGTGGTGCAACCGAGGCAGAGGCTAAGGAACTTACTCAAGAAATATTTAGTGGCGACGCAAGCGGACTTGAAATCTTAATTAGAGGCTACGTAAAGGCGACAGGTCAAGCAGTATTGCCAACAAAGGGCGCACTCCTATTCTTTGAAACTATGGATCAAGCAAAGGTATTTGCAGCATCTGTAAATCCATACGGTTATAACGACAGAGCACAAAACTCTGTTTGGTACATTTGCGAAAGCACTGAAACGGATAGATATCTACTTGATAACTATACAACAACTGCCAGCGAAATTACCTTTAAGATACAATCAGGCTATGCACGCTACGAAACAGGCATGGGCGTGTCAACAGAGAGCACCTGCACACAGGGTGGTACCGTTTCAAGCACTTGCTTCTGTTGTGGAAAGGAACTTGAAAACACAACAACTGACCCACTACCACACAACTACGATGGTGGCGTATTCACAACAGACCCAATCTGCTGTGTTCTTGGTATGGTAAAATATACCTGCCTTGATTGTGGTGAGGAAAAATACGTAGCAACAGGCTACGACCTAAGCGCACATAATCTTGACACAGAAAACGGAGCAGTTATCGTAGATATCTCTTACACAAACGGCTTCCTTGCAAACGGCACACAAATTATTTGTTGTGGCAACTGTCACGAAAACATAGAGGGCGAAACAACCGCACCAATCTTTGTAAATCTTGGCTATACCTATTCGGAAACAGGCTCAGGCGCTATTATGCAGGGCTTTGCAGTGGATAGCAACGCACTTTGTGCTTACCAAACTGTAACTGGCAAGACAATTAGCTACGGCTTAGTAGTAGCTGTTAAGAGTGTTGTAAATACAACAAATCTTATAGATGCAAGCGAAAAGGCAACAAGCGACTATATCGGTGCAGTATCCTTTACAGGAAAGAACTACGATATATTTGAAATGAAGCTTCAAGGCTTAAAGGAAAACTATAGCGACTTAGAGGTATATTGCTGTGCATACTATATTTTAGATGGTAGCGTTTACTACATCGACAATGGTGTTGCAGGCAGAACTGCCCCCTTGGCAGTAACCTATAATAGGGTTGTCGCATTAAACGATAACAAAACACCGCTTGAATAAAACCAAAAATGCCCAACTCCCATAAGGAGTTGGGCATTTTTGTGCGATAGCACAATATCGCTACGACATAGTCGGAATATAACTTGATTTAATTAGTCAAATAGAATAAAACGAACCCCGACAGACCTTGAAAATCTGTCGGGGTTGAGTATTTAATTAGTGCGTATCAAAATTTGCAAGCTAAGGGTAAACTGCCTTATGCGAAGGTGTGTTCTGATTACTCCTCAACCAATACTTCCATTATTTGAATAGCATTAGTAGCCGCACCCTTGCGTACCTGGTCACCACAGCACCAAAGTGCAATAGCACCCTCGTTTACAAGGTCTTGTCTTATTCTACCAACGAACACAAGGTCTTGGTCAGAGGTTACAAGAGGCATTGGATATACCTTATTTGCTACGTCATCATAAAGCTTACAGCCCTTTTCCTTAGCGATAGCCTCCTTAACAGCCTCAACACTTAGCTTATCCTCAGTAATAACTGTAACGGAAATAGAGTGTGAGCGAACAACAGGAACTCTTACACAGGTGCAAGTAACCTTAAGGTCAGGCAGGTGCATAATCTTTCTGCCCTCGTTTTGCATCTTCATTTCCTCTGTTGTGTAACCATCATCATTAAATGAGCCGATTTGTGGAATTAGGTTTTGTGCAATTTGATATTGGAATACCTTATTTTCAATTTCGCCACCATTTACGATAGCCTTCATTTGATTTTCAAGCTCAACAGGACCCTCAGCGCCTGCACCACTTGTTGCTTGATAGGTTGAAGCAATCATGCCCTTAATCTTGGAAAGCTTGTTAATAGCATTTACAGCAACAAGAGTAATTATTGTAGAGCAGTTAGGGTTAGAAATAATACCCTTGCTATTCTTTGCATCCTCGGCATTAATTTCAGGAACAACCAATGGAACGTCATCGCACATACGGAAAGCGCTTGAGTTATCAATAAACTTAGCACCAGCCTTTACAATATGAGGAGCAAGCTCCTTAGCAACTGCGTTAGAAGCAGCACCAAGAACAAAATCAAGGCCCTCAAAAGCATTGGGCTCTGCAAGCTTAACCTCAATTTCCTTGCCCATAAATTCAATTTTCTTACCAACACTACGTGGAGAAGCAAGAAGTCTTAGCTCTCCAATTGGAAAGCTTCTTTCCTCTAAAACCTTCATCATTTCACGGCCAACAGCACCTGTTGCACCAAGAATACCAACATTATACTTTTTCATTATTCTGTAACCTCGCTTAAATTATATAGAACTCTTATAGTTTTCTTAAAGTTTGCATCATCAACACCGATGATAATATTAATCTCGTCAGCACCCTGCTCAATCATCTTAATGTTAATATCATTTTCGCCAAGTGCACTAAAAATCTTACCTGCAATACCAACGTTTGCCTGAAGCTTTCTACCAACGATAGCAATCAAGCTAATCTCGTTGTCAATCTTGATAGAATCAGGTGCAAGTGCAGAATTGAGAGCAGAAATAAGCTCGTGCATTGAGTTTTCAATGTAAGATGAAGCCACAACAATAGAAAAGCTATCAATACTGCTTGGGATATGCTCAATTGGAACACCAAAACGCTCAAATACTTCAAGAGCACGTCTTACGTAGCCGATTTCCTCGTTCATTCTATTCTTAGCAATAGTAATAATGGAATAGTTCTTTTTACCAGAAATACCTGTAATAAAGTGAGTGTTCTTGCTTTCTGCATTGTCGTCAAAGGCTTCCATAATAAGAGTACCACGTGCATTCATATCGTTAGTGTTCTTAATGTAAAGTGGAATATTCTTTTGACGAACAGGGAAAACTGTTTCCTCGTGTAAAACCTCAGCACCCATATAGGAAAGCTCACGAAGCTCTGCAAAGGTAACATTTTCAATAGGTCTTGGATTGTCAACAATTCTTGGGTCAGCAGTCATAATACCAGAAACATCTGTCCAGTTTTCATACATATCTGCATTAACTGCAGCTGCCGCAATAGCACCTGTAATATCAGAGCCACCACGAGAGAAGGTCTTAACATTTCCATCAGGAGTTACACCATAGAAGCCTGGAATAACAACTCGAGGATTGCTTTCAATTATATCCGAAAGTGCCTTGTAGGACTTTTCAAAATCAACCTTGCCGTTGAAATTGAACTGAAGCCAATTTGTACTGTCAACAAAGGTGTAGCCAAGATATTCAGCCATAAGCTTAGCATTTAGGTATTCGCCACGAGAAACAATGTAATCAACGCTTGTTTTCTTGTTGAGCCTTGACTTAATGTCCTCAAAATCCTTTTCGATGTCTTGAGTAAGACCACAATGCTTGTGAATTTGACGATATCTTTCCTTAATCTCGTCAAAAAGTGAATCATAATTTGCACTGTACTTAATGTGTGCGTGAACAAGATACAAAAGGTCGGTAACCTTCATATCCCCGCTGTATCTTTTACCAGGAGCAGAAACTATAACAATAGCTCTCGACTCATCAGCCTCAACAATTTTCTTTACCTTCTCAAAGGTTTCTCCAGAGGCAAGAGAGGAGCCACCAAATTTTAATACCTTCAACATAAATTATTCCTCAATTCCTGCGATAAACATAGCAGGGTCCTTTTCTTGAATTTGCTTAGCAAGTGCGTGTGCCTTTGCAACACTGAGCTTGCTTGTAATATAGTAATTGTATCCGTCAATTACCTCATAGCTGGTATAAGGTAAATCTAAAACAGATGTTGTCCTTATATAATATGCACGTAATTGCTTATCGTTATTAACCTTGATGCTTGTTTGCAATGGCTGAATATATGAACAGTTGCTCATAACATCAATTATATCCTGTGCCAAAGCATTACCAGTTGGATATTTACCAGCGCCCTGACCAAAGAAAGAAAGGCGACCAACACTCTTACCAAACAAGGTAATCATATTAAAGTTTTTACAAACTGTGCTTTCAGGTGCGCTAAGAGGAAGAATAGTAGGTTCAACGAAAACGCAAACCGACTCCTTATCCTTAACGCCAAAGCCCATGTAACGAATTGTGCCAAATTTTTTGCAAATATATTCAATATCGCATTTTTGAATATATCTCATGGAGAAAACGTCAACGTTTTCTTCCTTTATTATAGTATTAAAAGCAACTGAGGCTGAAATAGCAGTTTTTCGTGCCACATCAAGACCATCAATATCAGCGCTTGGATTAGCCTCGGCATAGCCAAGAGCCTGTGCTTCCTTCAAAACCTCATCAAAATCTCTTGAGTCTGTAATCATAGCGTCAAGAATAAAGTTTGTTGTGCCGTTCATAATTCCCATAACCTTAGAAATTTCGTCACAACGAACACTACGTCTTAAATTGTATAGCCAAGGAATACCACCACCCACTGCTGAGGTAAAGCGAATTGTAACTCCGTTTTCCCTTGCAAGAGTATGAAGCTCCTCGTAATATTGACAAATAAGATGCTTATTTGAGGAAACAACGTGCTTACCAGCCTTAAGTGCCTTTACCACAAAGGTATGGGCAGGCTCAAGTCCACCAATTGCCTCGGCAACAACTGTCACCTCTTTATCATTTAATATATCATCGTAATTTGAAGTGAGCACGGAGCCAAGCTCCTCGTGAGGACGAATATCAAGGACCCACTTAACGTCATACCCATAATTTTTGAGTATTTCGTAAGCGCCTGAGCCCACCACTCCGTAGCCCAAAATAGCGATTTTCATAAAAATTTTACCTTTCTGAGTGTTTTTATTTCAAAAACACTTGTTTTTCTATGAAAGATAGTGTATCATATAACTTGTAAAAAATCAAGGGGGATTTTAAAAAAATGTTATATTTAAGTACAAGAAACAATAAAATATCGAAAAAACCATCTGAGGCAGTGCTTGAGGGCATTGCAAAGGACGGCGGACTTTATATGCCACACAGCTTTGAGGGAGTAGAATTTCCTTTGGAAAAGCTGGAAAAGCTTTCCAATAAGGAAATATCTGCACAGGTAATTTCCTTACTCTTTAAGGGCGACGAAATGCTTGCAAATGAAAATGGAGAATTAGCAGGTGCATACGAGCTTGTGTCTAAGGCTTACGACGGAAAGTTTGACGACGAGGACTACGCACCACTTTCCAAGGTTGCTGGTGCTTACGTTATGGAGCTTTACCACGGACCAACCTGTGCTTTTAAGGATGTAGCTCTTCAGCTTTTACCTCAGCTTATCTCCTCTGCTAAAAAATCAACTGGTATGAAAGACGAAATTGTTATTCTTACTGCAACCTCAGGAGATACAGGAAGTGCAGCACTTAGTGGCTTTTCAAACGTTGACGAAATTAAAATTATAGTTTTCTATCCAAGAAATGGTATTAGCGCAGTACAAGAAAGACAAATGGTATCTGTCGATGGTAAAAACACCTGTGTTTGCTCAGTAGGTGGTAACTTTGACGATGCACAAAGTGGAGTTAAAAACATTTTTGCAACTCTTGACTTACCAAAGGGCGTTGTACTTTCAAGTGCAAACTCAATCAATATAGGCAGATTAGCCCCTCAGGTTGCTTACTACTTCAAAGCATATCGTGACCTCCTTTTAAATAAGGAAATCAAAATGGGTGACTCTGTTAATTTCGTTGTACCAACAGGTAACTTTGGTGACATCTTAGCAGGCTATTTTGCAAAGAAAATGGGCTTGCCAGTTGGTCAGCTTGTTTGTGCCTCGAATACAAATAAGGTGCTTACCGACTTCTTTGAAAATGGTGTTTATAATAAAAATAGAAGCTTCCATATTACAAAATCTCCATCAATGGATATCCTTATTTCCTCTAACCTTGAAAGACTTCTTTACCTTGTATGTGGCGCAGAAAAGTGTGCTTACTATATGGCTCAGCTCAAGGAAAAGGGCGAGTATAAATTAGAGCCTTGCGAGCTTGCAAAAATCAGAGAAGAGTTTGACGCTGGCTTCTGCGACGATGAGGAAACTCTTGCGACAATTAAAAAGGTATATGAAAAAGAGGGCTATCTTATGGATACCCATACTGCAGTTGCTTGGAACGTATATGAAAAATGGCAAAAGCAAACAGAAAACAAGAACAAAACAGTAGTTTTGTCAACTGCATCTCCTTATAAATTCTCCTCAAGCGTAATGAACGCACTAAATCAAAAATACGAGAGCGAATTTGATGCTGTAAACAAGCTTTACGAATATACAGGCGCTAAAATTCCAGGCTCGCTTGTGAATATTGAAAGTAAGCCAATTATCCACACAGTAACCGTTGAAAAGGATGAAATGTTAAGCTTTGTTGACAAAATGGTAAATAAAAAAGAGTGGCTAAACTAAAAGAGAGGCTTTATAATGATAAGTAAGTATCTACTTGTTGATAAGGAAATTTTGCCCTCATACTACGAAAAGGTAATTGAGGCAAAATCACTAATTAGCTCTGGTAAGGCAAAGGATGTGTCCGAGGCAAGCAAAATGGTTGGCATTTCAAGAAGTACGTATTACAAGTATAAGGACTACGTTTTTGCACCAAATAGCGACACAGAGTGCCGAAAAGCAGTAATTTCCTTTACACTATATCATAAGTCAGGAATATTAGGCGACGTTTTAAAAACACTATCAGAAAAGGGCGCTAACATTTTAACAATCACCCAAAACCTACCTGTAAATAAAAGAGCACACGTAGTAGTTTCCATAGATGTTTCATCTGTAACGGGCGACACAACAACCATAACAGATGCGCTCAAGCTAATTGATGGAGTTTCTCACGTTAAGTTAGTTGCAATAGAATAGCGACACAGGGTCGAGCCATTTTCAAAGGGCTCGACCTCTTTTTTTGTGCAAAAGGTAGAATTGTTAAAAATAACTCTTGTATAAACCAATATTATATTGACTTTTTAACAATAAAGTGTTAAAATAATAGTACAAATAAGTGCAAATTGCACTAAACAAGGAGTATATTATGAAAAAAAGCTTATTAGTAGCATTGCTTGCTATCTTGTGCTTAACTCTTGTTCTTTCCTTTACTGCCTGTGGTGGCGGTGGAAACGAGGGCGGTGGCGAATGTGTTGAGCATAGCTACGGCGAATGGACCTTAGTTAAGTCCGCAACCTGTGATACAAAGGGCTCTGAAAAGAGAGCTTGTACTGTTTGTCAAGCAGAGGACACTCGTGAAACAGACGAATTAGGTCACGATTGGAATGATTGGAATACAGTAACAGAGCTTACCTGTACAGTTGATGGTAAGCAAACAAGAAGCTGTAAGAACTGTACAGAAACAGAGGATAAGACATTAGTCCATTTAGGACATAACCCAGTTGATATCGTACCTTCAAAGGCACCAAGTGCAATTGAGGATGGTAATAGTGCAGGTTCAAAGTGCTCCGAGTGTGGAGAGGTGTTTGAGGAATCCTTAGTTTACCATAAGTATGAGAACGTAGCTAGCAAGGCTGAATGGTCAGTTACAAATGGTAATGCCAATTTCTGGGCAATTGACTGGAACAGACTTCTTGACGGCGATATCAGAACAGGTACCAACTCACCAAAGGGTAAAAACCTCTTCATTTACATGGATTATGAAAATCCAATGTACTTGGATGACTTCATCATCACCTGTAATGGTTATGGTAAATATAAGCCAGGCGCTGGCGAAACAACTGAAAATACATACAATATTTCTAAGCTTAAGATAGTTCTTTACTCAATTGAAAAGATTGATGAAACAACAGGCGAGCCTCTATACAAGGAGGAGTTTGCAACCGATGTTATTGACACCTCAAGCCTACTTGAGGTTAACATTGCCGACTATGGCTACACAGGCACAAAGCTTATTTCTAGAATAGGCATCAACATTCAGGACGGACCTTTAACTGATAAAGGACATCCTGGTGATAATGGTACATATTATCTATATGAGGTAACAGTAAACGGCTCAACACTTATCACAGTATGTGACAACCAAGGCTGTGACTGGAGCGAATGGACAGTAACTAAGGAAGCGGAGTGCACAAAGGAAGCACTTATAAATGGTGTTGAAACACGCACCTGCTCAAGATGTGGCAAGGAAGAAACAAAGACAATTGTCGCATCACACAACTGGGACGAATACGAAATTTATGAAGAACCCGCTTGTGGTTTGGACGGCTCCAAGGGAAGATATTGCTTGGATTGCGATAAGGCTGACGAGTTAGTTACAGTCCCAATGCCATACGACCATAACTTTGGCGAGTGGTACGGCGAAAATTATAACTGTACTACTGGTGGCACAATGACAAGAACCTGTCAAAACGAGGGCTGTGGCTTTACGGAAGAAAAGTTTGCAGAGCCTGGTCAACACGTAAACGTAACAGTTGAAGGCTACGTAGCACCAACAACCGAAGCTGACGGCGCAACAGGTAAAGCTACATGTGACTCCTGTGGTACAATAATTTACGAAAACAGAGTAATTTCCAAGATTACAAATGCACTCACAGGTGCAACAATTACATCACCTTCAACTCACTGGCACGTTACTGGTCAGGACGAAGACAAGTCGGGACTATTAGCTGCAATCGACGGTAACAAGGAAAGAGGCTCAGCAAGTGACCCAAGTAAAGTAGAATGTCAGCTTGATATCACTCTTGCAGAGGCTACTACAGATTTAACAAAGGTTATTCTTACAGTAAATGGTAAGGGCTCTCTACCTGGATGGTATGCTTCTGTTGAAGAGACCACAAATCTCCAGTATGAGATTTGGTTTGTAGTTTACAACGAGGCAGGCGAAGAGATTTTCAAATCTGACACATATAACACACTTGACAAGATAGATATCGAGGTTGATGTAAATCTTGCAGAGGGTCAATCAGCTAAGAAGATTTCTGTAATCCGTAAATATCCACAATATTCTAACCAATACAACCTCTGGGAAGTTCAAGCTCTCGGAGGTGGCAAAATCGTAGAAGAATAATAACCAAAAAGCAACCGAGCAATTCGGTTGCTTTTTTTACACATGAAATAGAAAAAGGCTACACAGGGTAGCCTTTTTTTCGATAATTATTCACTTCTTAGTGCAATAACAGGGTCCTTCTTAGATGCCACCCTTGATGGTACAAGACCGGCAATGAGAGTAAGAGACATACTGATAAGCACAAGAATAATTGCAGCACCAATATCAAGGGAAGCCTTAAGGGTTGCAAGACCTGTTAGTGTGAATAGAATAATGTTTATAACAATATTCAAAAGCAAGGTTGCGCCAATACCAATTATACCAGCAGTTAAGCCAATTATCAAGGTTTCGGCGTTGAATACTCTTGAAATATCCCTCTTTGATGCACCAATTGCACGTAAAATACCAATTTCCTTAGTTCTTTCAAGAACTGAAATGTAGGTAATAATACCAATCATAATTGAAGAAACCACAAGTGAAATTGAAACGAAGGCAATAAGCACGTAGGTAATAGCGTCAACTATTGTAGTAATTGAGCCGATAAGGGTTGCCGCAGCATCAGAGTAGGAAATCTTGTCTGCCTCCTCTTGCTCGCTATTGTAAACGTTTTTAATTTGATTATTTATTACTTCCTTAGCATCAAAATCCTTAGGATAAATTACAATAGATGAGGGCTTTGACAAATCAATATAGCCAACTGTCTCTAAAACCTCAGACTGTGTAGGATTTTCAAGCATATAGTTGACAATTTTTAATAGATTTTCATCACTTTCGCTTGCAAAGGTAAAGCCCGTTGCGTTTCTTATCGCACTTACATGCTCACTTGTAAAGCCACCATATGGAGCAGAGGCAAGCAGTGTGCTTACACTATTACCAAGACCACTCTTAAGAGCAAGAAGCTTTTGGTCAGTAGTCATTTTATCAAGATAAGCGCTTACCTGTGGATTTAATGAAAGAATTGCATCAATTCCTGTCATATCAGGCTCAACCTTTTCAAAGGGCAAGCCTGTAATAAGGTTTACCTTGTCGTTATTCTTCTGCGCCTCGATAACAGGACTATTATTCGAAAGAGTCATAATCTCATTCATAAGAGAAGAGGTATAGCCGATTGAGCCAATTGTAATTGAATCCTTATTAGTAGGAGTTACAATACCAACAATTTTAACCTTTTTTGCAGAGGTATTTTCAGAAATTACGAACTCTGAAAGGTTATCTCTTTCCAAAATTTCCCCATTGTCACCAAGATAAAATCTTTCGGAATCTGGCAAAATCATAAACTCATAGCCCAAAAGGTCAGAGGTAGAAAAGGTAGGGGACTCAATCTTTGTTTTGTCCTTGTCATCAAGGTTAGGATTCATTTGGTCAGCCACCCAGTTGCGTAGCTCCTGAATATTTCTTATACCAAGAGTATAAAGAATAAAGTCAGTAACCTGATTATATTGGTCAACAATTAAAACAACCTCACTTGTAGCCCCCTGTTCAGTAGGAAATCTACCATCAACAAGCTCATACTGTGTTTTAATATGCTCAAGGCTTCCCACAAGCTCAGTCCAAGCAGATGTGCCCATCATATCCATTGATGCCATACTTGAGCTCATACTACCAAGCCCAATTTCCGTCATAAGCTCCGTAAGACCACTTAGGTTTTCAAAGCTACCAACAACCTCGCCTGTATCATTTTTAATAAGAGTAAAGGCGTTTAGCTTTGCGTTGTAAATATATTTAATATCCGTTGCGTTTTCTTTAATCGTAGTGTTATTATCAATGTATTCCTTTAGCTTTTCAAGGTTGTTTTTAGTCATGCCTGTTGAAATAGCCTGCATAACGTCGGTCATAATGTTGTTAGAATAAACCTTATCCTTTTCAACGTCCTCCCTTGTGGTGTTAGACATTATAACCTCAAACATTGACATAGCGTCCATTGAGCTTTCGTTAATTTGAATAGGGAAGGAGGACATAGTGTCGTTTTCAACACTTGCAATATAAGCATTAACACCTGTTGAAACCGAAAGTATAAGCGCAATACCAATAATACCAATAGAGCCTGCAAAGGCAGTTAGGAAGGTACGCCCCTTTTTTGTCATAAGGTTGTTTAGAGATAGTGCAAGAGCAGTAAAGAAGGACATTGAGGTTTTCCCCTTTTTCTCACTCCTTTTCTCTTTAGCTGAGCTTTTGTGAGTAACCTTGTTTCCGTCCTTATCAACTCTTGTTACGTCAGGAGAAACAATAACAGAATTTCTATTTAAAGCACTCTCTGGCACAGGGTTAGAATCATCAACCACGTTTCCGTCAAGCAAATTAATAATTCTTGTAGAATATTCCTTTGCAAGCTCAGGGTTGTGAGTAACCATAACAACAAGCTTGTCCCTTGAAATCTCCTTTAAAAGCTCCATAATTTGAACGCTTGTTTCAGAGTCCAAAGCACCAGTTGGCTCATCAGCTAACAAAATATCAGGATTGTTTACCAAGGCTCTTGCAATAGCCACTCTTTGCATCTGTCCACCTGACATTTGATTAGGCTTTTTGTTTATTTGGTCCCCAAGTCCCACAGTTTCAAGGGCTTCAATAGCTCTTATTCTTCTTTCCTTTTTGGAAACGCCTGAAAGTGTAAGCGCTAATTCCACATTAGAAAGAACAGTTTGATGAGGAATTAAATTATAGCTTTGAAAAATAAAGCCAATAGAGTGGTTTCTGTAAGTGTCCCAATCCCTATCCTTAAATTCCTTTGTGGATTTTCCGTTGATGATTAAATCACCACTGGTATATTGGTCAAGTCCTCCGATGATGTTAAGTAGGGTTGTCTTGCCACAACCACTTTGACCTAAGATAGAAACGAATTCACTTTCTCTAAAATTTAGAGAAACACCACGAAGTGCATGAACAGTGCTATCGCCTGTTACGTAGGTCTTTGTGATATTCTTTAACTGTAACATCTTAATTTCCTTTCAATAAAAGATATATAAATTATAAAATTATTATTATAGTGTGTCAATAAATATCCGTGAATTTTTTGTAAAAAATCACACAACTGTCACACAAATCCATTAAAGCCTTGATATTTGTCTATTATTATGTTATTATAATATTTAGAATAAACTAAACATTAACAAATTTTGCGAGGTAAAATATGAAGGATAGGACAAAATGGTTTTACGAAGCAGGCTATGGTATATTTGTTCACTGGACAACGAAAAGCCTACCTGAAAAGGGAGAAAGAAAGTCCCACGCACAAGCAATACTTGATTTTGATGTAGAAACCTTTACAAATCAAATTATTGCCTCGGGTGCTAAGTTTTTATTCTTTACAATTACACATTCCGATGTGTTTCTACCATTTCCCCTGCCTGAGCTTGAGGAGCTAATTCCTGGTCATACAAGCAAAAGGGACCTTTTGGGCGAAATTGCCGACCGTCTTGAAAAGCACGGAATAAAGCTAATGGTTTACTTTAACGGCGACGGACAAACAACCCCTGAATGGAGAGCACTATTCGATAATGAAAAAATCTGCGACAAAAAAGCAGAATACTGCTATAAAATAACCTCTGCCATTTCAAAGAAATACGGCAAGAAAATCAATGGCTGGTGGATAGACTGTTGCTACGAGCCAGGCATTTGTGGTGGAATTGGCTTATGCTATGACTACAAAAAATATGCTGATGCTATGAGGAGTGGCAATCCCGACTCCATAGTTGCCTTTAACTTCAGAGGTGTTGAGCCTTGGGGTAGCGAGTGGGGTAGAGGAATAGCCGACTACCAGGCAGGCGAGGAAAACGACCTTTCCTTCTATCCAAACGGAAGATTTTCAGGAGAGGGTGGCACACAATGGTTTGCCCTTTGCTGGATGGACGACTTTTGGGTACACGAAAAGGAAGGTACACCTAAGCCCGTTCACTCCAACGAAAAGGTGCTTGAATACATAAAAAATGTAAAAAAGCAGGGGGGAGTGTTTGCATATAACGTTTCCCCATATCAAGAGGGACACATCGCAAAGGACACCTTTGAACAGCTTCTATGGTTAAAAGAAAACGGCGTTTTAGACTAAAGGAGATTAAAATGAAAAAAGTAATAGCTTTAACCCTTGTTTTAGTAATGATGCTTGGACTTTGTGCCTGCACTCCTTCAGGGGACTCCACACCTCCAGCCTCAAGTAGCTTACAAACAGGCACACAATCGGGCACTCAAGCAGGTGGTGGCACACAAACAGACACAAGTAAGCCACAGACACCGACACACTTTGCTAAGGATGATACCTTAGTTTACGTAGCAACAACTAACGCAGATGGTACGTACAATTATCTTAACGAAAAGCTAAGCGCACCAACCTTCACACCATATTACCACAATTACAAGGCAGCCCTTTCAATGACCTTTGACGATGGTGGACACTACCAAACAGGCTACAACGTGTCTAATATTTTCGCAAAATACGGCTTCCGTGGTACAGAAATGATAACTGCAAGCTTTGTAAACGACACAGCAATTGCAGAGTGGAACAAAATAGTTGAGCTTGGCTATATGGATATAGGCTGTCACGGCTACGACCACGCAAATCCACCAAGCCTTTCTGCAAGCGAATACGAGCACGAAATTAAGGACGCGATTATGTATTTGCGAGAAAAGTTCCCAACACAAGACGTTTTAACCTACGCTTCTCCCCTTGCCCAACCAAGCACTCCTTACGAGGAATATGTTTCACAATTCTGTATTTCCAACAGACTTGAGACAATGGGTCAACAAGCATACTTAGGTCAGGATTTCAACATATATAGAGTAAAGGCTGTATCTGTAAATACAAGAAGTGCAGCACCAAACCAAAAGGCAATTGGCGTATATGTAAACTCAGGTGCTTGGGTCGTTGAGCTTTATCACGAGGTAAGAGAGGATGCTTCAGGAATTAACTGTAGCATTTCCGACCTTGAAGCTCACTGTAAAATGCTTTACGATAACTATGGCGACGTGCTTTGGGTTGCTTCCTTCGAGGACGTTTCTAAATACGCAAAACAGCTTGAAAACACCTTCGTTGAATACGTTGATTGCTCAATGAATTCAATTACAATTAAGGCAGGCTGTACAATAGCAGACGACGTTTATAATATTCCAATGTCCGTAAATGTAAACGTTCCGTCCTTTACCGACTCTGCTTACGTTATTGTAAACGGAGAAAAGCAATACTTAGAGGTTACCACAGGTCAATACAACAAAAAGTACGTTACAGTGTTAGATATTGATGCAAAGGGTGGCGAATTTACAATTTACTTAGGTGGTAACTCCAACTGTCAAAACGGTTGTAACCATCTTTACTATGTAAAGGAAAGAGTAACTCCAACCTGCACATCAATCGGTTATAATATCAATGCTTGCGCAAGATGTGACAAGACCTATGAGGGCAGATACACAGATAAGCTACCTCACGTTTATATGGGCAACCCAATCGAATCACAATGCCCAACCACCGAGGAGGAGGGCTATCGCATTTTCAAGTGTCGTGCCTGCGACCACACCAAAAAGGAAATAGTCCCCGTTTTACAGGAAGAAACGACAGAATAACAAAAATCCCAACAAATCCTATGATTTGTTGGGATTTTATTTATCTTCTGAAAATAACTCTTACAATCAAGGAGAATAGCACGGCTATTAATGAAATTGCAAGTGAAAGAAGCAAAAACGAGGAAAGATATATTCCAAAGGAAACGATAGCATTTGTAAATGCAGAAATAACGCTTTTTCCAATCAAAGCAAGGATTAAATCAACCACGAAAAGAGCACCAATAAGGATTGCACCGCCACCGAGGGTAGATTTAATATCAGCACCTGAAAGAGTTGCATGTAAGCAAAGGAATGTACCAATAAATACAAATATCCACCACTTAAAGCTTACTGCACCTTTAAAAATCGAAACTATAACCTGCCACAAAACCGACAAAGGATTCATAATTCCTTGAGTTACGTCAAGAGTTCCAATGCTTATAAAAATACCATTTAGCATTTCAGGTGCTAAGGGAATAGCAAGTAAGCAAAGCAGAGCAGTAATAACAACGATAGGAGCAATTCCAATAAAGAAATTACCAATTATATGATATACGTTTTTCTTGTTGTAGCTATGCAAAACGTAGCCTAACGTACCATCCTCGCTATCTATTTGAAAAAGCTTCATTTCCTCAATCTTATGCCCAAAAATAATGCAAAAAAGTGCGTGAGAGCATTCGTGCACAGGCGTACCAATAAAGCCAGTAACATAGCACACTCCACGACTCCAGGAGCCAAAGTTAGAATAAAAGGCTCTGTTACAAAGAGAAATCAAAAAGCCAAACAACACTATAACACCAACTGTAAACAGAAGCTGTAAAAGAAATGAAAGAAAAAGATTTCCAACATCCATCTTAACTTTCTCCCTTCTAAAAAATACATTAGTATTGTATCACTTATTAACTAAAAAATCAATAGAAAAATATCGCTTATGGGACCTATCCTCCATTTTTTTATCAAAAATGAGGAAAAACCATTTACAAAAGGGATACCTCTAACTAAAAAATACTAAAAAATATCATTTTTCAACTTCAACCATCCCAAATTCTCCACCTTGCCCTTGGTTACTACTCTTAGGACAAGAAAAGCTCCGATTTCTCGGAGCTTTTTACTTATATTAATCTTACTTGCTGAGTCTTGCCTCAAGAGCCTTAAGCTCCTCGTACATAGTTTGAGGAACTCTGTCGCCAACCTGTGCATAGAAGGACTTGATATTCTCAACGTCCTCAAGCCAAGATTCCTTTTCAACAGAGAGAAGACCCTCAATTGTATCAACAGTGATGTCAAGACCCTCAATGTTAATATCCTTTGCGTAAGGAACGTAGCCGATAGCTGTTTCACGAGCCTCAACCTTGTCCTCGCATCTTTGAAGAATCCAATCAAGAACTCTCATATTGTCGCCGAAGCCTGGCCAAATGAAGTGACCCTCGTCATCTGTACGGAACCAGTTAACGTGGAAAATCTTTGGAGCATTAGGAATCTTATGTCCCATATCAAGCCAATGCTGGAAGTAGTCACCCATATTGTAGCCAACGAATGGTCTCATTGCCATTGGGTCACGACGAACAACACCAACTGCACCTGCAGCTGCAGCAGTTGTCTCGGAAGCCATAATTGAGCCTACGAATGAGCCGTGTTGCCAGTTAAAGGATTGATATACAAGTGGAGCAGTCTTTGCACGACGGCCACCGAATACGATAGCAGAAATTGGAACGCCTGCTGGATTGTCAAATTCCTTAGAAATGCAAGGACAGTTCTTTGCAAGAGCTGTAAATCTTGAGTTAGGATGAGCAGCGCTTGTATTAACCTTATCCTTCTTGTCATACTTTGTCTTATCCCACTTTTCGCCCTTCCAGTTGATGCAGTTGTCAGGAGCGTTGTCGTTAAGACCCTCCCACCATACTGTTTTATTGTCAAGCACGTGACCTACGTTTGTAAAGATTGTATCTCTCATTGTTGTAGCAAGAGCATTAGGATTGGACTTTTCGTTAGTACCAGGAGCAACACCGAAGAAGCCATTTTCTGGGTTAATAGCCCAAAGTCTGCCGTCCTTACCAACACGTAGCCAAGCAATATCGTCGCCTACGCACCAAACCTTATAGCCCTTTTCTGTGTATGTCTTAGGTGGAATGAGCATAGCAAGGTTAGTCTTACCACAAGCAGATGGGAATGCAGCAGAGATGTACTTTGTCTCGCCGTTAGGATACTCAACGCCAAGAATAAGCATGTGCTCAGCCATCCAGCCCTCCTTGCGTCCTAAGTAGGAAGCAATACGAAGAGCAAAGCACTTCTTACCAAGAAGAACGTTTCCACCGTAACCTGAGTTTACAGACCAAATTGTGTTATCCTCTGGGAAGTGACAGATATAACGATTTTCCTCGTCAATATCACATCTTGCGTGAAGACCCTTAATAAAGCCCTCTCCGTTACCCATAGCCTTAGCAACCTCAGCACCAGCTCTTGTCATAATAAGCATATTTAGTACAACGTAGATAGAGTCAGTAAGCTCAATACCATACTTAGCAAAGTCAGAGCCAACCTGTCCCATAGCGTAAGGAATTACATACATTGTTCTGCCCTTGTAGGAGTTCTTGTAAAGCTTAGAAAGCTTTGCGTAGCATTCCTGTGGGTCCATCCAGTTGTTAATATTACCAGCATCCTCTTTTGTTCTTGTGCAGATGAAGGTTCTGCCCTCAACACGAGCAACGTCGTTGATAGCTGTTCTGTGGAGATAGCAGTTAGGAAGAAGCTCCTCGTTGAGCTTTTCAAGCTCGCCAATTGAGCAAGCCTCAGCCTTTAGTGCCTCTGTTTGCTCGTCGCTTCCGTCAATCCAAACAATCTTGTCAGGATTAACCATTTCAGCCATTTCCTCAATCCAGTCAAGAATCAACTTGCTGTCGGTTAGTGCCTTGTTTTCAAATTTGATCATAGATCTATACCTCTTTCTTAAAATTAACTAACTTTAGCTTAATCCAATCTAAGCCATTATAATTATATCAAATGTAAAAGTATATTTCAATACATTTTAAATACTTTTTTACAAAATATTATTATATTTAACCCTCAATAGCCTTAGCTATTCTTTGCGAAAGCACCTTTTTGGATTTTGGATGAATATCATCGTCCTCGCAGATGTCGTGACATACTACTGTCTTAAGTCCTTCAATGCAATCAGAAGCCTTTAACTGAAGCTCTTGAATAGCTTTCCAACCATTTTTATCCTCTCCCCAAATATAGTTTGCAATTTGCACTATAACAAATTTAATGGAAAAATCCCTAAAGTCCTCTCTCCAGTTATCAACCATACAGGAAAGCATATCAATATAAAGCTCAGCCTCGTTTGTGTATGCGTTGCTTTCTCCTTGATACCAAAGCACGTGAGAAATGCTAAAGGGAATTATGTTACTCAGCATTTTTTCGTATAGCTTGCCATTATCATTCCAAAGTGGATATTCTCTTTTTGCAAGAGTGGTAGGGAATTTGTCGGCTAAATCCTTTCTAATCCAAGGCTGAATAGCAGATGCACCCTGATAGCAGGCAATAAGACCTATTTTTCGCTCATCTGTTGCCAGCTCTTGCGAAACGTAGTAGCCGATTGAAGAAAACTCGCCTGCATTTTCCTTAGTTAGCACAACCCAACCATCACGAGAGAAGTAGTATTCGCTTAGCTCAAGCCTATCAACAGTAAACATACGCACGTTGTCGTTTCCACGGTAGTCGCTTACAGGCTCATTACATTCCTTCAATTTAAATTGCATATTTGACTGTCCCCCCAGCAAATATACATCGCCAAAGTACACGTCACGAAGCTGTGAGCAAATACCATTAAGCTTTATATCAATTGTGTATGGTCCACCATAGGAAACAGGGTCAAACTCTATGAGCCAATCACCCTTTGCTTCTAAAGTCTTAGTGTTACCCAAAAGAGTAACTTCAACACTTCCTTGACCACTACCGAAAAATCTAACAGGCTTATTTGCCTGAAGCACCATATTGGAGCTAAAAATAGAATTTAAAGTAACCATAAAAAAACTCCCTTTTAAATTATTAAATATATTTTACCATAAACTATTTCAAAATCCAATATAAAGTGATAAAATATTTAGAGGTGATTTTTATGGAAATAGAAAGAAAGTTTTTAGTCAAGGAAATACCCTGTCTTGACGGCTGTGAAAAGAGTGAAATAGTGCAGGGCTATATCTCCTTAACACCTGAAACCAGAATACGTAAAAGAGATAATCAATATTATCTGACCGTAAAGGGAGAGGGCGATGTTGTCCGTGAGGAAACGGAAAAATTAGTTAGCGAAAAAGAAGGCAAGGAGCTTTTTTCAAAAGTGGAAAGTGCTTTGATTGAAAAAACTCGCTACCTTATAAATATAGGTAGCTACATAGCCGAGCTTGATATATACAAAAATCGCTTGCAGGGACTTATCGTGGTTGAGGTTGAGTTTGAAACAGAGGCTGATGCTAATAGTTTCGTGCCACCCGACTGGTTTGGCGAGGACATAAGCAAAAATAAAGAATATAGAAACAAGGTTTTAGCATATAAATCTTGACAAGCAACCATATTTTCGATATAATATATTATATTATTTAAAAAAGAGGACTTATAATGAAAATTTACGACGAGTTAGTTGCCCGTGGACTTATTGCACAGGTAACAAATGAAGAAGAAATAAAGGAAATGATAGATAACGGCAAGGCCATTTTCTATATCGGCTTTGACCCAACAGCAGATAGCCTTCACGTAGGACACTTTATGGCTCTTTGCCTAATGAAAAGACTTCAAATGGCAGGCAATAAGCCAATTGCCCTAATCGGTGGTGGTACTGCCCATATTGGCGACCCATCTGGTAGAACTGATATGCGTTCAATGATGAATAAGGAAACCATTGATAAAAACTGTGAATGCTTTAAAAAGCAAATGTCTCGCTTTATCGAGTTTGGCGATGATAAGGCTATTATGGTAAATAATGCAGATTGGCTACTTGACCTTAACTACGTTGATTTTATTCGTGACGTTGGTGGTTGCTTCTCCGTAAACCATATGCTAAAGGCAAAGTGCTACGAGCAAAGACTTGAAAAGGGTCTTTCCTTCTTAGAGTTCAACTATATGCTAATGCAATCCTACGACTTTTTGGAGCTTTACAAGCGCTATGGCTGTAATATGCAATTCGGTGGCGACGACCAATGGTCAAATATGCTTGGTGGCACTGAGCTTATTAGAAAGAAGCTTGGCAAGGATGCACACGCAATGACAATTAACCTACTTCTCAACTCCGAGGGCAAGAAGATGGGTAAAACTCAGTCAGGCGCAGTATGGCTTGACCCAAATAAGACTCCACCATACGATTTCTATCAATATTGGAGAAACGTAGGCGACGCAGACGTTTTGAACTGCATTAGAATGCTTACCTTCCTACCACTTGATCAAATCAATGAAATGAATAATTGGGAAGGCAGTCAGCTTAATAAGGCTAAGGAAATTCTCGCTTACGAGCTTACAAAGCTTGTTCACGGAGAAGAGGAGGCACAAAAGGCGCAAACTGCTGCTCAGTCCATTTTCTCAGCAGGTGGTAGCGATAATATGCCAGAGTGTAAGCTTGAACAGAGCGACCTTCGTGATGGCACAGCCGATATTCTTACTGTTCTTGTTAAGGCAGAGCTTGTTCCATCAAGAAGTGAGGCAAGACGTGCCGTTGAGCAGGGTGGCGTTACTGTTGATGGTGACAAGGTTACCGACATTAAGACAACCTACACCAAGGAACAGCTTTCAAACGGACTCGTTGTAAGACGTGGCAAAAAAGCATTCAAAAAGGTAATTTTGTAAAAATGATAGGCTACTGTATTCAGTAGCCTATAAGCTTTTTAAGGAGCAATTATGGATTTTGATATAGAAAAAATAAAGTCAAACCCCAATTACATTCAAAACCGTATGATCCACGCATCGGTTTTTAAGGGAGCTTTTACTGAGGCGTTTAAAAATTCTGAGCAGGCACAGGTCATACTTACAGGTGCACTTAGCTTTATATGTATGCTAAGAGATTTTAAGGGTGCACTCACACACCTTAAGTCCTTGGAGGGCTTTTGTGATTATCCACAGGACGAGGCATCATTGTGCTATTTTAAGGGGCTTACTTATGATTTTCTCGGTGACATAGAGAAAATGGAGGAAAATTACGACAGATATTTAGAGTTAAATCAAACGAGCGAGCCTGTATATATTTATTTTCCTTATATAAGACGAGCAAAGCTACTGCACAAGTCCTGTAATCTTTTTAAGTCACAGGAGTATTTTTATAAAATGCTTGAGTACTACGAGAAAAGAGGTAGGCAAAATGAAAGAAGCCTTTCTCTTTATAATTTGTACTTCGATTTTGCTAACACCTTTATGTTTACTCACGATTATAGCGAGGGACTAAGACTTGTAAAAAAAGCTCATCAGGTGTGGGATGGAAAGCAGGACGAGGGAAATAAAATGGTGGAAATGATGCTTCTTGCACTTACAGGAAATGAGGAAGCGTCGAAAAATATGTTAGAAAGCATAGACAAGTCTAATCAGGTGTATTCATCAGCCGAGGCTATGCTTGACAAGCTACTTAAAAAAGCAGAACCACATTATTTTGTTATTGAGCCTGACGAAAGCAAGCTTGATGAGTTTTGGAGCTGGTTTTTAAAAAATGAAAGAAAGCTATATAAAATGGCATATAGCGACGATTTTGAAAAGCTTCAAAGGGAGCTTTCAAATAGGGTAAGGCTAATAGCAGATTACGTAAATAGAGAGTTAGCGTTTACAATCGAAATTGAGGATGGAAGCATTACTATTTTTGCAATAACTGATTACGTAACAAGCTTAGACTATACCTACGAAAGATTGTTTGAAAGAAAGCCTAAGGACCTTGTAAGATGGGATTTCTATGTACAAGAGGAACTAAAAGCTTATGATTAAGCAAGCATTTTGCTTGCTTTTTCTTTTACCTAAATTACAAAATATGGTTGTTTTTATCATAGCGATATGATAAAATATAGGTATAATAATCATTCGGAGGGTAAAATGAAATACGAAAACAATTATTATAAGAGCTATGACTTAGGAAATATGCCAAGGGATTCTGTTAAGGAATTAGAGGAGCTATCCCTTGAAAGTGCAAAAGAGGGCATAGTTATGCTAAAGAACGAAAACAAGGTGCTACCCTTGAAAAATGGGGACTGCGTGTCTGTTTTCGGCAGAATACAAAGAGAATATTATAAGAGTGGTACAGGCTCAGGTGGACTTGTAAACGTAAAATACGTAACAAACATAGTTGACGAGCTTAAGAAGTATTCACAAATTAAAATAAATGAAGAATTGCTTTCCGTTTACGAGGAATGGAAAAAGGAAAATCCATTTGATAAGGGTCAAGGCTGGGGTCAAGAGCCTTGGTGCCAAAAGGAAATGGATATTGACCTTGACCTTGTTAAAAAAGCAAGAGAATTTGGCGAGAAGGCAATTGTTGTAATAGGTCGTACAGCAGGCGAGGACAAGGACAACTCTGCCTCAAGTGGTAGCTACCTTTTAAGTGAGGGCGAGGAAAAGCTCCTTGACGCTGTTTCAAGCGTGTTTGATAAGGTAATAGTAATACTTAACGTAGGTGCTATCATAGACATGAAGTGGGTGGAAAAATATAATATTTCATCTGTTTTGTATGTATGGCAGGGCGGTATGTGTGGTGGCACTGCCTGTGCACAGGTTTTAATGGGCGACTCCCCCTGTGGTAAGCTTGCAGATTCCATAGCATACGATATTTCTGACTATTCCTCAAGTGCATTTTTTGGAGATAAGGAAAGAAACCTTTATAAAGAGGACATCTATGTTGGCTATCGTTATTTTGAAACCTTTGCACCTGAAAAGGCACTATACCCATTTGGCTTTGGTCTTTCCTATACAACCTTTGATATAAAGTCAACAGTTAAATTTGAAAACGGCAAGTTTGTTGTTTCTGCAACAGTTGAAAATACAGGTGATTACAAGGGCAAGGAGGTTGTTCAGGTTTACTTCGGTGCTCCCTGTGGTAAGCTTGGTAAGGCAAGTCGTGAGCTTGTGGCTTATGGCAAAACAAAGCTTCTTGAAAAGGGCGAAAAACAGACACTGTGTCTGGAATTTAACCTAAATGATATGTGTTCCTACGACGATAGTGGTATAACAGGAAACGCGTTTTGCTACGTTTTAGAGGCAGGCCAATACATAATCTATGTGGGTAATTCTTCAAGAAACGCAGAGCCTGTATATTCCTATATGCAAGACTCCACCGCAGTAGTAAGAAAATGCCAGCAGACACTTGCACCTACTATTCCGTTTGAAAGAATGAAGAATGTAGATGGTAAAATTGCTTACGAAAGTGTACCACTTGCAAAATACGACATTGTCGAAAGAATAAATGAAAAGCTTCCAAAAGAAATTCCATACACAGGAAACAAGGGCATTAAGCTTGAGGACGTAAAAGCAGGCAAGAATACCATAGACGAATTTATAGCTCAGCTAACTAAGGAGGAGCTATGCTGTCTTGTACGTGGCGAGGGTATGAATAGCCCTAAGGTTACCCCTGGCACAGGCTGTGCCTTCGGTGGCGTTACCGAGGAATTAATCTCCTATGGCGTTCCAATTATTTGTGCAACTGACGGTCCCTCTGGCATAAGAATGGACTGTGGCTTGCCTGCTACAAGTATGCCAAACGGCACCTGTCTTGCTTGTACCTTCAATGACGATTTGGTAATGGATTTGTACTCCTTAGAGGGTGTAGAAATGACCGCTTACGAAATCGACCTAATCTTAGGACCTGGTATCAATATTCACAGAAGCCCACTAAACGGCAGAAACTTCGAGTATTTCTCCGAGGACCCATACCTAACAGGTAAAATGGCAAGCGCTATCTCTAAGGGTCTTAACAGAGTTGGTGTATATGCAACAATCAAGCACTTTATGGCAAATAGCCAAGAGTGGTATAGACATACAAACGACTCCGTCCTTTCCGAAAGAGCAGTGCGTGAAATCTACGCACGTCCCTTCGAAATTGCTGTAAAGGAGGGTGGCGTTAAATCTATTATGACAGCCTATAATGCAGTAAACGGCTACCACGCAGCCTCAAACTACGACCTTACTAAAACCCTACTTCGTGACGATTGGGGCTATGAGGGCTTTGTTATGACAGACTGGTGGGCACATATTACAAATCTTGATAAATCTACAAGCACAAGCGACTTTGCAAGCATGGTTAAGGCACAAAACGACATTTATATGGTTATGGAAAACGCAAGAACAAATAACGATAACCTAATGGCATCCTTAGAAAATGGCTATCTGACTGTGGGCGAGCTTCAGGTGTGCGCAAAGAGAATTTGCGAAATCGCAATGATTACCCACGCATATGAACGCTTTAAGGCAAGTGGCTTTAAGTATGATATTTCAACTCTTGATACCTCCTCAATGACTCCTTTGGTTGAATTTAAGGACGTTGTACTTGGCACACCAAACCAAGCAGAATTTACAAAAGCAGGCAAGTACGTGGCTGAAATTGAGTTTTCAACACCACTTTCTGAGCTTGCACAAATCAAAATTCCTGTAACTCTTGATAAAACTGAGGCTTGTACTCTTGTTGCTAAGGGTACAAACGGAAAAACAGGCATTGCAAAGGCACCTATCTCAATTATGTGGGGCAAGCACAATATTGTATTTAACTCAGAGGCAGACGTAAAAATCACAAGTGTTAAATTCTTGATTTAAGGGTGATAAAATGAGAAACGTATTAGTAGTAGTCGATATGCAAAACGACTTTATAAATGGCTCCTTAGGTACAGCCGAGGCACAAGCAATTTTACCTAACGTGCTTAAGCTTGTAAAGGACTTTGAGGGCGAAATTATTTTTACAAAGGATACCCACGAGACAAATTATTTAGACACAAAAGAGGGTAAAAATCTACCCGTTGAGCATTGTATTAAGAACACACAGGGGTGGGAAATAGCAGATTGCCTTTTGCCCTACGCAAAGGTAGTTATTGAAAAGCCTACCTTTGGTAGCCTTGTGCTAATAGAAAAGCTACAAGAGCTTGACAAGGAAGAAAAAATTGAAACTATAACCTTTGTAGGACTTTGCACCGACATTTGCGTGATTTCAAACGTATTGCTTACAAAATCAGCCTTTTTAGAGGCAGAAATTATAGTTGACGCATCCTCTTGTGCAGGTGTTACCCCTCAAAGCCATAAAAATGCACTTGAAGCTATGAAAATGTGTCAAATTAAAATAGTTGGCGAGTAAATATTGAAATGATAATATAATTGTGATAAAATAAAATATAATAAATTTAAGGAGATAATATTATGGCAGACGAAAAGAACTTCCCAGAGGAAATCGGCGAGGACGAATTTGCAGATGACGATATAGTAACTCTTATTTCAGGCGATGGCGAGGAAATCGACTTTGTTGAAATTGCAGGCATTGCTCATCAAGGCGAATTTTATGCAATTCTTCAACCTGTTGAATTGCTCGAGGGTATGGCAGACGACGAGGCGCTTGTTTTCCATGTAACAAGAAACGAGGAGACAGGAGACGACAAGTTTGAAATCGTGCTTGACGACGAAATAATCGACATCGTATTCCAAAAGTACAACGAGCTTCTTGATAACGTTGATAAGAATGACGACGGAGAAGACGAGGAATAATTAAAAAACGGACACTCTGTGTCCGTTTTTTATTGTTTTCAAGTCCTTCTTGACTAAATTGGAAATATATGCTAAAATACTATATAGAATAAAACAGGAGGGGAATATGTCACTTAAAATATACAGAGATAAATTAGCCGAGCTTGTAAGACAGCTTAAGCTTTTAGCTTTTGTGTTTTTAGTTGAGCTACAAAGCTTAAATATATTGTTCCCTCTCCTTCTTGTACTGATAGGTATAGGAGTTGTTCCGGTAAACTGCGTGCTTGCGGGAGTATCGTGCCTGCTTCTTGTATTCACCATTGTTAGACATTTCCAAGAGAGTAAGATTTTGCAAACTGTAAAAAAAACAGTTGACAGAGTGTGCAGAATTATTAAAATTCTTGCAAAGGCTGTTTCCTTAGGTATATCAATCTATGGTATAGTAATCATTATAAACGATGTTAATTGGTTTTCTGTGCTTGTGGTTGTTGTTTCTGCAATTTTATGGATAATACAGGTGGTTATTGAGATTGTTCGTCAAATCCTCGAAAGACAACTTGCAATATTGACACAAAGAGTGAAGGACGACTACCAAAAGGCGAAGGAAAAAACAAGTCAGGTAAAGGATAATGTTGGCAATTTCGTGAAATGCTTAAGAGGGGACGAGGATGCAGATAAAACTAGGGTTTCCTCAACTCAACAAAAAGCAATTGACATATTTGAAAAAGGGAAAACCACCTTTGTCGGTGCAAAAAACGCGATAGTGGATAAAATAAAGAAAAAGCCAAGTGATGAGAATAAATAAAAGGAAGTGTGAAATTATCACACTTCCTTTTTTGTTATCTTGCGTATATAGTGTTCCAGTGCTTAAGCTTTTCCTTGTCAATTTTTTCAAATTGCTCCTTAGTAATTCTAAAGGACCAGTTGTCGTCACAGCTACCAGGTGTATTAAGACGTGTATCCTTACCATACTTCAAAAGGTCTTGAACGGGGAAGATTACAAGTCCTGCGTGAGATGCAAGCATTGAACGAATAACAGTATCGTAGCAGTTATCCCAATTGTCCCCCTCATAGCCAAAATAGCTTAGAAAATGCTTTCTTTTATTCTCGTCAAGGTCCCAAACGTAGCCAAGAAGAGTATTGTTGTCGTGTGTGCCTGTGTAGGCAACGCAATTGTTAGGATAATTGTGGGGTAGGTGCATTGAATTGTCCTCACCCAAAAGTCCAAATTGCAAAACTCTCATACCAGGATAGGTGCTATCCTTAACAAGCCTTTCAACCTCAGGAGTTATTTCTCCCAAGTCCTCTGCAATTATCAGCTTATCCTTGCAAACGCCCTTAAGAGCATTGATAAGGGACATACCTGGACCCTTAACCCAAACACCATTTTTAGCAGTTTTCTCGGTTGATGGTATTGAAAAATAGGACTCTAAGCCTCTGAAATGGTCAATTCTTACACCATCGAAAAGCTCACACATAAAGCTCATACGCTGAACCCACCAGGAGTAATTGTCCTTCTTCATTTTGTCCCAATCGTACAAGGGGTTTCCCCAAAGCTGTCCGTCCTCGCTAAAGTAATCGGGTGGCACGCCTGCAACGTTAGTTGGTCGAAGATTTTCGTCAAGCTGAAACTGCTCAGGATTTGCCCAAACGTCAGAGGAATCAAGGGCAACGTAAATAGGCACGTCACCTATAATTTTAACACCCCTCTTGTTAGCATACTCCTTAATCTCAAGCCATTGAGTAATAGCCATATACTGTATAAATTTCCAAGCGTGCAAGGAATCCTTGCTAGGCTTTGTATTGGTCCATTCCGTCCACTCCCTGCCACCATTTGCTTCCTTCAGTGCCATAAACTCGCAAAAGCGTTCAGTTTGCTTGTGACTCTTGTAAAACTCCTCTAACTTCTTAGTCTCTAAAAACCTTGTAGATGCCTTCCTTAAAAGCTTTAATCTGTCACGATTAAGCTTTTCAAATTCGCAAGCAAAGGGACTTTTTTGCTTAGCCTCTTGTAGCTCACTCCTTGTAATTAATTCCTTAGTGTGTAGCTTTTCAATATCAATAAAATTAGGGTTTACTGAAAAGGCACTAAAGGATTTATATGGGGAATTATATTCATCAGGTAAGCAGAAGGGTAAAACCTGCCAATACTTAAATTTACATTCACTTAAAAAATCTATCCATTCCTTAGCACTTTTCGAAAAAGCACCCTCAGAAAAATCTCCCCAAAGGGAAGACACGTGCATTAAAACGCCACTACCTCTTTCCATGAAAAATCTCCTTGTATAAAAGCTTAATATATAATATTCTATCACACAACAATTGATAATTCAATTAATTTTTAGTGCAAATTTGTTACAAATGTTTGAGCATTACGTCGTGTAATTTATAAAGATAACTAAAAAAATGAAAATAGAAAAAACATAATTGACAATAGATGCAAAATAAGGTATAATACTGATGGTTAGCTTTGACTAACCATTAAATTTAATTTTAGGTTAGTTTAAGCTAACCGAAGGAGGCTTATATGTATAAATGCACAATACAAATAGACGGAATGGCATGTGGTATGTGTGAGGCACATGTTAATAGTGCTGTTCGCAAGGTAATCAATGCAAAGAAGGTAACTTCATCTCACAAAAAGGGAACAACGGAGATTATAGCACAAGTAATTGATGAAGTAGCCTTGAAAAAAGCCATAGAGGAAACTGGTTACAGAGTTTTAAGTATAAAAACAGAGAATTATGTAAAAAAGGGCTTGTTTTCGTTTTAAGGAGCAGTAATGATAGACAAAGATTTATTAAAGCTATTAGGAAAGAATAAAAGGTATATCTTCTATACAGTTGCACTAATGGTAGTAGGCTTGCTTGCCAATGTAACTATTACGGCAAGCATTTGTTGGGCAATTTTTATGGTTGTGAATTATGGCAATCCCTTTACACCGATAAGCTTTATCTACCCGATAATAACAATAATAGCTGGCATTGTTGTGCGTTACATTTCAACTCGTCTTGTAGGAGAGCTAAAGGACACAATAGGTCGCAGGGCGAAAAAGGACCTAAGAGAGCAGGTATATAACAAAATTGTAAGGCTCGGTGTTCGTTCTACCGACGAAATGAGTATGGCAGGACTTACACAAATTTCAATGGAGGGAATAGAACAGCTTGACCTTTATTATTCCTCTTACATACCACAGTTCTTCTATTCAATGATAGCACCTGTAATTTTGTTTTGCATAACCGTAGGAATTGAATATAGAGTGGCACTTGTGCTTCTTTTGTGCGTACCCTTAATACCAATTTCAATTATTGCAGTATCCAAATATGCAAAGAAAATCTTTGCAAAATATTGGGGAAAATACACCTCTATGGGAGATAGCTTTCTTGATAGCGTGCAGGGACTTAAGGAATTAAAAATATTTAAGGCTGACCAAAACCAGCACCAAAAAATGAACGAAAGCTCCGAGGATTTCAGAAAAATAACGATGAAGGTATTGGTAATGCAGCTTGCAAGCACTACAATTATGGATTTAGTTGCCTATGGTGGAGCAGGAGTTGGAATTGCATTAGCCGTAACAGGTATATTTGCTTGGGGATTAAATCCAATACTTGCCCTTTTCTTAATTTTAGTAGCAGTTGATTTCTTCTTACCTCTTCGTGCCTTTGGCTCTGCCTTTCACGTGGCAATGAATGGAGTGTCAGCAGGTAAAAAAATCCTTTCACTCCTCGAAAAGCCAGACCCAATATGGGGAGAGGAAAAGGTTACTGATACAGAGCTTTCACTCAATAACATAGATTTTTCCTATGACGGAAAAAGAAACGTTTTAAAAAATATAACAATGAGCTTCCCTAAAACAGGTATGACAGCAATAGTTGGAGAAAGTGGCTGTGGAAAGTCAACGATTGTAAATCTTTTGTATGGTGGAATAAGAGCAAAAAACGGACAGGTTCTTGTTGGTGGAAAGGAGCTTGAGGGCTTAAATCGTGAAAGCTACTATTCCCATCTGGCAGTTGTAAGCTATAACACCTATATTTTTAACGAATCCATACGTTCAAACTTTCAGCTTGCTAAGTCTGATGTAACCGACGAGGAAATATATTCAGCCTTGGAAAAGGTAAATCTTTCAGACTTCGTTTTGCAAAACGGAGGACTAAACAAGGTAATTACCGAGGATGCAAGCAATATTTCAGGAGGACAAAAGCAAAGATTAGCCCTTGCAATAAGCCTTGTTTCAAGCAAGGATGTTTATATCTTTGACGAGGCTACAAGCAACATTGATATAGAGAGTGAAGCAATCATAATGCGAAATATAAAAGAGCTTTCAAGGAATAAGTCGGTAATTGTAATTTCTCACAGACTTGCCAACGTCATTCCCTCTGATAAGATTTATTATATGGAAGCAGGAGAGCTTAAGGAAACAGGCACACACCAGGAGCTTATAAAGCTTGAGGGTGGATATGCACGACTCTTTATGGCACAGAAAAGACTGGAAAATGGTTATTGTGAGGAGGTACAGTGATGAAAAAACAGGCTAAGCTTCGCAGAAGTGGAGCAAAAATAATGGCTAGCCTAATTTTATTACTGGGTAGCCTTTCATACATAATGATTTTAGCAGTTATTAACGGGTCAATTGGCTTTGTTTGTGCAATGGGTGTAACACTGTTCGGTGCAGTCGGTGTTGCCAAGGCATTGGGCGAGGCAATAGCGCTTTCGTACGGTTGGATTATTGCCCTTGCAATTGGCTGTGGTGTATTACGTGGACTTCTTCGCTACCTTGAGCAATATAGTAACCACTACATTGCCTTTAGGCTTCTTGCCACCTTGCGAGATAAAATCTTTGGAGCACTCAGAACCTTGTGCCCTGCCAAGCTCGAAAGCAAGCAAAAGGGTAGCATTATAGCAATGATAACCTCCGATATAGAAACCCTTGAGGTTTTCTATGCCCATACAATATCTCCAATATGTATCGCTGTGGTAGTATCCCTCTCTGTATTCTTATTCGTAGGCTTTGTATCAAGCTGGTACTTGGCGCTTATTGCTCTTATTGGCTTTTTAACCATAGGTATAATAGTTCCACTCATCTCCTCAAGTGCACTAAAGGAATCTGGTGTTAGATATAGAAAAGAGTTTTCGTCCTTCAATGGATACTTTCTTGATAGCATAAAGGGAATTAAGGATATAGTTTTAAACAATACGGGAAGTAAGCGAAAAGACGAGGTAAATGCTCGTTCAGTTGTCTTACTTAAGGAAACCAAAAAAATGAAAAGAAACACAACCAAGGCAAGTGCAATAACAGAGCTATTGGTATCGCTATTTATCGTAGCAACCCTTGCAGTAGGCATCGCTTTGGTAATAAACGGCTTGTCTGTCGGCAAAATGATAATAGGCGTTGTTGGTGTGTTTGGCTCCTTCGGACCTGTAATTGCCATATCAGCCCTGCCAGGCAACTTAACACAAACCTTTGCCTCAGGCGATAGAGTTTTGAATTTGCTATCTGAAAAGCCTGCCGTTTCCCCTGTTGTGAATGGAGCAGGCTTTGAATATCAAGACTTGAAGGTAGAAAATTTGAGCTTTTCCTACGATAAAGAAAGGGAAATTTTAACCGACATCAAAATGCACGCACAAAAGGGCGAGATAATAGGAATTGTGGGCGAAAGTGGTTGTGGAAAATCAACGTTTTTGAAGCTACTGCTTCGCTTTTGGCAAAAGGATAAGGGTGCTATCAAATATAATAACATAGATATTGATAATGTTGACGAAAATAGCCTGTTAGACAATGTAACAATGGTAAGTCAGGTAACCTATTTGTTTGACGATACCATAGAAGAAAATTTACGTGTAGCCAAACGAGATGCAACAAATGAGGAAATGGAGAATGCCTGCAAAATGGCTTCAATTCACGACTTTATAATGACATTACCACAGGGCTACCAAACTAAGGTCGGAGCATTAGGCGATAATTTATCAGCTGGAGAAAAGCAAAGAATAGGATTAGCTCGTGCATTCCTGCGAGGAAGTGAACTTATTTTACTCGATGAGCCAACAAGCAACGTTGATAGCATAAACGAGGGAATAATTCTTAAGGCACTTAAGGAGCAAAAAAATAAGAAAAGCATTATTCTTGTATCTCACAGGGAATCTACTATGGCAATTGCAGACCGTATATATAACGTAAAAGATGGAAAAATGTATGAACAAAAAAGAGCTTGACAGTAAAAGAGAAAGAGAAAAAAGAGTAGTAGGCTTGATGATAAGGCTCTATTGCAGAAAAAAGCACAAAACGAAAAAGGAGCTTTGTCCTGAGTGTCAAAATCTTCTTGATTACGCACGTGAAAGAAGCGATAGATGTCCATTTATGGAAACAAAAACCTTTTGCTCTAATTGTAGAGTTCATTGCTATAAGGCTCAAATGCGTGAAAAAATCCGTCAGGTTATGAAATTTTCAGGACCAAGAATGGTGCTTTATCATCCTATTTTAGCAATAAAGCATTTGATTGAAAGCAAAAAGGAAAAAAGACAGATTGAGAGGGATAAATAATGAAGGTTAAAAAAATAGTGTTTATTGTATTAGGCTGTATAGGCTTAGCACTTGGTGCTGTTGGTGCCGTACTCCCAATGCTTCCTGCGTTTCCGTTTTTGCTCGTGGCATTAATATGCTTTGGTAAAAGCTCTGAAAGACTACATAAATGGTTTGTTGGCACTAAGCTTTATAAAAATAATCTTGAATCCTTTGTCAAGGGGCAGGGTATGACCTGGAAAACAAAAATCAAAATAATGATAACAGTAACTCTTTTAATGACCTTTGGCTTTGTAATGATGTTTTTAAAGGAGCTATACATTCCCTGTGGAATACTTGCAGGAGTATGGCTTTTCCATATAATATATTTCTGTTGTGTAAAAACATTAAGAAAAAAGAATGACGCTACAACCGAAGAAAAAGATACGCAAAAACCCGTAGAGGAAAATCCATAGAATAAAAAAACGACAAAAGCTTACAAAATAGTCTTTTGTCGTTTTTTATTTTGCTTTATATCTTTCCTTAACGTCAGTTTCTCCTACTAAATAGTCTAAGCTTGTGTTGTAAAATCTTGCTAACTTGATAAGCACGTCAATAGGTATTTGCCTGTGACCATTTTCGTATTGTGAATAGGTGTTTTGCTTTATATGGAGATAATCAGCAATCGCTTTTTGAGTTAAATCCGAATCCTCTCTTAAATCTCTTATTCGCATAAGCACTCCTCTGTAAAGTTTGTATATGATTATTATATAAAATCTCAACTTGAGATATTGACATTTATCTCAAATTGTGATATTATTTATATAAATACATAAAAAGGAGAACAACTATGGACGAAACACAAATGATTGAAAATAAAACCTTAGTCGATAAGCTTTATAGCCTAAGAGCAGGACTATCTCTTGTGGCTGTAAAAAATGATGAGATTGAACATCACGAAAATGTTTTAAGGAACATTAAGAATGAAAAATATACAAAAAAAACTAAATTAAATAATAAAAGAAATCAATTGATTGGAGCCAGATGGCAAGCAAAAGAAAAAATGTGGGCAATAAATAACGAAATTTACTATCGCTCAGCATTTTTAAAAAAAGAGTTAAAAGTTGGCTCCAGATTTAAAAGAGTATTTAATACGTTTTTTGAGTTTTTTGAAGAATCGTTGTGGTTGTTTTTCACATTTTTAATTTGGGTTACAGCGATAATAATACCGATTATTGCAATATACGATGCTGTTCAGTGCGGAAAAATGAAAAAAGAGCTAAAACAATTGGCAAGCCAATTGAGGACTGATACGCAAATTGAGGAAGAGTGGAAAAATAGCGAAGAGTATATCAGATTAACAAAGGCTATTGAAGAGGTTGAAATAAAAATAGCAGATTGTGAATCTGAAAAAAAGCTTTTTTACGATGACAAAGTTAAGAGAATAGAGAGCAAAGAAGCGATTATCAAAGAAACATGCGATTGTAGTATCTCGTTACATAATGCGTTGATAAGTGAATACTCAAGCACTCTCGACCAACGAGATTGGTCTAATATCGATTTGATAATTTACAATGTAGAAACAGGCAGAGCCGACACTCTAAAGGAAGCACTTCAGCAGGTTGACAATTACAGAAACACCGAAAAAATAGTAGGTGCTATTAAAACGGCAACCCAAGCAATTTGCAATACAATCAGTATGGAGCAGGACAGAATGATAAGGCTTGTTAATAATTGCACAGACGCAGTCAACTCGAGATTAAGTACAATAGATTCAAGCGTAAAAGATTTGATTAAAAATGACGAAATGCAATATGCAATGCAGAGAAAAGCCAAATTAACCAGTGATGAGTTAGTAAAAGAGGTTAAGGAATTAAGAGAAAAAATAATCTAAAAAATAAGGCGAAATTTTCGCCTTATTTTTTAGTTATATTGAAAACCACGCCCGAATAGTGATATACTAAAGAAAAAGGAGGCAGGAATGGAAAGTAAAAAGAAAAAGCTCATAATAGAAATTGTAATAGCGCTCTTAGTCTCGCTTCTTGCTATCTTCATTATAGTAACCATAAGAGAAAATAACACCCTTGAATTAAATTATATAGAGGTAAATAATAGCACCCTACCAAGAGAATTTGAGGGCTTTAAAATTGCCCACGTCTCAGACTTACACAACAGAACTTGGGGAGAAAACAACGAAAGACTAATAAACCTACTAAAATCGACAAATCCCGACATAATAGCCATAACAGGCGACATTGTCGATAAAAGTCGCACTAATATAGAAATTGCCCTTGAATTTGCAATCGAGGCTACAAAAATAGCACCCTGCTACTATGTAAGTGGCAACCACGAAAGTGCAATACCAAATTACGATGAATTAGAAAAGGGACTTATAGATGCAGGAGTAACAGTTTTAAATAATACTAAGGTAGAAATAAAAAGAGCTGGCGGAAAAATCACAATAATGGGAATATGCGACCCAACCCTTGTAATTGATGAAAAGGAGGGCTATGACGAAAAAAGCATAACTAACGACCTAATATCAAAAATCAACTACACCAAGGAGGACTACACAATCTTACTATCCCACCGACCTGAAAATTTTGATATTTACGCAGAGAAGGAAATAGACCTAACCCTAAGTGGCCATGCCCACGGTGGACAGGTGCGATTACCCCTAATAGGTGGAATATTAGCTCCCAACCAAGGCTTTTTCCCAAAATATGACTCTGGCTTGTACCAAGAGGGCACCTCAGCTATGGTGGTTAGCCGAGGAATAGGCAATAGCTCCTTCCCAATTAGAGTAAATAATATACCCGAGGTAATCTTAATAGAGCTGACTAAATAAAAAAACGGACATTGTCCGTTTTTTTATTTAGTCTGATAGTGTTACGATGCACGCACCAAATGGTAAAAGTGACAGCTTAGCAAGCTTTAAGCATTGCTTAGCAAATGGAATACCGATAATGGTGATAGCGAACAAAAGTGCTGAAAGTAAATATGAAAGAGCAAACTCCCAACCAAAAAGGATAACCCAAATAATATTCATAATTGGGTGTTTATCGAAGTTAAGCTCCGCATCCTTTCCAAAAGGAAAGGCGGAAAGGGATGCTAACTTGAAGCACTGTAAGCCTGCAGGAATGCCAATAATGGTAATGCATAGGACAACCCCGCAAATAATCCAACTTAGCCAGCTAACCAAACCTACCAATAAAAACCATAAAATATTTCCGAGTGTTCCCATAATCAAATTGTCCTCTTTAATATAAAATTATGCCTTGTTTACAGAACCGAAAAGCTCCATCTTTTCCTTAACAGTAGCCTTGATAGCCTCAAAGCCAGGAGCAAGAAGCTTTCTTGGGTCAAAGCCCTTACCTGAAAGGTCCTTACCAGCCTCAACGTACTGTCTTGTAGCAGCAGCAAAAGCGAGCTGACATTCAGTATTAACGTTAATCTTTGAAACGCCAAGGGAGATAGCCTTCTTAATCATATCCTCAGGGATACCTGTACCACCGTGAAGAACGAGAGGCATATCGCCAACCTTCTCAGAAATAGAAGCAAGAACGTCAAAGTTAAGTCCTGCCCAGTTTGCTGGATACTTACCGTGAATGTTACCAATACCTGCAGCAAGCATTGTAACACCAAGGTCTGCAACCATCTTGCACTCATTAGGGTCTGCACATTCGCCAGCACCTACAACGCCGTCCTCTTCGCCACCGATAGAGCCAACCTCAGCCTCAAGTGAGATACCAAGAACGTTACATGCGTTTACAAGCTCAGTTGTCTTTTTGATGTTTTCCTCAATTGGATAGTGTGAGCCATCGAACATTACAGAGGAGAAGCCTGCGTTGATACAAGCCTTAGCGCCCTCGTATGAGCCGTGGTCGAGATGTAAAGCAACAGGAACAGTAATGTTTAGGCACTTAATCATACCCTTAACCATACCAACAACTGTCTCATAGCCACACATATACTTACCAGCACCCTCGGAAACACCGAGAATTACAGGAGAATTAAGCTCCTGTGCTGTGAGAAGGATAGCCTTTGTCCACTCAAGGTTGTTGATGTTGAACTGACCTACTGCGTATTTGCCTGCTTTTGCTTTTTCAAGCATTTCTTTTGCTGAAACTAACATTTTAAATCTCCTTAGTTTTCTTAAATTTTTAACGCTAATATTATACTTTATTTTTTTATTAAAATCAATACATTTTTAAATTTTTATGCAGATTATATAATCATCCATGTAGATATATTGAAAATTCTCCATAGTTGTGTCAATTTTTTTTAAATATGAAATCGTACCACCAAGCTTTTTGATGGTAGCTTCCTTACCACACCAAATTTTATAAAACGCCATTCTTTTGTCGCTTGCACTTTCAAGAAGCTTTCTTTCGTTTTCGGTAAAATATCTTTTAGCAAATGAATCTATTCGGACATCCGTACGTCGCGTTAATCTTTCAGCGTCAATGCCAACGGGATGGTTGCTTATTGCACAAACCACAAGCTCATTTGTGTGAGAAATACTGAAGTGAACGTTAGGCACATTTATGTAAGGCTTTCCATTGTGAGTTTTTAATATTTCAGGATTATATATATTAAAATGCTCGCCAAGCATTTTATTTAAAAGCTCATACGCAGAATTATGCTCCAACAGCTTTCTTTCTCTTGCGAGCTTTAGTCCATCGTAGTTAATTTTTTTGTATTCGACCTTTAGCATTTAATACCTCTTTACGCTGATTTATATGTATATTTTAGCATACTTTTTTGTGGAATACAAATTTCTGTTGAAATTTTATTAAAAATCTTGTAAAATAATATTAGAATAACTGAAAGGAGGCTTCAAATTATGAAGGGTAAAATTTTAGTAACAATCGCACGACAATACGGAAGTGGAGGACATAAGCTTGGCGAGCTACTTGCCAAGGAGCTTGGCTTTGCCTTTCACGATAGGAGCCTTATAGAAAAGGCAGCCGAGAAGTCGGGCATTAGTCTTGAGGTTTTGAAAAACGCAGACGAAAAGACAACACCAAGCTTTTTGTATTCAATCGCTATGGGCAATTATGATATGTATCCACTTTCAATCAATATGTCCCCCTACGATATGCCAATCAACGACAAGCTTTTTAACCTTCAGGCAGATATAATCAGAGAAGAGGCAGACAAGGGTAGCTGTGTTTTTGTAGGTCGTTGCGCCGACTATATTTTAAACGGTTATGAAAACGTAGTAAAGGTTTTCGTATATGGCGACACCGACTCTCGTGCTAAAAGAATTGCAGAGATAGAAAACGTGTCCTTGCAGGACGCAAAGGTTCTAATTTATAAAACTGACAAAAGGCGTGCCAATTACTATAACTACTACACCTCGCTAAAGTGGGGTAAAAGTGACAATTATAACTTAATGATTGATACAAGCAAAATAGGTATCGAGGGTGCTGTGAAAATAGTAGGAGAGTATATTAAGCAATTGCAAGATAAATAAAAAATGGCTACTTTTTAAGTAGCCATTTTCATTATAATTTTAATTATGCGTTTGCTTCAAGAAATTCAACAACGTCGCCAACAGTTAAAAACTTTTGCATATCAGCCTCGTTGAACTCAACACCAAACTCATCCTCACAAGTAAGAACAAGGTCAGCAAGCTCCAAGGAGTTAACTCCTAAGTCATTAGCAAGCTCAGCAGATAGTGTTACGTCCTCTGGGTTGAGAGAAAGCTCCTCAACAAGAATCTTCTTTAATCTTTCAAACATGAAAAAATCCTCCAAAATATTTTTTGTCCCATTATAATGGGAGGGGTTGCTTCGACATTGTTGTCGAAATTTCTGTGTTAACTAACTTAGTCTATTATAAAGATTTTGTTTCTGTATGTCAATAGTCAAAATGCACAAAAAAATTAATCCAAATTGTATTATGATGTAAAATATGCAATAAAATTATTGATAAAATCGCTATTTTTGCGTTTTTTTGACATTGGCAAGTGGATTATTGTTTATAGCATCCTGCATACCCTTATTAGACACGTGAGTATATATTTGAGTAGTATTTAATTGCTCGTGACCTAAAATTTCCTTAAGCACACGAACATCAACCTTTCCTGTTTGATACATCAAGGTTGCCGCTGTATGTCTTAGCTTATGGGTAGAATAATGCTTATAATCAAGTCCTGCAAGGGTAAGATATTTATAAACAAGCCATTGAACAGTTTTGTTGCTGATACGCTTGTATTGCTTGCTTATAAAAAGTGCGTTTGTATTTATTTTTGCGTATTTTTCGCTTTTTCTAACAAGTAAATATGTAGTAAGTGCGTTTCGGCAAGCATCATTTAGATAGACAATTCTTTCCTTGTTACCCTTACCTAAAACTCTTAAGGATCTTAGCTCACGGTCAAGGTCGTTTAAGTTGATTCCTACAAGCTCGGAAAGACGCATACCACAATTCAAAAATAAAGTAATTATGGCATAATCTCTTTCAATTGTTTTAGACTCCTTGTCGTTTTCAACTGCGTTTAAAAGTGCTAAGCTTTCCTCCATTGATAAAAATTTAGGAAGAGTCTGCTTTTTCTTAGGAGCTTCAATGTCAATTGCAGGATTTTTCTCCATTAATCTACGCTTTGTACAAATAAATTTATAAAAAGCCTTAATAGCAGAAAGCTTTCTTGCCTTGGCACAGGATTGGTTTCCTCTTTCGTTTGATAGATAGATAAAAAAGTCGTATATTTCCTCGGTAGTTATAGAGGTAATAAATTCCGTATCTAAAGCAGAAATGCTTAAATTATCAAAAAATTCAGAGGGTATTTTTACATTGTATCTTTTGGCATAGGTAAACTTAAAAAAAAGCCTTAAATCCGACAAATACTCGTCAATCGTCTTTTGAGAACAACCCTGAATAGTTAGCTTGTATGCAGCAAAATCCTTAGCTAACTGAGGCATTTGCTCAATTGGAAACTTATGCGACATAGTAAAACCTCCTTTAATAATATGACATATATATTTATTGTATCACATAATAAGATGTTTTTGTATCAAAAATATGAATTTTTTTAAACATTATTGAAATTGCACAAATGCTATTATATAATAGATGTAAGAAATTTAATTTTTAAGGGGGAAAATCCGTCTTGGAAGAAAATAAAAATATAGAAAATAACGACCAAAGGTCAAAAGAGCCTCAGGTCGAGAAAATGAAATTTGACTTTGATGAAAGGGAAAGGGTTGGTAATCCTGTAATTAACTTTTTCAAAAAAAATTCAAGTCCAATACTCGCACTAATTCGTAACCATATTGCAGTTGCAATCTTTGGCTTAATAGTAGTAATTGCCTGTGATATGCTCGCTGCTGCAAAATGGGGACAGGATACTGCACCTCTTTGGCCTAACCACATAGGTGGAGCAGTTGCAATAATTTTGTATCTTGGACTAATTTATGTTGTTATGTGGGAAAAGGGCGCAAAGGACAGAACTAAGCTTGAGGGTGGCAGACTCGTAAGAGACAATTTTTACGGACTTAAAATTTGGCTTTGTGCAAACTGTGTTATTATTCTTTTAACTGCAATTATGCTTATTTTCAAGCTATTCTGGAATGATGGCGCAGGAATGTTAGATACCATATTACGTTTCATAAATGGTATGTATATAAGCATAACGGGAAGCACTCCACTTGGCATGTGGGGACACCTGATTGCCCTTGTACCAGGTGCTGTGGTATCAACCCTTTCCTATATTTCGGGAATCAGTGGTCAAAGATGCATTTTCCCAGAAAACAAGCACGACAGAAATCGTAATATGAGATAAGAAAAGAGGCTTTACGCCTCTTTTTTCTTTCTCTTACTCTCAATAAAGCATTCAAGCCTCTTAAATAGCTTAAAGGACATTGGGTATAAAACAATAGCAAATACAACTACAAGTGCGTATCTTATCGTCCTTCCCAAAAATGGAATTGGAATAAGATTATCAAGCACAAGCTTCAAGCCCTCTAAAATGCCAAGCACAAGTGGAAGACCGATTACACACTTAAATATCTGTGTGTACCATTTTCCCGAAACCTCAAAGCGTACAAGCCTTCTTTCAATAGGTGAGCAAATCATCATACCGAGAAGTGCACCTAAAAGGGTGTGACCGTTTTTAATTCCACTTTCTCTGTATTCCTCAACCACGTTGAAGGGAAGATTGTATGCATAAATCAAATATAGAGCAGAAATAGCAACCATTACACCAAGGAAAATATAAAAATGCTTTTCATTTTCATATATTTTATCAATAAGTGGCTTTACAAAGAATATCAAAAGTAAAGCTATACAAATTGATACAAAAACGTCCAAGGGAGTGTGAACGCCCAAATACATACGAGAAAAGGGCACAAGCACACAAATCGCAATAAAAATAATTCTTAGCCAGGTTCTTTTCGTATTGTAGGCAAGTGCACCAAAGGTACCAACTGAATTTTGTGTATGTCCAGATGGAAAGGAATAGCCTGTTGCCTCAGGAATTGCGTCCTCAACTGCATTAAAGGATTTGTCAAGAACCCAAGGACGCTCAATTCTTACAAGTAGCTTTAGGAATTGATTTATAACAGTTCCTAAAAATCCAACTGACAAAATATAATAGCCGTCCTTTTTTGAAACGCACCAAAAAACGATAATAGCCACAGCCATAAAGGCAGTCTCCTCGCCTAAGGCAGTAATCAATAAAAATAGCTTATCAAAAAGCTCTGTGCGAAGATTAGATAAAAACCATAAAAAATCCAAAGCAAAAGCTCCTTTCAATTCAATATTAAATACAGTATACCACATCTGGAAAAAATAATCAATATTTTCTTGACAAATCACTAAAGTAGTACTATACTAAAAACAATAAATTTTTCGACAAGAGGTGACACAATTATGTCAAAGGTTAAGGAGTATTTGAAAAAGTATTTTGTTACCGCAATGGGTGCTATGGCACAGGGCTTATTTGCAACTTTATTGATAGGTACAATAATTAAAACAATCGGTCAATATACAGGCTTAGATTTTCTTGTAACCATATCCTCATATGCCTCAGGTGCAACAGGAATGGCAATCGGTGTTGCAATTGCAATTGCTCTTAAGGCAGATATGCTTGTTATACTTTCAAGTGCAGTAGTAGGCTCAATGGGTAACGCAATCGGTGCAGTTATTAACAATGGCTTAATTTCTGCTTGGGCAGTAAGTGCTAAAGGAGAGGCAGAGGGTGTTTTCTATTCTGCAGGACCAGCAGGTGCCTTCTTTGCAGTTATTATCGCTTGCGAGGTTGCAAGACTTGTTTCTAAAAAGACACCAGTAGATATTTTAATAACACCAATAGTAACAATATTAGTAGGCTTTGGTGCAAGCTTTGTAATTTGCCCACTCGTTTCCTACGTAATGTACTATTTAGGTATATTTATCGCAAGTGCAACCACCTTCCAGCCATTTATAATGGGTGTAGTAGTTGCAACTGTGGTTGGTATTATTTTGACACTGCCAATTTCAAGTGCCGCAATTTGTGCTATGATTTTCTCTCCAACTGCCCTTGAGGTTGCAATTGCAAACGGCACAGAGGAGGGCTTTATGCTTGCAGGTGGTGCCGCAGTAGTTGGCTGTTGTGCGCAAATGATTGGCTTTGCAGTAATGAGCTTTAAGGAAAATAAGGTAGGTGGACTTGTGTCTCAAGGACTTGGCACAAGCATGCTACAAATGGGCAATATCTGTAAAAACCCAAGAATTTGGATACCACCAACAGTGGCAGGTGCAATTTGTGGACCTCTTTCAACACTTGTATTTAAGCTAAAATGTCAAGGTGTTGCAGCAGGCATGGGCACCTGTGGTCTTGTAGGACCAATCGGTGTAATTGCCGACACTCCAAGTAGTGTTACAATGTGGTCAGGATTAATTCTTTTATGCTTTGTATTACCTGGAGTAATTTCTTGGGGACTTGGCAAGCTATTTTATAAGATAGGCTGGATAAAGCCTGGTGATTTAACCCTTGAGGAGAAAAAATAATGAATAATTGGATTTGGCTCGACTCCAAATTATATCCACAATACGAAAAAAACGACGACCAAGCAAGCTTTTGCATAGCCGAATTTAAAAATCACTACTATGCAAAGGACAAAACAAAAATACAAATATCAGCAGATGCAAGGTATTTGCTTTTTGTAAATGATAAATTTATAGGCAGAGGACCTGCAAGCCCTGGAAGTGACTTTTTATATGGTAAAATGACATATTCCTACATTGACGAATACGAAATTATCGACACAGGTAAGGTAGAAATTCGTATTTTAGTAACTAACGTATCAACAGCACTTACCGAATATACCTTTGGTTATTCTGGACTTTTTGTAAGGGTAACCAAGGGTGAAGAGGTACTTCTTGAAGGTAACGAAAGCTGGGATTCACGCCCACTTACCGAAAGAAAATCTGCTAACTACACAGACTACACAGTGCCACAGGCACAGTACCATAAGGCTAAATTTATTCCAACTAAGCGACAAGCAGAGCACTGTCCCTTAGAAAAGCTAACTGAGGAAAAAATATTGCCAATTGACTTTGCACCTGTAACCATAGGAGCAAAGGAAAAACAAATACTCTCTTGGCAATTTGACAAGATTTACTCAGCTTACCCACAAATTTCAATAGAAGCTAATTCAAATGTCACTATTAAAATGATAAGTAGTGAGCAGGGTAAAACAGGCTATTATGACGAAGTAATAGTAACCGACAAAAAGATAGAGCATATCTGTCCACGAATGAGGTCAGTTGGCGAAATCACTCTTGAAATAGAAAACAAGGGCGAGTGTGCTTGCACAATCAAGGAGCTATTTTTAAATTATGCTCACTATCCTGTTAAAAACGAGGCTAAATTCAAATGCTCCGACAAGCTTTTGAACGAAATTTACGACCTTTGTATGCACACGCAAAAGATATGCCGTCAAACCTTGCATCTTGACTCTCCCACCCACCAAGAGCATCTTGCTTGCACAGGAGACTACTATATTCAAGCACTTATCGAATATTACAATATGTATGACCCCACCTTGACCGAGTTCGACATTTTACGAACAAGTCGAATTTTAGAAGCACAAAATGGTAGGCTATTCCATACCTCATATAGCTTAATTTATCCATTGTGGATATATGATTACTATATGCACACAGGAAATTTAGACCTTTTAAAGAAGGTAGAAAACAGCCTAAGATTATTAACAAAGCGTTTTGAGGGCTACGTAGCCGAGGACAACGGACTAATTGAATACGCACCCGACTATATGTTTGTGGATTGGGTAATAGCAAGCGAAAACGAGGATAGCTTCCTTGATGGTAGCAAAATGATGTCCCACGGAAAAATGACAGGCTTTAGCCTACATCATCCACCAAAGGCGCTAGGGCAAAGTGTTTTGTGTATGCTTTATTATGAGGCACTAAATAAGCTGAGCGCTATTTTCTCCTTGCTTAAGGACGAAAAAACATCCAAGGAGTGTCTAAAAAAGGCGAAAAAAATAAAAAATGCTATCAATGAAAGCCTTTTTGACAAGCAAAGGGGACTATATGTTGGAGGACTTAACACACCCGACAGAGTTGAAACAGGCACTTGGCTACCACAAAATACAAAAACTGTTTATTACCTTAAGCAAGCAAACGTGCTTTCTGTGCTTTTTGGCATTGCACCACAGGAAAGTAGTAAGAGCATTTTAGAATACGTGCTTAAGGATTTAAGCAAATACGAAATGCAACCCTACTTTTATCATTTCTTGCTTGAATCAATCTACAAGACAGGACTTTTTGAAAAGTATGGACTTGATTTGATAAGAAAATACGAAAGCCTACTAAAAAGATGCAAAAAGGGATTGTCTGAGGCTTGGGAAAATATGGATTGCGACTTTTCACACGCATGGGGCGCAGCCCCTGCCTATATTCTGAAAAAAGCACTCACAGGCTTTGAAATTTTAGAGGCAGGCTACAAAAAAATCAAGCTTAAACCACGATTGTACGACCTTGAAAGCATGGCAGTTGAAATTTCGACACCCTTTGGCAATATCGAAATTTGTCAACAAAGGGGCAAGGAGCCTATAATTAAATCCCCTAGGGAAATAGAAATTATATAACAAAAAAGTCAATGTGAAAAACCACATTGACTTTTTAATTTATTTACCCTTAGCTTGCTTTTCAAGTCGTTTATTCTTAAGAAACATTAGAAGACTAATTACACAAAGTATAACAGGAAATACAAGTGCGATAACAAAGCCTGCCTTAAGATTGTCCCCAAAGGCAGAGGAAACCTGACCTGCAAGGAATGGACCCACAAGACAACCACCATCGCCTGCTAAGGCAAGCATACCAAAGAGGAATACGCCACCACGTGGCATTTTTGCACTTGCTATGCTAAATGAAGCAGGCCACAATATGCCTGCACCGATACCACAAAGCCCGCAACCGATTAAGGAAAGTGCAGGGAAGGGAGATACAATCGTAATAAGGTAAGCAATAATGCAAACTACTGTTGAAATAAAAATACCAAGTGTCAAATCAAGCTTATCTGCAAATTTTCCATAAAGCACACGAGTAGCACCCATGCAAACGGCAAACAGGCAAGGACCAAGCAAATCTCCAAGCCACTTTTCAACCCCTAATGCGCTTTCGCAAAAGGCTGAAGCCCATTGGCTCATAGCAAGCTCAGAGGCACCTGCACAAAGCATCATTACAACAAGCACCCAGAAAATACCACTCTTTAGTATTTCCATAGGCGAAGACTCTTGACCATCTTCAACAAGGTCGTAAATAGTAACCTTGGAAAACATAAAAATACAAGCAATAGGAACAAGAGTCCAAAACATAGCTGCAATTAGCCAGTTGTCAATGCCGAAAGCAAGGAAGAATATAGTAGAAAGCAAAACCACGGCAACCTGTCCCCAACAATAGAAGGAGTGAAGAATACTCATAGTGCCTGCCTTGTTTTTAGTAGGACACGCCTCAACCACAGGGCTGATAAGCACCTCCATAATTCCACCACCTGCGCCACAAAGAATCATTGAAATCATAAGTGCTACAAAGGAATTTGGAATAAGGTCAGGTAAAATAAACATAGTGCAAAGACCCAAAACAGCAAGGGAGTTGCCTAAGATTATCAAAAAGCGTTGACCGATTTTTGAGGAATACTTAGATACCAAAACGTCAACTATTAATTCGGTAATAAAGTTAGCCGAAATTAAAAAGCTAATTTGAAAAAGAGTAAGTCCTAACTTTTCCTGAAAGAAAATGAACAAAAGGGGTGGGAAGTTAAGCATAATTGCTTGCGTTACGTAGCCTAAGCACGCAGCACAAATCGTTGCCTTGTAATTGTTTTTTAAGCTCATAGTTTTGCCACGCCAAAGTGAAATAATATACTTAGGCTATTGTATCACAAGGACACGGGGAAGTCAAGCAAATAAGGACAAATTAATCAACAATATTAATATGGTTATGCTCAATCCAAAAGTCAAATTGAATAAGCCAAGCGATAAGCTGTGGAGTATCCATTAGCTGACCAAACCAGGTCCCACCCGACTCAATAATTTCATTAAGCTTAGCCCTGTCAAGATGCTCGGAAAGATACCCACCCTTTTTAAGCCTTTCCTCAAGCAAGGAGGTAACAAGCCTCATATATTCAGGATTGTGAGTTTTTGGATATGGGCTCTTTTTCCTCCAAAGAATTTTCTCAGGCAGATAATCAACCATAGCATTACGCAAAAGAGCTTTTTCAACCTTGTTTTCAAACTTAATTTCCCAAGGCACATTATAAAGAAATTCTAAAATTCTATGGTCGGCAAAGGGCACTCTTATCTCAACACCACTTGCCATGCTCATTCTGTCCTTCCTCTGTAATAAAGAGGTCATAAAGTAATTAACGCTTAGATAGGTTGCCACTCTTGAGGTTTTCATTTCCTCACTATCACTTGATAAAACTGGACACTCCTCAAGGGAATTTTTATAAATAGACCTGATATAGTCAAAGCCCTCATCACTATTAGATATAGAATCCTTAAATAGTGAGGGGCGAAGTCTGGGCGAGTGTATCCAAGGGAAAAAGTCACTGTAAAGCATTTCAGGACGATAAAACCAAGGATAGCCACCAAATATTTCGTCGGAGCACTCTCCACTTAAGCCAACAGTGTGGTTTTTCTTAATTTCCTTGCAGAAATATAAAAGAGAGGAGTCAATGTCTGCTTGCCCTGGTAGGTCCCTGTATTCACAGGAGGGAATAAGATTGCTTGCAAGCTCCCTTGTAGGACAGGTTAAAACTCTGTGGCTTGTGCCAAGATAATCAGCTAAATAAATTGCAAATTCATCATCAGGGTTAGGCTGGAAAAGGCTATTCTTAAAGCTTTCCTTGTTGCCCTCGTATTCAAAGGAATAGGTGGAAAGGACCCTTCCTTGCTTTTTGTATTCATGACTGGCAACTGCCGTTACCACACTTGAATCAAGTCCACCTGATAAAAGCACACAAAGTCCAACGTCTGCATCAAGCTGTCTTTTTATCGCATCATAAACTAAATATTTGGTTTTCTCAATTGCGTAATTCCTGTCCTTGAAAAATGGTAAAGGAGTAAGGGACCAATACTTCCATTTTTTAAGCTCCCCACCCTTGAAAATCATACACTCTGCTGGCAAAAGCTCTAAAATATCCTTAAAAACAGACCTTCCACCAACAAAGTTAGGGCTTAAATATAAAATCTCCCAAAGACCCCTTTTAGTCACGTCACGACTAACTAAGGGCGAGGACAAAAGTGCCTTAATCTCTGAGGCAAATAATAGATGGCTACCCTTTAAGGAATAATAAAGTGGCTTTACACCAAATCTGTCCCTTGCCAAAAAAACACTTTCTCCGTCGTAAATCGCAAAGGCAAAAATACCATTTAAGTGCTTAGGGCAGTCCACCCCATATAAAATATAGGAGTATAAAACTACCTCTGTATCACAGTTGGTTTTAAGAAATATATTCCTTCTTCTAATATCCTTTTTTATTTCGTCACAGTTGTAAATCTCTCCATTATACACAATAGTGTATTTTTTATTGCCATACTCAATAGTAAAGGGCTGTTGCCCATTTTCAGGGTCCATAACGCTTAAGCGATTGTGCCCAAGCAAAACACCATTGTCCTTAAAAAAATCACTTTCGTCAGGACCACGATGCTTCATCGTACCATTCATTCGCCTAACAATCGCCTCATCTACCGAAAACGGCTCCAAAAAATCAATTTCTCCACATATCGAACACATAAAAACAAAGCTCCTTATAAAAAAACAAGTCTGCTTTCAGTATATGCAATTCCTTGGAAAATATTAACTTTGTTGCAAAAGTAAAAAGGCATTTGCAATAATAAGAGTAGTGTCCATTTATCACGCGTGAGCTTGATAGAAATATATTAAAATGCTCGATGATCTTGTAAAAGTTATGTATGTTGATTTAAATAAATTTGATATGTGAATCATTATACACTTGAAAGAATTTCTTGCAAGGGTCTAAAATGTTAAAAAATTAAAAGGAGAAAAATATGACAAAATATGGTTATGTAAGAGTTTCTACGATAGACCAAAATGAAGAACGACAAATGGTAGAAATGCGAAAAATAGGAATTTCAAAGGATTGTATATTCATTGATAAGCAGTCAGGAAAGGATTTTAACAGAAAGTCATATAAAACAATGTTGAAAAAGTTGAAAAAAGGTGACTTACTCTATATTCTGAGTATAGATAGGCTTGGCAGAAATTACGAGGATATACAAGAACAATGGCGATTTCTTACGAGAGAAAAGAAAATTGACATTGCAGTAATTGACATGCCGTTATTAGATACTCGTAACGGAAAGGATTTAATGGGAACATTCATTGCAGATGTTGTGTTGCAAATTTTATCATTCGTAGCACAAACAGAAAGAGAAAACATTAGAACTCGTCAATCGCAAGGAATTGAAGCGGCAAAATTAAAAGGTGTTGTTTTTGGACGACCGAAAATTAAGTGTCCCGAAAATTTTGACGAAATTATCTGTACGTGGAAAAGTGGAGATATAACTACCGAAATTGCCGCCAAGCGGTGTGGTATGAGCATTCGAACTTTTTACCGAAAAATAAAAAATGCCAAAAAGCGTACTTTTTGACATGCGACTATTCCTCTACATATGAGTATATCACAAGATAAATATTTTGTCAAGACTTTCATTAAAAAAAGTTGCTTAGATAGTTACTTAACTCCTTTTAGTTAATATTATTGTCTTTAACATAATCAGTTGTCAAAAAGTACACTTTATGGCGAAAATATTTCTGACATTCATTTGAAAGGATAGACTTGATGTGAGCGAAAGAAAAACAATTACTTTAATAGTTACAGAAAAATGTGATCTGGCTTGTTCATATTGCTATGAGCATAAAAAAACGGCAAGAAATATGTCTTTTGAAACTGCAAAGAGAATTATTGATAAAGAATTAGACAAAACAGAATATTCATCGTTTATGATAGAATTCTTTGGTGGTGAACCATTTTTAAATTTCGAATTAATAAAAGAAATTGTTGAATATGTCAACAAAACATATAATAAAGATGTTCATTTCTTTGCTACAACAAATGGAACACAGGTGCACGGAGAAATCCAAGAATGGTTAAGAAAAAATGTAAATCAGTTTACTTTTGGCTTGAGCTTTGATGGAATTAGAGAAGCACAGAATATTAATCGTTCAAATAGCTACGATAAAATCGACTTAAATGTTTTTAGAGAATTATATCCAATGCAACCCATTAAAATGACTGTATCAGAAAAGACCTTGCCTATGTTTTTTGAATCAGTAAAATTTTTAACAGAACTTGGCTTTAAGATAGCGTGCAATTTGGCTTACATGGTAGATTGGTTGAAAGATGAAAATCGTACGATTTTAGAGGAACAACTTGACTTGTTAATTGACTATTATATAAATAACCCCGATTATCCCAAATGCACAATGCTTGATTATGATATTGCAGTGTTGTCACATCCGTTGATGGATAGTGTGATTGTAAAAAAGTTTTGCGGATGTGGAACAGATATGAGAGTTTATGGTATTGATGGTGAGTGCTATCCTTGCCAACTGTTTTCTCCGATAGCATCACAAGAAAATGCCATAAAGTCAAAGGATTTTAATTTAACAAGAGACATACCTAAGGAGTTATATCCAAAAGAATGTAACGATTGCTATTATGAAAGAATTTGTGCATTTTGTTTAGGTAGCAATTATTTAAGTACCGGGGATATGTTTAAACCTGATTTTTCGCGTTGTGAGTTAAATAAAATAATATTTAAGGCGAATGCCAAACTCAAGGCGCTTGAATGGGAAAAAGGCTTACTTAAGCACGATGATGAACAAGGTTTGTTACGAAGTATTATTAAAATATTAGGTTAGATAAAATTAAATCTTTAAAAAGGAGGGAAAATTGCATATGAAAGTAACAGAAGAATTAATCACCAAGTTTAAAGGAGCAATCATTCCCGAGGAAGATCTAACACTTTACTAGTGGAAATGGTGGGTCCTAGTAAGGGCTGCAATAGAGCTTGCAGCAATGCTTGTGTCTATAGTTGTGGTGACGGCTGTAGTGGTTCGTGCTCAAGCGTTTAGGCGAGTGGCGGATGCAAAATACCTCTAAAACAAGTAAAAATCAAATCATAGATTCAAATAATGAAGTTAACAAAAAGAATTGCTTGTGAGGATTAAAAAATAAATTAAATCTGTTGAATTAGCCTCAGTAACAGGAGTTCACTCTGATAGTTGTGATAATACGTGTGCACATTCTTGTAAAGTGAACTGTGCAATTGGGTGCGCTGTGAAATGTGCTAATGAATACTATTAGAAATATAATAGTTAGATACGAAAAAATTAACTTCTATTTGGCGAAAAGGAGAATATATGAGATTGACCGAGGAATTGATTGCTAAGATTAAAAGAGCGATTAAGCCTGTTGAATTAGCACCGACTATGGGAGTTTATTCCAATAGTTGTGATAATACGTGTGCACATTCTTGTAAAGCGAACTGTGCAATTGGGTGCGCTGCGAAATGTGCTAATGAATACTGTTAGAAATATAATAGTTAGATATGAAAAATTTAACTTCTATCTGGCGGAAAGGAGAATATATGAGATTGACCGAGGAATTGATTGCTAAGATTAAAAGAGCGATTAAGCCTGTTGAATTAGCACCGGCTATGGGAGTTTATTCCAATAGTTGTGATAAAACTTGTGGCAGTAGCTGTGATAATAGCTGCTGTAGTGGTTGCAGTGGGACATGTTCAAGTTCTCAAGCACATGGTGGATGCTAAGGTTTAATTGAATAATAGCCATGACTTTAATGAAATATTTCCAAACGAGTTTATAGCAGTTTTGGTTTATTTAATCAAGTTATGGCTATTATTTATCAATTTATAATGAAGGAATTTGTGTATGTATTATATATTAAACAAAAATATAGCATTAAGAAGTTGGAGACTAATACCACATGCCTATTACTCCAAATTGTTACCAACAGCACGATATTTAACTAAGGCGGAGTTTGATTTGCTGTTGAAGTGCGACGGAAAAACAGATGTGGAACAGACGCCGTTACTTGAGTGCTTGGAAAATAAGGGGATTATTGCAAGATGTAATAAAAACGAAAAGCAATTGACTATTTGGCAACGATATAGACATTGTGATAACAGATATTTTCCCAAAATGAATTGGATGATAACAAGTAAGTGCAACTACAATTGCCTACATTGCTTTAACGCGATTGACAATTCTCCGTTGCAAAACGAATGGACATATGGTGAGGCAGAGAAATTACTTGATGAGGCAATGAAATGTGGAATACATGCTTTTACTCTCACAGGAGGAGAGCCGATGGCACATAAAGACTTTTTAAAGATAGTAAAGGGGATTTATGAGCGAGGTATGTATGTAGAAGAAATTAACACCAATGGATTTTTTTTAAATCAAAAAATATTAGATTCATTTAAGGAGATATCTTGTAATCCGATATTAAAAATATCTTTCGATTGCCTAGGGTTCCACGATTGGATGCGCAACAGGGCGGGAGCAGAGAAAGATGCGATTAGGGCTATAGAATTGTGCATTGAAAATGGATTTAAAGTTAAGGTTCAAACAAATATCAATAAGGTTAATGTTAATTCTTTATTAAAAACAATGGAATTTTTAGATTCTATAGGAGTAGCTGAAACAAGGATCATTAAAACCACAGAAACGCCCCGATGGATTCAAAACGCAAAGCAAGAAACACTTGAAATCGAGGAATACTTTGATTGCGTTTTAAACTTTGTTAATGAGTACATAAAAAAAGAGCGAAATATGTCAATTAATGCATGGCAATTTTTGAGCATAAATCCATTAAACAAAACATATTGTTTAAATCCTGTGTTATGCAACAAGGGCGATTATCGAGACAGCATTCCAGTATGTATTACCAATAGAGGAATGATTGCTGTAGCGGCAAATGGTGGTGTATATCCTTGTCATCAAACCTCTGGAATTTATGAAGCTAAGGGAATAAAGGTTGAAAATGTTAAAAACAAAAGTCTTCAGGAAATATTGCAATATGGTGACTATTTGGATGAGATTTGTCGTACTGTAGGAAATTTAAAAAGCGTTAATGATGAATGTGGAATTTGCAAATATTTTCAGTATTGTTTAGGTGGTTGTCGAGCAGTTGCAATGATTCATACTAATGATAAAAACGGTATAGATCCCACAAAATGTGCATTTTTTAAAAAAGGATATCATGAGAAAATATTTGAAATGTTAAAGGAGTGGAATAGTCAAACTATTTTGTAGAAAAATATGATAGAGCTTGATTTTATTAGTGAAATAGTAAAATGTACAACTTCTCAAGAGGTGTATCAAATTTTACTTAAAAATGGCTTTGAAACCACAAAAAAAGAAGCAGCTGTTCTTTTTTTTAATATACACCAAGAAGGAGATTTGGCCAAGGAAGAGTTATCTAACGTAGGACAAGGTCAAAGATTTCCTAGAGATTAGAAGAATAAACAGCAATTTAAATTTAAAAATTGTTAAATGTGCTAAATCCAAAACGGAATGAAGAATGAAACTATGATAGAACTTATAAATGTAACAAAAAAATTTGGAAAAAATGAAGTAATTCATAATGTCAGTTTTAAAATTCCTAAAGGTAGAATAGTGGCATTGATAGGTGCCAATGGATCGGGAAAAACAACATTAATGAGAATGATATCTACCATTATTGAACCTACATCCGGAGAGATTTTTGTTGATGGAATAAATGTTAAAAAATCATCAAATGAGTGTAAAAAAAGAATCGGATTAATTTTAGGCGGAGATGCAACATTATTTAAAAATTTCACAGCACGAGAAAATATTTACTATTTTGCTCGTTTGCAGGGAATGGATGATAATTCAGCAAAAGAATGCATTAATAAAATATCTAATTTGTTAAATATGAATGATTATATTGACAAAAGAGTTGATATCTTTTCAAGAGGTATGCGTCAAAAGGTTGTTCTTGCTTCTGCGTTAATACATGATCCATCAATTTTATTAATGGATGAGCCTTCTACTGGTTTAGATGTTTTTGCTATTATTGATGTTCAAAATATTATCAAATCCTGTCAAAATTTAAACAAAACAGTTTTGATTTCTAGTCATAATTTTAACGAAATAGAAAAATTGTGCGATTACATTATCATAATTGAGGCAGGAAGAATAATATTTGCAAACGAAGCAAGTGCACTAAAGAGTCTTACCTCAAGTTACTCAGTGGAAGAAGCTTTTAAAAAAATAAGTGGTTTGAAGTAGGAGCAGGGTATGACGTTAGAGATAATAAAAAAAGAATTTCTGAAAATTATTCGTGATAAGCGTAGCCTTTTGTCAATATTTTTGCCACTTGTTATTTTTCCACTTATCTTTTCTTTTGTAGGCTTGCAAGCAGAGCAATCACAGGAAACCTTAAATGAAAATGTTTTGATTTTCAGTAATGTTGATGAGGAATTTTTAAAGGATTTTTTACCTAATTTGAATTTCAGTTTAGTTGACTGTGATAATCCTGAAAAATATCTGGTAGAGGAAAAAATATACGCAATCGTTAATTTTGAAAATTTAGATATTACTCAAATGCCAATATCGGTTAACGTAGTATACAATGCAAATTCTAATCTATCCATAGAAACTTATTCTAAAATAATGATTGAATTAGATACAGTTAACGGAATAATAATCAATCAAAATTTGATTGATGCAGGAGTAAATCCTGATGTATTAAATGGTATTTCGATAAATTCGAAAACTATTGAAACTAACACTCTTTTTGTGATGTTAGCCCCTCTTTTAATTGTTTCATTGTTAGTGTCTGGCGGTGCTAATGTATCTGCTGATATCTTTGCAGGTGAGAAAGAAAGAGGCTTGTTGGAGCGTACTATAGTTACGCAAGTGAACAAAAATAGTCTACTATATGGAAAAATGGCAGTGGTTTTTACCATGACTATTTTAAGTGCGACTATATCAACGTTAGCTTATGCTCTGTCGATAGCAATTAATCCCAGCATTTCTAAAATGTTTGGCTCAACGAGTACATCATTAAATTTGGAAGTGACTTCTTATATTCAATTGGTTACAATTATCTTAACCTTTTGCGCTTTTATTTCATCTGTATTAATAACTATAAGCATACTTTCTAAAAATGCAAAGGAAGCATCTTCTCATATGTCTATACTCACTATGTTGCCAAGTATTATAAGCTTGCTGGTAACCTTTGCATCCTTCGGTATAAACAAATGGGCATATGTCGTTCCGTTTTATGGTGCTATAGCTGGATTGAAATTAATTTTTTTAAATGCATTTGAATGGAGTAATTATTTATTATTGCTCATATCACAGATTGTTCTTTGTGGTTTATTTACATATATAAATCAAAAACTGATAGAGGGGAATAAGTTTTTGCTGTAATCATTATCAAAATGAAAATTCGTCATGGAGGTGTCATTATGTGGGGAGTATTTTTTGCTGGAGCAATATTGGCTAGCGTGCTTTGGAATATGCGTCGTAGATAAAATTTTATTTTTAGAACATAAATATTGAGAAAATATTAAATTTTCTAATGAACTTGAAGTAAATCCAAAAGTAAGACACTTTTGGAGGTACATATTACTTTTAAGGAGTTTTTATAAATTTCGTTCAATTCATTTTGATGTGATTTTCAGGACTGTTACTAATGGCTGATTTTGAAGGATATCAGTTGTGAGTGACAGTCTTTTTTTAATAAAAGCAATCACATGTTTATATTTAGGCGTCCATATAACATTTTAAAAATTTATAAAAATTTTTGATAGATTTCTCCTGCCCTTTTGTCGCCCTTTTAAAATTTAGCACCTAACGTCACTTTTTTGTGATGTTAGGTGCGTTTTTTTGCAATTGTATTACTTAAATTGAGAGTTTTAGTTATTTTCCTTTAAATAGCGAAAGTGCATCGTAAACGCCTTGGATTGGGATTGTGGATACTCCCTTGGGGATTTTTGCTTTTGCGTCTAAGGAATTGTGGGGGATTGCGATACAATCGAAGCCTAAGCGGTGTGCCTCGTTTAAGCGCTTGCCAAGGTTTGTAATAGACCTACATTCGCCTGCAAGACCGATTTCGCCCATAGCAATTACGTTTTGAGGAATTGGAATATCCTTTATAGACGAAATAAGCGCAAGGGCAAGGGCAAGGTCAACAGATGGGTCGTCAACACGCAAGCCACTTACAACGTTTATATAAACGTCGTTTTCTGAAAACTTAAGACCGAGCCTTTTTTCAAGAACTGCCAAAATAAGACAAAGTCGATTATAGTCGATACCATTTGAGGTACGTCTTGGGGCAGGAAAGGCAGTAGGCGTAACTAATGCCTGTACCTCTGCAATAAGAGGACGAGAGCCCTCCATAATACAAACTGCACAGCTACCTGAAACACCAATTGGTCTTCCAGAAAGAAGCATTTCAGAAGGACTTGGCACCTCGCAAAGACCCATATCTGTCATTTCAAAAACACCAATTTCATTAGTTGAGCCAAAGCGATTTTTAATTGCTCTTATAATTCTATATGAGTGTATTCTTTCGCCCTCAAAATATAGCACAGCATCAACCATATGCTCAAGAATTTTAGGACCTGCAATAACACCCTCTTTATTTACGTGACCAACAAGGATAATAGAAATACCCTTGCTCTTTGCCTTTGCAATAAGCTTAGTTGCACATTCCTTTACCTGTGCAATGCTACCAGGAATAGATGCACAAGCAGGGTCAAGCATAGTTTGAATTGAGTCAATTATAATAACCTGTGGAGTAAGCTTATCAGCATACTTTAAAACGTTATCAACGTTTGTTTCAGTTAGAAAATATGTATTCTCTCCGTTGATTTGCAGTCTTTGACCACGTAGTTTAAGCTGACCACGAGATTCTTCGCCTGATACGTATAAAACCTTAGATGGAAAGTTAGAGCAGATTTGCATAAGCAGAGTAGATTTGCCAATACCTGGCTCGCCAGCTAACAAAACAACGCTACCATTTACAACTCCACCACCTAAGACTCTGTCAAGCTCGCCAATGCCTGTATTTTGTCTTATGTACTCAGGCATTTCCATTTCCTTAAAGGGAACAGGCTCCTGTGAGTCGGACAAAAGAGAAACACGAGGATTTTTAACAACTGCCACAGGCTTTTCCTCGTAGGTTTCCTCAATCATAGTATTCCATTTTTTGCAGGACGGACATTGCCCTGTCCATTTTGGACTTTGATAGTCACAGGCAGAGCATACAAAAACCTTCTTTTCCTTCATTTTATAAATCCTTATTTAATAATTCATTTCGTTACGTTTATTTTATCATATCAAAAAAGCTCTGTCAACACCCGAATGTACCAAAAGTGGAACATTGAGCTACTTAATCCACGGAAATTAACGATGAAAAAACACAAATTGCAAGCCTTCTTTTGTATTCATCACTCTTTAATGCTTCAAGCTCACTCTCATTTGACATAAAACCACACTCAACTAAGATAGCAGGGCACTCTAAATTGTCTAAAACGAAAATCGAGCTATTTGCCACCTTTGGCTTTCTTTTGTTTTCAGGCTGTAAAAAATCCTTGGTTATTTTACTAATGTCGTTTGCCAAAAGGGAGCTTTTTTCATTGTGCTTAGAGTAATAAACCTGCAAGCCACTATATTTAGATTCTTGAAACTTATTCATATGAATACCAACGTAAATAGGATTTTGTTGTGCTTCTGTGATTTTCAACCTGTTTTTTAGGTCGTAAACCTTTTTGTGACCTGTGTAATCCTCTAAGTCATCATAGTAATCATAAAGAAGCGTGTCGGTATCTCTTGTCAATATGGCATTATTTCCATTAAGCTCGCAAAGTGCGTGAATTAAGGTTGCAATTTCTAAATTCAAGTCCTTTTCAAGCGTTCCGTCACTACCAACAGCCCCAGGGTCCTCGCCACCATGCCCTGCATCTATAACTATTGTATATCCGTCAGAATTTGAAAAGGCTGGAGCTGTCTTATCCTTACTATTTTCAAGATGGCTTGTAAAGAAAAAGCCCAAGGCAGAGAAGGACAAAGCCAAAACAAAGGCAACCAAAAAGAATTTAATTGAATATAAGGTAGCACCCTTTTTCATAATATCACCTCAATTCAATATATGAAATAGGGTATAAAAAATATGCACCCTTGTGGAAGGGTGCATATAGCTTTATTTAATTCCAAATAGCCTTTTTGCGTTTTCAGTAGTGATTTTCTCAATATGCTCAAGAGTAGTGCCACGCAATCTTGCAATTTCCTCGGCAGTTAATTGAATGTAAGTAGAGCGATTAAGCGTGCCTCTGTGAGGAGTAGGAGCAAGATAGGGTGCATCGGTTTCGATAAGCAGTCTATCCTCAGGCACAACCACGCAGGCTTCCTTTGGCACTCTTGCGTTTTTAAAGGTTACTGTACCTGAAAAGGAAATGTACCAGCCTAACTTGACAAGCTCCTTTACCATTTCTGCACTTCCGCTGTAGCTATGGAAAACGCCCTTAACCTCTGGGTATTCCTTGATAACCTCTAAGCAATCTCCGTGGGCATCTCTGTCGTGAATAATTACAGGAATATTAAGCTTTTTTGCAAGGTCCATTTGCTTTTTGAAGTAAACCATTTGCAAATCTCTTGGCACGTGCTCATAGTGATAATCAAGACCGATTTCTCCCAGTGCAACCGCCTTTTCGTCCTTTAAAAGCTCCTCTATTACAGAAATAGCCTTGTCAGCATCCTCGTAAAAAACATCGGATGGATGAATACCACAGGAGGCATAGACGTTATCAAATTTATGAGCAAGCTCCACCGACACCTTAGAGTTTTCAAGATTAGTACCAATATTTATAATGTATCCCACGTTGTCGCTTAAGCAATCCTCAATTAGCTTAAGAGTACCGCCCTCATATTCCGTATCGAATCTTTTGTCATCACAATGGGCATGTGTATCAAATAGCTTCATAAAATCTCCATTCTTAAAAATATGGGGCAGAGTGCCCCATATTATTTATCTAACTCGTTCTCCGTTAGGAGTGTCCTTATCAAGGAATACAACTCTTACAGTTTCCTCACCTGAGGCAAGAAGCATACCCTGACTTTCAATGCCACAAAGCTTGGCAGGTGCAAGGTTAGCAACAACTATTACCTTCTTACCAATCAAAGATTCTGGCTCATAGAATTTAGCAATACCTGAAACAATCTGTCTTGTTTCGTAGCCAAGATTAACCTTAAGCTTAAGTAGCTTTTTAGCCTTAGGAACTCTTTCACACTCAACGATTTCGGCAGTTCTTAATTCAACTCCCATAAAGTCGTCAATGGAAATAATAGCACAGCCCTCTGGCTTTTCTTTAGCCTTTTCCTCTGCCATAGCCTTAGCCTCAAGCTCCCTTGCAACCTCCTCAAGCATTTTTGCCTCATCTATTCTTGCAAATAGAATCTTGGAGTCGCCAAGAACAATACCACTTTGTAGCTCGCCAAAGTCCTCAATTGAAGCGTAGGTGTCAAGGGTTGAATTTAGTTGCTTAAAGATTTCGTCACAGGTGGCTGGAATAATGGGTGTCAAAAGCACAGCACTAACTCTTATAACCTCTAAAAGATTGTAGAGAACAGTGCCAAGTCTACCCTTAAGACCTTCGTCCTTAGCTAAAATCCAGGGAGTAGTTTCATCAATATATTTGTTAGCACGGCTAAGCATAATAAACACTTGCTCAATAGCCTCAGAAATATGGTAGTTATCCATAAGCTCAACGAATTTGCTTGTACATTCCTTGCAAACGCTCTTAAGCTCGAAATCTACACCCTCGTCGCCCTGAGGTGCAGGAATAATGCCATCAAAGTATTTCTTCGTCATAGCAATTGAACGGCTTACAAGATTACCAAGATTGTTAGCAAGGTCGGTATTAAAGCGATGAATAATTGCCTCGTAGGTTATACTACCATCGTTTGCATAAGGCATTTCGGAAAGAGCAAAGTATCTGACACCGTCAACGCCAAATTTGTTAGCAAGCTCATCTGCATAAACAACGTTACCCCTAGACTTAGACATTTTGTCCATACCAAAGTTAAACCAAGGATGGGCAAAAATCTTTTTAGGAAGCTCAACACCTAATGCCATTAACATAATTGGCCAATAGATTGTATGGAAGCGCACAATGTCCTTGCCAATAACGTGAACGTCACAGGGCCAATACCTTTGGAACAATTCAGGCTGTACCTCGTTGTCAGGGTCGTAGCCAAGACCTGTAATGTAGTTGGAAAGAGCATCAATCCAAACGTAGGTTACATGCTTAGGGTCAAAGGAAACAGGAACACCCCAATTAAACGAGGTTCTTGAAACGCAAAGGTCTTGAAGACCTGGCTTTAGGAAGTTGTTTATCATTTCCTTTTTTCTGGATTCTGGCTGAATAAACTCAGGATGGCTTTCTATATGCTCGATAAGTCTGTCGGCATACTTGCTCGTTTTGAAGAAGTAAGCCTCCTCCTTAGTCTTAATAACCTCTCTGCCACAGTCAGGACACTTGCCGTCAACAAGTTGAGTTTCTGTGAAGAAGGACTCACAGGGGGTACAATACAAGCCCTCATAGTAGCCCTTATAAATATCTCCCTGGTCGTAAAGCTTTTTAAAAATATGCTCAACTGCAGTTTTGTGATAGGAATCAGTTGTTCTGATAAAGTAATCGTAGGTGGTATTCATTAAATCCCAGATACCCTTAATTTCCTGTGCAGTTTTGTCAACAAAGGCTTGAGGAGCAATACCCTGCGCCTCTGCCTTGCTTTGAATTTTTTGACCGTGCTCATCAGTACCTGTCATAAAGCGTACGTCAAAGCCTCTTTGTCTTTTGTATCTTGCTAATGCGTCGGTTGCAATAACCTCATAGGTGTTACCAAAGTGAGGCTTGCCTGATGCGTAGGCAATAGCAGTAGTTATATAAAATTTTTCTCTTTTTTCGTTAGCCATTTTATTTACCTCAATCTATTTTATTTGCACCAACATATACTGACTCAATGTTAGGGTCATTAATATCGTCAAGAACGATAAAGTCAGCGCGATAATTCTTTTCAAGCTTACCAACAAACTCGGCACCAACCATCTTAGCAGGGTTGATAGTAGCATACTTTATTGCACGATTGAAGGGAAGCTTTAAGAATTTAACCATATTCTTAAGTCCTTGGAAAAGTGTAAGAGTACTACCTGCAAGAGTACCATTTATGTCGGTTGCAGTGCCGTTTTTAACATAAACGTGAGTGCCAGCAATTTCATATTCGCCATCGGGCCAAGTAGCAGCAGCTAAGGAGTCGGTTATTAAAACCATTTTATCTCTTGGCTTGGACTTGTAAATAAGTCTGACAATTGCAGGATGTAAATGCATACCATCACAAATTGCCTCAGCATAAGAGGAATCATTCGTAAGGGCACAAACAGTAGCACCTGGCATTCGATGGTGTATAGGAGTCATAGCATTAAACGTATGTGTAAAGGCGGAAGCACCCCATTTTACAGCCTCAAGAGCCTTTTCGTAGGTTGCGTTTGTATGAGCAACACCAACTGTTGCACCATACTCCTTAGCCTTCTTAATAAATTCCTCAGCACCCTCAAGCTCAGGAGCAAGAGAGAAGTGCATAGGTGCAGGGAGCATTGATTGTGCAAGGGTGTCAAGCTCCTCAAGAGAGGGAAGTGCCAAATATTCAATATTGTGTGCCCCCTTCTTGTCGGGATTTAAATATCTACCCTCTAAATGAATACCGATAATATTAGCACCATCACGCTTGTTTTCAAGCCTGTTAGGATTGATTGCAAAAATTGAATTCATAAGAGAGGGCATAGGTGCAGAGGCAAGAGTTGCCATAACAGATGTAGTGCCATGCTTAGCATATGCCTTACACATTTCTGCAACCTTTTTTTCATCGGCAAAGTTGAAGTCACCACCAGCAATTCCGTGAGTATGAACATCAACAAGACCTGGGATAATATGCTTGCCCTTTAAATCGACAGTTATGTAGTCAGATGGCACACTTGAGTTGGAGATTTCAACAATGTATCCGTCCTCGCATAAAACATTAGACGCAACAAAGACTTCTTCATCGGTATTGAAAACTCTTCCATTAATAAAAGCAATTTTATTCATATTAAAGCTCCCTTCATAAATTCACTTTCTATATATTATAACAAATATTTACAGATATATCAAGAGAAAAAACGCAAAATATGAAAAAATACCCAATTCGACAAAAAGTATTATAAATCCACTTCCTTACTCTGTTTTGCTCTTTTTAGGACAAGCCTCGACAAAATGCCCAGATTTAAAGCCGATATGCCAAAAATACCCATACCTGTGTCGAATTTTGCGAAAAAGAAAGCCAAGCGACAAATAGTGCCACTTGGCTTTTCGACAAATTATTCATTGGAATAAAATAGAGAAGGGTAGGTTAGCTGGAAGCGTTAACAGCCTTGTAAATTTCATTCTTCGCAACGCCTCGGTCCTTAGCCACTTGCTTGATTGCATCCATTTTCTTCATACCTTGATTTACATAATGTAAAACGTGATCGGATATGGTAAGGCTTGTCCAAAATTCGCTAATTGGTTGCTTTTCTTGGCTACCCTCTACAACCAAGACGTACTCTCCACGAGGGGAGCTTTCCTTATAGTATTCAATTGCACCACTAATAGTTGTGCGAATAATTTCCTCGTTTAGCTTAGTAAGCTCACGGCAAAGGGATATTTTTCTATCTCCCAAAACCTCTAAAAGATCATCAAGAGTTTTTTGTAGCTTGTGGGGAGCTTCGTAAAAAATAGTGGTACGAGTGTCGTATTTTATCTCATTTAAACGAGAATATCGCTCATTTTTGTTTACACTCAAGAAGCCTTCAAAGCAAAATCTACCTGTTGGCAAGGCAGATAAGGCAAGAGCATTGACAACAGCACAGCACCCTGGTATTGAGGTAACAGGTACACCTGCCTCGCTACACATTCTGACTAAGTCCTCGCCAGGGTCGCTTATTGCAGGAGTGCCTGCATCTGTAACTAAGGCACAGGACTCGCCGTTTTGTAGTCTTTCTATTATAAGCTGTCCCTTTTCTTTTTTATTGTGCTCGAAATAGTTGACCATAGGCTTTGATATTTCAAAATACGCAAGTAGCTTGCCTGTATTTCTTGTGTCCTCTGCTGCAATAAAATCAACCTCGCTAAGCACCTTTAGTGCTCGTTGGGATATGTCTGCAAGGTTGCCTATTGGTGTTGCTACTAAATAAAGTGTACCACCAACTATTTGATTTTTTTCCTCACGAGAGGCGTTTCTATATCCTGAAGCACGCATGATATCTCCTTAAAGCTTATTGTCCTCGTATATTTTGTTGAATTGGTCTGTATATTCGTTTGTTCCATCCTTGTAGATGTAAATAGGCTTTTCAACTACAAGCCCACTTTTGCCACCTAACTTTGCTTGAATTAATAAAATTGATGGGGGAGTGTTTGAATTGGCTTGAATAAAAATAAGTCTTTTTGGCTCTAAATTGTTATTCTTTAAAGCAAAAATAAGGTCTGCAAGTCTATCAGGACGATAAACCACGTAGAAGCTACCGCCAAATTTCAAAAGCCTTTTTGCACAGGCACAAAAATCGTTTATATCTCCAAACATTTCATGTCTTGAAATAGTCTTGCACTGGTTTTCGTTTAGCTTGCCTGAGCTCGCCTTCATATAGGGAGGATTTGAAAAAACCATATCAACCTCGCCATTTGTATCCTTTGTGGAAACCTGTCTTAAATCCTTGGTAATGACCTTGAAATTATTTCCTGGGAAATTAAGCCTTCCGTTTCTTTCAGCTATATCGGCAATAGCCTCTTGTACCTCGATTCCGTACACTTGATTGCACTTTTTTCTGTTTAAAGCAAGCAAGGAAACGATACCACTGCCTGTACCAAGCTCAACACCTACCGAGTTTCTTTTACCTTGAATGAAGGCAGAAAGTAAGTAGGCATCAGTGCCAAAGGTTAAGCTATCCTTATTTTCAATAAGCCTTAAATCATCGTTTACTATATTTATTCTTTCGTTTTCCTTCAAAAGCTCTTTGTAATCCATTTAACCTCTTCTAAGAAATGCCAAAAAAGAAGAGACCCCTGCTCGATAAAGCAGAAGTCTCAAGCTATTTATACTCTTCTTTAAAGGCTTTCCATAATATATATTATGTTATATCAAAGCAAGCTTGCTTGATAACCTAATCTTTTTCGTCATGTTTGAATTCTGTGGATTATTCCTCAACAGGCGCACTAACTGGGCAAACGCCAGCACAAGAGCCACAAGAAATGCACTCGTCAGCATTGATTTCATACTTGCCGTCGCCTTCAACAATGCAACCACAAGGACAAGCATCTACACAAGCACCACAAGCGATGCAATCGTCTGTAATCTTAAAAGCCATGATAACACCTCCATAAGATTTTGTGCCGAAATTGATGCAGTCGCCTCCGACTAAATATATTTTATCACAAAAAAAAGATTTGTCAATAAGATATAATTAAAATAATAAAATGAAAGTAAAAAATCGTTGCTAGTGCAACGATTTTTATGTCGAATAAATATTCTTTGATTATTCCTCAACGATAGCATCAACAGGACAACCAGCTACGCAAGCGCCACAACCAGCACACTTGTCAGCATCGATAACATAAATATCGCCCTCTGTGATAGCATCGCAAGGACAGTTAGCTTGGCATGAGCCACATGCAATGCAAGCATCTGTAATCTTGAAAGCCATGATAATACCTCCGTAGAAATAAGTTATACATACATTTTATACTATGATATATCGGTTAGTCAAGATTAACTTGCAAAATACGACAAATTTCTATGTCTATTTGTCTGTGTCCTCGCTGTCACTATCGTTTTTCTTAGCCTTTGGTAGAGAGATAAGCTTAACGTTATCTCTTTTATAGGTTTTAACAGAATCATTTATCTTAACCTTAATAGTGCCTTGAAGCGGACTGGTTTCAACAACCTGACCAACACCATCATCGGTTTTAACAGTAGAATCAACAGGTGGAGTTTGCTTTATTTCCTGCACATATGTATCATGCTCAAAGCGTAGGCAACACATAAGCCTACCGCAAGCACCAGAAATTTTTGTGGAGTTAAGAGATAAGCTTTGCTCCTTTGCCATTTTGATAGATACTTGACAAAAATCAGGCAAGAAGGTGCTACAACAAAAGGGTCTGCCACAAGCACCTAAGCCACCCATAAACTTAGCCTCATCTCTTATGCCGATTTGTCTTAGCTCAATTCTGGTTTTAAAGGTTGAGGCAAGGTCCTTTACAAGCTCACGGAAGTCTATTCTTCCATCTGCTGTAAAGTAGAAGGTTAGCTTGGAACAATCAAAGGTGTATTCAGACTCAATCAGCTTCATTTCAAGCTGGTGCTGAGTAATTTTAGTTTGGCAAACTCTTAAAGCCTCAGCTTCCTTTTTCTTATTGTCTGCATTGATTTGAATATCTCTTTGGGTCGCAATTCGAATTACAGGACGAAGAGGGGGGACAAGCTCACTTTCGTCAACCATTTTATTTACGCAAGCAACCTTACCAAATTCAAGTCCACGAGAGGTCTCAACTACTGCATAGTCGGTGGTTTTTGCCACATTGCCATTTGGCTCAAAATAATAGGTTTTTCCACCATCCTTGAAGCGAATACCTATAACCTCATATTGTTTTTTTGTATCTTCCATTTTATTTGCCTTTCTTGGTTAATATTGAAACGAGTGTGTTGGATACAGAGGCATTTGCATTCAAATCCTCAATTGCGTCCTCAATAGTCTCGTATAGCTTTAAAATTTTACTTAAGCTATGTCTGGAGGCAAGCTCTAATGCTTGCTCAAGAGATGTAAAGAAGCATAAAGAAGCACCTCTATATTTCTTTACAACAGCTAAGTCTCTTACAACGACGGAGCACATAGACAAAAGCTCCTTAAACTTGTCTCTTTGCATAGAAAACAAGGATGTTATAAAGCTTATTGACTCACTATTGTCGTTTAGGTAAGCGAGCACAAGCGATTTAGCTCTTTCTCTGTCCTTTGAAAGTGCTTGTGACTTTTTTTCATCAAGCATATCAATTACATAGCCTAAGCTACCACCTGATGCAACAATAATTTCCTTAAGTGCATCGTCTCCCACGGAAATCTTACAGTTTTTCTTAACGTAGCTATATATCGTATCATTGTCAAGAGGCTTTGTCCTTAAAATCTGAGCGCGGGATCTGATTGTTTCCAAAAGATAAGAGGAGTCCGTCGTCAAAAGGAAAAACAAAACGTGGGGTGGTGGCTCCTCTAAGGAAATAAGAAGAGCGTTTTGTGCCTTTACGTTCATTTTTTGAACGTCGTTCAAAATATAAATTTTGTATTCGCACTCCGTTGCACTATCGTAAAGATTTTCCTTAATTTTTCTGACCTCATCAATCTTAAAGGCATCGAAAAATCTGACGTCTGCACAGTTGTCACTCAAGATTTTCAAACAGGAATTGCACACTCCACAGGGAAGCTTGCCATGTCCCTTATTTTGACAGAGAATAGATGCAGAGGCTAATCGTGCAATCGTATGCTTGCCAGTGCCTTGAGCACCCTCGATGATATATGCGTGGAGAAATTGAGAATCAAGAATAGCGTTTCCTAAGGAGCACTTTATTTCCTCGTTGCCAATAAGACCAGAAAAAATATCCATAAAAACGCCCTCCTTCAATCAAAATCTCTTTAAGAAATAATATACTATTCTAAAGTATAACAGAAAAAAATCAATATGTCAAACACAAATAAAATTAATTTTATGTAAAGTGCATAAAAAAGACGAAAAAAATGAATATAATAACAAAAAATCAACAAAATTTAAAAAAAGACTTGTATAATTCTAAAAAATGGTATAAAATATGTAGATGGTAGGGAATGGAAATATTCCATACACAAATTTTAAAAAATTCGGAGGAATTTAAAATGTCAGTAAAAGTTGCTATTAACGGCTTTGGCCGTATCGGACGTCTTGCATTCAGACAGATGTTCGGAGCAGAAGGCTACGAGGTAGTAGCTATCAACGATCTTACCAGCCCAAAGATGCTTGCTCATCTTCTAAAGTATGACACAGCACAAGGTAAGTACGCACTTGCAGATACTGTTTCTTGCACAGAGGACAGCATCACAGTAAACGGCAAGACAATCAAAATTTACGCAGAAAAGGACGCTGCAAACTGCCCTTGGGGTGAGCTTGGTGTAGACGTAGTTCTTGAGTGCACAGGCTTCTACTGCTCAAAGGAAAAGTCAATGGCACACATCACAGCTGGTGCTAAGAAGGTAGTTATCTCTGCTCCTGCAGGAAATGACCTTAAGACAATCGTATTCGGCGTTAACGAAAATACACTTGATGCAAACGACCAAATCATCTCTGCTGCATCATGCACAACAAACTGCCTTGCTCCTATGGCTAAGGCTCTTAACGATGCATACCCAATCCAAAGCGGTATCATGACAACTGTTCACGCTTACACAGGCGACCAAATGATTCTCGACGGTCCTCACAGAAAGGGTGACCTTAGAAGAGCAAGAGCAGGCGCTCAAAACATCGTTCCTAACTCAACAGGCGCTGCAAAGGCTATCGGTCTTGTAATTCCTGAGCTCAACGGCAAGCTTATCGGCTCTGCACAAAGAGTTCCAACCTGCACAGGCTCAACAACACTTCTTGTTGCAGTTGTTAAGGGTAAGGACGTAACAAAGGATTCTATCAACGCTGCTATGAAGGCTGTTGCATCTGCATCCTATGGTTACAACACAGACGAAATCGTATCCTCTGACATTATCGGTATGACATACGGCTCACTCTTCGATGCTACACAAACAATGGTAGCTAAGATTGACGACGACACATATCAGGTACAGGTTGTTTCTTGGTACGACAACGAGAACAGCTACACAAGCCAGATGGTTCGTACAATTAAGTACTTCGCTGAGATCTAATTAAACCAAAAACAAAAAAGGGCTTTTCAAAAGCCCTTTTTTACTTACCAAAAATGTGCTTGTGAAAATCACAAGCACATTTTGATTTATGTCCTTTTCCAGGTGCGTGGGTTGAATAAAATGAATACTGGGAGAATTTCTAATCTACCAAGCATCATTGTCAGTGTTAAAACTATTTTTGAAAATGCACTATATCCCGCAAAGCTTGCATAAGGACCTACCGCCTCGAATGCTGGACCTACGTTTGAAATACAGGTCAATGCTGCGGAAAAATTACTGAAAAATCCGTGGGTTACATCATAGCTTCCTGCGTCTGATACAATTTGTATAACAGAACCATTTACTGGGTCGAAGGATAGCAGGAATATTGCCGCTAAGAATATAAAGAAATAAAGCGTGATGAAGGTAAACACGTCACTAATTGTTTTTTCTTCCAGAGTTTTGCCTTCAAATTTTGCCTTTGGTACGTAGCGTGGATTTATGAGCTTTCTGACGTTTATATAAGCGCCCTTTGCAGCAATTACTATTCTTGACATCTTCATACCACCTGCAGTAGAGCCTGCCATAGCACCTATAAACATAATCACAATAAGCATTGTCCTTGCGAGCATGGGCCATACGTTAAAGTCAGTAGTTGAATAACCAGCAGTGGTTATCAAGGATGCTACTTGGAAGAGCGAGTGTCTGAATGCTTCCTCAGTGGTATATGTCTGTGGAAACGCACCCAGCTTTCCAACAAGACTTATGAAAATAAGGGTAACTGCGACACCAACGATAAGGAAGTAGCTTTTAAGCTCCTCGCTTTTGAATATTTGCTTAGCCTTTCCAATCAAAATCAAATAGTAAAGGCTAAAGTTACAACCGAACAGGATAAGAAATATTGCCATTACGTACTGTGCAAAGGGGGTAAAGTATTGAATGCTGTTTGGAATAAATCCAAAGCCTCCTGTACCTGCACAGCCAAAGGAGGAAAGAAGTGCGTAAAACACCTTGTTTTTTTGATATGCATCGGCAACCTCTGACCCAAGAGCGTCGGATACGGCATTATAATCAATTAATGGACCACAACACATAATGATAATTTGAAGTGCTGTCATTCCAAGATAGATTAGATAAAGAATTCTTGTTGTAACCTTCATCTTTGAAACAATTTTACCAACCTGTGGACCTGGGCTTTCTGCACGTAGAAGATGCATTGAGGAGCCGTCGTTACTTTCAGGAATAAAGATAAGCACGAATACAAGTATTCCCATACCACCAATCCAATGAGAAAAGCTTCTCCAAAACAGAGTAGAGTGGGAAACGGCAGTGATATCTGAAATAATACTGGAGCCTGTTGTAGTAAAGCCTGACATTATTTCAAACCAAGCATCAATATAATTCGGAATATCCTTGCTTATAACAAACGGAATAGCTCCAAAAAGTGTAATAACTAACCAAACCATAGCAACTAATGCAAAGCCCTCCTTTTGATATAGTGAGGCTCTTTTTGGCTTGGGCAATTGTAGTAAAAAGCCGATAATGGCTAAGGCAAGAATGGGAAAAACATACGAAAGCTTGTATCTTAAGGGCTCGTTATAAATAATGCTTACTAAAAGTGGCGCAAGCATTAAAGCACCCTCAAGAATCATAATTTTTCCAAGAATTTTTCCAAGTGCTTTAAAGTTCATTGTCTAAAAACCACCTTTTATTCAAAAATGTCTGTTAGGTCGTCAAAATTCTTATGAGTTGTAACAACGATTACGTTGTCGCCCTGCATAATGCAGGAATTACCATCAGGAATAATAACCTCGTTATTTCTCAAAATACAAGCAACAAGGCAATTTTCCTTAGTTTTAAGTGTGCGTAAGGGCTTATTGTAAAAGTCCTCCTCGGTCTTAGCAGAGAATTCAAGTGCCTCAACCTGATTGTTGACTAATCTGTAAAGAGTTAAAACGTTACTTCCTCGTTTATTTGCCAATGCACGAATGTAGGAAATAATTCTGTTAGCAACTATCGTCTTAGGAGATACGTTATTATCAAGACCAAGCTCGGCAAGCATACCGTAAAGATTGTCGCTTTTTATTTGAGCAATAGCCTTTCTAACCCCCATCTTGTTTGCAAACATGGAGGCAATCATATTTTCCTCGTCAATCTTGGTAAGAGCAACGAAGGCATCCATAGCCTCAATTCCTTCCTCAATCAAAAGGTCGTGCTGAGTACCATTTCCATTAATGATAGTAGTCTTAGGCAAAAGCTCTGCCAGCTCCTCGGCATCATTTTTATTATTCTCGATTAGCTTAACATTGAATTTTTTAGTAGAAAGCTCCTCGGCAAGATAAAAGCCAGTCTTACCACCACCAACAATCATAATATTTTTAAGAGGGGACTTTTCAAGCTTAACCTCGCTTAAAAACTTGTTTAGAGTAGTAGCGTCAGCTGTTAAGTGAACCTTATCTCCTGTATTAAACATAAAGTTACCTGAGGGAATAATAATTTCATTTTCACGCTCAACAGCACATACAAGAACTCTTGTATTCAATTTTTTGCTAAGAGAAATAAGAGTTTCTCCAACTAAAAGACAACCATCTTCAACCTCAATGTTAGCTAAAAGCACCTTGCCCTTGGCAAAATGCTCAACCTGAATAACAGACGGAAGGTTGATTAGATTAAAGATTTCCTGTGCAGTTTCCTTTTCAGGATTAACTATCATAGAAATGCCAAGGTCGTCCTTCATATCAATAATTTGTTGTCTGTAATTGGGATTACGGACACGAGCAATTGTGTTTGTAACCCCCGCCTTTTTTGCAACAAGACAAGCAAAAATGTTTAGCTCGTCACTATTTGTAAGGAAGATAGCAAGGTCGTTGTCCACAACGTTGGCTTCCTTTAAAATATCCAAGCAGGCACCATTACCTACAATGCCATACACGTCATATATTTCTATATATTTTTCGATTTTGTCCTTATTTTCATCAATGATAGTGATAGTATGTCCCTCACCGGATAAGCTCCTTAAGACAGTTTCTCCAATTGTGCCAAGTCCAACAATAACGATTTTCATTATTTTCAACTCCGTTAAATATTTCGATATGCTTTATTATAACACTAATAAATAAAAAATGGAAGAGGCAAAAGAGTTTTTTACATTAAATTTACTAACATGAAATTATTTTGTCGAAAAGGGTAGAGAAAAGGAAAAATAATTCATATTATGTTATTGAGGCAAAACAGCCTCAGAAGGAGACTAATATGAATATAGACAGAAATATGAGAAGAACGACTCGTCAGGACTACAATGACTTTGTCAATCTTCTTGGTATGAATGGCCAAAGACAGGTAAAAAACGACACAGGGTCGGTAAATATATCCGAAAACCATACAGGAAGGTCTCTCGCTATGGTATACGCAGAGGAGCAGGCTTGGAGAAATATATTCGATCCTGAGCTTGCTCTTATAAACGGAACTATATTTAGCGAATTGAACAAGCCCTTCATTCCGATTGCTTGTTCAGGCAGGTCGAATAACAACGGGGAGGGTTGCTTATGATAGGCTTTAATAATAGAGAAAATACAAGGGCACGCTTGCTCAAGGAAATCAGCACCTATGCCTTTTCTGCTTACGAGGCACTTTTGTATCTTGATGCTTATCCAAATAGTAGAGAAGCACTTAATTTTTACAATAAGTACAGAAGATTAGAGGCGAAGGCAAGGGCAGATTATGAAAGCAAGTATGGACCACTAACAATGCCGTTTGAAGCAAATGAGTGGAATTGGACAAACGGACCTTGGCCTTGGCAACTTGAAGAGGAGGTAGGCTCATAATGTGGCAATACGAGAAAAGACTTCAATATCCTGTTAAAATTAAGACACCTAACCCTAATTATGCACAGATAATAGTTAGTCAGTTGGGTGGTCCTGATGGAGAAATTGGTGCATCACTTCGCTATTTAACACAGAGAATCGCTATGCCATACCCCAAAATTGTAGGTATGCTAACTGACGTAGGTACAGAAGAATTAGCCCATTTCGAAATGATATCTGCTATCCTTTACCAGCTTACAAGAAATTTAAGTCAGGACGATATTGTTAGGAGTGGCTTCGACACCTATTTTGTAGATCATACAACAGGTGTATATCCTGTTGCAGCAAGCGGATTCCCCTATTCAGCCTCTCAATTCCAATCAAAGGGCGATGTCCTTGCCGATTTGAACGAGGACTTGGCTGCCGAGCAAAAGGCAAGAGTAACCTACGATAACATTTTAAGATTGGTTGACGACCCCGACGTTTGCGATGCAATAAAATTCCTTCGTGCAAGAGAAATAGTTCACTATCAGCGCTTTGCCGATGCACTGAGAATTGCACAGGAAAATATGAATTCCAAGAACTTCTATGGATACAATCCTGCCTTTGATAAAGGTAAAAAATAGACACTCCCCCAACAAAAAAGCCAAAAAGGTAACTCCTTTTGGCTTTTTTACGTCTTATGAAAATAAAATAAGGATTAGCAATTGACAAAACAATATTTGAGTGCTAAAATATATATAAAATTTACTGTACATATTGTGAAAGGAGGCAGAAGCTTGAAGAAGGCTATAATTATTCCAAATTACCTAAAGGAGAATAGCATAGATTTTTCATATGTGGCAAAAGAGCTATTGATAAAAAATGGTTATCAGGTACAGGTGTTAGATGAAAAGGAGCTTCCAAAGGAAAAGACTGAGTTTGCATTAGTGCTTGGTGGAGATGGCACTCTTCTTCGTGCTTGCAAAAAGCTTTATACCCACGATATTCCAATGCTTGGTATCAACTATGGCAATCTCGGTTATCTGACAGGTTGTAATCCTGAAAATGCTCTTGAAGCTATCGAAAAAATAGTTTCTGGTGACTTCACAATAGAGGAAAGAGCAATGCTAAGTGGCGAGGTTATTAGAAATGGCGAGAATGTATATTCCTTTGTTGCTCTTAATGAGTGCGCCTTCTATCGTGCTTCCTTCTTAAAGGCATTCACTATGGAAATTTACATAAATGGTGTATTTACTCACAATGTAGTTGGTGACGGACTTATCGTTGCAACTCCAACAGGCTCAACCTCTTACAATATGTCAGTTGGTGGACCTGTTTTAACACCAAACGCAGACAATATGGTTATTACACCTGTTTCTCCAATATATTTCCCTAAGTCGTCCTTAGTAACCAATGGTGCAGATAATATAGATATAGCAATCAAGGTAAATAGTGTAACAAAAATTGGCACTCCGTCCTTGCAAATTGATGGGGACGTAGCCTTTGAATTGCAAAACGGAGACACAGTTAAAATCAGAAAGCATGTTAAATGTGCAAAAATTATAAAGGTAAGTGACAGAAGCTTCTATCAGGTTTTAAGTCAGAAGCTATCTAAGGCAACGCTTGACAACGTATAATCTTACCGATAGCAAGGAGTAAAAATGTACAAAATAGTCAATAAAAGGGTGCTTAATCCTACTGTTGTTCTTATGGATATTGAAGCACCATTAGTAGCAAAAAAGGCAGAGCCAGGACAGTTTATTATTCTTCGTACAGACGAAAACGGAGAGAGAATACCTCTTACTGTGGCTGACTTTGACAGAAAAAAGGGAACAGTAACAATAATTTTTCAAATTGTTGGTGCAACAACTGAAAAGCTTGCTCATTTGGAAAAGGGAGATTCACTTTGTGACTTTGTTGGACCTCTTGGCAAAGCAACTCACACCGACGGACTAAAGAAGGTGGCCGTTGTTGGTGGTGGAGTAGGCTGTGCAATTGCTTACCCTGTGGCTAAAAAGCTCCACAGCTTAGGCTGTGAGGTGCACGCAATTTGTGGCTTTAGAAATAAGGACTTGGTGATTCTTGAAGATGAATTTAAAGAAGCTTCGTCTAAATACGTTCTAATGACTGATGATGGCACAAGGGGACAAAAGGGCTTGGTTACTAATGCACTTAAGACTTTAATTGATAGTGGCGAAAGATACGACCAAGTTATAACAATTGGACCACTTCCTATGATGAAGTTCGTTTGCTTACTTACTAAAGAGTATGGTATAAAAACCATTGCTTCAATGAACCCTATTATGATTGATGGTACAGGTATGTGTGGTGGTTGTCGTTTAACCGTTGGTGGCAAAACAGTTTTTGCTTGCGTTGACGGACCCGAATTTGACGGACACCTTATTGATTTTGACGAGGCAATGGCAAGGTCAAATATCTACCAAGCAACTGAAAGAAAAAAGCACGACGAGGCTTGTAACCTCTTTAAAAAGGAGGTAAAATAATATGCCAAATATGTCACTTGTAAAAAATGAAATGCCAACTCAAAAGCCAAGTGAAAGAATAAAAAACTTTGACGAGGTTGCTCTTGGTTACACCGAGGAGCAGGCAATTGACGAGGCTAAAAGATGCTTAAAATGTAAAAACAAAATGTGCGTTGCAGGTTGTCCTGTAAAAATTCAAATTCCCGATTTTATCGCAAAGGTAGCAGAGGGAAAATTTGAGGAAGCATATCAAATTATTTTAACTCAATCCTCACTTCCTGCTGTTTGTGGTAGAGTTTGCCCACAGGAAAATCAATGCGAGGGTAGATGTGTAAGAGGCATAAAGGGCGAGCCAGTTGCGATAGGTAGGCTTGAGCGCTTTGTGGCTGACTATCACAATAAAAATTGCAAGGAAAAGGTTAAGGCACCTATCAAAAACGGACACAGGGTGGCTATAATTGGCTCAGGACCTGCAGGGCTTAGCTGTGCCTCTGACCTTGCGAAAAGAGGATATAGTGTAACTATTTTCGAGGCACTGCACACTGCTGGTGGTGTTTTGGTTTATGGTATTCCTGAATTCAGGCTTCCAAAGGCTATCGTTAAACAGGAGATTGATGGCTTAAAGGATTTAGGTGTTGAAATTAAAACAAATATAGTTATAGGAAAAACTCTGTCAATAGACGAGCTTTTACACGAATACGGCTACGAGGCTGTGTTTATTGGCTCTGGTGCGGGCTTACCTAAGTTTATGGGTATTCCAGGAGAAAACCTTAAGGGTGTATTTTCAGCCAACGAATTTCTTACACGTATCAATTTAATGAAGGCATACAAAGAGGAAAGCGACACTCCGATTCTTATGGGAAGAAGAATTGCTGTTGTCGGTGGTGGTAACGTTGCTATGGACGCAGCTCGCTGTGCACGTAGATTAGGTGCTGAGGTGTACGTTGTTTATCGTCGTGGCATGGAGGAGCTACCTGCAAGACACGAGGAGGTAGAGCATGCAATTGAGGAGGGAATTATATTTAAAACCTTAACCAACCCAACCGAAATCTTAGCCTACAACAACCCCGAGGACAAGCGTGACCATAGAAATATGTCGGTTAAGGGTATAAAATGCGTTGAAATGACCCTTGGAGAACCCGATGACAGTGGAAGAAGACGTCCCGTTATAAAGCCAGGTAGCGAACATATATTAGACGTTGATTGTGTAATTATGTCCCTTGGTACCTCTCCAAATCCTCTGATTAAGTCAACGACAGAGGGACTTGACACAGAGTATTGGGGTGGAATTATAGTTGACCTAAATGGACTTACCTCAAAGGAAGGTATCTACGCAGGTGGTGATGCAGTAACAGGCTCAGCAACTGTAATTTTGGCTATGGGTGCAGGCAAAACTGCCGCCTCAGCAATCGACGATTACATTCAAAGCAAGAAAAAAGCGTTCGAATAATTCTAAGGGGCTTGGCAAATTTGCCCAGCCTCTTTACTTTTTTGTTGACAAGGAAAAATACGTGTGTTAAAATAAATATATATTAATATAAGGAGAATCATAAAATGAAAAGAAAGCTTTTATTGGTAGTGTCAATGCTTGCTATACTTATGTGCTTGCTTGCAATTTCCGTAAGTGCTGCAAACAAGGTTGGCACAGCTACTGTTGATGGGTTCAAGTACACCTTGTATGATGATGCTACTGCATCATTTCAGGACAATCGTAACTGTACCGTTGCAAACGTAGTTATTCCAGCAAAATTTACCTATAACGATGTGGAATATACTGTAACTGCAACTGAAAACTATGCTTTGCATAGTAGCTCTGCGATTACATCAATTTATTTCCCACCAACAATTACAAAAATTGGCAATCAAACGTTTTCAAGCTGTGCAAATCTAAAGTCTGTATATATTGACTTGGAAAATCTTGTATCTATAGGTGAGTGTGGCTTGACTGATAACACTTCAGGTGGAGACTGTAAGGTTACCAACTGGGATATTTACTTTTATCCTACAAGTGAGTATGGCAAGGAAACACCTGTGGCAAACCTTAACCCAGTGTTTACAAATCTTGTTACCCTTGGAACAGGGAGCTTACAGGGTGTTAATATTAAGGACGTTACTTTAGGAGAAAAATTAACGGTTATCGGAGTGCAATCATTTAGAAAATCGACTATTGAAAGCATAACAGCTCTTGGTGACGTTACCTTGATTGGTAACTGGTCCTTTGCACAATGCTCCTCACTTAAGCGTGTAGTAATTATGTCAAACAACCTAACCAAGGTTGATGCTTGTGCATTTTCTGCTTGCGAAAATATTAGTAGCATAAAGATTGACTTATCAAAATGTACTTACATAGGTAGCGCTGCATTTGAGCTTTCGTTAGACTGTCAAGGTGGCTATACAAACACCACAACAACTTGGTGCAATTTGAATGACGAAAATATTGTTGACCTTTCAAGTGTTGAGACATTAGGCTCTGAGGCGTTTGGTACATCTAACATTGGTTCTGCAAAAATTGTATGGCCAAAGGGACTAAAATCTCTTTCTGACCAAGTGTTTAGAAAGGCAAATATAAATCAGCCAATGTATTTCCAAGCGGCTGAGGGCTCTACAATTTCAATTTCATATTACGTTCTTGATGGCAATACTCCAAATCTTGTAATTTTGGGTGATCGCGTTGCATCATACAACTGCGAGCTTTCAAACGTATATACACTTGTAATGCTAAATTCTAACATTAAAATTACGAGAAGCAGTATGTTCAAGGCATCGGGAAGCACACTTTATTATGCAGGCTTCTCAGCAGATTCTACGTACACAAGCTTTGACAGATGCACAATGAATCAAATCTCAACAGGCACAGCAGTAAACTATGGTGCTTGTGGTATTGATTGTAACGTAACACTTACAAGCGATAGCTCAAATGTTGTGATTTCTACACCTGTTCATACCTGGGACGAGGGAGTAGTTAATGAGGCTTATTGCCCAATCGGTGCAGTTATAGATTTCGGTTGCACTTATTGTGATGCCGAAAAAACAGAGGGCGAGGGCACAGAGCATAGCCATACTGTTGCTGTAATTGTTTACGAAAGTGGCTTCTTCAACGTTGGTCTTAAGACACTTAAGTGTGCAAACGACGAATGTACCTCCGTGCTTAGCGAGGGTACCGAAGTAAAACCAATCTTTACAGCTCTTGGCTATTCTAAGTCAGAGGTTGGTGCAAAGTCAGTTATGCAAGGCTTTGCTATCGATCAAGATGTACTTCAAGAGTACAATGCTTCAACAGAGGACAAAATTGTAGGCTATGGTGTAATGGCAGCAAGCAAAATCGCACTTAACGACGAGGTTGAGGTGTTTGAAAATGGTGCACTCAAGAATGTAAAGGTTGCTCAGGTTGATTTCAGTAACAGGTCCTATGACGTAATGGAAATAAAAATTTCTGGTCTTGAGGGCAGAGACGATGTAAACGGCGACTATGTAGCACTTGAGCTATATTGCTGCGGCTATTATCTCGTGAAAAATGGCGAAGTGATTGATTCTTACTATGCAAGCGAGGACACAGTAACCGATACGCTTGTCGAAACAATTACCTACAACAATATAACAACGATTAAATAAAAGGAGGATACAAAAAATGTATATTAAACCAGAATACAAGCTTGAAATTATTTCAAGCGAGGACATAATGGAATTTTCTCCTAACGATATTGCAACATCAACGGAGACATTTGACTTTGGAGAGGGAGAAGTAACCGTAACTAAGGGAACTTCAACTGCCGACATTAAGGATTTATTGTTCTAATAAAAAAGGCACTTCATTTTTGAAGTGCCTTTTTTAATGAAATGTGTACAAGCACACTTGAAATGATAGCTAAAGCTATCTTGAAATGCACGACGATATCGTGCCTGAAATGAAGCATAAGCTTCATTGGAAATCTTGTGTAGCAGCGAGTGCAGATATCCTTATTAAAAATGTATATATATAAAGTCTTGACTACAAGAAAAAAGTATGTTAAAATTACTATGTATTTATAATGAAGAAAATGGAGATTTTTATGAAAGCAATTGTGCGTAACGGTAGGGCTTTTATTTTTGTAATTTTAGTCCTGCTATTTGCAACGCTTATTTTTTCTGCTTGTGATGATTCAGAGGAGGGTACCTTGGACCACGACCATACCTTCGTCAATAAGGTAATTGAGCCTACCTGTGTCGATAAGGGCTATGACTTAGGTGTTTGCTCAATCTGTCAAGAGGAGAAGCGCTCAAACTTTGTTGACCCTAAGGGACACACACCAGGAGAGTGGCAGGTAACCAACGAGGCAAGCTGTGTTATCCCAAAAATAGAAGAAAAATTCTGCTTGACCTGTAATAAGTCAGTTGAAACAAGAACAGGTGAAAAAACTGAACACGACTTTTATGAAACAGATGTTCCACCAACATGTAGAGAGCTTGGCTATACCTTAAAGGTTTGCTCTGTTTGTAATGGCGAGGAAAAGAGTGACTATTTGCCTGTATCATCTGAGCATACCGAGGGCGAGTGGGTTATTACAAAGAAAGCAACCTGTATGGATACAGGCTATCAAAAGAAATTCTGCACAATATGCTCTAAGGAGCTACGTGGCGAGGCAATTGCCGTTTCTGCAATTCACGATTTCTCAACAGAATATTTTGACAAAGAGGATGGCACTGGTGGATATACAAAGTTTACCTGTGCATTGTGTGGACATGCGAAAACCCTTGACCATACGTCAACCATTTCCCCTGCCGTTATCTACGAGCTGATTTCAAGCTCTATGGTAAGAATAGAGGTGTATGACAAAAATAACAATCGCACAGGCATTGGCTCAGGCTTCTTTGTCAGTGGCGATGGACGAATTGTAACTAACTATCACGTAATTAAGGCTTCCTACTCTGTAAAGGTAACTAACTATGCAGGCAGAGAGTTCGAGGTTGCAGGCGTAATGGGCTATGATGCCGATGATGATGTGGCTATGCTCAAGGTCGTTGCCGAGGCAGTTCCTTATCTTGAAATTGTAGGTACCGAAAGCTTAAAAGCAGGCGACCCTGTGTATGCTTTAGGTAGCCCACTTGGTGTTGATAACATCTTTACAACTGGTATTATTTCTAACCCATCTCTTACAATTAATGGCGCAGATTCTATCGCATTCACAGCACCAATTTCCTCTGGAAACAGTGGAGGCCCACTTGTAAACTCAGAGGGCAGAGTAATAGGAATAAATACAAGAACTGCTGTTCAGGGTCAAAACCTTAACTTTGCAGTAAGAGGCGAAAAAATTACCAACCTTGATATTTCCAATACAAAAACAGTTGCCGAGGTTTACGAAGGTGAGCTTCAGAATAACGCATATCAAATACTTGCAAACTACATAAAAATTAACAAAACAGGCACTAAGAACAATGGTGACGTGTACTATATTCACAAGCATATTAAGGATGGTACAGATACCTCTTATGGTGTTGAATATTTCTTTAATTACGACACTGTGTCAGGCGAAATCACCTTGATACTAAATCTTTTGACAGGTCGTGCAATAAGATATGAGGTTGGTGTTTATATTACCGAGGTTAGTGAAGACTACCAAATGTACTTGTTTGACTACAATATGGGTCAGGTAACTGTTGAGGCTGACATGAAGGCAAACGAAAAGCCAATTATGGATAACCTTGAAAAGATTATGGACATCACACTTATGAAGTACGATAATACAAGCGATAACCCAACACTTGTTGATTACATTACAAAGCTCTCATATCAATGCTATATGACACTTGTAAGCGAGCTTGGACAATTGCTAAATGCTTCAAATACAGGCTTAGGTCTTGGTAACTTTAATTTGGTTGATCCTGAAATATAAAGAGAGGCTGCTGCAACAAGCACAGAACAAAAGCGGACGGATAACTTCACAAGGATTATTATTCTATTTGTTAATTTTATAATTTTTAAGGTTGAGAACTTGCAACTCGTTGCAAGTTCTCTTCATTTATGTCCACTTTTTAGGTGCGACCTCGCACTCTACCGTACACCAGTACGCCTACGTGTACGAGTTCACACCTTCTGCACCTGTTTCGCTATCCTCTAATTTTACGTGCATTTATTTAAAATATTTAATTTTATATATTGAAAAAATATTTTTTTAATGTTATAATAAAATGTAAAAATATGTATTAAGGGAGGAATATCTATGAAAATAGGACTAATTGGTACTGGTGCTATGGGTAAAACCCACATCTACTCTGTAAATAATATTCCTTTCTTTTTTGATACTGACCTGAAGCCTGAAATAATTGCAGTGTGCACTCGCAAGCTTGAAAAGGCAAGGGGCTTTGCAGAAAAGTACAATATTCCTACATATACAAACGACGAAAACGACTTGATTCAAAATAAGGAAATTGATGTAATTGATATTTGTACACCTAACATCTATCATTACGAAACTGCAAAAAAAGCAATCCTTGCGGGCAAAAGCGTTTATTGTGAGAAGCCACTTGGTGTAACCTATGAGCAGGCTAAGGAGCTTGCCGAATTAACCGAGAAAAATGGTGTTTTCTGTGGCATGGTCTTTAACAATCGTTTCCTTTCCCCTATTATCAGAGCAAAGGAGCTTGTTACACAAGGGAAAATAGGAAAAATTCTTTCCTTCAATGTAAAGTATTACCATTCAAGTGCACTTGATACAAATAAAAATGCAGGCTGGAAGCAGGATTCAAGCATTTGTGGTGGTGGCGTGCTATTTGACTTGGGCTCTCACGTGGTTGACCTTGTATATTACCTGTGTGGTAATTTCAAAAGCGTAATTGGAAAAAGTCAAATTGCATATCCTGTGCGTCGTGGTATAAATGGCGAGGAATGGCAAACAAACGCAGATGAGGCATTTCATATAATAGCCACCCTTGAGTGTGGTGCACTTGGCACCATAAGTGTCAGCAAAATTGCCCAAGGCACAAACGACGATTTAACTCTTGAAATTTATGGAGAAAAGGGAAGCATTAAGTTCGATTTAATGAACCCTAATTTCTTTGAATACTATTCGACAGAAGCCCAAGAAGGAGCCTATGGAGGCGAAAGAGGCTTTACAAAAATTGAATGTGTGAATAGATACCCACATCCAGGTGGAGTATTCCCTGGCATTAAAGCTCCAATTGGTTGGCTAAGGGGACACATAGGTAACTACTTTGCATTTTTAGAAGCAGTTAAAAATAAGGAAACCCCTTGTCCAAGCTTCCAAGACGGAGCCTATGTGCAAAAGGTTTTAGAGATAGCTTATAAATCTGACAAAAGTGGCAGAGAGGAGCAAATCCAATGATGGTAATTGGTATTTGTGGCTCAAGTGGGTCAGGAAAAGGCTATGTATGTGGACTTTTTAGAAGGTATGGCTTTGCGCATATAGATACCGACCGTCTTTACAGAGAGGTGGTCGTAAGGTCAGGCACTCCTTGTCTTAAGGAGCTTGTGGATTCATTTGGAAATGGTATTCTTGATTCTGTTGGAGAGTTAAACAGAAAGGAGCTATCAAAATTAGTTTTTGAGCATGCAAATGCCGAAAAAAACAGATTGCTTTTGAATAGCATTACTCACAAATACATCTTACAGGAGACTCTTGCTCTTATTGAAAAATATAGAAGCGAGGGTATAAAGGCAGTGCTTGTTGACGCACCTGTGCTTTTTGAAAGTGGCTTTGACAAAATTTGTGATATCACAATTTGTGTTACAGCAAGCAGACAGGAGAAAATCAAGCGAATAATTGCAAGAGACAAAATATCCGAGGTAGATGCAATAGCAAGACTGTCTGCTCAAAAGACCGACCAAGAATTAAGAGAGCTATGCGATTACGAAATTGATAACTCTGTTGGCTTGTCACTCGAGGAGCAGGTCAAGGGATTAATAAGTAAAATAATTTAGGTAGCAATTAGCTACGGAATAGGAGTATAGAATGAAAAAGAACGATCTTAAGGAATTAAAGGAAAAGCTTTTCTACAAAAAGGAAAACGTGTTTGACACACGCACAAAAAAGGAAGAAAAGCAAATTACTGATTATGCAAAGGGCTATATGCACTTTCTCGATGTTGCTAAGACAGAAAGAGAGGCAGTTGTAGAGGGAGTTAAAATGCTCAAGGAAAACGGCTTTGAGGAGTATGTGCTTGGTGGCAAAATCGTTGCAGGTGGCAAGTACTACCTAAACAATCGTGGCAAGAGCCTATTTGCTTTTGTTGCAGGTACAGAAAACGTAGAGAATGGTATCAGAATTTGTGCTGCACACGTTGACTCTCCACGTCTTGACCTAAAGCAACACCCAATGTTTGAATCTGAGGGCTTTGCATATCTTAAGACCCACTACTATGGTGGTATCAGAAAATATCAATGGGTTACAATTCCACTTGCACTTCACGGTGTAGTTACAACAGTAGACGGAGAAAGCGTTGAGGTTGTAATCGGCGAGGACGAGTGCGACCCAATCTTCTGCATTACCGACCTTTTGCCACACCTTGGCAGAGAGCAATCTCAAAAGCCACTTGGCACAGCCCACACAGGCGAGGGTCTTAACCTTCTTATCGGCTCTCAACCACTTGAGGGTGCAACCGAGGACAAGGTTAAGTTCAATATGCTTAAAATTCTAAACGAGAAATATGGCATTACTGAAAGCGACTTTGTAAGTGCAGAGCTTACAGCAGTACCAGCAGGCAAGGCAAGAGAGCTTGGTCTTGACCGTTCAATGATTGGTGCTTATGGTCACGACGACAGAGTATGTGCATACCCATCGCTTACCGCCATTATTGAAAACAAGAATAGCGAGCACACGCTTATGTGTATTCTTGCAGATAAGGAGGAAATTGGCTCCGAGGGTGTAAGTGGTATGAAGTGCCGTCTTATCGTTGACTTAATCGAGGAAATCTCCAAGAATCTTGGTGGTAATCCTAACGTTGTAAGAGCAAACTCAATGTGTCTATCTGCTGACGTTAGTGCAGGCTACGACCCTAACTATCCAGAGGTATTTGAAAAGCGTAACAGTGCAATTATCAACTGTGGCGTAGTTATGAACAAGTACACAGGTGGTGGTGGAAAGAGCTCCACAAACGACGCGAGCGCAGAGTACGTTGGTCAAATCAGAAAAATTTTCAAGGATGCAGGTGTTGTATGGCAAACTGCTGAGCTTGGCAGAATTGATGCAGGCGGAGGCGGAACAGTTGCTATGTATATCGCTAACCAAAACATCAACACAGTTGACCTTGGTGTTGCAGTTCTTTCAATGCACGCACCAATGGAGGTTATCTCTAAGAACGACTTATACGAGGCTCATAAGGCACTTTCTGCATTCTGCAAATAAAAGAGGTTTAGAAAATGGATATTATTAAGGAATTACACGATTTTGGACTTGTTCCAGTTATAAAAATTACAGACGTTAAAAACGCGGTTCCACTTGCCGAGGCTCTTGCTAAGGGTGGTCTTAACTGTGCAGAAATTACCTTCCGTACAGCTTGTGCTAAGGAGGCAATTGCAGAAATTACTAAGGCTATGCCTGATATGCTTGTAGGTGCAGGCACAGTTCTTACACCAGAGCAGGCTGACGAGGCAATCGAGGCAGGCGCTAAGTTTATAGTTAGCCCAGGCTTAAATCCAAGAGTAGTAAAGCACTGTATTGAAAAGGGTGTGCCAATTCTTCCAGGCTGTGCAACACCATCTGAGGTTGAAACTGCTATCGAGCTTGGCTTAAAGGCTGTTAAGTTCTTCCCAGCTGAGGCAGCGGGTGGACTTAATATGATTAAGTCAATGAGCGCACCTTATGGTCAAATCAAGTTTATGCCAACAGGTGGCATTAATGAAAACAATATGCTTGACTACCTTGCATTTGATAAGATAATTGCTTGTGGTGGTAGCTTTATGGTTAAGGACGCACTAATTGATGCAGGCAATTTTGAGGAAATTACTCGTCTTACCAAAAATGCAGTTATGAAAATGCTTGACTTCAAGCTTGTTCACGTTGGTATCAACTGTGAAAATCAAGAAAAGGCAGTAAAGGGTGCTCAGCTACTTTCAACGCTCTTTGGTCTTGATTACAAGGTAGGCAATTCCTCTACCTTTGCAGGCACTGAATTTGAGCTTATGCACACAAAATATTTAGGAGCAAATGGTCATATTGCAATGGCTACAAACTTCCCTGACAGGGCAAAATCATACCTTGAAAAAATGGGTATTGAGTTCAATGAGGAAACAGCAAAGTACGACGCAAAGGGCAACTTGACTGTTATCTATCTAAAGGAAGAAATCTGTGGCTTTGCAATCCATCTTGTAAAGAAGAAGTAATATGTTCAATAGATTAAACGAAGCAGAAAAAAGATTTTTAGAAATTGAAGAGGCTCTTGCAAGTCCCGAGGTTGCATCAAACCAAAACGAGTTTACTAAGCTTATGAGGGAATACAAAAACCTGACTCCCATTATTGAAAAATACAGAGAGTACAAAAAGGTTACCTCCGATATGGAGGGCGCTAAGTCCTTAATGGAGGAGGAAAGCGGAGAGCTTTACGAAATTGCCGTTGAGGAATATAAGGAGTGTAAGGAAAGGCTTGTTGCTATTGAAGAGGAGCTAAAGATTCTTCTTATTCCTAAGGACCCCAACGATGATAAAAACGTAATTGTAGAAATTCGTGCAGGTGCAGGTGGCGAGGAGGCAGCCCTCTTTGCCTCTGTGCTTTACAGAATGTACTCAATGTACGCAGATTCAAACGGCTTTAAAACTGAGCTTACAGGAGTAAACGAAACAGGCTTAGGTGGCTTTAAAGAGGTTACCTTTATGATATCGGGAGAGGGTGCATTCTCTCGCTTTAAGTTTGAAAGTGGTGTTCATCGTGTTCAAAGAGTGCCTGAAACCGAAACTCAGGGTAGAATTCACACCTCAACTGCAACCGTTGCAGTTTTGCCAGAGGCAGAGGATGTTGAGGTTGAGCTTAATATGGGCGACGTTGTGGTTGAAACCTGTAAGAGTAGTGGTGCAGGTGGTCAGCACGTAAACAAGACCGAATCTGCAATTCGTCTTATCCATAAGCCCACAGGTATTGTGGTTGAATGTCAGGACGAAAGAAGCCAATTTAAAAATAAGGACAAGGCGTTTAAAATTTTAAGAGCTAAGCTGTACGATATGAAACAGCAGGAGCAAAACGACAAAATTGCGAGTGAAAGAAAAAGTCAGGTAGGTACAGGCGACAGAAGCGAAAGAATCAGAACCTATAACTACCCACAGGGCAGAGTAACTGACCATCGTATTGGCTTTACTATTTATTCACTTGACGCATTTTTAAATGGAGACATTGGCGAAATGCTTGACAAGTTAGCAACTGCCGATGCTGCTGAAAAGCTTAAAAACGGTAACGCATAAGGAAAAGGGACAAAATGAGAACGGAGATTTTTAAGGTTGATGAAAATAGTATAGATATACTATCAAGAGCTTCCAAGCTTATAAGAGACGGAGCACTTGTGGCAATTCCCACAGAAACCGTCTATGGCTTAGGTGCAAATGCGCTTGACAAAAATGCTTGTCTTAGTGTTTTCTCAGCTAAGGGCAGACCAGCAGACAACCCCTTAATCGTCCACGTGGCAAAGCCCGAGGATGCTGAAAAAATCTCCTTTACCTGTCCCCTTTACTATGAATTAGCAAAACGCTTTATGCCAGGACCATTAACTGTAATTCTTCCAAAAAAGGATATAATCCCAAGGGAAGCAACAGGTGGTCTTGACACAGTTGCAATAAGGTGTCCCGCTCATCCCGTTGCTAAAAAATTAATTGAGCTTTCAGGTGTGCCAATCGCCGCCCCATCAGCTAATAGCTCAGGAAAGCCATCGCCAACCACAGCAAGCCATGTATTTGACGATATGAATGGCAAGATTCCAATGATTTTAGATGGTGGCGAGTGTGATGTAGGCGTTGAGTCCACAGTTATAGCAATAAAGGACAATTCAATTGTACTGTTAAGACCAGGAAAGGTAACTCTTGAGGAGCTAAAAACAGTATGTGAGGACTCGCAAATTGCAGGTGCAGTTAAGGAGGAATTAAAGGCTGGAGAAAAGCCACTTTCTCCAGGAATGAAATATAAGCATTACGCACCTAAGGCTGAGCTATATTTAATTGACGACAAATATATTAACTTTGTAGAATTTACAAGGGAAAAGCAAAAAAAGGAAAACTGTGCTGTGATGTGCTACGACGAGGAAATATCACAGCTTGAAAATAAAAATCTTTTGCCTGTTGGCAAAAGAGAGGACATAAAGATGCAGACTCACAATCTGTTTATTCTTTTGCGTAGGGCAGACGACTTAGGTGTTGATACTGTCTATGCTCATCTTCCACAGGATGAGGGTGAGTCCTTGGCAATCTATAACAGAATGATACGTGCATGCTCGCACCGTGTATTAGGAGGTATAAATGGCAAAGGCTAAGAAAAAGCAGGTAAAAAGGGACTACGTTGAATATGTAGAAAGCGACCCAGTATTTCAACCTATAACAGAAACGATAGAAACAAACTATATGCCTTACGTAGTAAGCGTAATGCTATCAAGAGCAATTCCTGAAATAGATGGCTTTAAGCCCTCCCACAGAAAATTGCTTTATACTATGTTTAAAATGGGTCTTATGCACGGACATAAGACAAAGAGTGCGAATATCGTAGGCGAAACCATGAAGCTAAACCCTCACGGAGACGCCGCAATTTACGAAACTATGGTGCGTCTTACAAGAGACCACGAGGCGCTACTTCACCCATTTATCGATTCAAAGGGTACCTTTGGTAAGCAATATAGTGACGGAATGGTATTTGCTGCATCAAGATATACAGGAGGAAAGCTTGACACCTTCTGTCAGGAGATTTTCTCAGGTATTGATAAAAATGCAGTAGATATGATTGACAATTACGATAGCACAACAAAGGAGCCAAGACTTCTACCAACAACCTTCCCGAATATTTTGGTTACACCAAATATGGGTATTGCAGTAGGTCTTGCATCTTCAATTTGCTCATTCAATCTTGCTGAGGTGTGTGATGCAACTATTGCTATTTTACGTTCTCCAAGATGCGATACAGAAAAGCTTATGGAAATTTTAAAGGCTCCTGACTTTTCTGTTGGTGCAAACGTAATATACGATAGGGAGCAAATAAAAAAGGTTTATGAAACAGGTAAGGGTCCTATTAAGCTTCGTGCTAAGTATGAGTATAACGAGGACGACAACTCCATTGAGGTGTTAGAAATCCCATATACAACAACAGTTGAAAAAATATCTAAGCAAATGGACGACCTACAAAAGGAGGGCAAGCTTAAGGAGGTTGTTGACCACCGTGACGAAATCGGTATTCACGGCTTTAGGTTTACAATTGACTTGAAAAAGGGTACAGACCCTGAGGCACTAATGCAAAAGCTCTTTAAGTTTACGTCACTTGAGGATAATTATGCTTGTAACTTCAACGTAATTATAAATGGTGCACCAAGACAGCTTGGTGTTAAGGAAATCCTTGTTGAATGGATTAAGTTCAGGACTCAATGTATTACAAGAGAAAAGACCTTTGAATATAACAAAAAGAACGAAAAACTACACCTTCTCCTTGGCTTGAGCAGAATTTTGCTTGACATAGACAAGGCGATTAAGATAATCAGAGATACCGAAAAGGACGAAATGGTTGTGCCAAATCTTATGGAGGGCTTTGCAATTGATAAGGCTCAGGCAGACTATATTGCAGATATTAAGCTCCGTCATTTGAACAGAGAATATATTATGAATCGTCTTGCTGATATTGACACGCTACGCTCTGAGTTAGCTGAGCTGAAGGAGCTTTTAGAGGACGAGCTAAAGCTAAAGGCTTACATAATTAAACAGCTTACAGAAATTAAAAAGAAATATGGTATTCCAAGAAAAACAGGCATTATACAAGCAACAGAGATTAAGAGCTTCGACAAGGAGGACCTTGTTGAGGACTATACGGCAAGACTGTTTTTCACAAAGGACGGCTATCTTAAGAAGATTACTCAGCAATCCCTTCGTGGAAACGCAGAGCAAAGACTTAAGGAGGGCGATAGCATTATCTTTGAGGGAGATATAAGCAACAAGGACGAGGTTATTTTCTTTAGTGATAAATGTCAGCTATACTTTGCTAAAATGTCAGATTTTGAGCTTTCAAAGGCGTCAGACCTTGGCTTATATGTTCCTAAGCATCTAAACTTTGACCCTGAGGAAAAGGTTGCAAAAATGATTATCAACCCATCATATGCCCAGGGCAAAAAGATACTCTTTGTCTTTGAAAATGGTAAGATTGCAAGAGTGCCAATGAGCCAATATCAGACACAGGGTAACAGAAAAAAGCTTAAAAACGCATATTCAAGTGCATCTCCAATTGTTGAAATTATTCCAGAGGAGAACGACGAATACTTTATGCTTATAAACTCTGAGAAGAAGGCAATACTTATAAGACCATCCTTTGTTGATCCGAAAGCAACAAGAACGGCAAATGGCGCAGTAGCCTTTGCAATGAATTTAAAGAAAAAGCAAAAGGTTACTAAGGTTGTTGTTGATTATGCAGAGAAATATCCAGAGGCTTATTCAACATATCGAAAAATAAAGGTTCCTGCAACAGGTGTGCTAATGCAAAAGGGACGCAAATAATAAGGTATAATTAAGGAGGACAAAATATGTCAAAGAACGATAAAAACAATGCACCAAAGAGAAATATCGGTGTAATCGTTATGGTATGGGTGCTTGCTATTCTTATGGTAAGTGGTGGCGTAGCTGCTATTGTTTCAGGATTAATGGGCTAATAAAAAAGCACTAAATAAGCAAAAAATGCGACACAGTGTGCAATATCATTAAGTTAAGAAAGAGCAAAAAAGAAAAGAAAACTCCCAAACAAGCGAAAAAGCAAGTTTGGGAGTAATTTATGCAAAAAAGAGCATGAGAAAAAAGACAGGTGGCAAATCTGTCAAAAAAAAT
>JAFUNF010000012.1 GCA_017473085.1 Clostridia bacterium
AAGTAATTGTAATACCTCTTTCTTGCTCTTGCTCCATCCAGTCCATGGTAGCAGAACCTTCGTGAGTTTCACCTATTTTGTGTGTTTTACCAGTGTCAAACAAAATACGCTCTGTAGTAGTGGTCTTACCAGCGTCGATATGCGCCATGATACCAATATTACGGGTATTTTCAAGTGAATATTCTCTTGCCATCTGTTTATCCTTTCAATAATTAACGCTCAATGCATATTAAATTGCTTGAGCATACGTCTTGTCATCACAAGGGCGACAATTAATATCTGTAATGAGCAAAAGCCTTATTAGCTTCAGCCATTCTGTGAGTTTCTTCTTTCTTCTTGAATGCTCCGCCCATGCTGTTCTTCGCATCAAGTATTTCTGCAGCAAGTCTCTCTGCCATTGTCTTTTCACCACGTTTTCTTGAGTACAAGGTGATCCAACGTAGTCCGAGTGTTTGACGTCTTTCTTCTCTTACTTCCATTGGAACTTGGTAGTTAGAGCCACCTACACGGCGAGCCTTAACCTCCAAAACTGGCATAACGTTGTTAAGAGCCTGCACAAACATATCAAGACCATTCTCACCAGTCTTCTCTTCAACGATCTTAAATGCATCGTAAACAATCTTTTGAGCTACACCCTTCTTACCATCAAGCATGATGTTGTTGATGAGCTTTGTTACGAGCTGTGAACCATAAAGTGGATCTGGTAATACTGTTCTCTTGGAAATTTGACCTCTTCTAGGCACTTTTCTTCCCTCCTTCATTAAAAATATGATATCATTGGTACTCGAAAGAAATTTCTCCCGTCGTGTCCAAACAAGTTGCCACTGACATAATAAACATTTATTTCAGCATCAAAGTTAGGAACGATTAAAAAATTTAACTTTACTTACCTGCTAAAGAAAAATTACTTCTTCTTAGCTTTCTTTGCACCGTACTTAGAACGGCTTTGGTTACGGTTTGCAACACCTTGTGCATCAAGTGTACCACGAATTACATGGTAACGTACACCAGGCAAGTCACGTACTCTACCACCACGGATAAGAACAACTGAGTGCTCTTGTAGGTTATGACCAATACCGGGGATGTAGGTTGTTACTTCCATACCATTTGTAAGCTTAACTCTTGCAATCTTACGAAGAGCTGAGTTTGGCTTCTTTGGTGTAGTAGTTGTAACCTTTGTGCAAACGCCTCTCTTTTGAGGTGCGCTTTGTTCAATCGCTTTATTCTTCAAAGAGTTAAAGCCTGTTTGAAGAACTGGGGTTTGAGACTTATAAGTCTTGTTGCTTCTACCCTGTCTAACGAGCTGATTAAAGGTTGGCATCTTTTTCCTCCTTCTTTAAAAAATAAATGTTCATACGCAGGTGCCATTGGCACGATTGTATTTGTATCGCCTGCTAATAGGCATAGTTATAGCTTATTCGCAAGCACATACAGTTGTATTATATCATTAGATATTTTTGTTGTCAAGCAGAAGTATTTTTGTTGAAATTTTTCTCTCTTTTGCACAAAAGAATTTTAGTTTTTTAAAACATTTTGTGCATTTTTTTGTTAATTACCAACAAATTTTAGTTGTTTTTTTGCTTTTCGAGGACATTAAGAGCCTCAACAGATGTTAAGGCTCTTACTTTTATCAATATTTGTTGTCAAAGTCGCCACTGTTGGCACTTCTTCTGTTTTCATTTACCATCTTGAGAATACTGTCAATAGACTCATCATCGTCAACCTTACCAGGTCCAACTATATTGATTTCTTCGTCGTCGCCAATTTTAACAGGAGTATTTTTTTTGCTAAATCCTGTTGCTATAATTGTAACCTTGATTGTATCCTCAAGGGTTTCATCGAAGTTTACGCCCCAAATGATGTTAGCGTCACCTGCTGCTTCATTAGTTATCATAGATGATGCAATATCAGCCTCATCAAGCTCAACACCCTCTGAAACTGTAATACTGATAAGCACACCATTTGCTCCCTTAATAGACGTTTCAAGAAGTGGACTGGAGATTGCCATTTTAGCAGCCTCAACTGCCTTATTTTCACCAGTTGCCTCACCAACGCCCATATGTGCCATTCCTGCATCCTTCATTACCGTAGAAACGTCAGCAAAGTCAAGGTTTACAAAGCCTGCAACATTAATGAGGTCAGATATACTTTTAACACCACGCTTCAAAACATCATCGGCAATACCAAAGGCATTCATAAGTGTAATCTTTTGATCTGAAATTTCCTTTAGCTTTTCGTTAGGGATAACAACCAAGGAGTCAACGTATTTTTTAAGCTCGTTAATGCCGTTGTCTGCTTGAAGCATTCTTCTTGGTCCTTCAAACTTAAAGGGCTTAGTTACAATACCAACAGTAAGCACTCCCATTTCCTTAGCAATTCTTGCCACAACTGGTGCTGCACCTGTGCCTGTGCCACCACCCATACCAGTAGCTACAAACACCATATCTGCGCCCTTGATGGCTTCCTTGATTTCGTCAGCACTTTCCTCGGCTGCCTTAGCACCCTTTTCTGGGTCTGCACCTGCGCCCTTACCACTTGTAATTTGCTCGCCTATGCAGATTTTTTTAGCTGCACCAGATCTTGCTAGGGCTTGTCTATCTGTATTTATTGCGATAAATTCTACACCCTTAATATTTGAAGAAATCATACGGTTTACTGCGTTGTTACCGCCACCGCCTACACCTAAAACTCTTATATCTACACCTGATTCAAAATCATTATCTAATTCAAAAGCCATTATTTTTTACCTCCATCAAATTTTATACATAATTATACATTATAATAATACACTACTTTTTTTAATTTTGCAAGAGTTTTTACAAGTTTGTGAATTTTATTTTTTCTTGTTGACTTTTCTACCAAAGTAAAGTATAATTAGAAACAGTCAAAATTCGTTTTAATTCGAATTTATTGATAAGCACCTCGCTTATACTTTTTAGGAGTAACTTTTATGAAGAATTTTTATAAGCAACCTTTTTTTAGAGCCCTGCTACTGAGTCTTGTGCTCGTTGTTAGCTTTTTCATTTCAACACTTTTAGCTACTGCTTTGGATAAAACTATAACCATTGACGAATATTTTTCGATTTGCACTATTCCTTTAGTAGTTGGTGCAACATTGATTTGCTTATTCGTTTTGGTTTCAAGGCTTTATGCCACATCCTTTAGATATGCAAGCGTAAATGAAATTATAAAGGTATTTGTCATTTCTGCTCTAATACTTGTTGCTTTGATTGTTATTCATTTTCTTCCATTTAATCAAGCATTAGTTAATGGCATCGGATTAGATTGGTGTGCTCTTGTCTTTACCAGCTTTTTTATTATTTCGTTGTTTGTTATCTTTGCGTACAGATTTTTCCTTTCTGTAAGACATCAGTTCACTCACAGAAGTGCATCAGAAAAGACAAGAATCCTTATAGTTGGTGCTGGTGAGGGTGGAAGCATGATTCTTCGTGAAATTATGTCGAGTGACAAGATCAACCTTGAGCCTGTTGGCTTTGTTGACGATGACCCAGCCAAGATAGGCACTTACATTCTTGGAGTTAAGGTTCTTGGCAAATGTGAGGATATAAAAGAAATTGCTGAAAGCACTAAAGCTTCACAAATTTTTATAGCTATGCCTTCTGCAAACGCTCAAGCAATTAAAAGAGTTACAAGCTACTGTATTGATACAAAATGTGAGGTTAAAACTCTTCCAGGTCTTTATCAGCTTATGGATGGTGCTATTTCCGTTTCAAGACTTCGTAACGTTGACGTAAACGACTTGCTTGGTCGTGACCCTGTCAAAACTAATTTATCTGAGGTTATGGGCTATATTGAGGATCAGGTTGTATTGGTTACAGGTGGTGGTGGCTCAATCGGTAGCGAGCTTTGTCGTCAAATCGCTGAGCATAATCCTAAGCAGTTAATTATTCTTGACATTTATGAAAACAATGCATACGATATTGAGCAGGAATTAAAGAGAAAGCTTCCAAACTTAAATTTGGTTACTCTTATCGCTTCAATTCGTGACAGTGTAAAAATGGATGACGTGTTTAAAAAATATCGTCCTGATATTGTTTTCCATGCAGCTGCCCACAAGCATGTGCCTCTTATGGAGACAAGCCCTAACGAGGCAGTTAAAAACAATATTTTAGGCACCTATAAGGTTGTTAAATGTGCCGAAAAATATGAGGTTAAAAAGTTTGTTCAAATTTCAACCGACAAGGCAGTAAATCCTACTAACATCATGGGCGCAACTAAGCGTGTTTGCGAAATGATTATTCAAGCCTTTTCAAGAAAATCCAAGACCTGCTTTGTTGCAGTTAGATTTGGTAACGTGCTCGGTTCTAACGGCTCTGTTATTCCACTTTTCAAGAAGCAAATCGAGGAGGGTGGTCCTGTTACTGTTACACACAAGGATATTATTCGTTATTTCATGACTATTCCTGAGGCTGTAAGCCTTGTTTTACAGGCTGGTGCTCAAGCTAACGGTGGAGAGATTTTTGTTCTTGATATGGGCGAGCAGGTCAGAATTTACGACCTTGCAGTAAACCTAATCAAGCTATCAGGCTACGAGCCTCACAAGGATATTGAGATTAAAATCACAGGTCTTCGTCCTGGAGAAAAGCTTTACGAGGAAAGGCTTATGGCTGAGGAAGGACTTACCAAAACTGCTAACGACAGAATTAGCATTGGCAAGCCACTTGAAATTGACGACCAAAAGCTATTTGAAACTCTTGATAAGCTATACGACGAGGCTTACTCCGAGAGCGAGCAAATGAAGGATTTGGTTAAGGAGCTTGTTCCTACATACAAAATTGACAGAAGATAAACAAAAAAGCAAGAGTGCCAACTGGCACTCTTGCTTTTTTGTTATTCAAATTTAATCCTTTGGAGACGAGGAACTGTCCCCTGTCTCCATTTTCATTTATGAGTAATCTGTCCTTTCTACACGTCAGAATGATAAAACTCTTTTTCTCCCATATGATTTTCAATGGAGCGCCATTTGAGCTTTGAAGCGCAAATTAAAGTACCTGCATAGTCATCCAAATCAGATTTTGACAAATCACCACCATCACACCAGTAAATAGCTCCGTTTTTCATAATCATTGTCGAATTTAATATTTCACAGGTATAGCTTTCATCACAAGGGAATAGTTTTAAATGCTTTAGACCTTGAAATTCCATCTCTATCATAGAGTTTTTTTCGTATTGTCGTTGAATTACAATTCGTAAAACCCTACGGTCGTTTAAGGGATGCATTGAAAGATTTTCATCAACATACGCTCCACTTATATAACTTATTTCCTTTATGCAACTATCGTGAAAATAGCATACCTTTTCCATAAACTTCAATATTTCATCGTTAGTAGCAATTGTCTCCCACATAGAATTTTCCCTTTCTAAAACTAACCAAATGGAGACAGAGGACGGTTCCTTGTCTTCATCTTTCTTTTAGTTTTTTAATCTTTTGCGCCTATTTGCTAAGCGATGACAAGTCGCTTTTCTATTTTTATTATACTATTTCGTTAATACTATTGTCAAGATATTTATTTTCCTTCACTTTTCCTATAAAGATAACAAGACAAGCCACCGTCCCCTGTCTTCCCCTTGAAATTGACGACCAAAAGCTATTTGAAACTCTTGATAAGCTATACGACGAGGCTTACTCCGAGAGCGAGCAAATGAAGGATTTGGTTAAGGAGCTTGTTCCTACATACAAAATCGACAGAAGATAAACAAAAACGGATAAGGCTTTTCCCTTATCCGTTTTTGTTTGTTCGTTTACTTTCAAAATTTGGAGGCGAGGAACCGTTCCTTGTCTCCCCTTGATTTATTCCCATCAACATAATATGATATGTTCCTGTTTTACTCATCGTTCTGGGTTGTCTTGACATTTCATAATCCTCCGTTTTTCATAATTGTAGTTTACCACAGTGATTTTACTTTGTCAAGACAAGCCACCGTCCCCTGTCTCCTGTCCCCTGTCTCCTTATTTTAATCTAATGCATTCTTAGCATTTGTTGATTCTGAGGATAAATCTGTTGACTGACAATAATAAACAGAAGTCGTATCAATTTCCGTGGCTTCACGAATGCCATAATTACCTCTATCATAAGAATAGAATAGAATCATATTGTTGTCGAAGTCGTAATCCATCCATGCGAACAAAGGTATATTGGCAACATTTATTCCGGTTGTCATATTGTGGGTGTCCCCAACATATTTCATGGCATAAACATTAAAATATCTTGTTTCGGCATCAAAAGAGTTAAATATTAAGAAAAGCTGTTCAGCTTTTGATTGTAATGTTTGTTCTACAGAATCTTCAACTCTGATTCTTAACTCTAAGCCTTTATGGGTTTCTATGTCAACATTAACTTTACTAACAATTGTACATGATTTATTGGCAGAAATCCAATCATTTAAGAACACAGCTTGAAAGTATTTTCCTCTATGAAAATAGTTGTAATTTTCCATTTCTTCATCTGTTAATGAATATTTCAACATATATTCAGTGTAATATCCACCAGCGTTTTCTATGTAAGTTGCAATATATAAATTATTTTTTTCATCTTCATCTTTTTTTATGAATGATTGAGTTCTACACTCATATTCCCCGGCTTTGACTTTTTCAATGTCGTGACCTTGTTCTTCCAAGAAAGTGTAAGGGTGTGGGTCGAAGTATGGAGAAGAGTAAAGAGATGGGTCTTGTTGTGCTCTGACAAGAAGATTTGTGTAATATTCCTCTGTCAACATTTCTTGTACCAGTGGAGAATATTTGCTAAGTTTATCTTCCGTTAAATTGCCGCCGGAGGTGTCTGTGCCATTTGAGCCGATGTCGGTTGAAAGGCTGGAGTCGGTGGTGCTAGAAGAGTCTGTCCATGCACTATTCGTGCTTGAACCGATGTCGGTTTGAATTTCATTTACATTGCAGCTTGTAAGGATAAACGCTATTGAACCAGCTGCAATCAATGGAAAAATTTTCTTTTTGCCGAAATTCGATACTGTTAGCCCAGTGCTCTTTAGTTTTTGTAATAGTTTTAAAAGCGACTTTTCATTTGTAGGTTTAGTGTTATTTTCCATAAAAACTCCTATTAAAATGTTTTGTCTTATTATACTAAACATATTTAGATTTGTCAAGTTGTAAGACAGAAAAACAAGGGGGTGAAAAAACGACTCTGGCGATTCTTTAGTCTTTACTCAGGACTTTTGGGGTCAGGTTATAAAAAGACTCTTGACAGTGCAGTTTTAGTCTTTCACGAGGCAGAAAAATCGCCTTAAAGGTGGTTATTTCAGAATAAAAGATAACAAAAAATGAGAGTTGCTTTGTCAACTCTCATTTTTTATTTCGTTTGCTCTTTTTAAAAGTGCTTCTCTTTCGTTCTCGATTTTTTCCTCGATTACCTCTGAAAGAAGTGTGTTTAAAATAAAGCCTATTTCCTTGCCTGCTGGTATTCCGATAGCCATTAAATCACTGCCGTTTACCTTAAGGCTGGCAAGAGAAAAACAGCTTTCGTTCAAGATATCGTTTGCCATTTTTTCCAAGCTATCAAAATGTGCAAGATTAACAAGCTCAGGGTTTTGTGCCATATTGTCTGCTCGTTGGATTTTTATAAGGTCTAAAAATCTATTTTTACCCATTCGGTTGAGTCGCTTTTTAACCAAAACTCTATCAAGCTCCGTGTGGGTGTCGTGGACCTTGACGAGATTGTAAACCTCGCTTTTTGTAAAGTTATCGTACTTGTATTTATTTAAAAACTCTCTTGCGATTTCTGCACTTTTGTCGTTGTGACCATAGAAGTGACCAACGCCTCTTTCGTCTCTTGTAAAGGTGTGTACCTTGCCTGTATCGTGAAGAAGCATTGCAAGTCTTATATGAGGCACAGGTGGGGCACTTTCCACGGCTACGGCAGTATGCTCAAGAATATCGTAAATATGCCATTTGTTGTGTTGGTTAAAGTTCTTCATTTTTGCAATTTCGGGACACAGAATGCCTAAAATTTCGTAGTTTTCCAAAATTGCATTTTTTACGTTTTTGCCGAGCAAAAACTTTTCAAGCTCAACCTGTATTCTCTCTCCTGCAATCTTATGAAGCAAGGGCGCGCACTCCACCATTGCATTTTTTGTTTCCTTTTCAATTTCAAAGCTAAGAGTAGAGCTAAAGCGAATTGCCCTCAGTATTCTTAAGGCGTCCTCTTTAAATCTTGCATAGGGGTTTCCAATTGCTCTTATTTGCTTTTTTTCAATGTCCTCTTTGCCGTTAAAAAGGTCTAAAACTCCCTCGCTTTCATTATATACGAGTGCATTCATTGTAAAGTCACGCCTTGAAAGGTCGTCCTTTAAATTTCTTGTAAAGGAAACGTTTGAGGGGTGCCTTGAATCCTCATATTCGCCATCTATTCGGTAGGTGGTTATTTCGATAGGCTCCCCTTCGTAAAGTAAGGTTAAGGTGCCATGCTTAATGCCTGTTTCCAAAATTCTTTCGTTTTTGAAAACTGTCTTCATTTCCTCAGGAGTTGCATTTGTGGTAATATCAAAATCGTTTACCTCTCTTCCCATTATCATATCACGGACACAGCCACCGACACAATATGCCTCGTAGCCTGCCAAATGAAGCATAGAAAGAGCTTTTTTTGCACCCTTACTAATGTTAAGCATAACACACCTCCTTTTAGTTACACATTTTCAAAAATTCTTCCTTATCTATTATTTTAACACCTAAGGCTTGTGCCTTGGTAAGCTTTGAGCCTGCACTATCGCCTGCTAAAACGTAGTCGGTTTTTGATGATACAGAGGATGAAACCTTTCCACCTCTTGCCTTAATCATATCAGATGCCTCGTCTCTTGTCATATTTTCAAGAGTGCCAGTTAAAACAAAGGTAAGTCCTTCAAATTCGTTTGATTTTTCCTTAATTTCACTTGCCATGCTAACGCCAGCAGTTCTTAGTCTTTCAACTATTTCTCTTGTGCTTTCCTTTGAGAAAAAGTCAACAACGCTTTTTGCCATTATTTCACCAAAGTCCTCAACCTCGGTAATTTGCTCAATGGTTGCATCAAACAAGGCATCAATTGAGCCGAACTTGTCAGCTAATGCGCTTGAGGCAACCTCGCCTATATGTCTTATGCCCAGTGCGTAAATAACTCTGCCTAAGCCTACGTTTTTAGAGCCTTCAACGGACTTTATAAAGTTGTCGGCTGACTTTTCGCCCATTCTTTCAAGGCTAAGAATTTCTTCCTTAGTAATATAGTAAAGGTCAGAGGCGTTATGAACAAGTCCTGCATCTAAAAGTGCCTTTACAAGCTTTTCGCCGACGCCCTCCATATTCATTGCCTTCTTTGATGCAAAATGAGCAAGATTTCTTTCAAGCTGTGCAGGGCAAGATGGGTTTGTGCAACGGAGTGCGCCTAAGGTAAAGTCCTCGCCATCATCAAGGAAGTCGTCAGCATCGTCATAAACAAGGTCGCCACCACAAGATGGGCATTGACTTGGCATATTGTAAGGCACCTCGCTTCCTTGTCTTGCCTCCTTTACGCTACCTACAACCTCAGGGATAATATCGCCTGCCTTTTGCACAATAACTGTGTCGCCTATGCGAATATCCTTTTCCTTAATTATATCTATATTGTGAAGGGTTGCACGAGATACAGTTGTGCCTGCTAATTTAACAGGCTCTAAAACTGCATTTGGTGTCAAAACACCTGTTCTACCTACTTGAATTGCTATGTCAAGTAGCTTTGTTTTCTTTTGCTCAGGTGGGAATTTGTAAGCAACTGCCCACTTTGGTGTGCTTGTGCCTTGTCCCATTTCTCTTCTTTTTTCAAGAGAATTTACCTTGATTACTGTGCCGTCAATATCGTAGTCAAGGCTCTCTCTTGCCTTGCCGAGATTAACTACTGCATTTACAATTTCGTCCTCGTTTGAGCCTACGTATAAAAGAGGGATTGTTTTAAAGCCAAGGGAGCTAATTTTTTCAATTGCATCCTTGTGGGTTGGCTCGTTTAATTCTCCGTCCTGATAGTTAAATACGAAGATATCAAGTCCTCTTTTAGCTGTTTCCTTGGAGTCAAGGCAACGAAGGGAGCCTGCTGCTGCGTTTCTTGGGTTTGCCCAAAGATTTTCGCCCTTTTTCTCCTTTTCGCGATTTAGCTTATCAAAGGATTTATGAGGCATATAAACCTCTCCACGCACTGTTATATTGGCATTTTCGTTAAGCTCCAAGGGAATGGTGCGAATAGTTCTTACATTTGCAGTAACGTTTTCGCCAACTGTACCATTGCCACGAGTTGCACCAACCTTTAATTCGCCGTTTTGGTATTCAAGGGAAACACTAAGTCCGTCAATCTTAGGCTCAACGGAAAATTCTGTGTCCTTTCCTACCTCGTCCTTTACCTTTCTGATAAAGGCACGAAGTGCATCAAAATCAAAAACGTCGGTTAGGCTATCCATTTTAACCCTGTGTGTAACCTGCTCGAATTTATCAAGTGCCTTTCCGCCTACTCTTTGAGTTGGGGAGTTTTCACTAAAAAACTCAGGATTTTCGTTTTCTAAGGTCTTTAGCTCCTCGAAAAGCTTATCATATTCAAAGTCTGATATTTCAGGGGAATCGTTTTCATAGTATCTTTTTGAGTGGTATGAAATTAGCTTTCTTAGATAATTAATTCTTTCTTCGATATTCATATTTTACCTCGAGAATAAATAATAAAAATATTATACCATATTTGCGAAAAAAATTCAAGAAAGTTTGCCTTATTATTTTTCATTTCCCAATGTGTTTCGACTCATTTCTTTGGGGGTTGGTGTCGGTTTGTCGGTTTAGGGCTTTTTAGGTCGATGAAAACTTGTTGAAGTGGTAAATTTTTACAGTATAATAAAGGCACAAGGACAAGCCCTCGGGCTACATAAAAAAAGAAAGTGAGATTAAAAAAATGAAAAAATACGTATCTTGTGCTGTGCTTATACTTCTTTGTCTTATCTGTGCTATGGTGTTTTATGTAAATGCCAGTGATTTATGGCAAAATAATACACCACCGACTGAAACAAATTCAAACGCAACCACCGAAACAGGTAGTGAAAATGAGGGTGGTCTTGTAGAAGACACCTTTACACCTGAAGACACAATGCTTAATGGGTCAATTTATGGGGAATATTTAACCTCGTCCTCATTGAGAATTGAGTGGTCAACTACAACCACAGCAGATGACAAGGTTTATTTAAGCCTTGAATTGTATTTGGACACTCCTGATACAATTACAAAAACAGGCAATGGCTATATTATGATTAATGATGTTAAAAAGGATTTTGATAGTGTTTTAGCCGTTGGCACCTCTACTCTTTTGACAACTCACGCACAGGCAATTGATGAATCCTTTGGAAATGAGCTTAATATAAATGCATACTTATCTCTTGAGGTTGAGGAAAATGGCGTTAAGCTTGATGGACTAAATGCAAATGGCAGAATTTTGTTGAATGAGGATAATTCCACTCTACCTCTTAGCCACAAGATAGCGCTTGAGCATATTTCACAATATCCAAGCCTTCCAAGTGGCGATGAAATCACCTCTTTGGCTATGGTTTTGAAGTATTTGAAATATGAAATCAATACAGTTGAGCTTTGCGATATGTATCTTGAAAAGGGTCCTGTTGGCTACACAAGCTTTTTTGAGGCTAACGTGGGCAATCCAAAAAGTGCGTACAACTCCTTTGGCTGTATGCCACCTGTTTTAGTTAAGGCAACAGAAAAATTTGTTTCTGCTAATGGTGGTAGCTACGTGGCTAATGACATAAGTGGAATTGATGCACATTCGCTTTATTCCTACGTTTCACAGGACAAGCCAGTTATTGTTTGGGCTTGTGAAAACTTTAGTGTTGACCCACAAATTTCTCATATATGGGTAATCGACGGAGAAACCTTGTACGTTAAGTCTAACATTTCAACTATGGTTTTGATTGGCTATGATTACGAGGCTAACACCGTAACCCTTGCCGACCCTGCTGGCACAATCTTCGATATTGATATGGACATTTTCGAAATGAGATTTTCTCAAATGGGCGCTTACGCATTGGTAATTGAATAAAATTTAAGAGAAGTAGGTTAAGCCCCTACTTCTCTTTTTTTGTTGTATGATTTCAAGGAAATACACGCAATTGCGTGATGCCATACGCCTATGGCAATTCCATACACAACTTTGTCGTGATTCCATACCAATCCGTTGGATTGAATAAAAAAAAGAAAAGCCCGTCTATTGACAGGCTTTTCTTTTTTATGGGGTGGATGATGAGATTCGAACCCACGGCCTTCAGAGCCACAATCTGACGCTCTAACCAGCTGAGCTACACCCACCAAAGATATATAGTCTTACCACAAAGGGGTAAGACCCCAAGCCTTTCGGCTGGCGTACCTGGAGGGACTCGAACCCCCGACCTACTGCTTAGAAGGCAGTTGCTCTATCCAGCTGAGCTACAGGTACATTTACAAAAAAATGGAGCGAGTGATGGGAATCGAACCCACGCGACCAGCTTGGAAGGCTGGAATTCTACCATTGAACTACACTCGCATATTATTTCGTTTTTGCTTAGATATATTATCACACAAAAAGTCCTTTGTCAATAGGTTTTTATAATTTTTTATAAATTTTTTAAGACAAAATTTGCATTTTAAAGAGTTGTTCCCTTGTAAATTTATGAAAATATTCTTTATTGTCATAAAGAAGTGCTAAAAATTCTATGTTTTTAATATTTACAAATACGGGAGTTTGTGATAAGATATTACAAAAGAAGGTGATAAAATGAATTTATTGTGTGATATGCACGTTCATTCTCGTAGCTCTCACGACAGTGAGGCGATTGTTTGCGAAATTGCACAAGCCTGTATTGAAAAGGGGATTTCTGCCTTTGCGATTACTGACCATTGCGATATACAATATTTCGACCCTTGTATAGTTGACAGCTCCTTCAAGGAGGTTGAAGCTGTAAAAAGGGAGTATGGCGACAGAATAAAGGTGCTTGCAGGTATAGAAATTGGCGAGGCTATATGGAATATGCCAACTGCTACGGAAATACTAAAAAGATACGATTTTGACGTAATAGTAGGCTCTGTTCACGCAGTAAGATACAAGGACTACACGGACCCTTATTCCACCATAGACTTTTCGAAAATGTCACAAGCAGAGCTTGACGGATATTTAAGCAAGTACTTTGAGGAGCTTTTAGAAATGGTATCTTATGTCGATTGCGACATTATGGCGCATTTGACCTGTCCTTTACGATACATATGTGGAAAATATAATATCAAAATTGATATGCTTAAATATCAAGAGCAGATTGACAAAATTCTTGACCTTATAATTGAAAAATCCGTTGCTATGGAAATAAACACCTCTGGAATTGGCACAGTATTTGACAATTTTATGCCTTTTGCTTGGATTATAGAAAGATTTAAGCAAAAGGGTGGGTATCTTGTAACCCTTGGCTCAGATGCTCACATTCCACAAAACGTGGGTAAGGGCTTTGAGCTTGCAATCAAGCTTTTGAAGGAGCTTGGCTTCGACGGATACTATTACTATGAAAAGAGAAAAAGTATTTTCTGTAAGATATAAATTCAAAAACGCACTTCGGTTGAAGTGCGTTTTTGTGTTATAGTTGTTCTAAGAATTTTTGGAGCTTATCGGCGATTATTTTGTGGCCCTTGTCGTTGGGGTGGAGTCCGTCGGGCATATATTCCCTGCACCAGTCCCAATCGTTACCACGAAGCTCGCCAGAGGCGAAAAGGTCCAAAACAGGAATTGAATAATGCTCGCAGACCTCTCTTACTGCTTGAGCGTATTCGCAAAGGGGTCTTTGCTCTACTCCCTCAGGCTTCCAGGTGCCTTGACCATATTCGTTATGTCTGTGTAGTGGTGTCATAAAAACAATTGTTTTATCAACGTATTTTCTTATAAGGTTTACGCAAAGTGTGTGCATAGCACCATAAAAGGTAAACACGTGCCTATCCTCAAAGGTGCCAAGTGGTGCTTGACCGTGACCGTAGTCGTTTGTACCACCCATTACAACAATACCATCAATATCGTTATCAAGGGCATCAACTCGCATATTAAAGTCGTTATCTACAACAGGGTTTGTTATTTCGCCTTGGCGAGCAATTCTTGTGCCACCTATACCACAGTTAATCGCTTCGCTTAAGCCTGCCATTTGCTTTAATTGCTGATGAAATGGCTTAGTATTTAAATCACTTGTGCCACAGCCCTCTGTAATGCTATCGCCTAAAAATATAAATTTCTTATTCTTTAGGTCCATTATAGTCTCTCCAAGAACTTTTGAAGCTTGTCAGCGATTATTTCGTGACCTAAGTCATTTGGATGGAGTCCATCAGGCATATATTTTTCGCACCAAGCCCAAATATTTCCGTGCATTCCACTTTCCTTATACAAGTCAAGCACAGGAATTGAGTAATACTCGCAAACCTCTCTAATTGCCTTGATAAAGCAAATGAGTGGTCTTGAGGTTTCGTTGTTTGGGTCAGCCTTTTCTTCTAATCTATGAATAGGGGTCATAAATACGATTGTTTTGCCTACGTATTCCTTAATTAAATATAGGCAAAGGGTGTGGAGTCCACCATAAAAGGTATGTACGTCTCTGTCCTCAAAGGTGCCTAATGGAATTGTTCTATGACCAAAGTCGTTTGTTCCACCAAAAACTACTACACCATCAGCATCCTTGTCCATATTAAGTGCACGTGCGTTAAAGTCTTGGTCGAAGGGGTGGTCGGTTACTGTTTGAAGTCTTGCGATTTTTGTGCCACCGATACCATAGTTTCTTGCCTCAGCTAAGCCTGCGTTTACCTTTAATTGCTGATGGTATGGCTTAGTTGCCAAATCACTTGTGCCGTGACCCTCGGTAATGCTATCGCCTAAAAAGTTAAATTTTTTGCCCTTGAGCTCCATATTTATTTACCTCGTTTGTTAAAATATTGATATTACTATTTTAGCACATTTGAGGTTTTTTTCAAGGTATTTATTAAAATAAAATAGGAAAAGTAAAAAGTAATTCCTTTATTCTTGCATAAATTGATTTTGCAAAGGATATATCTAAGGGATTTTGACCCTTTCCACACTCTATTGTAAAGGCAGGAATATCCATTTCTCTTATTAGCCAATCTGTAAGTCCACCATAGCATGCAGTGTCCTCGGGGATTGACAGGGCGTAGCCTGTCATTTTTGAAATTATTTCTGCTATATGCTTTGATTTTTTCGGAATTTTGCCACCTGAGGTATAATAAATTTCCTCGCCCTGTGTATGAAGGGACAAGACTCCCTGCAATTCCTCTTGGTTAAATCTTATAAAGTTACAAAGAGCGCTAACCTCAGGCTCGCTTTCAGGAAACTCGCCACTGTATTTACTTCTGCCAGGTAGTATTTCTCTTTCCCTCTCAATTTGCTTATATTCCATAAAGCCTGCATTATAGTTGTGGTTTAGGTCAACCCCTCTTGCGTTTGAATTCCATTTTGAAAAATCCATTTCATTCTCGTTATATTTTATCACTCTTTGATAAAGGGGATTGGTGCCCTCAATTCCGTTTAGGCGATATTCTACTCCGTCAGGATTCAGCATTGGAATTATATGAATTTTTCTCATTCTGTGAAGGTAACGAGAGTTTATTGAGTATAGCTGTTTAAAGCTATCGTAGGCGCAAAGGTAGTCCTGTATCAGCTTTAGTAATACGGTGGTGCATACGTTTTCTGTTGCATGGTGGGTAGCAACGTATAAAACGCTTTTTGTTGCTCTTTTATCTCCTAAGGTTATTAATGGTATTGGTCTTGACAAAAGACTCATTCCTAAATAGGAATAGTTAAAATCCTCGTATTTTTCACTTAGCTTGTCTAATTCGTCCCTTAAATCCTTATAGGATAGCTCTTTTAAATGGTCCATATTTTTCTCCTTATGTGAAATTTTTATGAAAATTTAAAAATGTACTTTTATTTTATTATTTAATGTGCTACAATGTAATATATTATGGTTATGTGAGGTTTTATGAGAAAAAAGTTTATTAAATCTTCAATTATTATGGTAAGCGTAACCGCTATACTATCGGTTATCTTTGCCATACTTTACTATCTTGCAGATAATTACCTTGTGGAGCCTGTATGGTTGGTTAAGGTTTCGTACTACGTAAAAAGGACCTTTGATTTGCTTGCAGTATTCACAGGCTACTCAATTATCATTTATGCGTATTCAAGATACCAAGCAAAGGATGCTATTTATTCAATAGGAATTTTTGGCATTTCCGTATTCATTTCTTATCTTTATCAGGTTATTGGTGCTTGTATAGACCAAGGACAGGTTGATGTGGATTTTGTTATTTACTCAATCTACTTTAGTCTTGGTAGCTGTGTTATTTCTCAGCTTCTTCCAGGCGTGCTTGTTGCGTTCCTTACTTATAAGCTTACTAAGCAAGGTGCCAAACGACTCACAAGCTTTATTTCCTGGAAAAATCCAATTCACAGGTGTATGATTATTACTACTCTTGTAATATTTGGAATAAATATGGTTACGCATCTTGGCTTCAATGTATTCCCATTCCTTATCGAAAATAACTGGTCTATATACGAATATCAATTTTGGGATATAATACTTACATTAGTTGACTACACTGCCTACTACCTGTTAGTACAGTATTCTGTTTACGTTTTAGGCTACTATCTTTGCTATCGCTTTGGTGAGGACCACGTTACCGCTCAAAATCAATAAAAATAACATATTTGGAGATAATAATGAAAAAGAAACTAATTTGCCTTTTACTTGTATTAGCTATGCTTCTTGCTTTTACCTCTTGCTTTAAGAGTGAAAACAAGTATGATTACATTATGGCTGACTACATTACAATTCCTGACTTTATTGGTCACAAGGTTGAGCTTGAACTCGACTATTTGCAAGCCTCAATTGACTCTAAGCTTTTGGAAAACTCCAAGGAATACACGGTTACTGTAACAGATGAAATTTACATTGATGTAAGCTTTTATTATGTTAAAACCTTGGTTGATGAAAAAACTGGTACAACCTACGACCAAAAGGGCGACAAGGTTGAGGAGCTTTCACAAACAAATATGAAGCTGGTGGTTGGCTCTGGCAAGCTTGGCTCATTCCTTGAAAATGCTATGTTAGGTGCTAACATAGGCGATATCATTAATAACAAATACCCACAAAATCAGCTTGCTGATATTTTGCCTGATATTACTCTTCCTGAGGGTAAGGTGCTTAACGACTACATTAAGGACAGCCTTTTCGTTGACATTAAGATAATGAATAAGGAAATTAAGCTGGGCGATGTGGTTTCTGTAAACTATAAGGGCTATCGTCTTGATGCAGATGGCAATATTGCTAAGAATGACAAGGGCGAGGACGACTTATTTGACGAATCCCCTGCTACAAGCTTCTTCCTTGGCTCTAAGCTTGCAATTGATGATTTTGAAAATAATTTAGTTGGTATGCTCATTGGTGAGGACCACTCAAAGGAGTTTTTGGCTACCTTCCCTAATGATTACAGTGACGAAAGCCTACAAGGTCAGACCGTTTTATTCAGAGTTTACGTAAACGACCTTTATGTTGCTCCTGTTTATGATAACGCATTTGTTAAGGCTTACTTTGAGTTCGACACCACAGAGGATTTTGAAAACGAGCTTATAAAGCAATTCGTAGTTGCTTCAATGTATAATTACGTTCTTGATAATTGCACAATTATTAGCTATCCTCAGACCGAATACAATAATGCACACAAGGAGCTTTCCGATGTTGAGGCTTCCTTTAAGGAGGAATATGGCGTTGAGCTTGATACCTATATCAGAGAAAGCTACTCTATGTCTCGTGACGAATACGTTAAATCAAATATGAAAACAGAAATGATTTATTATGCTATTTCACAACAAAACGGATTAATTCCTACCGAGCAAATGCTTGTTAATGAAAGAGAAAGCTTAATAAATTATTACAAAAATTATTATATGCAAAACACAAGCATGAATGGAGATACTGCATACGACCAAGCTGTTTACTTCGTAGATAGCCTTGGTGCAAGCTACGTTTACGAAAACGTAATGTTTACTCTTGTTGATGACTTCCTAAAGGAAAAGGCAGAGCTTGTAAAGCTTGAAAAGACCTATACCTCTATTAGCGAAACAATTGCTGAAAATAAGACACCTACTGAACAATAAAAAAAATCAACCAACGGTTTTTCCGTTGGTTGATTTTTTTATTTGGGTACTTTTTTATTCAGCTATCCATTTTGCGTAAAGGCAAATTTCTTCATATATTCTGTTTTGTTCCTCGTCGAGGTTTATTATTACCTCGTCGTTTTCAAAGTCCCATTGCTCAGTACATTCGGCATCCTTGTACCATCCTGCAAAGGTGTAGCCCTCTCTTCTTGGGTCATAGGGAGGCTTTGTTAATTTTCCACTTTCCTCTAATAAATCAACAAAGAAATATCCTTTATTTGGGTTTCCTTCATAGTTGAAAAAATATGCTATATTTGCAGGAAGATCGCTATAACCACGCAAGTACGCTTCTCTGGGTGCGACAGATTGCCAGTAATCTGGATGTCCACGATCAACACAATTTACCGTAGTTGCTGAAATTATATACTTTAACGGACATTCTCCCTCTGATGAAAACCAAGCCGAATTAATACACGTACCTACTATGGTCCATGGGAAGTATATTCTTTCGGTATGAGAAACATTAGCTGAAAAATATGAGGGTCCCGACCAAAAGTCCGTTCCTTGCCCACCGATTCTGTTGACAAGCTTTTCTCCAACCATATCGGGGACATATATAACATTACCTTCTCTATTTTTATCTTGTATCCAAAGTATGTTGTATATCCCAGGGTCTTCTTCCCTGTATTGGATATCGTCAATCCAAATTTCGGGTCCAAGATCTTTTTCTAAGGTAAAATCGCAGCTACATACACTTGTAACTATTATGAACAACAATAACACTATTGAAAAAATTTTTATTTTCATTTGTAATTCTCCTTTTATGTACTTGGTGTCCACGTAGTATTTGTAATTGTGCTACTTTCCATTTTGCCACAGTACGTTGCATAGCCACCAATATTTTGCCTTGGATAGTGGTACTCCCACCACCACCAGCCTGACACCTCGGGTAAATCACCATAATCAAATCCAGAATTCTTCTCACCTATATAGTTCATTTTAGAATTTTCTAAATACCCAACTACAGTTCCTATACATGGAGCTACCTCTGAAATGTCAATATCACTATATCCACTGTGTATTATTTGTACATTATTAACATAACAATATTCTATCGTTGACCCATCAATTGCTTTTCCTACTATACCACCAATATTGGGGTTTGAGCCCTTTTGTACTACATATATTTTAGCATTAGTAACCTTACAATTTGTAATAATGCCGTTTCCACAGTGACCTGCAATTCCTCCTGCATCTCCTTTTGCATTTATTGTTAAATCTATAACCTCACAATTAGAGATAGTGCCTCCGTTTGATCCAACTATTCCTCCAGCAAACGCAGCATTAAAATAAGTATTAACAGTGCAGCATTTTACTGTAACATTCGAAATTTGTCCAATGTTGTATCCTGCAACCATACCGGCATTGACATACTCTTCTGACCATGTGTTTTCCACATCATTTATATATGCATCTATTGTTAAATTCTTAATCCAACCATAATTACTTGCAAACAATCCAAAGTCTCCATCTAAATCCGATACTTGTTGCTCAGTATATGATTTGCAAATTAGCATCTCTACTGTATGTCCATTTCCATCGAAAGTACCATATAAATACCTAATTGGAATCCACGGAGTATTAGATTGTTCGTTGTCTGCTAATCTAATATCGTTCATTAACTTATATTCCCCATACACCCTTGGTGTCTCTTTATCTTTTATGGACTTTAGTTGATATAGATTATATATTTCGTATGTCTTTGTTTTTTCGTTATAGCATTCATCTAAGGTCATCGTTTCGCTTTTAAATGTCACGCAACCAGTTATAGTATATGAGTCATTGGCTTTTAATCTATAGTTACCATTCACGTAAAGATGACCCTTTATAGGAGATTCTGGGGCATATATAGTTTCTCCCTTTATTCCTGTAATAGTCTTTTGAACAGTACCATTACATTCGAATTTTACAGTGTACAAATCTTTCCAATTTGCATATAAAGTGATATTTCCTGTCGTTCCTTTTGAAATATTTGTCACACGTGTTACAAAGGTTGGCTCCTTATACCAGCCCATAAACCTGTATCCACTTTTAGTTGGATTTTTCAATGTTATTGTAGACGTTTCTATGGTGTAATTAGTCGGATTATCGCTATTATTTGTTCCCTCATTTAGTATATAATTTATTGTATATTCTATTGCTGTAAATTTTGCCACTAAAACGGTATTCTGTGGTTTTTTCCAAGTAGTAATCAATTTTCCTGCTTCATTAGAATATTTAACACCATTTTCATCATACCAACCATCAAATTCATACCCTTTTTTTGTAGGAACTTTAAAATCAAAATCAGTACTATCGTACTCAATCGAATCATTTGACCAAATTATTCCATCCACCTCATATTCGATTGTAATTGAATTTGGAGTAAAAATAGCTTGAAGGTAAATATGTGCACCATCCTCCTCAACTCCTGGGGATAAATCCGGCATCGCAGTGTAAGAAAATACTGTTCCAGGTGTAAATACTGTATTTACATATCTTGTATTTTCATCACATTGCTTTACGATCCAATGAACAAATGTATATCCACTTTTTTCCGGTGTCCAAAGCGAAATGCTATCCTGATAGTTTGCATATATAGGATTTATATACTCTCCAGAGCTTGAAGAAACAAAGCCGTCAAAAACTATAGAAAAGTTAATTTCAGGCACGAAATGTGCATATAATGTTACAATTCTTTCATTTTCGCCCAAATCAATCACTTGACCATTCCAAAACTCAAACTCTTCTAATGTGATGTTCTCATTAGGTTCTTGTTCTGTAAAGTAAGCGAACTTATATCCATCTTTCAAGCTTGTTTTATCAGGATTAAAAGCCATATTTATTTCATCAACATTCGCAAATACAGTACCATATTCAATGGAGGTTTTATCTGCTGAAAAGTTTCCATCTCGAGTTAACCATTTTATTGTTCCATTTGCATTTATTTGTACATAATATTTTTCTTTTGTCCATGATGCAATTAAAATAGTATCATTTGCAACGTTCCAATTCAGATTAGATTTTCCTTGCTCATTGGTATACATAATACCATTATGACTCCAGCCATTAAACATATATTCTTCTCTGGTTGGAACAAACAATTCAAACGAATTACCATATATTACTGTTGCTGTTTGAGGGTCTTCAGTAGTTTCATATCCCAAATTTAACGTTACATTATACGAATTTGCTTGCCATTTTGCATAATATTCCCTATTTCCATAGTTTCCTGTATCCAATCCGGAAAAAGCTTCACCTTCAAATGCTTCATTATCATACCAGCCGATGAATGTATATCCTTGTTTTGCTGGAATGGGAAATTCGACAGATATCTCAGTTGTATAAAATATTGTCTCGTTATCAACTGCTCCACCATTGGTATTGAACTTTACTAAATATTCTATTGGAGTCCATTGTGCATGTAAGGTTACTTCTTCCTCTAAGCTCAACCATATATAGCCACATTCGACAATTCTTTCTACGCCATCTTCGTAAATTACCCAACCATCAAACGTATAGGCATTTCTTTGAGGAATCGGCAAGTCGTCTATGGTTTGATAATAATTAAATTCAGTATTTTCTATTTCATTTTCAGATGTAGCCTCAAAGTGTACTATAGTTTTATGTACTGACAAATACGAGTTGTAGGTTGACCATGATAAATCACTATTATATTGTTCTATTAAGAAGCACGGCACATAAATATTTTCAAGATTAGGTAACATATCGAACGATTCTTTAGAAATATACACTGTATTTCCAGAAACAAAATAAATGTTTTCCAAATTGTTGTTACAAGAAAAAGCATTTGATTCTAAACTATTTATTTTTCCACCCAAATAAATAGTTTTCAAATTTGAAGCTTGTAAAAAAGCATTTTCCTTAATATGCTTATAATCATTTATGGTTATAACCTCAGAGTCACTATTACATTTAATTAATGTATCTCCTAAGGATACAAATTCTGTGTTTATAAATTTTGTGTTCTTGAAAGAATTTGCAGACACTTCATTTACTAAATCACCAATTACTTGTTCTAATTCAATACAATTTAAAAAGCTATAATCTTCTATTGTTGTTACACTATTCAAATCTATGGATACAACGTGCTCGTTACAGGAAAATGCATAACTGCCAATAATTGATACAAATGAAGGTACAGTCACTACGGAATCTTTTTTTTCGTTAGGATAAGCAATAAGCATTGATTTATCATAATTATATAAAACTCCTGCTTCAGATGTAAAGTTATTTGAGCCTGTATCAACCGTGTAACTGGTTATTGGTGACAAATAAAAGGCACCTGTACCTAAATATTCAAGATTGGCGTTTAAATTAATCTCGCTTAATCCTGTGTTTGAAAATGCAAAATTACCAATTGACTTTAAAGAGTCAACAAACTCAAAGCTAACAATTTCTGTACAGTCCTTAAATGCATCAGAGCATATTTGCTCAAGTTGGCTATTTTCGTGTAGATTTACAATTTCCAAGTTAGTACAGTTTTCAAATGCACCACGTCCTATTATCTTTACGCTTTCGGCTATAAATAAGCTTTCAATTCCCAGTTCAGAGAAAGCAGAGTTGCCTATTTCTGTAACCGGAATACTATTTATTGCAGTTGGAATAGACAAGATAGTTTCGCTATAGCCCTGTCGTATTCCTGTTATTTTATAAGTATTGTCAGACTTCAATTCAACATAGAACAGGCTATCAGCATATCCACTGCCTGTATCTATGCGAGTTATAATCTGGTTATGTATATCGGCATCTCCTTGCTCTAAATTATGTACAATGTTTACCTCTTTTTTTGATACCATATTATAATTTACAGTGCCCTCTTCCGCTGTAAATTTTCTTTTATAGGTTTGTACTCCTTTGTAACCATTAGCAAGCTGAGAGTCAAGATGGATAAACAAGTCATCGTATATTACTAACTCTTTATCAAATATATTTCCTTCAACTTCTAACAAATCTTTGATGTATGCTGCAACGGCTTTGTGGTCTTCGCTGTTTGGGTCAAAGCCTTCTATAGTGTCCGCTAAAAGCTGAAGAGTAAAATCTTGAAGCAAGATATCATCTATGATTGTTTCGTTATCTATGTATTCCAGTAATTCACCTATAATATTTATTAATTCAGAGTATCCCGTGTAATTGGTGAAGTCAGAATTTTTCATAAGGTTTATAATAAAGTCAGAATTACAATAACCTCCTATAGCTAAAAAGTTAATATGAGAATAAAGCTCCTCGTAGCTATTATTCCATTGCTCTTTGTAGTTATTATAAACTTCAGAGTTTAATATATCGTCAACCCCTGTTGAGTAATATTGGGAATTCTTATCGTTACTTTTTTTAACCAAATTCATAACAAAATCAAATTCACTTAATCGAGAGCCACCAAATACTCCTCCTATGGTAATCAACGAATCAACCAACCAAGGATGATTAATTGCATATTCCATAGCGTTAACGCTTCCTCTGCTATGCGCAATCAAGTTGATTTTAGGTAAAGCTCCTCCATTTAACACCTTTACGTCATATACAATTTTGTCAATAACATAGTCTAATTGCTCATAAATTTTAGAATTGGAGGAGGTGGAATCTATAGGGCTAAACAAGACCACAATATGATTTGAAATATCGGTAAGATGAGTTACACGATTAATACCATAATTATAGTTTGATTCAAAATCATACCATTCATCAAGATTATTCTCTATATTACATTCTTCACAATCAGCTACAGTACAAATGTCATTACATTCATACAATTCAAAAGAGTTATTTACTAATTGTCCGTCACTAATGACACTGTTTCCTCTTTTTTCAACATTTTGATAATATGCTGTGCTTAATGCTAAATATACTTTAGCGTTTGCTATGTCTCGTAGTTTTTCCACCAATGAATCCTCATTGTATGAAAGCACTAAATTATCAACGGTCTCTTCATTATTGTAATTATTACTCCATGAACTGGCATTACTATTATATCCAGGAATAAGAATAGTAATTTGAGGTGAATTATCACTAATGGGATTTGAAAACTCTCCACTTGCAAGCTTTGTTGTATTAGTGGCTTCCTCTAAATCTGTTCTCTCCATTTGTTCAGAATAACCAACAAATTCATTATTTTCCATTTCATCTGCAAACAATTGAATTGCTAATGATGATATAATTGGAATAATCATTAATATTATTAACATCATTCCACATATTCTTTTTAAAATTGTTCTCATTTTTAACCTCTTATTCAGCTATCCATTTTGCGTATAGACAAAATTCCTCGTAAATTCTGTTTTTCTCCTCGTCGAAGCTTATTATTACCTCATCGCTTTCAAAGTCCCATTGCTCGGTACATTCAGTGTCCTTATACCATCCTGCAAAGGTGTAGCCCTCTCTTCTTGGGTCATAGGGAGGCTTTGTTAATTTTCCACTTTCCTCTAATAAATCAACAAAGAAATATCCGTTATTGGGATTTTCTTCATAGTTGAAAAGATATGCTATATTTGCAGGAAGATCGCCAAAATGCTCACGCTCGTAATATTCTCTTGGTACAACAAATTTTTTATCAGTATGACGACCTACGCCTATTCTATTTTTTGTTGTTGCAGAAATCACATATTTCAACATACTTTCACCTTCTGACGAAAACCAAGTTGTGTTAATGCATGTACCCTCTATGGTCCACGGAAAGTATATTCTTTCCGTATGAGAGGTATCAACACCACAACTTGTAGTACCCGCCATAAATTCCTCTGCCATTCCTCCAATTCTATTGACAATTTTATCTCCAATCATATCGGGGACATATATAACGTTACCTTCTCTGTTTTTGTCTTGTATCCAAAGTATGTTGTATATCCCGGGTTCTTCTTCCCTATATTGGATATCGTCAATCCAAATTTCGGGTCCACGATCTCGTGCTAAAGTAAAATCACAGCTACATATACTTGTCACTATTACGAACAATAATACTATTGAAAAAATTTTTATTTTCATTTATAATTCTCCTTTTATGTACTTGGTGTTATTCCTCGTCTTCGTCGTCTTGGTCGCTCATTCTTTTCTTTAAAAGCTCAGCAATTTGGAGTAGTGCCTTGTCGGTAGTGATAAGAGGAATACCTGCTTGCATAGATTGGGATAGCAATTCTCCGTCCTGTGGAAGTAAAAATCCGTTGAAGTTGTCAGAATCAGCAGGCTCTACTTGGAGTGTCCTTGACTCAGGTAGCTTTCTTTCCATAGGGGTTGACATATAAAAGTCCATATAGCCTGTTTCTTTTCCGTCAATTTCTTGGTAGGCAAAGCTCATAACACTTCCCCAAGCACGCATTGTGGCTCTGAAGCAATAGCCGTTATCAAATACGGGCACGCAACAATCTTGGTTTTGGTGGTCGGCACCAGAAATCATATAGCCATTTTCTAAAAGCTCATCAATTATAATTTGAATTAGAGGTATTACCTCCTCGTTTGATACTGTAATGCTTGGATAGTTAGAATCGTAATCTGTCCAGCCAACAATCTTTAAATCCATAATATTTTTCCTTATTTCTTTCTCTTGTCAGATTCTATGTAGTAGGTTGCCTCCATATCGGCAGTCGAGAGTGCAAAGGCAAGTGGGAACATTTCAAAAGCCTTGCTAACGGAGTTAGTTGCAATTGTTGAGTCTGCTCCTGAAAAGCCCATATGGTATCTTATGGCAAATGCCTCTTCTCTTGTAAGACGGATAAAGGGGCTTATCATATAAACACTTTTTTCTCCGTGTCCGTATGGAAGTGAGTCGTCAAACTCATAGTAGGGCACCTTTTCCCATTGTCCCTGCTCGTTTTTAGCATTACGGAAGCTTACCTTATAAACGTTCATTTTGCAAAGGTCGTGAAGGAGTGATACTATTGCAATAGTCTCCTCGGAGTAATTTAAGCCATATTTTTCTCTTGCAACGTCTCTGTTCAGATAGTCGCAAAGGCAATCATAAACATTTAAGGAATGCTCACATAAGCCTCCCTCGTAGGCGCTATGATATTTTGCACTTGCAGGTGCAGTGAAAAAGTCAGAGCTTGGGGACATAATAAACTCAAGTAGCTTATCTGCTCCCTCTCTTTTGATTTTCTCCTTGAAAATCTTAATAAATCTGTCTCTTGCGTTCATTTTATTAATCTCCCTTAAATTATTCTTCATTTAATATATAGTCTATCATATCGGCAATACGGTCGCATTGGTGCTTTGCTACCCTTTTCAATTCTTCCTTTGCGTTGGAAACGGCAAAGCCACAAAATTCCTTTACCATAGGAATATCGTTTACGTTGTCTCCTACTGCGTAAACCATTGGGTCTTGGTCCTTGAATAGCTTAGCATACTCGTAAATTCCCGTTACCTTTGAAATACCCATAGGTGGCATATCAACGTGCCAGCCATTTTGGTATGCACTTATTTTATCGCTATAATTTTCTTGCACGTATTTTGCAAATACCTCTGCGTTTTCTTCCTTTTCAAAGCCCACATTTGCGTGTGTAAATTCCTTTATTGGCTCTAATTGGAGTGGAATTTGTCCCTTCATATCTACATAGCACTTTAAAAGGGTGTCGCCAATTGCAAAGAAGTTTGAGCCTAACTCTCTTGCCTTTTCAATAAGGTCGTAAAAGAAAACGTCAGCCTTGCCCTTTTTTGCGTATATAATTTTTCCGTCTCCGTCCTTGATTACTCCACCTGTACAGCATATTACAAAGTCAAATTCTAAGCCGTTTTCCTGCTTAATCCATTGTGCAAGCTCAACGTCTCTGCCCGTTACTATGCCAAATTTATTTCCCGCCTTTCTAAAGCGTCTTATGGCTTCCTTGTCCTCGTCAGAGACCTTGCCCTTGTAGTTTATTGTGCCATCATAATCACTTGCTATTATCTTCATTTAATTTATGTAGCTCACTTTCATTTATTACTAAAATTCCGTTTTTTTCAAAAAGGTTGGCTGTTACGCCCTTACCCTTTATAAGTGTTTTTGTATAGGTGCCATCGTAAATTTCACAGTTGCCACAGGACGGGCTTTTTGCTTTTAAAATAGCTATTTTACAGTTGTTTTCAAGAGCTATCTCCAAGGATTTGTTAGCACCTCTTTCATATTCTAAGGTTACGTCTGTGCCGTCCTTTCGAATTACCCTATCTCCTTGGATTTCGGCAGGTATTCGTGGGATTGGTAGTCCACCTAAGGTCTCTGGACAGATTGGTATTAGGTTGTATTTGTCCTTTAGGTCAATTACCGTTTGAATTGGCTTGGATTTACCATCATAGCGACAGGGTATGCCTAAAAGACAGGCGCTTACAAGTATTTTTTTCATATTATCCTCTTAAAAGGCGATTTTTCGTCCGTCTCTTTCAACATTAATCAGGGTGTTGCCATCGTACACAAGCTTTAGGCTAAAGAAGTCCTTTTCCGTGTCAAGAAATCTTAAAAAGATAATATCTCCCTGCCACATTGGTATTTCTTCAAGCTTAGTCTTATCTACCCAGCAAAGATTGCCCTCATTACATTCTATTATTTCGCCACTATATTCAGTTGCTGAAAAAAGGTGCATTTGCTCGCTTTCGCCCTCGTTTGTTACAAAGGTAACTATTCCTCTGTATTTTGGGTTATTTATTGTTAGTCCTGTTTCCTCGTAAACCTCTCTTATTACGCAATCGTAAGGGCTTTCGTCTTCCTCAAAATGACCACCAATACCGATATATTTTCCTTGATTTATATCGTTTTTCTTTTTTACACGATGAAGCATCAGGTATTTGTTGTCGTTTTCTATGTAGCATAGGGTTGTATTTTGCATATTATCACCTCTTTTTTTAGTTTATCACATTTAAAAATGCTTTTCAACTTTTTTTAAATATTTATAGATAATATTGTTTACTTGTCATAGTATGTTAGTAGGACACTTTGATTGAGGTAAATATGGATATCGTTATATTAACCGCCCTTGGTGTTGGATTCTCCACTATTTTGGGCGGTATTCTTGGCTTTATTTTTAAAGACTATTTGCAAAAATTCAGCTCGGCAATTATGGGATTTGCCAACGGAGTTATGCTTTCGGCATCAATTTTTGGACTTATTATTCCTGCTCTTGAGTTTTCTCTGTGGGTCACTATTATAGGAATTTTTTGTGGTGCTGTTATTATATTTATTGTAGGAAAATTTGTGCCAAATATAGATAGCTTTTCAGGACTTGAGCCTGACAAAAGCAAGGGGGTTTTGTTATTTGTTATTGCTATTGCAATACACAATTTACCTGAGGGAATTGCGACAGGTGTTGCCTTTGGGTCAGAGGATTTGGGACACGCGCTAACCGTTGCTATTGGTATTGCACTTCAAAATCTGCCTGAGGGTATGGTTATCATCTCTCCGCTTTTGTCCCTTGGCTTTAGTAAGAAAAAAACACTGTTGATTGCTTTGTTTACAGGTCTTTCCGAGATAATTGGAACATTTTTTGGCTACTTTGCAGTTGCAATTTCAAGTACAATTTTGCCCTTTTCTCTTGCCTTTGCAGGTGGTTGTATGCTTTACGTTATCAATGACGATATGCTAAAGGGAGAAAAAAGCTCGGTCTTTTCCTTGCTTTTCGGCTTTTGCTTGATGATAGTCTTTAATACATTGTTATAATTGATTCTCATGAAGCTTCAGCTTCATTTCAAGCACGATGTCGTCGTGTATTTCAAGATAGCTTTAGCTATCATTTCAAGTGCACCTGTGCACATTTCATTAAAAAAGGCACTTCAAATTGAAGTGCCTCTTTTGTTAGACACCCGTCGTGACGAGATAGATGGTGTCTTATAAAACCAAGAAATGTGGTACACCATTCAACCTTATTTTATAGCTACACAAAAAGAAAAATAATGAAAAAATAATTCTCTCCCTCAGTTTTTGCAAGACAAAAAACAGCTCCCTGCACAAGGCACGCCCTTACGGGTGTCGTCAGAGGGAGCCAAGCTATTGGGTTGCTGTTAAAATGGCACAAATAAGCAAAGGGTCAGCTTTTTTTAATCGATGGCTTACACTATTTTACAACTCTTTAAGCATAATTTTAGATTAGTGCTTTGTTCAAACCGTCAACTCAAACAAATTAGTAGCCTTTTTGTAAACAAATCAAAAGCCGAGCTTTTCGCTCGGCTTTTGATTTGTTTAGCACCCCTTTTTATTCTGTGCTTTATTATTATCCTGCTTCATATCGGTGTGTGCTCTGTTTGGTACGGCTGGGTCCTGCACCTTACCCTTGTTCACTGTTTTTGCATTTTGCTCTTTTTGATTTTTATTCTTACTCATAATTATTCTCCTTTTTTCGTTTGCAATATTAGTTTGCACTTTTTTCTCAAAATCTATTTACAAATAGTAAATTTTGTGCTAAGATATTCAAAAATCATTTTAGGAGTAATTTATGGAGCTTTTCGACATACTTGAAATTATAATGCTTATTTGCTTTGGCTTTTCTTGGCCACTTAACGTTATTAAGGCTTACAAGGCAAGAACAACTAAGGGCAAGAGCCTTTGGTTTATCTGCTTGATTTTGCTTGGCTACGTGGCTGGAATTACATCAAAATTTGTAAATCCAAATTTTAATATGCAAGAAAAATGGTACGTGTTATTCTTCTACTTCCTTAACTTCGTTATGGTTAGTGCTGATTTGTTTATGTACTTCAGAAACAGACGTATTGATAAATCAAATAAATCACAAGATGAATAAAGAATAGGAACAGGCTCGTTCGCCTGTTCCTATTTTTTATTCTGGCTTATTAACTGTTACTTCCTTACCGAAGAACAATACTGCAATTGTTCCAGGTCCTGCTGAGGAGCCGATAATTGGTCCTATCTTGCCAAGGTAAATATCAAGCTTTTTGTCAGGAAATCTTGACTCGATAACCCTTTGAAGCTCCTTGCCTGCTTCCTCATCGTCTGCATGGCAAACAACAATCTTTTGATGAGGTACGTCAAGGTATTCCTCCTTCATTCTGTCTGCAATTCTTTCCATTGAAGCACGTCTTCCCTTTACTGTTTCAAGGGCGTGGTTTCTGCCAAGTGCATCAGAAATTATAATTGGCTTTTTGTTAAGCAAGCCACCGAAGAAAGCCTTTGCGGCACTTACTCTGCCTGATTGCTTTAGGTATGTAAGCTTTTCTACTGTACATTCTTGGTTTACTGTTAGCTTGTTTTCCTCAACCCATTGAGCAAGCTCCTCGATTGACAAGCCCTCGTCACGCTTATCAGCAGCAGCCATACACAAAATGCCAAGACCGAAGCAAGCATTCAAGCTATCTACACAAATAATTTTAGCCTCTGGGTGTCTTTGAAGAACTGCATTTTTAGCTACTATGCTTGCCTTGATTGATGCAGATAAGGTTCCTGAGCAAGAAATATACAAAACGTCATAGCCATTTTCAATATATTCCTCGAAGCGAGCTTCAAACTCAAGGGCTGTAACCTGTGCTGTGGTAATTCTTGTACCATTACGCATCATTTCAAAAAAGTCGTGATATGGAATTTCGTTAAAATCAACGTCTGCCATATATTCCTTTCCATCGATTATAACGTGCATTTGAAGATAATCAATATTATATTTATCTCTTAAATCCTTAGATAAATCACTACAGGAGTCTGTAACTATTACGTATTTTCTCATTTTTTTACCTCTTATTCAAAAATTAAAATAAAATCATAAACCTCTTGCATACCATCAACCTCATAAAGCTCCATTGTGCCTAAGGACTCAACGTATGCTTGAATTTCCTCTTTTTCCTCATCGGTTGTGGTTTTGCCATAAACCATTATCAAAAACTCGTTTTCATGGCTAAATTTTTCAATTAGCTTTTTTGTTGTTTCAAGCTTTGATTTTGTGGAATAAAGCATTGTTTTTCCTGTAAAGCCCATATAATCGTTTTCTTCAATGCTAACACCATTTGCAACAGTTTTTCTGATTGACCTTGCTACCATAGCTGTGGTTGAGCTTTGCATTGCTTCAGCAAGATTTTGTGCGATTATATCAGGGTCATCAGATGAATAGTCAAGCTCAGAAATTGCAGAATAGCCCTGTCCTATGCTCTTAGACTCGATTATGTAGATATTAGCTTTATCATATAGCTCCTTTGCCTGCTTAGCAGAAAGAATAATATTTGAGTTATTGGGTAATACGAATATATTCTCTGCGTTTGCCTCATCGAATGCCTTTAAAAAGTCCTCAGCAGAGGGGTTATTGGTTTGACCACCATTTACTACAACGTCAGCACCCATTTCCTCAAATAAGTCAATTAAGCCCTGACCCATAGCTGTTGTAACTGTGGCAAATTTCTTACGTGGCTTTTTGAAGCTTATTGCATCCTCTTTTTCGCCCTCGTTTTTCTTTTTGCCTACTGTTTCATTGTGCTGAAGGGTCATATTTTCGATTTTTACAGTTAAATATTCGCCAAAGCGTTGGCAATACTCAAGCACCTTATAGGGTGTCATTGTGTGCACGTGAATTTTTATAACTGTTCCCGTTCTAAAGGCTACAATTGAATCTCCACCAATGCTTTCAAGATGCTTTATAAGTGCCTCAACGGAAAAGCTATCAATGTCAGTTTTACTTCTTTGAAGCTGTAAAAGCATTTCTGTGCAATAGCCATATTCCATTACACTATCCTCGGTAAACTTAGAAAAGTCTAAATCTACGTTTGTCTTGCTCTGTGCATTTATATCATCGAGGATAAGCTCCTCGCCACTTAAAGCCTTGCAGAAGCCTTCAATTATATATACAAGACCTGCTCCACCACTATCAATAACACCCGCTTCCTTTAAAACTGCTAAAAGCTCTGGTGTTCTGTCAAGGGATTCCTTCATTTCCCTTAGGAATAGCTTAAAAAATTCATATACAGAAATATCGTCAGTTATTTTGTCGGCTGTGTTCTCAGCAGATTCTCTTGCTACTGTAAGGATTGTGCCCTCAACAGGTACTGCAACGGCACCATAAGCACATTTTACACCATTTGCAATAGCAAGTCCAAAATCCTTTAGGTCTGCTCTTTCGTGACCCTTTAAGCCCTCAGCTAAGCCGTAGAAAAGCTGAGAAAGAATAACTCCTGAGTTACCTCTTGCGCCCATTAGCATACCATTTGCAAGAGCGCTTGCCTTTTCAGCCAGACTTTCGTCTTGAGCCTTTTTTAAGCCCTCAACACCACCACGCATTGTGAGAAACATATTCTCGCCTGTGTCGCCATCAGGAATTGGAAAAACGTTTAAATCGTTTACTGTTTTAACGTGGTCGTGTAGATTAACTGCACCACCCAGTACCATTTTTTCAAAAAGCTCGCCATCAATCACATTGCCATTATACTTCATAAATCCTCCTGCTTAGTGAATTGTCAAACGACATTTTTCTACATTTTTCTGTATTATAGCAAGGGTTTATTAACTCAACATTAACTTTTTAATAAAAAATTGCCAAATTTTACTTTGGCAATTTTACTGTAAAGGTTGTCCTCTTATTTTCGCTTTTTGCACTGATTTCACCATTGTGAAGCATTACTATGTGCTTTACAATTGAAAGTCCTATGCCGTTGCCCTCGCTTTTGTGGGCAGATTCTGCCTGATAGAATTTTGAAAATATCTTTTCCTCGTCCTCTCTTTTGATTTCCTCGCCCTCGTTTGTTATGCTTACTTGAATTAAAGAATCGCTCTCTATAATTTTAACATAAAGCTCGCTTCCGTCTCTTGCAAATTTTATTGCATTATCAAGAATATTTATCCATACATGAGTAAGCATTTCCTCGTCTGCTTTAATTTCAACCTCATCAAAGTCTAAGTTTAGGGAAAGCTGTTTTTTCTCCCATTTCTTTTCAAGCATTACTATGGAATTACGAATTTGCTCAGACAAATTATATCTTACAAGCCTTTTAATTTCGCTTTCGTTTTCGATTTTTGAAAGCTGTAAAACCTTTGAGGACATCTCAAGAAGTCTTGTTGTTTCCTCTTCAATTATTTCTATATATTCCTGCCTTTTTTCCTTTGGTAAGTCCTCTCTTTTAAGAAGCTCCAGAAGTCCCTTGATTGATGCTATCGGAGTCTTAAATTCGTGGGAGAAATTATTGACAAAATCTACTCTTAGCATTTCTGTTTTTGAAATTTCCTGCGCCATTGTGTTGAAGCCGTTTTCAACCTCGTTCAAGGTTTTATTCTTTCCAAAGCTAAGCCTTACGGAATAGTCCCCACGGGAAACCTTAATCATTGCATTTACTAAGGATTTATAGGGAGCTAAAAGTAGCTTACTTGCAAGAGCAGAAAATCCAATACCAATAATTATGCTTGATAGAATCATCAAGATAATATAAGGTATGCTTGATGCCTGCCACCACTCCTCCTCTATTACTCCTGTACCTGTTAAAATTGCACCTAATCCAAATATAACAGCTATACTAAGTAGCTGTATTATACCTGTGATAAGTATAAAGAATCCATTGATTTTTGCATTTGCAATAGGCTTTTCAAGATTAATTTTTTTGAAATTCTTTTTCATATTTTTATTTCCGCCTTATAGCCAAGTCCCTTTATTGCCTTAAGCTCAAATTCACTCCAGCCCTCGAAGCGCTTTCTTAGTCTTGATATATGCACTGTTACTGTGTCAGCAGTTGTGTCACAGTCGTAGCCCCATATTTCGTCCATTATCTGTAATCTTGTAAAAATTTGGTTAGGAGATGACAAAAGCTTAAACAAAAGCATAAATTCCTTTTGGGGAAGCTCTATTTTCTCTTCCCCACGAATCACCGTTTGCGTGTTGTAATCCAGAGTTATTGTGCCTATTTGTAGCTTTTGCTCGTTTACCATTTTTGCACGACGCAAAAGTGCCTTAATGTGTAGCAATAGCTCCTCGGAGTCGATGGGCTTGGTCATATAGTCGTCAATTCCAGAAACAAAGCCTTTTTTTCTATCCTCTGGTAAGTGCTTTGCAGATATCATTAAAACAGGTAAATCTTGATTTACAAGTCTTAATTCCTCAGTAAACTCATAGCCGTTGATCTTAGGCATCATTATATCAACAATTACAAGATCAACGTGGTTGCTATCAAGGACCTCAAACGCCTCTTCTCCGTCCTTTGCTGTAATGACGGTGTACTTTTCAAGCTCTAACCTTTCCTTCATTACATATCTTATATTTTTGTCGTCGTCAACTATTAAAATCGTAAACATTTTTTACTCCTTTTTGACTTGATATTTTTAGTATAGCACACTTATTGCATAATTGCAAATATATGTTTTACCAAATATTTTTTGGCTAATACTACTTGACAAGGACTTCGATGTGCGATATAATTCAATTGAGTTCAATTTAATTGCACTCAATATATTTAAAGGAGATTATAATATGAATGCCTACGATTTCAAGGTAACAACGCAAGACGGCAAGGAAATTTCTCTTTCAGATTACAAGGGAAAGGTGTTGCTTATTGTAAACACTGCAACAGGCTGTGGCTTCACTCCACAATACGACGAATTACAGGATATTTACGACGAATACAAGGACAAGGGACTTGAAATTTTAGATTTTCCTTGCAACCAATTCGGCGATCAAGCACCTGGTAGTGACGAGGAAATTCATTCCTTTTGCACAGGTAGATACGGAATTACCTTTCCACAATTTTCTAAAATTGACGTAAACGGTGACAATGCTATCCCACTATACAAGTGGCTTACTGAAAATACTAAATTTGATGGCTTTAATGGTCCTATGGCGCTTATTCTTAATGGAGTTGTTAAAAAACAAGATAAGGATTTCAAGAAAAATGGCAATATAAAATGGAATTTTACAAAGTTTCTTATCAATAAGGATGGAGAAATTGTTGCAAGATTTGAGCCTACCCTTCCAATGAAAAAGGTTAAGGAAAAAATCAGGGAGTTACTTTAATGCGCTACGAATACAAAACTGAAAGTACCTGCTCACAAATAATTAGATTTGATATTAATGATGATATTATTACCAATGTGGAATTTGTAGGTGGCTGTAATGGAAATTTGAAGGCTATTGCTACTCTGGTTGAGGGTATGAGTGTAGAGGAAATTGAGAAAAAGCTTCTTGGCAACACCTGTGGCAGACGACCAACCTCCTGTACAGACCAGCTTGCTATTGCTGTTAGAAAAGCATATAATTCAATAAAAAATTCATAAAGCTATGGAAATGTCACGCTTTCTGTGGTAAAATAAGCTAAACGGATTTTTTAGGGGGACTTTATGAAAAAATACGATGCCTTATTGCTTAAAAATCAGCTTTGCTTTCCCTTGTATGCTACTTCTCGTGAGGTTATTAAAAAATACAGACCTCACCTTGACAAAATTGGCTTGACCTACACTCAATATTTGACTATGATGGTGCTATGGGAAGCTGATGAAATAAACGTTACTGAGCTTGGAAAAAGACTTTTTCTTGACTCTGGCACCTTGACTCCTGTATTGAAAAGCCTTGAGCAAAAGGGTTTTATTACTCGTTGTAGATTACTCAAGGACGAAAGAGTGCTTATAGTAAGGATTACCGAGCAGGGTAAGGCTTTACGTGATGAGGCTGTTTCTATTCCCTGTGAGTTGAGAAATAACGTCAAGCTAACCGAAGAGGAAGCAAAAACTCTGTATACGCTATTGTATAAGCTATTAGATAACTAAAAAAGGGTGCCGAGGCACCCTTTTTTAGTTATCTAATATTAGCTGATAGTTGCCACCCTTTAGAATGCTTACAAGCTGATCCATGCTTGTTACTTCCTCTTCGGTTAGAATGCCTGCGTTTGCAGGGACCTCTTTATAATGAAAGTCCGTGCCTGAGGTTTTGATTAAGCCAAACTTATCTGCCCATGCGTTTGCGATATCATTTCTTGAATCGTGTCCCTTGTGACCATTGAATACCTCTACCCCGTCAAGATAGTTAGGGGTTACAACTGTCATGCCATTTCTGAATGGATGAGCTTGCACGAATAGAATACCATTTTCCTTAGCCAACTTATGAAAGCTTTCGGGATTTAGGTCGAAAATGTTTTCATTTTCCAAAAGGAATTTTTTAGTTACACCAAAAAGCAAATAGTCATTGATATTTTGCTTAAAGCGAAGCTCTGCTCCAAATAGGATATTTAGCTTGCCCTTTGCACATTCCTTTAGCTTTTCGTATGCTGAATAAAACTTCTCTACAAATTCCTGCCAGCTTGCAGATTTATGATACAGCATTGTGGTATAGTTAAGATGGTTTGTAAGAACCAATGTTGTATAGCCAGCCTCTGTATACTTTTTTACTATATCGTCAACACTTACTTTAGCGCACTCGCTGATGTCTAACGAATGACAATGAAGCTCTGTTTTAAACATATTTTACCTCACTTTACTTCTTCAATTATTATTGTTTCAATTACTGGTCTTTCGCTTGTGTAAATTCCGCCATTTCCGTCGTATGGCTGTGCTTTTTCGCAAATTGCGTCAACTACATTCATTCCATCAACCACACAACCAAAGGCTGCGTACAGATAATTAAGGTTTGTGTTTGTTTCGTGCATTATAAAGAACTGGCTTGAGCCACTGTCATAGTCATCAGCACGAGCCATTGAAATAACTCCCCTTTGATGAGAGATAGTATTCATAACTCCATTAGCTAAAAATTCTCCCTTTATGTTGTTAGCCTGTTTGTGGCTTCCATCCTCGTTGAAGCCACCACCCTGTGCCATAAAGCCCTCTATAATTCTATGGAAGGTTAAGCCGTCATAAAAGCCCTCGTTTGATAGCTTAACAAAATTCTCAACGGTAATAGGTGCCTCATTGCCATAAAGCTCCACCTTTATTGTTCCGTAATTCTTAACAACAATAGTTGCGTAGTGAGTTGCCTCAAAGCCCTGATATTCAATGCGTGGGTCGTAGCCACAGGATACAAGACTAAGTGCAAGAATTGTAATAACTACTGCAATTGATACTATTCTCTTCATTTTTACGCTCCTTTGATTTTTTCTTTAATAGTATATCACCCAAGATTATTATTTTCAAGATTAAATACGATTTTATTAATATTTTTAAGTAAAATAATTTTTTTACAAAAAAGTGAAAAAAAGACTTGACAAGTAAATACTCCTATGATATAATAAGCAAGCACTCAAGTGCGATGGCGGAATAGCTCAGAGGCTAGAGCATCCGGTTCATACCCGGCAGGTCATAGGTTCAAATCCCATTTCCGCCACCATATACGGCCCGTTGGTCAAGCGGTTAAGACACGGCCCTTTCACGGCTGTAACATGGGTTCGATTCCCGTACGGGTCACCAACACAAACAAAAATCGAACACTTTCGGGTGTTCGATTTTTGTTTGTGAATGAAGCACACCTACGGTGTATTAAGACGCTTTTGCTAATGAAGTCGGCTTCGCCTAATGAAGTCGCTTCGCTAATTTGTTTGTGTGCTTCGCTTCATACGAGCAAAGTGAGTGCTTCATTGTTGCGTAGCAACTGCTTCATATTGGCAAAGCCAATACTTCATTAAAAGGAGTAGATTATGAAAGACGATAAATTATCAGCTCAATCTATGGATTTTGCTGTTTCTATTATTGAAAGCAAAATAAAATGAAGCAAGGCTAATTTTCAACCTTGCTTAGCAAAAGACGTGTCATTTCTCTAAGACAACACACCGCCCACTTTCCCCACAAAAATCGGATAAAGGTTGAATAATGAAAAGTAAAAAATCTAACAAAAGAAAAAGCAAACAACAAACAGATAAAGAATACTCAAAAGCTACTATATTAGCTCTAATTGGTATTGTTTTGCTTTGTATTCCTATAGTTCTCTTTATTCTATTAAACTATTTATGGTTAGCGGTTCCTGAAAGTGCGTGGATTGTAATTGGATTTGTCGGTTCATTTGTTATAGGAGTAGGACTTTTTAATGCTATAATGGGGCTTGGTAAAGCTTCACTTGGAATAAAATTTACACTTATTTGCTCACTTTCTGGCATTATTTTGATAGCGATAAGCGAGCTTCTTATGTATAATTCTCATTTATTCAATCAGGATTTAGTGTCATATTACTTTCTTACATTGCTGTTCTGCGTTGGCACTTTAATCTCATATCCCATTTTCAGATACGGAATCAATACTTATTTGCGTAAAACTAGAGGTCTTAGCCAAACGAACATAAATAAGCATAAAAAAGGCAAAAAAAATTACTGGTGGTATGAAGAAATACATAAAGAATTTGGCATTGGAAAGCTATATCATTTGAACAAAGCATATACTATTCTCTTTTTAGTTAATTTCTTTTCTAATCTTATTTTTGGTTTTTTCAAATTTGCATCTATCTTTACTTGTTCGTTCAGTTTAATACTATATGTTTTTACAGCTATAATTGGATTTTATGGTATGAGACAATACCATGTTGACGAACATGGAAGTACATTCGTGCTATTCGCAAGAAATAGCAGTGGAAAAATAGATTCTTCACTTTTTGATTTGTTTTTCCTTGCATTTCCCTGTGGCATGGCATATGCACACATTACGGCGATCATCGGACTTTGGAATTAATTAAGCTTTAAACGCTTTTTCGTTTAAGGTTATCAACTGCTTCATATTAACGCAGTTAATGCTTTATTAAAAGGATTTCTTCCATAAATACATCAAAGCAAGGCTGAAATTCAGCCTTGCTTTTCTTATATCTCTTGTTTTGTTAATATAAAATGGAGACAAGGAACCGTCCCCTGTCTCCACACACGTCACAGTGCCATTTTAAGAAATTTTCTTTCTTATCACTGCGAATAATACTATGCCACTAATGTACAAAACTTCAGCAATTGATAAAAAAATAATTCCTGTAACTAACTGTTTAGACTGCTCTTCATTGTAATCAGCCATTGTATAATAAACTTGTGAAGAATCGTAAGCTTCTACTATCCTAAGATTTTCCCCATATATTGAATACATTTCGTGATATACAATAGTTATCTCTTTGTTTAATAGCGAGTCCGACAAATTTCTTGAATTATAACCTTTTAATTGAGAAATTTTAATTTCCCACTCATAACGATTACCATTAGAATAAACATAAAACTCACTATATCTTCCTGCCCCTCCAATGTAATCTGCATTTTCAACCAATATTGTTTCTGTGTTTGTATTGTATATATCAACACTTTGCCTTTGATAGCAGGTTAATAAGAATAAAGCTATAATTATAAGTTGAATAACACATAGAACAACTATTGCTTTAATGCTAATTTTCCTTTTACTCATTTTTACCTCGAATTACAATAGTTACATTTATTATATCACACCATAATAAGCATTTCAACAAACATTTTTCAATCAAGTTTGGCAATTTATGTTATACTACAAAATTTGGAATATTTCAAGTAGTTTTATATCATTAGATATAAATATCTGTTAATGTGTAAAGAAATTGCGGTTGATGTTTATCATATTACCATTTTTTGCTTTGAAAAAGAAAAAGCCACTACGGGAAATTTTCCGTAATGACTTTTTCTTAAACCCATCTGATCCGTATCGGTCTTTACCCAGTGTTCACTTTTTGTCCCTATGAGTAAAACCGCTTCTCTATATGGCTTTTTTATTATCTAATGTCCATTATCATTTTATGTTGGAGGCTTACCCTACAAGGTCTTTATATGAAACAAAGCAATATTTCTCATTTTCTTTTGGTGTGCCTGCTTGAAGATAGGAATATTCTGTTGCTTCACCATCTGTTGTTACTACATATGCTCCCATAGCAAGCTCAATTTCCTTATATTCATCTGTAAAGCCTACTATTCTAAGGTCAAACAGGTCGTACTTACAGGTAAAGTCAACACTGATTACGCCTTCTGACTTATTTCCGTCCTCGTCGAAAACGTCGTTTGTGCCAAGTCTATCCTTAACTACCGCAAAGACACCGTACTCAATGCTCTTGCCTGTTATGTCCTCGTAGTTCTTAATAGCCTTATCGTTTGCGGCAAAGCCAATGGTCATTCCACCTACTTCGTACTCGGTAGTAGAATAGCCGAGATTTACAAAAAGGGCGGGTGCAGATTCTTCCTTATTCAAATCCTCGCATCTTTCACACTTGTAGCTGTAGTAGCCGTCTGTTGCGTAGCTTTCGTAAATCAAGCCAACAAATATGGTGTGGCTATGACCGAGAGCTGTTTCAGCAGTCTCTTCTGCTCCCATAGAGATACCACAGAAGCAATACTTTGTATCAATTTTGTTGGTTACACACGTTGCATCCACAGTTGTTACCTTTTCGCAAAGGTGAACTCCCTCTGAGTGAAAATAGAAATTGCGATTTGCGTTGCCTGTAGCTGTTAACGTGTCAGCAGTTACAGCATCATTTAAGAAATAATAATTAGATTTTGTATTTGAGTTTTGAAGGAATGAGGTTACTACGCCTTTGAATGCAAAGTTCTTTCCACTAAGATTATAGAATGTATATTGATGCGAAATAGTTGTGACACCCTCTGGGAATACTATTGTATCATTGAGTGCGTAACAGGAGTTAAATGCCTCGCTAAAGTTTGTAAGTCCACTTGGGAAATAATATATCTCTGGCTTTGCAGGCTTTTGACCACCCCAGTCATCCGTATCAAAGATACCATCGTACCAATCTATCGTAAATGGCTTATCTGTAAAGTATAGCTTTTGGCAGCCATTGAAGCTTCCTATTGATGTTAGTTTATCCGGTAACCATAGAACCTCAAGACTTGAGCAATTAGTAAATACTTGTTTTGCATTTAATGACGTAATACCGCTTGGCAATGAAACAGCTACCATCTTTTTGTTGTCATAATAATCATAATTATTTAATGTGCCGGTAATACCACAGTTATTATAGTCAATGTATTCTAAGTTATCGTTGTTTCTTAAAGCCTCTGCACCAAGAGTTTGAAGTGTGCTTGGAAGCTTAATATACTTAATTGTATCAACGCCCCAAAGAGTGCTAACGCCAATTGCTTCAATTCCCTCAGGTAAAATTATAGCATACTTAACGGGCGCTTGACCTGCCGGATATATTGATTCAAGAATATCACAATCCTTAAATGCAGCATTACCTATAGATGTAAGTGATGTAGGAAGCTCAACTGATACAAGGTTAACACATTGATAAAAGTCAAAATTTCCTATAGATAAAAGGTTGCTTGGAAGCTTAACCTCTTGAAGCTGTTTACATTGATTGAATGTATAACCCGGAAGAGTTGGATCCTTGCTTTCATTGGAAAAGTGTTCAATTGGAGCCCAATTTTCTGCAAATTCCACCTTTACAAGTCCGGAATATTCAAATGCTGATGTGTCTCTGAAATGTGCATTTTGTGGAATGTAAAGCTCCTTTAAATTAGGGCAGTTTGCAAGGCAAAATTTATTAAATGCAAGCTTTCCTGTATGTGCTTTTGGAATATCAAATACTGTAAGGCTTTGGTTTTTGTTAAATGCACTTCCGTTAATGTATGCAAGTGAGGTGTTGTTGTAAATTGCCTGAATTGGCAAGCTGGACCAGTCGCCACTAAACATATTAATTGAGCTTCCCTGTAGGTTTATAAGTATCATATTAGCTATGCCATATGTTACGCTTTCGTCGGCAAATTTTACAGGTGTGTTCTGGGTAAAATCATTACCTGCCGGTAACGGTGTTACGCCATCAGCCTGCGTAAAAATAACCTCTGTTCCTACTCTAAAGCTCTCATATTTAGCGTTTTCGCTATCATAGAACCAAGCAAGTGGATAAAATGTGTCGCCCTCCTTTTCGTAAAGTGATAGCTCAACATTGTCAGCAGTTACATATGTCTTATCGTAATATGAAGCGTATGGGTCTTCTGCTGAAGCAGAAATTGCAAAAAGACATACAAGCATAGCTACTGCCAATGCGACTAAAAGAATTTTCTTTTTCATTTTCTTTTCTCCTTTATAAAAAATTATTTAATTACTTGAATATAAAAATAGTGCATTTTGTTATGATTGATTATTTACACTCTATTTTGTGTGTTCCAAGAAAGTGGCAGTGGTAAATTGGCTTTTGCGAACAAATTTGGCTCGATTACAGTCTCGGAGGGATGCATTCCAAAGATAAATCTTGTTGCGTCCGATTTCAAAAGCTCAAAATCACACTCGCCGTCATAGCTGACACAGCCACAACCATTTTCGTTTGCAAAAATTTTGATTTTACCATATTCTTTTATGGAAATAGTTACACTTCCCTGTACCAAAGGGGTGTAGCTCGCTTTCAATTTGATATAAGCATCAACCACTTTTTCAAAGTTTACTATATTAAAGTTTGATGGGATTTGTATGCTCATATACTCGGCACATTTATTCATTTCTCTTACCAAAGCTATATCGTGCTGAGGCAGGGTTATTGAAAAATCGTCGTTTAAATAATTCGAAATTGCCACAACTGTGTCTAAATATGATTTCTTATCAATTGCATATGCCTCCGAAACTGTTTTCTTGTCAGGAGTCAAGGTAAAATAACCAATAGGTACATCATTTTTAGATACTAAATAGGGAGTATTTTTCCACGCTGTCATTACTCTGTACATTACGTCGTTATCATTTCTCAGCGTGCTTACCTTGTTTTGATGATATACTTTTCTTGAAAAGGTTAAAGACTTTTCATCATTTGGCAAAATCTCGGCAATCCTTGTATTTTGACCATAGCTTGAAAGCAGTGATTTTTTTGCATTATTTGGCGTTATGTAATAAGAGTAATTCTTGCCACAAAGCTCAAAGCCAAATCGCAAATATCTTGCTCTATTACCACCAAGCCGACAAGCATCATATTTCTCTTCTTTTACAATTTCCATAGCCTTGTTAAGCAAAAGGCTCATATAACCACGTCCCTCATAATCGGGATGTGTAGCAACGTTTCCAACAGTGCAGAATTTAATTTCACTATCCAAAACCTTAGTGGGTAACGGATAAACCCCTACAACAGAAACAAGCTTATTATCAACAAATAGTCCAACATGCTTTTTCATATGTGCATCATCTCTTACGCACATATTGGGCAGTTCCCTTTCAAAATCCATTATGCACTTATTCTGCTTTGAGAAAACAAGGTTTAAAAGTGAAATTAATTCATCATAATTTTCTTTTTTTAATCGTTTAATTTCCATTTTTTCTACCTTAGTCTTTTCTCTTTATAATTGCAATAGCACTTTCGGAATTAATTGTGATATTGATTTTCGAATTGACAACAGGCGACACCTTGCCTTGTCCGTAATATTTAACCTCATCATAGCTGTCAAACGGGGCATCGTACGTTAAGGTGTATTCCTTTTTGTCGCAATTAGTAATAAGCATAACTATATTTTCATCATTTTCCCAACAGGATGAAAGGATCAAGGGGGCTTTATGTACGTCGGAAAAGCCGATTGCACTGTCTGTGATAAACGTTGGAATGAAATCACTTGTTTTTGGTGGACGAAGCATTTTTCCGTAGTTGAAATAATCCTTGAAATCATATCTCATTTGGCACATACGGGATAAATACACCATTTTTTCATCGTCATCAACAATATCGGCATTAATCCAACCGATTTGTTGACCAAACATAACGCTTTGACCCACGTGAAATCTGAAATATTCCTTGTCTGCTTTTTTGTATCCGTTGGTGCTTCTGCCAAACATAACCACATGACCTGCATAAATTTTTGAAAAGAATGGCACGTAGTTTGTTGCAACCCACGCCCAGGTTAGAAATCCGTCAAATTGGTCGGCATAAGGCTCGGCATTACATTCGCTTGTGAAAATGCAATTGTTATAGCATTCTTCCTTGAGTCGTGACATAATGCTCTTGTAGGAGCGTACCCACCAAGAGCCACCTCCTCCCTCGTGATTGTGATGAGGAGCACAGCATAAATTTGCATCAGATGCACTAACCTGATCAAGATAAACGCCATCAACATGACATTCCTTTGACAATTTTCTAATGATTTCTGCAAGTGCTTTGCGCCATATATGACTTGAAGGACACATTGCAGCAAGCTGACAAAGCGAACCATCTGGCTCGTGTGAGGCATAGGTTTCAATACATAAGTTTCCATCTACGTCAAGTGTTGCACCCTCTAAAAATTCTCTTTCAAATTTTTCGGTTGAAAGGTCGCTTGTTCTTGTATCAACAAGTCGAGCATTGATATATGGCATTACATAAATGTTGTTTTTGTGAAAACCCTCTATGCTTTCCATAAATCCCTCTTTTACAGGGAAATAGTATGGATAGTCATTGTTAAATGGAATTTTGTGCCAATTGTAAATATGATAACCGACAGGGAGTCCAAGCTTTTTGGCAAATTCAATAGGCTTGTTTTTCCAATCGTCTGGCTTTGGTGGAATTAGGCTCCTTAAAGAAATTGGAACAGGCTCTGCCTCGGGATTGTCGTTAGGCATCCAGTCCATAAGCCAAACAGGAATGTCCTTAAACCAGCTTGGAGTATCGTATCTACCGATTGGAGCATACCATTCTGCGTGATTTTTAACATATTCCTCGTATATACACGCCATATCGTACCAGTCACCATCTAAAGCTCGCATAACAACCTTGCCCACCGGCTCGTAAGAGTTGTATGCTTTTCCCATTGAGGTACTTGGATATTCAAACAAAAAGCTTCCCTCTCCACGTCTGAACATATCGCATCTCATATCACATCTTTCAGCGACAGGAGAATGAACAGCTACGTAAAGTCCATTTGCCTTCTCTTTTGTTGGCTCGTAAATTCCAAGCACTGGAGAAACACAACCGAAGCCGTTAGGATAATGTGAGTTCCAATGCACCTCTTTTTCGTAGGCACTTGCGAAAATTTGTCCACTTGCTTGTGGTATAAACAGATGTGGCTTTTCATATCCAACAAAGGAAATTGACGGAACGGATGCTGATAATACTGTGTAATCAGGCGAATCGTTTATAACCTGTAAACCAAAGGTGATTTCATCCTTTCTGTAAGCCCTAATGGTAATAATCACACGAATTGGTATCGAATGAGGAAATTCAAAAACCACACGAAGCTCGTTTTTGCCACTCCAAGCATTAACGTTATCCCAGCCACGCTCAGAGGAAAAGCTTTCAACCTCTCCTGTTTTAAGATTCTTTATTTTAAGAGTAGTCATAGGGTTTACACAAGGCTCATCTGTGGGCTTATAGTCTAAAAGTGAGGTTTTGGCAAGTGAAGCACCGTCTTGTCTAACATAAATTGCACTTGTAAGGCGACCACTTGTAATTTCGTATCTATCGCCGATTATTTTTGTAACCCTTTCAAACGTCTCGTTTGTGACGGTTGGTAATACAGGCTTCCCCTCTCCAAAGGAAATAACAGATGATAAAGCATAGGACTCACTTAGCATATTTAAAAAGAAATCTATTTTTGTACCTACATTGCTTTTTAGTGAGCAAAATTCAACCTCGTTGTCCCCTGAAAGATATGGAACGACTGTATTAACGCTTTTTGGTGCAAAGGATGTACAGCCTGCGTTTGATAGCATAACATAGCCGTAATCATCACACAAAGCACCGTTTGAAAGTGTAATTTGGTGAGTTATATCATTAACACCAACCGAAAAATCAGGCTCAAAGCCTTGACAGGTGTTAAACTTATTTCTCTCAAATTTTAAATCCATCCAAGACATCATATGAATAGGTAGCCTAATGGTTGACGTAAAATATGTACGGACACGAAGAGCGTTGTCACCACATATTTCAAAGCTATAGTGAGCCATAACGGGACCTATTGGTGTTTCTTTTTCATCTGTTGGACAGGTGTGAACTATTAAAGAATTCTCCCCCTCTTCAAGCTCCATTAAAGAGCCAAGCGTATTGTAATATCCAACAGTTTTTAAGGTGTCCTTTGAGAAAAATCTGTATTCGTGTTCTCCGTTTGTTATGGTGTAATATAAATTGCCATTTTCAAAATCAAGGTTTAGCATAAAGCCGTTTTTGAATTTGAAGGTTTTTAAAAATCGCATAATAAATCTCTTTTCTAAATCGTTAAATGTCAATTACAAGCTTTGTGCTTTTGAACAGCCTTCCTTATATTCCAACCGGATTCGTCAAGTAATTTTCTTGCCTCGGTTTCGTTTACTCCAATGATTTCAGTAACAATTCTTATCATACGTGACGTGAGCTTTGCGTTGGTAGGGCGTAAATTTATCATCATATTTTCATAGACGTTACCAAGCTTTATCATAGCTACGGTGGAAAGCATATTCAAGATTATTTTTTGTGCAGTACCTGCCTTCATACGTGTAGAGCCTGTGATAACCTCTGCTCCAGTGTCTGCAACGATTGAAGTCTTTGCACACTTGGTTATAAGAGTGTTTTCATTAGAGGTAATCCCTATTGTTTCACAGCCTAACTCGTTAGCATAATCAAGCGCTCCTACTATGTACTGTGCATTTCCAGATGCAGATATTCCAACTACAACGTCAACCTTTGTAAGATGCTTGTCCTTTAAATCCTTAATGCCACATTCATAATTGTCTTCTTCTGCCTCGGCAGCTTGAAACATACATTTTTCTCCACCTGCAATAATACCGATTACCATATCTCTTGGTACTCCAAAGGTTGGTGGACACTCGGCGGCATCTAAAACACCAAGTCTGCCTGAGGTTCCTGCTCCAATATAGATGAGTCTGCCACCACATAATAGCTTTTCTGCGATTATATCACAGGCAATTTCAATTTTGTCAAGCACCCTACTTACCGCAAGCACTGCATTTTCATTTTCCCTTTGAATGCATTCAAGCATACCAGCAGTTGTCATACGGTCAATATTTGTGGTGTTAGAATTACGCATCTCTGTTTTTAATATTTTTTGTTCACTCATTTCTATTTCTTTCCTTCCAAAGAGCTTTTGCAAGCTCCAAAGCCCCCTGAACGGGTGGTACGGATAAAATTTGAATATTACATTTTTTTGCATCATCTCCAAGAGCCTCAAAAAGATATGGTAGCAAAAGCTCTTGGTTAGTCAAGCCACCACCAAGTATAACAGGAATTTTCTCATTATAGGTTGAAAAATGAGAAAGGGATACACGAATAAGTCGGGCAATTTCGGCTATATTTTTCTTAAGTATAGCAACAGATACTTGGTCTCCCTTTTCGGCTTCCTCAAAAACGCACATTGCATATGAAGACACCACTTTATTTCCACCATTATACAAATACTTAATAAAATCTGCGTTTGAATAGTTAAAGGTTTGTTTAATCCTTTGTACTAAGGTTGTTTCCTCACCAGAGCCATCATATGCGGAAAAATACGCATTTATGGCATCTCTGCCAATATGAAAGGAGCTTCCACCATTGTCAAATAAATATCCCCAGCCTGCAATTCTTTTTGTTTCTTCCTTTTTAACTACGTAAGAACAAATCCCCGTACCAAGAATCATTGTAATTCCCTCGGTATCGCCAAGACCTGCAGAAACTATATTGTTATTATCGCTACCTACATCACAGGAGGCAAAGGACATTTTTTCCAGCATAGATTTAATTTCATCTGCATAATTACCTGATGCACAGCCTGCAATTCCTGCATATACCACGACAGACGAAAGTGGAACATCCTTGCATACCTGAAGAATACCATCCTTAATTATGCGTTTTGTTTGCTCTATACCAACAGAATTAGGATTGCAACCATCCATAAAAAGTCGACAAACAATCTTGTCTTCAATATCTTGCAGTGCAAACTCTGTCTTAGTTCCGCCTCCATCAATTCCGAGATAATATATATTCTCGTCACATCTAAACAACTCCACTATACTCACGTGAAATATGTTAGCTACTCTAAAAAGTGCCTCAATAGATGGAACACTTCCCTCGGTTTCCCATTTGCTTACTGTTTTTTCTGAATATCCCATAGCATCTGCTAATTCTTTTTGTGTCATTCCCAGCTTTTTACGAAATTTACGCACATTTATTGAAAAAGCTTTTTCATAATTGAAATTGTTTGGCATATCTTCTCCTTATTTGCTTAGCTTAATTTTATTATATTTTATTTATAATGAGTTGTCAACCGATTATTACGAGTATCAATTTCAGAAATATCTACCACCAGTAGAGTTTTTGAAAATATGGCTAAGCAAAGCTAAACACATTCAACACGAATAAGGAAAAGGACACCAAGCTTGGTGTCCTTTTGTTATGATGACCTCGTGGGAGAAATCATTTTATTTTTTCAATATAGAGTCTAATAACGCAATAGTCTTTTTTGCCGGCTTATAAAATGCAAATAAAATCAATAGTGTTAAAAAGGTAGCAAATACTAATGACGCTAAAAGAAAAACAGGCTCAACAATTCCTATAATAGCTGGTACGACAATTGCTCCTAAGAACCATATAAGAAAGAAGGTTGCTGTAAATAAATTAAGTCTTGCAGTTATATTTATATCGCAACCTTCCATTTTGTCTTCTATTTTTCCTACTAAAATGGGAGCAAAAGAATTTCTTACATATTCTTTAGGCTTTTTGTGTATTCTAAACTCGCTATCGCTTATTTGCCCAATAAAAATATCATTGGCTTTATCTGTTGTGTTTGTAATTTCACTTAATCTTTGCACAACCTCTTTTTTGGTTAATGATGATTCTATTTTGCTTCGTACCTTTATAAAAAACATATCAGTTCCTCTTTACTTAGATTTACAGTTTAATTATATCACACCATACAAAGCATTTTAAACATTTTTCGTTTGGTTGTGATTTCGTACGCACATCGAAACCAAATCAAAATGTCCCTTGAGTGTCCCTTTTGTTCGCAATTAAATTTGATGATTATCTATGCCCAAGGCACGCAGAGCCTCGGTAAGACAAGTCTTATACCTGTGGCTTACGCTTGTGTTCAAAAAATATAGCTTTCCTTGTGAAATAATCAAGGGGCAAAAGAATTTATTATCAAAAATCTTATCAGAGATAGCCGTATCAACAATGTAGTTCTTTAGGTTTTTTAGGTTTTCCTCCAAATTATTTTGAATAAAAATCACGCAAAAATAATAGCGATACGATTTTTCGGCAAATTTCATTCCCTCATTGACGTCGAAGATACCCTGTTCTTCAAATGATGTTTCGTGATAGTATTCAGTACACGTTGTTTTGCCCTTGTGAACAACACGCTCATAGGTAAGTGCAAATCTGTAATCCTCGTAATATCCACGCTCCAAAAGTATTTGCTTTATCTCCATAGGGCTTTTTAAAGGATAATTTACAGACGTGAAGTCTACATTTGCCAGCTCTTCTTTTTTTCGTTGTGTCTGAAAAGCAATAAGCTTTTTGTAATTGAAGGCAATTAGTATAAAAGCACCTACGCTACTACACAAGGAAGCTACAATAAGTAAGCTAAGGGCAACTGTTGAAAACGGCTCTAAAAATATGCCTATACCCAAAAATGCACACGCGAAAGCAATTAGAATAAAGGAGATAACAATTAGCAAAATAAACCTTTTTTGTGTCACATTGGCTCCTTTTTCTTAAATTACTATTCTTACGTTATTCTCTTTTCCTTGGGCTAAGTGGGTGGTTTGGGTAGTGGATTTTCCGTTTACGGTAACCTTTATTTCGTATTCGCCATAGAAGCCACGAAGGTGTGCTTCTCCGTTTGTGGCTACGGTGTCAAGATTTGTACGCCACTTTTTATTTATAAGGTTGTCGAGCATATGATATGCAGGCTTTGGAGTCAAATCAAAGTTAAGAAGTCCACCATAATAAACGTTTTCGCCAATGGTCATATTTCCTTGAGACTCACGAATTTTTTCCGGTATTTTATCGGGATTATATACATATGTGTAGCCGTCTACCAAATTCCAATAAATAATCTGCTCCATATTTGGATGAGAGAACCAAAGGGTGTAAAGGTATTCAATAAGCTTTGCTTGAATTTCCTCGTCAAGCTTGTCGTTTGAATAAGCGGGAATTGTTATTTCGGTAATTTGCAAGGCATCTACAAGATTAGAGTACAAATTCATTTGATTGTACAAGTGAATAGGATTATATAGCTTATTTGACTTTTCCTTTTCCTCTTCTCTGTTGAAGAACATATGAAACTGCATTCCCATAGCATCTATACGTGCTCCCTTAAGCTTTGTTGCCTCGGTATACGCATAGTAGGGTGCTACACATTTGCATTCGTAAAGCCAAGCCTCGGCAGTGCCTTCGTTTATAACAAGCTGATTATTAGGGAAATATTTGTCAGCGGTTTTGAAGCACCATTCAACGTAGGTGGGATGGTTATAGAATTGTGTTACGCCCTCTCCCCAATACATTTCGTTAGTAACCTCAATAGTACGGATTTTGTCCTTGTACCTTTCGGAAATTTCCTTATATCTGCGTTCAAGCTCTACCTTTACCTCTTCAACGGGTGCGTTCTTTAGCCAAAGTGGAAAGGTTTGGTCGTAGGCTAAGGCATGCTCACGAGGCTCAATGTTATTTTCCTCACAATACTCTATGCACAAATCAATAGGTGGACGGCGGTAAAATTTATAGGAGTCCTTACTATATCTTGGCTGTCCCTTTATCTCCTCAAGGGAGTTCCAATAAAATGGCAGAGTTGCCATATTGAAAACGTCCTTAAAGCGACTTTTATAAATTTGGTTCTTTTCTTCTGTTTCAAGCTCGTCAAGCATAAACAAATTAGCACCAAATCTAAAATCGTGGTTTTTTTGCTTTACCTCTATTTTTGCATTGGGGATTGGATTTCCATTTTCGTCAACGACGGAAACTGTCATATCTCCCTTACGATACTTTTCTATGTTCGGATATACTGTATTTTCGAAAAATTCCTTATTTTCTTCAAAATATTTTAGAACTTCTTTTCTGTTGCTCATTTTTAACTCCTTGGGGTTTATTATCTATAAGAATTGTATCACAAAAACAATCATTTGACAATAGTTAATGTGGTTGTTTTTGCTAAAATACTGTGGTATAATAAAAAAAGACAGTTTTCTTAACGTTTCTAAATATAACACAAAAAGGACACTCCAACTGATATCCCCCTTAGTGTAGTCTTGAAAAACTTTTGTTTTTTTCAAGTGTCTACTCTAAAGGGATTATATCAAACCCGAAGTGTCCTTTTTTCTATTGCTTTATAGTAATTGAGCCGTCATCGTTATAGATGATTTTGTCGCCTTGAGAGTTCAAGCCCTCAATGTAGCTGAAATATTCCTCCTTTGAGGCGAATTGGCTCTTATAGTTAGCCTTGATTTTCTTTGCTCGTTCTCCGCCGTTTTCAAGCAAAAGAATTATCATAGCAAGCTGCCATTTTGCACTGACAACGCAAGCAGTATATGGGTCGCTTATACAAAAATCATCACCGTGTACCTTACCACTGGCTCCTGCCACGTAGGGATGAACAACAGGCATAAGTCCACAAAGCTCTCCCATATCGGTGCTTCCTCTGCCAACGTCGTTTCCAATAGGATAATTAATCTCTGGCATAGCTATCCTTGCTGCATCACTCGAAAGCTCTAACATGCCCTTATCGTTTTTAAGAGGTGCGTATCCAGGAAAATCCTCTATCTCCACGTTTGCACCCATTGATACTGCTGCACCACATAGGGCACGATTGATTTTCTTGTTTTCACGCATTATAGCCTCAAAGGTAGCACCTCTGACAAAGCTTTCAATAGTAACAGTCTCAGGGATTGCATTAACCACCTCTCCACCATGTGTGATTATAGGGTGGAAGCGAATAAGGTCAGTCTCCTTGAAGGTTTCACGCAGGGCGTTTGCTGCACTCAAACCTTGTGTCGCAGCATAAAGAGCGTTTATTCCTAACTCAGGGCTTCCTCCTGCGTGGGCAGACACTCCCTTATACTTAATCTTTTTAGCAACACAACCGATAGCACCCTGTCCTACTCCTGTGCCTGTGGACGTGTGTACCATAAATGCAAGGTCAACTCCGTCAAAATATCCACGATACAAAAACTCGCCCTTACCACCAAAATATTTGATTATTCCTTGCTTTTTAAGCTCATTTCTGTACTCAATTTCAATCAATTCCTCAGCAGGCACTACACAAAGACGAACCCTGCCACAAAGCCTTGACAGAACCTTCTCTTCCTTGAGAGATGCGGCAATTCCAAGCATAGCGGCACATTGAGCGTGATGTCCACAGGCGTGAACGTATCCTGTTTTAGGGTCACATTCCTTGTGGTTTGGGCATACAAGAGAATCCATTTCTGCAAGGACTAAAACCTCAGGTCCCTCTCTGCCTGTATCTACAACAGTATAAAAGCCTGGAATATTTCCTGCCATTACAAGATTTTCGTAGCCAAGCTCTCTAAATCTTTCAGCCATATAGGCAGATGTATTTACCTCACGATAGCCTGTTTCTGGATGCTTCCAAATATATCGCTCGGCTTCAAGAATCATATTTTTGTACTTTTCTATACAATCAAGTAATTCTTTCATTTTTTCGCTCCTTTAATTCCTTACAATATTGTCCCCTTATTTTTGCTATTAAAATCATTATTAAATTAAAAGCTCATAGGATTCCGAAAGGGTATTATTTTCGTAGACTATGGTTTTAACCTCGTATTTGCCAAAGGCTAAGGGGAGCTTGTTGCCGTTTACCTCTATGTAGGAATCCACCTTATTTGGTGTGTTGTTTAGTAATCTGAATATAATGGCATTTTTACCATAAGCCTTTTTAACTGTTGGCATAGATATTATATCGCCACCGACAGAAACGTCTAAGTCACTTACTTTATTTTCGTTTGGAATTGGGAAAATATTAAGGGCAAAGGGCTTTTGTGTAAATTCCATTGTCTTGCGCTCAAGATTTTCTCTTGGTGCGACAGTAAGCCTGAAGGAATAGTTATTCTCTCCTTGGTCGATTTTTTTGGTATATCTATCCGACGGAATTAGCTGTCTTTGTCCTATTGGGTGGGCACAGTAGGTTACTCCACGAGCTAAGGACATATAAAGACAATTGTTCTCAAAATGGCTACCATAAACGTCCTTATTAAGCAAGGCAAGGCACTTGTCAGCAGTCTCAACTGCTACAAATCTATGGGCTACGTTTTCTCTTGCATCCATAAAGAGTGTGTCGGTGCCAAAGGCAGTTTGTCCTATAAGAGTGCCCTCCTTCGCTATTGGAAGCTTAAGCTTAATTATCTTGTTTATGTCGTTCATATACAAGGTAACGTCTATATCCATATCGTCGTTGTTTTTGTATATTTTATAAAGTATTCTTGCACGAGTGTTATCACATTCAAAAAAGGCTTCAATACCAAGATAAATATCACCGTTTTCGATAAGCTGTATGCTTTGCATATTCTTAAAGGGTCCCTCTGGCTTTTGGGAAAGTGTAAAGGATTTTTCGTTTGTGCCAACTCTTTTAAGCTGTTCTCCACTCATACCCCAAGGGTCCTCGTTGTCATCAAAGCTACATAGACCAAAGCCTTCCTTGACGTACTCAACTCCGTCTATTTTATATGAGGAAAGCAAGCCTGTTTTTTCATCAATTTTTACATACTTGTGTCCGTTGTCAAAGACAAACGTCTGCTCCTTTTGTGTATCCTTTGCCTCAACAAAATCTATATAAGTGCTGAAGCGTGCAAGGGACATTGGCTTTAGCTTAGCCTCAAAAATAATGCGTTTTCTCCAGTCAAGGCTTAGGTTTGAGTCTTCCTTTATTACTTGATATGGCACACTATTTCCGTTCTCATCTACAACTGTTATGTGAGAGGAAATATCCTGTTGCCAATTTTGGTCGGCAAGTGAAAATTCACACTCTACGTTTTCACAAATTTCATAAGGATGTGGGTTGAATACCACTATTGGAAATTCTCCAGTCTTTGCTGGCTTTTGACTGGTTGAAAGTGCAAAATAAGCCTTGATTTTTGCCCTTTCTGCTTCAAGCATACCATGATTTAAAAATCTTAATCCTGCATCCTCTCCACATTGTATTGAGGTGCCAGGCAAAACATCGTGAAACTCTGCGTTTAAAAGGTCCTTTACTGCTTCTTGGATTTCCTTTTCAGGGTAGGTGTCAAGGGCACCCTTCATATATGCAACAGATGAGATTTTTTCTGCCATTGATATTTCATTTTCAAGCTGTGCGTGGAGCTTTTTTACACGATACATTGAGGTATAACAGCCTGGCATTGAAATGCGAAGCGATTTGTCAAAAACGTTTACTGGTGCAACCTTAGAAAAGAATTTTTCGGGGGTTGAGTGTATGTAATTTATCTCTTTATCTGTTAAAAGCTCGTTTTTAATGTCGGTTAAGTCCTTGTGTGAGGGTCCACCACCATGGTTGCCAACTCCCCACAAAACTGCACCAACTGGTACATTTTGATAATTTGCTCGGTTTCTGATTGAATTTACGCTTTTACCGAGTGCTGTACCATAGCTACCCGGAATACGCATTGCCTTTATTTCGCTACTGTCAAGTCCTTTCCAAATAAATTGCTCGCTTGGTAGTTGACATTCACTTTCATAAGGACGCATAAACATATAGCTGTCCTGACCACATTTTTTAATTATTTGAACAAGTCCAACAGTATGTCCAAAGGGGTCAAGATTCATTGCAGTTGTTGGCTTAACACCGAATTTTTCCTCAAAATATCTCTGTCCCTCTCGAATTTGTCTTACAAAGCTCTCGCCACAGGGCATATTGCAGTCAGGCTGAAGATACCAGCCACCCATTATATGCCATTTTCCATCTTTAACAAGCTTCTTGATTTTTTCAAAAAGCTCGGGAGCATACTCCTCAACGTATTTATAAACCGTCACCTCGTTGTGACAAAAAATATAATCAAATTCCTCGCATAGCTTAACGGCTGAATAAAAGGTCGAAAGCGTAGCACTAACTCCCTCAGGCCAGTCCCATTGCCAAATAGGGTCAATATGTGCATTACATATTAGGTGTATTTCCTTCTTTGAGTTTTCCATATCGTTTACTCCTGTGCTTCGTTTTAATTATTATAGCACAGCAAATTGGGCAATTCAATATAGAGACATCAAAAACGAGTGCAGAAATGCACTCGTTTTTGTGTGTTTAATTCTATTAAACTTCAATTTTACTCTTTAGTTACCATCTAATTCAATCCACAATGCAGGAACAACTCCGTTGCAAGTTTCACTAAAAAAGTAAGAGGTTTCATAAAGAGTCCCTTTTATTGTTACTGATTTTACAAATTCTGAGTCGTATGGCGAAGGGGAACGCAACCACCAGTTTCCATTACCAAAGTATTCCGTTACCTTGTTCATATAAACCCCGTTTGCTCTTGTGTAATCACTTGTGACTTTTTTTCTTGTATTTGCTTCCGTTAATGTACTGTGTGTGAAACCGTAATCTCCCTCACATACTTCTGTATATGCAAGTAAAAAAATTTTGTCATCAGTTGCTTTTGAACTATTTCCAATGTCCCCACTTGTGCTACTAGAGTTATCCACATGTGTTGTTATGATTATTTCCCTTTGGTACTTTTCAAAAGCAGTTTCATAAAATTGCTCATTTAGCCATTGCCTAATGGTACTATCTATGTATTTATTTGAGCCTTCGAAAAAATCGTTGTGATATGCTTGATTGTCTATTATACTGTCGCAAAGAAGGAATGCATTGCCATCTTTCTCTGATAAAATTCTCCATTTTATAGGCTCAACCTTAAAGTAATAGACATTATCCTTTACTACAGCTTCTCTTGTTGAAAAAACATAGCCCTCTTCTTCGAAGGGATCGGCGATTACCTTGGCATAATATTTGCCATCGCTTCCAAGAAAATATCCCTTTTCGTTCTGAGTTTCAGTTATTTCTACGTCCTCAGACTTTATGGTTTGTGGATATGAACCGAAGTAAATATAGTCACCTTCTCGTCTGTAATAAGGCAAATTATTAGGGTTGCTATTTTCTTCTTCATCCTCTTCTAAGTCGGAGTCTGGATTTGTTTCGGTTCCCGTTTGGGTTTCCGTTTCAATTACTGTTTGTTTATCGGTATTCAGTTCATTTTCTATATCTTTAAGTGCATCAAATAATGCACTGCATGATGTAGTGGAAAATAAACAAGCAATTACCAATATGATCGAAATTGTTTTGATACCTTTTTTTATCATTATTCAATGTTTCCTCTATTTTTCGAATAGAGTCTCCTATTCTCTTTTTATGCAGATTAGTCTACGAATTCAAACGTGATTTTTATATTTTTAATTGCATAATGATCGTCATATCCGTAGCTTTTTGAGAGTTTTCCGCACACCTTACCTTCTTTTAAAAACTTACGTGCAGTAGTTGTAGTTTCACCAGAAAAGTGCGTATAATTTGTTGCAGAGCTAGAATCCCAAACCTTTGAATAAACGTTCTCCTTGCCACTGCTGTGACTATTTGCTAAAGTAAAGCTCATATCTGTTCTACTATAACGAGATGCATCCTTAAGATCGAAGGAATATGTAATTTTTACATTTTTATCAAGATTTCCCTTTATAGCATTTTTGATTTCGGGAGTTAACGTAAATGTAAACGATACAGATCCGTAACCAGACCACGTTACCGGGTCTTCTATATTGATCTCTTCTTCAAAATTAAGTTCAGATATAGGGTTCCACTGAGCGTAAAATACCGAAGGAAGTCCTTCTAGCCAAATTGTTGAGGATTTGCCTGTTATGTCAAAATACTTATCTCCACCCTCTTCAGATGAATAAAATCCATCGAAATAATATCCTGGTTTGGCAGGCACATCAACTGTTGCTTCTTTTCCATATTGTACAGTATAATCCGTTTTTACCGTACCATTATATGTACTGATTGTTGTTTGCTTTGCACCCCCACCCACTGAGGAACCTGAGAACATTCCACAGCCTGCAAAACAAAGTAAAGTTGCAATTGCCAATACAAATGCTAAAATTTTTGTTGTTTTCATTTTTATATCCTTCCTCAAAATAACTATAGCTTAATGATATCAAATATGCATTAAGTTTAATACGATTATAACGCAATTCGGTTGTTGCTTTATTTGCCTATACTTAGTCCTTCCAAGTATAGTTTATTATAGCTTCGCCACTTGAATTGTTTGTCCATATATTGTTTTTGAATGATGAATGATAGCCTTTTTGCTCATAACAATTTGAAACTGTATCGTTGTGTTTTGGGCAAAATGCATTCTTTCCTGCATTCTGGTTCCAAACATAAAGTCCTTTTGCTGAAGACGTTATCTGATTTTTGTAAACTATCGAATCGAACAAACGTCCACTAGACTTTAAGTTACCAACCAAGCCTCCCACATAGGAATATGCATCTCCCCACTTGTTAAATACTTCAGTTTTAATATTTGCCAAAGCATACGTGCTTATTGTATTTTGTCTGCTATAGCAATCGGATATTTCGCAAAAAGCTTGTCCAACAATTCCACCAGCATACGCAACTGAATCCTTACCCTTAGAAACAACTTTCAAATTGAGGGCTCCATTCTCTACTCCGCAACGTTCTACCTTTGAATTTTCCAACGATTGACCACAGATATAACCTGCATATCCACTATTAACCACCATCGATGTTTTGCTTCCAAACTCAATCTTTTCAAAACTGCAATTATTAACCAACACGTTATGAATTGTACCTTCGTTTATTCCACACACAACTCCTACATTTAACGTATTAGAAGCCGTATTTGTAATCTCGCTGAATGTGCAATTTTCAAATTTGACGTTTTCTATTCTAGCAGATGCACAAACTCTTCCAAAGAATCCTGCGTTTTCAGAATTTATGTTTGTGTTCTTGTAATTCTTTATAGAATACCCATCACCAACCAAAATTCCTTTAAATTCTTCTATATAGTTGTTTCTGTAATTTTCTCCTGCAAAATCAATATTATTAACAAGTTTAAACCAAACATTTTCGTTATTTTTGCTCATACAACTTTCAAAATCTTCAACCGTTCTAATAATGTATGGATTTTCTTTCGTTCCATTTCCTTGTGGAAGATTTACTTGACCTTCGTCAGGCTCAGGAAGTATGTCATCAACGTTTACAGATCCATAATATGTTTCTGGTTTGCTAAAATCCAACTCATCTAACGGTAATTCAAGCTTGCTATTTTCTGTTAGATCCACTGAAAATTCATCTACAGAATATACCATTTCATCATACAAAAACACCCAGTTAGAGAATGATGTTATTGTTGCCTCGGCTTTATCTGGATTAAAAATTACTAATCCAAAAACATCGGCTACACCAAGTGTAACATAATTATAATATCCAGATGGTGTAATATCTGGTGCAAATGTGAATGACATAGTTTTTTCGGTAACCAATGTGGTAGCTTTGCTGGATTCGTTTAGTTGGGATAATGTACTTCCTTTGGAAGAATTAATCCCAAATTTTTCCTCTAATCCAAATTCTAATGTTTGCTCGACAGATACTCCTGTGCTTGCCTCTACTCCTGCGCTCGCAAATCCAGCATCTACAGAAGCTGAAGCTTTAACTTCAGCACTTACAGTATTGGACAAACCAGTCTTTGCGGAACCCGTTAATTCCTTTGTCCAAGAATCTGTTAAACTATTAGATTCTTCGAAGGATTTCGACACAGTTTCAGTAGTCATTTCTGAAATTGTAAATACCTGAGTTGACTCAATTTTGCCATCATACTTATACCAGTTTGCTGTAATATTACCGATCGGTACACCAGAAACTCTTCCCAAATAGTACACATAGTACCAAAGATTGTCATCTCTAAATGACTCTTGTAAATTATAGTTTTTTTTGTTTTGCTCAGAAGATAGTGCTACTGAGTAAAGTTCGTCAGAAGTTGATACATTTTCCAACGAAACAGTTGGTAATGTTGGCTCGTTATTAGTTGAACTTGTTTGGCAACCAGCCAATATTCCAACCAAAATACAACACAGCACCATTATTGCGATTGTTTTTTTCATAGTTTTTCTCTCCTTTTATTTTTGGATTTTTTTAGTTCGTTGAACAAATCCAATTTTATTATAACGCATTTGCGTTTTATTGTCAAGGATTTTGCGTTTTATATTTTACGCAATTGCGTATTATAATGAAGAAAAGATGCTTTGAAAGGGGATAATTATGGACATTAATAAAAAAATTGTTAATTTGTGCAATGAACGTGGTTGGTCTATTTATGAGCTTTCTTTACAGTCAGGCATTACGCAATCGTCTTTAAATTCCATGTTGCACAGGGGTAATCCACCTAAAATCGAAAATTTACAATGCATTTGCGAAGCATTTGGAATTACTCTATCTCAATTCTTTCTTGAGGACGAACAGCTTGAAATTTTGAGTCAAAGAGAAAAGGAGCTTGTCTCCTTGTTTAGAAGACTTCCTGAAAACAAGCAACAGGCACTAATAGATTTAATCAATAGATAAGATAAAAGGTCTCCAAATTGGAGACCTTTTATCTTAGTCTTATGATTTTACCACAGGCGATTTTAGTGCCTGAATTTCCAGAGGGTTGGGTTTTGAAATCGTCTGGATTTTTGTGTATTACAATGGTTTTGCCTGCAATTTCTTCAATTGTGTAGCTATTTGTTAGGTATGCTGAAAGGGCGTTTCCATTTGTAGCAAACAATGGTGGCATATCTCCTGCGTGGTAAGGATGTGGGCAATTATTTGGGTTATAGTGCGATTTTGTATTGAAAAATGGGTCTTTTTCGTTTCCTGTGCATTCCTCTCCCTCGTGAATATGAATGGCGAAAATATTATTTGCACAATTCTGTGCTTGCTCTGGTAGTCCAGATACACTGGTAATAACTATTATTCCAAATTGTGTTCTATAAAAGACGGCTTTTCCTAATATGGAATTATACTCTTGACTTCCCTTTATTATTGCATAGGCATCTGGTTGCTTTCTTAACAAGCTATATAAGCCTTGATTTCTCATAACTGCTCCTTAGTTAAATTAATATTTATTACAATATATGCTTTTAAGCTAAATTGAGCTATAACTATACTTGCAAATATTCCTTATTCGTGGTAAAATATTGTAACTATTTCAATACAAAAGTCGTCTTTATAGTTGAAGGGTGGTGTTAAAATGAAATTTTCAAAAATTGTTGCTTCATTTATAGCTGTATTAATGCTTATATTCCTTTTTTCCAACTGTAACAAGGAAATGGAATACAATGGAAAAGACATAGTATCTTTGGAATATATCACTGTTGACTTTATGGGTGGAGCTATGTCTTATAGAAAAATGAACCTTGACAGTGGGGAAATTTACAAAAAGGATTATTACCCCTACGATGAAGGCAATAGCACAGAATATCAGCTAATTCATAGGTTTGATGCTTCGAAAAAGCAAGAAATTGTAAATAAGTTTTACAATATTGGCATTTTTGAGCTTGACGAAAAGTACCGTGACGATAGCGTTATGGACGGTGGTAGTTGGCAATTGATAATACGATATGCCGACGGTACAGAAAAAAGCTCTAAGGGCATTAATGCAGGTCCCTCTCATTTGTTTACCGATTGCGACTATGCCTTTTATGACATCACAGGTGTTGCTTTTTGGGGAAAAGTTCGAGATAGATAATATGAAAAGACTCCGTTTTCAAACGGAGTCTTTTCATATTAATCATTGCAAGTTATATAATTTTGTGTTACACTTGTTTTAGTAAAATTTTTAAGGAGATTTAACTTTGAAAAAGGATTTAGCTTGCTTAAGCATGGAAAATATTGAAAATTTATTAGAAAACGTAAAAAAGGAAAATCAAAGACTCTCGGCTTCCCTTTGTGACAAGTGCTATTTGACCGATTATTCTCCCTGTGGCGATATTTGGACAAGTGCCTTGCAAAATGCACTAAACGAGCATGAGATTATTATAATTCCAAAGGGAGAAAAGCCTTATATTATTGACAATTCTATTTTAGTTCCGTCAAACAGACATATTATTGCAGAGTGTGGTGCTACTATTGAGTTAGCAACGGGCGTGCGTGTGCTTATGGTAAGAAACACAAACACCGAGGACGGCACCCACTACCCTATTACCTCCCCAAGAAATGAAAATATTACTATTGAGGGTGGTATTTGGCAGGAATGGTGTCAGCATAGAATGGGCTATGGTTCAAGTGGTATGTATGACGAAAATCGTAGCTTTTTTGGTGTTTCCACCTGTATGCTACTTGAAAACGTTGAAAACCTTACTCTTAAGAATATGACCTTTAAAAATTGTGGTGGCTTTGGTGTTCAGTTAGGTGAGGCAAAAAACGTTGTTATTGAGAGCATTACCTTTGAAAAATGCTTTGCCGATGGTATTCACGTAAACGGTAACGTTGAAAATCTTTACATTAGCGACATAAAGGGGTATGTGGGCGACGATTTAGTTGCTCTTAATATGTTTGACTGGCAAAACTCCTCTATAAATTTTGGCCTTTGCAAAAATGTAATTGTTCAGGATTTGGAGCTTTCCCTTGATAGTCACTACAAGGCACTAAGAATTGAGCCTGGACTTTACACCTTTAAAAACGGAAAGGTGGTTGACTGCTCTCTTACAAATGCGATTTTCAGAAGAATCAAGAATATAAAAACCTTTAAGCTATATTGCCAAACTCCTATATATGCACCTAACGAGGAGCCAGAGCCAACTGATGTTGGTAGTGGTGACAATATCTACTTTGAGGACATAAAAATCGACCTTGACGAGCCCATTGACAAATTTAATGAATACTTAAATGGCGATAAAACAATTGGCACCTTTGCAGGCTTTGAGCTTGGCTTGAATGTTGGAAATATTTATTTTAAGAATATTGACATTACTCTGCACAGAGATATTTTCCCTGAGTCCTATCTTATGTGTATTGGACCTAAGTCTATTCGCTTAGAGGACGGATGTGAGGTTTTTGACCCTTATTTTTCCTCGGTGGCTGAAAACGTTTATTTTGAAAACGTTACAGTAAATGGAAAAAAGCCTGATGACATATCTCCTTACGTAAAGGAAATTGTCTTTGACAGGCTTTATTCAGATATTGCTTCAAGTGGAAGTGGAAAAATAAAGAATATTATTTATCGCTAAATTTGTGCTTTTCAATAAAATCAATGAAATTGCACCAGCCGTGGCGAGATAGCAAATGTCTTGATTGTAAAAGGAAAAATGCAACGTGGCCATCAAGCAGGCGTTGTCCCACAGTAAGCTCGCTCTCTCCACCGATAAGTCCACTAAGTCCCATTCTTTCCCAAGCTTCTGATGAAGCTAAGGCGCATAGCTGTTGAGATTTTGGGTCTGCCCAGAAATCAAGGCTACAAGCACCTATTATTACGTATCTTGGTGCTATGCTTCCTATCAAAAAGTGTTGGTCGAAGGTGTCGGGAATATTAGTTTTAGTATATTTTTCATAATTTTTGCAAAACCAATAAGGAAATACTCTGTATATGTCCTCGATTAGCTCTCCTGTTAGTCGAGGATTTTCTTTTTTGTAAAAGCCACTATTGCCACGATACAAGGCATCTCCTGAACAGCCTGTTGCGTTGGAATAAACGAACCTTATTCTTTCGTCAAGCATAGCTGTATATAGTGCAGTTTTTCCAAGTCGGGAGTGACCTGCTATTCCTATATTGTTGGGGTCAGTGCCCTCTAAGGTAAGGGCGTAATCTAAAACACGCATATTTGCCCAAGCCCACATAGCAATTTTGCCACAGTCAGTTTCCTTTTGTTGTCCGTTAGGCAAAAGGAGTGGTGCTATACCATTTGAAAAATCTCCATTGTCGCTTGTTATGTCCTCATAGCAATAGCAAAGGAAATTTACGTCCTTCTCTGTCATTTCCTCTAATGCAAAATATCTTGATGCGTACATTGGGTGGAAATTATTAAAAAGAATAAGTGGACGCTTTTTGTTATCGGTATGTAGGAGTCGGTCAACTCTTATGCTATGGCTTTTTTCTCCTACTGTTATTGTAAGAGTAACATAGGAATGCTCAACTGTGCCACAGGCAAATTCGCCATAAACAGAAATAGGCTCTGATACTGAAATCGAATATTCAACATTTGGTAAATAGCCGTATTCCTCTCTTTGTAAAATTTCTATCATTTCCTCTCTTGTTGGAAGAGGTGGTAAATTTCTTTTTTTAAGCTCGTTTTTCATTTTGTCCTCTCGTTTCCTTTGATGAAAATATTGTAGCACTTATTTTCATAATTGTCAATTTATAATTGCGCTATTGATATTCATAATTGAATGTGGTATAATTTGGGTAGATTTTTTTTGCGAGGTGCTTATGGTTAATTACGAAAAATATGGGCTTGCGCCCTTTGGACCTGTGCCAAATTACAGACAAATTGAATGGCTGGAAAGAGAAAGAACAGTATTCTTTCATTTCGGTATGAATACCTTTACAGATAAGGAATGGGGCGACGGCACTGAAAGTCCATTGGATTTCAACCCTACTGAATTAGACGTTGAGCAATGGATTAGGGCTATTAAGGATGGTGGCTTTAGGTGTGCTATTCTAACGGCTAAGCACCACGATGGCTTTTGCCTATGGCCCACAAAATATACGGAGCATTCTATTAAAAATTCTCCTTACAAGAATGGCAAGGGCGATATTGTAAGAGAGTTTGTAGATGCTTGCAAAAAATACGGAATTAAGGCAGGCTTGTACCTTTCCCCTTGGGACAGACACGAGCGTACCTGGGGTAGTGACTCCTACAACGATTTTTACGTAGGACAGCTTACCGAGCTTATGACAGGCTATGGGGAGCTTTGGGAGCTTTGGTGGGACGGCGCAGGTAGCACAGAGGCGGTTTATGATTGGGAAAGATGGGCTAAGGTTGTTAGCACCTATCAGCCTAATGCAGTAGTTTTCGGCTCACTTGGTGCAACCCCTTGGGTTGACGTCCGTTGGGTTGGCAATGAAAGTGGCTTTGCAGGTAAGCCCTGCTATTCTACAATAGACCCCTCTTCTCTAATTTACGAATACACAAACGAGCTCAACTCGGGTAAAATCGGTGGAGAAAGATTTATTCCTGCCGAGGTTGACGTTTCTATTCGTCCAGGTTGGTTTTATCACGAAAGCGAGGACGATAAGGTACGCACTCCTGAAAATTTGCTTGACATTTGGTTTAAATCAAACGGTAGCAACGCAGGACTTTTGCTCAATTTACCACCTGATAGGCGTGGCTTAATTCACGAAAACGACGTTTTGTCCCTAAAGGAGTTTAACAAGCGACTTTCTCACGCACTTGAAAACAATCTTGCAAGGGGTACTGTGTATGCAAGTAGCGAAAGATTAGGCTGTGAGGCTAAGAATCTTATAAGCGAGGACAAAAGCCTTGTATATGCTCCACTTGATACGGATTTAACTCCTGAAATTACAATTGAGCTTGATAAGGAAATTAAGCTAAACGCATTTATGCTTCGTGAGGAAATAGCACTTGGTCAAAGGGTTACAGGCTATGAGCTTAGTGCCCTGATAAACGGAGAATTTCAGACACTTGCCAAGGGAAAATGCATTGGTAATCGCCTTTGCGAAAGAGTCGAGCCTGTATCCACAAGCGTTGTTAAAATTAAGATTACCTCTGCCCTTCAGGTACCAATTTTGAAGGAGCTGGGATTATACTATTTTGAGGATTGATAGAATTATGAACAAGAGATATAAATATCCAAGAACCTGTCATTTGCCCTTTTCACAGGGTGCAACTGACGACGATAAAATACTTACCTCTACCCAGCATTTTTACGGTAAAGAGGTTGTAGTAACCGAAAAAATGGACGGAGAAAATACTACTATTTACAATGACCATTGCCACGCAAGAAGCACAGACAGTAAGCACAAGGGCTACCACTCCTGGCTCCTTAGCACCATTCCTATGTTTCAGCATCAAATTCCCGACGGCTGGAGAATTTGTGGGGAATACCTTTATGCAAAGCACTCTATCGGCTATGATAATTTACCATCTTACTTTATGGTTTTCTCTATTTGGACCGAGGAAAATGAGTGTCTTAGCTGGGACGATATGACCGATATTTGCAAGGATATGGGGCTTGAGGTTGTTCCCTTTATTTACAGAGGAATTTACGACGATGCTACAATTAAAAGGTTAGCCGAGGAAACTGTAAAAAGAGGTGGCGAGGGAATTGTCGTTCGCTTAGCCGATGGCTTTAAATATGAGGACTTCCCTGTTTCTATTGCAAAATACGTAAGAAAAAATCACGTTCAAACAGACTCCAATTGGGGCGCTGTTATCGAAAAAAATGGATTGAAATAAAAAGCTCGGCAGACAAGCCGAGCATTTTTTTATTTTAGCTTTGAGTAGGTTTTTTGTGTGAATTTTTCGTTGAAAACTACAAATCTTTGGTGGTTGGCTTCGCCGATTAGACCGCATTCGTCGTATGCCTTGATTTCAAAGGCAATGCATCTGCCATCTACCTTAGTAACAACGGATTCTGCCCAAGCCTTCATACCAACTGGGGTTGCACTTAAGTGCTTTACCTCTATAAGTGTGCCAACTGTTCCACTGCCCTGTTCAAGATAAGGAGTTAGGGATTTATAGGCACACTCCTCCATTAGTGCTACCATACGGGGAGTTGCAAGCACCTCTAATTCTCCACTACCAAAGACCTTGGCTGTGTCGTTTTGGGTAACTGTTATTTCAATTTTATTTGTTAAGCCTTCAGTTATCATCCTGACCCTCCTCGTCCAAAATTTGTTTAATTAGCCTTCTTGTCCTTACGTGTCTATACTTCAAAAGCTTGTGTGCCAAGAAAAGAATTGCTTGAACAGGCACACCTATAAAGAAGATTGGCCAGAAGGTATATGCGTTTGGTATAGATGTAAAGAAAACTAAATTCAGGTAGATACTACCAAGAAGCGTCCATGCAACAACTGACGATATAACAAAGTTAGCAATCCAATGGAAAATGGGTCTGCCAAATAGCAAAACTACAATACAGGAAACGGGTATTGCCCACACAAAAATAATCCAAAGTGGGTTTGTACCGTTTGTTACTGTTTCGTGTATAAAGTATAGCACAGTAGCAATAAGCCATACTGACACGCCTGCAATTGCACATAGCCAGGCATTATATGCCTTAGCATCCTTTTCTGTAATGTGGTCCTCTTTAACCTTTGCTTCCTCTTCACCAATCAGGTCATTCATAGTAATGCCGTAAAATTGGCAAAGCTCATAGAGTACGTTTAAATCAGGCAAGGTATCACCCTTTTCCCAACGGGAAATAGCCTTATCGGAATAATTTAATTTTTCTGCCAAATCTGCTTGAGTAAGTCCCTTTTGCTTACGAAGGGAGCCAAGATTTTTGGCAACCTGTGATTTTATATCTTTCATAATTATCTGTCCTTTATTAGTCTTAGCTCCCTTTTTTCGACAAATTTGCGAGGGAGTGTCTGTTTTTTTAGGGTGTATTTGAAAAATTTGAAAATCCATACTTTTTCTATATTTTAGCATATATATTATAAAAAGTCAAGGTTTTTCTGTAATTCTACAATTTGTAGAGTGGTTTTTCTACTTTTTTGGGGGCTGAGAATTTTTTCTTTAGACTCTAAAAACAGTTCTGTCCTTTACTTTTTGTGTCTCCTTTGCTAAAATATGGGTGTCATTATGGCACGAAATGGTGCCTACCTACACTAACAAGGAGGAAATCGTGGACAAGAGAAAGGTTATCTATTACGAGGACGAATTAAACGACGAATTTTCTGTTACGCAAATTACGCCTAAGAAGATTGACGAGAATTACGTTTACTACAATCCCTCAATATGGAAAAGAATTACTCACTTCTTTTGGTATAGAGTTGTCTTTACTCCTATTGCCTTCTTCCATACTAAGCTTGTGCTACACCACAAGATAGTAAACAAGAAGCTACTTAAGAAGTTCAAGAATACAGGCTACTTTATTTATGGCAATCACACAAATGATATTGGCGATGCCTTTATGCCTAATATGTTGAACATTCCTAAGGACAATTATATGATTGTTCATCCTAACAACGTATCTATGCCCTTCCTTGGAAGAATTACTCCATCCTTGGGTGCTATTCCCTTGCCTGAGGGTAAAACCGCTTACAAAAACTTCACTGCTTGTATTGAAAAAAGAATTAAGGAAAAATGCTGTATTGTTATTTATCCTGAGGCTCATATCTGGCCCTACTACACTAAGATAAGACCCTTTACAGACGTTTCCTTTGCTTATCCATTAAAGTTAGACGTTCCGACCTTCTGCTTTACTAACACCTATCAAAAGAGGCGTTTTTCCAAAAAGCCTAAGATTGTAACATATATTGACGGTCCATTTTATCCAAACACCGACCTTAATCCCAAGGAGCAAAGAAAGCACCTTCGTGAGCAGGTTTATGAGTGTATGTGTGACAGAGCGAAAAACTCAAATGTTGAGGTTATTAAGTATGTAAAAAAGGAAATTAGAGATGATTAATATTTTATATTGCGGAAACTACAAGGTTTTTGATGGCATGCTGACCGCTTCCTTGTCTATTCTCAAAAGAAGCGCGTGTGACGAGCCGATTACCTTCCACATTTTCACAATGGACGTGTCCCACTTGAAGGAGGACTATTTACCAGTTAATGAAAATCAGCTTAAATTCTTTAATGACGTTATCAAGGAATACAATCCTGAAAACAATGCTGTTTTAGTTGACGTAACTCCGTATTACAAGGAATACTTTGCAGGTTGTCCAAACGAGAATGCCTACTGCTCTCCTTACACGTTAATAAGACTATTTGCAGACCTTGTTGATATGCCAGATAAGGTGCTTTACCTTGATTGTGACCTTTTGTTTAACAAGGATATTCACTTGCTTTATGATAAGGACTTAGAGGACTATGAATACTTTGCCTCAAGAGACCATTATGGTAAATTTCTTATTTATCCCAACTACATTAATGCAGGCGTTATTTTATTTAATATGAAGAAATGCAAGGAAACAGGTCTTTTCCAAAAGGCACGCGAGTGGATACAGAAAAAGAAGCTTGTTTTCGCAGACCAAAGTGCTATAATTCGTTCCACAACGAAGAGACGAGTGCTTTCACAACGCTTTAACGACCAGAAATTCTTATACAAAAATACGGTTATTCGTCATTTTTCAAAGAGACTTTTCTGGCTTCCATACCCACACACAGAAAACATTAAGCAATGGCACGTAAGTCGCGTGCATAAGGTTTTCAAGTATTATAATTTTGACGATATTCTTTTTGAATATATATATTTGAAGGAAAAATTTTTGAGGGAGTTCAAATAATGAAGACAATTCCAATTTTCTATGCTTGTGATGATGCTTTTGTAAAATATACAATAGTTTCACTCAGCTCAATGATTAAAAATGCGTCCTTGGAATACAAGTACAAGGTTCATGTATTAAGCACCAACATTTCTGACGATATGAAGAGCAGATTAAGCGCTCTTCAAAATGATAATTTTGAGGTTGTGTTTGCAGACGTTAACGAGTATTTAGACTCAGTTGAAAAGGAGCTTCCTCTAAGACACTACTACTCTGTTACTACCTATTACAGACTTTTCATTTCTGAAATGTATCCCGAATACGACAAGGCTATTTATATTGATAGTGACACTATCGTTTTAGGAGATATTAGTGAGCTTTACAATACTGATATTGGCGATTTCTATATGGCAGGCTGTCGCGAGCAAGCTATGGAGCAGGTTGACGTTTATGGCACCTATTGTGAAAAAGTTGTTGGTGTTAGCAGACACGAATTTTTCAATGCAGGTATGATGCTTATTAACTGCCGTCAATTCCGTGAAAAGCAAATTTTAAAGAATTTCGTTAAAACCCTTGACGAGTATAACTTTATCGTTACACAGGACGAGGACTACCTAAACTATCTTTGCAAGGACCACGTTTATTGGCTCGACCAAAAATGGAACACCGAGCTTACCGATGGACTTGAATACCCTTACGATTACAGAGGGGCTAATATTCTCCACTACATTATGGTAAACAAGCCTTGGCACTATCACGATTGCCGGGGTGCTGACATTTTCTGGTCCTATGCAGAAAAGACCTCTGTTTACGATATGCTAAAGGCAGAGCTTGAAGCATACACAGATGAGCAAAGAATAAGAGATGCAGAGTCTGCAAAAAATCTTTATCAAATGGCTATTGACGAAACAAATCGTGAGGATAATTTCTTAAATCGATTAAAAAAAAACAAAACCCCATACAGAGTTGAGCTTGAGGAAAAAATAGCACAATACGAGCGCGAGGGCAGATTCGACGAGGACGTTGAGGATGACCCACCCTCAAGACAAATTATGCCTGACGAAATTGACTATCTCAGGAGAAGTCCAATTGCCAAGCTAAAAACAAAGGTTGCTCACGAAAAGGCTAAGGTTTTCTTGAAAACCATTCTTGATAAAAAAATTATGATTATCAAGGATATAAAGGGCGTTGAAAATTGGCAAAATTTAAAGAGTGGTGCAATAATTACCTGTAATCACTTCAATGCCTTTGATAGCTTTGCTATTCAAGAGGCTTATCACGCATCAAAAAAGTGGCCAAAGCAAAAGTTTTACAGAGTTATTAAGGAAGGCAATTACACCTCGTTCCCAGGCTTTTTTGGAGAGCTTATGCGTCACTTCTACACACTTCCCTTGTCCTCAAATTTAAAGACAATGGTTAAGTTTACAGAGGCTACGAATACACTTCTACAAAAGGGCAACTACATTCTCTTCTACCCCGAGCAGGCTATGTGGTGGAATTACAGAAAGCCAAGACCTGTAAAGCCAGGTGCTTACAAGTTTGCAGTTAAAAACAACGTGCCTGTGCTCCCTTGCTTCATTACAATGAGGGACTCAGGTATTCTTGGTGAGGATTTAAGAAAATCTATTAAGGACTTTGACGTTGATGAAAACTTTATTCCAAATGGTTATTTCGTTCAAGAATACACTATCCATATAGGCGAGCCTATTTATCCTAAGTCAGAGCTTAGCTACAAGGAAAATATGGAATATATGGCAAGCGAAAACTTCCGTGCTTGGAAGGAGATTTACGAAAAGGAATATCAAACAACACTTAAATACTAACAAAAAAGCTTGACGGACTTAGCGTGTTATCCTTAACGGAGAACACGCTAAAACTAAGTTTGCCCTCGGGGCAAGTGAAGTTATCTGCGATAGTGAAGTTCACTTTGTGAGTGAAGTTTCGCCTGCGGCGAAGTAGGGGTTCCCCGAGACGAATGAAATGAGGCTTGGGGGTTCCCGAAGTGGTGGGTAAACTTAACTTCACTGCAAGCGTAAGCTACGCAACTTCACTGTGCATAGCACAACTTCACTTTTGCGATAGCAAAAACTTCACAAACAGAAAAAGAGAGAACATTTCGGTTACTACGAACCGAAATGTTCTCTCTTTTTTTGTTTGATGTTATTCCTTAGGATTTAAAATTGCACTAACCTGTGTATAGGTTATTGTTGATGCACTTGTGCTTACGGTTTCGTTTTCTATGTAGTAAACGCTCTCTCCTCCGATTACAAAGCCACAGAAGTAAAGGGCTGTGTCCTCGTAGCCGTCAATGCCACCAATCTTAATTGCAATTTCGTCGTAGGATTTTTCTGTATAGTCAACCATTGCAATCTTTTCGTGTGCCTTGTTGCCCTGTGTGTCGATTAGGTTACCATTGAATGGTGAGCTTGCATTTTCGCCAACGGCTAAAACGCCAAGCTTAAGGTTCTCGAAGTGTACCTTGTAATCATCAACGAGGTCCTTATCTACTACAAAGCTATGCATCATAGCCTTGCTACCTGGAATTTCACTATTTGAATAGCCTCTTGCGTGGATTAGCTTGTCAAGTGTTTCGATTACATTTTCCTCGCCACACTCACGACTACACTCGGTATAAACCTTGTATTCACTCATAAATGCTTGACCTACAAACGTCTTTTTGATTTCATCGCTTGGTGCGTGCTGATCGTTATAGAATGCCTTACATTTATTGTAGCCATATACAATGTAGTAGCCTGTTGCAATTTCGCCAACCTTTTTACCTGTTAGCTCCTCGTACTCTGCCTCGGTGCATACAATCGCATCGTAAATTCTGTTAAGACCAACACAATTTTCGCCTGTTGCCTCGTCAGCAGCCTTAAATCTTGCTTGAAGAGCAAGTGCTTGCTCCTTTGTACCTGTGTAAACAAAGGTTATATTTTTTGGGTTATTGTTAGTTCCACTAACGCCGTTAGTTTTAGCTCCCTCCCAGTGGAACATATTTGATGGTGGCTCACTTGTTACGCTTGATCCATAGAAGGTTTCAGGTAAATACCAAACAGAGCCACTTGTAGCACAGTCGGACATTGAACCAGCCATTGTTTGAAGATTTGCACCAAAAACAATTGTTTTTAGCTTCGAGCAGGAGGCAAACGCTCCACCCTTAATCTCTGTTACGCAGTTAGGAAATACTATTGTTTCAAGTGATGTACATTTTTGAAAAAAGTTTAATGGAATATAGCTAATGTTATATCCTTCTCCAAACGTAACTTCTTTGAGTGAAGTGCAGCTTGCAAAATGATTTTGTCCATTGTAGGTTGTCAATGTGCCTGGAATAACAATACTTTCAAGCTTTGAGCACGCCTCAAAGCATCCCCACTCGAACGTTGTAACCGCGGTATTCTCTGGAAAAACAACCTCAACAAGAGCCTGACCATAGTTCTCATTTTTGCCACCATTCAATTGAGCGGTGATTTTGATAACATTTAACGGAATCTCAATTCTTATGATACTGTTCTTTCCGTATTCCTTAGTAAATGCAGTATTTACTCGAGTAAAATCCAAGCTAAAGCTTGTAGAGCTTTTAACAATATAACGTGCAGGATATGTGTGATATTCTGTGCCATCATAAAGTACAACTCTTGCCGTTTCATCTGTTGACATATCGGTTAGGTCAATTGTATCGCTTGTTTCAACTGTACCAAATTCGTTTGTCGAAGCAGCACTTACCGAAAATGAAAGCACACATACAAGTGACACAACCATTATAGCTATTAATAAAAGCTTTCTTTTCATAAAATTCTCCTTATACTGTTGCAAGGGCACATTTTGTATTAGTGCCCTTGCCAATTGTTATTTTAGAACAATAAGTCCTTAATATCTGCAGTAGAAGTTCACACGCCTTCCCCTTGAGGGGAAGGGGGACCACGTCCACAAAATTAAAAATACGCAAATGCTACAATTAGTGGTGGATGAGGTGTTGAATTTCTCTACATTAGAACAATAAGTCCTTAATATCTGCCGTTGAAGTACCCTTTGTTACCTCTACCTCGCCCTCGTAATAGCCTTCCCCTTTGTTCGGAGGGGAAGGTGTCTGCATAGCAGACGGATGAGGTGTAGTCCTATTAGAACAATAAGTCCTTAATATCTGCTGTTGAAGTACCCTTTGTTACCTCTACCTCGCCCTCGCCGAAGTCAAATGTCTCCGTTGAGGTTGCAATATCATTAGGAGAAAACTCCATTATGTCCTCGCTTGAGATTATTTCAAGCTTATATTCTGGTTTAATATACATCTTTTACTCCTCCTTACTTGGATTTAAAATATAAATTTTTTATTGTGGAGATTTCACGCTACTTTGTAGCTACACCTCATCCACCGCTGATGTTTGCTTCTGCTTACATTTAGCTTAGTGGTTGCGGTCCCCCTTCCCCTCAAGGGGAAGGCTGTTACTCCTCCTTGTTTCCTGATAAAATTGCGCTAACCTGTGTATAGGTTATAGTTGATGCACTTGTGCTTACGGTTTCGTTTTCTATGTAGTAAACGCTCTCTCCACCAATTACAAAGCCACAGAAGTAAAGGGCTGTGTCCTCGTAGCCATCAATGCCACCAATCTTAATTGCAATTTCGTCGTATGACTTTTCGGTAAAGTCAACCATTGCAATCTTTTCGTGTGCCTTGTTGCCCTGTGTGTCGATTAGGTTACCATTAAATGGTGACTCTGCGTTTTCGCCAACGGCTAAAACTCCAAGCTTAAGATTCTCGAAGTGTACCTTGTAATCATCAACAAGGTCCTTATCTACTACAAAGCTATGCATCATAGCCTTACTACCTGGAATTTCACTATTTGAATAGCCTCTTGCGTGAATCAGCTTGTCAAGTGTTTCGATTACATTTTCCTCGCCACACGCACGACCACACTCGGTATAAACCTTGTATTCACTCATAAACTCTTGACCAACAAAGGATTTCTTAATTTCCGCACTTGCAGAATGTACACCCTCGTAGAATGCCTCGCACTTGTTGTAGCCGTAAACCAAATATCTTGCAGGTGTACCACTAACACCTGTTACAAGTGTTCCATCTGCTACGGCTTTAGCATAGTCCTCTGCACTGATAAGTGTCATTGTTGCAATATAGGTATTTACTCCTTGTGCAGATTCAAGAATTGCCTCTGCTTGTGATTTAGTTCCTGTGTAGAAGAATGTCAAGTTGAGATATTGATTATTATATTCATTTGCATTGTTGTCATTCCAAGAGAAGATGTTATTTCTTACACCATTAAAGGTATCAGAAAGATAAACGTACTTTAGAGTTGAACCATTTGCAAATGGTGGTTGAGTTGCGTTGTTTGCGTCAAAGTCAACGAAGGAAGCACCAAGATTTACGCTTTCAAGATTTGTACAGCCATTAAATGTGCTCTGGCCAATTCTTAAAAGGCTGTTAGGGAATACAATTTCCTTAATTGCAGTCTTTTGGAAGCCGTGTGCTCCAACCTTTTCAAGTAGTGCACCCTCCATTTCAAAGGTAACTGTTGAAAGAGATGTGCAAGAATCAAAGCAGTTGTTTCCAATGTACGTTACACTTGCAGGAATATGAATTGAGGTAAGAGATGAACAGCCACTAAAGGTAGATGGCCAAAGTCCTGTAAGACCACTTGGCAAATTAATGGATGCAAGACTTGTGCATCCAGAAAATACAGATGAGCCATTAGCATCTCTTCCCAATTTGGTTAGTGTGCTTGGAAGCTTAACAGATGTAATTTGTGTGTTTGTGAAAGCACTGTAATCAATTTGAGTAACTCCTTCAGGGATTACGATATCTCCAACCAAGCCAGAATTTTGGAATGTTCTGTGAGCAATAAAGGTTAATTTGCTATTTGGAGCAAAGGTAAGACTTGTAAAGCTTTTCACGTCCTCTACTACCTGATAACCAATCTTAGTTACTGATGCTGGCACGTAAAGTGATGTAAGACCACTGCCGTAAAACGCCATTGCTCCAATTTCAGTTGCTCCCTCTGGGATTGTGATTTCAGTCAAGCTCGCACAACCATAGAACATACTACTACCGATAAGCTTTGGACTAACAAGATTTACGTCTGTCAATGAAGTACAATTTTGGAATACACCACCACCGAAGTTTGCATTACCTTCAACTGTTAGCTTTTGAAGACTTGCACAGCCTTTGAATGCACCATTGTTAAATTGTACGATTTGTGATGGTACTGTAAACTCTGTAAAGGTGCAATTTTCAAACGCATTGTCGCCAATTGCGGTTGCAGTACCAAAATCAACAGTTCTTAAAGAAACCCAGTCCTTACAGGTACTACCAGAAATCGCTGTAAAATTGCCAGAATATACTGGGAACTTTATTTCTGTTACGTTTGCAAATTGTGTTGCGTCGGTTGGTGCCCCCACCTGCTTTACGGTTTTATTGTTAGTACCGTAAGGGGTTGCACCCGACATATCAATTTTTACGATTTTTGTTTTGTCAACCAAATTTGTTTGCTCAGGCTCAAGATAAAAATCCCTTGCGAGCGAAATTTTTGGTGTCCAAGTGTCGAAGTCGTTTGTTGAATAAACCTTTGTATATTCGGTATCTCCATCAAACAAAACCTCGAACTCAATGTACATCGCTGGTGTTTCTGCGCTTACAGCTATTGCAAGCACGCTAAACAACATAACAACGAGTGTGAAAACGAGTAAAAGCTTCTTTTTCATAGTTCTCTCCTATATTATAAAATTATATTCAAATTGTAGCACACGCGTGTAAGATTGTCAAGTAAGCTAAAATCGCTTCTACACTACAAAATATCGCTTTCATTGAAATAGTTTTGTTTATTTTTACAAGTGCTAACAAAAATGTCAAGAAGAGTGTTTGATTTTTTTGTTTCCTTGTTATTTATTTTATGTAGCTTTTGTTGATTTTTAACAAAATTTAGTCATTTCAAAAAAATTTGTAAACATTTTGTGAATTTGTATTTTTTAACTATAAAAAGCCACTTGATTAAATGTCAAGTGGCTTGCTTTTTATAAGATTTGTGATAGCGAGGTTATATAGGAATAGCCCTTTTGCTTTAGTCTTTCCTTTTCTTTTTCAAGATTAAAGTCAATTGTTTCCGTGGAGTGAGTGTCCGAGCAAATAACAAAGGGCTTGCCCTGCTTTGCTATTATGTCAATCATTTCGTCACTTGGGTACGGACTCGTGCGATAGCCACGAGAAATTGCACCTGTGTTTATTTCGTAGATTACAGGAGTGTCCTTTAGCTTTTTTAGTGCCCCTGTGTATGCTTTTATGTATCTTGGGTGAGTTGTATCTATAAGTGGCTCTATTTCGTTAAACTTTGTAATCAGATCAAAGTGTCCTATTATATGGCACTTAGTTTTGTTATACAAATCCCCCACTAACTCGTAATAATCCTCGCAATATGCCAGTGCGTCGCCGTTGTAGTATTTGTCGATATTTTCCTTTGTTTTATCGACACTTGCATCAAGAGGCAAATATACTCCGTTTTTCTGTATATAGTGTACAGAGCCGATTATATATTCATAGTCTTGGGCAGGGACTGAATAATAGTCCTGCTCAATGCCTAAATATACCTTAATTTCGTCCTTGTATTTTTCCTTCAGGTCAAGAACCACTCTTTTGTAGGACTCAATTGTCCTAACCTTCGTGTCCCACTCGCAAGAAAAAATCATAGGTGCGTGGTCGGAAAAGCCATATTCCCTCATACCTAAGGAAATTGCCTTTTTGAGCATTTCCTCAGGAGTGTTTTTTCCATCACTATAACAAGTATGGGTATGGTAGGTTGATACTTCCATTATTTCATTTTCTCTTGCTTAACCTTGTGGTCAATAATATGACGGGAAGCAAGCTCCTTTTGTACATCCTCAACGGAAATTCCCATTTGTACCATAAGCACCATTACGTGATATGCAAGGTCAGCAATTTCGTAAACTGTTTCAGCCTTATCTCCTGCCTTACCACCGATAATGACCTCAGTACATTCCTCTCCAACCTTTTTAAGAATTTTGTCAATTCCCTTTTGGAAAAGATAGGTAGTATATGAGCCCTCAGGCATTTTTTCCTTTCTATCAAGTAAAAGCTCGTATAAGCCCTCCATTGAAAACTCTTGTCTTTCAGAGCTTTGATATACAGGATTTGTAAAGCAGGTGTCTGTGCCTGTGTGACAAGCAGGTCCGTCCTTTTCAACCACTACTGTTAGTGCATCGTTATCGCAATCGGCAGTTATAGAAACAATGTGCTGATAGTTGCCACTTGTTTCGCCCTTTAGCCAAAGCTCCTGTCTTGAACGACTATAAAAGCAGGTAAGCCCCTTCTCCATTGAAATTTTAAGGCTTTCCTTGTTCATATAAGCAACGGTTAAAACCTTTTTGGAATATGCATCTACAACTACGGCAGGAATTAAGCCGTTTTCATCAAATTTAAGCTTTTCTATATCTAACATTTTTTGTACCTCGCTATATTCTTACTCTTATGTTATTTTCCTTAAGCTGTTTTTTTAGCTCCTTAATCTCTACCTCGCCAAAATGGAAGATAGATGCGGCAAGTCCTGCGTCTATGTCGGGAATTTCATTAAACAGCTCTATAAAATGGTCTATTGACCCAGCTCCTCCTGATGCAATAACAGGCACGCTTACAGCCTCGCAAACAAGCTTTAGAAGTTCAATATCAAAGCCGTTTTTCACGCCGTCAGTATCAATGGAATTTACAACGATTTCGCCTGCACCAAGCTCCACGCCCTGCTTTATCCAAGAGATTGCCTCAATGCCTGTATTCTCTCGTCCCCCCTTAGAGAAAACGAGAAACTCGCCATCAACTCGCTTAACATCAACGGACAAAACAACGCATTGGCTTCCGTATTTAAGCGATGCCTCCTTTATCAATTGAGGATTTTTAATAGCTCCTGAGTTTACGCTAACCTTGTCAGCGCCACATTTCAAAACTCTGTCAAAGTCGTCAAGGGTATTTATTCCACCACCAACTGTTAGTGGTATAAATACGTTTTGTGCAACTCTTGTTAAAATGTCGGTAAATAGCCTTCTTTCCTCAAAGGATGCAGTTATATCGTAAAATACAAGCTCGTCAGCGCCACAGCTTGAATAATACTTAGCCAGCTCCACAGGACAGGAAACGTCGCTAAGTCCTTCAAAATTTACACCCTTAACTACTCTTCCGTTTTTAACGTCTAAGCAAGGGATTATTCTTTTTGTTATCATTTTGCTACCTCAATAGCTTCCTTTAGATTTATTGCACCTGTGTAGTATGCTTTGCCGATAATAGCACCATACATATTCATTTTAGTAAGTGCCAAAACGTCGTCAATTGTAGAAACACCACCTGATGCGATAATATCAAGGGAATATTTTTCGTTTAATGTCTTATAAAGCTCAAGGTTTGTACCCTTCATAGCTCCGTCCTTGGAAATGTCGGTGCAAATTACTGTTTTAACACCCAAGGTCTCAACCTTGGAAAGAAACTCCTCAAGGGTATATTGGCTTTTTTCAACCCAGCCCTTAATGGCAATATAGCCATCCTTAACGTCAGCACCTACTGCGATTTTTTCGCCATATTTTGAAATTGCCTCGGTTAAGAATTTTTCATCGGTTACAGCACTTGTGCCTAAAATCACACGACTTGCACCATTTGACAGGTATTTTTCGATAACCTCAAGAGAACGAATACCTCCACCAATTTCAAGGAAAAGGCTTGTTTCCTCAGCTATTCTTTTTACCACATCTATATTAGGGGTGTTACCGTTTTTTGCACCCTCAAGGTCAACCACGTGTATGAATTCAGCACCCTGAGCTTCAAAATCCTTAGCGATTTCCCAAGGCTTGTCGCTATAAACAGTAAGCTGATTGTAGTCGCCTTTATAAAGCCTTACTGCCTTTTTTTCGTATAAATCTATTGCAGGGAAAATTTTCATATTTTGCTTTATGCTCCTTACATTTCGCAAAAGGCTTTCAGAATATTAAGTCCAATTTCTCCACTTTTTTCAGGGTGGAATTGACAGCCCATTACGTTATCCTTGCCTACTATTGCAGTAAGCTCCTTATCGTATTCCGTTGTTGCAAGAAGGCTATCCTCACAATCCTTGGCATAAAAGGAGTGAACGAAATACACATAATCACCATCCTTTATGTATTTGAAAAGGGGATGATTTTTCTTAAAAATCAAAGCGTTGTAGCCTATGTGAGGAATTTTTAAATCCTCTTTTATTACGCCCTTCATTGGCACAACGGAGCCTGAAAGAAGCCCTAAGCCCTCATGCTCTCCAAACTCATAGCTTTTTTCAAAAAGCAACTGCATACCAAGGCAAATACCCATAATCGGCTTGCCATTTTTTGCTTCTTCAATAATTACCTTATCAAGTCCTGTGCTTCTTAGCTTTGCAATTGCATCCTCAAAGGCACCAACACCTGGTAAAAGTATTTTGTCGGCTTTTCTTATTTCCTCTGCATTGCCTGTTACAATTACCTCGGCACCTATGTAGTTAAAGGAGGATTTTACAGAAAAAAGATTACCAACGCCATAGTCAACTATTGCTATCATCAGATTACCCCTTTAGTAGATGGGATTTCGTCCTTATACTGTGGGTCAATAGCAACAGCCTCTTTCATTACTCTTGCAAATGCCTTAAATGCACCCTCAATAATGTGGTGTGAATTTACGCCTGCAAGCTGTTTTAGGTGCAAGGTAATGCCTGCCTCTCTTGCTACTGCTACAAAAAATTCCTGTGTAAGCTCTGTATCAAAATCGCCTACTCTGTCGCTTGGAATATCAAGAGAATAGTAAAGTCCACCTCTGCCTGAAATATCAACTGCACAAAGAATAAGGCTTTCGTCCATTGGCAAAATTATATCGCCATAGCGACAAATACCCTTTTTGTCGCCCAGAGCATTTTTAATAGCTTGTCCTAAGCTAATGCCGATATCCTCGGTGGTGTGGTGGTAATCGACGTTTACGTCGCCTACGCACTTTACTGTTAAATCAATTCTGCTATGCTTGGAAAAAAGTGTAAGCATGTGGTCAAGAAAGCCACAGCCTGTATCAATTTGTGACACTCCCTTGCCATCAAGACACAGGCTTAGGGAAATATCAGTTTCAGCAGTTTTTCTTTCGATTGTCGCTTTTCTCATTTTTCTTCCTCCAAAATGCAGATTATTTTCTCTATAAGAATATCCATTTGCTCTTTTGTACCTATGGTTATTCTGTTAAAGTCCTTTATTTTTTCCTTTGTGAAGTGACGGACTAAAACTCCTTTTTGCTTTAGCCTTAGGTAAAGCTCCTCGCCACTTATCTTATCGTTTTTTGCAAATAGGAAATTTGCACTTGAGTTAAGCACCTCAAAGCCTAACTCCTCAAGTCTTTTTTTGGTGTATTCTCTGTTTTTTGCAATTTCCCTTGCATTGCTCATATAGTATTCGTCGTTGTCAATTGCACACGCACCTGCTACCTGACTAATTCTGTTTACGTTATATGGGTTAGTTGAATACTTGATTGTATTAAGGTCGCTAATAAGCTCAGGGGAGCCTATACCAAAGCCTATTCTTCCACCTGCCATCGAACGAGATTTTGAAAAGGTCATTGTAACTAATACATTATCGTATTTTTTAACTAACTCAACACAGCTTTCTCCACCAAAATCCACATAAGCCTCGTCAATTATAACTACTCTTTCGGGGTTTTTCTTAACAAGCTCTTCAATTTCAGCTCTTGAAAGTGCTATGCCTGTTGGTGCGTTAGGGTTTGCAATTACTATGTTTTCTTCAAGGTCATAGTAGTCCCTTAGGTCAATTGTAAAATCGTCCTTTAGGGGAACTATTTTGTATGGAATACCATTTAGCTCGGCAAAAACGGAATAAAAGCCATAGGTAATATCTGCAAAGGCTATTCCCCTTTTACTATCACAAAATGCCATAAAGGCAAAGTTTAATATTTCATCGCTTCCGTTAGTAACAAGGACCATATCCTTGCTAACACCATATCTGTCTGCGATTTTTTGGGTCAACACGCTACACTCAGGATCAGAATATAGATGTAGCCTTTTCGCCTCTTCCATAACTGCCTCATAAACCTCTTTTGAGGGTGGGTAGGGGGATTCGTTTGTATTCAGCTTTATATATTTCATATCCTTTGGCTGTTCGCCTGGTGTGTAGGGTGTTAGCCTTGAATATTTTTGTGAGAAAAATCTACTCATATTCCTCTCCTTTCGTAGATTTGCCTTAGTTAATTTTCTTCGCCAAAGCGAATTGTTGCACTCTTTGCGTGAGCATGGAGTCCTTCCTTGTCTGCAAAGGTAGCAATCTTGTTATAAACCTTAGATAGTGCGTCCCTTGTGTAGTAGGTAAATTGAGATTTCTTTACAAAATCATCAACGGACAAGGGGGATGAAAACCTTGCACTGCCACTTGTTGGTAATGTATGGTTTGGTCCTGCAAAGTAATCGCCTAATGCCTCAGGACAATACTTACCCATAAAAATTGAGCCTGCGTGCTTGATTTTGTCTAAATAATCAAAGGGGTTATCTACACAAATTTCAAGATGCTCTGGGGCTATTTCGTTTGCAATATCAATAGCTAACATTAAATTATTTTCTGCTACTATGATTTTACCATTTTTATCAATAGAATACCTTGCAATCTCTGCTCTTGGTAAAAGTGGAATTTGCTTTTCCAATTCCTCTGATACCTTATTTGCAAAATCAAGTGTGTCGGTTACTAAAACTGCACTTGCCATTTTGTCGTGCTCTGCCTGTGAAAGAAGGTCTGCTGCAACAAAGGCAGGGTTACAGGTTGAATCTGCCACTACCAAAATTTCGCTTGGTCCTGCAATCATATCAATAGATACCTTGCCAAAAACCTGCTTTTTAGCCTCAGCAACAAAGGCGTTGCCAGGTCCTACAATTTTGTCAACACAAGGGATGCTTTCAGTACCATAAGCAAGAGCGCCAATTGCCTGTGCACCACCAACCTTGAAAATTCTGTCAACTCCTGCTATTTTAGCAGAGGCAAGAATTGCAGGGTTTACACGACCATCCTTTGATGGAGGGGTTACCATTACAATCTCCTGACAGCCTGCAATTTTAGCTGGTACGCTATCCATTAAAACTGTTGATGGGTATGCGGCTGTGCCACCTGGCACGTAAAGACCTACCTTTTCAATAGGAGTTACCTTTTGTCCTGTGATGACACCCTCTTTTTCACTTATGATAAAGCTGTTTCTTACCTGTTTTTTGTGGAATGCTTCGATGTTTTCTTTAGCTTCCTTAACAATTTCGATAAATTCCTTGTCAACAAGGTTAAATGCCTCGTCGATTTCCTCTTTTGTTACCTCAAGGCTTGTAAGAGTTACCTTATCAAATTTTTCTGCATATTCGTAAAGTGCCTTGTCGCCATTTTTTCTTACGTTGTAGATAATATCGGCAACGATGTCCTCAACGCCTGCATCAATATTCTCTCGCGCAAAGATTTCACTATTTGAAACCTCGCCATACTTATAAATCTTAATCATTTGCTTCTACCTGTGCTTTTAGCTCTTTTGCTATATTTTCAATTTGCTCTGTTTTAAATTTAAAGCTTGATTTATTAACTATCAGTCTTGCTGAAATTGGCACTATTGTTTCAACAACCTCAAGGTCGTTTTCCTTAAGGGTTGTGCCCGTTTCTACAATATCGACAATAACATCGGACAAGTCAAGAATTGGCGCTAACTCAATTGAGCCGTTTAGCTTAATTATATCAATGTCACGACATTTGCCTGCATAATATTTTTTTGCTATGTTAGAAAACTTTGTTGCTACACGAAGGGTTGCTACATTATTATCGTGGAAGCCTTTTTTTCCAGCAACTGCCATTCTGCACTTGCCTATATTTAAATCAAGCATTTCATAAACGTCAGGCTCATATTCCAAAAGAATATCCTTTCCACACACTCCAATGTCGGCAGCGCCCCTTTCAACGTATATGGAAACGTCAGAGGGCTTTACCCAGAAAAAGCTAATGCCCTTTTCCTCGTTTTCAAAAATTAGCTTTCTACTATTTTCAAGAATTGAAGGACATTCGTAGCCACTATTTGCAAACATTTTATAAACCTTTTCACCAAGTCTGCCCTTGGGAAGTGCTACATTTATCATTTTTAGTCCTCCATTTCCTTTAATTCCTTGTATCTTAGGCTTTTTGGGATTGACATTTGTACACTTACGGATTTGCCCTGTGCAACTAAGTCCTCAACTGCCCTTTGAATACTTGTTACAGATGTTTTCGGCTTGTGGATAAGCAACACGTCAACGTCGTATTCCCTACATTCCTTATCAAATGAGGCTAAAAGGTCTGTATAGATAGCAAAGCCTACGCCACCACCTCTTTTGCCCATTTTGGAAATTAGCTTGTCGTATCTGCCACCAAAAAGAACACACTCACAAACGCCGTTTATATAGCCTGCTAAAACTATACCATTGTAGTAATTCATATCACTTACAATTGAAAAATCAAGACGAATATTTTTGTATTCCTTAGTATCCTTCAAAAGCTGACATAGCTGACAAAGCTCCTCTGTTGCGTTTTCGAACTCCTTACTAACCTTCATTGCCTTTAGCTTTTCGCAAACGTCACTTGGTGCACCATAAAGCTTTATTAGGTTAGTTAGCATCTTTGTAGCTTCACTGGAAGCTTCATATTTTTCACAGCACTCCAAAAGCTCATGCTCACTTTTTTTCCTAATACAATCAACCACAAGACTCTTAAACTCACTATCAGTAGTTACAGTATCAAGAAGTGCTGATAAAATACCCATATGGGAAATTTCCAAAACATAGTCATCTGAAATTAAGCCAAGGCTTTTTGCAGATAGGGACACAACCTCATACATATCGTAAAGGTCCAGGTCGCCTATGCACTCAAGTCCTGCTTGCATAATTTCCTTGTATTCCCTTGAGCTACCTGATACACGATAAACGTTTTCGTTGTAATAAACCTTGTTTTTAGTATTCTTTTCCTCGGTTGCATTTTTGATAATAGACAAAGTAACATCAGGCTTTAGGGCAAGTAGCTTTCCGTGAGTATCGGTAAAGGTAATTACACTGTCACTTACCAAAAACTCCTTGTTTCTTGCGTAAAAATCGTATTCCTCAAACTTACTCATTTTAAAGGGCTGATAGCCATATTGAGTATACAGATAGCGAAGTTTAAAAAGAATTTTTTCTTCATTCTTTAAGCGTTGTTCAAAAATCACTTTGAGTCCTTCTTTCCTATACGGTCAAGCACCATAGAATATCCACCCTCGCCATATTCAAGACATCTGTTTACACGACTTATGGTAGCTGTGCTCATACCTGTTTCTTTAGTTATTTCTGCGTAATTTACACCATCTCTTAGCATTTTAGCTGCCTTCAATCTTTGGGCAATTTCTAAAACCTCCTTGATTGTACAAGCGTCTTCAAAAAATTTATAACACTCTTCAACTGTATTAAGGCTAAGAATCGCTTCAAAAAGCTCATCAACCTCTGGTCTGTGCATTTTGCTCATTATTCAGTCTCCTTCTAATTCGCGCATTTTAGCGCTTTAGTGTACTAAAGTATTATAATACTTTTATTTTTAAATGTCAATAGTATTTATATAATTAGGGCAATTTTATAAGCGTTATCGCACTTGACAGGTCAAAATGTATGCTCTATAATTGAATTAGAAAACGTGAAAGGAGCTAAATATGAAGCCTAAATAATGAGGTAATTAAAAACGGAAATTTTCTTAACGAGAAAACGATTGCTAAGGAGCTTCTTGACAAGCTTGAAAATGGTGATATGTAGCACAAAAAAAACAGACACTCTCCCCAATAAAACAGAAAAAAACGAGGTTCAAAGTGAACCTCGTTTTTTTACGTTTTAGCCTATTTTTGCGATAACCTCAACCTCAACCAAAACGTTTTTTGGAAGAGTCTTTACTGCTACACAGCTTCTTGCTGGCTTTGAGGTAAAGTATTTACCATAAACCTCGTTAAAGGCAGAAAAGTCGTTCATATCATAAAGAAAGCAAGTAGTTTTTACTGCATTTTCAAAGCTTGTGCCTGCTTCCTCTAATACTGCGCCTAAGTTTTTCATAATCTGCTCTGTTTGAGCAACAATGCCCTGTGCATCTACGTTTCCCGTTTCGGGGTTGATTGCAATTTGACCAGAGGTGTAAACCATATCGCCACAAACAATTGCTTGGGAGTATGGTCCAATTGCACCTGGTGCTTTATTTGTTGAAATTTTCTTTAACATAATATCCTCCTTATAATAGCTTAAAGCCAAAATCGGTAAGTGCCTTTTTAATATCAGCTATATGCTCGAAGTTTCTTGTTTCCAAAACTATTCTTAGATAGCATCCGTTTACATCAGATCCCTCGTTTGCTCTTTCGTGGTGTACGGAAATTACGTTACCACCCATATCAGCAATAATTCTTGATACATTCTTTAGCTGACCAGGCTTGTCAACAAGCTCAATCATAAGCTGAGCAGTTCTGCCCGACATCAAAAGGCCACGCTTGATAACTCTTGAAAGAATTGTTACATCAATGTTACCACCAGAAAGCAAGCATACTACTTTTTTGCCCTTTATGTCAAGCTTTCCAAACATTGCGGCAGCAACGGAAATTGCACCTGCGCCCTCGGTAACTAACTTGTGTTGCTCCATAAGAGCAAGAATTGCGGCAGAAATTTCATCGTCGGATACAGTAACTATATCGTCAACATATTTGCTACAAAGCTCGTATGTAAGGTTGCCAGGTGTCTTAACTGCGATACCATCTGCAATTGTAGAAACAGATTGAAGCTGTTCGATTTTACCATTTTTAATTGATTTATACATTGATGGGGCGCCACTTGCCTGTACACCATAAACCTTAACTCTTGGGTTAAGAGCCTTGATAGTGTAAGCAATTCCTGAAATAAGTCCTCCACCACCAACAGGTACTATCACTGCATCTACATTAGGTAGCTGTTCAATAATTTCGAGGGCAATTGTGCCTTGACCTGCGATTACGTCCTCATCGTTAAATGGATGGATAAAGGTATAGCCCTCCTTATCACGAAGCTCGAGTGCTTTGTTATATGCATCATCATATACACCCTCAACAAGACACACCTCTGCTCCGTAGCTTTTTGTTGCCTCAATTTTTGAAATTGGTGCACCATCTGGTAAGCAGATTACTGCCTTAATACCATTCTTTTGAGCAGAAAGAGCCACACCCTGTGCGTGATTTCCCGCAGAGCAAGCGATTACTCCCTTTGCCTTCTCCTCAGGAGACAGGGTTGACATTTTGTAATATGAGCCTCTTACCTTAAAGGAGCCTGTTATTTGAAGATTTTCGGTTTTCAAATAAATCTCAGCATCACTTTTTAGCTTTGGTGCGTAAATTATGTCAGTTTTGCGAATTATGTCCTTAAGGGCATAGCTTGCACGATATACATTGTCAAGCGTCATCATTTGATATTCCTCTTTTCTAAATTAAGCTGTCAATAAATTGCTCAGCACATCTTGGAGAGCGATAGCCACGGCTAAGGGCAAATGCCTCTGCCTTAGTTTCAAGCTCCGTCTTATCCATTTTTATGTTATGCTTTTGTGCTAATTGATTTACTATTTCCAAGTAAAGTGCCTTAGGTGGCTTAGCGAATAAAACAGTTAAGCCAAAGCGCTCAGACAAGGAAATGGTTTCCTGCACTGTGTCGTTTCTATGAACCTCAGTACCTTCTCTGTCGGCAAAGCTTTCCTTCACAATGTGACGGCGATTACTTGTTGCATAGATAATTGCATTTTTTGCTCTTACAGAGGCAGAGCCCTCAAGGGTTGCCTTTAGCATACTGAAGCAATCATCATTTTGATTAAAGGACAAGTCGTCAATAAAAATAATAAACTTTAATGGATTTTTGCTTATTTCTCCCATTACCTTAGGCAATAAAAGAAGCTGATTTTTTCTTATTTCAAGAAGCCTTAAGCCACTATCAAAGAAATGGTTTGCAATAGCCTTAACTGTTGAGGATTTACCTGTACCTGCATCACCATAAAGAAGCACGTTAGCACCTGGTCTTCCCTCAATAAAGGCAAGAGTGTTATCTATTACCCTTTGTCTTTCGGCTTGATAACCAACAAAGCTATCAAGGTCGGTTTTATCTGCCGAGGTAACAGGAATTATATTGCTATTTCCGTCAACTGAAAACATGCAGTTAGAGGCAAATATTCCGTAACCATATTTCTCAATGTTTTCAATACGATTTTCATATTCTCTTTTGAGATTTAGCCTGGTTGTGTCAAATTCTGGTAGATTATGATTTACCCTTAAATCAAGCTGAAAGGCTTTATTGTTAAGGGTTATAAAATCTGTTAAGGTATTAAGCTCAGAGGAAAAGGCATTTTTGATGCTTTGTGGCACCTTTTCTCCCTTTGCCTTAGAAACTACGTAAACGTTTTCGTCCTCAAATAGCATTTTTTGGACACAGTGTGCCAAATTTCCACCATTTTTGTTGATTTCAAAAACAAATTCTCCGTATAGCTTTAGCTTTTCGCTTGTCTTTTCCGCCTCTGCAAACGCCATAAAATCTGCAAAAAGCTTTTTAGATAAAAGATTTCTAAAAACACAAAATAGGCTAAGGTTTGTATAAAGGTCAGTAATTCTTGACATATAGCTCCCTTAGATATTTTCTATAATCTTGTCTGTAATTTCGGTAGTTGTTAGGTACTCGCCACCGTGTGCTAAATCCTTTGTTCTAAAGCCTGCCTCAAGCACCTTGTCAACTGCGTTGACAATTGCCTCGCTTTCCTCCTTTAGATTGAAGGAGTATAAAAGCATCATAGCACCAGATAGAATTGTAGCAATTGGGTTTGCAATATTCATGCCTGCAATGTCAGGAGCAGAGCCGTGAATTGGCTCATACAAGCCTCTTGTGTTGTCGCCTAAGCTGGCAGATGGTAGCATACCTATTGAGCCTGTGATTTGTGATGCCTCATCAGAAAGAATATCTCCAAACATATTTGAGGTTACAATTACGTCAAATTGTGCAGGATTGCGTACTAATTGCATTGCTGCATTATCAACAAGCATATCTACGCACTCAACGTTTGGATAGCTTGCTTCAAGCTCGTGAACAACCTTTCTCCAAAGTCTTGAGCTTTCAAGCACGTTTGCCTTATCTATGCTTGTTAGCTTTCCGTTTCTTTTTTGAGCTGTTTCGTAAGCAACCTTAGCAATTCTTTCAATTTCCATACGAGAATAGCATTCTGTATCGTATGCCTCTTCTCCGTATTTGCCCTGTCGCATACCTCTTTCGCCAAAGTAAATGCCACCTGTAAGCTCACGTACAATCATAATATCAAAGCCATTTGCAACAATATCCTCACGAAGTGGGCAATCTCCCTTTAGTGCAGGGTAAAGCTTCGCAGGACGAAGATTTGTGAAAAGTCCCATAGCACTTCTAATTCCTAAAAGTGCCTTTTCGGGTCTTTGGTTGCCTGGCAGAGTGTCCCACTTAGGTCCTCCAACTGCACCAAGAAGCACACTATCAGATGCTAAGCATCCCTCAACAGTAGCCTTGGGAAGTGGCTCTCCACAGCTATCAATTGCAATACCACCTATTAAATAAGGTGTAAAATTAAACACGTGTCCGTACTTTTCGCCTATTTTTTCAAGAACTCTTACGGCACTATCTACAATTTCAGGACCGATTCCATCGCCCTTTAATAATGCTATATTATAATTCATTTTAATACCTCGATTAGTTTAAGTCGCCCTTTTTGATGGTTTCGATAAGTCCACCATTTTGAATAATCTTTTGAATAAATTCTGGGAATGGTTGAGTTTTAAAGCTTTTACCTGTGGTGCGATTATAAATCACACCATTGTCAAGGTCTGCCTCAACAACGTCTCCATCATTGATATTTGCAACTGCCTCAGGACACTCCAAAATAGCAAGTCCGATGTTGATTGAGTTACGATAGAAAATTCTTGCAAAGGTATTTGCAATTACCAAGGAAATGCCACTTGCCTTAATTGCAATTGGTGCATGCTCTCTTGAAGAGCCACAACCAAAGTTGTCCCCTGCTACCATAATGTCGCCTGCCTGTACTCTTTTTGTAAAGTCCTTATCTAAGTCCTCCATGCAGTGAGATGCAAGCTCCTTATGGTCACTTGTGTTCAAGTATCTTGCAGGGATAATTACGTCTGTATCAACGTTGTCGCCATATTTAATTACTTTTCCTGTAAAATTCATAGCTTGCCTCCTTATATGCTTAGTGGGTCTGCGATTTTGCCTGCAATTGCAGATGCAGCAGCAACTGCTGGGCTTGCTAAGTAAACCTCACTTGTAACGTCGCCCATACGACCTACAAAGTTTCTATTCGTTGTGGCAACTGCTCTTTCGCCTGCTGCCAAAATACCCATATAACCACCAAGACAGGGTCCACAGGTTGGTGTAGAAACGATACAGCCTGCCTCGATAAATATCTTAACAAGTCCGTTTTCAACTGCCTTTAGGTAAATATCCTGTGTTGCAGGAATAATAATTGCACGAACGTTTTTAGCAACCTGTCTGCCCTTTAAAATCATGGCAGCCTCTTCAATATCCTTATATTGTCCGTTAGTACAGGAGCCGATAACTACCTGATCAATTTTTATGTCAGGAATTTGGTCAAAGGTTCTTGTATTTTCAGGTAGGTGTGGGAATGCAACTGTTGATTTAATTGTAGATAGGTCTATTTCATAAACCTCGTCATATTTTGCATCCTCGTCTGCCTTGAAGGAAACAATTTCTCTGTCGCTTCTTTCCTTTATGTAAGCAATAGTTTGCTCATCAACCTCGAAAATACCATTTTTAGCGCCTGCCTCAATTGCCATATTGCAGATTGTAAGACGGTCGTAAATGGTAAGTGAGGAAACACCCTCGCCAACGAATTCCATTGACTTGTAAAGTGCTCCGTCAACGCCAATTTTGCCTATAATATGAAGAATTACGTCCTTACCAGACACATACTTATTAAGCTTGCCCTTAAGCACAAACTTAATAGCAGATGGCACCTTAAACCAAGCCTTGCCTGTTGCCATACCACAAGCCATATCAGTTGAGCCTACACCTGTTGAAAATGCACCCAATGCACCATAGGTACAGGTATGAGAGTCAGCACCGATTACTACGTCGCCAGATACAACAAGACCCTTTTCGGGAAGAAGTGCGTGCTCAATGCCCATTTTACCAACATCGTAAAAGTGGGTAATTTCCTTTTCGTTGCAGAAATCTCTGCACATTTTACATTGAACTGCTGCCTTGATGTCCTTATTAGGTGCAAAATGGTCCATAACCATTGTTACCTTGTCCTTATCGTAAACAGAGTCAACGCCTATTTTATTAAACTCCTTGATTGCCACAGGAGAGGTAATATCATTACCTAAAACTCTATCAAGCTTAACAAGAACGAGCTGTCCTGCCTCAACGCTTTCAAGTCCTGCATGGGAAGCAAGAATTTTTTGAGTCATTGTCATTGACATAATCTATATTTCCTTTCTTAAAGTTCTTTTTTTTCAAGCCAAAATGCACTAAAGATAGTGCACTTTGGCTTGCCCACAACCCATTTTTATTAGGTTGTGGGACAATTTCGCCAAGGGCTATTGCCTATGGCTGTAAAAAACTAATCATTTAACGCAGGTAAGCTCAACCTTACGTTAGGCTTGAGAGCCAAGTAAGACTAGGCGCACCGTAAGTCCCACAGACGAAGGCTATCCTTTGATAGTCGAGGTTGTGGGCGCGGAGCAACGACGTATTGCGACGGCTATCGAGACTAACGATTTATTATTGCGCCCTTATCGGCAGAAGAAACCTGCTGAGCATAGCGTTTTAGGTAGCCCGTGATGTTTTCTTTTCTCTTAATTGGCATTTCTTGTCTTCTCTTTGCCAATTCCTCGTCGGACACCTTTAGCTCGATTTTATATTCAGGAATATTAATGGAGATTATATCTCCGTCCTTTACGTAGGCGATTGGTCCACCACTTACAGCCTCAGGGGATACGTGACCGATTGAAGCACCTCTTGTAGCACCTGAGAAGCGACCATCTGTAATAAGAGCAACGTCCTTATCAAGTCCCATGCCTGCAATTGCAGAGGTTGGGGAAAGCATTTCTCTCATACCTGGTCCACCACTTGGTCCCTCATAACGAATAACAACAACGTCACCCTTTTGGATTTTGCCTGCGTAGATTGCAGATATACAATCCTCTTCACTTTCATAAACCCTTGCAGGTCCCTCGTGAACGAGCATTTCCTTTGCTACTGCGCTTCTCTTTACAACACAGCCATCGGGAGCTAAGTTGCCCTTAAGCACTGCAATACCACCTGTTTTTGTAAAGGGGTTGTCGATTGGTCTTATAGTTTCCTCATCCTTATTTACGGAGTTTTCAATATTTTCGCCAAGAGTTTTGCCTGTAACTGTCATAACGTTAGTGTTAAGTAGGTTAAGCTTTGTAAGCTCCTTCAAAACTGCATAAACTCCACCTGCCTCGTTTAAGTCCTCCATATAGGTTGGACCTGCAGGAGCTAAGTGACAAAGATTAGGTGTCCTTTCGCTGATTGTGTTTACGTAGTCAAGGTCAAACTCTACCTCGCACTCATTTGCAATTGCTGGTAGATGAAGCATACTGTTTGTTGAGCAACCAAGCGCCATATCGGCAGTAATTGCATTTTCAATAGCTTCCTTAGTCATTATATCTCTTGGTCTTATGTTCTTTCTTACAAGCTCCATAATCTGCATACCTGCATGCTTAGCAAGCTCAATTCTTGCAGAATATACAGCAGGAATTGTACCATTACCCTGAAGTCCCATACCTAAAACCTCAGTTAGACAGTTCATTGAGTTAGCAGTGTACATACCTGAGCAGGAGCCACAGGTTGGACAAGCCTTGTCCTCATATTCACAAAGCTTACAATCGTCGATTGTGCCTGCCTTGTATGAGCCAACTGCCTCAAACATAGCAGAAAGACTTCTCTTTTTACCATCAACTCTTCCTGCAAGCATTGGTCCACCACTTACGAATATGGTTGGAATATTTAGTCTTGCAGAAGCCATTAGAAGTCCTGGCACGTTTTTGTCACAGTTAGGTATCATAACAAGTCCGTCAAAGCCGTGTGCCATTACCATAGCCTCGGTTGAGTCGGCAATTAAATCTCTTGTTACAAGAGAATATTTCATACCCACGTGACCCATAGCAATACCATCACATACGGCAATTGCAGGGAACATAATAGGAGTTCCTCCTGCCATAGCTACACCAAGCTTTACAGCCTGTGTAATCTTGTCAAGATTCATATGTCCTGGCACTATTTCATTATATGAGCTAACAATACCGATAAGTGGTCTTTCCAGCTCCTCTCTTGTCAAGCCGAGAGCCTTATAAAGAGAACGGTGTGGTGCATTATGAGCACCATTTACAATAGTATCCTTAATCATTTTAAGCTCCAATTCTTAAAAGTCCAAGCCCTCTCGCTAAAAGAGGGCTGGATTTGCTTTAATAATTAGTTGTTAATAAACTTTTCCTCGTCTGCCCAGCTGTAAAGCTTTCTGATGTCCTTACCAACTGTTTCACTTGGATGCTCTGCTGCAATCTTTCTCATTGCATTGAAGTGTACCTGTGCGCCTGCATCAGACATATCAAGCAAGAAATCCTTTGCAAAGGTACCATCTTGAATGTCCTTAAGTACCTTTCTCATTGCATTCTTTGTGTCCTCTGTAATAATCTTTGGACCTGTGATGTAGTCACCATATTCAGCTGTGTTAGAGATAGAATATCTCATACCCTCAAAGCCACTTTGGTAAATCAAGTCAACGATAAGCTTCATTTCGTGGATACACTCAAAATATGCGTTTCTTGGGTCGTAGCCTGCCTCAACAAGAGTTTCAAAGCCTGCCTGCATAAGTGCGCAAACACCACCACAAAGAACTGCTTGCTCACCAAAGAGGTCTGTTTCTGTTTCTGTTCTAAAGGTTGTTTCAAGAACACCTGCTCTTGCTCCACCAATACCGAGAGCATAAGCAAGACCTAAATCAAGAGCATCGCCTGTTGCGTCCTGATGAACTGCGATAAGACAAGGAACACCCTTACCTACCTGATACTCGGAACGAACTGTGTGACCTGGGCCCTTAGGAGCAACCATTATTACGTTTACGTTCTTTGGTGGCTTGATGCAACCGAAGTGAATGTTAAAGCCGTGAGCAAACATAAGTGTTTTGCCCTCTGTAAGATTTGGCTCAATGCTTTCCTTGTAAAGCTTTGCTTGCTTTTCGTCGTTGATAAGAATCATAATCATATCAGCATTCTTTGCAGCTTCAGCGGCAACCATAACCTTAAGTCCTGCCTTTTCTGCCTTTGCCCAGCTCTTTGAGCCCTCGTAAAGACCTACGATTACGTTTACGCCTGACTCCTTTAGGTTAAGTGCGTGTGCGTGTCCCTGTGAGCCGTAGCCTATAATTGCAACGGTTTTACCGTTTAACTTGTTAAGATCACAATCCTGTTGATAGTAGATGTTTGCCATTTTCTTTTTCTCCTTAAATTTAAAAAATTATCTTGATTTGTGAACACCTGTTTTGGTGTTTTTAGAAAGAAGTGTACCACTTCCTCTTTCCAGAGCAACTATACCTGTACGACACATTTCGATTATTTCGTAGGGCTTCATATACTCTATAAAAGCATTAATTTTACTTGGCTCGCCTGTAATTTCTATACACATTTCGCTTGCGGTAAAATCAATTACCTTTGCTCTATATACCTCAACTGCAGAAAGCACATCTGCTCTTGTTTGAGAGTTGTTTTTAACCTTGATAAGTGCAAGCTCACGCTTAACACTCATTGAGTCATCAATAACCTCAACCTTTTTAACATTGATAAGCTTTCTAAGCTGATTTATAAGCTGTTCCTTTGCGTATCCGTCTCCACTGAGGCAGATAGTTATTCTTGAATACTCGGGGCTCTCTGTTTCGCCAACAGTTAAGGCATCAATATTGAAGCCACGACGAGTAAACATGCTTGTTACTCTTGTAAGTACACCAAATTTGTTATCTACGTAAACTGCGATTACAAATTTATTATTCATTTTCTTCTCCTCCCACCTTAACGATAATATCATCAATTGAGCCACCTGGAGGAAGCATAGGAAGAACAAATTCATCCTTGTCTATATAGGTATCAATTACAACGGGTCCGTTTATTGTTACAGCCTTTTTGAAGGCAGACTCAAACTCGTCTATATTTGTTGCACGCATACCAACGGCACCAAATGCCTCGGCAAGCTTTACAAAGTCTGTTTTTCTTTCAAGAATTGTATTGGAAAATCTCTTTTGGAAGAACAGATTTTGCCATTGGCGTACCATACCTAAAACGCCATTATTCGCAATAATAATTACTAATGGTACGTTGTAGGAAACAGCAGTTGCAAGCTCGTTTAGGTTCATGCCGAAGCTTCCGTCGCCTGTTATCAAAACTGTTGGGTCGCCTGTTGCTATTCTTGCACCGATAGCAGCACCTAAGCCAAAGCCCATTGTACCAAGTCCACCACTTGAAACAAAGCGTCTTGTGGTGTCAAATTTTGAATATTGAGCTGCCCACATTTGATGCTGACCAACGTCAGTTGTTATAATTGTTCTTGGTAGCTTATTTGCATTAATTACGTCAAATATTTGCTTTGGTGTCATTCTGTCCTTAGCAAGAAGCTCTGCCTTTTTGGCAATCTCCTCTTCCTTAGCCTTAAGCTCTTCAACCTGAGCTACCCACTCTGGCTTTTGGGATTTTTCTGCCTTTTCTGCAATTCTTAAAAACGCATCCTTCACGTCAGCAACAATGCCAAGGTCAACGTTGATGTTTTTATTTATTTCTGCAAAGTCGGGGTCAAGCTGAATAATTTTAGTACCCTTTGCAAACTTCTTCGTGTTACCTGTGGCTCTGTCACTAAAGCGAACGCCAACGCCGATAATTAAGTCTGCATGCTTTTGCGCCATTGAGGAGGCATAGTGACCGTGCATACCCTGCATACCAAGGAACTTATCACAATCATCGGGTACTGCAGAAAGTCCCATAAAGGTACAGCCAATGCAAGCATCTATTTTCTTTGCAAATTCAATGATTTCCTTACCCATACCAAGACCAGCAGCACCACCACCGATATAGATATATGGTCTTTTTGACTCGTTGATTAAAGCAACTGCCTCGTCAATTGAGTCCTCGTCGGTTTTTGGTAGTGGGATTTTTTCAACCACACCCTGTGGCTCAAAATCATACACAGCAACCTGTACATCCTTTGGCACGTCAACCAAAACTGGACCAGGACGACCTGATTTTGCAATTTGGAACGCCTCACGAATGGAGTCTGCTAAATCCTCTATTCTGTTTACAAAGTAGTTATGCTTTGTAATTGGAAGGGTTATGCCTGTTATATCAATTTCCTGAAAGCTATCCTTACCGATTAAGGAGCAAGGCACGTTACCTGTAATTGCTACCATTGGAATTGAGTCAAGCATTGCAGTTGCAATACCTGTAACTAAGTTTGTTGCACCAGGTCCTGAGGTTGCAATACACACACCAACCTTACCCGTTGCTCTTGAATAGCCGTCTGCTGCGTGGGCAGCCCCCTGCTCGTGAGCAGTTAAAATGTGATTAATTCTGTCTTTATTTTTGTATAGTGCATCATAAATGTTTATTACCTGTCCACCTGGATAACCGAAAACGTCGGTTGTTCCCTGCTCAATCAAGGTGTTTATGATGATTTCAGCACCTGTCATTTTCATAGTAAATCTCCTTTTATGAGGTTTATTTGAGCATTATGTTAACTGCACTGAGAAGTGCCTTTACAGACGAAGTACTAATATCGCTATCAATACCTGTACCAAAATAGGTTTTTCCGTTATATACAATGCTTACATAGGAGGCAGCCTTTGAGGTTGTTTTGCCCTCTTGGGCATGTTGAGTATAGTCTTGTAGTTGATAATCAATGCCAATAACCTCTTTTATTGCGTTGCTTACTGCATCTAAGCGACCGTTACCTTTTGTAGTAACAGCTTTAATTTTGTCGTTAAATTTAATCTGGCACTCTGCAATTCTTATATCATTATCCTTTGTGAATACAGTGCTCTCAACGCTTACAGGAGAAGAAATGTTTACAAAATCTCTTAAGAATATATCATAAACCTCCTTAGGCTGAAGCTCTCTGTGCTCGTGGTCGGAAATGCTCTTTACATGGTAGCCAAATGCCTCTCTCATCTTTGGAGGAAGCACAAGGTTAAATTGAGTTTCAAGTATGTAGCCAATGCCACCCTTACCTGACTGTGAGTTGATACGAATAACGTCTGCCTCGTAAACTCTTCCAACGTCAGTTGGGTCAATTGGTAGATAAGGCACATTCCAGACTCGCTCAGTGCCCTCTCTGTACTTCATACCCTTAGCGATTGCGTCCTGATGGGAGCCACTAAAGGCTGCAAAAACAAGCTGTCCACTATATGGCTGTCTTTCATAAACGTGCATTCTTGTAACCTTTTCATAAACCTCTGTAATTTCAGGTAGATTTGAAAAGTCAAGTCCAGGGTCAATGCCCTGTGAATACATATTCAAGGCAAGAGTAATAATATCTACGTTACCTGTTCTTTCGCCATTTCCAAAAAGAGTACCCTCTATTCTGTCGCCACCTGCCAAAAGACCCATTTCGCTATCTGCAACTGCACAGCCACGGTCATTGTGTGGGTGAAGTGAAATAATTAAGCTTTCTCTATCCTTTAAATTCTTGCACATATATTCTACTTGATTTGCATATACGTGAGGCATTGAGTGAGAAACTGTAACAGGAAGGTTTATAATTACCTTATCCTCTGGTGTAGGCTTCCAAATAGAAATAACCTCGTTGCAAATTTCCACGGCAAATTCAGGCTCTGTACCTGTAAAGCTTTCTGGAGAATATTCAAAGGTAATTTTTCCCTTTGCCTTAGCCTTGTATTTGTTACAAAGCTCTGCACCGAATTTTGCAATATTGATAATCTCCTCCTTGCTCTTTTTGAACACCTGCTCTCTTTGAGCAACAGAGGTTGAGTTATATAAATGCACTACTGCGTGCTTAGCACCATCAATTGCCTCAAAGGTTTTAGCAATAATATGCTCTCTTGATTGGGTAAGCACCTGAATAGTTACATCGTCAGGGATTAAATTATTTTCAATAAGTGTTCTGCAAAACTCATATTCAGTTTCAGAGGCAGCAGGAAAACCGATTTCTATTTCCTTAAAGCCAACCTTACACAAAAGCTTAAAAAATTCAAGCTTTTCCTCAAGGCTCATTGGTATAATAAGGGCTTGGTTACCATCTCTTAGGTCAACGCTACACCAAATAGGTGGTGTATCAATTGATTCCTTTTTTACCCAGTCCATAGTCACGCCACTTGGGGCGAAAAATTGTTTAGAATACTTTTCGTAATTCTTCATTTGTTAGTAGCTCCTTTCTGTTAGTAGCTCCTTTCGGTAGTCTTTGTTAAAAGCAGAGCTAAAAATAAAAATAGTCTCTTAATACAACACGCAGCTCTGCTATTGTATAAAGAGACGAAGATATTCTCCGCGGTACCACTCTTTTTGACGTAAAAGTCCTCTCATCTCCGTCTATCAACGGATTTCTCTGTAACGGGAGTACCCGACCAATTTTAATTGCCGTAGCTTTCGAATTGATAGCTCAGGGACGAGAAAATCCAACTCACCTACCGTCTTGCACCACCCGACAGCTCTCTTAAAGGCTTAATAGGACTTATTTCCCTTCGTTGCTTTTATTAATATATTGTATATTTTATAGTATGAGAATTGATTTGTCAATAGTTTTTTTCATTTTATTTGAATTTTTTTCATTATATTCAAATATTAAAGCGAAATATTGAATATTTATTCAAAAAAAACGGGCATAGATGAAGTCCTAAAACCTCTTCACCTTGCCCGTTCTTCATGTTACTTGCTATTTTTCTTTACTCGCAAAAAGTGTAAATTATGATAAGAATATGTAGTCTCATTTAGCAAAAGCTGTCATAATCTGTTCTTAGTATTCTTCATAAATATCTTCATCAGAGCTTTCCTCTTTTTCACTTTTCCCTTGCTGTTCATCTTCAGGTGGCACTTGTTCACTTTCTTGGTCATTCCCTTCCGGTTTCTCCTGTTCTTCATCAAAATCATCAGGCTCAGTTACTTCTACACTGTTTTTATAAGAAAGATACTTATCGACAATTGTTATTTCATCCCTCTCAAGGGCTTGACGACATTCATAAATTTCATTAAGCAGTCCATACAAAAGTGTACAATTATCATAAGAGTGAACAGCTTCCTCTAAAATAATGTCTGCCACGTCAATGTATGCTTCCTTGAACTCCTCTATCTCAGCTGTGCTGATATTGGAAACAATTGTAAGTAATTTTCCTATACGCTCACGAATCTCACTCTTTGTAGATGTTCCGTAACACATATATTCAAGAGTTTCCAAAACACGTTCCAAATATTCGTAGTCGTAATACACACCATCGGGATTCTCTTCGAATCCTTCATCCGGGCTCTCTGAATCACCATTATGTCCTATTGTTTCGTCACTTGATTCTGACTCTTGCTCTTGATTTTGCTCGTTATCTTCCTCGTATTCGCCTGACCCTTGTTGTTCTTTGCTTTCCTCTTCGGAATTTTCCGATTCATCATCCGTTGGTGGCTCCTCAGGATCGATTTCTATCTTTTGATTTGTTGCCAAGAAGAATAGCTCCTCTAGCTCCGTTGCTACCCTTGATACGTTTCCATAGTCTAATGCCTCTGCGATTTCGTGTAAATCACCCTCCATAAATGCATAAACATAGTCTGACTTGTATTTTGCACTTACTGTAAATAGTTCTTTTTCGTACTCGTTAAGAATATCGATAATTTCGCTTCTGCTACCACCGTTATTAAATTTTTCCTCTATTCTTGTTTTGTATCTTTCATTAATTTCCTCAAGCTGAGTAGTTAGCTCCTTCGCAGTAGTTTCCTTACCCTCAGATATCAACCTATCCATCTCAACCTTAAAGTCGGTCATAGCTAAATATTCAGTAGTGGCAACGTGATATCTCATTAGCCATGATTTTGACGCAACCTCTAAGCCAACAATTTTTAGCTCGACTTGTTCTTCAAAATACGCAGATTCTCTGTCTATAAGTTCAACACAATCCTCTTCGTCTGCCCTCTCAAGCTCATACTTCATATTTTCAAAGAGCTGGTCTATTCTATTTATGTATTCGTTGCCTGCTATCTCCTCGCGTTCGACAATGCTATCAAACTCGGTTACCATGCACTCAAGCACATACAGATTATCGTCAGAGTTCCATTTTCCATCCTTGTTTTCATCTATATCAATATCTGTCAAGGCACGTTTAAGTCTATAGAACGAATCATCCACTTCTTCCACATCATCACTTAATACGGCATCGATTAATTCGTTCAAAAGTTCGCACACCTCATACTCACATGCCTCACATTCCTGAATTTTAGGTATAAATGAAGTTCTTTTACTATAGTTATCATAGCCCTCAGTCTCCATTTTGGAAAGATAAGCGACAAGATTGCTTATAATTTCGTTACCACTGCTATTATTAACGATGCTTATAAATTCATTCTCATAATGCTCAATTCTCTCATAGCCATCAGAGCGATACGGCAAATTCCTATTTGCAAAGGACTTAAGCTCAACCAATTCAAAATAAAGTCTTTGAGATACACCATTTACCTTTATATCCTTGATATTAGACGCAATACTATTTATTACCATTTCTTGTGCCACAAATTGTATAGCCCTATCGGAAAGCTCGGTAGCAATTTCGTTAAGAATATCAGAGCGATTATCGTCGGTGATTATTTTTATTTTGCTTTTCATCATCAATACTAAGTCGTATAGCTCAGGATTATAATCGGCTATTATGCCATTTGAACTATAATAGTCATCTTTCTTCTCAAGCCTCTCTAATATTTCATTAAGCATCTCACAAATATCGCTTATTCTATGATCAGACAAAAGCTCATTGATTGCATCAACATATGCAAGCTTATTCGTATTTTTATTCAAAATTTCATCTACAAGTGGAGAAAGTCCTCCGTGATCATATTTATCCAACAATTGGTAAAAATCATCATATTGATCCAAAAGATTTATTATTCTGTTATAAAATTCATAGTTATAACGAAGTTTATCAACATTGTTTCTTTTACTGCAAACATAGATAGACCAATTCTCTACCATTTCCTTGATTTGCTTATATGAGTCTTCTGGAAGATTGCTTTCCTCAAGCATTGTGTTCATCTTTGTGTAAGCCTCAGCTTCACTTTCAGTCATTTGTGAATTATCTGGTGAGTTACATGAGCATATTGAAATACCAACAGCAAATATGACTATCAATGCACATATTCTTAATAGGTTTAATTTTACTTTTTTCATAATACTGTCCCCTTTTAATTGATTACAAATTTATTATAGCACCAACATTCGTTTTTGTAAAGAAAAAAGCACAATTCTCCTAATTGTGCTTTTGCTTTTATAATTTTTATAGCTTATAAACCCAGCCAAATTCGTCCTCTATCTTACCCCATTGAATACCTGTTAGGGTATCGTATAGCTTTTGGGTTACCTCGCCGATTTTTCCCTCGTTTACTACGTATTCCTTGCCTGCATAGGAAAGCTTGCCTATTGGAGATACTACTGCTGCTGTGCCTGTGCCCCAAGCCTCCTCCAGCTTGCCGTTTTCAAGTGCTTCAATAAGCTCGTCAACGCTAAGTAGTCTTTCGCTTACCTTGTAGCCCATTTTCTTAAGCACCTCAAGGCAGGATTTTCTTGTAATACCAGGCAAAATTGAGCCTGTGAGCATTGGTGTTACGATTTCGCCGTCGATTTTGAACATAACGTTCATTGCACCAACCTCTTCAATATATTTTCTATGAACACCATCAAGCCACAAAACCTGTGAATAGCCAACCTTACTTGCCTTTTCGCCTGCTCTGTTAGAGGCAGCATAGTTACCACCACATTTAACTGCACCAGTACCACCCTTTACTGCACGAACATCCTCGCTTTCAATCATAATTTTTACAGGATTGATGCCCTCTGCATAGTAGCTTCCACTTGGAGATGCAATAATCATAAATGTAGCATTTTTAACTGTGTGTACTCCTAAGCTTTCGTCATTTCCAAACATAAATGGACGAAGATACAAGGATGTACCGAAGGAATATGGTACAAATCTTTCCTCAAGCCTTACAAACTCGCAAAGTGCCTGCAAAAAGTCATTTTCATCAATTTGTGGTAAGCACATTCTTTCAGCAGATGCGTTCATTCTCTTAATGTTTTCCATTGGTCTGAACATTTGAATGTTGCCCTTTTCTGTACGATATGCCTTTAAGCCCTCAAAAATCTCAGAGCCATAGTGCAATACTGTTGATGCTGGGTGTATGCTTAAATATCCAAAGGGAACAATTCTTGCATTGTGCCAGCCCTTGCCTGCTTCATAGTCCATTAAGAACATATGGTCGGTAAAGTGCTTTCCAAAGCCAAGCTTGCTTTCTTCTGTTAAGTCTTGTGGGTTTTGTGTTTTTGTAATTTTGATTTCCATATTATTTTCCTCTTTAGTACGCTAAAGTTTTATGTAGATAATAATACCACAGTGCTTTTTTCAAGTCAATAGTTTTTTCGCATTTTAATGAAAAAAAGCACCACAAGGCTGTGGTGCATAATTTATTGCATAATAATTCGTTTAATATCCTGTGGATTGTGTGCAATATAGCTGGCTCCTGCCTCGGTCAGCTCCTTTTCAGAGCCGAAGCCAAAGGTAACGCCAATAGAGTCAAGCCCAAAGCATTTTGCTCCGTTTATATCAAAATGTCGGTCGCCTATCATAACAATTTCACTTTTGTTTTCACCAACAAAGGAAAGTGCCCTTTCAATTACCTGCTCCTTAGTTGAAAGAGTTTTTTCGTCAGCACTTGCACAGGAAAGAAAATCAAGATAAGGCAAAAAGCATTTGTCCTCAACAACTCTTGTCGCATAAATATCAGGCTTTGAGGTGGCAAGACAGGTTGTAATGCCTAAATCCTTAAGCTCCTTCAAAAGCTCAGTCATTCCCTCGTATGCTACACACTCATATATACCCTTTTGGGAGTAGTATTCTCTATAAAGCTTAATTGCAAGGTCTGTTTTCTCCTCGTCGAAGCCACAAAACTCTCTGAAGGACACAGTAAGAGGTGGACCTATAAATCTAAGTAGATTTTCGGGTATTTTCTCACCCATTTTTTCAAGTGCGTATTTTACTGAATTAGTAACGCCAAGACTGGAATCAACAAGAGTTCCATCTAAGTCAAAAAGTGCGATTTTGTATTTCATAGTCTTCCTTATTAATAATATTCAAATAATATGCAAATTTGCGATTATTTATTCACGCATATTTTCTGTTAAGCATTTCAGTAAGCTTGTGAAGTGCTGGGGCAAATACAACGTTAATTGCAAGCTCGATAAAGAAGTTTACACTGATTATTGTGCCAAATATCAAGGTTACAAAGTTACTCGTGTCAAGGCTTAGCTGAGTTGCAACATTAATAATGTCGTTTTTAATGATAAAGCAACCGAGTGCAAATATACCTGTGTTAGCAACAGGTGCTGAAATTGCAGATATAATTCCTGCAACTAATCCTTTCGCCTTGAATTTAAAGGCATTTGATAGCCACTTATAGATAAGTCCAGGTAAAATGCCTGCCAATGTACCCTTAACAAGACAAATAATTATTGTCATAACAGGGTTTACAGAAAACAAAAGGAATGTGAAAAAGTCCTTTCCTATTATTCCCCAAAAGGCAGCAACAACGCCAAATGCACAACCTAAGCCTGCACCATATTTCCACCCTAAAAGCATTGAGCCTAAGGTTATCGGAATCAGGCAAAGACATAGCGTTACTACGCCTACACTGGAAATTGATTGTAGCACTATTACAAGTGCAAGTAAAATGCCAAGCTGTGTCAGCTTGAGTGTTTTTTGCTTGTTCATACAAGCCTCCTTTACTACCGTCTGCTTTGCAGTACGATGTTAATATATTCAAATTCTCCCATCTTAATCGGTACTATCTTGAAAAAGTATAGTCCATTAGTGATTTGACGGGAACAATTTGCAAAAATTATTTTCTGCCCTGCTTGTTAAGGTTATAAATTACACTTAATCCCTTAAGAGTTAGGTTGGGCACGTGTCTGATTTTTAGATTAAAGTAGGACAAAAACGGCTCAGCGAAGCCACCTGTTACAATAACAGGAGTTGTTTTAGGTAGGTCAAGCTCTCTTTTAAAGGTATCTATAAAGCCCTCACAGGAAAGCACCGAGCCGAAAATAACGCCTGCTCTCATAGAATCCGTACTATTTTTGCCGATTACAGGGAATGAATTATCTGCCATAATAGATGGCAAAAGTCCAGTTTGATTTAAAGCATCAAGACTCATTTGAATACCAGGCATAATGTAACAGCCTGCATAGGATTTATCTCTATCAATGCAAGAAACAGTTGTTGCAGTACCAAAGTCAATTATAATAGCAGGTGCGCCAAATTCATTAATAGTCCCTGCTGAATTTGCCACAAGGTCTGCGCCTAATTGAGATGGGTTATCAAGCTTAATCAAAAAGCCTGTCTTTGTGCCAGGTCCTACAAGTAATGGCTTAATTTTAGTAACCTTAGAAACAGCATACTCTACCTTACCCGTAATATGTGGAGAAACCGAGCCAATAACCGCACCCTCAAAGGAGTCTGCCTTATAGCCCTGTGATTCTATCAAGGCTTTAAGCGTAAAAGCAAGCTCATCTCCTGACCTTGATTGGTCACAGCCCATATAGAAGAAGCTTTTTAAGGTCTCCTTATCAAACATACCAACGTGTATATTCGTGTTTCCAATATCTATCGCAAGTAGCATATTAATCTCCTTACACTTAGTAATATTCACGTGTATTTTAGCACAAAAAAATATGTATGTCAAGCAAAGTACAAAAAATGCACGACTATGCATAGTCGTGCATTTCAGCCTATTTAGCTATTGGAAACGCTACAACAACCGTTGTGCCAACGCCTACGTCACTTTCAATGCTTAGCTCTGCACTATAATAAGCACAGATATGCTTTACAATTGCAAGTCCAAGTCCAGTTCCACCCGTCTTTTTCGAGCGAGATTTATCAACACGATAAAAGCGCTCACAAAGTCTTGGAATATGCTCCTTTGCAATACCTATTCCTGTGTCTTTTACTTGGAGAAGTGTCTGTTTTTCGGTGCTTTCGATGGAAATTTCAATGCTACCGTCTTCCTTGTTATAGTTTACTGCGTTAGTACAAAGATTGGTAACAAGCTCATAAATTTTCTTTGGATCTGCCACTATTCTTCCACTGCCCTCAACCTTGGTGGTTATATTCTTTTGAGCTATTTGGTTAGTTAATTCGCTGACAACCTCGTCAACAACATTTCTTAAATCAATTGGGACAGCAATTTCGTCCGTGTCATTTTCGCTCTTTTCAAGTCGGCTAAGCTTAAGCATATCGGCAATTAGACTTGCCATTCTAATACTTTCCTTGTGTATTCTTTCAATTTGCTTCTTTGAGCCATCGTCTATGGTTTCCTTGCTTAGTAAAAGCTCGGTCAAGCCCTGCATTACTGTTATAGGGGTCTTTAGCTCGTGAGATGCATTTGCAAAGAAGTCACTCTTTTGCTTAACAATAGACCTTTCGTTTGTAATATCAGTTATAACTACAATCTTAGACACAATACCACGAAGGGTTGGTTCCTGCACGTGCTTAACGGAAACTGCAAGTATTCTTTGTTCAAGCAAATACTCGAAATTATAAATTTCGCCAGCAGGAGTGTTTATTTTACTCTCTAAATCTCTGCTTTCGATAAGCTGAAATAGCTTTCTACCTGTATACTCTCCGTTACCATTAAAAATGGTTAGTGCACTATTATTTACAAACACTATTTCATTAATTTGGTTCAGTGCTATAATTCCCTGAGAAACATTGTCCAAAACCTCTGATAGCTTTCTGCTTTCTCGCTCTTCGTTAATTATCTTTCTGTGCACGTAAGAGTTAAGCTGATTTATCTCAGTATATACAGAAAATAGCTCAGGCTCTCTACTATCAACCTTAATTGGCTGGTATTCACCATCGTTCAAGCTTTTTAAGCTATTGCCTACTTGAGTTACCTTTTCAGATACGTCCCCTGATATTTTTCTTGCATACCATATTGAAAATACAATAGCAAGCACAAGAGATATTACCAGAAATGGCATAGTAGCGGAAACGTATTGTCCTACCTCATTTGTTCTTATTGCTAATCTTAAAACAATATCGGTGCCGTCCTCAAGAGTGGTTTTTTTAGCGTAGTAGCTCATTTTTGAGGAGAATGTGTCTGAATTTCTTTCAACCACAACCTCTTTTCCCTCAAGAGCTCCCTTTATTTCCTCTCTATTTAAATGGTTTTCATATTCGCCTATTTCCTTGTCTGGCGCACTGTCGTACAAAACATCGCCTTGCTTATTTACAACTGTTATTCTATAAGAATTTTTTCTGTAATAGCTTTCTAAATTTTCTATATCATCCCAATCCTTAAGAACACTTAAGATAAGCTCACATTCGGCAACAAGTCTTTCTCTTGTCATACTCTTGCCAACGTTGTGCATACAAGAAATACCTATTGCAAACATAAGCACAACAAGAGTGGCGACAAGAGCAAAGATTCTTAAAAATATGTTTCTTTTCATTTACTATTTTCCTTCAAAGCGATAGCCTATGCTTCTTACAGTAACTATTGGGTCCTGTCCGTTGGCAGACTTAATCTTTTCTCTAAGAGTCGCTATGTGCATATCAAGAGTTCTTGTTTCCCCCATAAAGCTCTCGCCCCACACCTCTTTGAATAGTACTTCTCTTTCAACAGTTACTCCCGCCCTTGAAATTAATAGCTTGAAAAGCTTAAATTCCTTTAGAGTAAGACCTAAGTCCACACCCTCGTAAGAAATTTTATAGGTGTTATTATCTACAACAAAGCCACCTGAATTTGTAACATAGAGATTTGCACGGCGAAGATTTGTTTTAACCCTTGCCATCAATTCCATTAAAGAAAAGGGCTTTGACATATAGTCGTCAGCACCCTTGTTAAGACCCTTTACAAAGCTGATTTCATCACTTTTAGCGCTTACAATTATGACAGGAACCTTTTCGTCCATTTCTCTTATTTTTGTAAGGATTGTGTATCCGTCCATATCTGGAAGCATTATATCAAGAATGATAAGTGCTGGTCTTCTTTTTTCAAAGGCAACCAAAAAGTCTGTTCCATTTTCATAGGCTTGAATTTCGTAGGTGTCCTCAAAGGCACCCTCGTAAACCTCAGTTATTCCCTCGTCATCCTCTACAACATAAATAAGTGGTAAATTTTCCTTCATAAGCACTCCTTAAATCTTTTTGTGTACCCCTGTTTCATTGTATTTAGTCCACTCTGCCACATTTACTGCATGATCGCCAATTCGTTCCAGATATTTTGCAACCATCATAAGAGTTATAGCTTGATCGCCATTTGAGGAATCCTTTTTAATCAACTCCACAAGCTCGTTTTTAATCGTGTCGAAAAGCTCGTCCATTTTGTCATCAAGCGCTATTACCTCATCAGCTAACGCAATGTCACTTTGAATAAATGACCTTACACTTTCACGAACCATTTTTATAGCTAAATTACCCATTTCAGTTGTGTGGTTAAGCTTCTTTATATATTTGTCGCCTGGCATTGAATAAACAAGCTCTCCTATATCACTTGCTTGATCTCCAAAGCGTTCAATATCAGTTATCATTTTAAGGGCTGTGGATACATGACGAAAATCCCTTGCCACAGGCTGTTGCTTTATCAAAATACGCATACATTGCTTTTCTATTTGCATTTCGTACTCGTCAACCTTTTTATCCATTTCAGCTATACTAAATCCCAATTCTCTATCTCGATTAACAAGGGCAGTTATCGCCATAGAAATCATCGTTTCAGTCAAACGACACATTTCGACCAGTTGGTCCTTTAAATCCTCTAATTCTCTTTCGAATAGCTTTCTTACAGACATCTTTTCCTCCATTATAATACATTTTAATCATAAAATCAACAATTTCCTTATCCAAATCGTCCTGTTATATATCTTTCTGTTCTTTCATCGTTTGGAGATGTGAAAATATTATCGGTGTTATCATATTCTACAAGCTCTCCCAACAGAAAAAAGCCTGTTTTGTCAGAAATTCGTGATGCTTGTTGCATATTGTGAGTAACTATTACAATGGTAGTGTCCTTCTTAAGCTCCTCACACAGCTCCTCGATTTTACCCGTGCTTATTGGGTCAAGCGCCGAGGTAGGCTCGTCCATTAAAATTATTTTCGGCTTTACCGCAAGTGCTCTTGCAATACAAAGCCTTTGCTGTTGTCCACCAGACAAGCCAAGGGCACTTTCAAAAAGTCTATCCTTCAGGTCGTCCCACATTGCCGCCTGACGAAGCGAGGACTCAACTATTTCGTCAAGCTCTTGTCTTTTCGTTATTCCAAAGGTTCGTGGTCCGTAGGCTATATTATCGTAAACACTCATTGGAAAGGGGTTCGGCTTTTGAAACACCATGCCTACGTTTTTTCTTAGCTCATTTACATCAATTTTTCCGTATATGTCCACATCTCCTATTTTAAAGCTTCCCTCAACTCTGCAATTATCAACTAAATCGTTCATACGATTAAGGCACTTTAAAAAGGTGGATTTTCCACATCCAGAGGGGCCTATAAAAGCAGTTATTTGATTTTCTGGAATTTCAATGCTTATATTTTTTAAAGCTTGAAAATCCTCATACCACAGGCTTGCGTTTGAGACGGAAATGTGACCGTTGAAGCTTAGCTCATTATTCTGTGGATTTCGATTTTTTCTTATTAACATTATTTTCTCCTTTAAGTCCAGTTCTTAATTTATTACCTACTGTCTCTGCTATCAAATTTAAGCCAAGCACAAGTATAATTAACACTACTGCCGTTGCATAGGCTTCATTTATATACCAACCCTCTCCTGATAGCTTATAAAGGGCTACTGCAAGAGTTGCTCCGCTATCAAATATATTTGTTGGAACTGCCTTGATAACTGAGCCCATTGTGTAAAGAAGTGGAGCCGATTCGCTTACCACCCTTCCTATGCTTAAAATAATGGCTGAAAGGATTCCTGGTAAGGACGAGGGCAAAACCACCTTAAATATCGTCCTCATTTTTCCTGCGCCTAAAGCAAGGCTTGCTTCTCGCAAAGACATAGGAACAGACTTTAAGCTTTCCTCGGTGGAACGAACAATTGTAGGCAAAAGCATTATGCTTATTGTTAGTGAGCCTGCTATAATTGAGCTACTTCCTCCAAAGAGCTTAACAAAGGTAATCATTCCGAAAAGTCCATAAACGATAGATGGAACGCCTGCAAGAATGTCAATTGCCCCTCTTATCATTTTTACTATAAAATTGCTTTTGCTGGTGTATTCATTTAAAAATATAGCAGTTGCCACACCTATTGGTACGGCAAAAAGCAAGCTGAGAATTACTGCAAAAAGTGTACATACAAGAGCTGGAAGAATAGTTATTTTCTCGCTACCAAACTCAAATTTGCCTATTAAAAGATGAGGCGTAGTAACAAGCGTTGGCATACCTTTAATAAATATGAATCCAACTATCAATATAAGCACTCCTGAAACAAGTAAGCCTGATGCTTTAGCTCCTATCTCGCCAATTTTTGAGCTATTAATTTTATAGCTTATTTGAGTCACCTTATCATTTATTTTTTGCCTTATTGAATTAAACCATTTAAAATTACTTTTACTTGATACAGCACTCCGTACCATTTTATTAGATATTAAATTAAACAAAAGGTTTACGAGTAAAACAAATACAAGTAGCACAACACCTGTTGCTACCAAGGCTCCCTCCTGCAATTCTCCTGCATAGCCCATTTCCATTACAATATTTGCAGTCATTACCCTAAAGCTGTTGAATAAGCTATATGGATAGGTGGGTGCATTTCCTGCCACCATTACCACTGCCATAGTTTCGCCTAATGCTCTGCCTATGCCTAAAACTAAGGATGCCATAATTCCTGAGGAGGCAGAGGGCACCATTACTCTGAAAACTGTTTTTGTATGATCAGCACCTGTGGCAAGTGAGCCTTGATAATAAGTGCTTGGTACTGCTTCAAGGCTTGTTTTTGACAAGGATACCACGGTTGGCAAAATCATAATTCCTAAAATTATGGAGGTTGCCAAAAGTCCACTTCCATTGTTTGGGGCTATGTTGGAAAGAGTCGGTAATAAGAATGCTATTCCAAAAAAGCCATATACAACTGAGGGTATGCCTGCCAAAAGATTTATAACTGTATTTAATGGCTTTTTTAATCCTTTTGGGCAATAAAACACCAAAAAGATTGATGTGAAATAGCCAAGTGTACCACCAATCAAAAGTGCTCCTATTGTTGCTGATACTGTTCCTATTATCATTGTAAAGATTCCATATTTTCCTGACATATCAGAGTTATAGGTATCCTCTCGGTTAGGGGACCATTTGTCGCCAAATATAAAATCAAATACTCCTATTTTTTGAAAGGCGGGTGCACTTTTAATTATTAGAAATACAAATATTGCCAAAACGGCGACAATACATATTATCGCCGAAGAAGCAAATAATGCCTTTCCTGCTTTTTCTTTTATTTTAGTAGCAGTCATACATTTACCCTTATTCTATTTCGCTAAATTTCCTTATTTCGCCTGTATATATCCTGTAAAGCTGTTCAAGAGTTAAATTGTCTATGTTATTGTCTTTGTTTACAATTACAGCCACAGCATCAAGGCAGATATTAAAGCTTTCTACATTATTTTGATTAACGCTTGCAGAGGAAAGACCGATTACGTTTCCAACTGTATCATTTTCAACTGCCTTTCGTCCTACGCTTGAGCCCTCAAGCTCAATATCGAATATATTTGCTGGGTCTACGCCATACATATCTGCATAGCCCTTTGCTAAGGAGTTGATAAGCTTTTCCATTGAGGTTGAGCCTCTTACCACGATTTTCTCACCTTTTGGAAGCGTGCTAAGCCTTGTGTATTCAATAACGGGAATAGGTGATTTATCCTCGTTTGCTCTTTTTGTTGAGTCCTCAAGAAATACTGCACCAGCTACATCAGTGTGTGCCTTTGCCTCGCTACTCTTTACATAATTCATAAAATCCTGTGCTCTTTCTGTAAGAGTAATAGTGGAGTTAGTCATTATTACAAATGGTCGTTGGATTTTATAGCTACCATCTAATACTGTCTCATTAGTTGGCAGGATTCCATTTACCTTGATTACATTTATACTATCGTTGACAGAGCCTAATGAAATATAGCCGATTGCGTTTACGTCACTTGCAACTGTTGAAAGCACAACGCCCGTGCTATTAGGAAATATCGCTTCCACAGTTGTGTAAAATACGTATTCACCCTGCTCGTCCTTTTCCATTAAAAAATGCTCTCCGTTGGTTACTACCTTGTCGAACGCCTCTCTCGTTCCACTTGATTGCTCTCTTGCTACTACTGTAATGTTCTTCTCAACGCCACAAGAGGTCATTGAAAGCATACCTGTTAGTAACATTCCTATCGCTAAAATTATTGCAAAAATTCTTTTCATATTAATTTCTCCTTTCGTTTTTTTGCACTTTTATTATGACCGATTTTCCAATTAGAAACTATCATAAATAAGTATCAAACAAGTAAATTGTGGGAAAATTGTTTTTTACAATGTCTTGACATTTATAAGGCACCTCTATATAATACTTATTGTTGACTTTTATGGTCATATTATTATAGTTTTGGAGATATCAATGCAAATTCAGCTTTCCGATAAATTTACCTATGGCAGACTTTTAAGGTTTACTATCCCTTCTATTGTAATGATGGTTTTTACCTCAATTTACGGCGTGGTTGACGGCTTTTTCGTTTCAAACTTCGTTGGAGAGGAAGCATTTACGGCAGTAAACTTTATTATGCCTTATCTTATGATTTTAGGTGCAATCGGCTTTATGTTTGGTACAGGTGGCTGTGCCTTGATTGCAAAAACCTTAGGCGAGGGCAATCAAGATAAGGCTAATCGTCTTTTTTCTTTATTTGTATATTTACCCTTTGGCTTAGGAATTGTTATTGCAATTTTAGGCTTTTTCCTTGTAGGTCCTGTGGCTTCTCTTTTAGGAGCTGAGGGTCTTTTGTTAGAAAATTCAATTTTATATGGTCGAGTTTTTCTTTTGGGCTTACCCTTCTATATGCTTCAAATTGAGTTTCAAAGCTTTTTTGTAACTGCGGAAAAGCCAAAGCTTGGACTTGTATTTACTGTGGCATCTGGTGTTACAAACATAGTGCTTGACGCTTTATTCGTCGGACTTTTTTCTTGGGGTCTTGTAGGTGCCGCCGTTGCTACCGTCATAAGTCAGGTTGTTGGTGGCTTGGCTCCTATTATTTACTTTGCAAGAAAAAACACAAGCCTTTTAAGACTTGGTCGTGCAGATTTTGATAAGGGTGCTATATTCCACGCCTGTACAAATGGCTCCTCGGAGCTTATGACAAACGTTTCTATGTCCCTTGTGGGTATGCTTTATAACTTCCAATTACTAAAATATGAGGGCGAGCCAGGTGTTGCAGCTTATGGAGTTTTAATGTACGTAAACTTCATATTTATTTCTATGTTTATCGGCTACGCAGTCGGCTCTGCTCCAATTATTAGCTATAATTATGGTGCAGGACGAGGTACAGAGCTTAAAAATGTGTTAAAGAAAAGCCTTGTTATAATAGGTGTAATGTCTCTTCTTATGTTTGGCTTAGGTGAGGCACTTGCCACTCCTATGTCAATGCTTTTTGTAGGCTATAATCCTTCATTGCTTGAGCTTACAAAGCGAGGCTTTTATATCTGTGCCTTCTCCTTCTTATTTTCAGGCTTTGCCATATTTGGCTCATCCTTCTTCACTGCTCTTAACAACGGACCTGTTTCGGCTATAATTTCATTTTTGCGTACAGCTGTACTTCAAATTATAGCAGTATTAGTGTTGCCCTTGTGGTTGGGTACAGATGGCATTTGGCTTTCCATTGTTTTGTCAGAGGCGCTTGCAGTTGTGGTAACTGTTGCATTTATCCTTGGCAAACGAAAAAAATATGGGTATTAAAAAAAGCTTTTCGCAAAGTGCGAAAAGCTTTTTTGTTATTTTATTGTAATTCCATTGTTATCTTCGGGACTACTTGTGGTGAGCTTGTCGTGGTTTTATTTGAAGCATTACCTTAATATGATTGATATTAAAAGTATTATTACAATGTGTAACGGGTAATAAAAATAAAATAGGTATTTCAAATTTAGCTTGCCTCTTTTTTCGTTATAAAGGGCAAGTGGAATTAGGGCAAAAAAGCAAAACCATTGGATATCGCCCTTTGTCATTATGCATATCGGCACAAGTGCAACCCCGCACAAAAACAATTTAGTCATCTTGTTTCCACCGAAATATACTAAAAGTGGCAATATTGCACCAAAAAAGCCATATTCAAAATCAAGAGTTACAATATCCTTTAAAAGATGAGGTAACAACAGCATTAATAAGGCAACGCCTACAAGCATTGAAATAGCAAGAATAATGGAAGGCGCATTTTTTCTTTTTACTGCTCTGTCAAATGCAAAAATAAGAGCCTCTGAAATTGCAAAGGTAACAAAGATGTTCATCATAAGATTGCCCATTGCTATCGACATTATAACCTGACACACAAGGGCAAAGGCTACCATTGTAATAATATGCTTTTTCTTACTTCTGGTATAGCGACAGCCCTCAGCAATAAGGTAAGCAAAGATTGGAAAAGCAAGCCTTCCTACAATCCTAAGCCAAAGCACGTCAGGATAAAGAAAATAGCCTATATGGTCAATTGTCATTGTAATCAGAGCAATTATCTTAAGCATATTGCTTGTCAAAATGCCCTTTTCAATAAAGCCTTCCTTCTCCATTCTCTCACCTCTTTTCTGTTGTATTGTATCATACGTACAAAACTTTTGCAATAGAAATCCCTCAAAAACAAGAGGCTACAAAAACAAAGCAAAAACCACCTGTTAAAAATTTTTAAAATAAAATTTAGAAAATACTTGACAAAACAATAACCCTTTGCTATAATAGTAGGGCAATCAAGCAAACTCACTTAACGAGATGTAGCGCAGTTGTAATAAAAAGCAAATACCGAGATGTAGCGCAGTTGGTAGCGCGCATGGTTTGGGA
>JAFUNF010000001.1 GCA_017473085.1 Clostridia bacterium
CCTCCTAATGTGTTTTTGTTTGTGCAACTGGCAGGTCGCTCTTTCATTATACCACATTAGGAGTTTTTCTTTTTTACTCATCGGCTTTAGCCTCTACTGAACCACGCGACTATCGCGTGGTTTTCGTTGACACAATAAAAAAGCTTGCAAAGAGAATTTGCAAGCTTTTTTCATTTTATTCAATTACTTCAGAATCAATTACAGTGAAGTCTCCACCCTTAGAAACATATGCGTTTACTTTATTACCATTTTCGCAAACACCATACTCTACGCTCAAGCCACCTGATAGGCTTGACGCACTATAATAAATTGCTAACTTTTCAGTGTAGTCCTTTGGTAACTTCAAAATAACTACGTTGTTTCCAACCTTTATTCTTACATCAGCACCAAACACACACAAATCCTTTTTAGTCAAGCTTCTTGACAAGTATCCTTGTGAGCCACTTGTAAGCTGTGGTGACGCTGTTGTTGAAAGCATTATCACAATTCCACCTGTTACAGTAGTGCTACCTGTTTTTCCCTTATCAATCTTATCAAATAAATAAAGCGTACCACCTTTAATTTCAGTTGAATTTGAATTAATAGAATCTGTAACAGCATTTACAGTCAAAATTCCATTATTTACAACAACCGAAGAACTACCCTTAATTCCCTTTTGAGAGTTAAGAATTGTCAATGCGGTATATTCACCATCAATTGTAACGTTATTAGCCTCTACACCATCTCCTGTTGTAGATACGTAAATTGTTCCACCACTAATTTCAAGATCAGCACAATTTATTGAATCCTCGTACGAATCAATTCCTATAATTCCAGCAGTAATTGTAACCTTTTCGTCAGCCTTGATTCCTTTACAGTTGTTACGGGTGTAGGTTGTCTTTGTTCCGTGCTCTTCTTCGTTGTATTCAACGTAAACACCATCAATTTTCACAAATCTGTCAGGTGGGGTTGTTTCGCCCTCTTCAGGCACGTATTTTACGTACATAGCCTGGGTCGATATGTAAACGACACTACTTGTTGACAATGTAACATTCTTTGCTGAAATACCATTTCTAGTTGTCTCAAGCTTTAAAGAGGTTCCCTCTTCAATTATAACGTCTAAATCCGTAGTAATTGCGGACTTTTGCGAATTAATTGCTACTGTTGCAGCCTGAATCAAAATGTTTTCAGAAGCATCAATTCCGTTACCACTTTTAGCATTTGCCTTGATAATACCACCATTAATCGTTACAGGTCCATAGCAGTTTATCGCATTTGTACCACAGGTTATATCAGCATATGTATAGTTGATAGTTATATGACCAACTTCCTCCTCACCTACGGTGTCATCTCCACTCTTGAACCCACTCTTGCCTGCATTAATGGTAAACTTACCACTATTTATTGTAAGTCCTTGCTTACCATACAATGCGTGACCTTCATCGTTAGGAGTGGTAATATTGTATGTTCCACCATTTACAGTAAGAGTTTTAGTGTTTGCTATACCATGCTTATGACTTGATACAATTGTCAAAGAGCCTCTTCCGTCCATTGTTAAATTACAATTACGAACTCTGATAACGCCTGTTTCGCCATTTTTTTCGCCATCTGCAAGGTAGTTTTCGGTTCCGTCAGCTAAAATAATAGTAACTGATGAGCAATCCTCAGCGTATATTGCAGGAGCTGAGAATTTGCTGGTTAAATTAACTCCTGCCAAAACTAAAGTAACATCTTGATCAGCAGCTTTAATATAAATAGAGCCGTTAGCTGAAGTTCCTGTTATTCTATAAATTCCTCCCTCGGAAATAGGATAGCTCGCATTGTTTGCATCTTTAGAAACATCAACAAGTGTAGCTTGATTATAATCATAAATTGTGCTTTTTTCAGTATATGTGGTATCATCAAATACATTAATCGCACCCTCTAACTCGTCTAAAGCACTAGGTGTATCGTAATCAACAACAGGTGGTGTTATATCCACATTTCCTGGATTCTCTGGGTCCACGACTAAGTCTCCTCCTGGACCTCCAGTTGTTTGTTCACTACCAGTACTCTCACTTCCAGTTGAAGGTGGTGTAGGCGGTGGATTGTTGCCATTACAGGATGCAAATACTAAAGCAACCAATAGCATAGCCATTAACAAAGCTATTCTTCTTTTCATATATTCCTCCTTGCATAATGCACAAAAAAGCATTACTTTACCTTTTTATTTTAGCACATTTAACCGATATAGTCAATATTATTTTTTAATATTACTCATATAATACACTTTTGTTTCTAAATTATTTAACACATTGACAAGCTCTTCACGCTTTTGCTTTAAATTTGACACAAAAATCTCAACAACATCTTCATTAGAATTTGATTTTATTATCAATTTTAACGAGAAGATATTGTTATCAATTGTTATAGATTCTAATTCTTCTAACGAGTATTCCTTTATAGGATTTTTATATACAATCATTTTTTCCTTAGTTATTTCCATTACCACGTCTTGCTTCAAAAACATGATAACAAAAAACACCATAAAAATAGCAAAACCGATAAAAGAAACAACTACAATCGGCAAGGACCACTCAATCCACATAATTGAAAAGAAAATTCCTATTATAAAAAATATTACACTCAATGCTAAAAATACGTACGAATACAATTTTGATCTTAGCGCTTCAAATTCCTTTTTCATTTTATTTCCCCTTATAGAATTCCTTGATTTTTCTCAAATTCATTTAATTGATTTTGATTTTTTATCACTATCGCTTTTTGAGAATGTTTTTTTATAACGTTATTGAAAAAGTCTTTTTTGCTTTTTGTTCTTCCCTTGTGAAACACCCAATATAAGAACTCAAAATTCAGTCTTTCATTACAACCCTCGGTCATAGAAACACGACTTTTACCCTTGTTTTGCTTATATCTTTTTATTACTCGGTTAAGGCAAGCAAAGCGATTAAAGCTTAAATATACAATCAAATCCGCTTCTTCCATTCGTCTTTCGAAATGGATTTTTTTATAATTTCCATCGATAACCCAGCTATCATTTTCATTCATAAAAGCTTCTAATATGGCCTTTTTTTCTTCTTCACTTCTCTCCTTCCACCCAGGTAGCCAATGTACCGTATCTAAATAGAGAGCCTTGGCGCCATATTTCTTAGCTAATTTTTCCGTAAGAGTAGATTTTCCACTTCCACTAAAGCCTATTACTGCTATTTTCATTTTTATCCTCAAAATCCTTAGGTACTATCAACTTATTTTTAATATCATTTATCAGATGGTATTCACCAAACCTTGCTTAATAATTATACATCCTCGTTTAAGCTTTTAACGTATCTGACCTCGCATGCAAAATGCTCAGTTTCAATAACGGGAATTTTAACACGGACAAAGCCGTATTTTTCGTAAAATCTTTGCGCCCGTGTCATATTCTCTAACGTTTCAAGGTAACAGTGAGTATAGTATTTTTTGGCATATTCGAGTGCTATTTTCATCAATTCGTGAGCAATTCCCGTACCTCTTGCAATTGGTAAGCAATACATTTTTTGTAGTTCACAAAAGCCTTTCTTGTTAAGTGCACCAATGCCTGTACCACCTACAACCCTCTCGGTTTCATCTACTGCAACCCAGTATTTGTTCCCCTCGCTATTGTAGATTTCGGAAAACCTACACAAATCAGGATCAGCCCAGGCGGTTCCTTCATGGTTTCCGCCGAATTCGATTAAGCAGGCTCTAATTACACTCTCAACCTCTTTATTGTCCCTTGGTTCAATTTCTCTTATCTTATATTGCATTTCACTCATCTATATTCGTCAAGCACGCTTTTTAAAAGCTCAGGGTTGTCGGTCATTATACAATCGCAACCAAGCTCAATTAATTTTCTCATAGTTTCGGCGTCATTTATAGTCCAATATTGAACAGCGATATTTCGCCTGTGTGCTCTATTTATGTATGTCTTTTTGTCAAGGTTTATTGTTATACCAACATCATAGGACGTAGGAATTTGCAAGCAAGCAAAATCGGAGTTGTTAAATATATTTACCTTTAGTATTTGTGTTATAACAAATTTCGCCGCTGTTCCTGTTGGTGCACCTCTGTACAAATCTGGATATTTTGTTTTCAGCTCTGTCTCTATTTCGTCGTGGAAGGTACCAACAACTATTCTATTTCTGTAATTGGGATATTTTTCAAGAGTTTCGTTAAGTATTCTGCAAGCCTCGTAGCCCCTATCTCCTTCATTTTTTATTTCAACAATAAATAAAAGGTCAGGATTGGACTCATAAAATTCCTCAAAAAGCTGTTCAATTGTGGCAATTTGTAATCCCTTTTCAGCAAGGTTAGTTTCATTCTTGTATGGTCTGTTTCCTTCCTTGTCAGTAAAGTAGTATCCAAAGTTATATTGACGAAGCTCCTCAAGGGTCATATCAGATATGTAGTGACGATTACTTTCATCCTCGCAAAGCTCTTCTACCTGTTCAAGTGTCAAGTCACCATTAACATTGCAGGTTTCATCTATGTAGCTATCGTGGTTATATACTAAGTATCCGTCCTTTGTGAGATATAAATCGCTCTCTATTATTTCTACATCGTAGGTTTTTACCGCTTCTCTAAAAGCAAGCATTGTATTTTCAGGATTGCAATCTCCACCACCACGATGGGCTGCTATCATAGGTAGCTGTCCCTTCTCTACAACAAAGGGGTTAGTTTCAACGTTCTTTTTTGGGGGTATCAGGTTTATTACAAGCATAAATAACAAAATGCTTGCCAAAACAATACCGATAATTTTTAAAGCTTTATATTTCTTCATTTTTATTCCTTATCTGTGTATGAATATACTTCTCCACATTCAATATAACAAACGTTCAATTCAGGGTAATCCTTTTTCATTCTTTCGGTCAATAAGCGCATTCCGTCTCTTTCGGAAGGAATATGTCCCATTACTATCAGGGCTTTTTTTATTCCTAACAAATCAGCATCTCTTGCGTATTCACTAAGCTTCCACTCGCAAGCCTCACCTGTTAGTACTAAATCAATAGAATCGTCGCACAAAAGCTCAAATACACCTCCAGGAGTACCAAAGCAAGCAGCGATTTTCTTCGCCTTGTGGTCCCTACTTCCCGCTATTCTTACATGCTTAATACCAAGCTCCCTCTCCATTAGCTGTGCCATTTCAAGAGGTGTTATTTCCTTATCTGAATTAAAGATATAAGACGCACTGTATTTGGTTTTTTCAAGCTTTCCTGTAAGTCCTAAATAATGAAGCTCGCCTTCAGTTATTTGGTCAATATCTCTTGAATGCATACAATCGTGATATCTAAATATAACTATTCCCGAATCTTCTATTAGTTTTTTCTTTGCACGTGTTACCGACGTATCAATCATCACGTCCATATGGTCGTAATATGTAGGCTCGTGAACAATTAGCATATCTGCTCCCCATTTCTTTGCCTTTTTTACAACCTCAACAGTTGCAAACATACTTAATGCAACCCTTTTAATTTCTCTGTTAGAATCTCCTGCCTTTACAGTATCACAAGTAATTTCAGGCTTGTCTGCCCCTTTAGTTATTCCTTCAATTATTTCAATTGCCTTCATAGCTTCCCTCTTTTATCAATTCTTTTTTTGTAAGAAAATCGTCCATTAATGCTTCTATCCTTTTTATCAATTTTATTTTTTCTTGGAAACATACCGTTCAAACATAAATGATAAGTTTTTTTACCTTTTTCTTGTGCAAATATAGTTTTAGAGGCAATCCAATTTTAACATTTAAGGCTTGACGAGGACATACTTCAACACACTTTAGACACCGAATACACCTGCCGTTTGTCGTTCCTGCTTTGATAGCACCAAAAGAACAGTGTTCTGCACAAAGATTACAGCCGTTACAGCTTGCATTTTTACGTATTTTCAATCCCATTCTGCTCCGAAGCTCAGGAAAGATGTCAGCCAAGGGATTTTTATACAATTTAGGAAGTTGTATAGATGAAGGCTTCTTTATTTTTTCGATAATTGGATTTAGTTTGTCGAAATTAAAGAAAGGATCATCGTTTTCAATATAAGAGTGTTTTGTTGGCACATATGCTCCCGCCACAATGTTCTTTTGATAATTTTTTTGAATCTCGTATAAAACATTTCCACAGCACATTTTTCCGTATGTGGCTATAACAGTCAAATTTTCGGCTGTGATCTTTTTCAAAAAAGCCTTCACGATATTGGGTATGTTTTGGCAGTGTACGGGAAACACGAGAACAAGATTTCGATAATAATCGATGTAATTTGTTTCAATATCAAAAAGAGGATACCCCAATTTATCAGAAAAATAAGTAGCGAGCTTTTTGCTTTGCCCAGTGCTTGAATAAAAAACAACTGCATTCATTTTTTCAAATACTCCTGCATAATCGCACATTCGGGTATCTCGTCAAGGGAAAAACCAAGAGATTTTTTCAGTTCTTCTAACGCTTCCTCACGTGGTAGATTGTTGCTTCTGCTTGCAATTGCAATTTCGAGTGCGCTGAACGGAATCATCGTGCTTCTCATATGATAAAATCTTATGAATTGCGAATACTCCTTGCATTTTTCGATTTTACAGCTTGTATGTAATCCCTTATCGTCTTCTTCGGGTGCAACCCAGCCACATTCACGAGTGATGATATCCTTGATTTTTCGCCATACGTAAACACCACCACATATTTCATCAAAATCTACTTGTACAAATGCAGGAATATTGCCCGACCAAGAAGATGTCCTAATTGCCCTTTTTAACGGATTTAGAATGCTTGGAACTTCCTTTATTGCTTCACATACGTTATAGACGAGCTGATTGGAATATCCTGCCATATTCTTTATTTTGCTATCGCCGTATGCAAGCTGTTTCATTGTGGCAAGGGTATGGAACTGTCCTTTTTTCAGTGGAGGACGAAGCGTTAAAATTCTTCCAATATTAAACAAAAAATTCAGCCCTTTATTGTCAGGAAAAGTATAGGCTATCCTCGGCGCCATACGATTGAAATATAATCCAAGCAACTGTGCAGGCTCATTTCCTGCAACAAAATAAGGCACTTTATTTGCAACAAGCTCGGGATAAAACAAAACGTATGCCAAAGACGGACAAGCACAAGTGTTCTCGCTTAACGCATAGAGCTTGCGATATATTTTTCTCAAATCATCGTTGGAGACCTTTCGGCTGATAAACTCTACCGAATCAAGGAATTTTTTTGCATTTTCAATACTCTTTTTTGCACATTCGGACATATAGGGAATTTCCCACGTAAGTGCCAATACACGAAGGTTTAACACCTTTGACAGATAATACAGTAAATATGTTGAATCCTTACCACCAGTGTAAAATACGGCAACGTCAAAGCGCGATTTTTTTGATGTTGGAAACGTGTTCATAATCGGAACAATGCTTTTAAGATTTTTAGTTTTATCTGCAGATTGACAAATTGGGCATCTACCCTCTGCATCAAATTCAATACCAGGAATCATAAAATCATTTGCAATACAAGTTTTGCAAAACTTTGCCTCGTCCAAGGATACAGGAATTGCTTTTTTGTCTTCAATTTTTACGATCTGCACATCTATGAGATTCTTCAATACGCTAATATCATCATCTGTCAACTCACAGGGTAGCTTTTCAACAATCTCTTTTTGCTTTTTCCTAAGCTTAACGGTGTTTTTGAACATATTGGGCTGATTTCTCAAACCATAATATCTCAAAGCATCGCCTTCAAGCTTCCATCTACTTTGTATATCGTACATAGCAACTCCTTTCAAGACTCCAAAGGGTATAAAAATCGGTCAAAAACGGTGGGTGTAAGCCGAAAAGGTTACTCAGTATCCGATATTTCTCTTTGAATATTTCTCCGGCTTAAAATTTTCAATATTTATCTGCTCGAATGTAATATCAAGAAGCTCGCAAATCACAGACAAAACCTTACCACCTATCAAATCCGTACCCTCGGGTGTGTAAAAATGAACCCAATCGGAGCGATAAGAATCAGAAACGGACGCAGTAAGCGAATATAGATCATTTATGATGGTATCAGTACCCGACAAAACACGAAGTGCCTCAGCATTATATTTTTCTATGGTTGCGTTGTGCCTTGTAAAGTCGGGATCACTCATTTTTTCGTTTACATTGGTTGAGGTCGCAAACACAAATTTAGCCTTGGGAAAAAGCATACGAAGTCTTTTGTCTATACGTGCTATTGCTTCTCCATAGTAAGATATCGATGTAAGCGGTGCGTCACCAAACAGCTCCAACGCATCCCAAAGCCCTGCGTTCCAATGGACGAGATCAACATCATCTCCCCACTCTCCACTTGCCTTCCATTCGTGTGCATAGCGTAAAACATACTCTGCAAATCTGCAATTTTCAGAAGGGTAAAAAACTTCGGCAGATCCTCTTAATGCGTCCTTAATATATTTATCATATCCCATCCTAATAGAATCACCGATAAGAACAATTTTTTTCATTTTTATTCCTTTATTTCAATTATATTTTTCTGTTTCGATATGGCTAGACATTACTGTAAATAATAGTTTTGAGATTTGCCCAAGACTCCAAAAGGTATGTTTTGTTATTTAAATGTTTCTTAATTTTAATAATTGGCTCATATACTTTTCAGCGGATTTTGAGGAAACCCAAAATACATTATCTTTTCCATTTATCACAACGTTTAATTTAGATATCTTTCCTAAATTTTCTATTTGAATATTTTCAATCAATCCGTTGTGATATGTAACCACTTTCAAATTAAAAACCCTAATCTTTTTGTTCTTATAAACCGAAACGCCTCGGTAAAAGAAAAGATATAAAAATACTAGAAATACAAAGAACCATAAAATGGTAAGTACCAGCTTTATCATAATGCTATCGGGAATAAGAATCACGATAACCATTCCTATCGCAAACCACACCATAAAGCATAGGGCAGATACAATTCCTACGGCTATTGAGCTCTTTATATTTTTTTCAACAAAAATCATGACATGTCGACGAGGATTTATTTCCTGAAAATATATGTATATCATGAATACAACCATTTCACATATTAGTATTTCCAACCAATACAACTCTTGCGTATACTCACTTAAGTCTGAAACGCCAAAAAGTGGTGCTAAGAAATAGAGTATAAAATATATCCCAATAAATCCGAGTAAGTATTTAATACATTTCTTCATCTTGCTGTACTCCTTTCGATATGATAGCCATTACTGCTGTAAGTGAGAGCTTTGAGATTTGCTCGAAATTATTATTTGTCCCTTCAAAAATGAGAGGTGTGATACCTTAAAGTCTCACTTTACAAAAGGATGTTTGCCGAGCATAAATTCATCAACATCCTTAACAGCTTGTTCTATGGTCTGAGGATGCCAGTGGGTGTGATATTTTTTCAGACGCTTTCTAAACCAAGTTCGCTTTTCGTACTCTACGGAAAAAACGAATTCAAGTCCGTGTGGTTCTGGAACATCTTCATCAGCGTATAACCAAAATCTTCCTTGTTGAGATTCGCCGTAAATTACTGGAACATCCCATTCAAACCCCTCGTTTAGCGCGAAGGAATTGGTCAAAATCAAATTGTACTTGTCTTTTACTTTATCATAAATTAACTCTATATCGTTCATAGATGTACCTCATATTACTTTCTTGTAAGGCAAACGACAGTTTCAACGTGGGCCAAGACTCCAAAAAGTCTCGAAACCTACCAAAAAAGGGGGTTGTAATACCTTAAAGTCTCATTTACACATCAAAAATAACCAGATGATCTTCTTCGCCAGGAGGCAAAAATCTCCATTCCTCGCATTTTCGCGCGGAGGGCGTAAAGGTTTCAAAATAAACTCCGTTTGTAAAATGAATACGCAAATCACCAAAGGGACTTACATCAAATGCTTTAACGGTTGCATTTTCAAAATGTTTTTCGAAATCATGCATGGCAACATCAAAGATACTTGAAGTTGCTGTGATCTCTGCTTGTGTGCTTTGCTCTTCATAATCATAATAGCCATTGTCTAATGTTTCATCTTGGGGCAAGAAAATATCTCTTGATGCGAGTAATATCTCGTTTCCTTTTACAAAACGCCAAGAGGTTTGAATGTGAAATCTATATTCGGGAATAATATCACCTTCACTATCCTTTACATCATTTCCAAGATTGAAGCAAAGCATATCGAGGCATCTAAAAATACTATTAAAATTTGATCCAATAATTCGTTTCATCATTTTCTCCTTTATTTCTTCGTGAGACACATGACACTTTCGACGTGGTTTGTGTATGGAAACATATCTACCGGTTGGATTTTTTTGACCTTATAGCCTGATTTTGTTAAGGTGTGTAAGTCGTTTACAAGGGTGTCGGGATTACAGGATATATAGACTACTCGTTTTGGAGAAAGCTCTATCAAGCTTTTTAAGAATTTTTGGCTACAGCCTGCACGAGGTGGGTCAGTTATTACAACATCTACCTTCTCTTTTTTGTTAGCAAGCTGTGACATAAGCTCGCCTGCATCTTGATTATAAAAGATAGCGTTTTCAATACCATTTAGTTTAGCATTAACCCTTGCATCTTCGATTGCATTTGAGTTCGCCTCAACGCCTATAATTTTCTTTGCATGCTTTGCCATTGTTAAGCCTATTGTACCTGTTCCACAGTAGGCATCAATTACTACTTCTTTTCCTGTTAAGCCTGCGTATTCCTTAGCCTTTGTATAAAGAATTTCAGTTTGCACAGGGTTTACTTGATAAAAGGAGCTTGGACTAATTCTAAAATCAAGCTGACACAGAGTGTCCTTTATGTATCCATCTCCGTATAGAGCTTTGCTTTGAGGTCCTAAAAAAAGTGGTGTTTCTGTTGGATTTATATTCCACACAACAGTGGTTATTTCCTTATGAATCTTAACCAATTCTTGAACAAATTGCTCGCTGGACAGAAAATCACCCTTTGTTGTTACAAGAACAACCATTATTTCTCCTGTTTTGAAGCCTTTCCTTACTAAAACGTGTCGCAAAAAGCCCTTGCCTGTGTTTAAATCGTAGGCTTTCACCTTATATTTAATTGCAAGATTTTTTATAGTATTAACTATTTTTTCTGCCTGTTGGTCTTCAAGCATACAGCTTTTGACTTCAATTATTTTTTGAGTTGTGGACTGATAAATGCCAGATATGATTTTTCCGTTTTTAAAGCCAAAGGCAGATTGAGCTTTATTTCTATAATTCAAGGGGCTTTCCATTCCTATTATTTCATCGACATGACAATATTTGCCAAGTAAACGTATAAGTTTAACCTGCTTCATTTGAAGCTGTTCTTCATACGTTAAATTTTGTAATTGACAGCCACTGCATTTTCTCGAATATGGACAGCTTCGCATTATTCTTTCCTCTTTTGTTAAGTGATTTATTGTTCTCTTTCTTGTAAAACGACTATACTTTCGACGTGGGTCAAGACACCAAAAGGTATATTACTTTCCACGATTTTTCTTATAGTTGACAATAAACAGAACTGCTCCTACCGATATCGAGAACACCATAATTATCGGACCAACAATGTGTGCAACCTTTTCGTTTTGTTTATATTCGTTCAAAACATCGTTGAACGATAAATATGTTTCACCGTTGTATTCAATCGCACATAATTTTCTTAACCCACCATTTTCAAAATACATGATTGTAATTTCTTCGCCTATCTGTAAATTTTCAAACAATCTTCTATCAATGTAATCGTAGCATATTCCAGTTGCCTCAAAGTAAGAATCGTCTTCAAACCACACATTAAAACAAGAACCTTTTGAGTTGCCGAAAATATTATCGTACCATTTTTCATCGTATTGATTGAATTTGGACACAACACCTGTTTGCTGTTTTAATTCCGTTGGCTGTTCATATGTGAAAGTGAATATTAAACTAAGCACCAAAACAAGCAGCAGAGCAATTGCTATTAAAATGTTAAAGGCTGCAAATCTATTTTTCATAAAACTCCTCTCAACATGTTAACCTTTACTGCTGTAAAATGCATTTTTGAGTTTTGCTCAAAATCATCATTTGTCCTCTACCATTCCCTTTGCAGTAGTGATAGATTTTACAAGCATACGGCGGATAACTCCGCATTCCTGTAAAAGTTCTTTTGAAATTTGTTCGCTTATAGCGTTTGAGCCGACAAGCATTTCAATCCAATATTCCGTCTCGCCGCATTCTTTTAATGCGATATGGAACTTGTTTATGAAATCAGCCTTGCTCGCAGCATAATTAGCTTCGTGAATGTTTGCACCGATAGATGTTGCGCTTCTAACAATTTGATTGACAAGCACGCCTCTGCCTTTGTGAGTGTCAACCTCGTCGCAGACAGCAATTATATGTAGGGCAAGTGCTTTTGCCCTTGTTCGCAATTCAGAATCTTTCATAAAATTTTCTCCTTAGGGTTTGTTGGTGAAGTTTTTGCTCCGCAAAAGTGAAGTTGTTCAATTCATTGACAGTGAAGTTTTGCTCGCTTCACTCGCAAAGTGAAATTAAGTTTGCCCACTTCGCCGTTAGGCGAAACTTCACTCACGCAGTGAACTTCACTGCCGAAGGCAACTTCATTTGCCCCTGTGGGCAAACTTAGTTGTCGAAAGTGCGTGTGAGACACACGACACTTTCGACGTGTGATGTGCGTGGAAAAAGATTGAATGGATACACAGGCGAGGAGATTACGTAATGCTTTGATAATGCCTTTAAATCTCTTGCTTGCGTGGTTACGTTACAGGAAATATAGACGATTTTTTGCGGTCTTAGTCTTAAAAGTGTATATAACATTAATCTTGAACAACCCTTTCTTGGTGGGTCAATGATTGCAACGTCTATTTTTTTATTGAATTTACTTGCATCCTTGGCTTCAAAATAGATGTTTTCTACTTGGTTTAGGGTAGCATTATACTTTGCGTCCTCTACTGCCTTTTTGACTATTTCAACACCATAAATAGTTGCTCCACTTTTCTTAGCAGATACTATACCGATAGTGCCTGTGCCACAAAAAAGGTCGGCACAAATACTGTTCTTTTTTAATTGTGCTAATTCAATAGCCTTTTCATAAAGCTTTTCGGCACAGGTGTGGTTTATTTGATAGAAGGATTCAGGAGAAATACGGAACTTTAATCCACAAATTGTATCGTATATTACGCCTTCTCCATAAATAGTTTTAAATGTCAATCTTTCAAATAGCAAATTTGACTCGTCACACACAGAATATAGTACAGTTTTGATTTGTGGAAAGCTTTTTACAATTTGATTCGTATATTCTTTCAAATTATCGTTGCCTCGTAAAATTGGGCACACCATTATTTCAGGTACAGCATCCGATGATTTTCGCATAAATAGTGCTCTTAGGGACGTGCCTTTCAATAGCTTTGCAGTTTCTTTTGCTATTTGGTCAAAAACATCTTCGTTTAGCAAGCACTCCTCGTGGGGTACTATTTCGTTTGAGGTGCTTTTCATATAGCCGAAATTACTACCATTGTAAAACAAAACTACCTTGTTTCTATATTTTTCACTATTGTAGCATTGAATTTTTTCAACGCTTGCCTCTATTCCCTGTGATTGTAATGCGTGCTTAACGTATTGCTCTTTTACTTGATTTTCAAGGTTTAGGGACGTGTGTAAGAAATTACATCCACCACAATCCTTGTAGCATTTGCAGTCAGGAGTAACTCTTTCACAAGATGGCTTTACTATACTTGTGATTTTGGCATAAGCGTGATTGGATTCAATATCAGTTATTTTTATGTTGCAAATTTCATCCTTCAACGCGTTTTCAACAAAAACAACGGTATTATCAACGATACAAAAGCCATTACCAAAAATATTAGTGTCCTTTATGGTTACTTGATAGTCTTGACCGACACTTAGCATAAAAAGTCCTCCCTTCTCTTGATTTAAGCTCTAAAATACTGTATAATATGATTATACTATATATTTTTATTTTTTTCAATACAAAAGGTGGTGTTTTGTATGTTTTTATGTCCAATTTGTCATAAGGAGCTTTCACGAGCAAACAATAGCTTCAGGTGTGAGAATAACCATTGCTACGATATTGCCTCGTCTGGATATGTAAATTTACTTAATCCTGGAAAAAGAAACAATGCTAAGGCAGGCGACTCCAAGGAAATGGTACGTGCAAGAAGTGGCTTTTTTACAAGCGGTGCTTATGCTCCTATCTCTGATATGCTTTGTAGCTTAGTAAGCACACTAAAAAGGGATATTATTGTGGATGCTGGCTGTGGCGAGGGATATTACACCTGTAATATTGCAAAATCAAACACAGAGTCAAGGGTTTTAGGCTTTGACGTGTCTAAATTTGGATGTGAGCACGGTAGTAAGATAGCAAAAAGAGATAACCTTTCAAATCTATTCTTCTCTGTTGGCAATATCTTTGAGTTGCCTTTAAAAAATGACTTTGCAGACATTATAATCAATGCATTTGCTCCTGTTGCAAATACTGAATTTTTGCGTGTTTTAAAACCAGGTGGGCATTTAATTGTTTTAAGTGCTGGAGTGGACCATTTAATTGGATTAAAAAAGCTTCTTTATGAGGATACATATCAAAACGAAGAAAAAATTCCACATTATGAAGGCTTTGATACACCTATTGTAAAAAATTTAAGGTATGATACCAAAATTATTGGAAATGACACCATTAAGAATTTATTTACAATGACTCCTTACTATTTTAGAACTAGCCTTGAGGACAAGAAAAAGTTAGATGGAGTGTCTGAAATCAATACAACAATTGAGGTTAATTTTGCTATTTACAAAAAGCTATAAGCATGAAAAAATCCCAACAATGTTGGGATTCTTTTATTTGTTTTTGATAAATGGCTTTGCTAAACGATATAAAAAGTTTTTAAATTGTGCTACGCGCACCTTTCTATATCGGGATTTAACGTATTTTTTGTATTTTCTTGATGTAGTATCTACCTTTGTTTTACCGTCAATTAGTATGTCCTTAACCTTTGCCAAAATATCCTCAAGCTTAATTTCATACTCATAATAGTCAAGATTATCTCCACACATTAAAAGGTGGTCCTTTTTTATGTACATAATGCGATGCAGAATAAATTGTCCGTTTGCTCTTCTATATAGGACAATATCCTGCTCCTTTAGGTCAGTAGGCGCTACTAGTACAACTGTGTCCTTACCAGGCTTTATGAGTGGAAGCATACTATTGCCATGAGGTGCTAAATGAAATTCTCCACCAGAGCTTATAACCTCTTCAATTATGGGCCAAGTGTCCTTTAGCTCCATTTATTCTAAGACTCCATCTGCTTTAATCTTTTCTATAAAAGTCCTTACGTCGCTTCTTACTAAATCAATTGGTGCATCGGTGTACTTTTCCATAATTCCCTTAACTATGTCCTCTTCTGTTGTTTCCTTGCTAAGAAGCTCCCAAATAAGCTTACCCGTTTCGTTAAGATGAATCATACCATTAAAGGATTTGCTAAGCTCACCAGTTGCAACAACAAAGGTTTTATCTCCAACATCTCTTAAAATAAATCCGTCTTTAATTTTCATTATTTCCTCCCGACATAGCCTCATAGGCTATCTTTCCTGCTTCTTGTGATATATTACAGCCGAGCTTCCAAAGCTTGGTGCATTTAAGCATTTTATCTACCAGTTCAAAGGTTTTTATCGCACCCTCGGCATCCTTTGGTATTAAAATTTGCTTCATAATAGGTGTTGCGGCTTCACTTGGTGTAATGGGCACTATACTATTGTTTTCTGCTCTTTCAAGAAAGCAAAGTCCGTGAAGCTGAGCTGACACGTTTTTATTCCAGCCCTCTTTTCCACACCAGGGGGTTCCATAAACCATAAGCTTGCCATCTATAAACCTTAAAATAGGCTTGTCTCCGTTAATTACGTACACTCTGTCGCCTAAATGCTTTTTCCATTGACGAATGTGAGTGCTCTTTCCAGTGCCACTCTTGGCGGTAAATGCATAGGCTTTGTCGTCAACCCCAATAACTGCAGCGTGCATTACAAAGGAATCCGTTTTGGGTAGCTGTAAGCATATACTTCTGTATAGGCATACACTCTCAATGTATCCATCGGTATATATGGTGTCGTTGTTCAGAATTGTTTTTTCTTTTTCAATTTGTTCAAGGGTACATTCGGCAATCATATCACATTCATCGCCTACATATATGTAATCCTTACATTGTTTTTCAATAAAATCAAAGCGATTATGGACTTCAATAACAAATTCTGCAATTTTGATTTTAAACATATACTCGCCCTTTCCTGTTTTCTCTTAGAATTTTAACATAATTTTATATAAATGTCAAGGCGATTATTTGTCGAAGTAAAATTGACTTATTTGAATTTTAAAGTTGACATAATTTATTTTATATGTTAAAATATGGTGTGTTCAAATAAATTAGGAGTATTTATTGTGAAAATTTCTTTAATTATCCCATGTTACAACGAGGAAACGTCACTTCGTCCTTTCTACGAGGAGCTTAATAGAGTTTCCAAGGAAATGGATAAATATGAGTTTGAAATACTTTTCATTGACGATGGCTCTAAGGACAACACTTTTTCTATCATAAAGGAGCTTGCTGAGTCTGACTCACGAATTGTTTACATTTCATTTTCTAAAAATTTTGGCAAGGAAGCTGCTATGTATGCAGGCTTCTGTAATGTTACAGGAGATTATGCAGCTGTTATGGATGCAGATATGCAAGACCCACCATCCTTGCTTCCTAAAATGCTCGAAATGTTAAACAGTGGCGAATATGATAGTGTTGCAACAAGACGTGTAACCCGAAAGGGCGAGCCTGTGCTTCGCTCCTTCTTTGCCAATTGCTTTTATAAAATTATGCACAGAGCTTCCAATGTTGATATAGTCAGTGGTGCTCGTGATTTCAGACTTATGAAGCGAGAAATGGTCGATGCTATTGTATCAATGTGCGAAAGCAATCGTTTTTCTAAGGCTATTTTCGGTTGGATAGGCTTTAAAACTGCATGGCTACCCTTTGAAAATGTTGAAAGAGTTGCTGGAACAAGTAAGTGGAATTTCTTCTCTTTGTTCAAGTATTCCATTGACGGAATTATTGGTTTTTCAGACACTCCACTAAAGATTTCTTATTTATTTAGTATTCTGCTAATGCTTGGTTCTCTTACAAGCTTAGGCTTTGGAATATATGAGGGTGTTACAGCTGCATCAATGCCTGATGTTACTAATTTATTTAGCTTATTAATCATACTTTCTGCAGTTTTATTCGTAGGAAGTGTGTCTCTTTTAACTCTTGGAATTTTAGGTATGTATATATCAAAGGTATATGGAGAGGTTAAAAATCGTCCACACTATATAGTTGCTCAAACAAATAAAAAGGATGTTGTTAGGAAATGACAAACGATAAAATAAACGTACACGAGGGTCACAGACAAAGACTTAAAAACAGATTTTTAGAAACTGGCTTCAAGTCCTTTGAAACCCATAATATTTTGGAAATGCTTCTTTTCTATTCAGTTCCCAGAAAAGATACGAATGATATGGGTCACGAGCTTCTTAATCGCTTTGGCTCTTTAAAGGGCGTTTTTGATGCACCCGTAGAAGAATTAATCAAGGTAAAAGGAATCACAGAAAATAGTGCTGTTTTAATTAAAATGATTCCTGCTATTGCTCGTGAATACTTAGTTGACAAGCACTCTGATGATAGAATTTACGACACTGCCGAAAAGGTTGCTTCTTATTTTCTCGACAAATATTTTGGAGAAAACAAGGAAATCGTTTATGCAATGCTATTAAGCAGTAATTTCGAATTAATTACAGTTGTCCCTGTATCAACTGGAACAGTGACCTCTGTTCAAATTCATCCAAGGCAAATTGCTGATTTAGTGGTTAAGCACAATGCTTCTATGGTTATATTAGCACATAATCACCCAAATGGCAACGTTTGTCCATCAATGGACGATATTGAAACTACTACTTCTCTTTTAAATGCTTTTATTCCTATTGACATTACTTTGTTAGAGCATTTTGTAATTGCTGGTGATGAATATTACCCAATAATTCATATGACAGATAGACTAAAAATCAGAAACAAGGGCAATCAAGCATTTTTCAGAAGATCACTTATCAAATAATTTAATAGTCCTCGAAATCGAGGACATACGCCTGCATAGTTAAATGGATATAATAAACCCCTCCTAAGGGTTAGTTATGGGTTCGATTCCCGTTGCGGGTGCCAAAAAAGGCATAGTCACTTTTGTGGCTATGCCTTTTTTATTACCCTCACGGCGACCCATCTTCAAAGCTTTACTTTGAATTGGGTTCGCATTTTCGACTAAGACCGCTGGGAGCTTGCTCACAAGAGGTCGGGCAAAAATAGTTCACGCAGTGAACCTTCCTAATTGGTTGCGTGGTGCCTTACTAACATTATCTTCGGGAGACAAGGAACCGTCCCCTGTATCTGTTTCTTTCAATCTTCTATTTCGTCAATCATAAATATTTCTTCATAGCCTACATTTAATATTTTTTTAAACAATATTATTTCATCAGGATATAAATGTCTTTGTCCTACCTCAATTTTCGCAATCGCACTTCTTGTTATATCGCAACCAAAAATTTGAAATTTTGCAGCAACATACTCTTGAGTCAATCCTGCCCTTTCACGCAAAGCGCGAATGTTATTACCAATCTTTCTTTCTATCTTCTCGTTCATACATCATAAATCTTTCAATTTTTTCATAAAATTCCTCTTGACATTTATTATACCTTTATGCTATAATTATTTTGCACCTATATAGGTGCAAAGTCTTTAAAGGAGGGTTATTATGAAAAAGAATGAGAAAAAAGCAATAACTTTATGTAAGGGTTGCTTGTGCACTAACTATTGCAGGTCTTGTGTTTACTTGGATACAAACACTCCATTAGTACACGGTGGTTCAAAATACAAGTGCGTAAATCATGGCACATATCATTTTGGCAGCGATTCTGCTTGTAATGATTTTAGAAGAGGTTAATAATTGCAAATAGTTGTCACAAACGCCTGATTATCTCTATATCAGATGTTTGTGACATACTTTTGCTTAACGTCAATGTATTACATTTATTCAAATGTCTACGAGGAAATAATTAAAACAATTGGAAATGCACCTATTGAATCCGGTGGCATTATAGGAATTAAGAACAACATCATTTGCAAATTTTATTTTGACAAGAGTGAGTCTCGCCACAACACGATGTATATACCTAACACAAAAGTTCTAAATTACATCATAGATAAATGGGCAGATTCGAATATAGATTTTGCAGGAATCGTACACAGTCACCCTAACTCATGCACCACACCCTCGTTAGAAGATTATTATTACGCGACTAACCTAAAACAACTTAATCCAACTTTAAAAAAAATATTATTCCCAATTGTCACAATAGAAAACAAGATAGTCAACATAACTTTTTACGAATTCGACAATAATTTTTCGCCTGAAAGTTTCAAAATTATAGACAATAAGCTATAACTCTAAAAAATAGCAATCGAATAATTACAAATTATCCACTAACTATATACGGGACGTAAACCGAGGTTCGTTTTACGTTTCGTTTGTGTGCCATAAAAAGCCTCGACCACAAGTGTGATCGAGGCTTTTTATCACTTGTAACGTTATCAAACCAATCTTCAAAGCTTTGCTTTGAATCGGGTTCGCATTTTCGACTAAGACCGTTGTCAGTTTGCTAGCATAAGGTCAGGCGAAAATAGTTCACATAGTGAACCTTCCTAATTGGTTGCGTGGTGCCTTACTAACATTATCTTCGGGAGACAAGGAACCGTCCCCTGTCTCCTCGGCAAGTCTTTTCAAACAATCGCATGTTTTTTCTAGTTAAAAAAGCAAGTGCCGAATATTCAGCACTCGCCATTTTTGAATTATTTAGTTTTTAAAAGCGTAAGCAATTCTTTTGTTGCTTCCGTGATTTCACAAAGTGTTGGAAGCTTATCATCAGGCAACTCTAAATTTTTAATTTTTGAGGAAAGCTCTGAAATGGTACTTTTTATTAAGTCCGTTTTTCTTTCTTCGTCGGTTTTTCTCACATCTTCATACATTTTAATGTAAAATTCAAGCATCAGTCTTAAATTTTTCTCACGCATAGCAAAAACATTGCAGACCTCTGAAACCTGTTCACTTCCTGTATCGTTTTCGGTAGAGTAAACACTGTCTATTACGTCGCCTAATCTGTGCAAAGAATTTGCGTTATTGTCAGTAAGTTGTTTCTGTAACGCTACTATTTGCTCAAAGATTTCTCTTTCGGTTAGCTTGTTTTCTATATTTTCCATTTTATTATCCTCCAAATATTCCTTTGGCGGACACGCAAGGCATATTGTATTTTCATTTATGAAGCGTGCCCTGCCATTTTTAACAAGACCTTTAGCCCTCTTTAAATAGGTAGCCTCATATTTGTTTCCTTGCTCGTCAACAACAATAATGTTTTTTGCGATGGGTGTCGCCCCCTTTGTCTTGATTTGCATATTATGAATTTTCGTTTTTTGTTATGGGTTTCTTCCCCTAATTCACAATTTAATTGTACCACAAAATAAAGTTAATTTCAATACTATAATTTTGTGATTTTCAATTATTATATGCTAATATGTAAATTTGTTCATATATAAATGAAGCGAATTTCCCAAGAAATAATGCTTAATTTATTGGCTTTTGGGCACTATATTTGTATGAAGTACGATATTGATGAGTTTAATGAGATTATTAAGGACATTATAAGCACTGAGGATTTTAAAAAAATGCGAAGGTACAGACATCACGTAAAAAGCAATTTGTATGACCACTCTGTTAAGGTTGCTCTTTTGTGCTATAAGCATCACAAAAGATTTAAGTCAAAATTTGATTTAAAGCATTTTGTAAGAGGTGCTCTGTTACATGATTTTTTTTTATATGATTGGCACGACAAATTGCCTGAAAATCGTCTACATGGGTTTACTCATTCTAAGAAAGCATTAAAAAACGCAAAGGAAAGATTTTCCGATTTAACTCCTATGGAGATTGATATGATTAAAAGGCATATGTTTCCACTAACTCCTATTCCACCAAGGACAAAGGCAGGCTGGTTAGTTTGCTTTTATGACAAGGTGGTTGCAGTAGGTGAATATTTTAGTCACAAAAAAAGAAAGTAGCATTGACAATCGCCTCCTAAAAGTATATAATTTGATTAAGGAGCTTTTTGGAGGTATTTATGAAAAAGGTTGTTTTACTTGGAGATTCAATTCGTATGTGGGGTTATGGTACAAAGGTGCCTGAGCTTTTGGGAAAGGACTACGAGGTTTGGCAACCTGAGGACAATTGCCGATTTGTAAAATATACCTTGCGTGGTCTTTTTGATTGGCAAGATGGTATTAAGGGTGCTGACGTTATACACTGGAACAACGGTCTTTGGGATTGCACTGAAATATTTGACGATGGTTTATTTACTTCGGAGGAAGAATATATTGAAAATATGACCAGAGTTGCAAAATTGCTTTTGAAAATTACACCAAACGTTATTTTTGCAACCACCACTCCTGTTTGGGACGAATTCGAGTGGACACACAATGATAAAATTCAGAGATTTAATGAAATTATCGTTCCAGAGCTTGAAAAATTAGGTGTTAAAATTAACGACCTACATTCTCTTGTTTCAAGTGATATACATAGGTATATTAAGGAATGTGACAAGATTCATCTTAGCGATGAGGGTATTATGCTTTGCGCCCAACAGGTTTGCAAGGTTATTAAGGAATGTGAATAACAAAAAAAGCTACAAGCCGTGCTTGTAGCTTTTTTAATTCCATTTATTTGAATCTAAGGCTTCTCCATTTTCCTCAAGATGAATTTCGCCATTTGTTACTGAAACCCTAATACAATGTAGCTCAGTATTATTAGTTTGGTCGTTTACTTTTATAAATAGACTTTCCCCATCGTTATAAAAGGAAAGCTTGCTGTGTTCGAGGTAATATACTTGAGAAGCTTCAATTTCGTTATTTTCGTTCCAAACAGATACAACAAAGGTAAACAATCCACTTGTTGGACCATAGCCAAGCTTAACTACTTCAGTGTTTCCGTCCTTGTCTATGTCGTATTCGATTGAATCAATTGAATCAACGTAGGGCCAGGTGCTTACGTCGAAGTCAAATGCTTTGGTAATGTATTTTGTTTGCGTAATTTGTGCAGGATAGCTTTCAGCTATTTCTCCTGTATAGCAAACAATTACATCTATATTTTCTTTGAGGTCAGGAAGCTCAAAATCCTCGCTTACAATCGTACTAACTGAAATTTTGTCGCTTGTTTTTCTCTGTAAGGTATCCTCATAGGGCTCAACAACAATACTATTTTCATTAACCTCAATAATAGTTGCAAAAAACCATTCGCCATACGAGTTTTCTCCACTATATTGGTAATATTCTTCTTGATTGTTACAGGACAATAAAACGGAAAGAATTAAAAACGTCAGCAAAATGCAAATTTTACGCTTCACAAAATCACACCCTTTCTATTTTAAGTATAGCATTAGTGTTTTAAGATAATATGAATTTTAAATGTAAAAATAGTAAATAAAAAAGGAAAGCCTTGTTTGAGCTTTCCTTTTTTGGTGCGGGTGACAGGGGTCGAACCTGCATGCTTTTGGCACTAGATCCTAAGTCTAGCGCGTCTGCCAATTCCGCCACACCCGCGTGCTTTGAATATTATACATTAACAAAAATAATTTGTCAATAGTAAAATTCAAAGTTTTGTAAATTTTTTAATTATTTTATTAAGTTTTGCTCCTTACCTGAAAGAAACGCCTCAATATTGGAAGCTACGGTTGAAAAGCACCTTGTACGAGATTCAAAGGAGCCCCATGCCATATGAGGTGTAAGCAAAACGTTATCATAATTGAGCAATTTTGAAAATGGGTGATTTTCGTCAAATGGCTCGTAGGAGAAAACGTCACAACCCATACCACCAATTTTGTTTTCAATGATTGCATTCGCAATTGCGTTTTCGTCCCATACTGCACCACGTGCTACATTTATTATTATTGCATTCTTTTTCATTAGGGAGATTTCGTTTTCGCCAATCATATTTCGTGTTTTGTCGGTCAAGGGGCAATGTATTGAAATTATGTCAGATTCCTTAAGGAGTGTCTGTAAATCAACACAATTATAGCCCTCGATTGGTGTTTGCTTATTTACAAGAAGCTTGCATCCAAAGGCTTCGGCAATCTTGCCAACAGCCTTACCTATATTGCCAAAGCCGACAATACCCCAGGTCATGCCTGCAAGCTCGTGATATACAGGGACTAAGCAATTTGCAGTTTTACTATTTTGATACGAGGTATCGCTTACAAAGCGTCTGTATTCATGAAGATGGGTAACAAGGGAGCAAGCCATGGATATTGTAACTTGCGCGACACAGGGTGTGGAATATGCAGGAGTGTTAGCCACTTTTATTCCGTGACTATTACAGTAGGCAATATCAATATTGTCATAGCCTGTGGCAGTTTCGCAAATCAACTTCAAATTTTTAGCGTTTTTAACCACGTCCTCGGTCATTTTTACCTTATTTACTATTACAATATCTGCATCCTTAACTCTTTCAGGAGCTTGGTCCTGAGTAGTGCTTGGATATTTAATTACGTTGCCGAATTTATAAACAGGCGACAGGTCAAGGTCGTCTCCTAATGTTTTGTAGTCCAAAATTACTATATTCATAAAAACCTCACTTTAATAGCTTTTTGCGTTCTTTATAATCTGGCAATTGCTTTTCAACTATTGCCCAAAATTTTTTAGAGTGATTCATTTCCTTAAGGTGTGCAAGCTCGTGCACGCACACGTATTCAATTGCCTCATAGGGATAAAGTGCTAAACGACAGGAGAAATTTATTCTGCCAGTTGAAGAACAGCTTCCAAAACGTGTTTTTGCTGTATTTATCGACACGTGGCTCGGGAAAAGTCCCATTCTATTAGAATATTTTTCAAGTATTGGTGTCACTATTTCAAGTAGCTTATCCTTAAGCTCCTTAATGTCCTGTTGCGTGCAATTATCAATAGAGGGGCGAGCTTGAATTTTGCTTTTTCTATTCTCTATCCATTGAATGTTTTGCATGACAAATTTTTCTATTCTTTCCTTAGGTGTGCGAAATGGAGCACGCACTACTACCCTTAAATCTCGCTTGACACTAAGGGACAGTGTTTTCCTTTTGGTATATATAATTTCGTAATCCATCTAATCACCTCTTAAATATTTTAGCATAAGTAAGTTATTTTGTCAATTACGACAAAATATGCTATTGCAAAAGAGTTAAAAATATGTTATACTAAATTGCTAAATCTATGAAAGGAAGGAATATTATGGCTGATAATATCAAAATTATTGCTCAAAACAAGAAGGCTTATCACGATTATTTCGTTTTAGAAAAATATGAGGCCGGTATTGAGCTATTTGGCACAGAGGTTAAATCTGTACGTATGGGACAAGTTAATCTAAAGGATTCCTTCTGTAAGGTTTATGCAGGAGAAATGCTTGCGTTGGGTATTCATATTAGTCCTTATGAAAAGGGCAATGTGTTTAACAAGGACCCACTAAGGCACAAGCGCCTTTTACTTCACAAGAAGGAAATTATGAAGCTTAATGGCATGCTTACAAGAGACGGCTACTCTATTATACCCTTGTCAATGTATTTTAAGGGCTCAAGGGTAAAGGTTGAGTTAGGTGTTTGTAAGGGTAAAAAGCTTTATGACAAGAGGGAAAGCGAAGCTAAGCGCGAGGCTAATCGCACAATGGAAAGAGCTACTAAGGGAGGCAATTATTAAAATGAGAGATTACTTAATTGATTTTTTAAAGAATTATGAAGAGGCAGATGCTAAGATAATGCTTGATGCATACGACAGAGTTGTTGCAAACGAGGAAGCAAACGCTTTATTGAATGAGTGCCTTGATATGTACGAAAAAAGCGTTGAAATCGACTACTATGATGCTGTTTTGAATATCAGAGCAAAGAAAATGGCCGAGGCAACAGGCTTACACTTCTACACTACAAGCCTATTAGTATTTATGTGCTTTTCAAAGCACCTTAAGGAGCTTTACGTTAAAAACGGACTAAGTCTTGACGTTTTCCACAATTCAATGCTTGATTTAAAGTACAAGTTAGACGAATGCAAGGCTGTTAAGGGCATTGTTGGTTCATTTGTTGCTTGGTGGTTCCCTGGCTTTTTCAATTTGACGAGATTCGGCTTTGGAAGGCTTCAATTTGAGCTTACTGATTTTATTCAGGATTACGAAAAGGATGGTAAAAAGCTCAAAAAGGGCGATAAAGTTATAGGTGTACATATTCCAAGGGCACTTACTCCAATCGACAAGGAAAGCTGTGATAATGCTTACAGAATGGCAGTCGAATTCTTTAAGAAGGATATTACCAACAATCCTATTGCATTTGTTTGCCATAGTTGGCTTTTATACCCTGATACTCTTGAGGTTTTCCCAAAGAAAACTAATACATATCGTTTTGCTCACGAGTACGACGTAATTTGGGCAACTCACGACAAAGAAGGCGAATATTCTGATGCTTGGAGACTTTTCGATATGGACTATACAGGAAATATTGAGGACTACCCAGAAAACACCAGCATGCGTCGTGCCTATAAGGACTATTTAAAAAATGGTGGAAAAACCGGCGAGGGCTATGGAGTTTTCTTTGCATAATCAGATTAACTAAAAGCAGACGAAGTACATACTTCTCTGCTTTTGTCTTTTATTGTCAAAATTTTTCTTGGAAAAAAGCTTGCGATATCTAAATGTCCTCTTGACAAATTTCAAATAATAATATAAAATACTAACACATACACTAATCACATGGGTACGTAAAGGTTTCGACGGGGATTGTGAGGTATGATAAGCGTAGAGGGCTGGCTAATCCCTTATAATGGCCAACTTAAAATTAAACGACAACAATAAAGTTGCTCTTGCTGCCTAATTTGGCAGAAATGTAGCTATACAGCTACTCACTCCTCTTGAGAGTATCTCGGCTCAAGACTGAGTGGTAATCGTTAGAGATGAACTTGAATTGGGAGTTTTGCCTGTACCAGTCAAGCATTAAGGTAATACCTGAAAAAAAGCCTGTTACTCGGCGTTTTGTAGGGGAATTTCTAAAAGATTAACTAACTACGTAGAAAGTCATATTAAGTGGTTTTCGGACGCGAGTTCGATTCTCGCCGTATCCACCAAAAAATTCGACAAGTTTCGGCTTGTCGAATTTTTTTATCCATTGCGAAAGCGATGGCATATCATCACGCGTTAGCGTGTATCTCATCACCGAAGGTGTATATCATCAGCCATAGGCTGTATCCTCTTTCGCAATGATGATATACAAGGCTCACACCTTGATGATATACAAAACTTAGTTTTGATGATATACACGCCTGTGGCGTGATAATTGAGTGTGTATTCGAGGCAAAAGACATCTGGGAGCGCTGAATTTCCCCAAAGTGAAGGTATAAAGTGAGTCAAGAAGTGAGTCAACTATTTTACACCATTTTTCTGCAAAAATAGAGAGATAAATATTATTCTTGCCATATCCTTGTTTTATCTTTTCTGCTATTTGGTACGCTCCTTCTAACACTACTGTTTGTAAAAGCAATAGACTGACAAACAATTCCTTCTAATAATTTTGTTCTTTCAATCAAATAAATATCGTGTTTGTATGCTTTCACTTTAAAATTCTCCTTGATTTTTGGCAATTTTATGTTATAATTTTGTTGAGGTGGTTTTATGAAAAAAATTTGTGTTCTTTCTTTGTTTGGAATGTTAGCTCTCCATTGTGCTTACTCTGTTTGGTATTTTACAAATCTTTTGCTTACCATTTTTGAAATTTGCGAGTCTCAAAACAAAGTGTTCGAGTGGTCTTTTCCCCACGTACTTATGCTTGCAAACATAATTTTTTGCATACTTTGTTTTATCTTACTGATTGTGCTTTTTTTGTTAAAGCTCAAAGGCTCAAATTTCCTCAATTTCACACGTTTAACATACGAAGAATACAAGGAATTGAGAGAAAAGAAAAAGCAAGAAGAACAGGCTAAAAAAAGGCTACAATTAGAGGAAAAACTAAAGGAATTACAAAACGTGGAAAGCAATCCAAAATCTACAAAAGGGTAAAGAAAAGACCGACTAAAAATCGGTCTTTTTCTGTTTTGCATAACAAAAGGACACAATTAAGTGTCCTTTGTTATTTCTCTATTAGCTCTCCGTATTTGTTAAGTCCTTTTGCAAAAAGTTCCTTAGCCATTTTCATTAATCTCTTTTTCTACAATTTCAATCAACCTGTTGCAATTTCAATTAGCCTGTGATATAATATTCAAAAAAAATTAAATACTGCCACCGGGTAGGAAAATGCTGAGCATTCGGATGCGTATCGTTAGGTCTTGGAAGATACGTGTCGGGTGCTTTTTTTGAGGTGTTTATGGGTAAATTTATTAAATATTTTACTAAGGGCGAGTTGATTTTATGGTGCTCCTCTTTAGTTATTATTACTGTTTTCTTTTGTATTTTTGACAGAGCCAATTATTTGACTCTTGTTGCTTCCTTGATTGGTGCTACTTCTCTAATCTTTAATGCAAAGGGAAACCCTTTAGGTCAAGTATTTATTATTATTTTTGCTATTCTTTATGGAATTATTTCTTGGAGCTTTGCTTATTATGGAGAAATGATAACGTATCTTGGAATGTCCTTGCCTATGGCTGTAATTGCCCTTATTTCTTGGCTTAGAAATCCACACAATGGCAACAAAGCCGAGGTTAAGGTAAACCACATAAGGCTCAAAGAGGTTATATTTATGCTTGGGTTAAGTATTGTGGTAACTGTTGTATTTTACTTTATATTAAAGCATTTTAACACATCGAATTTGATACCCAGCACTCTTTCTATTACAACGAGCTTTCTTGCTGCTTATTTAACCTTTAGGCGTAGTCCGTTTTTTGCGCTTGCTTATGCCATAAATGATTTAGTTTTGATAGTTCTTTGGGTTATGGCAACAATTACTGACATTTCATACATTAGTGTGATTATGTGCTTTATTGTATTTTTAGTAAATGACCTATATAGCTTTTTCAACTGGTTGAAAATGGAAAAGCGACAAAAGCTTTCTTAAAATAGGAAAAGTCCATTGGCGATGCCAATGGACTTTTTAAATTAACGATATCATAATTCCTGCAATAATAGTTATAGCACAGAATATTCTATATGCAATATGCTTTTCCTTAAAGACAAGCTTGCCCATAAATATTGTTACTAAAACACTTGATTGCTTAATAAGGGTCATTACAACAACTGTGCTATTTGGGTCTGCATTTGCCAAGAACAAGCATCTGTCACCCAAAACGAATATAAGGCTCATTATCCATATCCAAGGACTTGTCACGCATTTTCTTACGTTGACCTTTTCATTCTTAAAGAAAATATACAAGCCATAAAGGATTGTCAAATATAGCATATACCAAAACTGGATTTGGGCAGAGGATATTTCGGCACTACCTAACAGCCATCTGTTTGTGTCGGTAGCCATTAGCCATTTATCCATTGTAGAGGAAATGGAATTTAAAATTCCTGAAAAAAGGACAAGAAGGATAACCTTTTTACTTGGTTTTTCCTCCACTCCCCTCTTTGTTTTTAGGTTTACTAAGGTTATTCCGAGGATTACAAGTGCTATACCAATAATTTGGAATATACCAAGCTTTTCGCCTAAAAGCAAAACTCCCAAAAGGACAGCAAAGATTACCCTTCCCATATCCAAAACACTATAAATACTAAGTGGCAAGAGCTTAATAGAATTAAGTGCACAAAGCCAAGCAACGAAAATTATTCCAGCCTTTACAATTAATACAAGATGGAACAGGGCGGAAACCTGAAAGATGTCCCTTGAGAAAGGAATTGTCATAAAAAAGCCAAAAAGCGTGTAGAAAAATAGCACCTCTATGATACTATTTTTTTCCATCGCTTTTTTCTTTAAGCCTTCTCTTAGTCCCTTAACTATTCCATAAATAAGAATGAACAGAACCCAGATGTATTGCATTATAAAAGATGAACTCCTTTTTTCGCACACTCTTTTATAGTTTCTTCAGTCCAATGAGATGATTGTACCTCGCCTATGTGTGCCTTTCTTAGGAAGTACATACACATTCTTGACTGACCTATACCACCACCGATTGTGTATGGAAGCTCGCCATTTAAAAGGGCTTTATGATAGTCAAGCTCTTTTCTATCAAGACAATTTTTCTCCTTAAGCTGTCTTTCAAGTGCCTTTTCATCAACACGAATACCCATTGAGGAAAGCTCAAGTGCTATGTCCAATACAGGGTAATACACAATAATATCGCCATTTAGCTCCCAATCGTCATAGTCGGGTGCTCTGCCATCATGAATTTCTCCCGATTTGAGCTTGCCACCGATTTTCATTATAAATACAGCACCATACTCCTTGGCAATAGCCTTTTCTCTTTCCTTTGTTGTTAGGTTGGGGTATTTATCCTCAAGCTCCTGTGAGGTAACGAAGGTAATGCTTTCAGGAAGCTGATTTCCTATAAAATCGTACTCATAGGCAATAAAGTTTTCGGTGTGCTTAAGAGTGTTGTATATAATTTTTACAGTCTTTTTTAGAAACTCTTCGCTTCTTTGCTCCTTGCTAATGATACGTTCCCAGTCCCATTGGTCAACATACATTGAGTGAATATTATCGGTTTCCTCGTCGCGACGAATAGCTATCATATCTGTGTACAAGCCCTCGCCCACCTTGAAGCCATAATTTTTTAGTGCTACTCTTTTCCATTTAGCAAGCGAATGAACTATTTCAAGCTCGCCACCACCTACTATATCGAAGGAAACAGGTCTTTCAACACCATTTAGGTTATCGTTAAGACCACTTTTAGGAGAAACAAACAAGGGGGCAGAAACTCTAGTAAGGTTTAAGCCTATGGCTAAATCTCTTTCGAAGAAGTCCTTTACCTTTTTGATTGCAACCTCTGTTTGTCTTATATCAAGCAGTGATTTATAATCCTTTGGAATGTATAATGACATTTTATCACCTCTTTAGTTAGCTAAAGTAAATTTTATCTTAGTATATCACAGCTTATCAGTTTTTGCAATAGCTTAATATTTATATTTTTTGATTATTATAAATATTGACATATTAAATATTGTGTGATACAATAAATATGTGCAAATCTACCCAAAAGGAGTATTTTATGAGAAAACATATAGGCAAAATTACCATAAGTCTTGCAATTTGCGTTTTGGTTATTGCTTCAATTTTATGTATTACTATATTTTCCAATGACACAGAAAGCGAGCCGATTATAAGCTGGGCGTATACAGTTGATACCACCAATAAAACTGCAACCATAACAGGCTTCAGCTACACAGGAAGCTATACAAGACAGTTTAATATTCCTGCAACTGTAACTAAAGATGGAGTTGAGTATCAGGTTACATCCATCAAAGAGAGCGCTTTCAATGGTAAGACCAATGCTTTTGGCAATTTGACATTACCAGAGGGACTTGTTACTATTGGCAAGAATGCGTTCAAGGGCACTCAAATTTATGGTGAGGTTGTTATTCCTTCTACTGTTACATCAATTGGCGAATCTGCCTTCGAAAACTGTAAGGGAATCACAAGCGTTGTTTTGCCTGAAAATCTCACAACCCTTTCGCCATATGTTTTCAAAAGCTGTACTGCTTTGAGAACAATCAATACAGAAAATGTAGAAGAATTTAAAAAGGAATGCTTCAATAACTGTCACGCTTTGTATTATATGTCAATTAGCAATAAAGCAAGAGTTATTGAGGATAGCGCTTTTTCAGAGTGCCGTTCACTCGATCAAGCCTTTGATATTTCAAGTGTAACAACTCTTGGCAACAAGGTATTCTACAATTGCTCAAGAATTGAAGGCTTTATAATGCCTGACGTTGATTTTGACTTAGGCTTTTTCTCAGGCTGTACAGGTATTAAATCCTATGCAGTTAAGGACTCCAACACAAAGTACATCACTAAGGATGGTGTAATTTTTGATAAGGCTACAAACGGTTCAGTTCTTCTTCTCTATCCTGCTAACAAGGACGATAAAATATACACTATTCCTTCAAATGTTGTAGAGATAGCTAAGGGTGCATTTGCTTATACAACTGTACTTGAACAGGTTGTTATCTCAGAAAACGTTACTAAGATTTCAGCAGAAGCATTTAAGTATTCTTCGATTAAAAATGCATACATCCCTGATAATGTAAATTCTGTTAGCGTTGATATTTTCAAGGGCTGTTCAAGTCTTGAATGGGTTATTTTGGGCACCAACATTTCTGCAATTGGTGTTGACTCCTTTAAGGATGCTAACTCCTCTGTTACTGTTATTGCAAAGAATCCAGACTTCCCTAAGCCCGACTATGTAAACAACTTTATTTCTTTAAGTGATTATCAATGTATCGATCACTATTACGGATTTTTAGATAAAGAGGCTACATGTACAGAATTCGGCTACAATCAATGTATTGTCTGCAACAGAATTACTTACGTAAAAGAGCTTGGTCACTCTGGTGCCATAGTTGAAAAATCAAAGCTATCCTGTACAACAGATGAATATCAGGTTGTTAGCTGTTCAAGATGTGGCGAAAAGGTAAAGGATACAACACAAACTGCACCAGGACATACAACAATTAAGCAAACAATTGCTCCTACCTCTTCTCGTCCCGGCTATACAGTTAATAAATGTATAGTTTGCTATGAAACCTACATTGATAACTATTCTTCTTACACGGACGTTACTCCTTGCACAAGACATAGCAATTTTGGAAAAATTGAAATTTCACAGGCTAGCTGTTCTACAAATGGCTTAACTGTTCACTACTGTGGAATCTGCGGTACATACATTCGTTCAACAACCTCACCTAAGACAGCTTGTAATTTTGAGGTAACCTTTGAGGCTATTTCCAGCTGTACGGTTAATGGTCAAATTATCGAGGATTGTACCGTTTGTGACAATCAAAAAATCACCAGTCTGCCTCTTAAGGAGCATTCACACGATTGGTACACAATATCTGAAAAGCAAGGCTATGAATATAGCACCTGCTCTGTTTGTGGAGTGTTTGAAAGTCGTGAGGTTGACTACTCAGTTCTTAACTCCTTAATTGGCTTGGTATCTAAGTACTATGAAACCTACTATGCACCTGATACAGTTGCATTGATAAGGCCTATTTTGGAAACCAACGATCTTAACCTAACCCAAGAGGCAGTTGATTACAATGCAAAGCTTCTTAGCACTGCACTTGCAAATATTTCTTATAACGTTACAGACGTACCTGTTGTGTTCATCGAAAAGGATTCTGTTCTTGATAAAAATTATACTGATGCAAAAATTTACATTGCTTCAGTTGACGAGAACGGAAAATCTAAGGTTGAGGCTATTGAATACAATGCCACAATGAAGATTCGAGGTAACACCACTGCCAACTCAAACAAATACCCATACAACATTAAATTCAGCTCAAAGGTTGACCTATTTGGAATGGGTGCTGGTAAAAAGTATTGCCTACTCGCTAACCTTTTTGACCAAACACTAATGAGAAATGCTATGGCTATCGAATTTTCACAGGCTATTGGTATTCAATTTGCACCAAGCTATCAGTTCGTTGAGGTTTACTACAACGGAAGATACGATGGTCTTTATATGCTCACTACTCCGATGGATATTGGCGAAAATCGTATAGATATTGACGAGGACAACGACTATTTGTTCGAGCTTGAAAACAAGAGTGATGGCGAATTCTATCTAAAGTCTCCTGTTTTGGGTATTAATGCACTCATTGAAGATACTGCTGACCTTTCAGGAGAAGCATATTCAAGAATGTACTCCACCTTTAATATGATAGACTATGCTATCAAGAGTGGTGACTGGGAGTTAATCCAAGAATACGTTGATATTGAATCTGTTGCTAAATTCTACGTTATCCACGAATACCTAAAGGAAGTTGATATTTGTTACGACTCTACTCGCTTCTATATCAAGGACGGAAAGCTTCACGGAGGTCCTGTATGGGACTTCGACCTTGGTATGGGTAACATTGACTCCAATGGAGGCGATAGTGACTCACACTCTGCTTACTGGAACAAGGGCACCCATGCTACTGCCAATCAAGGTGTTGAAGGCAACAGTGCAACTGGCTACTGGGCTGACATTCGTTGGTCAAGCAACAAGAATATTTGGTTTGCTCATCTTATGAAGTATTCACCAGAATTCCAAGAGACAGTAAAGCAAATCATCATTGATTATACAGATGAAATGCGTTTAATGTATGAGGATAAGGTAATAAGCAAGCGTGAGGTTATTGAAAATAAGATTGATGTACATCATCAAAACGAAGCCTTCACTAATGCACGTATCAGAAACTATCAAAGATTCAATGTTGCACATGCATACAGTGGCATGACCCATTTGCTTCCAAGCTACTCTGCTGCTATAGATTATATGAGAGATTGGTTCGCACAAAGACATGCGTGGATGTATGAGGCTTATGTTGGTCAAGAGCTTCCACCTGCTGACAACGGCAAGTAAAACATTTAAGGGACAAGAAAGCTTGTCCCTTTTTGTTATGCCTTTTCAAGTTCATATAACCTGTTTTTTCAACGTTTATAATTTTAAGAATAAGTTTAATTATTATATAACAAAAAGTGTGTTTTGAAGCCGTCAGTGCTCTTTACACAAAAAACGAGAATACTCACAAAGGAGTATTCTCGTTTTTTTATTAATTATTACCATTTGAATCAGCTGTTTTCTTAATTCCAACCTGATTATACTCGTTAAGACCAGTTCCCGCTGGAATGAGCTTACCGATAATAACGTTTTCCTTAAGACCAAGCAAGTGGTCAACCTTACCACGAATTGCCGCCTCAGTAAGAGCCTTTGTAGTCTCCTGGAAGGATGCAGCGGACAAGAAGGATTCAGTTGAAGATGCAGCCTTTGTAATACCAAGTAGAATTGGTGAGAAGGTTGCAAGACGAAGATCAATTTCGCCTGCATCAATTCTTGCCTGAATTCTTTCATTTTCTTCTTGGAATTCAGCAATATCCATAGATACACCCTCGATAAGATCGGTGTCTCCTGGATCATCAACCTTTACACGTCTTGTCATTTGACGAGTAATTACCTCAACGTGCTTGTCGTCAACCTCAACGTTTTGTGAACGATATACCTTTTGTACCTCACGTACAATATAGTCATAAACCGCTTCAATTCCGTTGATCTTCAAGATGTCAGCAGGAGCCATATAGCCCTCTGTCAAAGGCTGTCCCTTAGTTACGTAGTCGCCATCTTGGATAACCATATTTGTACCAAATGGAACGTCGTAGTTAAATGATGCGCCTGTTTCATCATCAGTTACGCTGATTTTATTAATTCTACCCTCAAGTGTGATAGTAGCTGTACCTGTTGCCTCACAAGCAATTGCAGGCTTCTTAGGACGTCTTGCCTCGAATAGCTCTTCAACTCTTGGAAGACCTTGTGTAATGTTAGCAGAAGCGACACCACCAGTATGGAAGGTTCTCATTGTAAGCTGTGTACCAGGCTCACCGATAGATTGAGCTGCAATAACACCAACAGCCTCACCAATGTTAACCTGCTTTGAGCTTGCAAGGTCCATACCATAGCAGTGTGCACATACGCCACGCTTTGTCTTACAACGAAGAACAGAACGAACCTTAACCTCTTTAATACCAGCAGAAATGATTTTATCAACATCCTTAAGAAGAATCATCTCATTCTCCTTAACGATAACCTCGCCTGTTTCAGGATGTACAACATCCTCAACTGTATATCTACCAAGGATTCTATCCTTAAGGTATTCAACAACCTCTCCGCCGTCCTTAATGTCACTCATAACCATGTAGTCACGAGTACCACAGTCATGCTCACGAATGATAACCTCGTGGGATACGTCAACAAGTCTTCTTGTCAGGTATCCAGAGTCAGCAGTCTTAAGAGCTGTATCAGAAAGTGACTTACGAGCTGAACGTGCAGCAATAAAGTATTCAAGAATTGTCAAGCCCTCACGGAAGTTAGACTTAATAGGAATTTCCATTGTTTTACCTGTTGCGGTAAACATAAGTCCACGCATACCAGCAAGCTGACGCATCTGTGTCATACTACCACGGGCACCAGAGTCAGACATCATCTTGATTGGGTTGTATTTGTTGAAGCTCTTTTGGATTTCAGCGACAACATCGTTTGTAGCCTTATTCCAAATTTCGATTACACAGTTATATCTTTCCTCATCAGAAAGCTCACCATCGCTATAGTGTGCAAAAATCTCATCAACCTGAGCCTCTGCATTTTTAACGATTTCGTACTTTAATTCAGGAATTGTCATATCTGCAACTGATATAGACAAGGAAGCCTTTGTAGAATACTTGTAGCCCATTTCTTTAATATGGTCAAGTACCTCTGCAGCCTTTGTAAAGCCGTGAATTTTAATTGTACGGTCAACTATTTGTGAAAGCTGTTTGCTTCCAGTAACAAAGTTGATTTCAAGTCCAAATGGATCCTTTTCTCTATCTACATAGCCAAGGTCCTGTGGAATATATTCGTTAAATATAAGCTTACCGAGAGTTGCGTCAATAATCTTTGACTTCTTTTCTCCATTGATAACCTTTTCAACTCTAACCTTAATTGGTGCGTGAATTTCAAGGTCCTTATTAGCGTAAGCCATCATAGCCTCATCGAAGTTACGATATGCGCTTCCAGCACCCTTTTCGCCTTCCTTATCAAGTGTAAGGTAGTAAGAACCAAGCACCATATCCTGTGAAGGAACTGCAATCGCCTTACCATCAACAGGCTTAAGTAGGTTGTTAGCAGAAAGCATAAGGAATCTTGCCTCTGCTTGTGCCTCGTTTGACAAAGGCACGTGAACTGGCATCTGGTCGCCGTCAAAGTCAGCATTGAACGCCTTACATACAAGTGGGTGAAGTCTAATAGCTTTACCCTCAACAAGTACAGGCTCGAATGCTTGAATTGACAAACGGTGGAGTGTAGGAGCACGGTTTAAAAGAACTGGATGCTCTTTAATAACGTTTTCGAGTGCGTCCCAAACGTCATCAACTGCCTTTTCAACGTTTCTCTTAGCTTCCTTAATATTGAGTGCCTTGCCGGTTTCAACAAGACGCTTAATAACGAATGGCTTGAATAGCTCAAGTGCCATTTCCTTAGGAAGACCACATTGATAAATCTTTAGGTTTGGACCAACTACGATAACGGAACGACCAGAATAGTCAACACGTTTACCGAGAAGGTTCTGTCTAAAGCGTCCCTGCTTACCTCTTAACATCTCAGATAGAGACTTAAGTGGTCTTGAGCTTGCACCAGTAATTGGCTTACCTCTCTTACCATTATCAATCAACGCATCAACTGCTTCTTGAAGCATTCTCTTCTCGTTTCTTGTAATGATTGCAGGAGAATCAATTTCAATATACTTCTTAAGACGGTTATTTCTGTTAATAACCTTTCTGTAAAGCTCGTTTAAGTCGGAGGCTGCATATCTACCACCATCTAACTGTACCATTGGTCTTATATCAGGTGGAAGAACTGGAAGCACGTCAAGAATCATCCATTCAGGCTTATTTCCTGACTTTCTGAATGCTTCAACAATTTCAAGTCTCTTTATAATACGAACCTTTTTCTGTCCAGAGGACTTTAATAATTCCTCCTTCAATTCCTTTGAAAGTGCCTCTACGTCAATTTCTTGTAAAAGCTTCTTGATTGCTTCAGCGCCCATTTCAGCAACGAATCTATCGCCATACTTTTCGTAGAAGGTGTAGTATTCGCTTTCGCTTAGTAGCTGACCCTTAATAAGTGGTGTTTCACCTGGATCAACAACTATTCTCTTTGAGAAATAAAGAACGCTGTCCAAAGCCTTTGGAGAAAGCTCAAGCATAAGACCCATTCTTGATGGTATAGCCTTGAAGTACCAAATGTGTGATACAGGACAAGCAAGCTGAATGTGTCCCATTCTCTCACGACGTACCTTTTTAGTGGTAACCTCAACACCACACTTTTCACATCTGTGGCCCTTATGACGTGAACGCTTATATTTTCCACAAGAACACTCCCAGTCCTTTGTTGGACCAAAGATTTTCTCGCAGAAAAGTCCATCCTTTTCCGGTTTTTGAGTACGATAGTTGATGGTCTCAGGCTTTGTTACCTCGCCTGAGGACCAACTAAGGATTTTCTCCGGAGACGCAAGACCTATTTTTATAGAATCAAATGTATGTTCCATCAGCATTTTCCTTCTTTTAATATTTTTAAGTTAAATTTAGTCATCAAAATCGTCGAATTTTTGATCTTCTAAATAAGCATCACTGTCATCGATGTCGTCAAGGTCGTCAATAAAATCGTCGTCCTCTTCATCTACATCGCAATCTACATCTCCCAAGTCCTCATCGCCATCGTCGTCAGGAATTGGTGGTGCAGGCTTAACAGGAACAATCTCTTCATCGCAAAGGTTAGAAAGCTCAACCTCGTTACCCTCCTTGTCATATACAGTGATGTCAAGTGCAAGAGCTTGAAGCTCCTTAACAAGCACCTTAAATGACTCAGGCACACCTGGAGTTGGTATATTCTGTCCTTTTACAATTGCTTCATAAGCCTTTGTTCTACCGAGTATATCGTCACTCTTAACAGTCAAAATTTCTTGTAGAGTATATGCAGCACCATAAGCCTCAAGTGCCCATACCTCCATCTCTCCAAAACGCTGACCACCAAACTGTGCCTTACCACCGAGTGGTTGTTGTGTTACAAGTGAATATTTACCGATTGAACGTGCGTGAATCTTATCGTCAACAAGGTGGTGGAGCTTTAAGTAGTACATAATACCTACTGTTACAGGGTTGTCAAATGCTTCGCCTGTACGTCCATCATAAAGAATTTGCTTACCATCGCAAACCTTGAGCTTACCCTCTTCAAGAAGCTTCTTGAGAGCCTCTGGGTTTTCCTTTGTTTCCTTGTCTAACTTTTGAATATCCTTCTTACCGTCTTCTCTAATAACCTCTTCAAAGAGTTCCTTACCATCTGTATTTTCATTTGGCAATACATCTCTCCAAAGACCTGCCATCTTTAAGCACTCGAAAATATCCTTTTCCTTTGCACCATCGAATACTGGAGTCATTATCTTCCAGCCGAGCTTCTTAGCTGCAATACCAAGGTGAACCTCAAGCACCTGACCAATGTTCATACGTGAAGGTACGCCGAGTGGGTTAAGAACGATGTCAAGTGGTGTACCATCTGCCAAGAAAGGCATATCCTCTGGTGGAAGAATTCTTGATACAACACCCTTGTTACCGTGACGACCAGCCATCTTGTCACCAACAGAGATTTTTCTCTTTTGTGCAACGTAAACCTTAACAAGCTTATGAACACCAGGTGCAAGCTCATCGCCGTTTTCACGGGAGAATACCTTAACGTCAACAACTATACCATTGTCGCCGTTCTTTACACGCAAGGATGTATCTCTTACATCTCTTGCTCTTTCAGCGAAGATTGCACGAAGTAGTCTGTCCTCTGGAGTAAGCTCAGTTTCACCCTTAGGTGTAACCTTACCAACAAGGATATCAGAAGCCTTAACCTCGGTACCGATTCTTACAATACCATTTTCATCAAGGTTCTTAAGTGCGTCATCGCCTACGTTATGAATGTCACGAGTAATTTCCTCTGGACCGAGCTTTGTGTCTCTTGCTTCAATTGTTCTCTCTTCAATGTGAATTGAAGTGTAAACGTCGTTACGAACAAGATTTTCATTAAGTAATACAGCGTCCTCGTAGTTATAACCCTCCCAGGTCATAAATCCGATAAGTGCATTCTTACCAAGTGAAATTTCTCCACCTGCAGTTGCTGGACCATCTGCAATAACCTGACCCTTTTCAACACGCTCGCCAACTACTACAATTGGTGTTTGATTTATACAGGTTTCTTGGTTAGAGCGCTTGAATTTAACAAGCTCGTAATTATCCTTAAGGCCTCTGTCATTTTTAATTGTGATATTAAGAGCGTCAACTCTTTCAACTACACCGCTCTCCTTAGCGAGCACTACAACACCTGAGTCAACAGCAGCCTTGTACTCCATACCTGTACCAACGATTGGAGAATCAGAGGTAAGTAGTGGAACTGCCTGCTTCTGCATGTTTGAACCCATGAGTGCACGAGCGTTGTCGTCGTTTTCAATAAATGGAATCATCGCTGTTGCAACTGAAACAACCATTTTTGGAGAAACGTCCATATAATTTACTCTTGAAGAGTCGGTTTCAAGGATTTCATTTCTTTCACGAACGATTATTTTGCTCTTTACGAAGTGCTTGTTTTCATCAAGCTCCTCATAAGCTTGAGCAATTACATTACCATCCTCTTCCTCGGCTGTTAGATATACAACCTCGTCTGTTACTACGCCATCAATAACCTTACGATATGGTGCTTTAATGAAGCCATACTTGTCAATGATAGCATAAGTTGAAAGGTATGAAATAAGACCGATGTTTGGTCCTTCAGGAGTTTCAACTGGACACATTCTTCCATAGTGTGTATGGTGAACGTCACGAACCTCGAAGGATGCTCTGTCTCTTGACAAACCGCCAGGACCAAGAGCTGAAATACGGCGCTTATGTGTAAGCTCCGCAAGTGGGTTGTTTTGGTCCATAAATTGTGAAAGTGGTGATGAACCAAAGAATTCTCTAATTGCAGAGGTAATTGGCTTTGTATTTACAATTGTTTTTGGAGAAAGCTCCTCAACATCCTGTGTATTCATTCTATCGTGAATGATTTTGTCCATACGGGTCATACCAATACGGAGTTGGTTTTGAAGTAGCTCACCTACGCAACGAAGACGACGGTTACCCAAGTGGTCGATGTCGTCCTTTTTGCCGATGTTGTACTCAAGACCGATAAGATATCCAATTGAAGCAAGGATATCCTCAGGAGTAATATGCTTTGGACAGAGCTTTTCTGTGTTGTACTTAATCTTTTCAATGATAGCTTCTCTATCGCCTGCACATTCCTCAACGATTTCTCTTAAGCTTTCAAAGTGAAGTCTTTCACTTACGCCAAAGTCCTCAAGACCATCTCTCCAGCCGTCCCATAGTAAGTACTTAGGGTCTACTGTACCATTACCGAATACCTTAACCTCAACAGGTGTACCATTTTCTCTATCAAGAGTGTTTACATACACCTCGTTTACGCAGTTGGACTCGATAAGGTCAACATCCTCCTTAGAGATAACCTTTCCCACCTCGCAAAGAATTTCACCTGTTAGGTTACTGATAACTGGACGAGATACGGTTAAGCCTAAAATACGCTTGGAAATAGCAAGCTTTTCATTGAACTTATAACGACCTACGTTATAGATATCATATCTCTTTCCATCAAAGAATGAGTTATGAATGAGTTGCTTTGCACTTTCAGCAAGTGGTGGATCACCTGGACGAAGTCTCTTATAGATGCTCTTAAGAGCCTCCTCTTGAATGGAAGTGTTAAATTCCATAGCAAGCTTATCGCTGTCATCCTTAGCAAGTGTAGGATTCATAAACTTTTCGCCGAACATATCCTTAATGTCCTCTTCAGATTCAACACCGAGAGCACGAATAAGCATAGTAACAGGAAGCTTTCTGTTCTTGTCTATCTTTACATAGAAGGCATTGGATGAATCGGTTTCATACTCAAGCCATGCTCCACGATAAGGAATTACTGTTGCGGTGTAAACATGGGAGCCCACCTTATCGATAGAATAATCGTAGTACATTCCAGGAGAACGCATAATTTGAGAAACAATAACACGTTCCTTACCGTGAATAACGAAGGTTCCGTTTTCTGTCATTAACGGAAATTCTCCCATAAACACGTTGTGTTCCTTAACCTCGCCTGTTAGGTTGTTAGAAAGACGTACGTTCACGTAAAGAGGCGCTGAATAGTCAACTCCCCTAATCTTACTCTCCTCTACCGAGTACTTAGGTTGGTTTACGTCAAAAGTATGAGAAACGAACTCAACGCAAAGCTCACCTGAGTTGCTAACAATAGGAGATACATCGTGAAGTACTTCAGTGATTCCCTTATCCAAGAACCATTGATATGACTCCTTCTGCACAGCGATTAGGTTTGGCATTTCACACAATTCATTGATTTTAGAGAAATTCATTCTCGTGGTTTTGCCAAGTTTTTGTTCTTTAACCATTTTTTCACTCCAACTTCCCTTTTATAATATAATATAAAAGTATAATTTAGAAAATATTTGTGCGATTACAGATTATATCACGAGTGCGCGTACTTGTCAATACCTTTTTTTCATTTTTTTCCAAAATATTATTTTTCGCTTTTTTATTTACACTTTATTAACAAATATTTTACTTTTCATTCAATTGTAACTTTTTTATGAACTATTTAATTCTGCGTTTTACAAAGTCATGATTTTGATATTTTTCGGACAATTTTAACCTTGAAAATTAATGTTCAAAAATATTTATATTTTTTTCAAAAAGCTATTGATTTTTCAAAAATTGTGTGATATTATATATAAACGTACGAACAGGCTATATCTGGAGCACCCTCTCAGGCAACGGATAGTGCATCTGTCGGATTATAATATTAAAGGAGGACACCCATGCCTAATATCAAATCTGCTAAGAAGCGTGTTAAGGTTATTGCAACAAAAACACTTCGTAACAAGATGCTCAAATCTCAGTTGAATACAGCTATCAAAAAGTTCAAGCTTGCTGTTGAAAGCGGAGACAAGGAAGCTACTCAAGTTGCTTATGTAGCTGCTGTAAAAAGAGTTGACAAGGCTGTTAGCCAAGGTATTCTTCACAAGAATAACGCAGCTCACAAAAAGAGTCAGTTCACACTTATGTATAATAAAATGGCGTAAGCCCATAAATGAGTCTTGTTAACCCACAAGGCTCATTTTTTTGTCTTCTCTATTGACTTTTTTATATTTTTAGGTTACAATTAATACATCTACGATAAGGAGCAAATAATATGAATGAAACGATTTACACTTCTCTTACAAGAAGTGATTATATAGTATATAACAATAGAATAGCTTTAGGAAATGTTATTATTCCTCGTTCTGCTATTGTTAAGCTCGTATGGGTAGAGCCAGATAAAAGCTTCCCTGGTATGCTACAAATTTTTACAGGTAATCTTGACCCTATTTCCGTTCAAGTATTGTACAACTCAAGGCAAGACTTTATTGATTTTAAAAAGGCTATCGAATCAATTTTAATTTAATAAGTCAATATTATGAGAACAAGTTTATTCTTGTTCTCTTTTTTTATTAAAAAAGAAGCAGACATTGTCTGCTTCTTTAATATATTTGATTAGTCGTCAATATAAGGCATAAGAGCCATAAAGCGTGCACGCTTAATAGCCTTAGTTAACTCGCCTTGGTGATGAGCACATGTGCCTGTAATTCTTCTTGGAAGAATCTTTGCACGCTCAGTAACATACTTCTTCAAGCGAGCTGTATCTTTATAATCTATATGACCAACCTTGTCAGCACAGAAAGCACAAACCTTCTTCTTCTTGCGCATCATTTGACGTGCAGGACGTGCAGAACCAACTTGTTCCTTTTCAATGTTGTTATCCATCGTTTTTACTCCTTATAAATTTTGTTTCGATAATTTTTAGTTCAATTAGAATGGTAGATCGTCGTCTCCAGATACTTCCTCAAACTTTGGTGCAGATGGTGGTGTCTGGAATGCTGGCTCATCATATCCACCAACAACAGGTGCATCAGTCTTTGCATCAACAAAGAAAGCTTCCTCTGCAACAACGTCTGTAGCATAACGCTTATTGTTTTGCTGATCATTCCATGTTCTTGTCTGGATAGAGCCAGATATACAAATGGAGCTACCCTTTTTGAAGTACTTGCAAATGAAATCAGCAGTTTGTCTCCAAGCTACGCAATTGATAAAATCTGTTTGAGCATCCTTGCCTCTACGATTTACAGCAATTGAAAAGCTTGTAACAGCTACTCCTTGTGGAGTTGTTCTGAGTTCGGGGTCAGCAGTTAATCTACCACCCAAAATTACCTTGTTTAGATTAAAGTTTGCCATTTTTATTGCCCCTTTCTTTTAGCTTATGCTTCCTTTTTTGTCTTTTTGTCTTCGATCTTACGGATTACAATAAAACGAAGAATGTTTTCGTTAATCTTCATAAGACGCTCAAGCTCACTTGGGAATGTGCCTTCGCTCTTAAAGTTAACAAGAACATAGTAACCCTCGCTCTTATCATTGATAAGATATGCAAGCTTACGCTTACCCCACTCATCAATAGACTCGACGGTTCCGTTTTCTGCAATAAGTGCAGTGAACTTCTCTACAGTTGCCTTAACATCTTCCTCAGAAAGAGTTGCGTCAACTACGAACAAAGTTTCATAAGAGTTCATAACCTTTTCCATCTTTTTTACCTCCTTTGGACTTAGCGACCATCAGTTACATATTTCTGATAGTAGGAGCGAGTACACAAAATACTCGTTCTGCGATATTGTACCATATAAATATTTTATTGTCAAGGATTTTTTTCATATTTTTTTATTGAATTAACCTTAATAATGTGATAAAATTAATTATCTTATTATAGGAGTTATTTATGAAGCACGTTGATATATACACTGACGGCTCATGCCGTTCTAATCCAGGACCTGGTGGTTGGGGTGCTGTGTTAGTTTACAAGGGTACAGAAAAGGAGCTTTGCGGAGGCGAGGCAGAAACTACTAACAACCGAATGGAGCTTACGGCAGTAATCAAGGCTTTACAAGCACTTAAAGAGGAATGTGAAATTACTCTCACATCTGATTCTCGATACGTGCTTGATGCCATAACTAACGGTTGGGCTATTGGTTGGCAACAAAATGGCTGGAAAAAGGCTGATAAATCCCCTGCTCTAAACCCAGACCTATGGGAAATATTATTGAATGAAATAAAAAAGCATAAAATTACTTACGTTTGGGTCAAAGGTCATGCAGGTCATCCATATAACGAGCGATGCGACAAAATGGCACAGGCAGAATCAGGAAAATTTATAAACCAGTAATATATTCAAGGTCTTACGTTAAGTTTTGCCTATTAAAGAAGAATTGTATATAATACAATATATAATAAATGAAGAGTTTTGTTTTCTAAGGTGGGAATTTCCCACCTTTTTAATTGATAAAAAAACGGAAAAGCGACGCTTTTCCGTTTTTTGTTATTATTGCTTACCAGCGATAATTTCATCAAAGAGTGGTACAAGCTTTGAATCTGGAACCTGTTCATTGTCAACAAGATACTTAACTACCTCATAAACACTAATTGCACCATTGCTATTAGCATCATAGTCAGCAAAATCTGTTTCACAATCAACATACTCAATACCAAGGAAGTTCATTAGTCTTACATAAGTTTCAACCTCATACTCATCATATACTGAGTATGGATTCAATACCACTGAAACCTCGCCAGTTTCTGCGTCGTACTTATCCAAGCTATACTTACCATATGATTCAACCGTCTTTGTAACGCCTTGTGCGTTTGTTACCTCGGTAATCATTCTTATGTCACACTCATATCCAAGCTCCTCGAAATAATCAAGATTGAGCCTATATGTGAGTCTTAAGCCAACATAATCCGTAACTCTGATTGAGCAACCCTCAAAGGTAATGAGCTCTTGCTCAATCGCCTTCTTATCAATTGCCTCATATTTAGTTGTTCCTACTGTTGGGTCAATGCATGCACAACCTGTACATTCCCAAGAATTTTCACCATTTGATGTAAATGTTGCTGGATACTTTTCAACCCAATCGTAGTTGTGGTTTCCTGTTGCTAGGATAGGTTCTTGTGAACCAACCTTGTCACAGCCTGGGCAAACATACTGCTTAATACCCATAAAGCCACAAAGTGCTTCCATAAAGGTAATTTCCTTTGTGAACTCGTGTACGTAGGTAGGTGCAATTGGAATGTTTTCAATTGGAGTTGAGCAATCTACACAGGAGCTACGAGCAACACCAGTTGTAGAACAGGTAGGTTCAGTTACTGTTTCAAGAGTGCCTGGAGTGTGTCCCCATTCATCATGAGGAAGAGTTACCATAGTTTCAAGCTCGCATACCGGACATACAGAAACTGTTCTTCCGTCCTCTGTACACGTTGCAGGTGTATATTTGTTATCTGCTGTTTCAGGCAAGTAATAGTTTTTCTCAGCTACTTCACAAGTGTGAACCGTTAAATTGATATCGTGAACCTTTGCAGCGTTACCGTTTGGCCACTTTGCTGAGTCAACCTTTATTATCATTCTATTAACTTTTGTTCCACCCTTGAGTGCCTTGGACATATCCATCTTCTTTGGATTTTTCAAATCAAACTCTTGGAAGCCACCAGTTGAGAAGGTAGCAGTATTTTCATCGTCGTAATAAAAATATACAGTATAACTAGCCCAGTTGGATGTTGCTAAAAATTCACCCTTTGTCAAATAGTACGTTCTGTCAAACACAATTTCAACAGTTGTGCCAGTTGGCGCATACCAATATGTAGAAATGTCATTATCAAACATTCTCCATGCATCCTCGGTCGCCAAAAGCTTTTCACTCTCGGCAGTAGCATCGGGCTTATATAGTGGGTCACTTGTATTATATTTTACTTCAAGGAAGTCATTTGCATTCTTTACATCAAAAGCCTCGGTAGTTGTTGAATACTTTAACGCACCGATTTTCGCCTCTCTTGTATCTCCACAAATTCTACACGTTAATCTTTCAACACCTTCAACACCAACCTTAGCAGGAGTTACCACTACTCCGTCGTCCCAGTCGTGTCCTGTTGCTTGCTTAGGATCAGCAGTATAGCTCAAGTCACAGCCAGCATCTTTACACTTGTACTCTGTGTAGCCACTGTCTGTACAGGTTGGTGGTATCACTGTACCCTCATCCCAATTGTGTCCTGTTGCAGGAATATCAAAATCTCCAGTTGAGCCACAAAGCTCACAGGTCTTTGTTATAATACCATTTGCCTCATTTGTTGCTTCGTTACCCTCAAGGATAACTCCCTCGTCCCATTGATGGAAGCCTGTTGCAGGTACAATTTGCTTAACAACCTTACCACAGTGGCAAGAAAATTCCTTGTAACCAGAACCATCGCAGGTTGGGTTAGCAGAATCAGTCATTTCAAACAAATGCTCGCCTGTTTCTACCATTGTTTCGATTTCCCACATATATTCGTTACCAGAATGCTTACCATTGAACATTCTAAATTCAATTGTAGAAGCTTCTACGTAAGGGTCAATTTTCGCCTCAAGACCAGATACTGAAATATCCTTTGAGTCATAAACTAACGCACCATCAATATCGTACAAGAGAATTTGTACCATGGAGTTATTGTATACATACTCGGGTACTGCGGTATTATACGCACTCAAGACACCCTTACCATTACAATAGAACGTAATTTCTGAGAAAAGATATTCTTTTGGGAACGACATATAGAATGAATACTGACTACCCTTAGGAGAGTGTGTTCCAAACTCCTTGTTTCCATCAACAAGAGCTGCCCAGTCAACCGCCCACCAAGGATCGGTCTTTTCGTTTACATCTGGAGTTTCGGGATCGTCCTCACGATATGAGTCGAAGGAAAACTCTGCGCTGCTTGCTATATTGTGAAGCTGAACGTCACAAAGGTCTATACCTACCATTGCGTAGGTTTCAACCTCCCACATATAATAAGTAGTTAAACGTGGGCAATCCTCATTACCAACTGTAACAACAATTTTATCAGCCATAATGGACTTCTTAACATGCCACTCGGTCATTTTAGAAACGTCCTTTGTTTCCGTGTAAACAATCTTATCCTCTTTATAGAAGGAAACCGTCAACTCGGTGATATTATAAAGAACTTCAGTAAGAGTTTCTCCACCATACAAGCTATTCGCGTTAGCAAGAGTACCCTTTCCGTTACATACTAAAACGATGTCAGTGAAGTAGAAAACCTCATCGTAGTTGAATATGTAAGAGAAGGAATGGGTTTTAGGTGACTTTGTACCGCTTTCCTTATTACCATCAACAAGCACCTCAGTTTTGACAGAATTGAGAATGTTTTCACCCTCGATTTCAATAGTTGACTGATTTGCAATGTTTGTAGCTTGGCTTGATATGCTCTCACTTGTATCACCAAAAGCATAAGTGGTGAAAAGAGGTAAAATCATAAGCAAGCTAAGCATTACTGCTAAAAACTTTTTCATATCTTATCCTTTCTTGTTGGAAAACTAAACTTAAAAACTAACCAAAGTGCCTTAGTTTACTTTGATTTCGTTATCATTTTCGATATTATCGTCTACACCCTCAGGCAAAACAAAATCTTCCTTCTTATCAGGCATTACAATTTCGTCGTCAGGCACGAGTGCTCCGCCAGTATCTGACTCAGTCTGAATTTGTGATTGCTCACCACTACCTGTTTCTGTGCTTGGTGGATTTTCACCATTGTTGCAACCACAAGCTACGAAAGAGCTAACTACAACCATAAGAATTAGTAGTAGGGAAAGAATTTTCTTCATAGTTTCCTCCTTGTCGTTGGGATATTCCCAAATTTATGAATTACTTCATTAAATAGTATATCATATAACATATAATCTGTCAAGTTGCTAAAAAATTTTTATTTCACTTTTACACTTTTGTATATTACTCACAAAAACAATTAAAAAAAGCCTTTTAAAATCGGGTTTCAAAGGCTTATTTTGTTGGATTTTTTGTGCAACCTGCACATTTTTTGGCAACTTTGCGTTTTTTGAAAGAATTTTTTGAGAAGGGTAAAAAAATAACCCTGTACTATCGTACAGGGTTTTGGTGCTCTTGCGGAGATTCGAACTCCGGACCCCTTGATTAAAAGTCAAGTGCTCTACCGACTGAGCTACAAGGGCAAACCAACGCTTATATATAATAGCACACAACTTTCTTTTTGTCAATACCAAATTTTTAGTTTTTGAAATTTTTTCAATATTTATCAAAAAATAGTATTTATTGACAACTGGATTCATTAGTGATATACTGTTTTATAGAGTGCAAGCTCAATATTCTTTTACGAGGTAAATATGAAAAACATTCCACTTTGGGTAACACCACCCTACATTGAGTATTCAAACACGGAGTTTCGTGCTTCAATCACAGAGTTCAAGGTAAATGACAAGCCTACTGCCGTAATTGTCTGTCCTGGTGGCGGATATTGGGGAAAAGCAGACCACGAAAAAACTCCAATTGCAGAAATGTTTAATCAAGCCGGTATTAATGCCTACACTCTTGATTATAGTGTTAACCAATGTCATAAATTTGCTCCTCTTGCTGATGTACAAAGGGCAATTAGAATTTTACGTTCAATGAATTATGAAAAAATTGCTGTATGCGGTTTTTCTGCCGGTGGTCATCTAACCTGCACAAGTGCTACTATGTACAATTTTAAGGCATACGAGCCAACCGATGAAATAGACAAGCTATCTGCTCGTCCCGATGCTTTTATTCCTTGCTATCCCGTTGTTTCATTTATTAAGGATTATTCGCACATGGGTTCAAGACAAGCTCTTCTTCGTGACGAATGGGAAAACGAGGATTTGGCAATGCTATTATCAAACGAAGAACATATAAATGCAGACACTCCCCCTTGCTTTTTATGGCACACTGCAACAGATGACGTAGTGCCAGTTATGAATTCTCTCGCTCTTGCCGAGGCACTTTCTGCTAACAAGGTTTATTTTGAAATGCACATATTCCCTGTTGGTTGTCACGGTCTTGGTCTTGCGAAGGACAAAAATGACATCGGCATCTGGTCTGACTGTGCCTGCACATTCTTAAAGAATCTTGGCTTTTAATGAGGTTAGAATGAATATTGCTATTATTACAGGTGCATCAAGCGGTATTGGCGTTGAATTTTTCAAGGAAATGCAAAAGGAGACACTTGACGAGGTTTGGGTAATCGCCAGACGTGAAGGCAAGCTTGCTGAAATTTGCGAGAAATATGGCAAAATCAGATACAGAGTCCTACCAATGGATATTACAAGCCCTGAAAATCTAAAGAATTTTGCTTCTCTTTTGAAGGATGAAAGCCCTCACATCAGATTTCTCTTTAACAATGCTGGCTTTGGTGTTCACGGAGATTTAGACCAAGCAGATTATACTTTGCAGGGCAAGATGGTTGATTTAAACGTGCGTGCATTAACCGAAATAACTACAATTTCCCTTCCATATATGACGAAGGGCGCTTGTATCATTAACACTTGCTCAATTGCGTCTTTTGTACCCAACCCAAGAATGACCGTATACTCTTCCACAAAGGCTTATGTTATGAGCTTTACAAAATCTCTTCGCTTTGAACTAAGAAAAAAGAAAATTAATGTAACTGCTATTTGTCCTGGTCCTATGGCTACCGAGTTTTTAGAGGTAGCTGGAATTGATAAGGGTGTTTCCAAAACCTTTGATACTCTTCCCTATTGCAATCCTGAAAAAACCGCCAAAAAGGGCATTCGTGCTGCAAAGCGTGGAAAATGTGTTTACACTCCACGAGGCTTTTACAAATTTTACAGACTTTTAGCTAAGCTTCTTCCTCACTCTATTTTAATGTATGCTTCTAAAACATAATGGGCATTTTTGCCTTCGTTATGGTATGAACATTATGACAAGTTTACAAGGAGGGTAAATCGCCCTCCTATTCTATGTATTTTATATTTATTCTTGTACATTACATAAATTTTACATTTGCTTTACATAGTATATATTTATTTTTAATGTCAAAAATGGTAGAATATTGTCGGCTAATTTATGCCTTTACTTTTTTTGAAAGGAAACATTTTATGAACTTCTTTGAATCAAACTCAAACTATTTCGATTTATTCGACGTCTTGCTATTGTTTGGTGGTTTAGCGATATTTATGTTTGGCATGAACATAATGGGGCAAGCACTTGAGCGTTCAGCAGGAAATAAGCTTCAAGGCTTACTCGGTAAGCTAACAACCAATAAAATGGCAGGCTTTGCCACAGGTCTTGGCGTAACAGCAGTAATTCAAAGCTCCTCTGCTACAACTGTAATGGTTGTTGGCTTCGTTAACTCGGGGGTAATGACTCTAAAGCAAGCAATTAACGTAATTATGGGTGCCAATATAGGCACTACCGTTACCGCTTGGCTTTTACAATTAAACGCCATCGGCGGTGGTGACAATGCTCAGCTTGAGCAAATATTAGTATTCTTCAAGCCTATGTCATGGACTCCTATTTTGGGCTTAATCGGTATTGGCATACATATGTTTGCAAAATCAAGCTTCAAGAAGGATATCGGCTCAATATTACTTGGCTTTACCACACTTATGTTTGGTATGGATATTATGTCAGATTCCGTTTCTGTGCTTTCTTCAAACGAAGCATTTAAAAGCTTATTCACAATGTTTGCCAACAACCCCGTATTCCCAATCATAGGTGTTCTTGTTGGTGCGATAGTTACGGGAATAATTCAATCAAGCTCTGCATCCGTTGGTATTTTACAAGCTCTTTCGAGCACAGGGGCTATTTCAAATGCTATCTCAATTCCAATTATTATGGGGCAAAATATAGGTACATGCGTGACTGCTCTGCTTTCCTCTGTCGGAACCAACAAAAATGCTAAACGTACGTCTTTTGTTCATTTAATGTTTAATGTTATCGGTACGGTATTGCTTTTAAGCGTTTATTGGATTGTTTGGGGCATTACAAGAGATTCTTGGACTTTCTGGGGCGAATCCGCTGAAAATTGGATTCCTGTGTTCCATTCTGCATTTAATATTGTTTGCACAGCAATATTACTTCCTTGCTCCTCTCTTCTTGAAAAGCTTGCTTATGCGGTTATCAAGGATGACAAGAAGGATGAAAAGGACGATAAGCTTGTTCTTGACGAAAGACTTCTTAACACACCAGCTGCTGCTATTACCGTTTGCCACAACGCAACAGTTACAATGGCAAAGGATGCAATCGGTGCCCTTTACGATAGCTTAGATTTATTTAAGGAATACTCTAAGGAAAAGGCTGAAAAAATTCGACAAATCGAAGACAAAACGGACCATTACGAGGATGTTATCGGCACATACCTCGTTAAGCTCAGCAGTCGTGAAATAGGTGACCAAGCCAGTGACGATGCAGCAAAGTATCTACATTTAATTGGAGATTTTGAAAGAATTTCCGACCACGCGGTAAATCTCTTAGAGTCTATTGAGGAGCTAAAAGATAAAAAATTAGAATTTACTCTTGAAGCTCAACGAGAAATAGCTGTGCTTTGTGACAGTGTTAAAGAAATACTACAAATTTCTCTTGATAGCTTTATTAACAACGACCTTGAGCTTTCTCTAAAGATTGAACCTCTTGAGCAGGTAATTGACAATCTAAAGGAAGCTTTAAGAACAAGACATATTGCAAGATTGCAGGGTGGATTCTGTACAATTGAGGCTGGCTTTATTTGGTCAGATATTCTTACAAATCTCGAAAGAACCTCAGACCACTGCTCCAACATCGGTGCTTGCATAATTGATGCATCACAAAATCGTCTTGACCTTCACGAAACTGTAAAGGCTATAAAGGACGATTCAAATCATTTTGCTACGCTGTACGAGGAATATATAAACAAATACGCTCTTCCTGTTTTTTCCTCTCATGAATAAAGTAAAAAAGCTAACCAGTGGTTCAATATCATTAAGTTAAGAAAGAGCAAAAAAGAAAAGAAAACTCCCAAACAAGCGAAAAAGCAAGTTTGGGAGTAATTTATGCAAAAAAGAGCATGAGAAAAAAGACAGGTGGCAAATCTGTCAAAAAAATATTGCAAAAA
>JAFUNF010000013.1 GCA_017473085.1 Clostridia bacterium
ACCCACGTGACCCATTTAATGGGTAGCAAGTAGAGCATGCGTGACTGGCAGGTCCTTTTTTGACGCACTTGTGCGTAGCCTGTAGTATTAGGGTTATACCCGAAAATGAAATACCCCACGTTTTACGTGGGGATTTTTATTGCTTAAGAAAGTATGGAAGTACCTCAAGAGGTGCTTCTATTTCAACAACTTCGCCACCCTCGTAAACAACTCCAGAGGGAGCATACAGCCATTTACCCACTGGCAACACAACACGTCTTTTTGTTTGCCCCTTTTCCAAAACGGGAGCAACTAATACCTTACTACCTAAAAGAAACTGGTCAAGGACTCTTTCATAACCACAATGTGGGTATTCATATTCTAAATGTCTTACAATAGGCTCTCCACTCCTTGCAGATTCCTTTACTAACTTAACAATGTAAGACGCAAAAGCCTTATGCAAATTAGCAGAAGCAAGGCAAAGATTAGCGTGCTTGGAATCAAGCACTCTCCAGGGTGCCCAAGAAAATTGCATCATAGGAAATAGGGAGCTAAGCTGAGCCATTCTAACAAAAAGCTCACCATCGCACTCAAAGTCCTTCATATAATTAAAGGACCACTCTCCACCACCAATCATATCAGGACAAATGAAGGGGTGTCCTATAAGACCCTGTAAAAGTGCAGAGGGAAGTATAGAATTAATACCATATCCCGACCAAGTGTGGTGTCTGTCACGTAGCCTTTGAATAACAGCCTTGCCACCACCCTTGAAGGTGTCCTTGTATTCGTGATACTCATATCTTGTGCCAAAGTCATTCCAAGCAATATTAAGCTCATCTGCTGAAAACTTAGTCTGTGTGCCATTGATTATATTGTTGGGGTTATACATACTAATGTTGCCACCATCGAATTTGAAGCCGTCAACTCCATATTCGTTAATTAATTTTTGTAGCTTGCTATCAAGAAACTCTCTGTCGTACTCCTTGCACAAATTAAGAATAGCACTATAACCATTCCACCACTCAACAAGAGCAACACGACCATCATCTGTGCGTAAAAATAGCTCTTTATCTCCACAAGCTCCCTCTAAAAAGCTTAAATAGGGACGAGTAGCCATAACAAAGTCCTTGCCATCTGCCGAAACAAGAGGCACAACCCATAGCATAACCTTAAAGCCAAGACTATGTAGCTCCTCAATCATTGCACGTGGGTCAGGAAATTTGGAAAAATCCCATTCCCAAGTGCCATATCTTGTGTGCCAGCCCTCGTCTATCATTAAAACACCAGGCTCATAGCCGTTTTTTACAATGCCACGTGCATACTCCAAAATAGATTTTTGATTTTGATTGTAGTCAAGCTCCATCCAAGTGTTATATTGGGCACCTTCAAAAAACATAAGAGGAGGCACCTTGCCACTAAATTTAAAATGCTTTTGTGAGGCAGAAAGGTAAGCGTCCTTAAGACAATTACCATTGTGGCAAAGAATAATTTCACTATCGGCATATAAGTCAAATACACCATTTTCAATATGGACAACCATAGGCTTTTCGCACCAAATATATCGACCCTGTGTAGATAAAAACAAAGGCATAGTCTGGTTATCGCCCTCATACATATTGTAATTGTAAACAGAATTTTTGTCAAAGGGATTGTAGTGCGCCTCGGCAGTAGAGCCACCATACCAATATTCGCCCTCAAGCATTTTTACCTTTAAATTCATAATAAATCTCCTTAGAAATTATCAAGCACAAAGTTAATCACGTTGTGCACACGATTACAATGGTGTAATGAAGCGTCTTTTAGCTCCTGACACGCATTTTCAACAGCAAAGCCGTAAAACTCCTGTATCATAGGAATGTCGGTAACGTTATCTCCTAGTGTAAACACGTTTGCATTGTTATATTTTTGTATAAGCTGGTGTATTGAGGTAGCCTTTGTAACACCATATGGGGAAATTTCAATGCAATTGCCATTTCTAAAAAAGCTAATTTCCTTTCAAAGCCATTTTGACGACACAAATTAGCATAGTAGGTGTTAGTTTCACTCAATTAGATTTCTTGCCTCATCAGGCCCTCTTGTGCTAAGGCTTACAGCCATCATAACATCAGTATCGGCACGCTTAGCCCACTCCTATGAGCCATAAATTCGACTGTCAAATTTTCCGATTTTTTCGTTTCTATTAATAGTAGTTCTTGCTTTCAAAATAAGCCCTCCACAAAAAGCATCTATCATTATTCTATCACAGTAGAATTTGTATTTCAACAATATAATTGTTGATTTTAAAATAAAGCTGTGGTACAATGATAGAAAAGAGAATATAAAGGATTTATCAAGCGAGGATAAGTCATATATATTCTATGAAATGGGAGATTCAAAGAAATGACAGATATAATTTTTTCATTTGACACCGAGGATTTTACCTCCTCAAGGTCAGCAGATGGAATTTTGTATGAGGCAAATCTATTCCGAGAGGAAGGGGTTAAGGGTTGCTTTTGTGTGGTAGGCTTACTTGCAAAGCACCTAAAGAAATGGGGAAGAGAGGACGTAATTGAGGCACTTTCCCACCACGAAATAGGTACACACACATACGGACACACCCTTCATCCAATGATAAACGAATATACGGACATAGATGACTTCTACAAGGCACAGGACAGACTAATAGAGGAGGAAGCCTTAGGAATTGAATACATAAAAAACACCTTAGGCGTTGATAGAGTATGGGCTGCCTGTCCACCTGGTAACCAAAAGTCCTATGTTGCTATGTATGGCTATCACAAAATGGGTATTCCAATATATGCAGACACCTTCTGCGACACAGAACAGGGGACAGGTTCTTACTATTGCAACATTTTCCATGCAAACTATACCTTTGCTATAGAGTGGTTCCTGCGTGATGCAACCGAGGAGCAAATAAAGGAAAAGCTAAACGAGCTTGCAAAGAGAGAAAGAGCAGTTATTTATACCCACCCAAATATGATTATAAAAGAGGACTTTTGGGACGCTATAAACTATCACAAGGAAAACCTTGTTCCCTTCGGTCAATGGATTGAGCCAAAGGATTTACCAAAGGAAGTAACTGACACAGTCCTTAAAAATATGCGTACCCTTGTACGTATGATAAAGAAGGACCCAAGGTTTAGGATAATTACCTATTCACAGCTTGCAAGTGAGCTTGAAGGGGACGGAGAAAGAATAGTTAAAAAAGAGCATATAAAGGAATTATACGAAGCTCTCAAGGAAAGCATTTTTCCAGTACAGGACCCAATGTCCCTGTCCCTTGCCGATATGATTCTTGCCTGTCGTGATTTTCTCACAGGAAAAGAGGAGCATATCTGTGGTGACGTTTACGGATTTTTATCTAAGCCCTACGAAATTGAAGGCGAGCTAACACTTACAAAAGAGGAAATAATTTCTGCTTGCTCTCAAATTAAGGAAGGCGAATTTCTACCTGAAAAAATAAAGGTAGGCGATAAATACATAGGACCAACGGATTGGCTATTAGGAACTATGGAAGTAATTTTGGGTGCTGATACTGTAACAGTGACACCAAAGCCACAGCTACCAAGCCTTGATTGTATGCCTGAGGTACGTGACAGTGACTTTAAAGGAACTTGGCAACATTCCGATTCCTTTGAGGATAAATACTTGTCCGACAGGCTTCGTTATCAATCCTACACAATGCGCTTCCGTTCATCAAGTCAAAGAATAAAAGGTTAAGGAGAATAATTATGTTTGATATTGCAAAGGACCCTAAAACATGGGAAAGAGTAAGAAACGATGAGGCTTTTGCCCGTCACAGAAAGGAAATTAAGGAGCAATATGATAAGGTTTTTCAGATAAAGCCACGTTGTGCTCCTGCTTGGCACGTGCTTGAATTTCCAAACGGAGGTCCAGGAGGTAGTGACACCTTCCGTCAATTGCAAACCTCGGCGTTGCTTGCATTAATTTACCCTGACAATGAGGAATATTACAGAAATCTTGTTGAAACAGTATGGGAAATCTGTAACGAATACACCTGGGCACCTCTTGGTCACTATAACGACTACTATCAAAGAACGCCAAAGGACTTTGACCCTGGACTTATTGACATTTTTGCAGCCTCACTTGCATTTTCAATGGCAGAGGTTAAATATCTATTCAAGGATAGATTCCCACAGCTATTAAACGATAGAATCAGCTATGAAATTAGAAGACACACAATTGAGCCATATTTGACACGTAAATTCTTCTGGGAACACCACAATAATAACTGGACAGCCGTTTGCACAGGAGCAGTTGGTGGAGTTTTAATGTATGAGGACCCTGAGGAATTTAAAAGACAGCTCCCACGCCTACAGGCATCAATGGAGTGCTACCTAAATAGCTACGATGATGACGGAATGTGCGTAGAGGGTACTGCATACTGGGGCTTTGGCTTTGGCTTCTTCGCTGTATATGCAATGCTACTTCGTGAGTTTTCAAACGGAGAATACGACTGGCTAAAAAATCCAAAGGTAAAGGCAATTTCTCAATTTATTCAAAAGATGCACCTACAACCAAACATTCTTGCAATGTTTAGCGATGTAAATGCAAGAGAGGGCTATTGGGTAGGACTACCTCATATGCTAAAAACAGTGTATGGCGATGCAATCGAGAAGCTACCTCTTGACCAAGCAACAATAGTTGCATATTGCCACTGGGCATTTGCAGTGCGTTCAACCGTTTACTACAATCCAGAATACACCACCGAAAAGCTTGCAAATGGTACGTATTCTGCACCAGTTAGCAACTACTTTATTAAGAGAACTGACAATTACGGACTTGCCTTTAAGGGTGGTAACCAATGGGAGAGCCATAACCATCAGGACGTAGGCTCCTTCATTCTTGCAAGAAATAACAAGCAAATCTTCTGTGACTTCGGCTATATAGGTCCAGGCAACTGGCCAGGCTACCAAGGCTCAAGAAGAAATGAATACTTCCAGCCCTCATCCTTCTCACATAGCCTACCAATCTTTGACGATATGGGACAGGGTGGCGATGACACAAACAAGGCAAGAGCAGTATATAATGAGGAAACAGGCGTAGTTTATATGGACTTTACCTTAGGCTACGACAGGAAAAAGCACTCAAAGCTCCAAAAGGCTGAAAGAAGCTTTAAGCCAATGGACGACAAAATTGAAATGTACGATAAATTTACCTTTAGCGACAAAACAAAGATAGTTGAGCGCTTTGTAACAACAATCAAGCCACAGGTAAATGGAAATACTGCTATAATGGGTGACGTTAGATTGAGTGTAACAAGCAACGCAACTCTAAACGTAGTAGAACAGCCATACGTTGATCAATTACCTGACGAAAACGGCAACTACAACCAAATTTGCTACCTACTTGATTACACCCTAAACGATACAACAGAGTTTAGTGCAGTAATTGACTTCTTGAATTAATAAAAAAATACTGTATGGCATCGTGCCATACAGTATTTTTCTATTATTTGTTAGAGTAACGACGATATAATTCCTTAACCTTAAAGTAGGACGCCTTAGGATTGCGATATTCGTCAAGAATACCCTTATTGTTAAAGTAACGAGCACGGTTAATATCCATTGATGGAGAGGTTCTAATATTGCAGAATTGCCAAATATACGTGCCTCTCATATAATCGGTTTTATGGAACAATTCAAGACAATGCTCTAAAAGCTCTCTTTGATATTCCTCACTCCAACGAACAGAATCAAATGGAGAATGGAAGCCTGCCAAGGCAGCAGCACCAAATTCACTCATAATAACTGGCTTGTTATCCCAACCCATTTCCTTTGCACGTTCACGGAATTTTTCAACAAACATATCCCAGTCAGTAAGCTTGCCAGTTGAGTCGCCATAGTTGTACCAGCCGTAATAATAGTTTATACAAATAATGTCGTTATAGCCCATACATACGTCGTTGTATGGATGGTTAGATGCGTGGGTAACAAGTCTATTACCGCCAAACTCCTTAAGATGCTTGTAATATTGCTCGGTTAATGGTAGTGTAAACTTTTGTGAGGTGTCAATTTCGTTGTGCATACCCCAAATAATAATTGATGGGTGGTTGTAGTAATATCTTGTCATTTCCTTGTGCATATTTAGTCCACGCTCAATAATAACAGGGTTTTGTAGTGCTTCCCAACTAAAGCCACAGCCCCACATAGGAATTTCGCTCCAGAACAAAATACCTCTTTCATCAAGCATATCAAGGAAAATTTGTGAGTTAGGATAGTGAGAGCCACGAATAGTATTACAGCCCATATCACAAATCAAGTCAAGGTCCTTCTTCATAAGCTTAGCAGGGAAGGCAAAGCCCCAATCAGGATGCTCGTCGTGTCTGTTTACACCAAGAAGCTCAATTGAACGATTGTTCAAAAGAATATCACGGTCCTTAACCTCGATTCTTCTAAAGCCAATCTTATCAACGTAATCGTCAGTGTCAGTTGTAGTAACAACAGTATAAAGATTAGGTGCATCAGTGTCCCAAATCTTAATATTTTCAAGAGCAACGGCTGGCGTTTCAAGGCTTAGCTTAGAATAGCCCTCAACTGTTACGCTTTCATTGTAAATAACAGTGTCGCCAACCTTAACGCACACGGGGGAGGTAATTGTCTCGGCATTTGCATTATAAAGCTCAAGCAAGGAGTTAACAGTAGCCTTGGTTAAATTCTGGTCAAGCTCGTAGGCAATATGATTTTTAAGAATAGAAATACCCTTTAGCTCGTGAGCGTAAACGTCTCTTGCAATACCACCATAGTTAAACCAGTCGGTATGCCTTTGAGGAAAGGAGTTTTTATCAAATCTATTATCTGCACGAACAATCAAGGTATGCTCCCCGCAGGTAACGTCATTTACAATAAGCTCAAATTGAGTAAATGCACCATAATGCTCGCCGATTTTTTTGCCATCAAGCCAAACAGTAGCAAGTGTCATTACACTTTCAAATTCAAAGGAAAGAGTGCCACCCTGTGTAAAGAATTTCCTTTCATACCAGCCACAGCCCTCAAAGTTGAGAAGACCAAGCTCATTATTCCAAGCAGATGGAACAATAACAGTATCTCCTAAGGGCAGTCCGTTTTGCCACCCCTTTTCCTCGCCACAGCACTCAGCGTCGATAAGGAATTTCCAAGCTCCGCTTAGTGGAATAACGCTTCTTTTAAAATGGTTTTGAAATAATCTTTTCATATTTTACCTCTAATATGTAATTTTTTTCATTATAACATAGCCCAAGCTAAAAAACAATAGACTATCAATATCTTAATGGTATATCGTAAACAGAAAGCAGAGAAATCTCATCAAGAAGCCCATTTTCTGTTAAATCTGTTTCAACAAAAATTGTGTATGGCTTACCTGTTAGGTCGAAATAGTTGTCACTCAGCACAGGGTCACAATTCTTAAATGAAACCTGAAGGCTTTTTGCAAATACATTGGTACTAAAGGTTAAATTAACCCCACCCTGTGTCGCTTTTGCCTGAATTTTAATATCAGGCTTTAGAAATTTAAAATGCTTCGGCTTTGTGCCAAGAACAACGTTTCTTGCAAGAAGTGTATCGTTTTTGTCATAAAGCTCTGCATAGAAAAGCTTATCATTTTGTCCGTCAAAGGCTTCATTTGAAATACATTCTACGTCAAGAGAGGAAAGTGCATTTACAGAGAATTGCTTTTCTGTTTCAAAAACAGGTGTAAGGTCATTTTTAATAACACCTGCCTTAACATAGCCCTTAAACTCACAAAGGGTTTCGTTTGCCACGTTTATTGTTATATCATTTGCTTCATTAAACAAGCCAAGTGCCACACCCTGATAGAATTTCCTTGCATAATAGTGAAGTGCCTTGTATCTACCAAAGTAATCCACACTGGACCACGAGGCAACAGGCCACGGGTCGTTTAATTGCCAATAAATTGAGCCCATTGTGTAGCCACGACACCTTCTGAAATGCTCAACACCATACTTAATTGCGTTAGCTTGATTAAGCTGTGAAGCGTAAACAGTTGTTTCTAAATCCTTAGGCAACTGATATTCCTCTGCAAGATACTTCAAAAGCTTAACGTTTCCGTGCCAATGCTTTTGATGGCTTTCCATAGTGTAGGAAAGTAGATTTCTTTCCTCACGAGGGCAAAATTCATCAATAGTCTTTATAGAAGGCAAGCTTTCAAATCCGTATTCTGAGCAGAAACGGAATTTGTGCTTTCTGTATTCGTCAAACTCACAATTTCCATTCCATACGTCCCAAAAATGCACGTCACCAATGCTCTTGTCTTGTGGAGAATCAAAGCCACCCCTTGAGGTTGGACTTGAGGGAGTGTATGAAATATAGGGTGCATTTGCCTTGCAAATAGAAGGGAGAATTTCCTCATATAGCTTTAGGTAATCACGTCTTACTAAAGGGTCATTTCCGTCAGCGCATTCCCAAAAGCAAATGGCCTCCTCCATTTCGTTGTTGCCACAAAGCAAGCCAAGGCAAGCGTGGTGTCTTATTCTTTTTACGTTGTAGGTTGCCTCAAGGGAAAACTCTCTTTCCATATCCTCGTTTAACCAAATGTTAGCACAGGCAACCATAAAGTCCTGCCAAACCACAAGACCATATTTGTCACAAAGGTCGTAAAAATAGTCCTCAGGGTAATAAGCACCACCCCAAACTCTTACACAGTTAAAGTTTGCAAATATGCAATCCTTGATAAGTCGTTCTGTACGCTCCTTATTAACACGAGAGAGCAAATTGTCAATAGGCACGTAATTTGCACCCATGGCAAATATTTTTATACCATTTACAACAAAGCAAAATTCTTGCCCAAGCTGGTCGTTTTCACGACTTAAATTAAGAGTGCGTAAGCCAATGCTTTTTGTAATTTTGTCAAGGAGAGTGTCGTTTTTATAAAGATAAAAGCTAATTTCATATAGCTCCTGCTTGCCATAGCCGTTTGGCCACCAAAGTCTTGGCTTTTCAATTGTTATTTCGCCCTTGCCATTTTCTAAGATAACCCTTTGACCATCAATTTCACAAATGGTGGTAAGGTCGTCCTCCTTGTGCTTGGTATCAAGGGATAATTCAAGCCTTACAGTACCATTTTCGTGGTGCTGTACAATAGTAAAATCCTCAATTTTATCAATATCATAAGAGCGAATTTCAACAGGACGGAAAATACCCATATTTGGAAGCTTTGGTGCCCAGTCCCAGCCCGACATATAAAATGCCTTTCTTAAATGGGAGGCTCCTGGAATTGTGTCTCCATTCATATACAAATGGTGCGCATTTTCCATTTTTTCAAAATAGGCAAGAGGGGACTTGAATTCAAGCCTGATCTCGTTTTCTTTCCTTGCCAAGGACTTAATATCGTATTCGTATTTGCGGTGCATATTTTTTACGCTATCTAAGAAAACACCATTAAAATATATATCGCAAATAGTATCAAGACCATAAAACACAAGCTCAAGCCTTTGACGATTAAGCTCCTCGTCACTCAAGCCAAAGCTACTATAAAAAACACAACCCTTACTTGATAATGAGCAAAGCGTTTCCTCGTTTGTTCCGTAGTAGGGGTCATCTATGTAGCCATGCTCATATAGAACACTATACATATCACAGGGAAGCGTGCAGTCAAGCCCGACCCAGCCGTTAAAATCCATTTTCCAATTGTTAATAACCATAAAAGCCTCCCTTTTAAGTCTTAAAACAATTTTACCACAAAACCTCAACACTTGCAACAAAAAAAGGACACAAAGTGCCCTTTTTATGATTATTAAAGTACTTGATATGCGTTAGCTGCCCAAGCATAGCCCTTACAACGAAGACCCTTGCCCGTAATAGCACTTGTATTTTCACTAAAGCCGTATTTACAAATAGAGGTCTTGTAGTTTTCTGCAATTTCGTTTGCAAGCTCAGTGTAGCCAAGGTTACGTAGAGCATAAACGAACATAACAACGTCAGGTGCCCAAACTGCACCACGCCAGTAGCCGTTTTCAACAAACATTTCGCTATCAAGAGCCTCACTTGCAATACCACCCTTGCAAAGATGATGCTCCTTAATTGTCTTAACAATGTACTCTTGAATTTCCTTTGGTAGCATATCCTCAAGAACAATTACACGAAGTGGCATAAGAGCATTACAGTAGTAAGGCTCGCCTGTTTCTGCCAAACGAACGAATATTTTTTCGCCGTCCCAGTAGTCCTTAACTGCCTTTTCAGCAAGCTCCTTAGCAAGCTGTGCGTAAACCTTTTTATCAGTTGGATAGTTAAGAGCTTCTGCTGCCTCGGAAAGGAAGGAGCATTGAACGGAAAGGAAAGCGATAAGCTCTGAGGTTTCAATATGCTCACTCTTGTCAAAGCAGGTAGAGTTGTCCTGTCCTGAGTCGTTACCATGATAGTAGGAGGGAACGTCTCCACGAAGATTGAGCCACCAGTCGGTGTTTCTCTTCATTTCAAAATATACCTCTTCAAGTGCGTGAGGTGTTGCAAACTCAGGATTTCTCTTAATCATTTGCTTGTACATCCAGCCCTGAACAGGAGGCTTAACAAAATTCCAAACCTTGTAGGATTGAGAAATAGCATCGGGAACTCTGCCAACACGATTAATATGCTTATACATTATCATAAATTGGTCCATAGCTAAGCGATAGTCAATGTCAGCCAAGCCAAGTGAGTTAAACGCATTGTCCCAGCTCCATACGTTACTCATACCAGCCTTGCCCATTACAATTGCCTCGGTAGAGAAGTTACCTAATGGAGCAATAGTGTTTGACCACATTATGTAAGCACATTCCTTTTCGTACTTGTTTTTGCAATTGAACTTCTTTTCCCAAGCAATATAGTCCTTTTCAGCTAAATCAGCAAAGTAGTCGTAACGCATACCTTGAGCAATAGTTGCACCCTTATCGAGAAAATTGCCCTCAATAGCAAACTCATATTCGCCATTTTCGTCGGGCAATACACGTACGTTAACGAAGTCAGCCATAATCACACCAGGTGTACGTTGCTTTTCAACCTTTAATGAGCCCTTGACAGGAACAAACATAAGGCTACAATTGTTTTTAAAATCACAAAGCTCAATAATACCATTTTGAATAATTTGATAGTCAAATCTTGTATTTGTCTTTGCAATCTCTACAAGAATTTCCTTGCCCTTACCCTTAATAAAGGTGCCGTCAATGTCAAACATCGTAATTTTTGTCTCGCCACCATCAAATTTTGCAGTAGCCTCACGAGGTACAAAGGAAAACTTTGAGCCAGTACCAAAATTGATAGACAAAACACCATTAAAAATATCCTGACCGTGATTGTGAATCATATCCATTTTAAGTGTGGTTTTGCCCTTCTTGTCCCATACAAGATATGAGCCTCTGATACTGTAATGAAGTCTTTCAAAAGAATACATAAAAAATCTCCTTAAATGTTATTAATTCCATTTTAATACGAATTTCAAAATAAGTCAATAAAATTAGAAAAAAATTGAAAAAGGTATTGAAAAACAGAACAACATCATTTCATGTATTGGTTGTTGACCGAAAAAATATATAGCTTTATTTGCAATTTTGTGATAAAATATCTTTGAAAATCAAAGTGCTACTATACATTAACAACACAAACAATTCGTGGACTTTGCTTTTATTGTATTGTATAATAAAATTACGAAAGTGCTTTTGAATAAATTTTGGAGGACTAAAAATGTCTATTGGCTCTAATATCAAACGATTGCGTAAAGAGAATAATATCACTCAAGAACAGCTTGCTGAATATCTTGGGATTACCTCTCGTGCAATTTCTCAATGGGAATGTGGCAGAACCTCGCCAGATATTACTCTCATACCTGCTTTGTGCCACATATTCAATGTTTCTTCCGATGAGCTTTTAGGAATTGACATTCAAAAAAGCAATGATGAAATTAAGAAATATTTAGAAGAAGCAACCGAATTGAAAAATCAAGGTAAATGGGAAGAACAAGTCAATCTTCTTAGTGAAGCAAATAAAAAATTCCCTCGGGACTATAAAATTATGTTGAAGCTTGCTAATGCTTTTGTAAATGAATATTCACGAAAAAGAATTAAGGAATACGACCAGGTCTTTGAGCTTTGTAATAGAATCCTTGAAGAATGTACCGATAGTAACATTCGATATGAAGCAACGGACACTCTTGCAATTGCATACGGATACGCTGGCAAAAAGGACGAAATGTTAAGGCTTGCAAAGGAGATGCCAAAATCTCATTTTTCATATGAAAATTTTATGCTTTTTAATTGGAATGGAAAAGGTGATTTAGCAGAAATTCAAGAATACATATCGTACCTAATAAACCAATTAATTTGTGCAATTAATAACTGTTGTGGATTTTTTGAGAATGGGAAAAAGCTTTTTTCAAACGAGGAAAGAATGAAGCTGCTTGAACTTCAAGTAGAATTGCTTGAAGCCTTGTTTCCAGACAAGGATTATCAGCTACAAGCTCAGCTTGGCGAAATTGCTTGTAGCCATATAGCTACAATGCTTATAAGAGAGAACAATATCAAGGGAGCTTGGCACTATCTTGAAAAAGCCGTAGATTTTGCTATTCATATGGACACGTATGATTTTAATGCACCACACACATCTCTGATTCTGCGTGGATACTCAAGTGGTGGTTGGATTATGGAATCAAACGGAAATCATTCTCAATGCTTGCTTGAATGGCTAACCACAGACGAAGAAGCTTCCATTTTGCGTTTTGCCCCACGCTATAAGCAAGTTATCAACCGACTTAAAGAGGTTGCAATAAAACCATAAAATTAAAGAGTTTACATTATTGAAATGCTTTATAGGGTGTGATATAATTTTATTGATAAGACAAAAGGAGACGTTATTGAAAATGAGTAAAAGAAAATATATTATAAAATTCCTTTTGATTATAACAATAATTCAAGTTTTATTGGCTTCTGTTGGTGCGTTGCTAATTTATGAAAGTAAACCGATAAGAAAAGAAGAAACTGAAACAATAATTGTAAAAGTGGAAGAAACAAAATATGAAAGACGACTTGTTTCCGAATATAGATTTAGTGTCATATCTAATTCTATTGAATATCAGTTCGATGAACGTGGAGCTTTTTCAGAATATTCAAACATAGAATTGAATGAAGCAATAAAAATTGGCGATGAACTTTCTATCACATACTATAAAAATTTGTGGGGAAAGAAAAAAGTTGTAGATGCTCGTTCAGCAAGTGTTATTTATAGAAGCTTTGAATGTTATAATTCTCAAAGAGCTTTTGCCTTTTCAATCGTTTTCTTTGCAGTATTAGAAATAGTTTTTATTGCATTCACAGTTGTCTTTGTAATGCTCAATCGAAAAAAGTTCAAAACAAAAAAATAAAAGGGAGAAAAGAGGACGATTCCTTGTCTCCTTTTTATGCTAACAAAACAAGGGAAAATAAGAAAAGCAAGGCTGAAATTCAGCCTTGCTTAAATTTGTTTTATGTGATACGAGACACTTAACCAAACGATAAAACAAGTTCAAAATAACTTTAAAAAATAATATTTCTAAGCCGTTTGAAAAATAACGGCTTTTGGTTTTGCTTTGAAATTCTAAAAAGTCATTTCCGTAAATTGTTTGCAAACTGTTTTTTATATTTTGAAGGTGTTAACCCTGTTTGATGTAAAAAAGCACGGTTAAATGTATTTATAGAGGAAAAACCACATTGCATAGCGATTTCGAAAATTGTAAACTGATTCGAGATATCCTTTCTCAACAGGCACTTTGCGTAATCAATTCTGTATGATGCCAAAAATTCTTGGAAGTTCATTCCTGTAAGGGAATGTAATGTTGAGGAGAGATATTTTTCGTGTAGACCTATTTTTTTTGCAATTTGCTTTAATTGTATATCCTCTTTGAAATTATTTGATATAAATTCTATAGTTTTGAAAAGCATATCGTGTCTGTGTAGGGCCTTGTCGGTGGGAACGAGAATGCTATTTTTCAAAACAATAGAGCAAATAAGATTGAGCAGTCCGCATATTTTCAAAACTTCATTGGAAGATGTCTGGTCAAACTCATTTAACAGTGAAATGCTATCAGAAAAATCCACAACAGGACTTTCAAGAACATTTTCCCCTAAGCTTGCATAAAAGAGGGGTACAAAATCATTTGAAAAGACTGCACAGCGAAGGATAGACAGTGTTTCGTCACTATACTCGTGTATTTGATTGGGACGGATAAATATTAGGTGATTTTCGGGAACAAGGTATTTTTCTCCGTCAAGATAAATGGTGGAAACGCCTTTTTTTGTGAAAGCTATTTCGCTATATTCGTGTATATGTGGAGGCACAGTCCAGTTTTCGTGACAGTTACTTCTGTACTCGTAACTGTTGCCTATATTTTCTTTTTGATAAATAATCATAGCAAATCCTTTAAAAATCTTACTTTTTGACTATATTTTATAATGTTTTGGATAGAATGTCAATATCAAATATGGTAAAATTATATTAGGAATCCATAATTTTCATAGAATGGAGAAGCAAATGAACGGCAAATGGAGCAAAGAAAGGGCTTGGGAATGGTATAATGCTCACCCTTGGATAAGAGGCTGTAACTATATGAGTGCTGACTGTGTTAACAGAGTTGACCAGTGGCAGTCCTTACATTTTGAAGAAACATTAAAAACCACAGAGGAAGAATTTAAGGTAATGCAGGAATTAGGCTTTAATTCCGTGCGTCTGATTCTTGAATATGTAGTTTGGAAGGAAGAGCACGATAGCTTCCTTGAAAGATTTGAAAGATATGTCGCTCTTTGTGATAAATACGGAATATCTTGTATGATAGTTTTAGCAAACGACTGTATGCCACCAAAAACCGAGCTTTGGAAAATGCCATATATTGGTGAGCAAAGCTACGATATAGGCTACCACGGGGGTAAAAAGCATTCACAACACGGCAGACACAACGAATCAGCACCTCATTTTTATCTTGATAATGAGGAAAGTGCAAATGACTATTTTAAGATGGTTAAGGAAATCGTCACACTTTATAAAGATGATAATCGTATCTTAATGTGGGATGTGTTTAACGAACCTGGAAATAGCCAAAGAAGCGGTATCACATTGCCTATTCTTGAAAGAATGTTTGAGGTTGTTAGGGAAATAAACCCGTCACAGCCACTTACCTGTGCTGCATGGTGTTGTAACAGAAATTTTGAATTTGATATGCCTGAGGATATATTTGCAATTGAAAATTCGGATATTATTACATATCATAATTATGGTAGATATGAGGAGCACATAAGAGTCATCAAGTATCTTAAGCAGTTTGACCGCCCATTGATAAACACCGAATGGCTTGCAAGATGTACAGGCAATACAGTTTTTGAAAACTTTCCACTTTTCTATCTTGAAAATATTGGATGCTATAACTGGGGCTTTGTTGCAGGAAAGTATCAAACCTATGAGGCACATAATTCGCTTTGGGAATGGTATTATAGCGATAAGACCGCGGACATTGACCTTACAAAATGGTTCCATGACCTGTATCGACCAAGCTTTCGCCCATACGATCCAAAGGAAACTGAGCTAATTAAACGCTTTTGTGATTTGGCTGATAAAGAATTTTGTGAAAAAAACAAATAACATAAAGGAGAAATGGTAAAATGAAAAAGAGAATTTTTTTACTAATTGCTACAATGATGGTGCTTGCATGCATTTTTGCATTATCTGTAAGTGCTGAAGTGGTAATACCTGAATTTACAGATGTAATTGACGTAACTGTCACAGGAGATGGCGTTGTCTCACCGATTGACACATCAAACCTTGGCACAGCTGCAATGGATGATAACACCTCAAAGGTGCTATTAATAGATGAAAATGGCAATTATGCAACCTATCTTTCAAAATACATAACACAACCCCAAGGTAAAGCTACCGACTACGGATTGATTTTATATTTTGATGCATTGAATACGGCAACAGGAAAAAGCTATACAGCGGCTTCAATTGTAAGATTTGAAATTCCTGAGGGCATACATAGAGTATACTCTACACTCAGCTTTAGTGAGTGTACAAGTATGATTACAGTCAAGGCATCTACAACACTTTGGATAAATGAGAGTGGTGCTTATTCAAAATGCTCAAGCTTAAAGATTATAGACTATTCCCAAATTACTTCATCTGAAATCAAAACAACCACAAGTGCAATGTTTGCAAACAACTCCTCAGTTGAAGAGGTAAGATTGCCGAAAAATCTTGTTTCAATGGGAAAAACTGCATTTCATAACGACGGGAGCTTAAAAAGGGTATATATTCCAAGCACATTCACAACAACAACCTCAATAGTGAATACAGGCACAGGAAAATGTGCATTCTTCTACACAGGAGATATTGAAAAAGCACAGAGCGTTTTCCCAAGCACCATGCCAACCTCATATACAGTAACTCTTGAGTATGTTGAGTGGGATTCGGCAAAGAGTGATGACTATTATGTTGAGCTTGCACAAAATCATAGCGATAAATATGTTATTTACATCGTTTGTGGTTATAGCGAGTGTAATGCATTTTATTATGGTGAGCATTTAGCGGAGGACAACCCTTGTGTTGTGAATTGCAATCGTTGCCAACTGACAACTGTTAAGGAAAATCCAATTCATAATGAATGTATTACTATTTCATATGCTAATGGTTATAACAATGTAGGCTCTGAAGCTACAATTTGTACAAATGCAGGCTGTCCTTACAGTGTAACAAAGGAAGCACCGGCTCTCTTTACCTGCCTTGGCTACTCAGCGCAGGAGTACGCAAATGGTGGCATTTCAGTAAGCTTTGTTATCGATCATGATGCAATTGAAACATACGAAGCAATTACTGGAAACACCTTGAAGTATGGCTTATTCGCAGTAGCAGAAGAAAAGCTTGGTACAAACGAGATTATGAACGCACAGGGTCAAACAGCCGATGGCGTTGCAAGCGTTGAATTTTCAAGCCGTGACTACGATATGTTCTCAATGAGAATTATAGGCTTCGAAACTGCTGTGCACAAGAGTGCACAGCTTGCAATCGGTGCTTACGTAATCGAAAAGACTGCTGATAATTCAAGCGTAAGCTATCTACAAGCAAGCGCACCTGCAACAGGCAACACATATCACTTTGTTTCCTTCAACAATTTAACTGGTTACCTTCCAGCCGAAGAATAAAACACAAAAAAGCCGACACTTAGTCCAATACCATTAAGTTAAGAAAATTGACCTACTTCGAAAGAGGTAGGTCTTTTTTGTTGAAAAAATAAATAAAATTTCAAAAAAGACTTGACAAAGGAAACAAAATGGGAGACACGGCAGGGGACTGTTCCTTGTCTCCTTTTGTTATAAATGGGGGAGCTTTTACACACGCACACCCCAAAATCACACAAATAAATTAACGAAGCATCATCATTAGTCAAAGCCATCCTTACATACGCTTTTAAACTTGATATGAAAATGCCACTGAAACATTAACCTAATAATGAAATAGGGCTGACGGTTTATTTCCGTCAGCCCTCAAAATTTACATCACAGAAAGCTTATATTTTACTTCACCTGCGACAAAATATATTCGATTTCTTGTTGCTCCACTTCGGAGAGATTCTTGAAGCTCTCGCTTTCTTTAAGTATTTTGGCATCTTCTGTCGTGAGCAACTCGCGGAGCAAGGTCTTATGCTCAAGGACGGGGATGTATGCGATTTTTTCAGCATTGAATAGTGATTGCAATTTGTAATACAGAATCGGCTCGCTCTTCTTGGGAGCTAAATTGGTAATCTCCGATACCTCGCATACACCTAAGGTCTCACAAAATATGATCTGATGCTTTGCAAATTGTGTATTGTGTTCCACTACTGTACCGCCGTTTTCTTATCAGCTTTGCTTAGCTCTTTGTACGTCTTTACAATGATGATAGACGCAATGATAACGGTTAAAATATCTGCTGCGGGGAATGAATACAGAATGCCGTCAAGTCCCCAAACGATAGGCATCAAAATCGGGAGGAACACACCAAAAATGATCTCACGTGCCATTGAAACAATCGTGGATAGCACGGGCTTACCGAGTGCTTGCAGATAAATGAAAGTGCCTTTGTTCATCATAGCGAATGGCATCATACAGAGATAGATACGAAAGCTCTTTACGGCAAAATCGGTATAATACGCACTTTCATTGCTTGCACCGAAAATACTGATCAGCTGATGTGGCATCAGCTCAACGATAAGCAAGGCAATAACACCAATGGTAAGCTCTGCTATGAGCAGATAGGTAAAGAGCTGTTTAGCTCTGTCCTTTCGATTAGCACCGATATTGTAGCCAACGATAGGGATACATCTAGCGGCAAGACCTATGGAGATAGAAATAGCAATTTGGAAGAACTTCATAACGATACCGAGAACGGCAAGAGGAATCTGTGCGTATTCGGTCTGTCCAAATATAGCATCCATTGCACCATACTTGGTACACATATTCTGCACGGCAGCCATAGAAATAACAAGTGAAATTTGTGCGAGAAAGCTCGTAACACCAAGGGAAAGGAATTTTTTCATAAGCCCACCAAAGAAGCCAAAGCTACTTTGACCGAGCTTAACGGACTTTATACGGAACAAATACCAAAGCGAAAGCGCGGCGGTTACTATCTGACCAATCACGGTAGCAATAGCGGCTCCAGCCATACCCATTTTCATAGGATAGATGAAAATTGGATCAAGGACAATGTTTGTCAGAGCACCTGCAAGCACGGCAACCATAGCGAAGCGAGGGCTTCCATCGGAACGGATGATTGGGTTCATTGCCTGACCGAACATATAAAACGGAATACCGAGGGCAATCCAAAAGAAATATTCTTTTGAAAGCTCAAATGTTTCGGAATTCACCCTGCCACCGAAGACTGTCAATATTGGTTCCATGAAGATGAGATAAACAGCGGTCAGAACGATACTGCTGATCACGCACAGAAGAATTGCATTACCGATACTTTTGTGTGCATCATCTTTTTTATTTGCGCCAAGCGATTGGCTTACGAAAGCACAGCAGCCGTCACCAATCATCACGGCGATGCCGAGAGCAATGACGGTTAACGGAAATACAACTGTGTTGGCGGCGTTTCCATATGAGCCGAGATAGTCAGCGTTTGCAATAAATATCTGATCGACAATATTATACAAAGCACCGACCAAGAGTGAGATGATACAGGGCACAGCGTATTTGCCCATCAGCTTTCCGACCTTTTCGGTGGCAAGATAGTTTTGATTTTCTTTTTCCATAATAATACCTCCTAATAAGCGAAGAAAAGGCGTAAGTCCTTTAAGCTGGACTTACGCCTTTTGGCTACGCACTAAAAAGCATTATACCACAGAATTTCAAAAAATGCAACTGGATTTTTTGACGAAAAATCCCGAGGAAAGAAGAAAACTTTTTTGAATTTTAGAAAAAAACGGAAACAGGAGATGGTTCCTTGTCTCCCTTTTATGCTAACAAAACAATGAAAAATAAAGAAAAGCAAGGCTTAAATTCGGCCTTGCTTTGATGTGTTTATAGAGGAAATAAGCATAACACGGATGCTTGTGCAAGCATTATTTAATGATTTGAATGTGCTTTCATCAATATAATTTGTTTTGAAAAGTAATTCAAGCCAATAGCCTGTTTCGTTAGCTTCTTTTAAAGCAATTTGAAGCTTTGCAATAAAGTCAGCTTTTCCGTGTGCGTAATGAGCTTCACGAATGTTTGCACCGATACTTGTACCGCTTCTGCCAATTTGATTTGAAATGATAGACTCACGCTTTTCCTTTAAGCTTTTTACAAGCTCAATAATAGAGACAGCAAAATCCGTAGATTGAGCTGATAATTTATCGTCTTTCATAATTTACTCATTTAAATGAAGCATTGGCTCTGCCAATACGAAGTAGTTGCTACGCAACAATGAAGCACTCACTTTGCTCGTATGAAGCGAAGCACACAAACAAATTAGCGAAGCGACTTCATTAGGCGAAGCCGACTTCATTAGCAAAAGCGTCTTAATACATCGTAGGTGTGCTTCATTCACAAACAAAAATCGAACACCCGAAAGTGTTCGATTTTTGTTTGTGTTGGTGACCCGTACGGGAATCGAACCCATGTTTCAGCCTTGAGAGGGCCGTGTCTTAGCCGCTTGACCAACGGGCCGTTTGTCAAATGCTTAGGTATTATAACATAGATTTTTTCTGTTTGCAATAGTTTTTTGAAAAAATATTAAAAAAATTTATTATTTATTTTTTTGTCAAAAAAATCATTGCTGGAGATAATTTGTTCCTTGAATTAAAAAAGTTATTGACAATAAATATTTAATATGTTAAAATAATGCCGTAAAAACACAAGGACAAAGAGGAGTAGTAGCAAGATAGCCTCAAAGAGAGTCGGGGATGGTGGAAGCCGATGGGTAAGGTGCTATGAAGTAGCTTTCGAGTGGTGGTGGCGAAATAGCTGTAGTCATCAACGGACCCTTCCGTTAAAGAGGTTAGAGTGTGCACCTTCGTGCAAATTCAGGTGGTACCACGCATACTTGCGTCCTGATGCGATTTGTCGCATCAGGACTTTTTTTATTTGATTACTAAAAGGAGAAGAATATGAAAGAACTTGCAAAAACCTATTCCCCAGGGGAATTTGAGGAAAGAATTTACAAAAATTGGTGTGACAAAAAATACTTCACTCCAACAATTGACAAATCAAAGCCACACTACACAATAGTTATTCCACCACCAAATATTACAGGTCAGCTTCATATGGGACATGCACTTGATAACACACTTCAAGACATTCTCATCAGATACAAGAGAATGAGTGGTTACTCAACATTATGGCTACCAGGCACAGACCACGCATCTATTGCAACTGAGGCTAAAATCGTTGAGGCTATGCGTAAGGAAGGCATAACCAAGGACGATATAGGAAGAGATGGCTTCCTAAAGCGTGCTTGGGAGTGGAAGGACCAATATGGTGGAAGAATTATTTCTCAGCTTAAAAAGTTAGGCTCATCCTGTGACTGGTCAAGAGAGCGCTTTACTCTCGATGATGGTTGCTCCGATGCTGTAAAGGAGGTATTCGTACGCCTTTACAACAAGGGACTTATCTATCGTGGCGAAAGAATAATTAACTGGTGCCCTCATTGCTTAACCTCAATTTCTGATGCAGAGGTTGAATACGAGGACCAAGCAGGTCATTTTTGGCACATTAAGTATCCATTCAAGGACGGAAGTGGATATCTTGAATTTGCTACTACAAGACCTGAAACAATGCTTGGCGATACAGCAGTAGCGGTAAACCCTAACGACGAAAGATACAAGAATATTATCGGCAAAACCCTCGTAATTCCTCTAATTAACAGAGAAATTCCTGTTGTAGCAGACGAGTACGTTGAAATGGACTTCGGTACAGGCGTAGTTAAAATTACACCTGCCCACGACCCTAACGACTTTGAGGTTGGTAAGCGTCACAACCTACCAATTATCAACGTAATGACACCAGATGCAAAAATTACCGAGGATTATCCAGCCTATGCAGGTATGGATCGCTACGAGGCAAGACGTGCAATTGTTGCCGACCTTGACAAAGAGGGCTATCTAATTAAGGTTGAGGACTACTCACACAACGTAGGCACCTGCTATCGTTGTGGTACAACCGTTGAACCAAGAGTTTCACTTCAATGGTTTGTAAAGATGGAGGAGCTTGCACAGCCTGCAATTAAGGCAGTAAGAGAAAAGGACATCAAGTTTGTTCCTGAAAGATTTGAAAAGAACTATTTCCACTGGATGGAGAACATTCGTGACTGGTGTATTTCTCGTCAGCTTTGGTGGGGACACAGAATACCAGCCTTCTATTGCGACGATTGTGGTGAGCTTGTTGTAACTAAGGAAAGCCACGTAGCTTGTCCAAAATGTGGCAAGGAAATGCGTCAGGACCCAGATACACTTGACACCTGGTTCTCATCTGCATTGTGGCCATTTTCTACACTGGGTTGGCCAAATAAGACCGAGGACCTTGAATACTTCTATCCAACGAGCACACTTGTAACAGGCTACGATATTATTACCTTCTGGGTATCAAGAATGATATTTAGCGGTCTTGAATATATGGGAGAAAAGCCCTTTGACACTGTTTTAATTCACGGACTTGTACGTGATGCACAGGGCAGAAAAATGTCTAAGTCCTTAGGCAATGGTATCGACCCACTACTTATTATTGAAAAGTACGGTGCAGATGCACTTCGTTTTGCTCTTGCATCAGGCAACTCTCCTGGAAACGATATGCGTTTCTCTGACGAAAAGATTGAATCTGCTCGTAACTTCGCAAACAAGCTTTGGAACGCAGCACGCTTCGTTATGATGAATCTTGACATCGAAAAGGTAGAAATGCCAAGCATTGACAAGCTCGGTATTCAAGATAAATGGGTACTTTCTAAGCTTAATACCCTTATTCGCAAGGTAAGAAACGGACTTGACACCTACGAATTAGGTATTGCCCTTGGCGAAATTTACGACTTTATTTGGGACATTCTTTGCGACTGGTATATTGAGCTATCAAAGACAACACTTTCACAAAAGGGTACCGAGCAAAACAAGGTATCACAAAACGTAATAGTTTATGTTCTTGAAAGCACGCTTAAGCTTCTACATCCATTTATGCCATTCATTACAGAGGAAATTTACCTCTCACTTCCACACTTTGAGGATAGTGAAAGCATTATGATTTCAACCTATCCACAACCTAAGGATGAGTACGACTTTGTAAATGAGGCTGAAACGATGGAAAGAGTAATTGAGGCTATTCGTGCAATAAGAGCACGCAGAACTGAAATGAACGTTCCACCATCAAGAAAGGCAAAGCTATTTATCACAACAAAGTACAAGGACAGCTTTAACGACGAAACTGCCGAGTTTTTTAAAAAGCTTGCATCTGCCTCTGAGGTTGAGGTAACTGAAGAATTTACTGGTGAAAACGCAGTGCAAATTATTACACACGCAGCAACCATTTACATTCCAATGGCAGAAATGGTTGACACCGAAAAGGAAAAGGCAAGACTCAACTCTGAGCTTGTAAAGGTACAGGGCGAGATTGACCGTTTGGTTAAGAAGCTTTCAAATGCAGAGTTCGTTAGCAAGGCACCTGAAAAGGTAGTACAAGGCGAGAAGGCTAAGCTTGAAAAGTACGAAAACACCAAAAAGGGTATTCTTGAAGCTTTAAATGCTCTATAATAAAAAAGTCAATGTGCACGCGCACATTGACTTTTTTTATTCATAAAATATATACTTCCTTAATAAAATGAAAAAGAAAGGAAGTGATTAGAATAGAGGAATTTAAAGGACTAACCAAGGAAGAGGTACTATCATCACGAGAAAAGCACGGAGAAAATGTTCTTCAGGGGAAGAAGAAAAAGAGCTTTATAAAAAGCTTTTTCTCCAACTTAAATGACCCAATAATAAGAGTATTGATAATTGCATTAATTGTAAATGTTTTAGTAATGCTACCTCAAATAAATTGGTTTGAGTGTGGTGGAATACTTGTTTCTATTGTAATTTCAACATTAGTTTCAACTATATCTGAATATAGCCAAGAAAACGCCTTTAAAAAGCTAAGTGAGGAAGAGCAAAAACGACAGGTTGTTGTGCAAAGAGCCGAGGGAGTGACTGAAATTCCTATAACTGAGCTTGTAGTTGGCGACATAATGCTTCTTTCTCAGGGAGACGGAATTTATGCCGATGCTATGCTTTTAGAGGGAGAGCTTTCAATTGACGAATCAGCCTTGACAGGCGAAAGCACTGAGATAAAAAAAGACTTAAAATCAAGCACTCTGTTTAAAGGAAGTCTAATTTGTGCAGGCACAGGAAAGGCAATAGTTACGGAAGTAGGGCAAAACACTCATTACGGCAAGGTAGCTAAGGAGTTGGGCGTAGATACACGACCAAGCCCTCTGAAAAAGCGATTATCTCAGCTTGCAAAAACCATAAGCTTATTAGGTTATATAGGAGCTGTTTTGATTGCATTAGCTTACCTTTTTAATACCTTTATAATAGATTCACAGTTTGATACAGTGCAAATACTCGCAAAGATTAAAGACGTAAAATTTGTAATATCTCATCTTTTAAGTGCACTAACTTTAGGAATATCAATAGTCGTGGTTGCTGTGCCCGAGGGACTACCAATGATGATAACAGTAGTACTATCATCAAATATGAGAAAAATGTCACAGGACAATGTTTTAGTAAGAAAGCTGGTCGGTATTGAAACCTCGGGAAATATAAGCCTGTTATTTACAGATAAAACAGGAACTCTTACAGAGGGGAAGCTAAGGGTAAAAGCACTTCATTTACCCTGTGGGATAGAGTGTTCCTCGTTAAATAACTCAAAAATTAGCCCGCAAGCAAAAAAATACCTTACCCTGTGTGCAAATTATGCAACCTCTGCATCAATTACTTCACGAGGAATAGTAGGAGCAGATGCAACAGACAGAGCAGTTTTATCTTGGGCGATTAAGGAAAGAAAAAATGCAAGAGTAATTAGTAGGGACACATTTGATAGCGTAAAGAAATATTGCTCATCAACAGTTGCCTTTGATGGTGTGGAATATACGCTTTTCAAGGGAGCACCTGAAAAAATTTTAGAAGGGTCAAGTAGCTACATAGATGAAAATGGGGAAGAAAAGGAATTGACTACCGAGATAGGCATACAAATAAGAAAGAAACAAAAAGAGCTTTGTGATAGTGCCTTTCGTGTTGTTGCCTTAGGTATAAAAATAGGGAAAAGCGACACTTCCCTTAGTAAAATTACCTTTTTGGGACTTGTTTCTATTCGTGATAGAGTAAGAAAGCAGGTGCCAATGGCAGTAAGTGAGGTAAACGAGGCAGGTGTCGGCGTTGTTATGATTACAGGAGATAACAAGGATACAGCCATTGCAATTGCCAAGGAGTGTGGCATTTTATCTCCAAGAATAAGACGCAATGTGGTTTTAACAGGTAAGGAGCTAAGCACCCTTGACGATAAACAGCTTGCTCAAATTATACCCAAGCTTGCTATTATTGCACGTGCCTTGCCACAGGATAAAAGTAGGCTTGTAAGAGTTGCACAAGAGTGTGGCTACGTTGTAGGCATGACAGGAGATGGAATTAATGATGCATCTTCATTAAAGCTTGCAGACGTTGGCTTTGGTATGGGATCAGGTACAGAGGTTGCAAAGGAGGCATGTGACATTGTAATAAAGGACAATAATTTTGCATCAATCGTCAAAGCTATTTTGTATGGTCGAACCATTTTTGAGTCTATAAGAAAGTTTATTGTTTTCCAATTAACAATGAATTTAGGTGCAGTTGGTATTTCTTTAATTGGCCCCTTTATAGGAATAGACCACCCTGTTACAATTACCCAAATGCTGTGGGTAAATATAATTATGGACACCTTGGGTGCACTTGCCTTTGCAAAGGAGCCACCTCTTTTAGAGTATCTTAAAATGAAGCCAAAGGATTCAAACGAGAAGATATTAAATAGGGAAATGCTAAGCAAAATTCTGTTCAACGGCATTTTCATTTTAGCCATATCCGTGTGGTTTTTAAAGAGCGATGGCTTGACTATGCTTTTAACCAAGGCAGATATGAATTATGTTCTAAGCGCTTTCTTTGCACTGTTTATTTTTATGGGCATTTTTATAAGCTTTGTTTCACGCACGGATAGAATAAATTTACTGTCATCTATTGGTAAAAATAAATCATTCATAATGATTATGCTATCAATATCTTTAGTCCAAATATCATTTATATATTTTGGTGGTCAGGTATTTAGAGCAATACCACTTGCACCATGCGACCTTGTAACTGTTATCTTATTATCATCGACAACCTTACTTTTTGACCTTATAAGAAAGCTTACTATCAAATATAAAAAAGTAAGTAGCTATAAAGCTGAAAAACAAAATGAAAATATTAAGGAGAAGGAAAATGTCTAAAAACAAATATTTACCAGAGGGAAGCTTAATTTCAACCTCGGAAAACAGAGAATATACAAGCTCGCTTGAGGGACTTGAAAGGGCAAAGCAGGAGGGAAAAATCCTTGAGGGAGTGGTTAAAATGTGCGATAGTACAGCTATGGATTTGCATTTAGATCTATACGGAATTACAGGAATAATCCCCAAAAAAGAAGTTCTTTATGGAGAGGAGCTAAAGGATATTGCAATAATAACAAGAGTAGGCAAGGTGTGTGCATTCAAGGTTGTTGGCTTTGAAAAGGACGATAAGGGGAAAACAAGGGCAATTTTATCAAGACGACTTGCCCAAATGGAGTGTATGAAGGAGCATTTGCTTGACCTTGTTCCTGGAGATATAATACCAGGCAAAATAACTCATTTTGAACCCTTTGGAGCCTTTTTAGATATAGGCTGTGGAATAATATCATTAATGTCTGTTGATTCTGTTTCTGTGTCAAGAATATCAAGTCCAAGAGATCGTTTTTCTCCACGAGAGGAGCTTGACGTGGTTGTGAAATCAATAGATTATGAAAACGAAAGGCTTTACGTTTCAACCAAGGAGCTTTTTGGCACATGGGAGGAAAATATAAAGGAATATTCCGTGGGTCAAACTGTTTCAGGAATTGTTAGAAGCATTGAAAATTATGGCATTTTTGTTGAGCTTGCACCTAATCTTGCAGGGTTAGCAGAGTTAAAAAATGATGTTTGCGTAGGTGACTATTGCGCTGTTTACATAAAAAGCATAATGCCAGAAAAAATGAAAATAAAGTTAGTTATCATTGATACTCACGAAAAGGGTGCAATAACAAAGCAACGCAACCAATACTTTATTGATACCAAAAAAACCAAACACATTTCCTATTGGAAATACTCACCCCAAGGCTGTTCCAAGCTTGTAGAGAGTAAATTTGATTCTTAACAAAAAACGTCTCAACGATTAGTCGTTGAGACGTTTTTGTTATATTTTTCTTTTTATCGAAAGACTAAATGTCGTACCCTGTGTCGAGCTTTTTACTTGTAAGCTACCACCGATTGCCTCGGTTAAATTTCTCGCTATGGAAAGACCAAGTCCGTAGCCTAAGGTGCTTCTTGACTTATCTCCACGATAAAATCTTTCGAAAACCGAATTGATTTCATCTTCAGGAATAGGCTCGCCCATATTTGTTACACTAAACTGAATTTTACGACCTATTGCAGAAAGGGAAATCGTGACACCCTCACCTTGAGGACTGTACTTTATTGCATTGTCGATTAAAATGTTAATAATTCTTGTGTAAAAATCCCCACAGGTGTTTGCTATGAGATCTTTTTCAATATTGTAGTCAAGCACAACACCATTTTCGAAGGCAACTCCCTCAAATTGCAATATAATTCTATTAGTTAGCTCGCTTATGCTTTCCTCTGTAAAGATAGGAGTGTTATTTTCTGCTTCGCTTTTTGCCAAGTCCAGCATTTTTTCCACAAGTCCCTTCATTTTTATTGCCTCAAGCCTTGTAGAGTCAATCCACTTTTTTTCCTCCGAAATTGTGGAGTCAGTGTGCGTAATCAGAATATCGTTGTTAGCTAAGATAACTGTAAGTGGTGTCTTTAGTTCGTGAGAGGCATCTGCAATAAATTGCTTTTGCTTTATCCAGGCATTTTCCACTGGCTTAATTGTATAATTAGCTAATCTTTCGCTTATAAAAAACATTAAAAGCATACATAAAACAAACAGTGCAACTGACACAAGCGACGAGCTGATTAGGGAGCTTTGAATAGGCTCTGTTGAGGTGAATGCAACTATTGAATGGCTAAAATAAGTACGCTTTTGATAAATAAGCTTGTGTGAATATAAAAAGCCATTTTCACTGCCACTAAGGGCTTGATTTATGATTTTGTCAAGCTCACTTTCGTCTATATCAAACTCGTTTTCTAAAATCTCATATTCGCCATCTGGATGCACTACAACTGATATAGCATACGCAAACGGAAGGAGGAATTCGTCCCTTGGCTTTTCTGATTCAGGTGGGGGAGTGTTGATGCTTGGGGGAGCTGAGCTACCCTCAATTCGATTACTTTCAATTACCTGTGTTAAAAACATATTGGTGCTTTTCAGCTGTGAACGATAATTAAAAATATTGATAGTTATAAATATTACCAACAGAATTACACCAACAATTGTCATATTAATTATAATAAAATTTCTTTTAAGTCGTCTAATCATTTTTATCCTCAAGCCTGTAACCAAGCTTTTTGTGTGATATAATTTCAACCCTTGATCCAACAAAGCTTAGCTTTTTTCTTATAAAAGAAATGTATGTTTCCACGTTGCTGTCTCCTGCATCTGAGTCGTAGCCCCAAACCTTAGTAATTATTTCATCCTTTGATATTATAACGTTGGGTTTGGTTAAAAATAGCTTTAATATCTCGGATTCCTTAAAGCTTAATCTTACTGTGTTGCTACTGTTCTTACAAGAAAGGTCGGCTGTTTCCTTGCAATAAACAATATCGCCATATACCATTTCATTCATAACCACCTCACCCCGTCTGCGAGTAAGGGAACGAAGCCTTGCCAAAAGCTCGGAGGTTGAAAAGGGCTTAGTCATATAGTCGTCTGCACCCAAATCAAGCCCTTGTACCTTGCTTTGTACAGAGTCCTTAGCACTTAAAATCAAAATTGGTGTTGAAATTTTTTCATTTCGTAGCATTTTGCACACCTCATAGCCATTTATATGAGGAAGCATAATGTCAAGAATGATACAGTCGTAAATACCCTCACGACCAAAGGCATAGCCATCGCGTCCGTCATATACGGAATCAACCTGATATTTTTCTGCCTTCAAAATTTCAGTTATTGCATCGTTAAGGCTTTTGTTATCCTCAATTACTAAAATTCTCATACTTGCTCCTTTGTTGAATCTTTGTTTAATTATACATTATCTGTTCATACTATACAATAAAAAACTTTAAAAAACCTTTAAGCATTTTTTAAGAAGAAAGTGATATCCTATATGCAAACGGAGGTGTATTAATTGAAAAGGCTAATTCTTGGCGTATTAATTGCGCTAACTTTATTTTTGGTTGCTTGTAATAATGAAGGCACCGATAATAATATAAATACTGACTTTATAGCAAGTGACGAGGATATGTTTACCGATAAGGATTTATCCTGTGATTATGAATCAACCGATGTTATCACAATTGAGCTTAAAGGCGATAAAATAGAATCAAGCACCCAGCTTGATATAAACGAAGCAACCTTGACTATTAAGGACGGTAGCACCTATCTTATAACAGGAAATCTTAACAACGGACAAATAATAATCGATGCTCCAAACCAAAAGCCTACGCTTTTACTTTCAGGCGTATCAATCACCACCCAAGGCTCTTGCCCGATTTATGTGAAAAGCTGTAAAAAGACCTTTATAACACTTTGTAAGGATACTGCAAATTATCTTGCTTCACAGGGTGAGTATATTGCAATTGATGAAAACAATATAGATTCTGTTATATTTGCAAAGGACGACCTTACAATAAATGGTGAGGGCACCCTTGAAATCGACGCACAACAGGGCAATGGAATTGTAGGGAAGGACGATTTGGTAATTACTAATGGAGCTTATATAATAAAAGCACAAAATCACGGAATTGATGCTAATAACAGTGTTCGTCTTTCAACGCCTAATATTACCATAAATAGTGGTAAGGACGGAATTCACGTTGAAAACGAGGATGAGACAAAGGGCTATGCTTATATCAGCAAACCAAGTCTAACTATAGATTCAGGTGGAGATGGAATTGATGCAAGCTCAAATGTACAAATCGAAAATGGAACAATTAAAATAACAACAACTCAAGGAGAGGAAACAGATAGCTATAAGGGAATAAAATCAGGTGCTACTATTCTTTTGAACAATGGTACACTTGAAATAAATAGCTATGATGATTGCCTTCACGGAACCGATATTTTAATAAACGAATGTAAAGCAATTCTTTCAAGCAGTGATGACGGAGTCCATGCAGATAACACGCTAATAATAAATAACGGCGAGATAACCATTGAAAAAAGCTACGAGGGACTTGAGGCGCAAAATATAACTATAAACAATGGTAATATTGTCCTAACCTCAAGTGATGATGGAATAAATGCAGCAGGTGGCACTGACAATAGTGGCTTCGGTGGTGGCTTCTCACCCGATAATTTTGGAAGACCAGGACAACGCCCTGGTGGAATGGGCGGTGACATGGGTGGAGGAATGGGAAGCACCTCATCAGACGGAAGTATAATAATAAACGGAGGAACAGTAAATATAACTGCTAACGGAGATGGAATTGATGCAAACGGATACTTGGAGATAAATGGTGGCTTTGTAACAGTTTGTGGTCCTACACAAGGGGATACTGCCGTTTTGGATTACGACCTTACAGGCACTATAAATGGCGGTAGCTTTATAGGTACAGGCTCAAGCATGATGGCACAAACTCTGACGAGCACAACTCACGGAATTATCTCCTTAAGCGTAGGAAATCAAAGCTCAGGAAGTACAATAACTGTAACCGACTCACAAGGAAATGTTTTGTTAAGCTACACGCCAAAGCTCAACTATGCAATATTTATAGTATCAATCCCTGAATTAATTAAGGGCGAAAGCTACACAGTAAAAATAGGTGACCTTGAGGGCACCTTTGAGGCACAATAAATAAAAGCACCTATACGAGTTAATTCTCGTATAGGTGCTTTTTATTGTTAAAAACGGGGGAAACCGTTGAAACAAGCTTATTTACTATATATGAACAAATGAACAAGTGAGCACTATTTACCGATTTTATACTTTAATCTGATACTATCTGCTATCATTGCAATAAATTCAGAGTTTGTAGGCTTTCCACGACTATTATGTATGGTGTAGCCAAAGTAATGGTTTAAGGTATCCATATCGCCTCTGTCCCAAGCAACCTCAATAGCATGTCTAATAGCTCTTTCAACTCTTGAGGTGGTTGTGGAATATTTCTTTGCAACAGATGGATATAGTATTTTAGTTACTGAATTTATAAGCTCATTGTCTGAAATGGTCATTAGAATAGCAGTTCTTAGATATTGATAGCCTTTTATGTGTGCAGGCACACCAATTTGATGGATTACTTTAGTTACCTGAGTTTCCATATCCTCATCAGCCATAGGTGTACCATTTTGTGCTTTGTCGAGCCTTGCTCTGTAAATTGTATCAATATGGTCACAAAGACTCGAAAAGTCGAAGGGCTTAATTAGACAAAGAGAAGCACCTGCGTTTGTTGCATCAACAAATATATTTTGATTAGATACTAAGGAAGCGATAATAAAGGCAGGTGGCTGGTCCTTACCAAAGTTAATTCCCTTTGTGTTTTTGATTAGACCAATTCCGTCAAGACGGGATAGCCAAATGTCAGCGATTACAATGTCAGGATGAAAGCGGTTAATTTTTATTAGGGCCTCCTCACCGTTGAAGGCTTCCTCTATAAATCGATAACCCTTTCTTGTAAGCGCTTCCTTTGTTGAGTGACGAGTTTGACTGTTTTCGTCAGCAATCAAGATTTTTGCGTTAAATTCCATATTTTACTCCTTTTTCCAATATATGTAAATTTTTACATAAACATTTTATCATATTTTACCATATATTTCAACAAAAATCTTAATGGCATTGTTTACAAAATTTCTACCGTTAAATTGTAAATATTTAACAAAAATGTAAAAATATGGAAAGAATAATGTCGAAATACATGAACAGGGTCAAATAATATTGAAAACATTAAAACCTTGTGATATAATAATGTAGAAAATCAACGAGGCTTGTAGTAAAAGAAAAACGCCTCGATGAAAAGGAGGCGTATAAATTGGATAACGAATTAGAAAAGACTGAAGTAATAGACAATTTAGAAAACGAAAAAGAAAAAAAGCGCTTTTTTCAGCGATTTAAGCCACAAAGCTACGATTTTATTATGTGGCTTACAATTGTAGGCGTAATGGTTATCACTGCATCCTTGGAAAACAGAGAACAATTTGATTATTTAACTACCACTTTTGCATTTTTTATAATAACGAGAATTTTAATTGCATTACCGCTTATTGTTTATGCTATCGTAAAGAAAGAGGAAACGACTATTCTTGCAAGGATAACTATTATTATCTTGAGTACATATTCGTTAGTGTGTGGACTTGCCGACTCTCTTCAAGCCTTCCAAATATATGCAATGGTTTATTTAATAGTAGGTGGTATTCTTACTCTTGCGACTGTGTTTGCTTTACGTGATAAGAAGGGAAAGCTTCTATATACCTGCATAGCCCTTCTTATGTATATAATGCTGATGAACTTCAAGGACACAACTCAGTACACGTTTGAAAATGGAAATGACTCATTAAACTTTTGGCTTGCTGGACTTATAGTAGCAGTGATATTAACCGCCATTACAGCCTTGCTAACCTTTACAGGCATTATAAAGTTAAAAAATAATAAAATTTCAGAAAAAATATCAATATGCTTTTTAGTGTTAATGTTTAGCTTTATTGCTTCAAATACATTAATATGTAACGCAAATTATGCCTTTGATAATGGTCCTCTCGAAATTGAAGAGCAGGTGATTGTGGAAAAAAGAGAAAGCAAGACAAGCAAAAGCAACAACTACTATTTAATTTTTGAAAAAGATGGACAAAAAATTGAAATATCTGTCCCCTTATATATTTTCAAAAAATATGAAGAGGGAGATAGCATGAAAATTTCCTATTACAAAGGCTTTTTCAATGAACCCTTTTACATTTACGAATAAAAAAATCAAGCTCTTAATCGAGCTTGATTTTTTTAGTATATTAAGTAAAATTATTTTGCATCCTTCATAGAGAAGTCAGGACGGCCCTTCTTGTCAAGGCCAAGGTACTTAACTTTTACCTCGTCACCAATCTTGCATACGTCCTCAACCTTTTCAGTTCTGCCATTTGCAAGCTTAGAAATGTGAACCATAGCCTCCTTGCCAGGAGCGATTTCAACGAATGCGCCGAATTCAGCAATTCTTGTAACTACGCCTGAGTAGGTAGCACCAACCTCTGGCTCAAAGATAATACCTGCAATAGTAGCACGTGCAGCCTCAATTGCGTTCTTATCAATAGCAGAGATGAATACACTTCCGTCGTCCTCAATGTCAATTTTAGCACCTGTATCAGCGATAATCTTTTGAATTACCTTACCACCTGTACCGATAACCTCACGAATCTTGTCAGTAGGAACCTTCATTGAAAGCATCTTAGGAGCATACTCAGAAACCTCTTTTCTTGCCTCTGGAATAGCCTTAAGGATTACCTTGTCAATGATTTCGTCACGACCCTTGTGTGTTTGCTCAAGAGCACGCTTAATAATTTCAGGTGTTAGACCATCAATCTTAAGGTCCATTTGGATAGATGTAATACCCTTGTGAGTACCGGCTACCTTGAAGTCCATATCGCCATAGAAGTCCTCAAGACCTTGAATGTCAATCATTGTATCCCAGCTTCCGTCCTCTGCTGTGATAAGACCACAGGAGATACCTGCAACAGGAGCCTTAATTGGAACACCAGCATCCATAAGAGCAAGAGTAGAGCCACAAACTGAAGCCTGTGATGTTGAGCCGTTAGAGGAAATAACCTCGGAAACAAGACGAATTGCGTATGGGAATTCCTCAACAGAAGGAAGAACAGGAACAAGTGATCTCTCGGCAAGAGCACCGTGACCGATTTCACGTCTGCCAGGAGTTCTGGAAGCCTTAGCCTCACCTGTTGAGTAGCCAGGCATATTGTAGTGATGCATATATCTCTTTTCAGTTTCCTCATCGATGCCGTCAAGCATTTGAGCATCAGAGATAGGACCAAGTGTTGCAAGAGTCATAACCTGAGTCTGACCACGTGTAAACATACCACTACCATGAACTCTCTTGAATAGACCAACCTCAGCGGTAAGAGGTCTAATATCATTCATACCACGACCATCAACACGCTTCTTGTCCTCAAGTAGCCATCTTCTAACAATCTTCTTTTGAATCTTGTAGATAAGCTCTTCCATTCTAACGCCAATATCAGCATACTTTCCTTCGAATGTAGCTAAAATGTCAGACTTAATAGGTTGCATCTTAGCGTCACGAGCAGTCTTGTCATCTGTGTCAAGAGCCTCCATAACAGCCTTTTCACAGTAAGCAAATACCTCGTCAAACATATCGTGATCAAAATCGCTAGACTCATAGCTAAACTTTGGCTTACCAATCTCAGCAACGATACCATTGATAAACTTAATAAGCTTCTTGATTTCCTCATGTGCAAGCATAATTGCGTTGAACATATCCTCATCGGATACTTCCTTAGCGCCAGCCTCAATCATAACAACCTTGCTTTCGGAAGCAGCAACAGTAAGCTCAAGAACGCTCTTAGCTCTTTGCTCAAGAGTTGGGTTGATAATAATTTTACCGTCAACCATACCCATAAACAAGCCGCCAATAGGACCATTCCATGGAATGTCGGAGATGGAAAGAGCAACGGATGCACCAATCATGGCAGTAATTTCAGGTGAGCAATCGTAGTCAACTGAAAGAACAGTTAGAGAAAGGTTAACGTCATTTCTTAAATCCTTAGGGAAGAGAGGTCTTACAGGACGGTCAATAACACGACCAGTAAGAACAGCCTTTTCAGATGGCTTACCCTCACGCTTTAGGTAACCACCAGGAATTTTACCAACAGAATACATTCTTTCCTCATAGTCAACAGACAAAGGCAAGAAGTCAATGCCCTCACGTGGTGCTGCAGATGCAGTAGCACAAGCGAGTACAACAGTCTCGCCGTAACGTACCAAAACGCTACCATTAGCAAGACCAGCCATTTTTCCACTTTCGATTACAAGCTTACGACCAGCAAGCTCATATTCATAAACCTTGTAATTGTCAAAGGTTTTTTCGGTGAACATTTCACTCATTTTTTTGTTTCCTCCGTAAAATAGAAATTTAAACTTTTGTGAGGGACATAGCATTTAACTAAAAACTAAATACGAAAAGAGAGTGTTTAGCCCTTAGTTAATTGCTATCTCCTCACTTGAAGCTTGATAAGCTACGAACTTCCTCGTTGCTCCTCGACAGTGACCTCAATGTACGAGAAGTACATTATCGCCCCCTGTCTGTGGTGCGCCTTGAATTTCTTTCTTCTAAAGCTTCAACTCAAAGCCCTGATAAGCTACGAACCTCCTCGTTGCTCCTCGATAGCGACCTCGACGTACGAAAGGTACGCCCTCGCCCTCTGTCTGTGGTGCGCCTTGAATTTCTTGCTTCTAAAGCTTCAACTCAAAGCCCTGATAAGCTACGAACCTCCTCGTTGCTCCTCGACAGTGACACGAAAGCACGTCCAGAAATTCTCGCTTCAATGCTTCACAAACCAATGAACCTTCAAAAGAGAAGGGTGCAAAAAGAAAACAATGGCTGTGCAGTTTTGCACAGCCAAGTTCCACGCGCACTGCGTTGTATTCGTTTTCTTAATGCGAGAATTACTTTCTTAAGCCAAGCTTTTCAACGATAGCACGATAACGGTTGATATCGATCTTAGCAAGGTAGTTAAGAAGGTTTCTTCTGTGACCTACCATTTTAAGAAGCCCTCTTCTTGAGTGGTGGTCATTTGCATTGTTCTTAAGATGCTCGTTAAGATTGTTGATACGGCTTGTAAGAAGTGCGATTTGTACCTCTGGTGAGCCTGTGTCACCCTCGTGAGCAGCATAAGCCTTAATGATTTCCTGCTTGTTCATTTTTTCACCTCATAAAATTTTATTTAGCCCTAATGCTGTGCAAACGGTGGGTGAATAGCCAAAAAGGCCTTAGTCCGAAAGCTCGGCATAGGTGCTACGCAACGATTATAGCACACACTTTTCCATTTGTAAAGACTTTTTTTTATTTTCTTAAATTTTTTTCTTTAAATAGAGAGAAAATGGTAATAATACCTGAAAGGACAAGAAGAACACCTAAAGCCTTTCTGGGAATACTCGGGTCAAGAATATTTGCAAGATGAGAAAAAATCAAGCTTCCAAGTATACCTAAGGACGACATGATTAAAATTTGCCAGATGTTGAGCTTTCTTTTTCTTATGTGAAGAATAAGAGCACTTGCACCTGCCAAAACAAAGAAAACTAAATTTGTGCCTTGCGCCACTATTTGACTAAAATTCATACACTCTGTCAAGAAAATTATGAAAAGTCCTCCACCACCAACACCAATTCCCATAAGAATTGATACTAAAAACGCCACTATTGCAATTAACATAGAATCACCTCAAAATCAAGTTGATGCCAGAGTAAATAATCAAAACAGCAAATAATCCGTTTAGCCATTTAACCTTTAGCTTGTCCACTAAGAGAGCACCTAAAAGACCACCTAATACAGTTGGAATACTGATATAGGGTAGTGCTTGAAAATCAATCGCACCGGCACGGTAATAGGCAAAAAGTCCTACTATTGAAATAGGCACAGTTGCACAAAGCGTAATGGCAAAGCTATCCCTTTTGTCGTTTTTAGTAAGATAGGACAAAAGAATAACAAATAAAATTCCACCACCTGTGCCAACAAATCCATTTATTCCCCCTGCCAAAAAAGATCCTAAGCAAAAGAGAATAGTTACTACAATTTTGTTCTTATCAATTAAATTTAACATAGCTACTCCGAAAATTTTTTTACTTTTGTCAAAAATCTATTGTAATTTTAAATTTATTCTGTTATTATATATATAAGAAGATTTTTGGGAAAGACAAAACCCATTTTATTGACTGTGTTACATAAACCATAAAGAAGAGAGGCTTTGGCAAGTAAGACTCTCTTTTTAACACCATTTATTATGACACATAACTAAATTAAAATACATATTTTACAATTGTAAAAAATAATTGTAAAGGGACTATAAAAGGAGAGGAAAGCAATGAAGAAGAAAAAATACGCAGATAAAAATTTAAACGCAAAGAATAAAAAGCCTGAAAAAAAGCCACCACAAAAACGAACAATAAATAAGCTAATGCCTTATTTTCTATCCTTTAGCTTTGCAATTTTACTTTTATCCTTAGTTGACTTAGGACTTGTAAATGCTTGGCTTGTACCAGTAGGTAATGCACTTAAGGGTGTACTATCTAACTTTGGCGCCTTTACATTGGTATTTCTCATTTTATACCACGCATTCTTTTGGAAATACGATGTTGCGAGAAAAATCTGCACGCGTCGTGTAATTTGTTCAATGGTAATAGTTGCCTTTGTTGGCGGATTACAGCACTTATTTGAGTATTCTGCCTATGGCGAGGGTGTTAATACGGTAAATGAGCTTTATTCTCAAGCTGCACTTGTGGGAGATAGCCATGGTGGTGGCGTGGTTGGTGGATTTTTAGGTAATTTTCTTGTAACCAACACCAGCCTGATTGCCGCTTACTTCATAATCGTATTTATACTTTTGTTTATGTTCTTACAGCTATTCAACATAACACCATACACAATGGTTTGTGCCATAGCTCAGAAAAATAAAGACCAAAAAACTGAGGAAAAGAAGCGAAAGAAACAAAAGCCTGCCAAACGTAGAAAGGTCAATATTTTCGACGATGACGAGGAGGACGATGAAATATTCGCCAATGGTGGAAAGAGTGTTTCCCCTGCCTATGTTGATGTAAGCAAGCTAATCGAGGATGCAGAAAAGCCCGAAAATAATGATAACGAGGGCAAGAATGCCGAGGACCAAATTATCCATTCAAGAAATATTTTCTCAGGACAATTCCGTCCGTACGACGAGAAAAAGGACGGCAAAAAGCAAGAGAAAGAGCCTGAAGAAAAGCCTGAAGTTAAAGATAACAATGAAAATGACGATGCACCCGAGTTTGAATTCAAGGTATCAAGGGTGGAGCCTGAAAATGTACCATTTGAGCCTTATGAAGAGGACACACCTGACAACGACGAGGCTGACCAAGACTATGAAAATCCAATAGAGGAGGACCCTGTAAAGGAGCCAATTGAGGAAGAGCCTGTTGAGGATAAGGAAATAGAAGAGGATCCAGTTGATGATTATTCCGATGACGATGACTATTCTGACGATGACGACTATTACGATGACAACGATGACGACTACGAACAAGACGACATAGACGAGGAAGAATCATACGATGAGGATGAAGAGGACTTGAATGACCAAGAGGATGAGGACCTCGAGGAAGAATTCGAAGAGGAGCCCGAGGAAGAGGAAGAGCCTGCACCTGCACCTGTTGTCAATTACAAGCCAATTGTAGAGCAAAAGCCAGTGGTAGAACAAAAACCAGTGGTAGAGCAAAAACCAATTACTCCTGTTGAGAAAAAGGAGGAAGAGCCTGTATTTGTTCCAAAGCCAAAGAAGCACTATACCTTCCCACCACTTAGTTTTCTACAAACTCCACCAAATCAAGAGGTAAACGATTCAATACAGGCGGAGTATATGGAAAATGCCAATATTATTGTTGAAACTCTCAAGAGCTTTAATGTAAGAACAACCGTTTCCAACATTACAAGAGGACCAACAGTAACTCGATACGAGCTCACTCCCGATGCAGGTGTACGTGTTCGTTCAATTGCAAATCTATCTGACGATATAGCTCTATCTCTTGCCGCAGAGGGAATAAGAATTGAATGTCCTATTCCAGGAAAGAGCGCAGTAGGTATCGAGGTGCCAAACAGAATAACAAGCACTGTATTTCTGCGTGAGCTTCTTGAGGACAAAAAATTTGCTCAAGCAAAGAGTCCAATGTACTGTGCAGTAGGTAAGAGTATCTCAGGTGAAAACATTTTTGTTGATATTGAAAAGACCCCACACTTACTAATCGCGGGTGCGACAGGTATGGGTAAATCAGTATGTATCAACTCACTTCTTGTAAGCTTACTTTATAAGTCAACACCAGATGATGTAAGAATGATTCTTATAGACCCTAAGCGTGTTGAATTGTCCAACTATAATGGTGTTCCACACCTACTTGTACCTGTCGTTTGCGAGCCTAAGAAATCGCTTGGTGCACTTCAATGGGCAGTTACTGAAATGGATAGCCGTTTCGAAACAATTGAGGCAGCAGGTGTCAGAAACCTTTTGGAATTTAACGAAAAGGTTGATAATGGATACCCAGCTGACAAAATGTCAAGAATTTTGATAGTAATAGACGAGCTTGCTGACTTAAAGATGGCAGTACCTGATATTGAGGGACATATTACAAGACTTACACAAAAGGCACGTGCTGCTGGTATTCATATTATCATCGGTACACAAAGACCATCTGTTGACGTAATTACAGGCTTGATTAAAAGTAACATTCCATCGCGTATTTCGTTTAGAGTACCATCACAGGTTGACTCAAGAACTATACTTGACGAGGTAGGTGCTGAAAAGCTTGTATCACGTGGTGATATGCTTGTAAAAATTGTAGGTTCCTTGCGTCCTGCTCGTGTACAAGGCTCCTTCGTAACTGCTGGCGAAATTCAGCACGTAATAGACTTTTGGAAGGAAAACTCCCCTGCGGAATACGACGAGGAGGTTATGCACCAAATCGACAACAATGCAGCAAAGCTTGCTAAGAGCGAAAAGAACGACGACTTTTCTGACGGAGAGGGCAAAGGTGATGACGATGCTCTCGACCCAGAATTTTACAACGCACTTGAGCTTGCTTGCGAAATGGGTAAGATTTCATCATCCTTCCTACAAAGAAAGCTAAGATTAGGCTTCCAAAGAGCTGCAAGACTTATTGACCAAATGGAGGAATGTGGCTACATTGGAGAGGCAAATGGCTCCAAGCCAAGAGACGTTCTTGTTAGCAAGGACGAATTCAGAGAAATCATGATGAGACGTAAGGACGAAAATTAAAAAGCAATGGGCAATACCGTTTGCAAGAAAAAAACGGTATTTGCCTAACCTTACAAAGCACTTTAAATTAATTTAAGGAAAGAATAAAAATGGGAAAATTTATTGCAATTGACGGTCTTGATGGCTCTGGAAAGGGCACACAAAGTGAAAAGCTTGTTGAATATTTAAAGGGACAAGGAAAGAAGGTAAGAGTCTTGTCCTTCCCTGTATATGAAAACGAAAGCTCAACCTTTGTAAAAATGTATCTTGAGGGAAGGTTAGGGGACAAGCCCTCTGACACAAATGCTTATGCAGCTTCAATGTTTTTCGCCTCTGACCGTTACATAAGCTATGCAACCGATTGGAAAAAGGATATTGAGGACAAGGACACCTATGTAATAGCAAACAGATACACGTCTGCAAACGCAGTGCATCAGCTATCAAAGCTTCCCGAACAGGAATGGGATAAATTTCTTGCTTGGCTATGGGACTTTGAATTTAAAAAGCTTGGCTTACCCGAGCCTGAGCTTGTTTTGTATCTCGAATTGCCACCAAAGCTATCACTATCATTAGTAAAGTCAAGAAGCCAAGAAACAGGACAAAAAATGGACATTCACGAGCTTGACACTCAATATATGGAAAAATGCTACGATGCTGCCTTATATTCCTGCGAAAAGCTAAATTGGAATAGAATACAGTGCTATGACGGAGATAAAATTCGCACACGTGAGGATATTTTCGAAGAAATAGCTGGCATTGTTGATAAGCTGTAAGGAGATATTATGGTATATTTATTTTTAGCAGAGGGCTTCGAGGAGGTTGAAGCCCTTACACCGCTTGATTTTTTAAGACGAGCAGGTGTAGAGGTAACAACCGTATGCGTAGGAGATAACCCTGATAAAATCGCAACAGGCTCTCATAAAATACCTGTCTTGTGTGATATTAGTGAAGGAGATGTGGACAAGTCTGCCCCCTTTGATATGATAATTCTTCCAGGTGGATTGCCTGGTGCTGATAACCTTAACGCAAGCTTAGTTGTTAGCCATTTTATTGACAGAGCAGTAAAAGAGGACAAGTACATTTGTGCAATCTGTGCTGCACCCTACATTTTAGGTCAAAGAGGCATTTTAAAGGGAAGGAAAGCATGCTGTTACCCAGGCTTTGAAGGTAAGCTAACAGGTGCTACTATTTCTCAAAATGGTGTTGTGCGTGATGGAAAAATAATTACCTCAAGAGCTATGGGCAAGGCAGTTGATTTTTCTCTTGAAATAATTGACGCACTATGTGGTAATGAGATGAAGGAAAAGCTAAGGACATCGGTATTATACGATAAAGGAGATTTGCTATGACACCGATTAAAAGAGAAAAGGATATCATTAGAAAAGAGTGTGCAGGGAAGCGAAATAGCATAAATCCTGAAGAAAAAAAGCTAATGGACGAAAGGGTTTGCAAAACTGTTGAGTCCTTAGTTAGCTTCAGACATGCAGATATAATTTTGCTTTACGCACCTATAAAATCAGAGATAGATATTCTACCAATATTTGAGTTAGCCAAGAAAAAGGGAAAAAGAGTAGCCTTTCCAAAATGTAACACAGAGGAAAGGACTATGAAGTTTCATTTTGTAGAAAAGCTTGAGGATATGACCCCACTTGCATACGGAATAAGAGAGCCAAGCGAGGAATCCCCTGTATACGACCCAGAAACTACACAGGGTGTTGCAATTTGCTTAGTGCCAGGCTTAGCCTTCGATGTATATGGCTATCGCTTAGGCTATGGTAAGGGCTATTATGATAAGTTTATGAATAAATTCCAAGGGTCAACCATTGGAATAGTATATTCTGATTTAGTTTTACCTACCTTGCCAAGAGGAAAGTATGATAAGCACTGTGACATAATGATTACTGAAAAGGGCATCAAGCCAATTAAACAGGAAAAGGATACGAGAAGATTTTAAAAGTAATGCGTGGACTTGATTTTTCAAGTGCCACGCATTTTTAATTGAAAAAATCAAAAATAATTAACGAGAAAATGAGAGAAAACGAGAGAAAAATAGAGAAAAAACGAGCATATAACGAAAAAATTAAATTTTCTCAAAAAAGGTATTGACACCAAAACCACTCCGTGCTATAATAATTGAGCAATAAAACAAAGGGCAAAAGCCCAATTACATTAAATTGGAGGATTTCAAAATGTCAACATTTATGGCAAACAACACCATTGAGCGTAAATGGTATGTTATTGATGCTGCAAATAAGCCACTTGGTAAGACAGCTGTTGCTGCTGCTAACATTCTAAGAGGCAAGCATCGTCCAGAATTCACACCACATGCTGACTGTGGCGAATTCGTAATCATCATCAACGCAGCTAAGGCAGTTCTTACTGGTAAGAAGCTTGAGCAAAAGTACTACAGACGTCACTCTGGTTACATCGGTGGACTTAAGGAAGTACAGTACAAGACTCTTATGGCTACAAAGCCAGAGCTTGCTATGCAGCTTGCAGTTAAGGGTATGCTCCCACACAACCACATCGGCGACAAGTCTATCACAAGACTTAAGGTATATGCTGGTGCAAATCACGAGCAACAGGCTCAAAAGCCTATCGCAGTTGACGTGAAATAATTCTTGGAAAGGATAGAAGAAAATGTATACAAGTGCTAAACCATATTACTACGGAACAGGTAGAAGAAAAAAATCAGTAGCTCGTGTTCGTCTTTATCCCGGTACAGGTGCTATTACTATCAACGGTAGAGACATCGACCAATATTTTGGTCTTGAAACACTTAAGCTCATCGTAAACCAACCATTTGGTGTTACAGAAACAACAGGTAAGTTCGACATCGTTGCAAACGTTGTTGGCGGTGGTATCTCAGGTCAAGCTGGTGCAATCCGTCACGGTGTTGCAAGAGCATTGCTCACAGTTGACGAGACATATCGTGCTTCTCTTAAGAAGGCTGGCTTCCTAACACGTGATCCACGTATGAAGGAAAGAAAGAAGTATGGTCTCAAGGCTGCTCGTCGTGCACCACAGTTCTCAAAGAGATAACATCAAAAAGCAAGACCAAGGTCTTGCTTTTTTTGTTATTCTTGCGTTCAAAGATGGCTTATACCCCAAGAAACCGAGTCGCAGATAATTTGCTTTTTATATTTGTCTATTTGTTTTATCAAAGAAGAATTTCCACAAAAAACAAACACAGTCCTCATTATTTTTTTAAATTATTATCATACTATTAGTTGAAATTCCCGCACTCAACCAATGGTATGTTGACTTTCTTTCAAAATTAACCTACACTAAAGGTGAAAGGAGGAAGAAAAATGAATCAAGCAAAAATTGGAAGCTTTATTTCTGAGTGCCGAAGAAATAAAGGCTTAACACAGGCACAATTGGCAGAAAAATTAAACATAACAGACAGAGCAGTGTCAAAATGGGAAACAGGAAGAGCAATGCCCGATTCCTCGATAATGCTAAAGCTATGTGAAATTTTAGAAATTACTGTAAATGATTTATTAAGTGGGGAGGTAGTTACAGTGGATAATTACAATAAGGAATTAGAAAATAAGCTATTACAAATAGTGGAGCAAAAGCAACAGGCTGACAAAAGACTATTAACAATTGAGATTGTAACGGGCGTTTTATGTGTAGGTATTTTGCTTGCCTTGTGTATCGTTGTCAGTTGCGTGCAAATGGAAGAATGGCTAAGAATTTTATTAGCAGTAATTGGTTCTGTGCCAATTCTTTTAGCTACTCCGTTTATGCTAAAAATAGAGCAGACTGCAGGCTATTATGAGTGCGCAAAATGTGGCAATAAATATGTTCCTACTTATAAAAGTGTTTTCTTGTCAATGCATATGGGTAGGACAAGATATATGAAATGTCCAAAATGTAAGCAAAAATCCTGGAACAAAAAGGTTATATCTAAGGAATAACAAAAAGCTCTGGCGAGACTTCTCACAAGGAAGTCTCGCAGTTTTATTCGCCAAAGGCGAGCTAAATTTTAAAATTTTACTAAAGTAAAAAAATATTGACATAATGTAAAAAATATGCTATCCTAAAATTGAAGGGTGGTGTGTTTATGTATGTAAGCTATTCAAAGCTTTGGAAACTACTTATTGATAAGGATATTACAAAAACGGAGCTTTTGGAAATTACAGGAATTAGCTCAAGGACAATGTCAAAGCTAAGCAAAAATCAAACAGTCACAACAGATACTCTTTTAACTATTTGTAAGGCACTCGATTGTGATATTTCTGACATTATGGAAATTTGCACCGAGGAAGAAAATCTAAGCCTTTATCAAGCCTTTAAAAGAGATAAAAGGTTAATTTGCAAGAATGAGCTATGCACAACCTACCAACTTACCTATAAAAGCAAGGAATACACTATAAAGATTACGAACAAAATCGCCAATAAGCATACTTGTATTCATTGTAGAGTAGATGGAATTATGTGGGAGCAATTTTATCCCGTAGGAATTCAACCAGCTAGCGAAATTGCAAATTTATCGAAAAAAAGCTTTGCAAACGAAAATACACGAGGTGTATTTGTAATAAAAGGAAGTCCTCTTCTTTTGAAGGGACAGGGCGACAATGGTTATTTGCATCCTAAGCAAGCTCCCACAAAAAAAGACGATATTTACGTTGTTACACTTGCCGAGCTGAAGTTAGTTGATGCAAAAAAAGAGTGGAATTAATTCCACTCTCGATTTTTATAAATCCTCAAATATCAAAAATTTATGAACAGGTATATCTAAAGCCTTTGCAATATCAAAAAGGGTGTCTAAAGAAACAGCCTTTTGAATGTTTGGTGCTTCGACATGACCTATAAACGCAGGAGTTTTATCTATTTTCTCAGCTAATTGCTCTTGGGTAAGACCTCTGTATTTTCTGTAATATGCGATTTTTAGTCCTAATTGCATATATTCGAACTCATAATCAAGCTTCATATTTAGTCACCTCACTAATAATATTGTATCAAAAAAAATTATATATTGACAGGAACTAAAAAATATGATATAATATCTGTCAGATATAAAAAAGTAATTGCACGTGCATTATATCTAAAAAGTGAGAGGCATTAATTAAAATACAAAATAAAAGGAGATAAAAATGAACACAAGTAAAATATTTGATTATAAGAAAAGCAGGTCAATGTTTTTGACAATTGCTATATTTTCTGTTGTAAATTTGTTCGCAATTACCTTTACCGATAGCTACTTTATTTTTTCATCTTATTTCACTCAACTTATTGCTTACATAGGTGCAGACTTATATACGGAGCTTAATCAAGAGATTATGGTGCTTGTGGGCTTTGTTGGTTTAGGAATAGTAAGCATAATTCCATATATAGTATGCTTCATTCTATCAAAAAATAAAATTGGCTGGCAAATTGCAGGCTTAGTGCTATTTTCAATAGATTCATTACTATTCTTAATTGACTTCTTTGGCCTTTTAGCACAAGGCTATTATGGAGGAATAGTTGATTTATTATTCCGTATAGTAATAATAGCGATGCTTGTTTGTGGCACAATCGGTGGCTTTAAGGAGAAAAAAGAACAACAAAATCAACAAGCTCCAATAGAATAATTTGCAAATAGGGAAGAGAGTCTATTTAATGTAGTAAAAAAGAGGATATAACGGATTTTATGTCGTTATACCCTCTTTTTCTTTGCTAACAAGAAACAGAAATCTTCCTATTTATATATATAATAAAAAGCTCCCCGAAAAATCGGGGAGTAATTTTATTAAAGATTAGCCAATCTTAGCACTGTTAACCTTGATACCAGGGCCCATTGTAGAAGCTACTGTACAGCTCTTAATGTACTGACCCTTAGCAGCAGCTGGCTTAGCCTTGATGATAGCGCCAAGAAGAGTAGCGAAGTTCTCGCCAAGCTTCTCAGAACCGAAGGAAGCCTTACCAATAGGACAGTGAATGATGTTTGTCTTGTCAAGACGGTACTCAATCTTACCAGCCTTAGCCTCTTGAACAGCCTTAGCAGGATCCATTGTAACTGTACCAGCCTTTGGGTTAGGCATAAGTCCCTTAGGACCGAGAACCTTACCAAGACGACCAATAACACCCATCATATCTGGTGTAGCAATAACAACGTCGAACTCGAACCAGTTCTCAGTTGTAATCTTTTGAACGTAATCCTCAGCACCAACATAGTCAGCACCTGCAGCCTCAGCAACAGCAGCCTTGTCGCCACGAGCAAATACAAGTGTGCGAACCTTCTTACCGGTACCGTGTGGAAGAACAACAGCACCTCTTACTTGTTGGTCAGCGTGACGGGAGTCAACGCCAAGACGAACGTGAACCTCAACAGTTTCATCAAATTTAGCAGTTGCAGTCTTGCAAACAAGCTCCATTGCATCAGCTGGATCGTAAAGCTTTGTAGCCTCGATAAGACCAGCGTTAGCGATATATTTCTTTCCTTGCTTCATCTCAAATTACCTCCCTAAAATTAGTCCTCAACGGTAACGCCCATAGAACGAGCAGTACCCTTGATCATGCTAATAGCAGCCTCTAAAGAACCTGCGTTAAGGTCAGGCATCTTCATTTCTGCAATCTTTGTAACTTGCTCCTTTGTGAGCTTAGCAACCTTTGTCTTGTTAGGAGTAGCAGAAGCAGTTTCAATGCCTGCAGCCTTCTTAATAAGAACAGGAGCTGGTGGAGTCTTTGTGATGAATGTAAATGAACGGTCAGCATAAACTGTAATTACAACAGGAATAATGTAGCCGATATCGTTCTTTGTTCTCTCATTGAATTCCTTTGTGAAGTTAGGAATTGAAACACCATATTGACCGAGAGCTGGACCGATAGGTGGTTGTGGTGTAGCTTTTCCGGCAGGGATTTGAAGCTTAATATAACCCTGAATTTTCTTTGCCATTTTAAATTTCCTCCTTGGTGGTACTGTACGAGAGAATTAAAGATTTTTCTCCCTCCCACTTAATTATGTGATAAATCACTGTGAATAAATTTGCGATTAAATTTTTTTGACGCTCTTAGCATCTAAGCTGATAGGCATTTCACGACCGATAGTAGAAATAATAACGGTAACCTCAGAGCCGTCCTCAGAAATTTCGCTGATAGCGCCCTGGTGACCCTCAAGAAATCCTTCAATGATTTCAACCTCGTCACCAATTTGAAATGCGTCAATTTTAACTGCTCCCTCAAGATTTGCCTTAGCAATTTCCTTATCTGTAAGTGGAACAGGCATTGAGTCAGGACCTGCGAATGCGGTAACACCAGGCAAGTGTCTGATTAGATACCAGCTGGGTGCAGTCATAATCATCTTTACAAAAACATAGCTTGGGTAAATCTTTTCTTCGATTATCTTTTCCTTACCCTTTGCATCAGTTGTTACGACTGTTTGAACAGGAACCCTAACATCTAATACGCAATCAGAAAGATTTTTGTTAATAATTCTTTCAATTGCAAGCATAACCTTGTTTTCGTGACCTGCGCGAGTATGAATGATATACCACTTAGGTCCAACGTTTAGTTCGTTTAAATCACTCATTGTGCATTCTCCTTTAAGGGAATTATAACAAATTGTTTATGCCCTTGAATATTGCGTTGAATAATCCACCAAGACCCCAGTCAACAAGACCGATAACCACAGCGGCTGCAACAACAATTACAAGAACTAAAACAAAGTTTCTTAATGTGGACTTTTTAGAAGCCCATGTGATCTTTTTAAATTCACTCTTAAGACCCTTAAAGAAATCAACGATTTTTAGTAAGAATTGCTTAAACCTGCCAGGCTTTTTAGCAGTAGCATTCTTAACCTTTGTTTCTTTCTTTTCCTTTTCTGCCATTTTTCTACTCCTTACTTAGATTCCTTATGCAAGGTGTGCTTACGACAGAAACGACAGAACTTATTTAATTCAAGTCGTTCTTGAGTGTTCTTCTTGTTCTTCTTTGTGTCATAGTTGCGTTGCTTGCACTCTGTACACACCAATGTAACCTTGACTCTTGCGTCATTAGCCATTTTTTCGGCACCTCCTAATAAAATTTAATTTGTGTGATAGCACACTGTACCTCCCTCTTGTAAGGGAACTATTACCTTTGATTGCGACGTTAAGGAAATAGACGTGCAAAAAAAGAACCCCTATTTCGAGGTGTAAACATTCTACCATAAGCAAGTCCTTTTGTCAATACCTTTTTCCAATATTTTTTAAAATTATTATTATAAAATAAAAACCACTTGATATTTTAAAATTATTATGTTAGAATACATAATGGAATTTTATGTATTTAATAAGGAATAGATAGATGATTAACAAATATTTAGAGTGTGGTCAAATAGTAAGAAGTCATGGCATAAATGGTGCGATGATAATAAATCACTTCTGCGACAGCTACGAGGTTTTTGAAGGAATAAAGCATCTTTATCTAAGGGAAAAGCAGGGTTACACAAAGCTCAATGTTATAAAATGCGTGCCTTACAAAAATTCTGCATTGGTGCAGGTTAGAGAAATCACTAATCCTGAGGACGCAACCAAGCTAAGGGGACAAAGTCTTTTTGCACAAAGGGAAGAAATTACAAAGGATGAAAACGACTTTTTTATTGTTGACCTGATAGGACTTGAGGTAAAAGATGCTGAAACCAATCAGCTTTACGGCGTTTTGAAGGATGTTATCAATCGGGGCGCACAGGATATTTATGTAATCGAAAAACAGGACGGCACAGAAGCACTTGTGCCTGCAATCCCACCCTTCCTTGATAGATTATCACTTGAGGAGGGTATATTCATAAAGCCAATTGAGGGCATGATATAAAGGAAATAAAAATGAGATTTGATATAATGACTCTTTTTCCAGATATGGTAAGAGCTGTCTTAGAGGCTAGCGTAATTGGACGTGCCAAGGAAAAGGGCATAGTTGAAATTGAAGCACACGATATTCGTGATTATACAACAGATAAGCATAAAAAAACCGATGACACCCCATACGGAGGTGGCAAGGGTATGCTTATGTCAACTCAACCAATTTGCGATTGCTATAAGGCTATCTGTGAAAAATTGCCAAAGGGAACTAGAAAAGTAATTTACGCATCTCCTCGTGGACGTATTTTCAATCACGAAATCGCTAAGGAGCTTTCCAAATATGACAATCTGATTATTCTATGTGGACACTATGAGGGTGTTGACGAAAGAGTAATCGAGGAAATTGTTGATGAGGAAATTTCCGTAGGCGACTATGTCCTAACAGGAGGCGAGCTTCCTGCTTGCATTATAGTTGATGCGATTAGCCGTCTTATTGATGGGGTCCTTTCTGATAAGGAATGCTACGAAAAGGAAAGTATTGCATCTGGACTTTTGGAATATCCTCAATATACAAAGCCAAGAGTGTTTAATGGTAGAGAGGTGCCTGAGGTTTTATTGTCAGGACACCACGAAAATATAGACAAATGGAGACTGGAAAAATCTCTCGAGCTTACAAAAGAGAGAAGACCAGACCTGTATGAAAGGTATATAGAGCTTCATCCACCTAAACCACCAAAAAGAAGAAAAAAACAAGACTAAATTAAAAAGGAGGTATGAATATGAGCAGAAATCAAACGGTGCTTGACAAAATTAGCTCAGGCTTCTTTTCTATACTCACAAAATCCTTTATAGGACGTTTCTTTACCTCCTATGATAAGGATAATGAAAAATTTGCAAAGCATAAGCCGAAAAAACCACATTCCCAAAGGTCCTTGCGTACAAGAATTTTAAAATCAGCAGAAAATAGCCCTGTGCTTTCTGGAATAAATAAAGCCTTTTCAACATTAATGAGGCTTAGCCTTCGTGATTATGGTATTATGCTTTTTGTTATGGGTGCTATAATTGCAGGACTTTACCCATTAACAACAAGAGGACTATTGCTTCTTAACATTTCCTTTGAATATTTTATTTATGGTGCAGGAATTTGCATAGTTTCCTTACCATTATTGTTCTCAAGCAGGTCCTTAGCAAGTGGAATACTGGCAAGTAAGCTGATGTCGTTTATAGTTATCGACTTTCTTGGTTACGACGAGGAAAGTATTCAAGGATTGGCCGAAAAAAATAGAATTTCAATAACTAACTGGTCAATTTTAATAGGATGCGTGCTTGCAGTTGGTGCTTATTTTATTTCTCCGCTTGGCGTGTTCTTATTGGCATTGATTATAGCAATTACCTTCACAGTCCTTTGCACACCAGAGGTCGGTGCGGTAATTACCATATTCCTGTTGCCCTTTGTTGATGTAAAAATCTTGTGCGTAGCGATGCTAATTACAGCTACATCATACTTAATAAAGGTATTTTTCGGTAAACGAGTTTGCCACCTTGAATATTTGGATATCTTTGCAGGAGTGTCTGTTTTAGCCATTGTTTTGTTTGGAATTAACCCTAAAAATCCAATAGGATCGCTAACAGAAATGCTCCAGCTTCTTGTGCTTGCACTTGCATATCTTGTATATTCAAATCTTATTCGAGACAAGGAATGGTTTAGAAAATGCATAAGAGCATTTACCTCAAGCGTTATAATTGTTTCTGTTGTCGCAATAATTCAAGCAATCCTTGAAAGACTCAGTGAGGCTATCGAGGCGCTATCAATAGCATTCCCATACGACGGAGTGGTAAGTAGCACCTTTGAAAATCCACAAACTCTTGCCCTGTTCCTTGTTATAGCTATTCCATTTGCACTTGCGCATTTGTTTGCAGAAAAAAATGAGCTTGGAAAATTTGGTGGCTTCATGATGCTTGGAGTAATGATATGCTCATTGTTTCTAACAGGCTCAAGATTAGCTGTCATTGGAGTTTTTGTTGGTGCAATATTCCTACTTATCGCATACAATAGAAACTTTATACACGTTGCAACTGCTATATTAATTACAGTGCCAGTAATTTACTTTGCACTTCCTGAGCACATAACCGACCAAATTCTTTCAATATTTGGTACAAATAAAGAGCTACTTGCTCAGCTTTTTGTTGATTTAAAGGACCAATTCCTTCTTGCAATTAAAAATCCGCTGGGCTATGGCTTAAATGTTGACGTAAACAGTGTTTTTCCTGAATTTACACAAAGCTATTTCGATAGCTTGCCATTGCAATTCGTGTTCAATTTCGGCATAATTGCTCTTGTAGTGCTTTTGGTGTTTGCAATAGTGTTTGCAAGACTGGTGTTCTCATATTGTGTTGTAGCAAAAAATAAGTACAGGAAAATTAGTGGCTGTGCAGGAATTTGCGCACTATTAGGCGCCTTTGCAGTGGGAATATTCGACTACATTTGGCTTGATAATAGAATGTTCTTTCTTTGCACCGTTTGCCTTGCGTTGTCGTTCGCTTATATTAAAATTGAAAGGGAAGGCGTGGACATTATTCCACAAACCGACTTCTTTACTGCTAATTTAGAGGTTGAATTGTCAGAAGAGGATGATTCTGATTCAAATAACAGAAGTAAATATATTCATATGCCCAAAAAGAAAGATTATAATAAAAAAATGGAGGCTAAGGAGTTTTCAAACGCAGAGAATTTAATTAAAAATGAAATGAACAAAATTGAAAATAAAGACGAAGAAGAATGATAACTCCATTCAGCCTAATAAAATAGGACCTCTTCGGGAGAGGAGAATAAGATGTTTATAGACAAAGTAAAAATTTATGTAAAGGCAGGAAACGGTGGTAATGGTTGCGTTTCCTTCCGCAGGGAAAAATACGTTGCCAAGGGAGGACCTGACGGAGGCGACGGAGGAAAGGGTGGAAACATCATTTTCCAAATAGATAAGGGTACAAACACCCTACTTTCCTTTAGATACAAAAGAAAGTTTGTTGCTGAAAATGGTGGAAATGGTGCAGGTGCAAAATTCCACGGCAAAAACGGAGAAGACGTAATAATCAAGGTGCCTGAGGGCACTCTTATCAAGGATGATAAAACAGGAAAAATCCTCAAGGATATGTCGAGCTGCGAGGAATGGATTTGCGCCAAGGGTGGCAGAGGTGGCTGGGGAAACAGGCACTTTGCCACACCAACAAGACAAATTCCACGCTTTGCAAAAAGTGGCACACAGGGTCAAGAATGGGAATTGACTCTTGAACTTAAAATGCTTGCTGATGTAGGATTAGTTGGCTTGCCAAGTGCAGGAAAGTCCTCGCTTCTTGCAGCGGTAAGTGATGCTAAGCCAAAAATTGCCGACTATCACTTTACAACCCTTTCTCCAAATTTGGGTGTTGTAAACGTAAGAGACGGACATGGCTTTGTAATGGCAGACATACCAGGTCTTATCGAGGGTGCTTCTGAGGGCTTAGGCTTAGGACACGCATTTTTAAGACATATTGAGAGATGCAGATTGCTTGTTCACGTAGTAGATATTTCTTGCATTGAGGGAAGAAATCCAGTTGACGATATAAGGGTAATAAGCGAGGAGCTTGAAAGGTTTTCCCCTGAATTATCGACACGTCCTCGCATTATTTGTGCAAACAAGGTGGATTCACTCGATAGAAGTATAGTAGATATTGAGGAATTCGAGGACTATGTTAAAGCACAGGGCTGGGACCTTATGTATATCTCGGCATATACAGGCGAGAATACCGACGAGTTAATTGCAAAAATCGATGAAATGCTAAAGAATTTGCCACCACTTACGATTTATGAAACCGATTATGCTCCTGAAGATACAGTTCTTGTAGATGGTGAGGACCACGCAGTAACAATTACCAAGGACGATAAGGGCACATATGTTGTAGAGGGTGAGTGGCTATTCAATCTTGTAGGACAGGTAAACTTTGAGGACAGAGAGTCCTTGATGTTCTTCCAAAGAGTTTTGCTTAAGAGCGGAGTGGTAGAAAAACTCAAGGAGGCAGGCTGTAAGGATGGAGATACTGTCTCTATGTACGATTTTGAATTCGACTTTGTAATCTAAGAAAGAGGGGAGCGAAAACTCCCCTTTAATACAAAAAAATCACTACCCAGTGTCTAAAAATCACATAAAAGAGGAACAAAAATGAAAATTAATATAGGATGTCATTTGTCTGTTTCAAAAGGCTATACCCATATGGGTAAGGAGGCTTGCTCAATTGATGCTAATACCTTCCAATTCTTTACAAGAAACCCAAGAGGAGGCTCTTTTAAACCACCAACAGACGAGGATATAAACGGACTCATAGAGATAATGAAAGAAAATAGCTTTGCTCCAATTATCGCCCACGCACCATACACCTTTAACCCCTGTGCTCTTGACGAGGGCATAAGAGATTACACGAAACGAACAATGGCTGAGGACGTAAAGCTTCTTGATAGAATCCCAAATGCTTATTACAACTTTCACCCAGGCTGTCACGTATCTCAGGGCGTTGAAGTTGGAATTGAAAAAACGGCCGATACAATTAACACAATTCTTTCTCAAACAGAAAAAACCATATTGTTAATAGAAACAATGGCGGGCAAGGGCACTGAAATTGGCAAAAGCTTTGAGGAAATCAAGGAAATTATCGACAAGGTGGAAAATAAGGATAGAGTAGGCGTTTGCCTTGATACCTGTCACATTCACGACGGGGGCTACGACGTAGTCAACGACTTTGACGGCGTACTAAAGGAATTTGACAGAATCATCGGTATTGATAAGCTAAAGGCTATCCACTTAAACGATTCCAAAAATCCACAGGGTGCCCATAAGGATAGGCACGAAAAAATTGGCGAAGGGCACCTAACTCTTGAAGCAATCATAAAAATCGTGTCCCACCCTATTGTAGCTAAGCTTCCAATCTGCTTAGAAACTCCACAGGACTTAGACGGTTATGCAAAAGAAATTGCACTTCTTAAAAACGCAGTAAAAGACCTATAAAGCATAAAAAAGCGACACTGTGTCGCTTTTTTATACTTTCAAGTTGCAAATGCTGTGTGAATGTGTTATAATTTATTTGAAGAAAAATAAGAATACATCAAAGTTTGCTACAAAACAACTGTATATTAAAAATTCTATGAAGGGGTATTACGTATGAAAAATAAATTTATTGCACACAAGCAAGCCTTTTGGTTTTCTATTTTAACGCCAATCAGCCTAATACTTTTGATATGGGTTCCTGTGCTTTTGATATTTCATAAAGATTTAGAATTGTGGTATTTTATTATGCTTGCCGTTCAGCTTTTGTTCTCTTGGATTGTTTGCTACGGATTTTATAACTATGCCTATAAAATTATTTGTATGAGCGAGGACCAAATCAAAAGTGGTAAAATAGAAATAAAGTGGGAAAATATTCAGAGATATGAGATTACAGAAATTAAGCTATTTGAACATTCATTTATTCCTACTATTGCACTAACCTCAAAATTAAGTATTTATGGTACAAGTGGAGAAATAATAGTTCTTTCTATGTCGAAAAAACATTTAGAAACAATAGCAGTTCATCAAGACAAAAGTGATATAATAAGGGAACTTGTTTCTAAATATTTGAGGGTAAGCGAATGATAAAAACACCTGACAAAGCTTGTCAGGTGTTTTTATCAAGATATACTATCCCAGCTAACTTTTTCATGGCTTTGTATTTCTTCTATGCACACAAGTAGCTGTGCCTTGTATTCGTAAAACCCCTCAAGCTCATCGTTTTCTATTTTCGACTCAAGCACGCATATAGCCTTGTCCATATCGTCAATCTTGGAATGAGGAGTAGTAATCGCAATGAAATACTTGCTTTTCTCCCATTCTTCCTTTATTTCACTAAAGGAGTCGCTATTGTTTATTTCAAGTTTTTCTACATTTGCTTTTAAATCGTCTAAGGTGTTTACAACAAATACACTGCTCCAAATAACAAATACGCATAGCAAAACTAAAATTACTAAGGAAATAATAAATGCCTTCATTATTCACTCTCCTTCATAATAATGCTAATCTTACCACTTTTGTCACAGCTTAACAGAAAAATATCCTCCATTTGTAATTTGTGCTTAGATAGGTAAGACTTGAGCCATTTTTCGGTTTTGTTTAGGTTTTTTAGATTGCTTAAATCTACACTACCATCTAAAATTATAGGAAGGGAAACGCCACACTCTTCCTTTTTTATGTCTAAATCCCCAAGAGTTGCAGGTTGTTTTTCTATCTTAGGAAAGACAGACAGCTTTCCGTTTTGTTCGATTATGGCATATTCAATATCTGATATGTCAGCAAACCCCTTTAATCTCAATTCCCCCAGAAGCTCGTTAATTCCTATACGCAATCTGGATAACTCCTTTTGGTCTAAGAGTCCATCTTTAATAATAATGCTGGGATTACCAAAGAAAAGCTTTTTTGCAACCTTAGATTTTGTAACCCAAAAGGATAAAATTACTTCGATAGTTAATAATAACAGCAAAGGCACAACTGAATAGGTAAGTGGAATAGAAATGTCCTGAATAGGATTTACTGCTAATTCAGATAGCATAAAGGTTATAATCAGCTCAGATAATTGAAGCTCACCAACCTGTCTTTTGCCCATTAGCCTAATAGTTGTGATAAATAAAAAATAAATAATGATAGTTCTTACAAATACAGTAGCCATAAATATTTCCTTTCATATAATAGTTTTTAGAAGAAAATAAAAAAAATACACATTAAATAAAAATAATGAAGAAAAATATCTTGACAAAGAAAAATTAAGGTGATAAAATGTAATTCCACTCCACATATTTTGTGTGTACTTAAAAAAATTTCAAAAAAAGTAAAAAAAGTACTTGACAAAAGGGAAGTGAAGTGATATAATAGCAAAGCACTGTGCGAGCGGTGCAAAAAAAGATCCTTGAAAATTGAACAATGAACGAAAAAAGTTTTGAAAGAGAACTA
>JAFUNF010000014.1 GCA_017473085.1 Clostridia bacterium
GAATTTATCTCTATTTACAAGGGTCGCCCCTATCAACTCATTTTTTCGTTGATAGGGGCGACCGCACATTTTATCTCATTTGTCAAGTCTTTTTTGATATTTTTTGATTTTTTTTAATAAAAAAAAGACCTACCTCTTTCAAAGTAGGTCGATTTTCTTAACTTAATGGTATTGGAGCTAAGCTCTTCTTTTTTTAATCTAAAAATTCGTCTAATTTAGACACGTCCTCGAATTTTTCTCTATTAATGGCAACTCTTATCTTATCGCCGAGCATTAAAACTAAGGGACGATTTATTCTGTTGTAATTAGAGGACATTGAATAGTTGTAAGCACCTGTTACAAGCACTGCAATATTGTCCCCTCTCTTTACAGGTGGAATAGAAACGTTTTCTTGAATTAAATCTCCACTTTCGCAAAGCCTACCTGCAATTGTACAATTATAGCTTGCTTCCTCTCTCATTTTGTTAGCACACAAAACTGTATATGAGGAGCCATAAAGTGCATATCTTGGATTGTCCGACATACCGCCATCAATTGCTACGTAGTTTTTGTAGCCAGGTATTTCCTTAACAGAGCCAACTGTGTAAATTGTCATACCACTATCAGCAACGATGCTTCTTCCTGGCTCCATTAAAATAACAGGCTTGTGAAGTTGATTTTCCTCACAATAGCTATTTATATGCTCTGCTATTCGCTTAATGTTTTCCTCGTAGCTAATAACAGGGTCGCTATCAACATAGCGAACACCAAAGCCACCACCTAAATTCAAAAGTGTAGGTGTGTAGCCAAGCTCTGCCCTTACGTTATCAATAAACCTAAGCATAATATCTGCCGCATCGCAAAAGGGCTCAATTTCAAAAATTTGTGAGCCAATATGACAATGAAAGCCCTCAAGAGAAATATTTTTTTGAGAAATAGCCTCTTTTGTAATTTCAAGTGCTTGTCCTGTTTCAATAGCTGTGCCAAACTTACTATCAACCTTACCTGTGGAAATAGCAACGTGAGTATGAGGGTCAATGCCTGGTGTGATTCTTAATAGAATTTTTTGCACCCTTCCCTTTTCCTTAGCTATTCTATCAATGGCATAAAGCTCGTCGTAGGTATCTACTATAAAGTAGCCAATACCATTGTCAATTGCGTACTCAATATCAAAATCAGTCTTGCAATTTCCGTGGAAAAATGCTTTTTCAAGGGGGAAGCCTGCCTTTTTAGCTGTATATAGCTCTCCTATTGAAACTATATCAGTGCAAATTCCCTCCTCTTTAGCAATTTGATAAATGCCAACGAAGGAAAGTGCCTTACTTGCGTAAAGAGGCATTGCACCGTTACCGAAGTATTTTTCCATCGCGCCTTTGTAGGTACGCATAGTATTTCTGATTCTTTGCTCGTCAAGAAGCATTAAGGGTGTGCCGTAGGTCTTAGCAAGCTCAACAGTGTCGTAGCCTGCAAAGCAAAGATTGTTACCTCTTATGCTTAAATTGTCGTGGAGCAAGCTTACTTCCTCGCAATACATAATTCTTTCCTTTCTCTGAAAATCTAATTAATTCTTAAACATATCGTGCATTGAATAAAGTCCCTTAGGCTGACTTGCTAAGAAACGAGACGCCTTTATCGCACCATCTGCAAAAAGGGAACGGTCATAGGCATTGTGTCTTAATACAAGCTGTTGTGAGTCGGTTGTAATGTAAACCTCGTGCTCGCCTACAATATTTGCCATTCTCAATGCGTGAATGCCAATTTCATTTTTAGTTCTTTTAGCCTCGCCACCTCGACCATAAACATACTCTGCCTCTGGTCTTACCTCTTTAATAGAGTTAGCAAGCATAATTGCTGTGCCACTTGGTGCATCAACCTTTCTGTTGTGATGTGCCTCTACAATTTCAATATCAGCATCAGGGAAAGCCTGAGCAGCCTTTTTAGCAAAATCACAAAGCAATGCAATACCAAAGGACATATTTGCTGCCAAAAATACAGGAATTTTCTTAGTAGCCTTAGCAACTAAGGATTTGTCTGCATCATCAAGGGCAGTTGTAGCAATTACAACAGGTCTTTCAACCTTCATTGCATATTCCAAAACACTCTTAACAAGGGTGTGGAAGGAAAAGTCAATTATAACGTCAGGTGTTTCTGTAACCTTGTCAAAGCTATCAAAGTAAGGATAATTTTCCTTGCCTGTTGACACGTGGTCAACACCACAAAGAAGAGTCATATCCTCTGTCTTTTCAAGCTGAGCAATTACATGGCCACCCATTTTTCCGTTTGAGCCGTGTACAAGGACCTTAATCATACGTCAAGTCCCTGCTCTCTCATAAGCTTAAGCATAACCTCATACTTAGCCTCGCTCATTGGTGTAAGTGGTAGGCGAAGAGTATTTGTGCCATAGCCCATCTTTGCCATAGCAGCCTTTACAGGAATTGGGTTAACCTCTGAGAATAGGCTATCAATTACTGCGTGAAGGTCAAATTGAAGCTTAGCTGCACCCTCAATGTCACCTGCTAAAAACTTAGCGCAAAGCTCTGAGGTTTTTCTTGGTAAAATGTTAGAAACAACAGAGATAACTCCCTTGCCACCCAGTGACATAATAGGAACAATTTGGTCATCGTTTCCACTATACATATCAAGCTTACCTGTAACGTAAGACATAGTTTCAACTATCTTACTAATGTTACCATTAGCCTCTTTAATAGCAATAATGTTCTTATGGTCTGCAAGTGCCTTATAGGTAGAGGGCTCAATATTTACGCCTGTTCTTGAAGGAACGTTATAAAGAATAACAGGCACTGTGCTTGCATCAGCAAGCTTAGTAAACATTTGAATAAGACCAGCTTGAGTTGCCTTATTGTAATAAGGAGTTACAGTCAAAACTGCATCTGCTCCAGCCTCACAAGCATACTTAGTTAGAGAAAGTGCGTAGTCAAGGTCGTTACTACCTGTACCTGCAATAACTGGCACACGCTTGTTAGCCTTTTTTACTACGTGAGAAATAACCTGTCTATGCTCCTCGTCAGTAAGGGTTGATGCCTCGCCTGTTGTACCACAAGCAACAAGTGCACTAACTCCCTCCTTAATTTGCCAATCAACAAGCTTATCTAAGGAAGCATAGTCAACGCTTCCGTCAGAATTCATTGGTGTGATAAGGGCAGTTGCAACACCCTCAAACAATGTTTTTTTCATAATTTGTACCTCGATTTATATAAAAATTTTAGTCAGCTAAAGTAATATACAACATTATAACAGTATTTTTTGTGCGTGTCAAGATTATTATATATAAAAGGACATTTTTTTCGATTTTTTTAAGTTGTATATTGACAAAGCAATTCCAGACTTGTATAATCTTACATATCGAGGTGATTTTATGAAAAGAATAGTTACAATTCAAGACATTTCCTGCTTTGGAAAATGCTCAATTACGGTTGCGTTGCCTCTTATTTCTGCTATGGGAATAGAATGTGCAATTTTGCCAACCTCAATACTTTCCACCCACACAGGTGGCTTTACCAATTACACCTTTACCGATTTAAGTGATGACATTCCAAAAATCAAGGACCATTGGAAAAGCTATGATATTAATTTTGACACTATATACACAGGCTATTTAGGGAATGAAAAGCAAATCAATTACACAATTGATTTTATTAAAGCCTTCAAAAAGGAAAGCACACTTGTCTTCGTGGACCCTGCTATGGCAGACAAGGGCAAGCTTTATGCTGGCTTTGACAAGGACTTTCCCTCACAAATGAAAAGGCTCTGCGCTGTTGCTGACATAATTGTGCCTAACATTACCGAGGCTTCCCTTTTGCTTGACCTACCATATACTGAGGATTACGATGAGGCTTACATTAAGGATATGCTCAAAAAGCTTTGCGCACTTGGTCCTAAAATGGCAGTTTTAACAGGCATTTCCTTTGAAAACACGACACAGGGTGCATATTTTTACAATAGCGAAGGTGGAGATTACTACTTCTACAAGCAAACTAATATAGATGCGTCCTTCCATGGTACAGGTGACACCTTTGCAAGCGTTTTTGCTGGCTCACTGACAAATGGCTACCACATTAAAAAGGCTTTGAAGGTTGCCGTTGACTTTACAGTTGCAACTATTAAGGCAACTCTTCCCTATAAGGACTCCCACCCTTACGGCACTATGTTTGAGAGCTGTATTCCACAATTGATTGATTTAATGAAATAAAAAATCGGCAAATTGCCGATTTTTTTACTTTTAGGCTTGAAACTTAGCAAGCCTTGTGCTAATATACTTGTCGGGTGATGAATATGAATGAAAAACAACTGACTCGTAGCCGAGTGCTTTATATAATCGAGGCTACGGTTGAATATTTTGTATCTATACTTGTTGCTGGCACCTTCTTAGCAACACTTACTAATTATTTACATTTCGATACTGCCACAACGGGAATTATTTCCTCGTTTATTTCTCTTGGTTGTGTATTTCAGCTTTTTGCAATGGTAGTATTCAGAGGTAGGACTAAGAAAACAGTAGTTGTATTTAGTGTTATCAATCAGCTTTTGTTTACTCTTTTGTATGTTGTTCCACTAATTGAGGGCGACAATAGCTTTAAGCAAGGCACATTTATTTGTTTGATTCTATTAGCCTACATTATATACAACATAGCCCACCCAGCAAAAATAGGCTGGCTTATGTCACTTGTTGATGATAGCAAGCGTGGTCGCTTTACTGCGACTAAGGAGATAGTTTCCTTAATCACTGGCACACTCTTTACCTTCGGTATGGGCTCAGTTATTGACTACTATGAGACTAAGGGTGACTTAAAATCTGCCTTTATTGTAATTGCAATTGGAATGGTTGTATTAACTGTTTTTCATACTCTTTTAATGATTTTCACAGTTGAAAAGGAGCCAACTGCTACGGAGGAAAAAAGGTCCTTTAAAAGCATTTTCTCTGTGCTTAAGGACAAAAACGTAATTAAGGTTACAATTGTCTTTTCCCTTTGGTATCTTGCCTCTTGTGTTACAACTCCATTTTATGGTGCATATCAGCGCTCAGCTGATGGTCTTGCCTTCCCTATGTGGTTTATTTCAATTCTAAGTGGTGTATATGCTATTGTAAGGTCCTTATTCTCTTACGTGTGGGGTAGCTATGCCGACAAATATTCCTTTGCGAATATGATAAAAATTTGCTTTTCAATAGCAGGGCTTGGCTTTTTGGTTAATGTATTCTGTACCCCTGAGAATGGCTTTGTTGTTTACACAATTTACTACATACTTACAGCAATCGCTATGGCAGGCATCAACAGTGCCCTTATCAATCTTTGCTTTGACTATGCACAGGGAAATCGCAGACGTGATGCGCTGGCAGTTTCACAGGCTATCTCTGGAGTTATTGGCTTTTTAGCAACTACTGCTATAAGCCCACTTGTTTCCTATATTGAGAATAATGGAAATATGCTCTTTGGTATTAGCGTGCACGCACCACAGGTAACCTCTTTAATTGCTGTTGTATTAACTATTGTTTGCATAGCTTATGTTAGCATTTTTATGACAAAAAAGCAAAAAAAGTCCGAGGACGTGTAGAAAATTAAAGGAGAATAGTATGCAAAAAAAGAAGTTTTGGGACGATTTTAAAAAATTTGTGTCTCGTGGAAATGTTGTCGATTTAGCAGTTGCTCTCGTTGTAGGTGCTGCCTTTAATAAAATTGTATCTCAGCTGGTTGATAGCTTTATAAATCCTCTCATTAGTATTTTGATAGGTGGTCTTAGCCTTGAGGATTGGAAATATGTAATTAAGGAAGCAGTAATCGAGGACGGCGTTGTGCTTGAAGCAGAGGTTGCCTTTACCTTTGGAATTTTTCTTCAAACAGTAATCGACTTTTTGATTATAGCCTTAACTGTGTTTATTATTGTAAGACTTTACAACAGGCTCAAGGGACATCTTGAGGAGGAAGGTAAACGAATTTACGAGGAGCTTAATCCTGAGTTAGTCGAGCAAAAACGCAAGGAAGAGGAAGAAAAGAAGAAAAAGGAAGAAGAGGCTCAAAAGAAGTTAGAGGCAGAAAAGAAAGCTGAAGAGGAACGCAAGAAGGAGCTTGAAAGACTCCAAAAGGAAAAGGAGGAAGCACAGCTTGCATTCTTTAAGGAGCAAAGTGCCCTACTCCACGAAATCAGAGATTCCCTCAATAAAAAGTAATTTATATCAAAAAAGAGAACATTTCGGTGACAAAACCGATTTGTTCTCTCTTTTTTATTATTCAACTATTTTAAATTCCTCGTTGTCGCAAGCCTTATAAAGTGCTACATTTGTGTATTGTCCTAAGTCCTTGTCTTGTCCCTGCTTAGAAAAATAGTAGTAGCCGTTACCAAAGGCATACATACCTGTTGAGCCATAAGGGAAGTATATTCCCTTTTCTACGGGTAGCTCCAAAATTTCCTCATTATAGGCAGAATGAATTGATTGTTTTGGCTTTTCATTTGCCGATATAAAGAACATATCGTAATTAGGAAATTGTGGCTTACCTCCACGATATACTGCAAGCATCCAACGCTTTTTGTAGCTATCGTATTCCAAATTTTGCACACCCCAATTTGTGCTTCCTGTTTTAACAAAGCATTTTGAAATGCTATTTTCTCCTAAGTGATGCATCTTGCCTTGATTTAAGGGCTTGGCAATAGTGTCCCACCAATTTTTTGCATCATAGGTCAATATAATTTGGTAGTCGTTGTCCTCTCTGGCTCTATCCCCATATACACCGTAGCACACACGAAGATATTCCTTTCCTTTTTCACTTCCCCACATAGGACCCCAGCCAAGTCCATCAATGCCACTACAACCATATTTGTGTGGCACTCCTTGAGGAGAATTAGCCTCATAATCCTCGGTTACCTCCGAAAGATAAACTGCCCTCATAATGCCATCACGCTCTGCATCCATATTCAAACGATTTATTTTGTCAACGTCAAAAATCACGCAATAAAATCCGTTTTCAATTTCTTTGCTTGTCAAATGTAGCGTCTTTAAAATTTCTCTGCCAATAATGTCGTTTTTATATTCTAAGGAGCCATACACCCTGCCATCCTGCTCGCAAAAGTCAATACAGCCTAAATGTCCTATCAACCCATCTACGCTTCCTATGATATTACCATTAAGGTCAGCCTTGATTAGCTTAGTTGTAAAGGAATAGTATATGTAGCCATTTTTTTGGTCAAGTGCAATTCCTTGACAGTGACAGTTACCATGATAACCTGAAAATATTTTCCTTGGAAAATTCATTTTTGCCTCTTAATTTTTGTATTTCTTCCTTAACAAACTCAAGTAATCAAAAATTGCTTTCTATGTAATTCTTCAACTGTGCATAGCTCTCTACGCCATAGAATTTAAAGGCTGTGTCCTTAATTTTAACAGTACAGCAGTCACATTCCCTCTCGCCCTTTGATTGAGTAATTATAAAATCACTTGCTGGAATATCGTAAACTACCCACTCTTGTGCAGGCTTAACTCCATTTATATGAAGAACATTTCCCTCAAACACGAACGTAAATTTTGAATTGTTTTTTATGGAAATCAATGCACTTATTCCCATACAAACAAGAATAAGAGCCTCTGCTAAAATAAAAAATTTGATGTTTACCGACAAAAGAAGTAAACCAAGCAAAGCTAAAGCTAAGTATGTTATAAGCATAGTTAAACCATAAATTTTAATTGCAAATTTTGGATTTGTTTTTGTTTCAAAGGTATTCATTTCCAGTCCTCCATATTATAGTTTAAGCTATTATAGCATAATACGGCAAGATTTTCAAGATACACTCAAAAATCTTGCCGTATTTGTTATTTCACGCAACTAAATTCAATAACTATATTTTTAAAGCGTATAATGTTTTGAATGTTGTCCGTTGAAAACTCTAAAGTCCACTTTTCATTTATTATTTCAGAAAGCTTTATGTTGTACTCCATGGTCACAGTCCTTGATGACGTAGTAGTTGTTAAATCCTTTTTGCCATAGCTTTTACCATTGGTGCTTGTCAGGTAAGCCTCATATTTAGGTGCACCTGCATAGCCAATATCAAGTGGCACATCATAATCCTTCACGTAATAGACATCATATGATATTTTAACGTGAAAATTGTAACCCTCCTTAGCTAACCTTTCAAAATCAAAGTCTGAGGGTGTCACTCCATAGCCTGCGTATGACGAGTAGCCATCCCAACATTTAATACTTGAATCCTTACATTTAGTTGTCTCCTTTATTCTGAGCCAGCTTGCGTAAAGCTTTGTATGTGCATTAATTTTTAAAGGAAATACAGCTTCCTTTGTCAAGGTAGAATCAAGATACCACCCACAAAAGATATAATCGTCCTTTTCTGGTGCTGGAAATTTGCTTGTATCTACCGTATTTTCCTTTTTAGCCCTTGTGTGAGCATACAAGTGGCTTCCGTCCATAAAGGAAACTGAGAAGTACTCTAATTCTTCTGTTTTCGCACTTGAGCCCTTATTCGCTTCATTTGTTTTTCCTGTAAAGGTTACCTTTACCTTATAGGTGCTTTCGTAAACATCATCGCTAATATTTAGTTGGATTTTTATACACTCCCCTGCACTTTTTGGATAAGACGAGGTTTCTGTATCCTTAAATATACGAGTGTTTTCTAAGGAATAAAATTCCAAGGTTGCCGTATATTCAATTAGCGAGCACTCGCACTCTGCCTCTATGTAAAATCCATAGGATTTCGAGCTTGGGTTACCATTTACTCCTATGTTATTGTAAGTAATAAAATCATAGCTTAAAACCTCAAAGCTATCCCCACCAATCTCATAAATTTCAGGCTCAGCTGGTAGCTCTTGCACACAAGATGTCAATACCAAGGCTACCCAAAGAATAAAAATAAATAATAGTGTCTTGCTTTTCATATAAATCTCCTTAATTAGCCTTTGGCTTACCGAAAACAATCAAAATCGAGCCGTCCTTCTGCTTTTTTGCATAGCCACTTTCAAAAAGATAATCATCGTAATACTCTTCGTCATAATCCTCGTCCTCTTCACTATCGTAGTGGGCGTCGAAGTCGTCATAATCATCAAGGTCATCGTCTTCATACGGACGATATATGCTATTAACAGCTATATGCTCTCCACTTAATTCGTAGCAACCATAATAATCAATGTATAAATTACAAATATCAATCGACTCACAGTCCTTGCCACAAATTCTTCTTTCAAGATGCTTTATTTTAACTGGCTTGCCATTATTCCAAATGCTAAAAAATCTGTTTTTAAAATCATTTTCAAATTTTATTTTAATATATCCACCCTTTACCTCACGAGTATAGCCTGAGCTATTCCACACAAGCTTTTGGCTAAAGCTCAGCTTCATATCAATAATTTCAGAATTATAAACATCTATACCGTCACAATTTTCAAAATCCAGTCTCATTTTAAAGATTTGATTCTTTGATGGATGTGCCAAATTAACAAAATGCTCGTTGCTTTCCCAAGAGCCGAGTCCCTCGTGTGGCTTGAATCTTAAGAAAAGATTATCTCCCTCCATACACGCCTTTATGTCACCATAGATAATATCCGACCAATTGTTTTGGTTATATAGCTTAATAAATTTAATTGGGTCATTGTAAACACATCTTTCTTCTATGTATCCCTTTCTATTAGCAACATATTCATCAGGATTATATAAAGAGCGTTCCTCGTTTTTCGCCTTTCCCTCTTGAATTTTAAGCTTAACAAATCCATCACGTGCAATTGGAAAAAGCTCATTTTTATGCCTTAAAAGCATGTCGTAAAATGTGATTGAAATATTGCAAATTTCGTTCTTTCTAATTGTAATAAAGTCACCGTTTAAAAAATGGATTTCCATTCTTTCTATAACGCTATCTTTATTAAAAATCTTTTTTTGTACTGTGTAAGTCATATTATCACTCTCCTTTTTTTGTTTACTGTCACCTTACTATTTAAAAATTCACCTCTGTCATATTTCATCACCGAATGTCTCCACCTCCTTATAGCCCTTTGACTTTAAACCAGCTTTGATAATATTAAATACCTTGTCGCCGATGTAGGTTGAATCGATTGAATTTCCTATTATGTCGCACCCGTCAGTATGGCACACATCCACGCCGTATGATATGGTATATTCCTTTCTCTTCGTATGAATTATTATTACATCCACATCATCCAAAGAGTTAGGACTATCTCTGTAAAAACGCTCATAGTTATCAGGGTCGTAGCCTGTTAAATCAAAGGATTCATCTAATTCATAATTGGAAAGCATTTCGTCAAACTCTGGTCGAGTCAAGTACTTTGGAGGTGCTTTGTCATAACAATCTAAATTTAAATCTACATTCCAATCCTTGTAGTTTAAATAGAGTGTATAGAACATTTTCTTGGAATAGACCTTGTAATAGATATGTATTATGTCATAGCCCTTGCCGATTTTTGATTCTGTGTAAAATACAGCTTGCTTCATTTTTCTTACCTCGCTTCACAATTCATTAACTCCATTATATTTCAAAAGCTTGCCAAATTAAATTATCAATATTAAAAAATTTTTTGACCCCTAAAAATTCTAAAAAATACAGTATTTTACAGGATTTTGTATTGACATTATGACCCCTTTTAGTGTACAATATATACCAAGAGAGGTGATTTTATGGAAGAAAAGATAAAAATAAGTCTAAAAAAGTCAACCTTAGATTTACTTAAAAAGGACTGTGAGGATTTTAAAATAACAAAGGCAGATGGCTCCCCTAATATGAACCTATTTATAAATGGATTAATCGTAAATTATTACGAGGAGTTTTCTGCAAGTGAGGAAGGCTTACACGATGAGATAAAAAATGCCCTTTTCTATGTACCTGAAGCGTACAAGAAAAAGGCATTAGATGAGGTTTTAAAGGTTATCGCAAGACGTACAAGTCATACAGCTACTGATAAAAGCTCTGCAACACTTTCCTTTAAGCCTACAAAAAGCTCCGAAAGGGCAATAGCCTATATCGAAAACGTGGCTCTTAAAAATGAAGCTCTTTCCTCCTTTTATCGTCGATTGCTACTTGCCTATTCTCAAAAACCAAAAAACGAGCGAGAGAAAATCATATTCAAGGACAACTATGAAATCTTGTGCAAGGCGATACAAAAGGGAGTACAGGTTTGCATTACACTAAAGTCCAACGATAAAAGCTACGAAAATATGTCATTATACTCTGTTTCCTCATCAAAGGATGAGCTTTTTAATTACGTGCTATGTTACAGTAGAAAAAACAACCACACTCTTCGTTTGGCTTCAATAAAAAATGTTTATTTGTTGCCTGACAGGTCGCAAATCCCAGAGGAAAACAAAAATCTATTTAAAAGGCAGGTTGAATGTGGTGCTCAGCATCCAATGTATCCCTCAGATGATACTCCAATAAAGGTGCAATTAACAGAGAAGGGCAAGGAGCTTTTCAAAAGGATTTATCTATACAGACCCACCCCTGTATCAATCGAGGATAATATCTACACCTTTAACTGCTCTGCCAATCAACTTTTATACTACTTTGAACGCTTTGGAGAAAACGCACTTATTCTTTCTCCCAAGCGCTTAGGAATTTTCATGCGAAATTATTATCACTTTGCCTTAAAAAAATATAGAACTGTTTACGGCAAGGATTAAACAAAAAGACCTAATTTCAAATTAGGTCTTTTTATTTATCTAAAGGAAAACACCTTTGTTAGCTGGGGCTGTGCGCCTGTTTTAGGGTCCATTTCCATTATGAGAATATCCTTCATATACTCATTCCATCTATCTACAACAGGACTTTCTCTTTGCACCTTGGTTGCGTATTCAATTCCCTTTTCGCACTCGTAGTAGCCAAAAAGCTCATTTCCTACATTCCATATGGTATAGTTGACAATGCCAGCCTCCTTTAGCACAGTCTTCATTTCGTCCCATAAAGCATCGTGCCTTTTTATATATTCCTTAAGGGCACCCTCAACTATTTTTCCCTTCCAAGCATACTTTTCCATTTAACGCACCTCTTACATTTTTTAATTATTATATCATAACAAATTTTAAATAGCAATACGCAACAGGTTGTTTATTTTTTAGCTTTTCCTTGCAAAGCATAAGAAAACGTGGTAAACTAAAGAAAAAAACAACAAGGATTACAGTATGAAAATTTTGTCTATTGGTAATAGCTTTTCAGCAGATGCCCATGCGTATTTGCATAGTCTTGCTGAGCAAAGAAGCATAAATTTAGAAACAGTTAATCTGGCAATAGGTGGTTGTAGCCTCAAGACCCATTGGAACAACATAAAGGAAAATAATCCAAATTACTTGCTTAGCATCAATGGGGGTCCTTGGGCAGAAAATCTTGTTACAATTGATGAAATTATAAAAAGTGAACAGTATGACATTGTTACGCTACAACAGGTAAGTCACTTTTCTGGACAATACGAAACCTATCAGCCTTACCTGAACGACCTAATTTCCTATGTCCGTAAGCACCAACCAAGTGCTGAGCTATATTTTCATTGCACCTGGGCGTACGAGATTGACTCATCACACGGACATTTTCCACTTTACGATTGTAATCAGCAAAAAATGTATGAAGCAATTTGCAAAGCCTCAAGACATGCTTGCCTTTCAACAGGCTTAGCTCCTATTTTATCAGGCGATGTTATTCAAGCCTTGCGTGAACGCCTACCTGCCTTTGATTATGCAAATGGTGGCGAGTCCCTTTGTTGTGATGGCTTCCATATGTCCCACACCTACGGAAGATACGCCGTTGCACTTACTTGGTTAGCCACCCTTACAAAAAAGCCTGTAAGTCCCCTACCCTTTATGGAGTTAGACCTTGACAAAATTACAAAAATTTGCGATATTGTTAACGAGCTTGTGCTCGTAAAATAGATGCAAGAGCCCACCCATAAGGAAATAGCCAACGAGCTTGGTATGTCAGAGAAAAGAGTTTTTTCAATTATGCAACATCGTTTCCATTAATGCGCCAGTAGGCGACGAGCTAAGAAAGGCATACGCATAACTCTTTCCTTACACTTCACTTGAAAAGCACTAACCTAAAGGTGCCTGTTCAACTTTATTGAACAGGCACTTTCTTTTTCAGCCTTGCTTTATTAATTGATATTGCATAAGCAGATGCAATATGGTATAATTAAAGCAACTCACAAAACAAAAAGGAGCAAGGAATGAAGAAAATAAATTTTAATAAGGGTTGGGAGTTTTGCTTAAACGATGGCAAGGACTGGAGTCAAGACTTTGGTGCTATAAACGGAAACAAAATTGACTTACCCTTTGACTTCTCAATAATTCAAGAAAGAAAGGCAGATGCACCGAGCAATCCCTCTGGTGGCTTTTTCCAAGGTGGAGTTGGTAAATATTCAAAGACCTTTAAGGCAAAAAGAAACAAAAAATATTTTTTTATGAGTGATGGCTCGTTTGGTGTAACGGACGTATTTATCAACTCAAACCAAGCCTATACAAATACATATGGCTACAATAGCTTTTTCGTAGATATAACCGACTATTTGAGATACTACAAGGAAAACGAAATTTTAATAAGGGTGAACAATCAAGCACAACCAAATGCACGCTGGTATGCAGGCTCTGGCTTATACAGAGATGTTTTCCTTTGTGAGTGTGAGGAATCGTATATTCATCCATTTGGCACCTTTGTACGCACAGAAAATATTTTTGGTAGCGTGGCATATATGAGTGCCGAGGTAACACTTTTCTCCGAGAAAAAGGGAGAGGGAGTGGTGGATTTTGAGGTTTACGAGGGCACAAAAGCCACACCCTGTACTACGTTTTCAAAGGCTGTAGTGTTAGATAGAGGCGAAAATACTCTTTTTGCCAAATTTCAAATTGAGGACGTTAAGCTTTGGGATTTAGATAACCCAAATATGTACAAAATCAAAGCAATGCTTAAGGTAAATGGTAAATGCGACACAGACGAAAGCGTTTTTGGTGTAAGAATTATAAATATTGATAGCAAGCGTGGCTTTATGCTAAACGGAAAAAGCATCAAGCTTCGTGGAGGCTGTATTCACCACGACCAAGGTGCACTTGGTGTAGCCGTTTACAAGGAAACCGAATTCAGACGTATTGCAAGACTAAAGGAGGCGGGCTTTAACTCCATACGCCTTTCCCACAATCCACAATCCCAACATCTATACGATGCCTGTGATCGTCTTGGTATGCTTGTTATTGATGAGCTATTTGACTATTGGACAGAGGGCAAAAAGCAAGATGACTCCCACTCATATTTTGCTGATAATTGGGAAACTTGGACCGACCTTATCGTACGCAGAAACAGATGTCACCCATCAATAATTATGTGGTCAACAGGAAACGAAATCCCACAAAAAACAGGCAGAGGTGGTGGCTACTACATAGCAACCAATATAGCAAACAAAATTCGCTCACTTGATACCACAAGACCAATCACTCACGCACTTTGTAGCCTTTGGGATAATCGGGAGGAGTACGCAATTGAGTTAGCAGAAAACACCTTTGGTGGTGACAAAATGGACTATTTTGCTAAAAAAACTGCCATTACCGCTGACACAACCGATATTGTAGGCTATAACTATTTGGAATATCGTCTTGAAAGAGATTTACAAAGATTCCCTAACAGGCTTATTATTAACACAGAAACCTTCCCACTTTGTGCCTACACCACAATCAAACAGCTACTTAAAAACGACCGAATTGTAGGAGATTATGTTTGGACGGCATGGGATTATTTTGGAGAAACAGGCATAGGCCACGTTGAATATAACGAAAAAAGAGGCGACTTCTCTCTTTCCTACCCGTATCATATTGCATATTGTGGCGATATTGATATTTTAGGCGAAAGAAGACCTCAATCCTACTATCGTGAAATTGCATGAGAGCTAAGAAAGGACCCATATATAGCTGTACGTCATCCCAAGCTATTTACCACACCATACTTTATTAGTGGCTGGGGCTTTTATGAATGTGAGCCAGCCTGGTGCTTTGATGGCTACGAGGGTGCTGATGTTGAGGCTTATGTATTTGCAGATTGTGACGAGGTAGTGCTCTATGTAAACGATATTGAGGTTGGCAGAATGCCAAAAACTGAAAATGGTGTTTACGAGTTTAAAACCAAGTATTATGCAGGCAAAATCAAAGCAGTGGCAATAAAGGATGGTAAGGTAATTGGCACACATATGCTTGAAACCGAGGGCAAGGCAGAAAAAATCACTTTGAGAAAGGAAAAGAGCTATATTGCTAAGGGAGCAAGCAAGCCACAGGACGAAATTATCTATGTTGATGTAAGAATAACCGACAAGGACGGTGCAACCTGTACACAATCAAGCAACACAGTTACATATACAGCCACAGGGGCTGATATTTTAGGTGTAGCTAGTGGAGAATTAACCACAACCGAGAAATATATTGACACAACACATCGTGTATGTGCAGGTAAATGTCTGGTAGTCCTTAAAAAGCACAAGGGTACAAAAAATGCAACACTCAAGGCAGAATGTGACTTAGGCAAAACAGAAATAACACTGTAATACCAACAAAAAGGACACTTGCAAGGTCAGATATGACTTATTATTATCTTTTACAAAAGCTATGGAAAGCATTGACTTTTTAGGTTAAATATGTTAGTATGTGAACATACTAATCGGTTTGATTTTTGGAGGAAAAGCATATGAAAATTTTATCTCCTGAGCTTTATAGTGCGTCTTGTATCAAAAGAATCGAAAAGCCAATTTTGACTAAGGAAGATATACCATACGATGCATCATTGATTTTTAATGCAGGAGTTGCCAAATATAATGGTCAGTACATTATGGTCTTTAGAAACGACTATGGTGCAAACGAAGAAACCTTTCCGAATGCTCGTTTTTACACTTCAATAGGCGTTGCTACAAGTGACGATGGTATTCACTGGAGCGTGCGTAATAAAGCTATTTTCGATAGTAAGGAATTGCTCCCCACTGAAGAAATCAAAAGACTTTACGACCCAAGAATTACTATTATAGATAATAAGCCATATCTTTGTATGGCGATGGATACACGCCACGGGGTGCGTGGTTGTATTGCCGAGGTTGACGAAAATTTCGAGAGCATCAAAATACTAAGTGCATCTGCTCCCGACAATCGAAATATGGTGTTATTTCCTGAAAGGATAAATGGGAAATATGTTCGCCTTGAAAGACCCTTTACAGTATATTCAAGAGGTGGCAAGGACAGATTCGACCTTTGGCTCTCCACTTCACCCGACTTGGTATTTTGGGGAGAAACTGAGCTTGTGCTTGCCGTAGAGGACGTACCATACGCAAACGATAAAATCGGTCCTGCTGCTCCACCCATCAAAACCGACAAGGGCTGGCTTACCACCTTCCACGCAGTAGATAAGGACGAGAGTCGTGGAAAAAATGGTTGGGAAGAATCTTGGAAAAAGAGATACTCAGCAGGCATTATGTTGCTCGACCTTGAGAATCCCACAAAGGTAATCGGAATGAGCAAGCTACCCTTGATAGCACCACAAGCTCATTACGAAACTGAGGTTGGCTTTCGCCAACAGGTCATCTTCCCTAGTGGAATGATTCTTGAGCCAAACGGCGAGGTCAAAATCTACTACGGCGCATCCGACACAGTCGAATGTCTTGCAACTGCAAGCCTCGACGACCTTATCGCCCTTTGCACAGAAAAACGCTAGCCAAAACAAAAAGGACACCGAGGTGTCCTTTTTTGTTGGTTGTAAATTGAGCCGAATTACTTTTTATCTTCAAAAACAAAATCATAATTGTCCGAATATTTTTTTATTATCTGTCTAATTCCTTTTCTTGCATCTATGTTAATTTTGTTTTCGTCTTTTAATACAATAATGTATGCAGAGTTTCTCATTACACTTTCGTATTCTATTTTTTCAACATTTTCCCAACTGATATTTTTGATAACTTTTTTAAAAAGCTTTATTGTAACTCCAAAATCATTTATTTCAACTGTTTGACAAATCCAATAAAAACTAATTATAAAAAACAAAACAGTTAAGGCAACTGTAATTAACAATAAAATCCAACCATTATTGTTTTCGTAACTCAAGCTTGCGATATATCCTGTTAACAGTGCAATATCCAAAATCAAAATTATAGCAAAAAAAAATAGATTGATATAGGTTTTTAAAAAATTTATCTTTCATAATTTCACCCTGCCTAAATACATTTTCTAATTTAATTATATCATAACAAAAAAATGTTTTCAAGCAATTCTATACAAAAGCACTCAATCTATCATCTGGGATGGATGGCTACATTTTTCTTGCGAAAAATGATCTGCGCCGAGGTGCTTGTGAGCAAGCTCCCAGACACCTTTCGGCTTGCTTGCGCACCACATTTATTTTCGCCGAGCGAAAATAAAAATGGTTCGAACACTCCGTTCCAAAGCCAAAACAAAAAGGACACCGATTGGTCAATACCATTAAGTTAAGAAACGAGCGAAAATAGAAAAAGCACCTATCATTGAGTTAAAACGATGATAGGTGTACTTTTTTTGTAAAGATAGGTATGACAAAAAGACAGGTGATAAATCTGTCGAAAAAAATATTGCAAA
>JAFUNF010000015.1 GCA_017473085.1 Clostridia bacterium
AAGCCGACTACGTGTCTGTTTTTCCTGTTTTTATACGGTATCGCTTAATGCGATTACCACAATATTCCTACTTAGCTCAGTTGGCAGAGCACCTGACTGTTAATCAGGTTGTCGCTGGTTCGAGCCCAGCAGTGGGAGCCAATATCTTAATTAGTCGAACACACTTTATTTTTGTCAATGGTGTGTTTGGCATCGTAATTAGCAGGGACGAATAGTTCCTGTTTTTTACTTTTATAACGCAAAAGGGAGCTGTGTGGGGGGTTCTAACCCGATCCACATCAGCTCCCTTTGTTTTTGCTTATATTTGGAATGAAACATATAATTTATGAAAAGCAGAAATGCTTTGTTAAAAAATAAGTCCCACGCATGCTCATCTTATTTAATGCATATATTGCTAATTAAAAAAGAGTGAGGTTGTGGCACTTAAAGAAATTAAATGATTGAATGGTTGCAATCACAAGGCTATAACTTGAATCAAATCCAGAATTGCCTCAAATACATAGCCAAGTGATAGAACCACTACAATAAAAATATATACAGAAGAAGCTCTGTATATATTTATTGTATAGCCAATTGCTCTATTTGTCAAGTGTCAAATTGCGTTTCGAGGTATAGCCTCTAATTCTGTCGATGTAACAAAATAATGAGCAAAATAGGCTTAACTGATTATGAGAATATAATTAGCCCTTGCAAAGAGTACTTTGCAAGGGCTAAAATTTTGATAAACAATTAAAAATTATTCAGGGGGAGTATAGCTAATGAAATACGAACAATGGTTAAATGAATGGCTACAACTTTATGTTAAGCCAACAGTTAAAAGAAGAACATTTGAAAGGTACTTGGATATTGCGAGGATTCACATTATACCACAGTTAGGAAAATGTGATTTGAATTGTATAACATCATATCATTTACAAAATCACATTAACTATTTGTTAATGAAGGGAAATACCAAAAACGGCAGGGGACTATCCGTTAATTATGTCAATTCAATAATTACGCTTATTCAAGCGTCGTTAAAAATTGCGAATAAAACAGGTTGTTCAAAAAAGTTTGTGGGGGATAGCGTAAGAAGACCTAAAGGAACGGAAAAGGAAATAACTTGCTTTTCGGCAGAAGAACAGCATGAAATAGAGAAGCTCGCACTAAATAATAAAAAAGAAAAATTTAAAGGAATTATTATTTGCTTATATACAGGATTGCGTATTGGCGAATTGTTAGCACTTGAATGGGGCGATATTGATTTTAGTAATGGCTTAATTACTATAAACAAAACATGCTATGACGGAACAGAAAACGGATTCCGTGTGCGAAAAACAGAAACTCCAAAGACGAAAAGCTCAAGAAGGTTAATACCTTGTCCTACTCAATTGTTACAATTGCTTCGTAATATGAAAAATGCTACCGATAGTAAGTATGTTATAAATGATAAAGGGAATCCAATTTACATAAGGTCGTATCAAAGAAGCTTTGAATTGCTTCTGAAAAAAGCAAAAATTCAACACAAGGGATTTCATTCGTTGAGACATACCTTTGCGACAAGAGCAATCGAGTGTGGAATGGATATAAAAACATTGTCAGAAATATTAGGGCACAAAAACGCAACAGTAACACTAAACAGATACGCTCATAGTATGTTAGCACATAAAAGAGAAATGATGAACAAGGTGGGACAGCTACTAAAATAGGTAAAAGTGCATCAATTATCACAATTGATGCACTTTTCTTATCGATATTATAACATATGGAAATATGAATTTCAATTAAATAAAACAAAAAACAATGTTAAAAGCCCCAGATGTCACGATTTTGGTACAACAAGTGTTGTCTTTGAGCATCAATTGTGATAATTGATGCTCAAAGACGGAGGTTAAAATGGGAGAATCTCAAATTAAATCCAAAAAGCGAGTGACGGATCATGGCGAGGTATATACTAACGAGCGTGAAGTCAAGGCTATGTGCGATTTGGTAAAATCTGAAACCGAAAGAATAGACAGTCGCTTTTTAGAGCCTGCTTGTGGTAATGGAAATTTTCTTGCCGAAATTTTATCAAGAAAGTTAGCGGTGGTTAATCAAAAGTATAAAAAAAGTCCTTATGATTATGAAAAATATTCCGTTGTTGCTATAACCAGCTTGTACGGAGTAGATATTCTTATTGACAATGTTATGGAGTGCAGAGAGCGTCTTTACAATATATGGAACAAGGAATACACCAAAACTTGTAAGAAAGAAGCTAATGACGAGTGTAGAAAGGCTGTGCAATATATCCTTTCTAAAAACATATTATGCGGAAACGCCTTGAGCTTAATGCAGGTGGATGAAAAGGGAAACGATACGGACAAGCCAATCGCATTTGCCGAGTGGTCACTTGTAAGTGGAAACAATGTTAAAAGGCGTGATTATTACTTAAACGAGCTTTTGGACGGACATAAGGAGCAGATAGATATTTTTATGACCGAGTGGGATTATGACGAGGAAACTCAATCCTTTATTCCAAAACCATTCAAGGAATATCCGTTGACAGATTATAGGAGGCTTTCAGAACATGAGTAATTTATACAATAATTATTACAATCCAGATGTATTATCCTGTATAGCAAATCTCTCAAACGATGAGGTGTTTACACCACCAGAAATAGCTAATCAAATGCTTGATATGCTACCACAGGAGCTTTTTTGCGACCCTAATACTAAATTTTTAGACCCTGCTTGTAAGTCGGGGGTGTTTTTGAGAGAAATTGCTAAAAGACTCTTAAAAGCACAGCTACCAGGTTATGAAGAGAAAAATGAGGAAATAAAAGAAAAAGAGCAAAATGGTATAGAGCTTACCGAGGATGATAAAGCGTTTCAAAAAGCATTGCAGGACACCATAGACCACATAATGCATAATCAAATTTACGGAATTGCAATTACGGAGTTAACAAGCCTTTTGTCACGTCGTAGTCTATATTGCTCAAAATATCCCAATAGTATTTATTCGATTTCGAAATTTGACAACGTTCAAGGAAATGTCCGTTTTAAGAACACACCACACCGCTTTAAGGATGGCAAATGTGCATTTTGCGGAGCATCCGAAAAAGAATATGGAGCTATCAAGCGTGGGGAAGACCTTGAAACTCACGCATATGAATTTATACATACAACACGTCCGGAGGAAATTTTAAATATGAAATTCGATGTTATTATAGGAAATCCACCGTATCAGTTGAGTGCAGGTGGTGGTGGAAAAGGTAGTGGGACTGCGATTCCAATATATGATAAATTTATCCAACAGGCTAAAAAATTAAACCCACGATATTTAACGATGATAGTGCCAGCAAGGTGGTATTCGGGTGGAAGAGGACTTGATGGATTTAGAAAAGAAATGTTGACTGACAAACGAATAGAAAAATTAGTCGATGTTTTTGATTCTAAAGAATGCTTTCCGGGTGTGGATATTGCGGGAGGTATCTGCTATTTTTTGTGGAAGCGGGATAAAAAAACCGATGAATGCATTGTGGAAAATCGCTTTAATGGACGCGTGATTACTGATAGTAGGAGGTTAGATCAACATGACGTTTTTATAAGAAATAATCTCGCTGTAAGTATAGTAAAAAAGGTAATGAGCCACAAAGCCGAAACTATGGACAAAATCGTTTCTCCAGTATCGCTATTTGGATTGAATACAAATGTGGAGCTACTGGAAAAAGGAGAAGTTAAAGTTAGACATAGTGGAGGAATAGGATACTGCAAAAAAAGTGATATACGAGCAGGACACAGCTTGATTGATAAGTATAAGGTGATTATATCTGCTGCATCATATGACCATGGCGGACAACCTGACAAGGACGGAAAAAGAAGAATTATATCCAGAGTGGAAGTTTTAGGTCCTAACACAGTTACTACATCAACTTATATAGTAGTTGATGCGTTTGATAGTGAAGAGAAAGCAAACGAACTGGTGACACTAATCAAAACACAATTTGTTAGATTTTTATTATCTCAAGTGTGTATATCACAGCATATAAGTAGAGATACTTTCAAATTTGTACCTAATCTTTCTCTTGACGAGGAATGGACCGACGAAAAGCTATATGCAAAATACAATTTAACGCAAGAAGAAATTGACTTTATTGAATCTATGATTAAACCTATGGAGTAAAAAGTTAGAAACCTCCATAGCACTTTAAAATAATACATATTGAAAAGGTATAAGAATATGACACAAAAATTTTTTCCTCAACGTCCTGAGTCTCATCCTATGATATATGCTTATTCTGATGAGCAATATCAAGGGTGCTTGAAGGTGGGATTTACAAGCGTTGATATAGATAAAAGAGTGGCACAGCAATATCCCACGAAGCGTCCTGATGGCAGGGTGCCGTATAGGATTGTTTTAAGAGAGTCGGCAATGTATCCCGATGGGACAAGCTTTACCGACCACGACGTACATAGAATGCTTGAAAGAAAAGGCATTAAAAATGTAGGTGGCGAATGGTTTCGTTGTACTGTTAACGATGTAAAAAGTGCTATTGTAGCAGTAAAGAACCGCATAGATAATGTTGAAAATCGCACAAACACCTTTGGTATGCGTCCAGAGCAAGAAAAAGCGGTTAATATGACGATGAAATATTTTAAGTCCGTTTATGAGGATGGTTCATCTCGCACGCCGAAATTCCTGTGGAACGCAAAAATGCGTTTTGGAAAAACCTTTGCTTCCTATGAGCTTGCAAGAAAAATGGGCTTAAAGCGTATTTTGATTTTAACCTTTAAGCCTGCAGTACAAACTGCGTGGAAGGAAGACCTTGCAACTCATATTAATTTTGAAGGTTGGCAATTTATTTCTCGTCCACAGCATATAGGCGAGCCTAATATGGATATACAGTACGAGAGGGCAGACAAGTCAAGACCTATTGTATGCTTTGGCTCGTTCCAAGACTTTTTGGGTGTGAACAAGGAGACTGGTGGAATCAAGGCTCATAATGAATGGGTACATACGACTAACTGGGATTTGGTCATCTTTGACGAATATCATTTTGGTGCTTGGAAGGACAATGCTAAAAAGCTTTTCGAACAGGACGAGGATTCCTATGAAGAGGATTTAAGCAAATACGACCGAGGTAATGCATATGATGAAACGTGGTTGCCTATTACAACGTCCTATTATCTTTATTTGTCAGGTACGCCGTTCAGAGCATTAAATTCAGGCGAATTTATTGAAGAGCAAATATATAACTGGACATATTCTGACGAGCAAAGAGCAAAATTGGAGTGGGATGACAAAAATGGGAAAAATCCTTATGAAGCATTGCCGAGAATGGTTATGCTTACATATAAAATCCCTGACAGTATTCAAAGAATTGCTAAGCAAGGTGAATTTGACGAATTCGATTTAAACGTGTTCTTTTCAGCAGAGGGTAAGGACAAGGATGCACACTTCAAATATGAAGACTACGTGCAGAAATGGCTTGATTTAATTCGTGGGTCTTTTATGGAGACAACACAGGATGAACTAAAGTTAGGTGCAGAAAAACCACCAATGCCATATTCTGACACAAGACTTTTGAACGTGCTTTCGCATACGTTATGGTTTATGCCTAATGTGGCATCTTGTTATGCTATGTATAATCTACTTATGCAAAAGCAAAACGCATTTTATCATGATTATAAGATAAACGTATGTGCAGGTACAGGTGCAGGAATAGGTGCGGCGGCTCTTGAGCCTGTTCAGAAATCTATGGGGGACCCTCTTGCAACTAAAACTATTACTTTATCTTGTGGTAAGCTGACAACAGGTGTTACAGTTAAACCATGGACAGGCATATTTATGTTAAGAAATTTGTCGAGTCCAGAAACATATTTTCAAGCCGCATTCCGTGTTCAATCTCCTTGGGAGATAATGACAGAAAACGGACAAAAGGAAATAGTAAAAAGAGAATGCTACGTGTTTGACTTTGCATTAAACAGAGCACTAAAGCAAATTTCGGATTATAGCTGTCGTTTAAGTGTTGAGGGCAAAAATCCTGAGCATAAGGTGGGCGAATTTATCAGCTTTTTACCTGTTCTTGCTTATGACGGAAGTGCTATGCGTCAGGTAAATGCAGGAGAAATATTAGACCTTGCAATGGCAGGTACAACATCTACCTTACTTGCAAGACGTTGGGAGTCTGCGTTACTTGTCAACGTTGATAACGATACATTGACTCGCTTGCTTGCCAACGAGGAGGCTATGAACGCATTGATGCGCATAGAGGGCTTCCGTAGCTTGAACGATGATATACAAACGATTATAAATAAGTCAGAATCGGTTAAGAAGGCTAAAAAGGAAGGCACAAAGGAGCTTACACCAAAAGAAAAGAAGGAGCTGACCGATGACGAAAAGGAATACAAGTCCAAGAGAAAGATGATACAGGAAAAGCTTATCAAATTTGCGACACGTGTTCCTGTATTTATGTACTTGACGGATTTCCGAGAGGAATGCCTAAAGGATGTTATAACTCAGCTTGAGCCAAGGCTCTTTAAAAAGGTTACTGGCTTGGACGTTAAGGACTTTGAATTGTTGTGCTCTCTTAATGTATTTAACGAGAGTGTAATGAATGATGCTGTGTATAAATTCTGGAGATATGAGGAGTCAAGTCTTTCATATACAGGTATTAACAGGCACAAGGGACAAAAAATCGGTCTTTACAGTACTGTCATTACAAGAGATGATTATGATGCTATGTCAGGTCAGCTACTATCATCTATGATTGCAGAAGCACCAAAGGCTGATGATATGCCAAGCAAACCATATTATACACACATAGAGGATGTGGAAAAAGAGGAGCCAGTTGCAAAGCAAGCTGTGGCAAAGCCCGTCGAGCGAAAACCGATTGTCATACCTGTGGCAAAGCCTGTATATGTCAGACCTAATACGTACACTCCTCCAAGGACAGCAGTAGAAGTGAAAAAAGTGACACCAAGTGTGGATATATCGGGTGTAAAACCAGGCGTACAGGTGACTCACAAGGCATTTGGAAAAGGAACTGTTGATAGTATTGAGAACGGCTTTATAACTGTTACGTTTGACGCAGGCCTAAAAAAGCAATTCCAATTCCCAGGAGCATTTAATCAAGGATTTTTGAAGATTTTAAAGGGAAACGATAAATGATTTGGATAGTTGTTTTAATGTTACTTGCTGGTGTTGTTATAGCAGGTATCTGGCACGTGGTCTATTTTATACGGGAAAATGGTGGTTGGTCGTTTATATTACGTTTTTTATTAGGAGTTATATGCGTTGTAGCTATTATAGCTCTGTTTATCGGCTCTCTCTGGGTGAGCACCCAAAAAATTGGGGAGGAATACTGGTGGATTGGTCCTGTCGTGGTTTTGGGTGTGTCGGCGATTGCTTGTCCGAGTGCTTTTCTCATTAGATACTTAATCAAAAGAAAAAGGGATAAGGAAGCACAGCGAATTAGAGAGGAACGAGAAAGAGAAGAGCAAAGGATTAAAGAAGAAAAAAGGATTAAATCATTACAGGATGAGTTAAAAATGCCCCTGCCCGAAATTAGTCTGATATGCGAGCCTGTTGTTGAGGGTGCGATAAACGACGAAGCTCTTAGGCTTAACAATAAATATACAGAGCTTGTAAGATTGTACAACGAATTTTTAAAGGCTGAGAACAAGTACAATTGGTTAAAAAGGAAAAAGGACGTAAGAGGGGAGCTTGGCTTAGAAGGTGATGAGGATTTTGAAAATGAGCTTAAGCTTGCTAATGAGGAAAAGGATCTACGTCACAACGCATACAAGAGCTTTGATTCGGACAGGCTTACTCCTTCTGAGGAATTAACCAGAAGAATCTCTTGGGAATTAGATGGGTTTTTCAAGGCGCTAAACAAGCATTTATATAAAAGCTCTTCTGAGGTGAATAGATTGTTTTTCAAGGATGTTTCTTATCTGAATATGAGCGATTATGAGGCGTACCTTTTTCCTTTATATTGCGTGATTTTAGGAACAAAGGAGCCATATTATCTGGATGTGGTTGATTATAGCGAAATAAAGGTTGAAAATCATATTTACACCGAGCGTAGCTATAATTATTCTCCACATAATGGAGAGGAGTTAGACAATGTTCGATACAAGTATGAAAACCAAGATGGCACTCGCGACAAAAGGTATTTGCTTAAAAACAATCCTGCAACCTACTATGTAAGAAGGGGAAGGATTACTCTTACTATCGGCAGGGGCAAAAGCACCCTTTATCTAAAAACAGGAAAAGAGGCACAGAGTCTGGAGAGGGTGACAAAGGATTTAATTAAAGTATTTAAAAGCAAGGCAATAAGGAAGCTGATTGAGGAGACTTATGAAGCTCACGAAAAGAAAAGCACGAACAAAAGAAGCACGAAATAATAGCTATCTATGAAAGGAGCAAGATGAAAAATATATCTGAATTTAAGGTTGATTTGTCAAGGTGTACAGAGATTTGCGACCTTGAGAAAATGCGTGAGGAAAAGGAAAAAATAAGAGTAAGTGGGCAATTTGCTCAGCTTGTGCTAAAGGGATTATTTGCTGATATTGAGAATGCTGAAAAATACTTTAGAGGAACTAAGCTGGACCAGCATGGAAACGGATACCATTTAGGCAAGAAAAGGGTTAATGTAGATGGTACGTCAGAGCTACAGCTATGGAGCGTGGACAATGCTGAGGAGGTTGTGGCAAGATTTCCTTTGCTAAAGGTGGCAGGTCTTTATGAAGATTGGGATGACTACCAGGTGGATACCTACTATTCGGAAAGTGGCTATGGCTTTTTTACGGATAAGAGTAGCACGTTGATAGAATTTGACCCTAAAAGCGACGGAGGAGACGGAAGATGGGCCTACGAGTGCGATATGACAACGAACTACGAAATTGACTACGAGGATATTCAATGTGGGATTAGAAACAAGAGCGAGTATCACTTTAGCTTTAATTATGATTGGCAGGTTAAGCCACTTGTAATTAGGCAACAGGACAAGCATTATAGCTTTTTGCCCGAATGCTTGATTGAGGACACAAATGTTGGCGAAATCCCCGAGGGAGTGACTGAGTTTAGCTTCCTGACCATCACTAACTATAAAAGCTTAAGGGAGCTTGTTGTTCCCAAAAGTGTAAAACGCTTAGAGGTGCATCATGGATATTGTTGCTATGATACTACGGTTGAGAAGATTATTCTCGAGGACCAAGATGGTGAGTATATTTTCGAAAATGGTGCTCTTATAAACAAAAAAACCAAAACGCTTATGCATTATTACGACAGAAGTGCTACTGAATACACCGTAAGCGATTTAGTTACCAAAATAGACAACTTTGCATTTCATAATAGCGTGTTGAAGAAGATAGTCCTACATGACAAGATTACCGAGATTCAAGTGAGTGCCTTTGAGGGATGTGCTAAGCTTGAGAATGTTAATATTCCGAGCAAGGTAAAAAAGCTTGATTTCAAGATTTTCAAAAAATGTACTGCACTGAAGGAAATTGAAATTCCTGACACGGTAGAAACGATAAGAAGCGACGCTTTTGCTCTTTGCAAGGAGATAACAATTGTAGCAAGTGCAGGTGGTGTTGCTTATCAATTTGCTAAAAACAAGAAAATCAATGTAAGGGTTAAAGGTGGAGAAGAGAAAAACACGACACAGGGTGGCGGATTTTTTGGAAAAACCTTTGTTTTGACTGGCTTTGACGATAAAACGGAGAGGTTTTTGACTAAGCAAATACAGGATGTCGGTGGAATTGTTAAGAGCTCTGTTGTGCTTGACACAAGTGTGTTAATTATTAATCCTAATTATAACGGACAAACAACGAAGCTAATGCGTGCTAAGGAGCTTAACGAAAGAGGCAAGGATATTAAAATAATAACTGACAAGGAATTTTGCTTGGCTCTTGAAGGAAATTTAGACTTAGGCTTAAGTGTCGAGGGAGATTTGCCAATTCCGGAAAAGGAAAAGATTAGCGGAGATGTGTCCTGTGAGAGGAATATCAAGGAGAAGGAGTTCGAAAAAAATCTTGATATTACAAGCGTTGAGATAAAGGGGACTGTAAAAAGGATAGGTTGTCTTGCGTTTAGAGGATGTAAAAATTTAACGAAGGTAATTTTAAACGAAGGAATTGAGCAGATTGACGAGGGTGCATTTATGGGCACATCTATAAAAGAGGTGGAGATTCCTTCGAGCGTTAAAATTATAGGCGACAAAGCATTTGCAGACTGCAAAAAATTAACAAAGTTAAAGCTTAATGAAGGCTTAGAGGAAATAGGTGCTTGGGCATTTAGGAAGACAGCAATTGAAAATGTAATAATACCAAATAGTGTAAAACGTTTGGCATCTGTTATCGGCAAGGGTATTTTCCAAGAATGCTCTCGCTTGAAGAGTGCTGTGTTGCCAAATGAAACTAAGGAGTTTCCACACTATATGTTTGCAGATTGTAAATCATTTGAAGCTGTGACTGTGCCAATGAGCATTACTGCCTTTGGTACTAAGGTTATATCCGGAAACAGTAATGCTGTAACTATTACCTATCCGGGCACACGCAAGGAGTTTGAAAGCATTAAGTTTTGGGGATTTCCAGCATATGAGTGGTCCTTTTTTTACTCCGTTGGTGGACCCTGTGTTGTAAAATGCAAGGACCAAGAGGTAAACTACGATAGTCTATAACACAAAAAGAGTCTAACCACAGTTAGACTCTTTTTGTTTCGTTCTGCTTGTTTAGAGGAGAAGCAGTGAAAATATTGCGTTGGACTTTGAATAAAGGTGGTTGATTTTCGTTTCTTACTATGATACAATGAATTTAACAAAATAATATAAAATAGGGTGGTTGCTATGATAATTGAAAAGCGTATTAAGGAATTTGAGAAATTAGGGTTTGGAATGTTTGTGCATTTCGGTCTTTACAGTGAGCATGGAAAGGGCGAGTGGGCTTACAACATTAATATTACGCCGAAGGAGTATGAAAAGCTATTTTATGAGTTTTGTCCTGACAAGGATTGGGCGAAAAATCTTGTTTCGGCGGCTAAGGGTGCTGGTTGTAAGTATATTACGATAACAACAAGACACCACGATGGCTTTTCTCTTTATGATACCTGTGGATTAAACGAATACGATGCTCCCCATTCGGCGGTGGGTCGTGACTTGATTCGTGAGTTTGTAGATGAGTGTAACAAGCAGGGTATTGTTCCGTTTTTCTACCACACTCTTCTTGATTGGCACGAAAGGAGCTACAAGGAGAATTTTCCAGAATATCTTAAGTATCTAAGGGCAAGTGTAGAGATTTTGTGCAAAAACTATGGCAAAATTGGTGGTCTTTGGTTTGACGGAATGTGGGACAAGAAGGAGGAAAATTGGGAAGAGGATGAGCTTTATTCCCTTATTAGAAAGTATCAGCCTGACGCTATGATTATAAACAACACAGGTCTTTCTGCTCGTGGAGAGCTTGGCCACATAGAGCTTGACTCTGTAACCTTTGAGCGTGGTCGTCCGAGTCCTATTAACTTAGAGGATTCCCCTAAGTATATTGCAAGTGAAATGTGCCAAATTTTTGGTAACTATTGGGGATATGCTAAAAACGACTTTAGCTTTAAGTCCCTTAAGGAGATTATTGAGGATTTCTGTGTTTGCAGAAGATTTGGTGCTAACTATCTTCTTAACGTTGGTCCTATGGGTAATGGTCAGCTTCGTCCTCTTGACAGAGCTATGCTTGATGCTCTCGGTCAATGGGTTAAGATTTACTCTGATGCCTTGTATTTGCCACGACCTGCTAATATTGAGCTTGAAAATAAGGAAAAGAGCTTTTTACTTAAGGGCGAGAATTGCTACTACCTCTTTGCCTTTGATTTAGGAGTTTCTGGAAATCCAAACGTTGAGCTTTCCAAGGGGGATTCTAACCATAATAATGTGTTTACTCTTGATAAGAAAATTAAGTCGGTTAAGTGGTTAGATAACAACGAGGATATATTATTCACTCAAGAGGGGGACAGGGTAAATATTATTACTACTCCTCAGCTATATGGAGAGCATTTCGTTGTAAGAGTTGCAAAAATTGAGCTATAAAAATAGACACGTGGTCCAGCTTTTTTTGGATAAGGCGTGCCTGACAGGGTAACGTTTTGTTGACATTCAATCTGTAATGTGTTAAAATTAGATAAAGGGGAGCTTTTAAGGCTGTGCTTTGCTAAAAAAATAGGTAGGAGATTTGATATGAGAAAATTAACAATTAAGAGAACGAAAAGCTTTGTTGCGTGCTTGGGTAAGGCTAAGGTTTACATAGAGGACGAGAGCTCCTCGGAGTTAACTATTGCAAGCGTGCCTGTAAGAAAGCTTGGCACACTTAAAAACGGAGAAGAGGTAAGCTTTGAGGTCGAAGAGGGTGCACTTAGGGTTTTCGTTATTTTCGATACGATGAGCAAGGAATATTGCAACGATATATACGAGCTACCCGCCGAGGGCGACGTGTATCTTACAGGCAAGTGCGGATTTAATCCAGGCGTAGGAAACGCCTTTAGATTTGACAACAATGAAACGCAAGATTCATTGAAAAACAGAAAAAAGGGAGCCGTAATTGGCTGGATTGTGCTTGGCGTTAGTGTTGTAGTTGGCTTTATAATCGGTTGGTACATAGCCTTTTTAATATAAAGGACTAGGGGTGCTATATTGAACAGAATTGCTTGGTTTTATGATAGGCACAGAAGGACTATTTTAATCACCCTTGCGATCGTGCTATTGATTTTGATAATTATGCCCTTTGTGACCACTAAGCGAGTAAGCTTGGGTAAGGAATATACAGAGGCTGAGGATGTAGCCCTTTATTTGAAAAAATTTAGGGAGCTTCCACCAAATTACATTACCAAGAGTGGTTGGCAAACGGCAGAGGCTCACGGTGGAGTGGTTGCAGGAAAAATTATAGGTGGTGACACTCACTGGAACGATTACGAGTCGTGGGAGCTAAACGTGCCCAAGGGTGCGACCCTTAAGGAGTGCGATATTGCCACACAGGGCTACTCCCTTTCTAAAAGAGGGACATCTCGCTTGGTTTACACTACTAACCAAAACAGAGTGAGAGTATTTTATACAGAGGACCACTATAATAGCTTTGTTGAGATTGGAGCCTTTAGTGTGCAGATTGTAAGAAACGTTTTTATAATGATTATACCTTTGTACGTTATTTTGGTAGGTGTCTTTTTGTTTTTGATGGAAAGGGAACGGCTAAGATGCTTTATTTCACAAATTAGATTTTTCTAAAAAGAGGATGAGATTTGCTTAAAAATCTCGTCCTTTTTTGTTGAATTGAGTAGCTTGGTGTGATATAATTTTAAAGAGGTGATTTGGATGAAAAGACTTTTTAAGGTGATTTTGTTTGCTTGCATTGCCTTGTACTTGCTTTTTGTGTGTGGTTGTCAATCTAAGGACAAGTCCCAATCCTTTATGACTACGGAATATATTTCGGAGAATGCTACCCTTGAGTATGATAGTGTAAAGGACGAAACTCTTGTTGTTTGGGATACCACCCTTAGAAACGATACAATTTATGATTTCCATAGCTTTAAGGTGCAATTTGAGTTGTTTAGCTATGGTGAGTCGGTGGGAGAAAAAATTTACACCTACGAGCTTGGGGTTAAGCAAGGACAAAGCTATTCGGGTAGATTTAACTTTGTCGCACAGGGCGAGATAACTGACATTGAATTTGTAGAGTGGCAGGCTCTTTATTCCAGTGTTTGGGACACGTACACGGCTCTTTTTGTAATTACTATCATTTTTGTAGTGTTGGCTGTGCTTTCCTATGGCGTTATGGTTTTTTACAATTGCTTAGAGCTTGCCTCCTTTGATTTTGATGATTTCAAGGAAGCAGGTGGCTTATATTGGGCTGGAATATTCCTTGGCTTGCCCACAATTTTAATGCTTGGATTTTTCTTTTCGCCTAACTGGGTATTTTCGCTTACGTTTTTTATAGCTCTGGTTGCTATTGCGATTTCTATGTTTGTTGTGCACTGCTTTCATTGCTTTGTTGAGGGCTTTATTGAGGGCTGGAATGAGGGAAAAAGCAAAAATCAGCCCACTTATAGAGCACCAACACCCAGCACTGACGTAGAGCAGGTAACGAGCAAGGTAGTAAGCAACCCGTCAAGTGAAAGTAAAGCTACCACCGAGAAATATAGTGGAAACGATAGTGAGGATACTACGATTACTGCACCTGCCTCTTATACAAAAAGCACTAAATAGAGAAAAAAGAGGAGATTTGCTGTGAGACCTTTGAATAAGGAGAGAAAAATGAAAGAAATTAAGGGAAATGGACTGTTTCTTTTTGATATGGACGGGACCTTGTATTTAGGAAACAGGCTATATGATTTTACAAATGAGCTATTAGCTACCATAAGGGCATGTGGTGGAAAATATATGTTTATGACAAACAATTCATCCAAGAGTGTTGCTGATTACATTAAAAAGCTATCAAATCTTGGGGTGGATTCCTGTTATGAGGACTTTATTACCTCCTCGCAGGCAACTGCCTACTATTTGAAAAAGCATCATTTGGGTGCGACCCTTTACGTTTGTGGCACTGAGTCCTTAAAAAAGGAGCTTAGGTCACAGGGCTTTGCAATTAGTGATTGCTTAGATGAAATTGACGTTATTGTAATGGGCTTTGATACTGAGCTTACCTTTAAAAAGCTTGAGGACGTGTCGAAATTATTGCTTACAAGACCCGATATTCCTTATATTGCCACCAATCCTGATTATGTGTGTCCTACGGAGTTTGGCAGTGTGCCTGATTGTGGTAGTGTTTGCGATATGCTTTGCAATGTTTCAGGTAGACGTCCAGTTGTAATTGGAAAGCCTGAGGCACTTATGCCACAGCTTGCTATGGAGCATACAGGCTACTCGGCAGATAATACTCTTGTTGTGGGGGATAGAATTTACACTGACATTAAAAGCGGAATTAAGGCAGGGACTATTACTGCGCTTGTTTTAAGTGGAGAAACCACAAGGGAAATTCTTGATGCTTCACAGGACAAGCCTGACTATGTTTTTGAGAGTGCTAAGGAGCTTATTAGCATAATCAAGAAGGACTGTTAGAAGAAAATTGTTGACAGAGTGTTCGAATTGTGGTATTATTAAAGAAAAAGGGGTAAAAAATTATGCCAACTGTAAACAGTGGTAAGGTGCTTACCAAAAGTAAAAATCTTTTCTTGAGAGTGTCAAAGGGACATTTTGCAACCAGCCATAGCCATATTAACTACTATATTGACGTTACTATGCAAAAAACAAGGCTTTCAGAGGCGCAGGCTGTTGCTAAGGAGCTTGCTTCTTACTATTATACAACCACGGTTATTGATACAATTCTATGCCTTGATGGTATGGAGGTTGTTGGAGCTTGTCTTGCTGACGAGCTTACAAGAGGTGGTCTTGTGTCAATTAACTCCCACCAAACGATTTATGTGGTTACTCCTGAGCATACAAGCGGTAGTCAGCTTATCTTTCGTGATAATCTTGTTCACACAATCACAGGCAAGCACGTGCTTGTTTTGGCAGCATCCGTTTCCACAGGCTACACAGCAGGTGCGGCAATTGAGGCTATCAAGTATTATGGTGGAATGGTTTCGGGTATTTGCTCAATATTTGCAACGGTTGATAAATATATGGATTATGACGTGCGTGCTGTCTTCGACCCTAAGGACCTAAAGGATTACGAAAGCTATCCTTCTCATCAATGTCCTATGTGTCAAAGAGGCGAAAAAATTGATGCATTGGTAAATAGTCACGGATACTCTAAGCTATAAGAATAGTGTGTTTTGCGTTCTTCTTGTAGTGATTTATAATTTATGACAAAATGTAGCCCACTGTGCTTCGCAAAAAGCGAAATATGGTGGGCTTATTTATTCAGAAAATTTAAGTCAGATTAGCCCCGTGGCTAATCCTTTTTGGTATTGACATAATAAAAATATTATGCTACAATTATGAAGTAAGTTTTAGATTCAAACCTTGAAAGGAAGCTATAAAGAATGGCATTGAGCGACGAGTTGCGTGGCTTTGAAAAAAGTGCAGAGCAGATAAAGCGTGAGAAAAAGGAAGAGGTTAAAAGAATTGTCGGTCAGCTTTTAGTTGATAATTTGGACAATTGGGCTTCTTACATTTTCGAGATGGTGAAGAGTGATATTAAGAAAAAGGCAGAGCAAGGCTTTTTTCAAATAATTGGTAAGGATAAAAAGGAAATAGTTGGTGTAACAGAGCTTCGTTCGGAAGCTAATGGCTTTTACAACACCCACGATGGAATGAGGTGCAACGTGCACCCCTGCTACAAGATTTCCATTGACGAGAAAACAAGGGAGCTTTTAGAGGGTGGCTTTGACAGAAATGCTAAGAGCAAGGATTCAAATGTCTGTATGCCTTGTATGGGCGTTGGCGTTTTGCTTGTAGATAATAGCATATGGTGTCAAAGACTTTATTTTACAAGGGAAGAAAAGCTACTTTTCTTTATTAAGCTTGGTGGCAAGCCTAAGACGGAGTATGTTGAGACTCTTATGGAAAGAGTACAGGAGCTGGGCTTGAGAGAAAACATCAAGATTAAGCTTCAGGCAGAGAGTGGCTGTGTTAAAGCAAATTATTCTATCAAGTATTGAAAAGCTATTGCAAGGGTGCAGTAGCTTTTTGCTTTTTTCAGGGAGGTGCGAAAATGGATAGAATGGAATTAGAGGAAATAAGAGAAATTATAAAAAACGCACAGAGTGTGGTGTTTTTAGGTGGAGCAGGAGTTTCAACCGATAGTGGTATTCCTGACTTCAGAGGCAATGGTGGGCTATATACTGAGGATACAGGCGAGGTATCTCCTGAGGAAATATTGACAGCTTCCTATATGAGAGCTAACCCACAGGGCTTCTATGAATATTACAAGGGAAATATGATTTATACATGGGCTCAGCCAAACCAGGCTCACAGAGTGCTTGCACGAATGGAAAAGGACGGAAAGCTAACTGGAGTTATTACTCAAAACATTGACGGCTTACACCAAAGGGCAGGAAGTAAAAATGTTATTGAGCTTCACGGTACCAGTCTTAATAATTATTGCATAGGATGTGGCAAGACGTACAGCCTTGATTATATAATGGAATGTGAGGGTGTGCCATACTGTGAGGACTGTGGTGGGCTTGTAAGGCCTGACGTAGTTATGTACAAGGAAGGGCTTGACACTCATTCCTTCTATGAGGCACAGGAGCTAATTTATGAGGCTGACGTTTTAATTGTTGGTGGTACGTCGCTTAAGGTTTACCCTGCGGCAGGGCTTATTGATGCTTATCAGGGCGACAATTTGATTATTATAAACAAAGACCCAACAGGTTATGACGACAGGGCGAAATTTGTTATTCGAGAGTCAATTAGCGACACTCTGTCGGCTATTTATCCTATTGATTAAGAAGGGGAGATTGAAAAATGATTGAATATATTCAAAACGAAAACGAGATTGGCTACGATGTAGCCATTAGCACAGACGAAAAGGTACAAGAGCTTGCAAGGGAATTGGAAAAGGCTGGCTTTGGCATTTATGCTAAGAGATTTTACACAAGCAAAAACGGTGGTCCTCCCTATTTTGTAATTCCTAAGCCCTATGCGAAGGAAAACGAAAATGAGCCTGACTCTGTGAATATGTGGATTGACGTAACCCACGAATATACAGTAACTGCTCAGCATTACTATCACACTCACTTTGACAAGGCGCAGGATGCTGTTAAGATGGTGCGTGATTTTTACGACGAGAGGTTAGCTGAGTATCTTGTGGTTGTCCCTAACTTTACTATTGCATTTGTGCAGGAGGCAAAGGAAAATTGGGAGGATGCACTTAATCTTTTGGCTGAGTATGACAAGCTTGTATCATCCGTGTATGAGCAGATGGCTTCTGCCATTCCTGAGGGTAGCCACCATTGTCATTCGTACAGATATGGCGTAGGCTTGCCTCTTAACGATGTTATTGTTGCTAAGGAGAACAACAGGCCTCTTTATGGACGGGACGTATATCGTATTTCTGCGATTTTTGGTCGTCAAGCTGAATATTATTTCGATGGCAATTGACTTAGCATATATAATATGCTAAAATATACTAAAGGCAGGTGAGATGCATGGATAAGGATACTTTAGTTGCAGAAATGAGCACAAATGGGTCAAAATATGGAAATGAATATAAAAATGTGGCTAAAGAGCTTGTCAAACTTTATGAGACTATTGAGGGGCTTTGCCTTAGCGTGAAGAATGCTAATAAAAGCTTGGTAAAGTCAATGGTTGCCTGCTATGAGGCTATGCTTATTAAAGGACATATGGGTGAGGAAAAGATAAAATATGCATCTGTTCGAGATAGCTTTATCAAGCATAGTGGTAAGCTAAACGAGGCAAGGGAGCTTGCCAAAATTTTAGAGAAAAGGCTTGAGAAAATTAAATCTCAGGGGTAAGGAGCTATAATGGATAATAACTTCAACGAAATGCTATCAAATGAGCTCCTTAAGTTAGAAATAGAAATTGGAGATGAGTTTGATTCCAAAAGGGGTAAGATGTCCGACGAGGAATGGGTCAAGCTCCAAAGAAAAATCGAGGAAAGGGTAAGGGCGCTTAGCGAAAAGCATAGTGGAATTACCTTTAGTCAAAGAGAAAAAAGGAAGCTTACAGATAAGCCTGAAAAAAGAGGAGGCGTGGTTTTGGATTATATGCCAGAGGACGAAGGCATACCAGAGGAAGCGCCTGATAAGAAAAAGCCTAAGGAGGAAGAAGCTGTGGATAAATTACCAAGTGACGATGTAGCTAAGGACGTAATCAGTGAGGATAAGCCTTCTACACCTAAAAATAAAAGGGTTGTGGCTCCAAATCAGCCTGAGATAATCCCCCCTTTGCAAAAGAAAAAGTGGAAAAAAAGGAAACAACCAAAGAGGATAAGTGCACCAAAAAAGCAGTTATCTGCAAGGGGAGTGTCTGCTATTATGCTTGTGATGTTCTTAGTAGCATCAATTGGGTCACTTGTAGCATCCTCTATAATTTATTTTTTGAAGGATGTGTTGTACCCATTCAATTTCATAAGCATACCTGTGACACTTCCTGTCTATATTGGGCTTACTTGTCTTGAGATTGCCACAATCGTGCTTGTTGCAATTGGCATTTTTAAAACTGCCAACAGATGCAAGGCATACGCAATTACTATGACTATTTTATTTGTGGCATCTGGTGCTCTTAGTGGTGGTCTTTTGTCTGTGATTGGACTTATTACGTTAATAAGAGCCAAAAAGGACATTTCTGGAAGTGTTTCACTTGGTCTTGTAATTCAAGGCTATTTGTTAGGTCAGGTTATTCAGTACGTTGAATACTTTAGTACAGGCAAAAGCTTTTTGATTGATTATTTCTTTGGTCAGTATATGACCGAGGGTATGCCCTGGTGGATACTACCACTTTTAAGCCTGCTTGGTGCTATTACTGTTGTTCACGTGGCAATCAGAATTTATAAGCTAAGGAATTCAGATGGAGACGAGTATGCTGCACAGTGGTATAGCATTGTTTCAACTGTTTTGTTTGTGGCTTGCCCACAGCTTGCCTCCAGCGTTGGATTTTTGGTAGCTATCGGAATAGCTATTGCAGGTAGTGGCATAGACGAAAAGCTTCCTGTTCATTTTGTGCTTTATGGCACGTTTATTGCGGGTAATGGTATTGCGTGGCTAACATATGCAAGGGACGGTAGCGTGCTTCTTGTTGATGAGTTTATGGCAAAGCTAAGCTTTGCAGGCTTTAATCCACTTGCGTATTTGATTATTGCAACTGTGCTTAATTTGGCATCAACTGTAATTGTATCGATTTTTGTAGTCGAATTTTATGGCGAGCCAAAGAGTACAACTATTGTTGCGTTGCCCTTTGTACTTTTGCAGTTAGCACTTCCTATGATTAGTGCAGTGCCTCTTGCTATTTGTGCAATTGCGTACATATTTGTTTTACGAACGGGCGACGTTGGAAAGATGTTTTATGCAGGCTTTGGTGGTATTATCGCCGTGGTGGTAGTTGTGCTTATTCTTTCTGTGGTTTCCTTGACCTATGACGAAAGCAAAAAGGATTACTTCGTTGTTACAAATGAGGCTCAAATTGTTAATCGAATGGACGAAAAGAATATTCTGCTTGACGTGAGCCAATATTCAGAGCAAATTAATATTGATACCGACGATGGCTGTGAGTCCTTAAGGCTTCGTGGGGGCTACGAGACTCGTCAAAATGTGTACGTGAAAACGGGCGCTAAGTATGTTGAATTAAATAGCTTAAACGCAAGTGTTGAGTTAGTTTTAGAAAGCGACTGTGTGCTTGTGCTATCAGGCAATACTACCATTGAGGCAAAAAGCTTTAGCTTAGGCGAGGGTGTGACAAGGCTATCAATTGAGGCACCCGAGGACGATAAGGACCTTTATATTGAGAAGCTTGAGATTTTGGAAAAGGGAAATCTTGATTTAACACTTGATAATGTCAGTCTAAGTGGCTGTGGCACTCTTGATATTGGAGATGGGGATTTGAAGCTTACCACAAAGGGAGAGGTTGTCCTTGGCTTTGGACTATATGCAGAAAATGTTGTAGTTAAGCTTGATAACAGGCTTGAGATAACAGGCGACGAAATCGGAATTTGCGCTACAAAATCATTAGCTCTTGACGGAGAGGGCGTGTTAGTTGTAAATGCAGGAGAGCACAATGCTTCAAGCTACAACGAGACAGGCTTGGAGGGCTTTTCGGCTATAAAGGCAGAAACTCTTGCAATAAACGGCAGTCTTGATATTACTCTTGTAGCGGGAAATGGTCAAAATGGTGGAAATGGTACTGCGGGCTATCGTGGAGATAAGGGCTTGGCAGGAAATGACGATTTTCAGGGAGAGGACCCTGTGTACGGATATGACGGCAGACCTGGTGGAAGTGGCTTTGGTGGAGAGGACGGCGAAAATGGTGGAAAGGGTGGCACTGCCCTTTATATCACTTCGTTTGTTGGCTTTTCACAGGATTCAAAATTGACACTTGTTGCAGGAAATGGTGGAAACGGCGGAAACGGAGGCACAGGTGGTAATGGCGGAGACGGTGGCCGTGGGGGAATAAAGACCCACATAGAGGGACTTTGGGAAACCTATCTTGGTAACGGCGGAGCAGGAGGCAAGGGCGGTGTCGGTGGTAAGGCAGGCATCGGCGGAGAAAGCGGACTTGGCTTTGAATGTACCGAAAAACCAGATGATAGTATTTTAAATAGGATTACAGTTACTTCTGGAGTAGCAGGCGAAAATGGTATAGATGGCGAAAAGGGTAGTGACGGTAATAAAGGCGACGGTACAAAGGGCGAAAGTGCACTATAAAAAGAAAATCAGTAGGCTGATTTTCAGTTATGAGTTGCGTTGCAACGTTATGGATTTACTTCGTAAAAGTTATGAATTTGCCTTTGGCAAATGTTATGAGCTTGTGACGAGAACCCCCAAAGCTCATTCTTCACTTCGGGGAACCCTACACGAGACCCCAAAAAGTCTGTGGCTTTTTGAGGACCCCTACATCGCAAGCGTTTGAAGTCAGTTTATATAAGGACTAATATCAAATGTGCGTAGCACTCATAACGTCGACTTGTCGACTCATAACTGCAAGTCAAATGCTTGCTTTGCAAGGATTGGAAAGGAAAAACAGAATGGCTAAAATAGAGTTCAAATATGCGATTTTAGATAATGAGGACACCTGTGGGCTTTTAGATGAGGATTATTCCACGGAGGTTAAGGCTCCTGAAAAGAGTCTTGAGGACAGAATTCGTCTTGCTATTTGCAATATGGCAGGGATTCGTCTTAAGTACATGGAAACTGGTAGGTGCTTAGGGGTTTACAAGTCTGACCTTGAAAGGATTCTTAAGAGCTACGAGGCTGTAAGAGATGAATACTTTGAGCTAAGCGCACAGTTAATGGCTATAAACAATCCAAGTGTGAAAAAAGAGGACCATATAAGAGTAATTAGTCAAAGGCTTACTGACCTTGAGAATTGGTTACAGGCAAAGCTTGACAAGATTAAGCTAATTGACAAGGACCTTTGGTTTTATTATCAAGAGGATGTTGAGGACGTTTATCGTGGCTATGCCAAGATAAACGACGGAGCTTCCTTTGATGGAGTTAGGCGCAGAAAAAAGCTTCCCCTTAAGGAGCAAATGATGGGAAGAAAATTAAATCTTAAATGATTAGGAGATAAAAAATGAGTAATGAGCTTTCTTTAGCGGAAAGAATGAGGCTTGCAAATTTAGCACAGAAAAAGGCTGAGCTGGAAAACGAGCTTGTCACCCTTGTGCCTGAAATGTCCCGAGCTTATGTCAGATATATGGAAAAAAAGCTTATTGAGAGGGAGGGCGAGAAAAAATCTGCCTTTGCTTACAGAGAATATGGCGAATATGAGGAAAAGTATATCAAATGCCTAAGCGAGCTAAGGGAATTTGAATCACGAGGTGGCACTGAGCCTGCCGAAAGAGTTAATAACTTTGCGGGTAGTCTTGAAGCAAGGCTTGAGGGAATAATCAAAAAGCCATCGGAAAGAAAATGGCAAATGCTTGTGGAGTCCGTTGAGGAGGGCTTTATTAAGCTAACCTATGAGCTGTGTGGAGTTGTGGTTGAGCCTACTCCTAAGCAAAGACACTACCTACCTAAAAAGCATCAAAGAGAGGGGGATGCTCCCCGTAGCTTTTGGGACTTTATTAGGGAAAATATGTATAAGGTTTATCAGGTGCTTACGCTCCTTGGACTTTTCTTAGTAGGTCAATTCCTAATGAGCGCCTTGTATGAGTTTACGCCCATATATGAAAACTGGTCGCTTTCATACCTGATGCCTCTTGCAAGTGTTTTGCTTGGCATTAAGCTTGAATATGATATTCTAAAAGAGGAAACAGGAGTTAGACAGGGCTGGATTTTGGCGCTTGTGTTTGGTGGAATTTATGCACTTTTGCCACTCCTTGCACCTATCTTTGTTTCTGGCTATATCTTCTATGGTATGGCAAAGAAAAGAGCCCTTCCAAAAAGCCAAGTGATTTTTATGACAATTTACGGCTTTGTGACCTCCATAATGCTTGAGTGTGGTCTTGTGTTTATTCAAGAGCAGGCTATTATGTTTCCTGTAAATCTTGGCTGGGACAATATTCCTGTTTGGGTAACTGCTATTTGCTTTGTGTTGTCCGTTGTAACAGTTTACTTCGAGGGCTGGATTGTCATTTCCTACTTCGAGAGTGAAAGGCTCAAGGGAGCGCTTGGTTGGGTGTTTGGCGTGCTTATGTGCATAGCTGAAATTACCTGTCCACTTGTTGGTGGTTACTTGTTTATGCTTCTTGAAAGACTAATTGACGTAACCTTTAATTTAAGAGCTAAGAAAAAGGTAAAGGAAGAAATTGAGGAATGAAAAAGGTAGCGGTATTTATGATTTTTGGTCAGTCCAATGCCACAGGCCACGCAATGCCCATGAAGGAAGAGGACTACATTTCCACACCTCTTAAAAACGTTTTTGGTCTTAACAGAGATAAAAATCAAAGCTTTGATATTGATACTCTTACCTTTGAGGGCTACACAAGCTTTGGTATGAATTTGGCTGAGACACAGGACAATACCTATTCCGTGCCTAATCAGCTTGCGGAAATTTGGCAGGCAGATATTGATAATGGCGCTGATTTGCCCGATTTGTATATCGTTCAAATTTCAATAGGCTCACAGGGACTTTATGATATGTGGAATATGGAGATGGAAAGAAAGCTAATTCCTGGCATTCTCGGTAAGGTTGATATTTCCTTGTTCCCCTTTACTGTTCATATTTTGAAGCTACTTAATAAGTATTTTAAGGATAACGACCTTGAGCCTGACTTTGTCGGTATGCACTGGCGAGGTGGCGAGCAAGAGGTAAGACGTCCTATTGAAAGCTTGGTTGATGGCAAGCTAAAAAACGATTACAAGACGTTTTTCACAGCGCTTCGTGAGGCAATTGGCTATCAGGTGCCAATCGTTTTACATAAAATGCCATACGTACAGGTGTTTCTAAAGGAGGACCCAACAGGCTCTCACTTAGGAATTATGACCTATATCAACTTTGTTTTCGAGCAAATTACCTTTGAAATGGAAAAGGTAAAAATCTTCGACCCAACAAAATGCCCACTCTACAACCCTGCAATTTGGGACAGTGGTATCTACCGTTGGGACCTAATCCACTACACAGGCGAGCTAAACCTATGGGTGGCAGAGGAAATACTTAAAGAATATAAGGAAAATCAGCAGGGCTGATTTTCAACTATGAGTTGCGAAGCAACATTATGAATTTGCTATGCAAACGTTATGAAATGCTACGTAATCCCCCAAAAAGACACAGTCTTTTTGAGGAACCCCTACACGCATTGTTATGAGTTTACTTCGTAAACGTTTAAGATGACTTTTAACTTTATAAGTGAAAAAAGGTGCTTTTGAAAGCACCTTTTTTGTTAAATGTCTAAAAAGTTATTAAAAATCAAAAGTTTTTACGGATTTTAAGTAAAAACTATTGACTAAACGGAAGTTTTTTGGTATATTCTAATTAAAGAGGTGAGATTTTATGATAAAAAGACCTGATTATATAAATGAAATTAGCAAATTTATTGACACACCGATAGTTAAAATTCTTGCAGGAGTTAGACGAAGTGGAAAGTCAACAATATTTGATATGATGAGAGAGGAGCTTTTGGAAAGAGGAATCAAAGGCGATTGTATCATATCAAGAAAGTACAATGAAATAGAAAACGAGGATATGACTGCTAAGGAAATGTATGAGGACTTAAAGGCAGTAATAGAGGGCAAGGGCAGATGCTACCTTTTTCTTGATGAAATTCAAGAGGTTAAGGGCTGGGAAAAGGCTATAAATAGCATTTTCGAGGGCTGTGACGTTGACATATATATTACTGGCTCAAACTCTAAACTTATGTCGAGTGAAATATCCACGTACCTGTCAGGCAGATATGTGCAAATTCCTGTTTATACCTTGTCCTTTAAGGAATATTTAACCTTTAAGGGCTTGGAAAACGGCGATGTTAACAATGCATTTGAGGAGTATTTGCAATATGGTGGATTTCCAGTAATAGGCATCAGTAGCTTCGATACAAAATCTGCATATCAGGTTGTTGAGGGCATATATGCTGCGGTAATAACAAGAGATATATCAAAGCGTCACAAAATTAGAGATAAGGAGTTATTTGACAGGGTAGTTAAATATATAATTGAAAACGTGGGTAAAACCTTTTCCGCGAATTCAATTGTAAGCTTTTTGAAGTCGGAAAATAGGAGGCTTTCGGTAGAAAGTGTATATAATTATCTTAAGTGGTTGACTGAGGCGTTTATTATATATCCCTGCCATAGATATGATATGCAGGGCAAGAGCGTTCTTAAAACGCAAGAAAAGTATTATTTGTCCGATATATCTATAAAATACAGTAAAATGGGCTTCAACACAAAAATGATTGCTTCAATGCTTGAAAATGTAGTTTTTCTTGAGCTAAAGCGCAGAGGCTATGATGTGTATGTTGGAAAAAATAATGCAAAGGAAATAGATTTTGTAGCTACAAGATTAGAAGAAAAAATCTATGTTCAGGTGTGCAGAAGCATTCCTGAGGATGACAACCGAGAAATTGCTAATCTGCTCGAGATTCGAGACCACTATCATAAATATGTGGTAACCATGGATAAGCTGGCTAAGGGTAATGAAAACGGAGTGGAAATAATAAATATTGCAAGCTTTCTCTTGAAAGAGGAGTGGTAAAATAAGAAAAACCGACACATTGTCGGTTTTTCTTATTTTCCTTGGCGTTTTTCGATGTATTGCTTTAGCATAAGTAGCCAGTCGGTTTGGATGATGTCAACGCCCTTGTCGAGGAGCCAGCCCCAGCCTGCGTCCTCGTTTTCCTTGAAGGAAATGTCGTCGGTGTGGTGGGCAGAGATTACGTCTGCCTCGTTATAGATAATTGAGTTTACCCAAACTAAAAGGTTACGGTCGTGCATGCTTTTAATGTATTCGTCGCTTATGCAATCGTCACTTTCCTTGCCGAAAAGCACCTCGGCACCGATTACGTTTACTCCGATTTCTTGAAGCTTAGGCACAATTTCGTCCTTGCCCCAAACAAGAGGCATAAACATAAGGTCGGAGGCAAAGGTCTTGAGCTGTGACATATATTCGTCGTTTATTGCAGTTTTAACAATAACCTGTTTTTCAACGCCACATTCGTAAATTTCACGACTGATGCCCTCAATGTCAATCCAAAACTTATCAACGTTTATGTAGCATTTGCCCTTAAGTAGCTCTAAAACCTCTTTAAGCCTTGGCACACGATAGCTTGTTATCACAGAGTCTTGGTTGTAAAGGCGAAGCTGGTCGATTTCGCTTGAGGTAAGAGTAGAGAGGTGGGCAGATTTTAAGAAAACGTGCTCCATTCCTGGATGGAAAACATAGAAAACTCCGTCCTTGGACTTGGAAACGTCGATTTCCACAATGTCGGCACCTTGCATAAGTGCTATTTTGTAGGCAGTTATTGTATTACAGGGAATGTTAGCACCACAAACGCCACGATGGGCAACTAAAAGTGGGCTACCCTTTCTTTTTATGTTTTCCCTAATTGTTTGATTGAAGTCAATTGAAAAGCTCATAGCTCCCTCCGAATAATTAATTTTTCTACAAATATTGTAGCACAAAGGCTTGGGAAAAGCAATAGTATTGTAAAAGGAAATGTTATTCCTTGCCTTGGGCAAGGAGTGATAGTCAGTGCTCTATCGTGATGGACAGAGCAAAGACCTGTGGGGGAAGGCTACGGGTCATTTGACCGTTGTGGGTGACGGTTATGGTTGAGCCTATCTTTATTTGGTCGGGGCTTGTAGGACTTTTGTTTTTGGTTATTTTTGTGTTTGCTTTATCAAAATTTATTTGATAGTCAATTTCATTTGATTTTATAATTAGTCTATTTGCGTTTACCTCGGTAACTGTGCCTGTTATGGTATAGTCCTGTGATGAGGTGCTTGAGCAGGATATTACAGTTGGGAAAAGGCTAAATAGCAAAATTGAAAGTAAAAGCTTTTTCATTTTAAATCCTTTTTAGTTATTGTAGGAAGGTGTCGTTTATTCTAATCCAAACGTATCTTGAAAGTCCACTATCCTTAGTTTGTGGAAAGCCCTGTGCTATTCTGAAATTGACCTCTTGGCAGTTGCTTGTAAAGCCACCACCATTTATATAGTCGGGGTTAAAAATAGCGTAGGAGTGTCCGTTTTTGTCGATTTTAGAAAGGTTTGTAATAAAGGTATTTGTTGCTTTGGTTAGGTATTCTTTATCATTGGTTAGCTCATAATAGAGGTAGTCTGCCTCGCCTCGCCAAATGCTCCAAGCGTGGCCTGCACAAATTGCAGGACCATCACTATCGCCCTCCCATTGAGTTTCCCACCAACGAAGGCTTGAGCCTTGGGTGTGACAGCTTGGGGAGTTTATTACCCAGCTTTCGTGTATATCAAGAATTTCCTTGGCTTTTTTAATATAGCTTTCGTTTCTTTTGTAATTTTTGCAAAAGTACAAAAGGGAAAGAGCAGTACAGGAAATAGAGCCGTCCTCCATTTCTGCTTCTACCTCGCTGGAAATAGCACCCTCGGTGGGGAAGTTAAGTCCTCTTTGGTAAAGGTGCTCTGCCATTTTTTCGGCTGAGGTAAAGTAGCGAAAGGCTCTTTTTGGCTCCTTGTCCTTGATAAAATTAGCAACGTCTAAAATTGGTATCATTGGTGCGCAAACTGTGGTGTAATCGTCAATTTTGTCGCCCCAATCTATTTGAATTTCTCCGTTTGGTCCTTGATAATGGTCAAGCAGACAATCCATAGCACCTATTAGGTACGTATAGTATTTACCCTCACCAAAGTATTTATAAGCATCTAAAAGAATTGTAATGCCAAAGAAAAGCTCCTGCACACGAAATGATTTATACATATTATATGCAGGGAGCTTATCCTGTGACTTGTGCCAAATTGTAATTCTCGGAACTGCCAAGTCCTCGTTTTTTTGAGTAATAGTATCAAGCAAGGTGCGTAGCTTTTCCTCGTAGGTGTTAATTTCTTCAGTGGTTAGAGTGTTTTTATATTTTAAAAGGTAGCGAAGCATAGCACTTGCCCAGCATTGATGCTCGCATAGGTTGGAGTCGGTTTTTTCCTTTATTAAGTCAAGGTCAACTGTATCCATTGATTTTTTGTAAAGGGAAACAAGGCTTTCATAGCCATAAATTGAAATATCTCCACCCCTGTGTCCGTTTTTTAATGGTGTTATGGTGGTTACACCCTCGTTTTCTATTGTTATTTCGGGGGTGTATTTTACAATTTTGCTCTCGTCTTCATTTTCAATAAGCAAGCCGTCAATTTCGCCAAAGCTAGTAAGAGTAATTTTTGTGTTGATTTCTCCACCTGTTATATTAGCTTTTAAAAACGGCTTTTCGTAGATTTTTGCAAGGGTTGAAAGACAGTTTTCAAAGGAGCTACAGGGAAGAATTGCCAGTCTTAGATGGTTTGGCTTTTTTGTTACCTTATATATTTTATCAAAGGATGCAAGAATTTTTAAATTGACAAAATAGTGTCCAAAGGAATAAGGGGAGTAGTCCATTTTCCAACCACTTGCCTGTGATAAAAGTGCTATTACAAGGTTAGCTCCGTTTGGCTTGGTCAGATAGGTGTAGATTATATCGCCCTTTGTGGAGGTATAAGGGGAGTTAAAAAGGAATTGGTTTTCCCAGCCTCCCTTATTTTTCTTGCCCATAAAATTAAGGGGTAGATTTATGCCAAACTGTGAAAGCAATTCGTTTTGGAAGTTAAGCTCTAATAAAAGACCGTTTTCAAGGGAGGAAAAATCAAGAGTTGCACCTAAATTGTGGGACACGTGTCTGTTTTCTTTTAAAACAAAGGGGTCGCATCTATCAATAAAGGGGGTGCAGGACACCTTTTTGCCCTTTGTAATATCGTCCTTTAAAAGAGTATAGCAAAGGGAAAGCTCCCTTGTGTCAAGAATTATATCCTTTGGCACTCTTGTGTCACGAATTTGTCCGTTTTCGTCTATGTAAAGCTTCATAAAAACCCCCATTTTGTTTGTTGATTTTATTTTAACATAATAAAGAAAGAGTGTCAACTGGGATATAATTTATAAAATTTCAAAAATTATAACAAAACAGGGATAAAGTGTGGTACAATTATAAAAAAGCATATGTTGAAGGGTGGAATTTATTATGAAAAAGAAGGACGAATTAAAGGAGCTAAGAATTGTTGATAACTTTTATCAAACCTCGTCGTTTTTCCCAATGCCAACAATTTTGATTGGTACGCTTAGCGAAAGTGGTCAAACGAATTTAGGTGCTTACTCTCTTTGCTTTCCTTACTATATTGCAGGCAAGGACTATTACGCTATGATTTTGGAGTGTAGAAATAGCTCTAATACTGCTCAAAATATTCTAAGAACAAAGAAATGTACTCTTAACTTCATAACCGACGAAAAGAAGTATTTTAAGGAGGCAGTACGTCTTGGCTTCCCTGGAGATACAACTGAGGAAAAGATGAAGGATTGCATTTTTACTCTTGTTGATAGCACCTTGGGTGAGGACAGACCAAAGCTTGTTGAGGAAAGCTATCAGGTATTTGAGTGTACTTGGGACGATAGCTTGGAAAATGCCTTTGAGGACAAGGCAGGCTGTCTTGAGGGTTACGAGCCACCTTATAGGAATTTTAACGGAATTACAAGTAAATTTGGTGCACACTTTATTCTAAAGATTGACAAAATTATGATGAAGGAGAAGTATCATAATTCAATTGTAAATGGTGTGAATAAGAACAACTTCCCACCTGTGCCTGTTGATTACGGTTACAGAGATAGCACAAACTTCTGGTGCTCTACCTTTAGAAAGCCATTTGCAGAAAAGATTCCTGACAAAAATAATGGCGACGTTAAGTCTGTAATGTACGCAGCAGACCGTATCGACCCTGAGGTAAAGTTTACAGAAGAGGCTTGCGCTCAGCTTACAAAAATTCCAAGAGTGTTCTTGAAAGCTGCTCTTACTCAAATGGTCGAGCTTGCAAAGGAGGAGGGCTTTACCACAATAGGCCCTGATGAGCTAAAGGTTATTAACGACAAGAGAAAGAACGAAAAGAAGCAAAAGAAATAAGCTACACGCAAAAAGGACGATAAATCGTCCTTTTTTGTTGACATTTAGCACTCGGTGTGATAAAATAAATTTACAATTTAATTTGAGAAAAAGGGTTGACACAAGAAATGAAAAATGAGATAATCCTTGACAGACAGACAGACA
>JAFUNF010000016.1 GCA_017473085.1 Clostridia bacterium
AAAAAATCGACAAGCTTTGACTTGTCGATTTTTTTATCCATTGCGAAAGCAATGGCATATCATCACGATTTATCGTGCATATCATCACCATAAGGTGCATATCATCAACCATAGGTTGCATTTTTTTCGCAATGATGATATACAATGCTTTCGCATTGGTGATATACAAAACTATGTTTCGATGATATACACGGCTTTGCCGTGATTTATTGGGAAGTGTTACGAGCAACGAAGTTGCGATGCTTCCTATCATCTCGACCATAAAAATGAAATGATGGGAACCGAGGCTTGATAATGAGTTTCCAAGAGCACTTAAGTCTTGTAATAACACATTAAACCTGTTAAGCTCCATTTTTAAGCTTTGCGATTATTTTTTAATGCTACATTGACATTGACGTATATTTGTTGTAAAATATCTGTTAGATAATTTTTTATGAGGTGTGTTATGGCAAAATATTTAGAAAAGCAATTCCCACAGGTTAACGACGCATTTGACGGTCATATACATATGCACAGATGGATTGACGAGGAAACCAAGGAAGAATTTTTACACGGTCTTGAAGCATATAGAAAAAGATGTAATCTTAAATACATTGCTCTTGCTCCCCTTCCATCAGGCGACCCATTCCCTGTTGCTCGTGACGTAAGCAACAATATTATTTGCGCATTTTACAAGCTGTTGAATGAAAACACCTTTTCATATGGTGGCTTTACCTACCCATTTTACCCTGCAACCGAGGAAAATATGGCTGGTATGACCCTTTTGGAGCAATATGAGGAGCTTATGGAAATAGGCTTTGACGGTATTAAAATGCTGGAGGGCAAGCCTAACCTATATAAAAGGGTAAGCAATCCTCTTGACAGCTCGTTCTTTGCTCCTGTTTTTGAAAGAATAGAAAGGGACGGCACATATCTTCTTATGCACGTGGCTGACCCTGAAATTTTTTGGATTGAGGCAGATGAGGAAACAAAGAAAAGGGGTTGGTTTTACGGTGATGGCACTTACCCAAAATATGAGGAGCTGTACACACAAATATACAATATCCTAAATAGGCATCCAAATCTTAATCTTTGCCTGGCACATTTCTTTTTCTTGTCTGAAAATCCAGAAAGACTATCAAAAATGCTTGATACCTACCCGAATTTAATGGTTGACTTAACTCCCGGTGGAGAGATGTATGTTGGCTTTGACAAACGTAAAGATTACTTTAAGGAGTTTTTGGTTAAGTACGATGACAGAATTTGCTTTGGCACGGATATGGACTTCCCTGATCGCGGTGATGCTGGAACTTGGCTTTGCGATCGAGTATATCGCTATTTAGCGACTACCGACACGCTTTCCTCATTCTGCGAACACGAGCTGACAGGTATTGAAATTCCACAAAATAGCCTTCAAAAAATATTCTCCGACAATCTCTTAAATAAGCTTGGCAAAGAGCCAAGACCGATAAATAAGGAAGCCTTAAAGAGATATATTGAAAAATATAAGCACTTAATTATTGATAAAAGACTAACTAAAAGAATTGAAGAATTGTCAGAGGAGTATCTATAAAAGAGGCTGACCCTTTAGGGAGAAAACCGAAAATTTCTCCTAATCTGTCAAGCCTCAGTGAAGTAAAGCTGAGTTGTCCCTTTTTTTCAATTTATATATTACTGCATAGATACAAAAAGACCTGATGAAATTCCTCATCAGGTCTTTTGCTTTTATACAGAACATATTTCTCTTAAACCAGAGGAAATGGGATTGCCCTCAAACGCATAGGACTTCAATTTATATTTATAACAAAAAAGGAGGGCTTCATAGAAGCTCTCCTATCTAAAAGCCCTGCCAATCGGTAGGGCTTACTATGTTTTGAGAAGTCAAATTAAAACACCATTACAATGGTCTATTTCGTGTTGAATTATTTGTGCAGTCACCCATCAAAATCAGATTTACAAGCAAGGAATATTGGATCGTGCATTAGTTCCTTTATCATATTTCACCTCGACAAATTGGAATTTGTCGAATTCAACATCATTACAGGACACATTTCATCTCTTCCATGTTGTTCTCAACAAGCCCTGTTTCTTCAAATCCAACAGAACTATATAAATGCTTTGCTTTCTCATTTCCTAATGCAACGCCTGTATATATTTCATTAACCTCAAAATTATCTTTTAAATACTTAATTCCTTGTCTCAGTGCTTCCTTGCCATATCCTTTGTTTTGATGATTTTTATCTATTAAAAGCTTCCATAATGTATATTGTTTTCTATCTTCATAGTACCCCAGCATAATAAATCCTACTATTGTATTATCAACATATATTGCGAAAGGAAACGCTGTTTTACGATAGACATACGCTTGAGCTAACGAGGTAGCGGTAGATGACACAAATGCTTTTTGATGCTCTAAAACATTCAAATTTAAAATCTCTTCAAGATTTTCTTTAGTCACTTCTCTTAATTCAACCATTATTGTCCTCCATAAATTCTTATTTATCGGTGAGTTTATTATATCATATTTCTATGAATATTTCAACCGTTCAAAGATATAAGGGCTGACAGTTTTCTTCTGTCAGCCCTTTGGGTATTCTTTTCTGCTCGACAAATTGGAATTTGTTACTCTTCGTCTGGTGCTTGTCCATCATGTGGAAGCCATTTGCATTCTGTCATTTCCATGTCTGTAAATAATGCTTTAAATGAAGAATCCTCAGCACTACATGCATATATTCCGAACTGAATGGTATCCTTTACATTAAACATGTGACAAATACGCATTTGTTTAAAATTTATACCATCTGTGGAATTCTCAATACAAAAATCATTTTCTCTACGACTAAGACGGAACCATATTGATTTCATGGAAGCATCCACATCTACAGAAGACCAATCAGAATACCCATTATTAGTTACAACACTACCTAATCGTTGTATCTCTTCGTTTTCATATTCCATTGCTGCCTTAAGCCAGTTTTCACTATCAAGATACATTACAATTCCACTCTGGTCATAGCGTACTTTTGTATCAAACTTTGTCCTAACTACAAAAGAAAAATATTTTTCATCTGTGGTCATCTGTAGGACAGGTGCGTTATCATTACGAAAATGATAATATGTTCTCTGCCATAAATCTGTAAATGGTTCTGTAATCATTTCTATCATATCTTCTGTGATAGTATACTGTTTAGGCGCTCTTGTCCATTTTAATTCATTTACGTTAAAATTCATCTTATCCCTCCATAAATCTTAGCTCGACAAATTGGAATTTGTCTAATTCGACATACAAAAAGTTATTTCAAGCTATCCGCATTTTCTACGCGGATATTTTCGACATTTCCGCATTGAACGCAAGCATCGCAAAATACTTTTGCATATCGCGGTTTAAACTTTTTTTCATCCGCCAATGGAGTAAAACCAATTAGATGAGCTCCTGTCATTAATCTACCCTCTACCAATTCTCCACCGCATTTACTGCATTTGTTTTCCATGTTATTACCTCCTACAAATTCTTATTTATCTGTGTGATATTATACCACCAAATCTAAAACATTTCGATATCATTAGTTCGTTTCGTTTTATGGTTTTATATATCTTTGAAATGCATTTAGGGGTTATTACTCGCCTTTTGCTCCAACAATAATTTCTGCTCGTTCAACGTTTATGCTGTCTGAATCAAGAAAATAATTTATTCTGTCAATAACAGCTATTGAAATTGTGTTTGTTCCGTTCTTAAGAAGGCTTCCGTCAACCTTTGCTTTAATTTCTAAAATAGGTGCAGGATTTGAGTTTAAACAGTTAGCAGTATATACTGCAGGTTGTGGGTTAGGCCAAAAAATCTGCTGGTCCTTATAGGAATAATCCTCTGAAAAGTCCTTTATTTCAAGCCCATTTAAGAATATTTTAAATTTATCGCAAGAGGATTTTGCATTGGTTATAACAAATCTTACCTGTGCTGGTCTGTCCTTAAAATCTCCACACACATCAATTTTTACATCAAGTGGTGTTTCATCGTTTGGAATAGGTGCAGGAAGTGGGGCAAAAACATTATTTCCTCCACAGCCTGTTAAAAATGGGTAACCACCTCTTCGGTCTGCCACGTATCTTAAGGCTTTATCCCCCAAATTTTCCTCACTTAAAATATTATAAAAATCAACACAATCTGGTCCTAAGCAATGCAATATTTCTTCAGGAGGAAGTAATTTATAAAGCTCCTCATAAGGTGCTGGTACACAGTTAAATATAACTACTCCATCAGCCCCCTTGTGAGTCCAATTAGAAAACATTCCACGATAGAAATCCCTTGTCTGATTATGGTGTCCCTCCGCCACGTGTCCTACGTCCCAACAGGTATAAACTAAGGTGCTTGTGCCCTCTGTGATTTTTTTATACCAATCAATATCAGGGTTAATTGTTCTTGAGCCTCCAACCACAAAGTCCACTAAGTTGTTTTTAGCCCACTTTTCAACATCAAAGCCATCTACGTAACAGGATTCCTTGTTCTCTGGAAGCTTAGCCCCTACTGCAACTTGACGTCCCAGCTTATTCATACTATCCTTTAGCTTACTCATAAACTCCGTTGCACATTCTCTGTATTCCCATTGCTTACCAACAGGAAGACAAGGAAGATGTCTTAAAAAGTCTACACAAATTCCGTCAAAGGCATATTCGGTCATAATTTTTGTTATGTAATTGAGCTTAAATTCCTGAAGAGACGACGATGCTAAATTCCATAGTCCTTCTTGCCACCAGGTTTTAATGACCCAATCTCTATGCTTTTGCTTTATCTCATTTCTACCCGACGATAAATTCGTATCTACCTCTGAAAAACGATGAAGGCAATATGCTTTAATTCCACGCTTATGGCACTCATCTATAATGCGTCCCATAATATTTATGCCCTTAGCTTGAAATTTTTTATATATTTGGGTATTGTTGCAGGGACTTTCCTGCTCCATAAAGCAATGTCCCTCCCAAAAAATCGCATCTACCTTTACGCCCTTCTTATCAACACAGTAAAAAAGCCACTCAATGAGCTTATCTTGTGGAATATTTGCAATCTCTCCCGCATAAGGGTCCATTTGGATTATAAACCTTGTTTGTTTCAATTGTTTTTGCTCCTTTAATTAATTTTGTACGCCAATTGACTGCTTTACACCCTTTGCAACAGCGTAATATGTTACACCACAAATAAATAGCATTACCGTTGCAAAAATCAATACGCCTGTATAACCGATTGCATTTTTAAGCGGTGTTATAATTAAGGTTGCAACTGCTTGTGCTCCTGTAAAAATGAGCATACGAATAGAGGTGTATGGACCGATTTGTTCTTTGGGAATAATTTCCGTAATAAGGACAGGAATCGCAGTATCGGTAACGAACCTAAAAAACGAAGCAATGGTAAAACAACAAAAGAAGCCAACAACTCCAAGCTCAAGGGAAAACGGAAAGCTCACGCATACGCCGATTGTTGCAAGCAAGAGTAAATTCTTCGTCGAAAATTTTTTATATGCAAGCGCAAAAAATATGTTGCCTGCGAAGGTGGCTATTTGTAAAATTACGCTTATGTAGGATGAGGTCGTTTCGTTTAAAATACTTGTAGAAATGGCGATTGTAGCAATTACGTTAAATATGCCTACTGACAGTCCTCGTACAAAATTCGGAATCAATAATATATATGTATTCTTATTCTTAAACACAGCGATAACATCGCTTTTTTCTTGGTCCTCTTTATTCATTTCCACAGCTTTTTCTCGCATAGACGCACACACGATGCTCGTTAGGATAAAGCATACTATTGCAATCACAAAAAAAGATGCCGTTGTTTTCATATACGGGAATTTTGACAAAAGGAGGGAATAAGCAAGGGACATCAAAAAGGATACACCACCTGCGATTGCCGTACTAACGCCAGTCATTTTTCCATAATCCTTCATATCAATGGTGTAATATGGCAAGCAATACGAAAGAATAGTATGCAAGCCTACACCTACATAGGATACGCCCGCAACGATAAATACGGATATTACGTAGCCCTGTTTTATGAGCTCTGGGTTAATTGCACCCATTAAAAATATACCTGTTAATATGATTAACGACAAGCAGGATATACTCGAAACTATTTTTACATGTTTTATTCTTCCTGATAAAAAGGTTAAAATGAGCATCATAACGACTTGCATAATCTGCATAAGCGAATTTAAAAGGTAAACCTGCTCAGCAGAGAATCCAACCTGCATCAAAAACGTTTGCATAATTGCTCCTGTGCAAAACGTGAAGCCTACGTTATATAACGTCGTAAAAATACAATATTTTTTTATGTTTGACATATCTTCCTCAATAATTGTTATAAGCTAATCGTAAAATACGCTTTATAAATTGATTATATCATAATCAAAAAGCTTATGCAACAAATTTTATTCTTTTATGGTGTTTGTTAAGAATGCAATCATAACTCCTTGTTTTGGCATCCTTGACTCCCTACTTTTTGCACTCTTAAAGCATCAAAAAACAGGCATTTTTCAAATTGCGATAAGCCCTTATGGCAAAAGGCTTCAAGTCGCTTTTTGAGAGGTAGCTCGAATTTGTGTCCTTGCCATAATACTCCTCCACTTGAACACGTTTACATTTATATCACTTTAATTATACCATTTACAAAACGCAAATTGCAACACAAAACTAAACGTGTCTTAGTTGACTAAATTTAAAATCCTTGTCTGCTTTGACAAGGATTTTTTCTAAGTTATTTACTTTTCGTTGTTTTTATGCTACAATTTTTTGAGCAATAATTAGCTTTAAGGGGAAAACAAATGATACAATCACTTAATGGAACGTGGAATTACAGAATTGGCAAGGGAGAGTGGACTAAGAAAAGTGTTCCCTTTTCTACACCCTGTGTAGGACATTCAGAGTGTCAAAGATATTTTGATTTGGAGAGCATCTCTCCAACTATTCTTTTGAAGCTTGACGGAATAACATATAATGCTGACGTATATTTAAACGATACATATTTAGGTAAAATGCTACCATATAGCGAGTACACCTTTGATATAACCGAAATAGCTATTGAAAGGGGCAATTCTCTACTTGTCTTGCTTGAGGACGTAAATGCAAGCTTTGGACCAAGCGAGGGCTGGGAAAACTATGGTGGAATTATAAGGGACGTGTCCTTAATTTACAAGGAAAAGGGCTATATCAAGGACGTTTTCTTTACTCAAAGCCTTACAAATTGCTACACTGATGCAGAATATACTGTAAACGTTAATTCATCTCTGCCCCTTACGTATAAGGTTACGCTATCATTTGAGGATAAGGTTATAGACTCTTACGTATCAGCAGAAGTGCAAGCAAGAGCTATAAAGGGAGTAAAAACCTGGTCCCCCGATAAGCCCAATTTATACACCCTTAGCGTTGAGCTTTTAGAAAATGGTAGGTCTATTGATACGTATAGCACAAGGGTGGGCTTTCGTGAATTTATCTGTAACAAAAACCATTTTGCCCTAAACGGCAAGGACATTTTCCTTAAGGGTGTTTGCAAGCACGAAATGTACGGAGAAAATAGCGGTCACACAGTTTCCTATGAGGAAATATACAAGGATATGAAAATGATTAAGGACACAGGGTGTAATTTTGTCCGTTTAGTCCATTATCCTCATAACAAGGTAACCCTTGACATTGCCGACGAGCTTGGACTTTTATGCTGTGAGGAGCCAGGAATGTGGCAAGCAAACGTCAATGATACTAAATTGACAGCTGAGTGTCTTGAGGTATTAAAAAGAGTGGTTTTAAGAGATAGAAACCACCCAAGCATTGTATTTTGGCTTGCCTTTAACGAATGTGATTTTGAAGAAAGCTTTTTAAAGGATGCTGTCAGAACTTGTCGTGAAAACGACGGGACTCGTTTAGTTTCTGGTGCTAACAATATGTCAAACGAGGACACTAAAAAATACTATAATTTGTGTGGTCTTGATTTCTACACTATGCACCCATATAGTGACACCTTTGATATGGCAAGGCAAGCAAGTAAGGAATTGTGCGATAAACCACTTATGTTTACCGAATGGGGTGGCTACTACGTATATGATAAGCCCAGACTGCTACACGATTTTTTAATGTCAATGTATGAGCTATATGAAAGCAATGCTCTTTGTGGCACTTGCCTTTGGTATTGGGCAGAGATTAAGGACTACAATCGTGGTGGTCCTGCCTGTATAGATGGCACTTTAAAGGAAGCCTTAGTTGATTTTGACAGAAAGCCAAATTTGATTTATGATACCTTTCGCAATGCTATAAAATCAATGGAAAATGGCACCAAAGCCGAGCCACCTAAGGATATAATCAAAAACGCACCTGTTATTTGCGATAAATACGAGGTACACAAGCACCAAGAAATTAAGGGTCGGGGGCTTAAATGCACCAGTGAGCCAAGCTACGAGGAGCTTTTGTCCGTTGCTAAAGCACCAATCAAAACAAGGCTTGCCAAAACAAGAAAAAAGCAAATTACATATGGTCCTGTGCTTGAAAATGAGGAGATTTGTGGAATTTCAAAAATCCCTTACTTAGTGGCTGATTTGCCACTTGTATTTGAGGGTGGAGGCTCTTTTGACAAGGTTTCGATTATTGGAATGGTCTCCCTAAATTACGGTTATCCAATTTTAGGAGAATATGGCGAGAGTGTATTGGAAATTACAGTTGAATACGTTGACGGCAGTAATCAAAGCTATATTGCCAAAAACGGAATTGATATAACTATTGCATACACCTCTGTCGGCTCCTCAAGAATTAACCCCGTTGCAGAAAGCTCCAAAAGACTTTTATCCTTTAGCTACGATAAGAATTTCGAAGAATACGTAATAAATTCTCTTGAGCTAAGGGTGGAGAAAAAGGAAATTTCTCAAATTAAAATCAAGTCATTAAATCCAAGCTACAACGTGCTTATATATGGTATCTTGGCATAAAAAAAAAGGAACAAAGCGAAGTTACGCTTTGTTCCTTTTTTATATCAGGTATTTTTCATAATTACAGAGCCTACGCACTCGCTGACATGCTCGCAAGCATCAGCACAGGACTCAAAAATCTCGTAAATCTTTCTCCAAGAAACTGTTGTAAGAACGTCCTTAGAATTAATAGTAAGATTACGCATAGAGGAAAGGTATAGCTTGTCGCACTCCTCCTCTACGTCATTGATCTCAACGATAAGAGAATGTATCTTCTTTGACTTTTTGAAGTTTTCGAAATCTGCCATAATCTCACAAAGGATTTCACAGGATCTTACGATATGCTTAGCAAATTCAATAGCTGATGGCTCGATTTCCTTGATATCGTAAATATAGAACTTTTGAAGAATTTCCTCAATTATGTCAATTACGTTATCAATATTGTGGCTGAGCATATCCAGGTCTTCTCTATCAACTGGAGTAACGAATGCTTTTGCAAGTGCATCGTTCATTTCGTGCTTTTTCTTATCTGCATTATGCTCGTAAACGTGCATTTCTGTAAGCATAATTGCAATTTTGTCTGGATCATAATTTTCCAAGCTTTGAACAAGATATGTTGCTGCCTTTTTAGCAATCTCTGTGCTTTCTACGAAATTTTCAAAATAAAATTTATCACTCTTAGCCATTTTTATAGTTCCTTTCAATTTTTAAATGTTATCCAATAAATATCTTTAAGAATATTTCCGTTACAATAAAGGAAAGAAGTCCACAACCTGGGAATGTTAAAATCCACGTCATTACCATTTCCTTTACAACACCAAAGTTGATAGCAGATACTCTCTTAACTGCACCTACACCCATAATAGATGTGGTCTTTACGTGTGTTGTAGAAACTGGAAGTCCAAATACTGAACAGAATACAAGCGAGATAGCTGATGCAATATCTGCTGAGAAGCCCTGATATTTTTCAAGCTTAACCATATCCATACCAACGGATTTAATAATCTTCTTACCACCGATAGCAGTACCTAAGCCCATTACCACAGAGCAAACAATCATAAGCCACGTTGGAATTGAGAACGTGCTTCCAGCTCCTGTACCTGTTCCCTGCAACGTGAACACACAAAGAAGAATGATACCCATAAACTTCTGACCATCCTGCGCTCCGTGCATAAATGCCATTGAAGCAGCACCTGCAATTTGAGCACCCTTAAAGAATGGCTCGGTTTTTGGTCTGTTCATATTATAGCATATCACTGTAACCAGCTTACCGATTACCCAGGATAAGCCGAAGCCCAAAACTACTGAAATGACGATACCAATTAAAACCTTACTCCATTGGCTCCATACAATTGCTTGGAAGCCGTTTAACGCCATTGCGCCACCAGTAAGTCCTGCAATCAATGCGTGGCTTTCGCTTGTTGGAATACCGAACACCCATGCAAGTGTTGCCCAAATAACGATTGAAAGCATTGCTGCACACAAAACGATTATAATCGTTTCCTTTTCGTTTTCACCAAAGTTTACCATTTTTGTAACTGTTTCAGTAACCTGACTACTGATTTTGGTCATTACAAAAACTCCGAGGAAATTGAAAACCGCAGCCATTAGTATAGCCGCCTTAGGTGGCATACATCTTGTAACAACACAGGTAGCAATGGCATTTGGTGCGTCTGTCCAACCATTTACCAATATAACACCCATTGTCAGCATTACAGCCACAAACAATAGTGGATTTGCGGTCATTTGTCCCCAAAACTCTAAAAATCCCATAGTTTGTCCTTTCTTTTGTACATTAAATTGTGCTTTACACTTCCAACATTATACAGCATTACATTAAAGTCTGCTATCGCATTTTTGTAAAAATATGTAAAGTGGCATTGACATTAGTCCTACCAATTAACATTCTACCATAGAAGCTTAAAGAATTCAAGGCTTTTTTTAAAGGCTCTTAAAAATCATAATACGTCTTAAATCATTGACAATATTATTAAACTATGATAAAATTATATCAATAAGTCGAGCAGACTTTTTTTATATACCCTTACTTGAAAGAGGTGCTTATGAAATCTAAATTTCTACAAACGGTAAAGGAGACCTTTCTTTCGTCTCTTCCACTTGCCGTTATTGTTATAATATGTCTTTGTATATCCCCATTGAATAATCCAACTGATTATTTGAAAATTATAGTAGGCTACGTATGTGTCGTTCTTGGACAGGCGATGTTTTTAGTCGGTCTGGAAACAAGCATACTACCAATCGGTCGTATGGTAGGTGGCTCCTTTGCAAAGTATAACAAGCTTATCTTTATTCTTTGCTTTGGATTTGTTTTTGGACTTCTTGCCACAGTTGCAGAGCCTGCCTTGTCAGTTCTTGCAAAGCAAATCAGCTCCATTATGCCACTGGTAAACAGTACTCTGTTTATATGGATAACTGGCACGGGAATTGGAATTGGCGTTGCAATTGCACTTGTGCGTATAGTTAAAAATATCAACATAAAATGGATATTTGCAATTTTGTACGCATTAACCTTTTTGCTCGTTATATTCTCCCCAAATGAATTTATTGCACTTGCCTTTGACGGCAGTGGTGCTACCACAGGTGACGTTTCCGTCCCGTTCATTTTAGCATTAGGTCTTGGTATTTCCGCAACCTTTTCAAAGAGCAAAACAAACGACGACTCTCTTGGTATTATCGGTATTGCCTCGGTTGGACCAATTATTGCAGTGCTTGCTTACGGAATAATCATAAAGGCGATAAATGGTGGCACCTTACCACCTGAAAACGCTTACGATATGTCAACCACAAAGGGGCTTGGCGATATTGTTCTTGGCAATATGCTTGACGTTGCCTTAGCTGTTCTTCCTATTGTGCTCATATCTATACCATTTTTAATATTTTTATTAAAGCTTCCAAAGAAGACCTTTTTAAAGCTAATGCTTGGTGTTATTCCTGTTTACCTTGGACTTCTCGTCTTTTTGTCAGGTATTGATTTTGGCTTTGGCTTTGTGGGACAATATATCGGTCAGATTTTCTTTGAGGAATCTCGTCCTGAGGGCTTTAAGTGGTTGCTTTTGATAGTCGGCTTTATTCTTGGTGCAGCCATTACTGTGTCAGAGCCTGCTGTAACCGTCCTTGGCGAGCAAATAGAAGCTCTTACCAATGGCCATATCAAAAAAATGACAATTCGCATTACCCTTGCACTGGGAATTGGAGTGGCTTCTCTTTTGTCAATTCTTAAAATTTTGACAGAGATTAATATTCTTTATTTCTTAGTGCCTCTTTATGCCATTGCATTAATTATGATGATATTTACACCTAAGCTATTCGTTGGTCTTGCCTTTGACTCAGGAGGTGTTACAGGTGGTGCCTTAACCTCTGCGTTTTTAACACCACTTACCCTTAGCATTGCAAGATCAGTTGCCGAGGCAAATGGTGGAGAAATGTCAATACTAACAAATGGCTTTGGAATCATATCGTTTATTTCTGTTACACCACTAATCGCAATTCAAGCACTGGGTATTATTTATAATATCCGTCTAAAGCGTGCCGAGCGTGAGGCTAAGGCAGAAAGCTTCGAGGAATTTAAGGACTTGGTTCCACTTCCCAACGATAATAAAGACGACAAAAATCCAACTGAAAGTGAGGATGGCGAAAATGAGTAATACTCAAGCTACTGTACAGCATTTTGTTATTATTGCTGAGCAAAAATTGAAAAACAAGTTTTTATCTCTTTTGAGTGATTACGGCGCAAAGGGAATCCAAACTGTTTACGGACGTGGCTCTATGAATCCTAATGCCCTTGCCTCAGCCTTTGGCTTTGAGGTGGAGCAAAAAAAGGTGCTTATTACCTGTCTTGTTAAAAGTGAGCAGGCAAAGGAGCTTGTCAATATCCTTTACAATGATTATAAATTCAGTGAGCCGAATACAGGAATTGCATTCAGCATTCCTGTTGAGGGCTTGGCATTTTAAGAAGGGAGATATAGTATGAAGGAATTAAAGGCATTATATATTATCGTAAATGCAGGCTTCGCCTCCGAGGTAGTGGAGATAGCCCGTTCACAAGGCTCAACAGGAGCAACCATAATCAACGCAAGAGGCTCAGTTGCAAAGCCAAAGACCATACTTGGAATTACAATTGACACCGAAAAGGAAATAGTTCTAAGCGTTGTTGAAAAGGACGTAGCGATTAAAATTATGGAGCAGGTTAAGGAAAAGGCAGGTGTTGGCACCTCAGCCCACGGTCTTTGCTTCTACCTTCCTGTGGAAATGTCAACATTACACATCGGCGACCAAGAAAACTAAAAACAACAAAAAGAGAAAACATTTCGGCATTTAACCGATTTGTTTTCTCTTTCGTTTTTATAAATATCTTTCAATAAGTGGCTTTATTCTTTCCTTGTCGCACTCAGTTAGTGCAAAGGAATATTTGTCGATATATTGCTTGAATTTTTCCTTGTCTATCGCCTTTGGCTCCTTGCCTACACGATTTTCGAAGTTGGCAAAAAGAATATTGTCGCTTTTTTCCTTTGGAAGTCCTAAGCCTAAAAGCATCTTATTATCAAAGCTTTCTACTGCCTTATCGGTAGATAAAAAGGTGGTAACAAGGTTATATTGCCAATCTGCATATTTTTCGTCACATTTATAGCTACGGTCTGTGCCGAAAATCAGCCTATTATGGTATTTATCGAAAAATCCCTTGTAGTAGCTATAATTTTTCTCAAACTCCACATACATTTCTCCACCAGGGGTTAAATCTACACACAAATTTGGATAAAGTGAAAATAGCTCCTCTAACAGTTGTGGTGTCTTGCTACAAAAAAAGAAATGAGCAAGAGTCAAGGACAAATTGGGGTAGTCCTTTAATATTTGTATCGTTTGGTCTCTGATTTCCTCGTAAGGTGAAAAGCTTCCGTCCGTATAGGTCCAGCCTGCCTTAATTGCCCATTCGGGTGCTCTCTCAAGATCCCAAAACTCGTCAGGGTCGTTTACGTGCATTAAAAGATGAGTGCCGTCCTTTTCCATTTCACTATAAAGTCTATTAAGCTGTGGATGGTTTATAGACTTGCCTATTCTTTTATGCTCGGTGGGCTTACCCTCAAGCATTTTAATTCCGTCAAAGCCTATTTCCATAAGCTCCTTATACTGTGCTACTGTATCCATACCACTTGGCATATTGTCAAGTGGCACCTCAATCAGCTCAATTCCACCGTGAATATACGTATTTGGACGTGCAAGCTTATACAAGCCTAACATTATATTGTTTGCTACGTTTGACATGCAAAGTGGAATTGCACAGATATTTAATGCGTGAATACCCTGCTCCTTAACATAGTTATCGAAGCAGGTAATAAAATCCTCATCGCCCCATTTTGATATATGTAGGTGGCTATCAATTATTTTTTTCATATTCTCTTATTCTCTTATTTACTTTACTACTGCTGGATGTGGAATGTTGTACTTGCCTGCATATACGGAAAGCAAGAAATAGTAGTTGTCTGCTAAATAGTTATAGCCACAGGCTACGCCCTCCTTAGTTCTCCAGTCAACGCTACGACAATAGCCTGGCATAAGTCCTGAGTGGGTCATATCCTTTTCGTAGGTATCAAGTATTGCAAACAAAATCTTGTCTGCCTCCTTATTTAGTCCTACCCTATACATTGAGGTTAGGAAATGGAAGCCGTTCATACCATTTAAGCCACCATTTTCATATCTTCCCCAGTCACTCATACATGGCCAATCAATCGTGTCAGCCTGTGCAACGGGTATTGCATTACCAGGAATACCAAAGTGAAGGTCTCCATAGCCCTGCTTTTTCATTATTGCAAGTAAGGTTTTTAGCATTTCCTTGCCCTTTTCAAGTGGGATTAAGCCCTCGTTAATTCCCATTGATACAGCAAAGGTAAAGGCGTAGTCGTGGACCTTTCCGTTTTTACTTATCCAGCCTGCCATAAGTCCTGTTTCAGGATTATAGAAGGTATCAAAGAATACCTTGTCAAATTTTTCAAGCTGTGCTCTGTACCTTTCTGCCTGCTCCTTTTTGCCTAATTTTTCTAATAGGTCAGACAATTCTCTTAATGCACGGTGGCAAAGATAGTTAAAGTATATATCCTTGTGACCAAAGGCAAAGTTGTCCCACCAGTTAGTCATTTGTCCTGTCTCACAGGGCTGGAACATATAATCGCCTGGGAAGGGAACCTCAAAAAGTCCATCGTCGTCAACGTCTCTTGACAAGAGGAAGTCCGCTGCTTTGATTGCATTTGGCAATAGCTTCTTTGCAAGGGAAGGATTCCAATTTGCAATACCTGTAAGTCCAATTATAGCGCCAGGAGTTGAGTCAACTGCACAGCCAAAGCCCTTCTTGTTTCTATCGTTATAGAAGCTAACGCTAACCTCTCCACTTTGTGACTGAGCCTTTTTGAAGCTCCTTTCAACCTGTCTTTCATAGGTGCGACGAATTATTTTGAATTGCTCGTCGATTTCGTTTACCATTTGTAGCATATCTGACTTCATATGAATTGCTAAGTGTCCTGTGCCATGGAAATATATATTGTCGCCCATATCAAATAGCTCTCTGTTCATAGCAAAGCAGTTGAGCCAATTTCGTTTTAGTCCGTTGAATTTCTCATCATTTTCGCCTGGGAAGCTAGGATAGCATTCCTCCATAACCTTAAAGGTAAGCACTACCTTATCAAGCTCCTTGCTTGATTTAAAGGTCAGAAATGAGCTACCGTAGTGAAGTGCGTGGATTCTGTTATGATTATAGCTATGGTTTTTATAGCCAAGGTCAAGACCACAAAAATCCTTAGAAAGCTGAAGCTCCTCAACGCAATAAACCTCGCTTGAGGATGCAGAAATTTCTACTCTTCCAAAGTCTGGAAAATGTACGTAAAGAGGTAATTCAAATCTGCTCTTGTAAATTGTATAGGGGTTTTTGCTTTTCAGGTGCTTTGGTTCATTTTTAGTCCAAATTGTAGGTGGAGCTGTCTTGATAGAAAATCTTGTTGAAAAAATATCGTTTTTATCAACATCATCAAGGTCAATTTCAAGGGTCTTTAGGTCCTTGAAATTGTAGCTAACGCTACCTCTTGCGTTTTTAAAGCTTGCCCTATTCTCCGTTACCTCACAGCTTGTAGGCATTGATTTTTTAAAGCTACCTGCAACACCGCCATAGCCTGGAAGCATTAGGTTGTAGCTTGCGTGCTTATCTCTGTCTCTTCCACTTGACTCAATGCCGAAAAAGGCAATTTTGCCCTTTTCGTTATCTATTGTGTATGAAAGGAAGTCACTCCCAAAGGTTGAGTATTTGCTCATTTTTTGTCTCCTTATTTTGTCTTAAATACGTATGCAGAATATGGCTTCATTTCTATTCTGCCACTAACTACCTTATCAGAAAGAACATCATAGTATTCCTTGTCAAGATAGATATATCCGTCCTTGCCCTCAATTTCCATTGCGATAATTCCGTTTTCCTCGCCTGTTCTTTCAACAAGGTCAACGTTTGCTGATGCCTCGGCAATAGGCTTCTTACCAACAAGTTTTAAAAGTGATTTGTGGTCTGGTGCCGTACCAAGAATAATAACCTGTCCCTTGCCCACCTTACGTCTTGCAATAGCAGTTAGGTTATCAAGGTCGTCAATATTGTAGGTTGCAAGGCTCTCGGCTCCCTTTAGCTCGTAAGCGTCACAGCCCATAGCTACCTTAAATTGCTCGCCGTTATCTACCCAGCTTGCAACGAAGGATTCGTCCTCCATTGGTAGCTGATACTTAGTATAAACTCCACATAGCTCCTCAAGGAAGGAATATGGCTTATCTGTATATTTTGTGGTGTTTTTATTCATTATGTCGCTAAGTGGTCCTACAATCCAAGTGCCACCATTTTTAATCCACTCAACAATTTTCTCGTTAAAGCCATCAAACTCGGTGCAAGCCAAGAATGGAGACAGGATTGTATCGTACTCACTTAAGTCCTTATCCGTTTCGATTACGTCAAGGTTATAATGCCTAAACGCCTTGTGGAAATAGTCTATAAACTTACTGTCGACATCGTGGTCAAATTTTTCAACTAATGGGGCGTGCAAAAATGCATTATAGGATTCACTTGTGTAAGTAAGTGCAATTTTTGACTTAACCTTACTCTTTAGTAAAAAATCCTCGCTCTTTGTAAGAGTATCGGTTATCATCTTTACGCTTTTAGCCACGTTGTTTGGTCTGCCACTTGAATTTAAAAACGCACCATGACCCATCTCGTGTCCGTTTGGATGGCTACGGAATAGCCAGTATAGGTTCATTTCTGCTCCGTGAGCAATTGGCAGTAGTGAATTTATGTAGCAGTAGCCTACATTTCTATACCCATTACAAGCAGCAATAGAGCCATTCCAGCCAAGCAAGGTTTCAGTTACCCAGAAGGGTCTTTCCTTCAGTGTGCGATAGAAGTCAAAATTGAAAATAATCTTATATAGATTTTCGGTTGTGTTATAGTGATTGTGCTGAACAACGTCAAGCCCTTTGTTCATTTCCTTATAGCCTAAGAAGTTGTCAGTCATCAAATCCGTACCGATAGGTGCATTTGAGTATTCTCTAATCGCCTCTGCCTGCTCGTTTACGTAGGAGTATATTAGCTGGTTCTGGTATCGAAGCCACTCGACCATTCTTGAAGGGTTTTCCCAAGACTTCCAGCTTGGTGGCATAACCTCGTCAAAGCTTTGATAATCTAAGGACCAACGATACATTCCCCAGCTCTTATTAAGATTTTCCACTGTGCCGAATTTTTGCTTAAGATGTTCTCTGAAGCCTACCTTGCATCTGTCGCAATAGCAACCATAGTCGTATGCCCAAATTTCATTGTCTATCTGCCAACCGATAACGCCTGGGTGGTTAGCGAATTCCTTTGCCATTTCTCTTGCTATTCTTGCGTTTTCATATCTTACGCCCTTATGGGATTTACAAAGATGAACACGGGAATGAACGTCCATTTTTGATAAAATATGTCTTTCGGAGCGAATACGCATAGCATCAGGATATTTTGCAAATAGCCATCTTGGTGGTGTACAGGATGGTGTACACATTACTGTGTATATACCATTTTCATATAGCTTATCCACAACGTATTTGAAGAAGTCAAGATTAACCTCACCCTCTCTTGGCTCCATTGAGCTCCAAGCAAACTCGCCAATACGCATACAGTTCATACCATATTCCTTCATTTTGGCAATATCTTTATCAATCTCGCTTTTGTCCCATAGCTCAGGATAATACGCTGCACCAATATAAAACCTTTTCATAAAAGTACTCCTCTTTAACGATTTTATTATATTGTAGCATATTACTTCTGAAAACTCAACGGATTTTAAATATTTGCAAGCAATATTTTAAAAATTTATTAGCCTATTATTGCTATTTTTACTTGAAAGCATCACGATAGCTATGATATAATATGTACGATTTTGAGAATGGAGGGGAGCACAATGGAAATAGTAGCACAGCTTTTGGGCATTGTTGGTATGATATGCAACATTTTAGTATTCCAACAAAAGACGCACAAAAGGGTTTTGGTATGGCAATTTTTTGCCGCAATTAGCTTCTCGTTAAATTATTTTCTCTTAGGTGCAGTGGTTGGTGGTATGCTTAACTTGGTTGGTGCACTCAGGTCGGTTGTCTTTTTCTTTAAGGAGAAAACCAAGGCAAATAGCATAGCTTGGCTTATATTCTTTATTTTAGCCTTTGCTGTTTCCTACCCACTTACGTTTTTAGTGTTTGGCACTGAGGCTATTGCAAGGAATTTTATAATTGAGCTTTTGCCTGTTTTAGCTATGATTATTGCTACAATAAGTCTAAGGCTTGGCTCTGCTAAGGCAGTTAGGCTTTTAGGTCTTTTTAGCTCTCCTATGTGGCTTGTTTACAATTGCTTTAGTGGCTCCTTCGGTGCTATTGCAAGCGAGATTTTGAATTTGATTTCTATTATAGTCGGAATAGTTCGATTTGACATCAAAAGAAAAAAGGATTCCTAAATAAGAAAGAGGCAATTCAGCTGGTTGGCTGTTTTGTCCTCTTTTTTTATGTGCAAATTGACATAGGATTTAACAAGTGCTATAATTGACTAAAGGACTTTTTAGGAGGGGTGAAAATGTTTAAGCTTTTGGGAAAGTGCATTGAGGTAACAATTGAGGAAAGCAAGGGTGTTATTTCCTCGCTTAAAATAGGAAATATTGAAAGAATTGAGGCTCAATGTCCCATTTTTGTCGCACGACTAAGAGATTTAGATGGAAAATGCTATTATATTGACTCAATGCAAGCGTTGAATGTATGCGTAAAGGGCAACGATATTGCTTATAGTGGCTTTGATAAGGCTTTTTTTCAGCTTTGTGTTAAGATTAACGCAATTGCAAGTGAGGGTATTTTTTGGCAAATTGAAGTTACAGGTGTACCAGAAAATTATGCACTTGAGTGGGTTGAGCTTCCTAAGATATGTATGCCTTCTCTTATTGACAACAACCAAAAGGGTGGCAGAATTCTTTTTCCATACAACGAGGGAATAATTTTAACCGACGAAAAAAGCCTACCGAGGTATGAGCCTGAGTTTCCAAGCTCTGGTGCTTACTTTACCTTTCCTAATATGGTATGCTCACAGTTTATGGCATATCTTTTTGAGGATATAGGTCTTTACATAGGTGCCCACGACCCACATCGTGCCTTGAAAGGTGTGGATTTTTATCCTTATGAAAATGGGGTTGCTATGCAAATGCGTCTTTATTCTGGTGCTAATTACGGACAGGGCTTTGCAACCGACTACCCTATTGCTTGGCAGGTGTGCGATAGCAATTGGAAATCTCCTGCTGAAATTTATAGGAATTGGCTTGAATGCAATCCCACCGAGGGTATGGTACCAATTTCTAAAAACAAAGCACTCCCTGAGTGGTATAAGGAATCGCCCTTGGTTGTAACCTATCCTGTTCGTGGCATACACGATATGGACAAAATGGAGCCTAACGCACTATTCCCATATACAAATGCACTACCCATATTAGATAAAATAAAAAACGCTACCCAGTGTCGCATAATGGCACTTTTAATGCATTGGGAGGGCACTGTCCCTTGGGCACCTCCTTACGTTTGGCCACCATTCGGTGGTGAAGCCTTGTTTAACGAATTTAAAGATAAGCTACACGCAAACGGGGATTTACTTGGTGTTTATTGCTCTGGCTTTGGCTATACAAAGCAAAGCACCTTGATAGAAAGCTACAACTGTGAAGAAAAAATCAAGAACGAAAATGTGCTTGTGGGTGTGTGCCATTCTCCACAAAACAAGCCTGAGCTTGGTATCACCTGCACACCATATCAAAGGTATGGCTACGATATATGCCCTGCCTCGACTCGTGGTCGTGAAATTTTAGAGGAGGCATACTCTCCACTTTTCAAAAGTGGTATTGACTATGCTCAAATTCTTGACCAAAACCATGGTGGTGGTCAATATATGTGCTTTGCAAGGGAGCATAATCATCCTCCTATGCCTGGGGAATGGATGACCACAAATATGAAAGAGCTACTAACAGAATGGAATAAATCTGCACCTAATATGCTATTTGGTTGCGAAAGTGCAGCAGCGGAGCCATTTATTCCTAATCTTTTAATGAGTGACAACAGGTATGAATTAAACTATCCCTTTGGTACACCTGTACCCATTTATGCTTACATATATCACGAATACGTAAGAAACTTTATGGGCAATCAATGTGGCTGTCCCTTTGAGCCTGCGTGTGACACTCTTCGCTATCGTCTTGCATATTCCTTCTCTGTCGGAGATATTATGACGCTTATTATTACACCAAGCGGAGAATTAATGACCCATTGGGGTACTCACGATTTTGAACATGCACCAGATATGGAAAAAACGCTACGCTTTATTAGAAATATGAATAGGTTTTATAATGAGAGTGGCAAGGAATATCTCTTGTGTGGTAAAATGTGCAATGCTCCCGACATTGAATGTGAGGAGATTGAAATTCCAATGTTCAGAGGTCGCCCTGTTGCAAGACTTCCTCGCTTGCTTTCTTCTTGTTGGGAGGCTGAGGGTGGAAGGGTTGCTTATATTGTGGTAAATCCTGAGGATGAAGCACTTTTCTTCTCAATAGAGGGTAAGAAATACGAGCTTGGTGCTCTTGATGCCGTTTTAATAGTTAAATAAGCAAAAAAGCCTTAGAGAGTGTCGCTTGATATAATCCCCTTAGAGTAGACACTTGAAAAAACAAAAAGTTTTCAAGACTACTTTAAGGGGATTATTTTTATGCAAAGAAGATCACATAAGAACAAGAAGTATAGTAAAGAACTAAAGACACTGGCAGTACAAGACT
>JAFUNF010000017.1 GCA_017473085.1 Clostridia bacterium
TACTGGACTCATTCCTTTTAATTTCATTGAAATTCTTTCATTGTTGTAGTAATGTATGTATTCTTCTAACTTTTCAATGAATCCCCGAGGGGATTCAAATTTTTCGCCGTAATACATTTCAACCTTTAATCTACCAAAGAAATTTTCCATTATGCCATTGTCCATACAGTTTCCTTTTCTGGACATACTTTGCGTAATGTTATGTTCGGCAAGTAATCGTTGATATTCTGCGTGTTGGTATTGCCAGCCTTGGTCAGAGTGAAACAGTGGTCGAGCATCAGCAGGAAGCTTATCAAATAAACCTTTTAACATATCTCTAATCTGCTGCAAGTTAGGACTTGTAGAAATAGAGTATGATACAATTTCACGATTAAACATATCCAGTACAGGAGAAAGGTACACCTTTTCATCGCCTACCTTAAATTCTGTAACATCTGTTGTTAATTTTTCAAAAGGCTTGTCTGCATAAAAATCTCTATGTAACAGATTATCTGCAACCTTGCCAACCTCTCCTTTGTACGAATGATATTTCCCATTTTTGCTCTGCTTACCACGTAAATTAAGTGTTTTCATCAGTTTTAGCACTGTTTTATGGTTAATTGTGTAACCTTTTGCTTTCAAAATAGCACAAATTCTTCGGTAACCGTATCTTCCCTTGTTGCTGTTGTAGATTTCCAATATATCTTGTTTTTCGCTTTCATATTTGTCTTTATCTTTCTGTTTCAGATAGTAATAGTATGTGCTTCTTGCTATACCGGAAAGCTCTAACAAATCTTTAAGCGGATACCTTTGCCTTAGTTCAGCAATTATGAACGCTTTTTGCCGTTCTTTTGCTCTTCCGCAAGAACTAAGGCACTCAGTTTTTTTAAGTATTCTATTTTCATTCTGAGTCTTTGGTTCTCGGCAATTAAATCTTCTTCAACCTTTTTATCAAGCTTGGGTGGTCTGCCTTTCCTTGTTTCGCTCGCTTTACAAGCTCTGCCTCGTCTTTCTTTCATTAGACCTTCGGCTCCTTCTTCTAAATATATGCGTTCCCACCTTTGTATCTGTTTCGTGTAATTGTGTTCTTGACCACGTGTAATATCCCAATCCCAATACTTTCTCAAGGTTTCGGAATAACTCAAGTAGTGTTCTCGCATGTCCATTATAACAGATATTTTGAATTCTGCCGAGTAGTTTTTGAAAATTTGTCCCTTTTTTTGCCATAAAAAAATATGCACCTCCAAAAGCAATATCATTAAGTTAAGAAAAAGCAAAAACTAAAGAATACTCCTAAACGAGCAAAAAAGCAAGTTTAGGAGTATTTTAATGAGAAAAAGGTATGACGAAAAAGACAGGTGGCAAATCTGTCAAAAAATATTGCAAAAAAGATAAAATTATGATACTCTATACAAGAAGCTTGAAGCCCTTTTCGCAGAGGGAGCACCTCTTGGGTTGCTAATTTCTAAGCGAACAGGCAGTATATGAGAAGAGATAAGAGCTTCAACATCTAACGGAGATATATTCTTCAAGAGAAAATTGCGACAAATATGTACAGAAGAAGAAAAGTTAACCTTGTAGTTGTGCTTTCGTTTCTTTTGCTTGATGATTATGGTCGAGATAATCAATTCAGTAAAGTTGTACATAATTAACTTAGCAAAGATTTCTTGAATAATATACTCCGTTTTCTTTGAATGGAAATGAAGTAAGCCTAATGTATATTTTAAGCTTCTAAAAGAGGTTTCAATGCCCCAACGCAAAGAGTAAAGCTGTTTCAAATCCGAGGGAGAAAATTTCTCAGATTTTAAATTAGTAAGAAGCAATTCGTATGTATCATTAATTTTAACACGAACAAAGCGGCAATTAATTACATACGGCTTAACAGGAATACTTTTTTACAACAAAGAGGAAGAAAATCAAAATTAGAGCACTTAGGAAGGATTTTTAAATTAGGAGTGTTTTTAACCTCGTTTGTTTGCTTTCTTGTCAATGAAATATCGGTAGATATATCAAATTCACCATTGATTGGCAAATCCATGCCTAAAGCAATTCCACCGTGGGAAAAATCCTTAATTCTAAACAAGAAATATTGACCTTTTTCTTGGATGTGAGCAATGTTGTTGTAGGATTCATAGCCTCTATCTCCAATGTATATTGTTGGATAAGGCGAACCGTCTCTATCAACCATAGAGCAAAAAGCTTTGTATTCGTTAACACCATGAGAGTTTTGAATAATAGCATCTACATAAGTATTAGAAAGTAAATCATACAAAGCATTCAAATGTAGCAAATTGTATGGTTTTTGTCCATTAGTTCCAGCATAATATGAGCCTTGTTCATCTATGTTTGTTGGTGTATGTAAATCAGAGCCGTCAGCGGCTAACAAACGATATCCCTTGAATAGCTTTTGTTCATTGCATAGTGAATTGAATTTGTTGAATAAAACTTCAAAAGCATTACAAGTAATCTTGTTTCTTTGCTGAACAAAAGCAGAAACTGTTGGCAAATTTACTTTTAAGCCAAAGTGCTCCATTAGCTCATTAGGCAAGGATTTTCCTGCCATAGAAAGTATTGTGTAAACCATTTGCTTGAAGGGGAGTTTTCTGTTTCTTGAAAAATCCTTGCCTAAATTCTTTGCATAAAGCTCAGGCTGTGTTGATATCTCGTTAATTACTTTTCTTAATGTGCGTTTAATGTTTTTTGGTGTTAATTTCATACATTTCTCCTTGTAATCAAAAACAAATTTCATCTCTAATTACAAGGGTCGCCCCTATCAACTTCGTTTCTCGTTGATAGGGGCGACCGCACATTTTATCTCATTTGTCAAGTCTTTTTTTTAAATTTCTTTGCTTTTTTGCAAAAAAACAAACCGGGCTCATTTCTAAACTCGGTTCGTTTCTTAACTTAATGATATTGGGTAAGCACCTGTTTCTTTTTTATAACGTATGCTATGCGAGCAAACCCGAATACTCAAGGACGGTCGTTGTAATTATAAATGCAACGCCGACCAAGGTTAATATACCAAAAACGATTTTTCCACGTCTTCCACTTGTAATAAAGCCATAAACAAAGGCAGCTGGATAGAAAAATATAAACAAAAGAATGAAAATTCCCCAGTTGAAGGTTCGAGTAGAAGGAGCATTCACTTGCCTTCTTCTTGGCTCGGAATAAGTCTCCACAGGGCTTCCGTTAGAACAACGAACACTAATAATATCGTTTCTGCCTTCCTTCTTTATAAGCACCCTGTTCATTTCCAATCCCGTAATTTCACTTTCCTCAACCCTCGGTCTATCTACGTGCTGCATGCTATAAACGTTTGCAGTAGATGAGCCTGGTAAAATTTGATCAAAGGTTGCATATGAATCGCCACTTGTTATGGTATTGTTTATTTCTACCTTTTGATATTTGCCAAAATATTTAGAAAACTTCTCGCTCGAGCTAGCCGAATCGTGTTGCGTAACGAACACTGTATTGGCTTTTCCCAACAACGTATCAAACAGACTTTCCGTACCTATGGTATCAGAATATGTATCATAAGAGGTATACACAAACTTACATCTGTTTGAGAAATTTCTAAGTAGCCTTCCAAGGGCTTCAGAGGCATCAACGGGGATTGAATCAAGAATAAAAACAAAGCGCCTGCCACCTGACATCGCATCCCTAATTTCCTGAACCAAAACGTTAAGCAACAAATCATTGGAGCTTGAAACAACGTCAATTGCTATCACGTCATTCTTATTAATTGCTCTGCGTATACTTATAGCACTGTCGCTATTCATCGCTTCTCTATTCGCTAAAATGCAACCAGCTTGGGAATTTAACACTCTAAAATACTGCTCTACATTTCCTCGCTCAACCAGTCCCATAGAAATTTGGTCATTAATTTCCTTGGCTACAGCTTGTGATATGTCACCATTTCGAGCGTGCTCACCAACTCTACGCCACATATCGTCATGAGGACATCTGATATATGAGCTTGCACAAGGAGTATTGGATCTTGCTAGCAGGTAATCGGTCAAGCCCTTAATATATACTCCACCATTGTGTTGGATTTTACAAGAATCATTAGCTGAGCTTAAAACAAGCTGTGCTATTTGATGCTTGTCCAAATCTAAAAAAGGGTCATAATTCTTGTTTGTTCCATTCACAATGTGTAATCCACTTTCGGAAGAAAAGGCATCCTCTAACATATGCTCTAGCTGTTCATTCCCACAATGCAAGACAATTACCGGATTGCCAAGCTTATAGGCGTTATATGCAGCTGCACAAGACACTCTGTCCCTAATATACTTATTGTTACCCGATGCAATAATATTTTCAATTCGTTCCTTACTTACGTAAGTCTCAACTGGGGCATCATGATACTCTACAACGTGCTTGCCTTCCTCGTTTTGTCGATTGATGTTTCTTATTTGACGGCGAATCCGTGAACGCTCAATAATTCTACGAATAAAGCCAAAAATTAGTCCTAACATATATTACCTACCTAAAAAGCTCAAATCTGAATTTAAATGGCTCGTGATCTGTCAAGCCCACGACAGCCTCGCCCTTTTTTAAAGTGCCAAGGTCCCAGTCCTCAACAACGTTTCCGATTCTTTTGTCTTTGTGCTCATAATCGTATTGCTCAATTATATAATTCTTGCCATACTTGCCTACCGTAAATTGTCTGGTTGCCTCATCATTTGCTCTAAATGAAAACACAGAAGAAAATCCTGCAATTATATTTTTACCTCTCGCTTCTCCGTAGCTTTCTGTGATTTGATCAATGCTCTGTAATCCAGCAAACACCTTGAGCCCGAGTGAACGACCGAAATTAACCGCATTTTCTATATGGAGAAGATCTGGCAGAAGCTTAAATTCGTCACAAAACAAATATACGTTTCCTCTTTCGCCCTCTTTTCTGCTCATAGCTTCCTTGAGAGCCAAGTCAATTAATAGCTTGTAAATTGGTGTCAGCATTGAGCCACGAGTCAAATCATATTCAATAAATAAGGCTTTAGCACCCTTGTTTCTTACAAAGCTACGAATGGAAAAATCGCCATTTTCAGCAAAGGAGCTAACGAAAATCTTTCTAATTACCGATTGTAGCTCTGCAAAAACTCCCAGTCCTTGATCGTTATTACCATCTCCAACGTAGCTCATAACAGCAACCTGATCGGATTGATTTTCCAATAATTCTCTTAATTCCTTTACACTGAGAGTATTAAGATATGTTTTTAAAAAAGCGTTATTCAGATACAGCTCTTGAAGCTCTTGACCATTTCCATTTCCCGTTTTCCTAAATATACACGTTAAAATAGCAGAAAGCATATCTCTTGCGGCATTGGGGAAAAAGGGGTTACTTGTGTTCTTATTGATAGCCTCGCTGAATAAGCCCCAACAAATTTCAGAAATATTATCATTGAGTGTATAAGGGTCTGTGCCATCAACTAATATTTCCTCAAATACGTTCCAAGCTACTGAAAGATCCCTATATTTTTCAGCCGTTGACAATACACAGTCTCTTCCTTTGTCGAAAAATCTCTCGTAATAATCGCCCTTAGTATCAAAGATAATCATTACGTCATTGTCGTCCATTTGATCCTTTAACTGGCTTACAATATGGAAGAAGGTGTTTGTTTTTCCACAACCAGTTCCACCAATAAGCATCAAATGTCTGCTTAAAATTTCCGAATTCATTTTAAAATCGGTATAACGGTCATTTGACTCTCCATACAAATGAATAGTCGGCTCCCCATATCCCGAATCGTCAATTCTCGGTGGCATATTTTCTTCCAGTAAGCTTCCGTTCAGCTTTTCCTTTTGCATCTCTTTGTCTATCTCCTCTTCTTCAAGCTGTAAGACTGAATTTCACATTCTCGTATTTGATGTAATGCAATAATCAAATCTGCATTTTTTTTCTTTTCCTCTTGTTTCTCATCCTTTTTCAAAGGGTTACTGTCATTGGTTTTGGATGAGGAGGGGGTGTAGTAATCTTGCAATAGAGTAATAATATCTATTAGCAGTCCCTCGTCGCACTTGCGTTGAGTGATTTGCAAGCGTAATGAAGAAACTAAAGGACCCATCTCAAAGGGTATGATCTCCTTGCTTTGGTCCAAAAGCTCTAATATACGATTGGCAACGTGGTTGCTTATATCAATCATCTCTTTTGACCCTTAGTTACATTTTCAACCTGTGATACGTCTTGACCCTCTCCCTCAGGCTTTTCATCCACCTTTTGAACAACTGGATCTGTTTTTTGCATCACCTTCTCAAAGAAGGATTTGTCCGGCTGTGAATCTATCGTAGCAGAACGTTTTTTTTCTATTTCTTCGAAAAAGCTCCTGTCCTCGCTTGTATCAATTCCCTTCGATTTGTTTAAAACATTTTCAAAGAAATCTTTATCTCCTTCTTTTTTGTCATTAACCTCTCCGTTATCTCCCCATTTATATCTAGCGAAGGAATAACGATAGTGATCAGACTCATTTACCTTCTTAGTCTTAAACGTTTCCGTCTCATAAAAATTTGAATACGCTCTATTACTACCAAAAATTGCTTTCATTTGTTCTTCAGTTGCTTTACCGCGAGAATCATATTGAAAAACTTCTTTGGCGGTTTCATAGTCTTTTTGGCGAGCGTACTCTAATACCTTTTGGCGATCTTCTTCTTTTACCTTTTTGTCAGAGATATAAGACAGTTCCTCTTTAGCCATTTCCTCACGCGAATGCATTCCCAAGCATCTCATCATCTGCTTATTATTGTTTATCTCGCGTGCCTTGGTCGTCTTGAGATAGGCATTAAGATATTTATCTTCTTGACCTTCAATTTTCAACTTTTCAACTGCAGTATATCCGGCAGCTCGTGCATCTGCTTCGCAAGCCTGAGCACGATACATTTGATAATCAGTTTGAGGATCAAATCTATATGTTCTACCTGTTCTATCATTTTTAATCAGATCGCCTTTAGAACTAAAATAATGCTGATCGTTTAATCGTTGCTCTAAGGTTACAAAATCCGAATTCTTTATATCAAGATTTGAAGCATGTTCATATTGCGACGCATGTTCCAATTCATGATTAATTGTGTTGAAAACTTTATATGGTGTGTAATAATCTTCGGTATCAGTCAAAACATCATCATTCAACTCAATAGTATGACCAACACATTTGTTTCCAATGATATTTTGTGAACATGAACCACGCAAGGAAGGAGACCCAGAAAAGAATTCAACCTTTACATTTTTCAAGCCTTTCTCTTTGCGAATTTCTTCTATAGAAAATCTAATGAGCTCTTCCCTCTTGTCCTCGTCCAAGTACCTAAATTTTTCCCATGCAAAATATGTTTTATAATTTTCTGAATTTAATGAAAAGTTGCTCACAAATTATTCCTCCACATTTGGATTGTAAATATTAGGAGCTTCATTAGGCATAGATTCTATGTTATGCAAAATAACAAGTGCCTGAATATAGGAAACCTCCATGGACGACTGCAAGATTTCGGTTGAATATTTGCGAAATTGAATATTAGTCATTTTTCCTGTTCTTATATATTCAACGCAAGCATTAAAATACTTATCCTCAAACCCATAAATTAATGGTGCATATATTGCAACTTCAGCATTAGTCATATCAGAATAAAGCATAAAATCACAATTAAATGAAGTAAAATCTATTCTATTCATAGCTCCTCCTACTGATTAATAAAATAAAATATCAACAAATTTAGATTTTCGTTTACGCCATAATTCAATTGTGATGCGTAATTGCTTGCTGCCAGCTCGTCTCTCATCCACTCAAAAACCTCTTCATCCAAATTCTCTGTGCAAAGTGGCTTGGAAAATTTAGCAATTGCCATATAATTGTTTTTAAATGGAACTATATTAATTCTGGACAAGTCTGAATGATATTTAACCATTCCCTTGTTTCTTGCCCAAAAGGTTTTAGTGGCATCTGTGCAACAAGGATATTCATGGTCTGGAAAATGCTCAACGTGTGCTTGGCTATCGTCCAAAAACATATATTCTTGACCGGGTATGCCATATTGCCCTCTACCTGAATTCCACGTAAAATCGAAATGATAATACTGATCGTTAAAGGATATAATATTCCAAGCGTGTGCCTCACGGTATCTGCCGTTTAGCGCTTGACCACATGCAATTATTGAATTAAAGCCTACTTTATCTAGTATTAGCTTTGCCGCTTTAGCAAAGCCCTCACAGCGAGCCTCCCTTAATATTAAGGCTCCGTAGGCATCGCCGTATCTTCCAACCATAGAATTGTTTACACTTACACGTGAGCAAAGGTAACTATTTATTCTATGTATTTTATCAAATTTCCTAGGTATAGCCTTTACTATTTCTGCAATACGGCTTATTTCGGCATCAAGCCTGCTCCACAGCGCTTCTAAGCTTTCATTACCGTACTTATTGGAAAAGGCAAACGTAATTTCATTTCCTATCCAAGATATGGCAACCTGTTGTTCAATGTAAAACAGCTCTGGGCAACCATAAATAATCGCCTCAATCACGGCATCAAAGCCACCCTGCATTTCTTTGCTTACGGCAGAATTAAACGTAACAGACGTTTTTAACGCCCCACGGGCGAGATTTTCCACGCTTGCATTGTACAAGCGCAGAAAATCTCCCGTAAGCCTTTGAGAGTAAAAATTAACTCTATTTGTTAAAGGAATATTAACCATAAAACCTCACTTAATATATGTAACTATACATTACCATCAACTTATAAACCTCTTCATATGTAGTAAACCCTTTGGCTTCCGCAAGACTAAAATAAGGAGCACATAATTGAACAAATTGCTCGTATGTTAAATACTCTTCGAATAATGAATACTCGTAAAGTCCATACTTTTCTACATCCATTTCAAACTGCTCAACATCAAAGGTTAAATCGTCTTTTACATAAGAAGAAATCAATTCATAAATAGGTATATTTGGGGTACAAGTAACAATGTTTTCGGTAACTGCATTGAAATAATAAGCGGTTACAATTGCATAGGAGCCTACCTTTTCATTGGAAATATTACCTGCAACCAATCTTGTCAAAGAATAGGCTTCGTCGGTATCATAGGCTAAAAATTCATGTCCTAAATAATCAGTGTAATTATCACTATTAATTGTTACGTATTCTTTTATTGTAGCATCAAAGAATACATGATCGCCAATTATTCGAACAGCTTCTCCACTCTCAAATGATAGAGTTAAAATATTGCAATTGCCTTCCCCGTGATTAACAAGCAACGTTACAGGAGTTGCAACAAATTTTTGCGTCTTAAAATCCCATGCCAAAATCTCATCGCCCACTACAAGATCTTCAACCTTTTTTCTTGTACCATCTGGCAGTTTAACAAGAGTTCCTGAAGCAATACAGTGATCTTTTGTAACGTTTCCAGAGGACCACACAGCTGTCAGTGTATGATCTTTAGGGGTATCTAAAATCGTAGATGAAGTTATTTTTCTACCACTTGAATCTTTCCAATACGAGAAGTTGTAATAGGTATAGCAGTGGTTGCTTGTATCACAGTCTTGCCTATTTGATCTAGAAGCTGAGGGTAAAGCACCATAAGCTGTTCCATACACAACATCTATATAGGATGTGCTTCCATATCCACTATTATAATTAAATTCAACCCTATATGTATTTGGTGTCCAAGATACGTTGAAGGTAACGGTTTTGCTACAATCAAAATCGTTATCAGACGTGGAGCCTCTTAAAGCACGGTAGATTGTAGCAATCTGCTCGATAGACAATACTTTTCCCTCTAAAGAAACAGAGCCATAATCCGAAATACAACTACTTTTGGAATGTCCTGTTTTAGAAATTTCGCCCTTAAAGGAGGCTTCTTCTCCGTAGGTTGCTACTGCTGGATTGTAATAAGACGAATCGGTCTGGTCTCCTGTAAACACCACGTTAAACGTATTTGCAACCCAATCGGCTGTTAGGACTACCTTCGCGTTTGATTGTGGAATGTGCTTCATGCCCTCTGGCGCAGAATAACCGTATTCATTTTCTACAAGTATCTCAACCTTATTAGTATACACGGTGTCATAATACTCCTTGTCCTTTTGGTAAAGGGCTTCGCTAATCCAAATATATCCTGCATTATCTACCCAGCCCTTGAACTTGTAGCCTTCCCTCTCAATCTGCTTGCTTAAATAAATTTGCACACCGCAAGGAATACCACTCTCTCCAACCGGTGTTGGGCTACCACCGTTTGCATCATAAGACAAGTCGTATGATTCAAGTCTAAACACTGGATAAATACGAAGAATTCCATCTGTTTTAGAGGTTAATAGTTCCTTTATCGAGTCAAATCTTAAAACGTCGTTATACTTAAATTCTTCCTTTGACGCATCAGGCTTAAGTGCCCATCCCAAAAAGCTTCCATAACCACTTTCTGGAGCTCCAAGTGCCAGACTAAGAGTAACGTTATCTCCGTAAACATGTTGCTTTGAAGAGCCATACTCTACGTACTCCTTTTGCGTATTCCAGGAGTAAAACTGTAAGGAGAATGCTTGATATACCCAAGTTGCGTAAAGCTCTATAACTCCGTTGTTGGTAGTTGTCAAATTTTTAACTATTTGCTTGTTATCGTAAACAACCTTCGAAGAGTCGGCAGAACTTGCCCAGCCTATTTGAACAAAGCCCGAGTAGCTCGGTGTATCGTCGCAAATAGCCGACTCACTATCGTATGTAAACTGCTTTTCGGTATATTCGTCTGTTCCGTCATTATGGTGCAATCTAACTGTGTAAGAATTTGCTTGCCATTTAGCGTAAAGCTTAATGTCGGATTTGAATTCAAAGGAATCAGACACTAGGTCTGAGGGATTTACCACGTCGCCATTACTGGAATACCAGCCTAAAAATTGATATCCAACTCTTGAAATTGCGTATTCAGTGGATAATGAAACTGATCCTCCATCCTCCACCTCAAAATTAGCTATCAGCTTACCGTTATCGTCCTCAAACACACCGCCATTTTTGTATAAAACTACGCTATGAGATGCTGTATCTACAACGATTGGATATATTCTGTTAGCATAGCTCTGCCAAGTTTGATTTTCGCTATTTACGTATTCAAGATATTGGTTATCTTCAACGTAGATAGTAGCTGATGAAGGAAGCTCAAAGTTTTTAACTGAAATTAGCTTGCCTTCAGGCGTATCCTTAATAATAACCTTTTCCAAGCCCTCAAGCAGTTTAAAATCATTCAAATCAACAGACGCACGCTTTTCAACACGGACAAGCTGAACGTCCTGCAATTCAGAGCTAGTAAAAACCTCATCCTCGGCAATCAAGGGGTAGCTTTCCGTTAAAATCCCATTGGTATCAACGGATTTGAATTTTGTTGTAAAGGGAACGCTGAAATTAACCGTTTTGTCAACCTTACTGATAAACTTAATTATTCCCTTTGAAACTCCCACTACCTTGAAGGTGCGATCCTGATTTGAATATACAAGCACTTCTTTTGTGAGAACGCTTTCATCCTTGTCGTTTATTGCATACACCTCTACGTCAACATTATTAGATTTTATCCAGGTGTAGTTGTATTGCTCCTCTTCAAGAACGTCCTCAAGCGTGAATGAGCCACCGTAAGACAATTTATCACTCAAGCCCTCTGTCAAATCCTCGCCAGCCGTAGCCTGACCAAAATAGAAATACAAGCCAATAGCCATTCCAACCGAAGCTATTGCAATAGTTAGCAAAAATATAAAGAAGGCTTTAAATTTGCTTTTTTTGAAACTGATTTTTGTCATCGCTTACTCCTTATAGTACTAACAAAGCCAATAGACATTGTACCAACGTAAATACTCCCATTGTTGACAATATAAATAATAAAGACTGCCACGTGCTTATCAAAAACATATTTTTAAGTCTTCTATTTTTATAGTTTGTCCAACATAAGATGAAGCTTACAACCAATGTCATACCAACAAATAAATCGTAAATGCCTTTAAAATATGAGCCTGCAACATTTGTGTATATTACAGCTCCAAGTATTCCAGCTATAATAGCCATTATAACTGCAAATATTGATGAGCCTATAAGTCCACCTAAGAGGTCTTTGCTAACTACACCGATATTTCTAACAATTCGCTTGCGTTCTTCTCTAACCTCATCACAAAAGGACTTTCTGTGCTCCTCATTTTTATCACAAAGGAAGCTTCTAACCTCGTTTTCTGCAAATTTTAAAAATTCAGGATGCTTATAAGCCATTCCTCGAATATTAGCCACTTGAAGATCCGACTTCAATTTATCCGCTCCAATATACTTAACAAGCATATTGTAAATGGTTTTGTTTTTCAAGAGCAAAAACTCCCTGACAACAAAATCAATTCGGCATCTAATAATTTCGTCTTCGCGCTTAGTCTGAGCTTTGTAGGTGTCATGCTTATCTAAAGTCTCTTCTATTGCCGAAACAATCTCTTGAGGAATTGAGTCCTTGATAGAAGAAGATTTCAATTGTGAAACGAAATAACGATATTTTTCCACAATAGCATCATCCCAATTTTCAAAACGAACCTTTTTTAACGCTTCCTTATAATTAGGCTTCAAAACAGTTTCAGCATAGCCCTCAAACACGAGCTTACTCAAGGCTATCCTTGGATTTTCGCCTAATAGCTTTTTAGCCTTGCAAAATGCGTTGTAAATATCATTAAAGTTATTTTTGTTGGGGACAACGAAATAGTCGCCAAGCAAGTTTTTGAAAATCTTATCTAATATTTTGTCCTCATTTCTTTGCTTTGCATATCTATCGCTTACGTATTTTATCGCTTCATCTAACAAATTGTTATCCTTGATATAATCGCAAAGGAAACGAATATGATTATTCAACAAATCCTCTTTGTCAAGGTTGGACTTTATAGCGGTGTCAAGTATATAAGCAAGCTTCTCGTGTAGCCCATCGTTGCCGTGAGAAAAAATGATTTTTACAATTTTTTCGAATTTTTCTGGATTCTTTTGTAAAAAGTGTGAAACAAAGTAATTTCTCAGCATCACTCTTGAGTGCTTAACGTTAGACAGATCGCCTAAGAATATTTCTAAAAATGATAGAGATATTTCACTAGAATCCTCTAAATAATTAGGTTCATTTAAGTAGTTGTTAAAAAATGGTTCCCAATCTCTCCAATTAGCTTCAATTGAGCTTATAAAATGAACATAATTAGGGCCCAACAACGAATTTATCTTATTGTGACAATCGAAAAATTTCTCATAGTGCTTTCTTTCCAGCGCCCTATTTTGTCTCGGAACTCCAATCAGTATGTGCTTTAGCCAACCAAGAACGCCCTCCGACTCCTTTGCTTTCCTTGATATACACTGATTGTAGAGAGCTATAATCGGCTTAATTAAGTACTCCTCAATATCGCGAGTTGAATATTCTCCAAATGCCCCGCAAATAGGTGTCAGCTGTCTATCAATTCCTTCAATTTGACTTTCAAGCTCTCCGTCAATTTTTGAAATAATGTCAAAATTGTCAGCAACCACCTCAATACAGTATGAAACATCACTTAAGGATTGCTTGGGATTGTCAACGTCAAACTCCTTGCCGACAGTATTGGTATATAACGAAGCAACCATATCCATATCACTAAGGGTATGAATGGATCTATAATATCTCCTATCTAACGAATCAAGCCAATCCTCTAAGGTCTCTGTGCTTGCCTTTTCAAGGAATGATGCAAAGGTTCCCTTATCTCCACCCAAATAATCGTCGCCATCAAGACCAGTAATTTTAATTACGTTCCCTTTGCTACGCAACGATGAAATATATTCCGAATCACTAGTAGGAATACCACAAATATTATAGTTTATCCTACTGGTTTTACCAAGAGCAGTTACAAAGGATAGCTGGTTTGCAACGGTGGCTGGAAACATTTTCAAAACGATTTTCAAGTACTCAAGAAATTCGTCATATTCCTCGGGATTGTACACCACGTACAAAACCTTATTCTCCTTTACAGAGGTCAAAAGAGCGTGGGAGAATTCAGCTATTGTTTTTATAGATTTTTTATCAAATCTCGAAACGTCGCTTGCTGACAAGGAACGAGAGAAAAAGCTATCAAGGAATAGCTCGTCTAATTCATTAGGCTTAACCTCGCAAACTATGTCCTCGTTGTCCAATTCAATAGATTCCGATTCATTTAACGCAATATCCTTATGCTTGGAAAAGTAGCTATGCTTTACCATATCTACAACGTAAAAATCCTCATCAATCTCATCGAATGTAATTACGTGGGTTAGCTCCTTGCTACCACGAATACTTTTGTTACGCAAGGATTTTCTAAGAGACGCACAGGAAAAGGTATTATATCCCCCATTTCTTGTGGGTAAATATGTATAGGACATCAAATCATAATTGGAGTCAACGCCGTTGGGATATAAGCAAACACCATTTTTGACATCGATTTTTGCAAGCTCTACACGTCCAACGTTTCGTATCGCTTCGGCTAACACAGATTTATCCTTTTCGGAAGAGTCTTTTGTAAGTGTGTAAATTTGATCCGCAGGAGAGCATGCTCCAACGTAATTGCATTTACAAATGTAAGCATATATGCATTCTAATATTTTTCCCATGAGATCACCTCTTAATTAATCCCTTTTTATACATCAACCAAATAATTGGGAGCTCTACTCTTAAGCGCCGAGGCCTAAACAAAACCTCTTTTGTTTTATCCTTAGGCTTGCCTAAGCAGTTATCACTTCCAAGCGCTGAGCAGGTAAAGAACTTGATGTTTTTGTAGTTTTTCTTTATTTCATCGAAATTTGTTGGATCCTTAGCTTTTAAATAGTGCTCAAATTCATAGCTTGAGCAGTCGATATGACGCTCCAGTTCACTTCCCTCGTACACACCGTCCTTGGGAAGCATTTCAAAAATATTCTCTTTAACTATGTGACAATTTTCATCGAAGCAAAGCTCTGCCTCCTGGTCATTTTTCACGTAGTCTGTAAGCTTCAAATCGTGCTTTGTAAAGACGATAGCAATAGGAATATTTTTCATATCGATTTTGTTTTTAGATAGAAGAGGAATACGCTTCAGCGTAGCAAGAAGATCACCAACGGGGTCGACTTTTCCGTTAACAGAATCAGCCACCTTGTTCGAGCCGTTTATAACAGCCAGCAAGCAATCTGCCATATCAAGAGCTCTTACGTTTTTAGTATTTTTATCTGCAAATGCTTCACCGGGAATGTCGTAGAAAAACGCATGTCCCAAATTGCCGAGTCTATAACCAATAGGATGCCAAGACAATTTATCTGCATCGCCCTTATCGGTTTGAGCCTCCACGTTTTCTCCAACGGTCATTACATATCTCCTCTTAATTTCTTCTGTAGGAGATGTTCTTGTTTTTTCACAATCCTCAGATAGCCAATAACCCTTATCCTCATCTACGTTAAAAAATTTAATTTCCTCTACCGATTTATTGCCTTTTTTGCTTTTATCGTATGCAGATACAATTTTTTTCAATACGGACGGATGGGACTGAATACCACGGGCAGTGCCCCCATTTTGCATATTAAATAATGATGAAAGATAAATAGTTTTGCCTGATTTTGGAAAGCCTGCAACAACCACGTTCATACTTGGTCTCTCAGCATATCCCTCAGGGATTATAAGCTTATCCTTTTCAATATATGCTGCTTCCCCACTACCCTGGGGCTTTGATAGCTCAGTCAACTTTTTTCCACAAACAACCGTTAATTTTCCTTTAAGCCTGTCGTCCTTGGCTGTTTTGCTAAGCTCCTTTCCCTTGCAGCTAACTATGGCCGTGTCACCCTTTTTGTATTCATAAGGCGTCATAGAGTCTCCACAATAAGGGCACTTAGGGTTACTCAAGGATACCTGATTCTTTTCTTTTCTATCCTGTCTGCGTTCCTCCTTGTCCTCCATTGTAAAATCCGACTCGTCCACAAGCAAATAATGCCTGCTATCACTTGGATTGCAGAAGGCTAGCCTATAATTGAATTTAATTTCATCATCAACACGGAAGGTCGCCTTGAATACGTCTTCAATTCTGCCCTTAGGCTTTAATTCAAAAACAAGCTTTTCATTACTTGTGCCGAATTTATTCACTTGATTTTCCCTATCTTGAACCAAGGTAGGCTTAGCATTCTCCTTTTGAATTACACAAAGCTTTATGGTATTCCTAATGAGTGGATAAATTATCTGAACGTCGATAGAGCCTATTGACTCAACAATTTGATAGGATATCGTTTCCTTTTTTGAATAGTTAATTATAAATTTGTAGCAGTTATTTACCAAAGGAGCCTCGTTTAAGTCGTCGCTCTCTGAAAATGCGATAATACCACAGCCTGAAAGCACTCCGTTTTCGCTTTTGATAAAGATTGAGTTATCTGTGCTGATGTAATTTAATTCCGAAATCCTGTTTCCTACATTTTTATTGCAATACCATATTGTAGGCTTCACACTTCCCGACGCAATATCGGGAAAGGCTATATCGTTTGCAGAAAAATACACCTTAGCAACAGCAAATTTTTCTTGTATGTCTTTAGGAATATAAATCTGAGCACACATAGTGTTACCCTCGTCATAATCCTGGAAAAGATAAAAATCCAATGCCTTATCATTGGTCTTTCCATTAGCTTGCTCGCCCATAGCGATACACTTATAGTCAAAATAAAATTCGCTCATTTCCCTCTCCTAATCGTCAATAATTTTCTATACAATTTGTCATACCCATCAAATGGAATTCCAATAAAATGAATATCATCCTCAAAGCAGAATATATCCACCGTCTTATCCTTAGTCATCAGGACCTCATATTTGTTCTTGTACCTTGAATTCAGTATCCACACGTTTTGGTTTGACGAGCCTCTGAGTGGCACGTTGTCCACTAAATTAATATCAAAGGCTCCGTCAATTAAAACAGCTATATGAGACAGGATATAATTAATATCCTCGTCATTTCGCTCCGTCAGCTCCTTCAAGGTAAAGCCTGTATAAATTAGGATATCCTCATACCCCGCATCATTATAGAGCTCAACCAATGCCTTAAGATCTTGAATTTGAAGAAACGGCTCTCCACCAGAAATAGTCACACCATCAAATTCTAAATTTAAAGTTGCTTCAAGGATTTTGTCTGGGGATACATTTTTAGATTCATCAAAAATTTGTAGCTCGGGATTTGAGCATCCCTTGCAAAATCGATTACAGCCTTGGACCCATATCCCCAGCCTTTTTCCAGGTCCTAAGGTAGTAATTGGAAATAGAATTTTACCAACCTGCATAATTTTTGCCTACTTACGTTTTTTGTTATTTCTTAATCTCTCGCTTATTTTCAACAACGTCTTCTCTTTTACGGGGGTCGATTACTATATCTGTTTCTCCAAGCATTTCTTTAATTTCTTCTTCTGTATAACCAGAAAGCTCCAAATACCTCCTCGACTCCTCATAGGAAGAAATATAATAGTAGTTTTTGATGTTATATAAGGACTGTAATACCTCCTTGGGCATCTCCTCATAGCTACCACAATTACTCATTCCAAAGGACTCAAAGGCACTATGAATCTCATCTGCCCAGTTACAGGATGCATGAAGCTTTTGCAATTCCTCAGGCGTAATTGTAGTCTTGCCATTACAAAGCACCACTCCTCTTGGGTAAATGCCTACTCTTCCGTCAGCACCACAGTCCACGTCAAAAATTGCGCCCTTGCTTTCTTCTCTAACGTAAGCAAGATGTAAGCTATTGTCCTTATATTTTTCTTTTTTAAATGTCTTGCCAAGCTTTTTATCCTCTACTGCTGTCGCTATGGCACCAAACGTGCCCTCTTGTACACAACGGTTTAAAAGCTTAGTCAAATTATCGTTTTTCTTTTTTAGCTCCTCTATTTGCTTTTTTGGATTTTCATAAGCCAACGCAAGCTCAAGTGGAGAGCAAAAGTCTTGTTCTCCCTCTTCGTCTACTTTGTTTTCGGAATCCCTTTCATCCTCATCTACACTTATAAATCCTTGTAGCTTTATGTATAAATCCTCGTACCTTAAATGCTCCTCTTTAAATTGCAAATAAATTTCGTTTCCACTAATGCAATCAGCCTCAAGGGTATGTAATTGGGTTATTATCGACTGCAATTTGCCAATCGTCGCTTCGGACATAACCGAGCTTCTTAAGGGATTCAAGCCATTAATTAGCTTGTCGATGCTCGCACGATTTTTGGTATTTACAAATTCCAATTGATTAATTCGAGCTATTATCTCGTCACTTTCTTTAATAATCTTAGAGCTTCTTTGGGTATAATCTGCATTCGTTTCATTTTCAACAACGATTGACTTAAATACAGGCTTTAGTAAGCCACTTAAGTCACCCAATGATTTTAATTGTGCAGATACTCTTTCCCTAATTTCTCTTGCATCTGCATTGGATTTTTCTCTTTCTCTTAATAGGGCAATTTCGTCCTCAATGCTTTTCAAAGCCTTCTCGATTTTCCCCTGTGCGCCCACGTCAAAGATGTCGATACTCTCCACCTCTTTTTTGATACGCTCAAAGTACCCCATCATATCCTTATCCTTCATTACCTCAAAAAGCTTGTTGAGGAATGAAGTAAAATTCTCCAAGCGAGTAACCTTATCTTTTAGCGAAGCCTCCATAGCATCAATGGAATCGGCAGTGTTAGAGCTTGGAAGCCCTATTGAAGAAACGTTTCTTTGTAAGGAGGCAAGCTCCGTCATTGAGGTACACTTATCAATAGAGCTTTTCGCATTTCGACACTCATTAACACACTGGTTTTTGCAATTATCAAGAGATGCCAGTTCAGCTTTAATCGTTTTCTCAGCTTCCCTTACCTTGTCAAGCTCCGAGCTTAAATCATAGGTACCAAAGGGAGTTGTGCGTGACAATACGTTTTCTCTTATAAGCTTACCACAGTGTGAAAGCTCACGATATAATTTTTCCTTTTGTAGCTCGTACTCCTTTTCAATATTTTTTACCTTAGCATCTATTTTTAATTTTTCTTTTTTCTTATTTTCATTTAAAATGCGCTTTATCTCTTCGTTTGCTCTGTGACGCTCCTTCGCCTTATTAATTTCCTCTTGTATAAAGGAATGGTTCACTCCTTGACTCCAAGCATTGTTGGATACAGTAAATTTAATTTGATTGTCTTCAACCCTAATCTTAACACCAAGTTGAAATCTGGATAGCTGTGCAAAAATGTTAGCAGCCTCCTGTGCCGAGCCGAATGGAAAATTGTAATATTTAGGACCACTCATCGCCGTCATTCCTCCTTTTTTCTACTTTTATTGGTTTTTCATCTGTCGGTTTTTTATCTATCGGTTTTTTATCTAAAGAGCTCTTGTCCGATGGCATCTTGGAGATAGGCACTTCATTTTTACGTCTTACACCACGTGCCTCGTCGTCAGCTAATTTCTTTCTTTGTGTCTCAAGCTCCTTGTTTAGCTCCTTTACCTTGGAAGCCAAGACATTGAACGCCTTTTCCTGCTCGGACTTAAATTTCGAAGCTCCTCCTTCCTTAGTGTTATCTAAAATATATTCAATAACACAAGCCACGTCAGAATTGTTATAAAATCGACTTACTTCTCTTGCGATTGGTTCTGAGTTGACAGATTCAACTAACGCCTTGGTCTGCTCCAAAAGTGTAGCAAACCTACCCTTGTGCCAAAACTTAATCCTATTAATAGATTTACTTGATACGTCTAAGCACTTCAAGTATAAGCTAACAGAAGGCTCATTGCCAGTTTCATTTACAATCAAGTCCTTCAAGGAAGCAAAGGTTAAAACCGTTTTGGCTTCATTAGAGGTATGTGCTTCTCTAATCTTGACAAATCTATTATCATCGTCCCATAGAACGTGGTTTTTTAGTAATTCAACAAGCTGTTTATATCTTTTGATACACTCGTCAAGCTTTGACATATACGCATCACATATAATGCTTTTCATCTGCTTAAAGCCTTGAACAGAATCACTTAAGACAATATCCTTATATCGGATTTCTTTCTTACCTTGAATAGCATATTGATAAAAGCATAGCCTGTCATAATACGTACCGTCAATCGAATCAAAGTAATAGTCGTTGATGTCATCAAGGCTTCCCTTGACCTTGTCCCAAAAGCGACTATATCGTTTAATGCTCTCTATGAATATGTTTCTATTCGAAATTAAATCGTCAAACCTGTGCAAATCTTCAATGAAAGAGGTGCCAAAGTTAATAAGCTGTCTATCATCTGTTACGTACACAAACAAGCCTGTTTTCTCATATATCATAAAGGACAAGCCGATGCTAGAGTTCTCATAGTCACCAAAGAATGCCTTTTCCATTTCAATGCTTGCAACGGACATATATAGGTTAATCAGTTGTTCTCTTTTTGAGCTGTCTGCAATCAAAAGTGCATCAACAAACTGTCTTATACTATTGAAGCAGGCTATTTGACCTGAAAGGCTCCAACGCAATTCTCCTACATTGCCTAAGCAGTACTCATTCATATACCAATAAAATGCCTTTTCTATTGGCAAAAGATCATATTCCTGAGAGTTTATCTTGTTTTCGATACTGCTTAATTCCTTATAAATAGACGTATTAACGCCATAGTCATTTAAGCTTTTAAGATAATTCTTATAGCCTTGAGTGAAAGCAACACCCTTATCCGTCATGGTGAAAACCTCTTGAACGGCAAATTCCTTATACAGCTCATGATGCAAGCTCCTGCAATCATTGTAGGAAACACGATAAACGTTTCCTTTAAAATAGAACGGAAAGCTACTTTTTATATTTGGTGCCGAATCAGCTGGTTCTTCCTTTTTCAATTGAAGCAGGTAAGAAATTGCATTAGCCTTGTTCTGTGCGCTATTTTGCGAATCAAACCTCTTAGCGTTTTCGATGCTGTCGTATATGTTATGGCTTTCGTGACAGTTACCACACGTCACTTTTTTCTTCTTTATGAGTTGAAGCTGTTTTTCTTGGCATTTTGGACACTGAAAAACCAAATACTCCTCATGAAACAACTCTTGCCTTAGCTCCTCAACGCGTAAAATTATATCCTCTGTGCTTTGCCTACCTTCGCATTCAGCGGCTTGATAAGCTTCCTTAGGTCCATCACTTATTTTTTTTAGCTTCCCTGTGGAAACCTGGTACCATCTAACCACTTCCGACTTCTTTGCCTCTTCTCTATACTCACGTATCATTTCATTAATCTCATTATCAGCATCTCTACTGCTCATAATATGCCTTTCTGCGTGAGGATACGCATCGGCTAAAATTCTTTTATGACTATGTTTAAAACTGATGAAGCTTTCGGGTAAAAAATCCTTCTGACCCGAAATCTTCTTAATGTAAAAATTATGCCTTTTATCATAGAAGATTATAATTTTATCGTTTTCCATTGCTTCCAACCCTTATTTTTTCGGTATAAAGTATTTATCATTTTCATTATGCAAATCTATTTGAGATGCATTAAGAAATGCTTCAGCGCTTACGTTTGTATAAAAGCAAACCTGCTTCCCTGTTGAGTGCATTGCCATAAGCCTTGAGATAATAGCCTCGATTTGAAAAACAGTCCTTGAAAAATTCTCAACTAACCCTTTCCAGTCGTGATTCAAGCAAATGCTCTGTAAATTTTCAAATTCGACAATCAACTCAGCCGAAGCCTGCTTAACAGACGAATCGATCTCAACGTCGTTTCTGCGAACCCTACAATAGGGCTCCCTAAGAAACGACCTTAACGTTGAAACCAACCTGTCACACAAAATTTCTACGTTAATCAAATATTGAATTTCGTCCTCGTCAAAGGAAAACGCTTCTCCCAGTAGCTTCTGCGTATATTTAAGTCTACCAGATGTTATCCAATATTTTTGAAGGAACTCGGTTCCACTTTTTTCCGAGTCCACCTCTCCTATAATTTTCGACAAGAGATATGCTTCTTTATCGTTTGAAATATCCATGCTTACCTCAACTCAACAAACAAATTTCCATTATCAACGTCCATCACAGCCGAAAGCTTCGTCTTTAAGAAATACTCAGGCTCCGATAAAAAGTCGCTTATAGGCTCGCTTATCAGCTTGTCAACACAAGACACAATTTCACGTCCACCCAGATTAATAACCTTTGGCTTTTTAACCTCGGCTTTAATAAATTGCTGTGCACCAGCCGTAATCTCCAAGTCAAGCTGACTATCGTGCTCCTCTTTCATAGTTTTAATAAACCTCTTAATTGTAACGTCAGCAATTCTTTCTGCAATTTCAGTAGTCATAAAGTTGAAGGTTAGGATATTACCGTCTCCAATTCTACCCAAAATCTCACGACGGCCAATGTTTTCAAAATAGCTCTGTATTCTTGCAGTTACACATTCGGAGGTAAATTTGTTAAATGCCGTCTCAGGTCCCTTCTCTCCTAACTCTTGATAGCACTTTTTGAAAATATAGTCGTCTTGAATATCACAGGTCAAGCCCTCCAAGCCAGCCCTAGTAAAGTACCTCTTATACAGCTTATCGACTAAAGCCTTTCGTTCTGCCTCGTCTTGAGACGCTTCAATTTTATACTCCAATGCTTTTATTTCTTCAGCCAAGATTTTTATAGAATTATCTCTTTCAATTCTAGCCACATCCGTTGTCACAGAATCTGCAGTTATACCTAAGTTTGATGTGAAAACAATGATAGACTGTGTAAAGGAAACGGTTTCTCCCTTTCCGTCGGTCAATCTACCGTCGCCAAGTATTTGAAGGAATTTATCCCAAATTCTTGGTGCCGCCTTTTCAATTTCATCAAACAAAATAACTGAAAATGGGTTCTGCTTTACAGCCTTTGTAAGCTCACCGCCTGCCTCATAGCCAACGTATCCTGGAGGGGCACCGAACAATCTGGCATCAGAATGCTCCTCTCTAAATTCACTCATATCGAATCTAATCATGCTATCTTGCTTTTGGAAGATATTTTCAGATATTTGCTTTGTCAGCTCCGTTTTTCCCACACCGGTAGGTCCGGCAAAGAATAGCACCGCACGTGGACGTCTGTCGTTCCTTTTGGAGCTTTTAACGCCGGTTGCAGCAACTCTCAGGGCTTTTATCGCACTAACAATTGCTTTATCCTGTCCCAAAATTTCATTAGCAATATTTCCACCCATTTTATCAATTCTCGTCATCAATTCAGGGTCTCTCCATGGGTCCTTGCTTTGTCCTGAATCGAAACGCAAAACGGTTTTATCAATGTTTTCGATTTTTCTCAAGGATGGCACGTTTTCGTCAACGTTATCAGCCTCTTTTTCTATAAACAATTTCAGCTGACGCAATCTTCTTAAGGAATAGTTTTCAGTATATGAAGAAAACTTTAGAATTTTAGCACCTGCCTCGCTCTCAGGAATTGGGTCCATAATGTCCTTCATTTCCAATTCAAAGAAGGTCTCTCTAAATTTGCTGTCAGGCGTTGGAATGTATAGCTTTTTGAGTGCCGAGTTATTATTCTCAGATTCAAACCACGTGGGCAAGTCGTTTATTTTATCAACAAACATCATCAGCTTGCAGTCGGTTTTTTCTATCTGGGTTGCATTAAACAAAATCATTAAAATTGCATTTTCATTTTCGTCAGGACGGCCTGGGGTGGTCATATATCTGGAAACGCCTGGAAGAATAAACATAAAGGGCTTCGCTTCTGCATATCTTGGGTCCTTTTGTTTTTCCTCAAAATCGTTCATCGCATCGTAAATTCTACGAATGTCAATGGTTTTTCCACCTTGCATACGTTTGTTTGAGGATTCAGATATCTTGTTCAAATATTCACTCTTATAATATTCCTTAAAAAGCTCAATATTGGGCGAGGTTATTCTGTCACCACTCTCTTGTGAATAAATAGTTTTATTGTAGAAGGTAAAGGAATTAAACCAGGCATCGTCCACCTCTGCATCCTCCTCGATGGTCCCACCACACTGCTTGGTATGGTCATAAAACACAACGCAATAATTCTCGCTGTATGCTTCTGCAATAGCCTCATTCAAGGAAACGTAGTCAATGTCGTTTTCATCATGCTCAATAGGCTGTAAGTCGTTTACGTTTCCCTCCATTACAAAGCTTTTAAATGTATTCATATACATTTTTAAATCGTTTTTCCATTTGATGTCGTAAGTAGCTGCCATATTATCCTCCAAAAAATAATTATTTATATCATATATTGTAACATAATTCGACAATGTAGTCAATTGTTTTACAAAAAAACAACGTATATTTTAACGCCTTTGGATTTGACTATATCAACAATTTTTGTCCGCCTTTTTCCGCCTCGTTTTATTTTTATCGAATCCACCGACCTTATCAACTGACTAAGGGATTTGCATTTTTAAGCAGGGCTTTCTTCTTTTTTATATCGAAATTTTTATATCGAAATTGTTCAAACTTTCTTAACAAAATAGTGCTATAATGTAGAGTGGATTAATATTGAAATCCATTCACAAGTAATTTTTCTGTATTTATATATTGACCCAATTGTGCCATTGGCACAAGAAAGGAGAGAAAATGAACAAATATCGTATAGGTATTGACGTTGGCTCAACTACTGTAAAGGTAGTTGTAATTGACGAAAATAATCAAATACTGTTTGGCGAATATGAAAGGCATTGTGCCCACACTCAAGAAAAGCTTTGCGAGCTTTTGAAAAGAGCAATGGAAAAGCTCGGCGATTTTGAGCTTCAAGCTCAAATAACAGGCTCTGGAGCTATCAATCTTGGCAAGGCTCTGGATATTGATTTTATTCAAGAGGTTGCCTCTGTTGCCTCTGCCCTTAAATTTTTAGCACCTCAAACTGACGTTGCAATTGAATTAGGTGGCGAGGACGCAAAGATAATCTACTTTGATGGCAACAACATTGAGGAAAGAATGAACGGAATTTGTGCAGGTGGCACAGGCTCCTTTATCGACCAAATGGCAGCTATTTTGCAAACAGATGCAACAGGCTTAAATCGTGAGGCTGAGAATTACAAGCAAATCTACCCAATCGCTGCTCGCTGTGGCGTATTTGCAAAAACCGACATTCAGCCACTTATTAACGAGGGAGCAACAAAGGCAGACCTTTCTGCCTCAATTTTCCAGTCCGTTGTAAACCAAACTGTATCTGGTCTTGCCTGTGGCAAGCCAATTCGTGGCTGTGTTGCATTTTTGGGTGGACCCTTACACTTCTTGCCTGAGCTTAAAAAAGCGTTTATAAGAACACTTAAGCTAACCCCCGAAACAACAGTTGACCCTGACAACTCACACCTGTTTGCTGCCTATGGTGCTGCAATTGAGTGTACCGACAAGACAAATAGAACTACTCTTTCACAGCTTATTGAAAATCTTGATAAGGGTGTGAAAATGGAGTTTGAGCTTAAAAGACTTGACCCCTTGTTCGAAAATCAAGAGGAATACGAAAAATTTAAGCAAAGACACGCAAAAGCGACAGTTAAAAAGGGCGACCTTTCTACATACCAAGGTAATTGCTTTTTAGGAATTGATGCAGGCTCAACCACAACTAAGCTTGCTTTAATCAGTGAGGAGGGCGAGCTACTTTATTCCTTCTACGAAAATAATCAGGGCTCCCCAATCAAAGCAACTCAAAAGGCTATGCGTCAGCTTTCTGCTCTTATGCCAAAGGGCGCTAAAATTGCCTACTCCTGTTCAACAGGCTATGGCGAAAAGCTTCTTAAGTCTGCCCTTTGCCTTGACTGTGGCGAGGTTGAAACCATTGCACACTGCACTGCTGCCGAATTCTTTGACCCAGCCGTTGACTGTGTTCTTGATATCGGTGGACAGGATATGAAATGCGTTAAGCTAAAAAATGGTAGCGTTGACAATATTCTATTAAACGAGGCTTGCTCCTCAGGCTGTGGCTCATTTATTGAGTCCTTTGCCAACTCCTTAGGCTACACAGCTCGTGATTTTGCAAAGGAGGCAATCCTTGCTAAAAACCCAATCGACCTAGGCACAAGATGTACTGTATTTATGAACTCAAACGTAAAGCAGGCACAAAAGGAGGGTGCAACTGTACCTGACATTTCAGCAGGTCTTGCCTACTCCGTTATCAAAAATGCACTTTATAAAGTAATTAAGCTAAATTCCCCTGCCGACTTAGGCTCTCACGTGGTAGTGCAGGGTGGCACCTTCTATAACCACGCAGTTTTGCGTGCCTTTGAAAAAATTTCAGGAGTAGAGGCTACCTGTCCTGACATTTCAGGAATTATGGGTGCATTTGGTGCTTCCTTAATTGCTAAAAACAAATGGCACGGCAAGGAAACTACTACTCTTTCCTTTGAGGAAATCGAAAACCTTACCTTTACCACCGAAACTATTCGTTGTGGTGGATGCTCTAACAAATGTATTTTAACAGTAAATAAATTCCCAGGTGGCAGACGTCACATCACAGGCAATCGCTGTGAAAAGGGCTCAGGCGAGAAAATCGAGGGACAAAAGGGAGAAAACCTTTGTGCCTATAAGCTTGATAGAATTTTAGGCTACGAGCCACTCCCCAAGGAAAAGGCTAAGCGTGGCGTAATTGGTATTCCCCGAGTTTTAAATATTTACGAAAACTATCCCTTCTGGGCAACCTTTTTCAAGGAATTGGGCTTCCACGTGGTTTTATCTCCAAAATCCACAAGAAAGCTTTATGAGTTAGGCATGGATACAATCCCCTCGGAGTCGGAGTGCTATCCTGCTAAGCTTGCCCACGGACATATTAAATGGCTAATCGAAAATGGAATTGACACTATTTTCTACCCCTGCGTTTTCTATGAAAACCAAGAAAACGAAGGTAGCCAAAACCACTACAACTGCCCTATCGTTGTTTCCTATTCCGAGAATATTAAAAACAACGTAGAGGAAATTGTGGAGGGTAAAATTCGTTATCTCCGTCCCTTTATTGCCTTTACAAGTGAGGCTATTGCAAGCGAGCGACTTTGCAATTACTTTACCAAGGAGCGTCCCTTCTTCAATCTTACCGAGAGTGAAATTAAGAGAGCTGTTAATAAGGCGTGGCAGGAGCAACAAAATGCCAAAAACGACATACGCAAAAAGGGTGCAGAGGCACTTAAGGCCCTTGAAGAAAAGGGTGGTCGTGGCATAGTTCTTGCAGGCAGACCCTATCACTTAGACCCTGAAATCAACCACGGTATTCCTGAGCTTATTGCATCCTATGGCTTTACTGTGTTTACAGAGGACTCACTCCCAATTGTTCACAACGAGATTAAAAATCTAAGAGTAAACGACCAATGGGTTTACCACTCAAGGCTATATAACGCAGCCACCTTCGTTCGCACACGTAACGATATTGAGCTAATTCAGCTAAACTCCTTTGGCTGTGGTATTGATGCAGTTACAACCGACCAGGTAAGCGAAATTTTGGAGGGCTCTGGCAAGCTTTACACAGTTTTGAAGATTGACGAGGTAAACAACTTAGGTGCTGTCCGTATCAGAATCAGAAGTCTTATTTCTGCTATGAATATGCGACGTGAAAAGGGCATTTTGCCCACCCCTGTGGCTGTAGATTACAAGCGCACAGAGTTTACTAAGCAAATGTATCAGGACAAATACACCATTCTTGCACCCCAAATGTCCCCTATTCACTTTGACATTTTAGGTCCTCTTTTCTCTCGTCATGGCTTTAATGTTGAGGTCCTTGACAACGATAATCGAGGTGCAATCGACACAGGCTTAAAGTACGTAAATAATGATGCCTGCTTCCCCTCAATTACAGTTGTCGGTCAAATTATGGATGCAGTTTTAAGTGGAAAATACGACACTCATCGCTTGGCAATCATAATGACACAAACAGGTGGCTGTTGTCGTGCAAGTAACTATGTTGGCTTTATAAGACGTGCTCTTGACAAGGTAGGTATGTCCTATATTCCTGTAATTTCCCTAAACGCAGTTGGCATTGAGAAAAATGAGGGCTTTAAAATCACACTTCCCCTTATTATGTCAGCACTAAAGGGCGTAATTTTAGGCGACTTGATTATGCGTTGCCTGTACGCAACTCGTCCTTATGAAAAGGAGGCTGGCTCTGCCAATGCTCTTTGGAAAAAGTGGACTGATATTTCAATTGAGCTATTAACCTCAAAGAAAACTAAGTGGACCTATAAAAAGGTGTGCAATGGTATCGTTTCCGATTTTGATAATCTACCACTGATAGAGGGACTTAAAAAGCCTCGTGTGGGTGTGGTTGGCGAGATTTTGGTTAAGTATATGCCACTTGCAAACAACCACTTAGTTGACCTGCTTGAAAAGGAGGGCGCTGAGGCAGTTGTGCCTGATCTTGTGGACTTCCTTAATTATTGCATACATAACTCAGAATATAAGCATCGTTTCCTTGGCTTTAAATATACATCTAAGCTAATTGCTCGCTTAGGCGTTGACTTTATCGAAATGATAAGAAAGCCTGCTAAAAAGGCTCTTAAAAATAGCCGTCGCTTTGAGGAGCCTGTTCATATAAGAGCCGTTGCTAAAATGGCAAAGCCACTTCTCTCTATTGGCAACCAATATGGCGAGGGCTGGTTCCTGACAGGCGAAATGGTTGAGCTAATTAAGACAGGTGCTCCTAATATCGTATGTATTCAGCCCTTTGCTTGCCTACCTAACCATGTGGTTGGTAAGGGAGTAATTAAGCTACTAAGAAAGAACTACCCAGAATCTAACATAGTAGCAGTTGACTACGACCCAGGTGCGTCCGAGGTTAATCAGCTTAATCGAATTAAGCTAATGCTAACAGTTGCTAAAAAGAATCTTGAGCGCCGTGAAAAGGGTCTTGACCCCATTCCACAGGGCGACGAAAGCCAAGATCCATTGCCAGTATAGTTGACAAATAGGCTCTTGTGTGCTACAATATAACAAATAATTTTAAGGAGATTTTTATGAATAAAGGCTTAAAAATTACCCTAAGAGTGTTAGTTACAATAATACTTGTAGTTGTACTATTGCTTGCACTTGTTAAGGTAGGAGAAAGAATTTTCTTTACAGGCTTCTTTGCAAACGCAAATACAGAATTTAAAATCCCAGGCTTAAACGATGGCTACATTCCACAGGGCTTTGAAAAAATCGAGCTTGAGGGAAAAACACACTTCCTTGCTTGTGGCTATATGAAAAACAAGTCAAGCTCAAGAGTTTACTTGCTTGAGGAAAACGGAAATATTCTAAAAGAGGTTAAGCTCTTTAATGAGGATGGTGGTGCCTTTACAGGTCACGCAGGTGGTCTTACATATCAATATACAGATAAGGGCAACTACCTTTATATTTCAGGCTCAAAGTGTCTTTACGTTTTCGACCTTGACGACGTTTTGGGAGAGGACGACAAGGCTACAAGAATTGGCAAATATAATATTGCAACATTAAACGAAAACGCAACCGAGCAAACCGAGGTTAGCCCTGCTTACTGTAAGGTTTTTGACGGGTATCTTTACTGTGGCTCCTTCCACGACCAAAATAACGGCTACCCAACAACCTCAAATCAGCACTTTACAAAGGGCGAGATTACAAACTGCTCCACAATTCTTAAGTATAAGCTAAACCCCGATGGAAAGTTTGGCCTTAGCGAAAAGCCTGAGGCAGTTTACTCAACTCCTTCAACAGTACAAGGAATGACAATTTCAAACGGAAAGCTATTCCTTTCCTGCTCCTGGGGACTTTCAATTTCAAAAATCCACGTTTATGACCTGAATAAAATCGAAGAAACCGAGCTTTGCAAAACCGACAAAGCAATTTGGAACGACGAGTACCCTGTTTATTTCGTGGGTGGCGACAACCACATAACAACAATATCAGCTCCCCCAATGGCAGAGGAAATCGTTTACCATAACGGCAGAATCTGGATTATGAACGAGTCCGCTTGTAACAAATACATCTTCGGCAAATTCACAAGTGGTAACTATTTGTATAGCTATAACTACGACACAAATAATTAGAAAAAAGTCCCCGTTTTGGGGACTTTTTAACTCTTTCGAAGAAAGGATTTCATTTTTCCAAAGGAAAGATTTCACTCGACTTTAGTCGGATTTCATTCTCGCAAGAGGATTTCATTAAAAAACAATGAAGCAACGCTTCATTTCAAGCACGACACCCGTCGTGCATTTCAAGATAGCCTTAGCTATCATTTCAAGTGCGTAGCACATTTCATTAAAAAAGGCACTTCTTTTCGAAGTGCCTTTTTCCTACTAGGTATCCGTCGTGACGAGATAGATGGTGAGGAAAAATCGTCGTTTTCAACCGAAGGCGTACTTGGTACGTCGAGAGGTGAAAACGGCGATAATAACCCCGTATAAAATGAAGAAAGGTGGAACACCTTTCAACCTTATTTCGTAGCTTAACAAAAAGAAAAGCAAGAACTTCCGTCCTTGCTTTCTATTGGTTATATGCCACGGGGTTATGGTTTTACCAGCAGGTATCCGTCAACTAGAACAACAAATCCTTAATATCAGCTGTTGAAGTACCCTTAGTAACTTCTACTTCTCCCTCGCCACAGCCTTCCCCTTTGTTCGGAGGGGAAGGGGGACCACCAAAGGTGGTGGATGAGGTGTAGTCTTCTTACTGAAAAACAAAGGCTTAACCCAAAGAGTTAAGCCCTATGTTCTATTAGAATAGCAAATCCTTAATATCAGCTGTTGAAGTACCCTTAGTAACTTCTACCTCGCCCTCGCCGAAGTCAAATGTCTCCGTTGAGGTTGCAATATCATTAGGAGAAAACTCCATTATGTCCTCGCTTGATATAATTTCAAGCTTATATTCTGGTTTAATATACATATCTTACTCCTCCTTACTTGGATTTAAAATATAAATTTTTTATTGTGGAGATTTCACGCTACTTTGTAGCTACACCTCTTCGACTCGTTATACTCGCATGCATAAGTTCCACTAACCAATCGCACTTCGCTTTGGCTCGTGTTCTTGGAGTGTCACTTAATCCACCAGCCGAGTTAGTCATATCACCCTCAAGGGCACCCTTTAGGGCGTGCCTTGTGCAGAAGGCTGTTACTCCTCCTCACTTGGATTTAAAATAGCGCTAACCTGTGTATAGGTTATTGTTGATGCACTTGTGCTTACGGTTTCGTTTTCAATATAGTAAACGCTCTCTCCACCAATTACAAAGCCACAGAAGTAAAGGGCTGTGTCCTCGTAGCCGTCAATACCACCAATCTTAATTGCGATTTCATCGTATGGCTTTTCGGTAAAGTCAACCATTGCAATCTTTTCGTGTGCCTTGTTGCCCTGTGTGTCGATTAGGTTACCATTAAATGGTGACTCTGCGTTTTCGCCAACGGCTAAAACGCCAAGCTTAAGATTCTCGAAGTGTACCTTGTAATCATCAATGAGGTCCTTATCTACTACAAAGCTATGCATCATAGCCTTAGAGCCTGGAATTTCACTATTTGAATAGCCTCTTGCGTGAATTAGCTTGTCAAGCTGTTCAATTACGTTTTCAGCACCACACTCACGACCACAAGCAGTATATACCTTATACTCACTCATAAACTCTTGACCAAGGAAGGTCTTTAGTATTTCGCCACTTGCATCGTGAACGCCGTCGTAGTATGCAACACAATGATTTTGAATTGTTATCTTGCCGTTAAAATACTTTGTAAGGTGATCCGTATAGAAGGTGTCCTCTGTGCTACCTGTGTAAATTACGTTAGTTAAGCTATCGCAACCACTAAAGTCGTATTGACAGTGGATTGAGCCCATTCCCTTAGGGAATATAACTGTTGCAAGCTTGGAGCAGTTTTTAAACATATCGTGTCCTGTTGTAGTCAAGCTCTCAGGAAGTCTTACGGAAGTAAGTGATGAACAGCCCTCAAATGCCTTATTTCCAATGCTTGCTGTGCTATTTGGAAGAATTAACGTTTTAAGCGCGGAGCAACCGTAGAATGCGCTATCACCAATACCTGGAGCCGCCTTAATTTCTACGTATTCCAAGCCTGTACAGCCAATAAAGTTATAGCCGTAGAAGGTTGTAACCGTTGATGGGAACACAAGAGTCTTAAGACCTGTTGCATACTGACAGAAGTTTACAGGAATAGTTGCAACGCCCTCTGCAATAACAAAGGTTTCAAGATTTGTTGTTTTAGCGAAAACGTATTGACCATAAGAGGTTACGTTTTCAGTATTGATTGAGGTAAGTGAGCAATCATTAAACGCATAATCCTGAATCGAGGTAACTGTGCTTGGCAAAATTACTTTTCCAAGGCTTTTTGCACCTGATGCAAATGAGGTTTTTATGTATTCAATCCTTGTCTTTGACAAATCAAGCTCCTCAATGGTTGAGCCTGCAAAGCAGTGAGATGCGTTAATGTCAGAAATAGTTGCAGGGAATCTAATTTCCTTCAAAAGCGTACAATTCTGGAACTTTTGAGTGTCCTGAGCTATCAGTGCAACGCCATTAATAATTTCAAGTCTTACCACGTTAGCAGAGTGACTTGTAAAGCTTGCAAAATGCTCTGTTCCGTTGTCCTCGTTAAGCTTAGCAATTGCAGCATTAATTCTTTCAAACTTCAAACAATGCTTGTAGCCGTTATGGTTGCCAGCTCTGCCTGTTTCAAAAGCCTCGTCCTTGTAAATATACCACGCTGGAAAAACGTAGTAGCCACCGTTACCATCTGTTAATACCACACGGGACTCAGTGTCAAGTCCACCTGTAACGCTTGCCCAAGTGTTTGGTGTGTAGGGTGCATAATCGCCGTCAAGATATGAAACTAAGCTATCGTCACAATCCAAGCCAGGATCATAATCAAGCTTAACTATTCTTGACTCTGCGCTTACAGCAAACGCAAGCACAACCACTAGCAAAGCTATAAAGGACAATGCTAAAAGTATCTTCTTTTTCATTTTTCTTCTCCTTTAAAGAATATTTATTCACTATAATATTAACACACGAGAAAAGAAAAGTCAAACGGATTCTTCGAAACAACCAATTTTTGTAAATTGTATCTAACTTTAGTATTTTTAAGATTAAGATAAAGCTCAAATTTTGTTTACTTTTACCACAAAACCATTCGCCTTATTCTTAGAAGCGTAACTTCAAGCAATTTTCATTCGACCTTAGTCGGATTTCATTAAAACAATGAAGCAACGCTTCATTTCAAGCACGACACCCGTCGTGCATTTCAAGATAGCCTTAGCTATCATTTCAAGTGCACTTGTGCACATTTCATTAAAAAAGGCACTTCTTTTCGAAGTGCCTTTTTGCCATTATACTTCAACAAACGTTGGTGTATGTTTTAGGGCTGGAATAATCTTTTCTATTAAATCCTTTGTTTTAAGCTTTATTGACGATGTATTGATACAAGGATGGAAAGCCTTCCCCTTTGTTCGGAGGGGAAGGTGTCAGCAACGCTGACGGATGAGGTGTAGTCATTAAACCTCAACAAACGTTGGTGTGTGTTTTAGAGCTGGAATAATCTTTTCTATTAAATCCTTTGTTTTAAGCTTTATTGACGATGTATTGATACAAGGGTGACAGCTAAAATACTCCTTTTCAAGCAAATCCTTGTCGATAACTAAGGAAACCTCGCACCCTGTGTCGCAAATTAGCCCCATTATACTAACAGACCCAGGTGTTAAATCAAGCATTCTTTCAAGGTCCTGTGGTGTGCCAAAGGACAAGCGAGAGGAGTTTACCTTGGGTGAAAAATCCTTAGTTACAAAATGCTTTCTTGAATCCATAACCAAAAGATAAAAGCGAGTCTTTTGCCTGTTGCAAAGAAACAAATTCTTACAAATAAGGTTGTCAAGCACCTTTTCTACCACCTGACATTCCTCCATAGTCCCTGCACTTTCGTGGTCAACTCGATAATATTCAACCCCAAGCTTATCTAAAAAATCATATACTCTTATTTCCTTTTCAAGCCTACCCTCACAATTCAAGGGTCTTCCTACATATAGCTCCATAATATTATCCTCGATTTCATATATATCCCTTGCGAAGCAAGGATTTCATCACAAAGTGATTTCATTGTGTAGGGGGATCTCAAAGCGAAGTATGAGCTTTGAGGTCCACGTAGCGATTTCATTCTGCTTAGCAGGATTTCATTTTACACTTCCCCTTCTGCACAAGGCACGCCCTAAAGGGTGCCCTCAAGGGGAAGGCTGTGGGACAACCTGTCCCAAACTTACCCCATTTCAAGAAATTTTTTCCTTGAAAATACACCCTTTGTGGCTTACAATATAGTTGTACAGAAGCAGTACTCGTCCCGTTAGAGTATTTTCCCTCTGCTTACTGTACAAGTATATCACACAAAAACACACTATGTCAATAATCGGGAGGAATTGTGGAAAATTTTATCCACCATCTACCGCAACATTGCAAGCTTACGTGTGAGTGTTGCGGAGAAAAAATCATCAAGGGGCAGGAATACTATTCTCTTTTAGACAATCACTTCCACTCAGATTGTCTTTTAGACAACTACACCCCTTACGAAATTTTGAGTATTTTAGGAATTGAGGAAAAAATAGCACAGGACTTGCCACCCTTCAATTCCAAATTGGTTGCCATAGGCAAATACAAAAATATAAGGGTCCTACAAGGCTTTTATGATTACTTTTGTTCACGCTTTGAAAACTACAAGGAAATAATCGAGTCACTCTCCACACTCAAGTGGAAAAACGGAATTGAAACCAATGCCTCCGACCAAGCAATCCTTGAAAGATGGGCGCTAAGAAAAGAAAGAGAAAGCAACCAATAGCATCATCCGTATTCAAGCAAAGGATTTTCACATCCACACTTTTAGGGAAAATGAACAAATTAGATAAAATAAAAGAAGATCTACGTTCAATGCGTAAAAACGCACACGTAATAGACGGGCTTTACAACCTGCAAAAAACACACGAAAAGCGAATTTCACTCCTTGAAAAGCTAAAGAGAGGAGAAAGAGTTCAAGGGGCAATCCTACAAGAAAAGCAATCCCTTGAACAAATCGACGTTTTAGGCTACATTCAAAGGTCAAGAGACTTAGAAAGCCGATACATGAGGGCAATCGAATCCCTTGACCCAATTGATAGAACAATCATTATGGAAAGCTTTATCAACGGAGTTGCCTATTGGAAAATCGGCAACAAGCTCGGCTTTACCTCCGAGGGAATTCGCAAAAGAATACAAAGAGCAATCACAAAAATAGCCGACCACGTGTCGAAATAACGCAAAAAAAGGCAGATGCTCAGGACTAATGGTCCTGTGTATCTGCACTTCTTTTTTCAGTATAAAAACAAAAGGCTTGATTTTTAATCAAGCCCCTTTGTTTAGTTGAAAAGTAAATCAAGAATACTTGCAGTGGCTGTTCCTTTTGAAACCGTTTGTGCGCCGTTGCCGTCGCCAAAGTCAAAGGACTCCTCAGAAACCTCAATGTTGTTAGGAGAAAACTCCATTATATCCTCGCTGGATATAACTTCACGCATGTATTCAGGTGTTACATACTTCATGGGGAATACCTCCTCATCACTTTTCTATAAATTTCGCCAAGTACTATAAAATAATACTACCATACTCTTTTTTATTTGTCAACACCTAATCTAAAAAATATTATTGAAAGATAATTTTTATCAAGCATCTTGCTTTCATTTGCGACAGCAACATCATTTGTGCATAGCACAACATCATTTACCGAAGGTAACATCATTTGCGTCAGCAACATCGTTTTAACGCAAAAAGCACACCCCAATGGCGAGGCACACTTTCTTGTGTGTCTCGCAATGAAATCCGTCTTCGTCTCTGCTTCGACGGATGAAATCTACCTATGGTCGATGAAATCCATCTTTGATGGATGAAATCCTGCTTCGCAGGGTTATATAAAAAGATGCACTCCCAAAGGGGTGCATCTTTCTTTAATATTAGTTATTCTCGTCTGGAGCGTAGAGAGTGATAAATCTCTTAAGTCTTTCGTACTTAGCCTTAGCAGCCTCTTCGCTTGCAGTGAATAGCTTTTCAGCTCTTTCTGGGAACTGTTGAACAAGACGGCTATAACGTGTTTCGTTTGTCAAGAATGCACGATAATCGCCTGTTGGCTCCTTGGAGTCAAGTGTAAATGGATTCTTGCCCTCTGCCTTAAGCTGTGGATTGTATCTGAATAGATCCCAATAACCAGCCTCAACAGCCTTCTTCATTTCGCCCTGGCAGTTTGTCATACCACCCTTAAGACCATGCATTTCACAAGGAGCGTAGCCGATAATGAGTGATGGACCATTGTATGCCTCAGCCTCTGCAATAGCCTTAATGGTTTGTGCAGGGTCAGCACCCATAGCGATTTGAGCTACGTAAACATAACCATAGGACATAGCGATTTCAGCAAGATTCTTCTTACCAACTGCCTTACCAGCTGCTGCAAACTGAGCAACCTGACCGATGTTAGAAGCCTTAGAAGCCTGTCCACCTGTGTTGGAGTAAACCTCAGTATCGAATACCATTACGTTTACGTCCTCGCCAGATGCAAGCACGTGGTCAAGACCACCGAAGCCGATATCGTAAGCCCAACCGTCACCACCGAAGATCCAAACGGACTTCTTGGAGAGGTATGTCTTTTCAGCAAGGATTTCCTTAGCTGTTGGACAGCCTGCTGCCTCAGCCTTTTCAAGCTCAACGATAAGAGCCTTTGTAGCCTTTTCGTTTTCCTTGCCGTTGTCCTTTGTATCAATGAAAGCTTGAGCAGCAGCCTTGAACTCGTCAGAAGCCTTGTCGCTTTCTGCCATAGAAGCAACCTTGCCGATAAGCTTTTCACGAATTGTCTTTTGACCGAGATACATACCAAGACCATGCTCAGCATTGTCCTCGAAGAGTGAGTTAGCCCAAGCTGGACCACGACCACTGTCCTTATTTACAGTGTATGGTGTAGCAGGTGCAGAGCCACCCCAAATTGATGAACAGCCTGTTGCGTTAGAAATGTACATTCTCTCGCCGAAGAGCTGTGTGATAAGACGTGCATAAGATGTTTCAGCACAGCCTGCGCATGAGCCTGAGAACTCAAGTAGTGGCTGATTGAACTGGCTACCCTTTACGGTAACCTCTGCAAATGGAAGCTCCTTCTTAGAAACGTTTGCAACTGCGTAATCAAATGGAGCCTGTTGATCCATCTGTGAAGCCTGTGGAACCATTCTGATAGCAGTCTTTTCTGGTGTGCCGTTAGCCTTAGCCTTAATAGCAACAGGACAAACGTTTACGCAAAGACCACAGCCCATACAATCAAGTGGGCTAACTGCCATTGTGAACTTATAATCCTCACAGCCCTTACCAATCATCTTAGCTGTGTACTTTGTAGCCTTAGGTGCCTTCTTTGCCTCATCTGCATTTAGAGCAAATGGACGGATTGTCGCATGTGGACAAACGTAAGCACAGTTATTACATTGGATACAGTTTTCAGGAATCCACTCAGGAACTAAAACTGCAACGCCACGCTTTTCGTAAGCTGCAGCACCCTGTGGGAATGTACCATCAACGTAGTCAACGAAAGCAGAAACAGGAAGCTTGTCGCCCTCCATCTTAGAAACAGGAAGAAGTACGTTTTCAACATACTTAACAAGGTCAGCTCTCTTGCCCTCAACCTTTTCCTTCTTGTTTGTTACCTTAATTGTCTTCCAGCTTTCAGGAACCTCAACCTTTACAAGTGCGTCCTTACCAGCGTCAATTGCCTTGTAGTTCATCTCAACCACAGCCTCGCCCTTCTTTAAGTAGGACTTCTTAGCCATGTACTTCATCTTCTCGATAGCCTCATCGATAGGCATAATGTTAGCAAGAGCAAAGAAAGCGGATTGAAGAATTGTATTTGTTCTCTTACCCATACCGATTTCGACAGCCTTGTCAATAGCGTTTACGATATAGAAGTTGATGTTATTTGTAGCGATGTACTTCTTAGCCTCTGCTGGAAGATTCTTTTCAAGCTCCTCAACACTCCATTGGCAGTTGAGCAAGAATGTACCACCTGGCTTAACGTCGTTTACAATCTTGTAGCCCTTAAGCATATATGAAGGGTTATGACATGCAACGAAGTCTGCCTTTGTAATGTAGTATGGGCTCTTAATTTGCTTGTCGCCGAAACGAAGGTGAGAAATTGTTACACCACCTGTTTTCTTAGAGTCATACTGGAAGTAAGCTTGAATGTATTTTTCAGTGTAGTCACCGATAATCTTAATAGAGTTCTTGTTAGCACCAACAGTACCGTCACCACCAAGACCCCAGAACTTGCAGGAGATTGTACCCTCGGCTGAAGTATCAGGAGCATTCTTTTCAGGAAGTGAAAGACCAGTAACGTCGTCAACGATACCAATTGTAAAGTTGGACTTTGGCTCTCTCTTCTTAAGATTTTCATATACTGCGAAAATAGATGCAGGAGTTGTATCCTTAGAGCCAAGGCCGTAACGACCACCAACAACCTTACCCTTGAAGCCCTTAAGTGCAAGAGCAGAAATAACATCAAGGTAAAGTGGCTCACCAAGTGAACCAGGCTCCTTAGTTCTGTCAAGAACAGCAATCTTCTTAGCAGTTGCAGGAATAACCTCGTAGAGCTTGTCTGCAACAAATGGACGATATAGTCTAACCTTTACAAGACCAACCTTTTGACCACTTGCGTTGAGGTAATCAATAACCTCCTCACAAACGTCACATACAGAGCCCATAGCAACGATAACTCTGTCTGCATCTGGAGCACCATAGTAGTTGAATGGCTTGTAGTTAGTACCAATCTTTTCGTTAACCTTGTTCATATACTCTTCAACGATTGCAGGGAATGCATCGTAATATGTATTACAAGCCTCTCTGTGCTGGAAGAAGATGTCACCATTTTCAGCAGAGCCACGAAGAACAGGATGCTCAGGGTTGATTGAACGGCTTCTGAATGCTTGAATAGCATCCTTGTCAACCATTTCAGCAAGGTCGTTGTAGTCCCAAACCTCAATCTTTTGGATTTCGTGAGAGGTACGGAAGCCATCGAAGAAGTTAAGAACAGGAACTCTACCCTTAATTGTAGCAAGGTGAGCAACTGCACCTAAGTCCATAACCTCTTGTGGGTTTGTGCAAGCCATCATAGCATAGCCTGTTTGACGACAAGCATATACGTCAGAGTGGTCGCCGAAAATGTTAAGTGCGTGTGAAGCAACACAACGAGCAGATACGTGAATTACGTTAGGAAGCAATTCGCCCGCTATCTTGTACATGTTAGGAATCATCAAAAGAAGACCCTGTGATGCTGTGTAGGTGGTTGTAAGAGCACCAGCAGCAAGTGAGCCGTGAACTGTACCAGCAGCACCAGCCTCAGACTGCATCTCTGTAACCTTAACCTCTTCACCAAAAATGTTCTTTAAGCCAGTAGCAGACCAAGAGTCTGTAAGCTCAGCCATAACACTTGATGGTGTGATTGGGTAAATCGCTGCAACCTCTGTAAACGCATAGCTGACAGTAGCGGCGGCGGTATTACCGTCCATTGATTGTTTTTTTCTTGTAATCATAAAAAAACCCTCCAGTTTTAATTTTAAACAAGTTAATAGTATGGTGTTAATTTACCACTAACCATTTTAACACCATATTTATAAAAATTCAATAGTTTTAAGTTATTTTTTGAATTTTGTATGAATATAATAAGAAATTGTAGGCTTTTCAGCCACTTTTATGGTTTATCGACAAGAAAAGGGCTTCCTTTGAAAGCCCCTCCTTTTTACTTGTTATTGGCTAACTCCCCAGCTTATATTATTCTCAAGTCCACCGTGCCAATTTGACTTCCAGCTACTTGGCTGGCTATCTGCCTCACAGCTTATAGCCACCTTGTTACAATCCAAAAATACATTTTCGCCAACCGTTAGCACAGTTATAGGAATGTATATTTCTTCAAGCACCACACAGCCCTCAAAGGCACTCTTGCCTATTCTTGTAATACCAGAGGCGAGCTTAACAGTCTTTAGCTCCTTACAGCCTGCAAAGCAATAATCTCCTATGCTTTCAACGTCTAAATCCAATTCTGTAATCTTTACGTTTCTTACGTAATTATACTCAGCATAAAACATTGGATTTGCATACAGGCTACCGATTTCAACACTACACCAGTCGGTTGCGTTTTGTATGCTAACATATTTAATAGTATCACAATTATAGAAGCAATCTACACCCAAGCTCTTAATTTTCTCGTTGAAATCTACTCTTTCAAGAGAGGTACAGCCATAAAAGGCGTAATCGCCAATTTCCTCAACGTAATCAGGCACAGTGAGTGTTGTTAGCTTTTCATTCTTTAATTGGGTACCCACATAAAGCTCTGCTCCGTTGTGCAGAGGATTTGCCTCTTTGTTTTGGAAATCAAGGCTGAGCCATGCGTCTATATCACTTACATAAATTGCCTCAATCGAGGTACAGCCTAAAAATGCGTCTAAGCCTATTGTTATATTTCTTGCAAGAATGGTAACTGTTTTCAAGGTGGTGTGGTTTTTGAAGGCATCTGCTACAATTTCAGTAACCCTCATTCCACCAACTGCCTCAGGTATAACTAAATTTTCAACCTCGCCTCCACCCATTACAGTTAGAGTGCCATCAGGCTTATTCATAAGGGTAATACCCTCATATAGCTCGCCCTCTCCGTTGCAGTCCCATATTACAGGACATTTTCCTGACGACAAATTTGCATTCCAGGTTGCACTCCAGCCCTTTGGCGCAGAGGTCGCCTGAGCATAAACAGTCAAGCTTTTACAATAAGCAAAGGGCATACCCTGTATTTCCGTTACACCCAAGTGAACATATATTTTACTCAAGGAAGAACAGTAGGCAAACGCTTCGTTCTCAATTATATTAACGGAATCAGGCACACTAACACTCATTAAATTGTAACAATACTTAAACATATGCTTTGGTATTGTTTTTACGCCGTTTGGAATTGCAAAGGACCTAAGATTAGTACAGCCCTCAAGCAAATTAGTGCTTACCTTGTCAACCGTGCTACCAAAAACCACGCTTTGTAGCTTAGGATTGTCCTTAAAGGCACTCCAGCCAATTTCTCCTATTTTTCCATTAAAGCTTAGCTCCCTCAGAGAAAAGCAGTCGGAAAATGCAAAATTTCCAATAGAAAACAGGTCGCTATCCACAGAAAAGTCAGTCAAAGACTTACATTGGTAAAACGCATAAGCGTCAATAAAATTAAGCACGTTACCTACCCTAACACTCTGTAATGCTTCACATTGAGAAAAGGCGTATCTGCCAATATTACCCACCTCAGTAATATCAATAGACTTCAGGTACTTATTTTCATAAAAGGCATAGTTATTGACATACGTAACCCCTCTTGGCATAAGAAAGCTTTCGTCTGTCTTTGCCTGTGGGTATTTAATTATTCTGTTCCATAAATAGTTGTAAATGCTTCCGTCAACGGATTCGAAAATAGCATTTTCCTCTGCCACCTCGTAGGCAGTAACATTTATAGCTCCGTTAAAGGCTTCATCCTGAATGTAAAGAATTGTATCGGGTATGTATATGCTTGTTAGCTTGTTACAGTCAAGAAATGCACCATTTGCAATATTGGTAATATATGCTCCGTTGTACTCTCTTGGAATTTCAAAGCGACCCTCAAGGCTACTATCAACACCACATAGAATATAATTTCCGTCGTTCTTTTCCTCAACCATAAAGCTAAGGTAGCTCCACCTTGCGTATAAATTAAGGCTACCCTCGTCCGTTACCTCAATTTTTTCAATCGGCTCAGTAAGCTCCTCATCTCTGTACCAGCCACCAAATACGTAATAATCCTTAGTTGGACTATATAGCTGAGTTATTTGTCCCTCTACATAGTGAGTTGGATTACTTTCGCTATTCACTCCACCATTCAGGTGATAAACTATTTCGTTATTCGCCCACAACGCATAAAGGGTAATATCTCCTGTGCTTTCCTTTATCTCAGTTACCCTTGTTCTAAAGGAGCTATCAAGATACCAGCCCGCAAAGCCACAGCCACTCTTCGTTGGAGATACAAGGACAATTGTGTCGTTTATGTTATACTGATGTGGATTTCTGCCTGAGTTGATTCCACCATTAAGCACGTAATTTATTTTGTAATTTTCTACCTCCCAAACTGCGTACAGATTGTTTGTGTTAGGAAGAACTCTGTATTCCTCTCCAACGGATATAATTTTCTCTCCGTTTTCGGTATAGCTCCAGCCCACTAAGGAATAGCCATTTCTTGCCCAGCCATAGCTTATTTTTATAAGCTCATCGGTTTTTCCACTTATTTCCCTTGTTCTTAGTGTTCCGTCGTTTGAATTAAGAATAATTTTGTTTTCCTGTGGGGTTAGCTTAGCTACAAGGGTCATATTTTTAGTTACTATGCTATTTTCATAATCCCACAGAGTATCTCCGTCGTACCAGCCCTCAAAGGTATAGCCTGGTACCTGTATAAATCCAGGGTCAAAGCCTCCACCTGCAATTATCTCATCTGCACTGAATAAGCTTCCATTTACCATACAAACAATGGTAAAGTGTGAATCCTCCTGTGTAGGTGGGGTTGTACTATTTTCATCTGTGGTAATTATCTCGCTACCTTCTCCTTGACTACCTGTATCGGCTGGGGGAGTGTCTTGATTATTCAATATAATGAGAGTAATTATCAGAGTAATAGCCACCACAAGCGCCACAGCACCACCTATAATAAATGGTAATATAGGTATTTTTTTAGCACCTTTCCCGTTTTCTGTGGGTGGAATGCCTTCCTCAGAGGTGGGCTTTTCTTCCTTCTTTTCTTCTTTTTTCTCTTCGGCTATTTCCTTTTCGATAACAGGCTCTTCATTTTTAGTAATATCTATGTCGTCGTCCAAAAAGTCGTTAAAGCTTATTTCAAACATAAATGCAAGCTTTTTTATTTTGTCAATCTCAGGATAGCTAATGCCCGACTCCCATTTATAAACTGCCTGTCTTGAAACTCCAAGCTTAATAGCTAATTGCTCCTGACTCCAGCCTCTTTTCTTTCTTAGAAAAGCAATCTTTTCTGATATTTGCATATTGTTCTCCGTTCTAAAGGCTTTATCCTTTGCCAATTTTTTTACAATCAAATTTTACCACAAGGGCAAGCCCTTTTACAATAAACGAGAGGTTGCTTTTGTCAACCAGTGGTTAGCAACCTCGTTTATTTATTATTTTGACCACTTATTAGCTATTCCTCGTCAGACTCAAATTCAGCTAAATCAACACCCACTAAGTCGTTTTGCTTAATGTTGCCCTTTACCCTTTCAAAGTATTGGATTTTTTGTCTTGCCATTAACACGATTAGGTTTTGTAAGCTAACTCCCTCACTGTGTGCCACAAAGGCAAGCTTTTTGGCTATGTCCTCATTTAGTCTTAGCCTCAATATTTTATTCTTCTTCAAAAAATCACTCCCTTCCCTATTATTTTAACATAAAAATTCATCAATGTCTTGCCTTAGTCAAATATTTGTGATAAAATTTTAGTATAAATATAAATAACGAGGTAACTATGTTAAGCTATTCTTATTCAGCGGGACTTTTGGGAATTGACGGCTTTTTGGTAACAGTTGAGTGCTATTCCACAAAGGGTATGCCAAGCTTTGAAATCGTCGGCTTGCCTGACAACGCAATAAAAGAGGCAAAGGAAAGAGTTCGCTCGGCAATGTGTGCCTGCTCCTTTCAGATGCCAAATCAAAAAATAGTAGTAAATCTTGCCCCTGCCGACTTAAAAAAGGAAGGCTCCAGCTTCGATCTTGCCATTTTAATGAGCCTTATTTCTCCAACAGAGTCAGCTCTTAAAAATTGCAAGGAGCTTGAGGATTGCTGTTTTATTGGCGAGCTTTCCCTCTCTGGTGCTGTAAGAGGTGTACGTGGTGCACTATGTATGACACTTTCTGCCAAAAACGCAGGAAAGAAATATATATTTGTGCCTGAGGAAAATGTTAAGGAAGCAAGCGCAGTTGACGGAATAACCGTTTACGGAATAAAAAAGGCAACGGATATTGTAGAGCATTTTGCAGGTGTCAAGCCACTTACTCCCCATACCTTTGTCAAGGAAAATTACCAAGTCTCAAGCACCTACCCCGACTTTCGTGATGTCTTAGGACAGCCTCATGCCTGTCGTGCTGCTGCAATTGCTGCCGCAGGTGGCCACAATATGCTCCTTATAGGTCCTCCTGGCACAGGAAAATCTATGATAGCAAAAAGACTTCCCTCAATCCTTCCCGAAATGACTCTTGAGGAATCCTTAGAAACTACAAAGGTCCACTCTGTTGCAGGCATTTTGCCTGAGGGAGTGTCCCTAATAAGCGAGCGACCCTTTCGCTCTCCCCACCATACAATGTCAGCAGTCAGTTTGGCAGGTGGTGGCAAAAATCCAACACCTGGCGAAATTTCTCTTGCTAATAATGGTGTTTTGTTCCTTGACGAGCTACCCGAATTTCAACGCAATGTAATTGATGCACTTCGTCAGCCTCTTGAGGACGGAAAAATAACTATTACAAGAGTAGCAAGCCGAGTTACATACCCATCTAATTTTATGTTAGTATGTGCAATGAACCCCTGTAAGTGTGGCTATTTTGGTCATCCCACAAGAGAATGCACCTGCTCCCCTGCCGATATAAAAAGGTATGTTTCCAAGGTAAGTGGACCCCTTGTTGATAGAATGGATATTCAAGTAGAGGTTCCTGCCATCGACTATAAGGAGCTTAATAAGGGCTACGCTCAGGAATCCTCTGCCGACATACGCAAAAAGGTAAACAAGGCACGTGAAATAATGAAAAAACGCTTCGAGGGCGAAACAAATGACAACGGACTTCCAATCACCTGTAATAGTCAAATGGAGCCAAGACACCTTCGAAAGTATTGTGCCCTAAACGAGTATTGTCAATCTCTTATGGAGCTGGCATTTGTCAACTTAGGGCTATCTGCTCGTGGCCACGACAGAATTTTGCGTGTGGCACGCACAATTGCCGACCTTGCAGGTAGCGAAAATATCGAGGCTTGCCATCTTACTGAGGCCATTACCTATCGTGGACTTGACAAAAAATATTTTAAATAAAAGGAAATTTTCGGTTTTCCTTTGAAAATCCTTGAACAATTTGTAAACAATCAACTTTTTTCAAAATTTTTGAAGGTTATTTGTCGAAAAGCTACTCTTTAATTATGTAAGGAAAATTTTTCGACCTTTTTCAAATTTCATTAGTTTATCTTTAATAGAAAAGGAGAGATATTATGAAAAAATTCAATCACAGATACCTTTTAATCTCAGTGCTCATTCTTTTAGCCACCCTACTTTTGTGCTCCTGCAACAGCTTTGAAAAGCAATTAGAAAATATGACCGAAGAGGAGCAAGCAGAGGCAATTATTGAAAAGGCACTTTTAGACTTAGAGAATGCGTCCTCTTATCGTTCAAGCACAAGTACAAGCCTTGAGTTTAGTTACATTAAACACATTTCTATATCCGTAAATAGCAACAATGTTCTTTTCGCTAAGGGAACCGACGACCATTACCAATATACCGAAACAGTGCTTGAATCAAACGACACAACAGAAACCTATATCGAGGGCTACTCAAATGGTAAAATGTTTATGTCAGATGGCAAAACTAAGGTTTACTCCTCTTTACCAATAAATGAATATTTAGACCACCTTGAGCTAATTAGCTCCCTTGACGACACCTCCCATCTTAACGACCCTACTAAGATAACCTGTAAGAAAAGGTCCAGTGAGGACTGCTATCGTATTAAGGCGTCTGGCTTTGATGAGGAGGCAATAGAATATATATGCACCGAGGTTTTGACTGGCTTACCTCTAATTTACAAGGACTCGTTTGCTGTTTCAGATATCATTATATCTATAAACGTGGGTCTTGACTTTAAGCTAAAGGACATCAGCTTTGCCCTTGAACACGAGCCGTTAATCAGTTCATACATTACCGCCCCCGTATTTGAAATGAGCACAACCTTTGAGGAGCTGGGCGAGGTTGAGGAGGACTCCTTAAATAAGATTTCACTAGACGACTACACCGACGCTTTAGACCTAAGGCTTTTAGACCTTGCAAGAATTGATGCAGAAAAAGCATTAGATTCAGATTGTATGGACTTTACCTCTGCCTATACAACCTCTACCGTAATAAACGGCTCAACAATGCCCTACACACAAACCTACACAGGTCGCTTGGATTACTATAAACGTGGTCTTGAATTTGAAGCAATTCAAGGCTCAAGCTCCTATATTTACAGAAAGGGCGAGCTAAGCGTTAACGATGGCGTGGGCGAGGAATTAAGCGAATACGAGGCAAAGGAAACCCTCAAGGGCATTATACTTCCAATTACCTTCTCCATTGATGGTCTTACCAAATGCGAGGTAGTGGAAAAGGACAACACAAAAACCTACACTCTTACCTATAAAAAGATAGATGAATCCCTTACCACTGGGCTTGGTGTTACCATTGACAACCAAAAGGGTAAGATAATAGTTACCCTAACCGACGGAGTAGTAACCAGCTATACCTATGAATCAAGTGGAATAGTTCGAAATGCGGGCTCTATCTTCATCGGCGTAGAAAGTACCTTTGAGTATTACGAATAATAAAAAACAGGACGTTTGTCCAATACCATTAAGTTAAGAAAATCGACCTACTTCGAAAGAGGTAGGTCTTTTTTTTATTAAAAAAAATCAAAAAATATCAAAAAAGACTTGACAAATGAGATAAAATGTGCGGTCGCCCCTATCAACAGAGGGAACGAAGT
>JAFUNF010000028.1 GCA_017473085.1 Clostridia bacterium
TCTGTAATCTCTTGTTCAACTAATACTTCTCCACATTCAGAGCATTTTTTGCCTTCGGTAAGACCAGTCTCTTGACAGGTTGCTTTTATCGCGGGAATAATTTCCTCAGTGTGCACATGTGGTGAATCGGTTTCTGTTTCGGTTCCACTATCGGCATTTGACTCCGATTCTTCTGTGCTATCACAGGAAGATACTATAAGCATCATCACAAGTGATAAAACAAGACAGATAAGTAATGTAATTTTTCCTTTGATTTTAGTCATTTTGGACCCTCCTTAAATTATGTTTTTTAATATAGAGGTGCTCTGATAAAAATAAAAAGAGCACCAACCGTAGTCAGTGCTCCGAAAAACGCAAACTCCGATTGTTGCTACACAAACTGAAGATAGAATTAGGGGATTTTAACCATAACCGCTTCGTGGAATTTACGTTTTTACCAAATTCAAAAACGGTATGGAGAAAAAAGGGTATAACTATCCCATAAACAGAAAATACCTCTAACTCTCATTATTCAGTTCGTGTAGCACATTTATTATAACACATTTTATAGGAAAAACAACTAAAAATTGAAAAATATTTACAAATACCAGTTACAAGACAAGCAACTCACAACAATAAAGCTTGCAAAACAGCCTCCTATGTTCTCCATATTAATCAACCCTTTCGAAGAAAGGATTTCATTTTTCCAAAGGAAAGATTTCATTGCCACTTGTGGCGATTTCATTAACGCAGTTGATTTCATTCGTCAACGACGGATTTCATCCTCGCAAGAGGATTTCATTACACAAGGTATACTTCGTAATGTGCCTATCACGATTTCTCGTTGACAAAGGAAAAATGCACCCAATGGGTGCATTTTTTCTTATACCAACTCAAACTTAGCAAACACCTTGCAATTAGAATCCTTACCAATGAATACCTCAAAGCTTCCCTTTTCTGCAACGAATTTTAGGTCACGATTCCAATATTTAAGCGTTTCCTCTGTAATTTCAAAGGAAACTGTCTTTTCCTCGCCAACATTAAGCTCAACCAAGCCTTCCCCTTGAGGGGAAGGGGGACCAGCTCGGCTGGTGGATGAGGTGTAGCAAAGCGACAAAAGGGTTGCACCCTGCTAAAGAGACACTTTAGATGGTGGATTAAGTGACACTCCAAGAACACGAGCCTGTGGCGAAGTGCGATTGGCAAGTGGAACTTATGCGCGGGAGCGTAGCGAGTCGCAGAGGTGTAGCCACAACGAGGCGTTAAAAACCACAGTCCTTTTTTCTTATATCAACTCAAACTTAGCAAACGCCTTGCAATTAGAATCCTTACCAATGAATACCTCAAAGCTTCCCTTTTCTGCAACAAACTTAAGGTCACGATTCCAATATTTAAGCGTTTCCTCTGTAATTTCAAAGGAAACTGTCCTTTCCTCACCAACGTCAAGCTCAAGCTTTTCAAATCCCTTTAGCTCCTTAACAGGACGAACGCAAGAGCCCTTAATATCTCTTATATAGAATTGTACTACCTCTTTAGCCTTGTACTTGCCTACGTTTTTAACCTTACAGCTTGCAATTAGCTTATCATCTGCCTTCATTGTATCATCACTAAGCTTAAAATCGCTATACTCAAAATCGGTATAGGATAAGCCATAGCCGAATGGGTACAACGGACTGTTTGGCGCGTCAATATAGCAAGAGGTAAATCTAACAAACCTGTCGTCTGCATTCTCTGGCTTTGGTCTGCCTGTTGTATAGTAATTATAATAGATAGGCACCTGTCCTAAATTACGTGGGAAGGTCATTGTAAGCTTACCAGATGGCACTACGTCGCCAAATAGTAGGTTAGCACAAGCATTACCACCCTCAGTACCAGGCATCCACATATTCAAAATAGCAGGTGCTACCTTGTTAAGTCTGGTCAAAGCAAGAGGTCTGCCTGTAAATAATACAACGGCTACATTTTTGTTTACCTCAAGAATTCTGTCAAGTAGCTTGTACTGTACCTGTGGCAATTCAAGGTCGGTACGACAGTAAGACTCGCCTGAATAATCCTGATGCTCACCTAAGCAAAGCACAACGCACTCACTGTTCTTAGCTAACTCACAAGCCTCGTCAAACAAGGACTCATCATCTGAATCATATTCAATTTGACAACCCTGTGCATATTTTACCTTGTCGCCAAGCTTATTCTTAAGACCCTCAAAAACAGTTACAGCTTCAGTTTCCTTACCACCACAATGCCAGCCACCGATTATGTAGCCTGTGTTACCTAAAGATCCAATTACACACACGTCCCCAGCATTTTTGCTAAATGGAAGAACTCCATCATTCTTAAGTAGAACTGCACTGTCCTCTGCACCCCTGCGAGCCAAGGCTCTGTGCTCTGGGCAAAGCTGAACTCTCTTTGCCTCCTCAACGTTAACGCTACGATACGGATTATCAAGAACACCTAATTCTTCCTTAAGGTCAAGAATTCTTAAAACAGACTTGTCAAGCTGTTCCTCTGTGATTTTGCCCTCAGCTATTAGCTCCTCTAAGTGAAGACCATAACAGCTTGACATCATTTCAATATCACAGCCTGCATTCATAGCAAGATATGCAGCCTCCTTACGATTTTCGCAAACACCATGAGTAATAAGCTCATCAAATGCACCAAAGTCACTGATTACAACACCATTGTAGCCCCATTCGCCTCTTAGAATATCCTTTACAAGATGCTCATTTCCTACACAGGGTACGCCATTTACTATATTGAAGGCAGTCATAACCATCTTAACACCTGCATCAACTGCACTCTTGTAGGCTGGCAAATAATATTCACGCAAATTACGCTCACTAATATCAACCGTATTGTAATCACGACCTGCCTCAACAGCACCATAGGCTGCAAAGTGCTTAACACAACCAGCAATATTATATTTGCCCATATCTCCCTGATAGCCTTGAACAGTAGCCTTTGCCATTTCTCCGTTTAGGTATGGGTCCTCTCCACTTGATTCCATAACTCTGCCCCAACGTGGGTCACGCACTAAGTCAACCATAGGAGCAAAGGTAACGCTCATACCATCAAGGCTAGCCTCCTTAGCAGCCATTTGTGCAAGGTCCTTAGCAAGTCCTCTGTCAAAGGACGATGCAACTGCAAGATTAATTGGATATATAGTTCTATGTCCGTGTATAACATCCTGCATAATCATAAGAGGATTTTTGTATTTACTGTTCTTTAAATAGTTAGATTGTGCATCAATCATAGTTTCTGCACCAACAAGGTTTAGGGATGTACCAACATCGTAAACCATACCCTTGTCAAACTTGATAGCACTATTAGGACCAGTTATAATATCGTACGTACCACCCTTTGTTAAAAAAGTCGCAGTTGTCAACTGCTCTAACTGAAAAATCTTTTGCTTAAGCGACATTTTCGCAAGCATTTCTTTTGTTCTTTGGCTCATCTTTTTCTCCTTCGGCAAATGCCATTTTTTACTACTCATATTGTACCACGCACACTCCCTAATGTCAACATTTTTCACCCTTGCTTTCATTTTTCCAAAGGAAAGATTTCATTGCACACAAGTACGATTTCATCACGCAGTGATTTCATCGTGAAACGATTTCATCCTCGTAAGAGGATTTCATTCCCTTGCCTCTGCACAAGGCACGCCCTAAAGGGTGCCCTTGTCAGCGACCAACCAAATACTCGCCTCTGCACAAGGCACGCCCTAAAGGGTGCCCTTGTCAGCGGGAGGTGGATTTTGCAAAGCAAAAGACGGAGGGGTAGTATTTAACCCTTTCAAAGAAAGGATTTCATTGCCACTTGTAGCGACTTCATCAACGCAGTTGATTTCATCGTGCATAGCACGATTTCATTAAAAGCAATGAAGCAACGCTTCATTTCAAGCACGACATCGTCGTGTATTTCAAGATAGCTTTAGCTATCATTTCAAGTGCGTAGCACATTTCATTAAAAAAGGCACTTCGCTTTGAAGTGCCTTTTTTCTATTATGTATCCGTCGTGACGAGATAGATGGTGAGGAAAAATCGTCGTTTTCAACCGAAGGAATACTTCGTATTTCGAGAGGTGAAAACGGCGATAATAACCCCATATAAAATGAAGAAAGGTGGCACACCTTTCAACCTTATTTCGTAGCTTAACAAAAAGAAAAGCAAGAACTTCCGTCCTTGCTTTCTATTAGTTTATACTACGGGGTTATGGTTTTACCAGCAGGTATCCGTCAAAACAGTAAGTCTTTTATGTCAGCCGTCGAAGTACCCTTAGTTACGGTTACTTCTCCCTCTCCAAAGTCAAACGTCTCCGTTGATGTTGCAATATCATTAGGAGAAAACTCCATTATGTCCTCGCTTGAAATAACCTCAAGCTTGTATTCTGGTTTAATATACATTCTTATACCCTCCTTATTGCTGTGAAGTGGTTGTCAAGTCCTCATAGCTTGAAGCACCACTAAGTGTTTCTGTTATTGAGCCATTATTTGCATAGTATGAAGCCACACCAGCAGGTGTTTGAATTAAGCAATAGCCACAGCAATATACCTTTACCTTTGCAAGGTCGATTGGGTCAGCGCCCTCAACCTCAACAATACCACTCAAGCCTGAAACTCTCATTTCAAACATATCGTAGTTTTCAGCTCTTGCTGAAATATTAACCACACCAGCCTTTTGTGCAGTAACTGCACCTGTGCTATCAAATATGTCAGCGTTTTCGCCTAATGCATTAACTGTACCTGCAACAAGTCCATAGCCAACTACTGTAAAATCAGTGTTCTCATTATATAGTGCAAGTGCCTCATGGTCAACCTTAAAGCCTTGAATGATTGCACTAACGCCCATTTCAATCTCGGTTGCAGAATAACCAACAAATGCAAAGATTGCCTTCGCTTGACCAACGCCACCCTCTGTGTGGTTCTGTTCACATCTTTCACAGTAATATTCTATATCGCCAGCCTCAAAGAACTTAGTTACACCCTCGTAAACAATCTCTGAAATTGAAGATTGTAGGTGACCAAGTGCAGGGGAGGTTATTTCCTCGCCTGTCTTTATACCACAGAAGCAGTAGAAGGTTGAGCCCTCTGGTAGTGTACAGTCTGCCTGTGAAACTACTGTTGCTCTTGGGCTTGATATATGCTTAGTTGCATCAACCTCAAGGGTTGTATTGTCGTTTGTATATTGTGTATCATCACTTGAGCCACCAAGATTGTAAAGCGTAAAATACTTGTTTGATGCACAGAAGAATACACTTTCATCGCCATTTAAGGATGGGGAATAGTTCGCGTTTGTATCAACGATAGTAACACAGCTCAAATCTGTATCTGCAGGGTTAGCAAACACGTAGCTTATGCCCTTTGCTCTGTTTTCTCTCATACCAATTCTTACGTTTTCCATATCGCCAAGACATACTATTGTAAACTTGTTGCCAGTCTTACCACAATCATAGAAGCAACCATCATATACCCAAAGCTCTTTAACTGTCGTTGGTAATACCATTACAGGGTTTAGGTTGTAGTTAGCATCAAAGCCTGTACCACTGTCTCTCTTATAGAAAAGAGTCAAGGTATTTGGGAAATAGTACACATCAGGTCTTGTTGGCTGAACAAAGCTATCAAACAAAAACTCTCCGTTTTCGTCAAGAACGTTAAACCAGTCCTGAACAAAATACATATTGTTGTTGTAAGCAAACGCACCATGTCCACCACCGTTTGTCTTTAGCTCGTAAAGATTTGCTGGTAGATATACAGCCTTAAGATTAGTGCAATTCTTAAATCCACGGTCAGGAATTAGTGTGCAGTCGTCTGGGAATGCAACAGCCTTTAGATTTGTATTGTTTGAGAAAACCTCACAGCTTGGAAGATTAAGCGTGGACTCTCTTGGGAAGTACACAAACTCAAGGCTATCCATTGAATGGAAGGAGCTTTGTAGTATTTTCAACGAGCTACCTGTAAATTTGATAGCCTTTACGCTATCACAGTTTGCAAAAGCATTATTTTCAATGTAAGATATTTTCGAGGAAAGCTCAAAAACGCCGTCGTTTCTCGATGAAGAAATTGTTTTTAATTTGTTGCAATTTTCAAAAGCACTTGTTCCAAATTCTTGTAAATTAGGAAAAGCCTCATTGAAGTTGACACTAACAAGGGCGGAGCAGTTTCTAAAAATATTGCCTTGCTTACCTGTAACTTCAGGAGAATAAGCAAGAGTAAGGCTGGTAAGCTTTGCATCGTTGTAAAATGCATCCTGCAAGCAGCCCTTCTTAAATACGAACGTCTCAATGTTATAAATAACCTCAAGGTTAGGGTTATATCTAAATAAACAGTTTTGGTTTGTAGAAACCGTTGTCATATTTGGAGCAAGTGTCAATTCAATCAAATTTGAAAAGCCTTGAACACATTGGGTTACAACACCTGTAACATACTTCACCGAGGTAGGAAACTCAAGACGGTAAACGTTTGTCTCATTCCATCCAGGATTTGAGTCTGTTGCGGTTTCCATAGCGCTATTAAGCGAGGTAAAGCTGTATTGCCAAAGAACCGAACCACTTTCATATGCATTTTTCTCCATTATGTAGTATGTCGGGAAGGTGTAGAAGGTTGTACCATCTCCAATAACTACTCTTGCGTAGGTTTCGCCGTCCTCCATATATGGAGTAAAGCCGTTTGTACTGTCAGTTCTACCAACAGTAATGCTCTCGTCAAAGAACGAAAGCTCGCCATAAGCATTGTTGTCCTGTGGCTTAAGCACAGTTTCAGCGCTTACTGAAATAGCAAGCAAGCACACAAGAAGTGCCACCATAGAAACAACCAATAATAGCTTCTTTTTCATAAAAATTCCTTTCATCTTTTTATTTCAAAGCAAAGGGTGTCCCCTTTATTTTCATCACGCAGTGATTTGATCGTGAAACGATTTCATCCGACCTTAGTCAGATTTCATCCTCGCAAGAGGATTTCACTTCTTGCCTACCTCTGATGAGGTAGGTGGCACGACCTGTGGTCGTGACGGAGGGAGAGAATCCAACCCTTGCTTTGCGTAGGGGTCCTCGAAAAGTCACAGACTTTTTGGGGTTCTCGTGAGGTTTTCATCACGCAATGAAAATTTTTACTTCTCCTATTAGAACAATAAATCCTTAATATCAGCAGTAGATGTACCCTTAGTAACCTCTACTTCTCCCTCTCCATAGCCTTCCCCTTTGTTCGGAGGGGAAGGGGGCGATTCCCCTGTGAGGGGAAATGTCGCAAAGCGACAAAAGGGTTGCGCCCTGCTAAAGGGCCCCAAAGGTGGTGGATTAAGTGACACTCCAAGAACACGAGCCAAAACGAAGTGTGATTGGTTAGTGGAACTTATGCATGGGAGTGTAACGAGTCGTAGAGGTGTAGTCCTATTAGAACAATAAATCCTTAATATCAGCAGTAGATGTACCCTTAGTAACTTCTACTTCCCCTTCTCCAAAGTCAAACGTCTCCGTTGATGTTGCAATATCGTTTGGAGAAAACTCCATTATGTCCTCGCTTGAAATAATTTCAAGCTCATATTCTGGTCTAATGTACATTCTCATATTCCTCACTTTCATTTTTTGGATGCTACAACAGTATTGTAGCTAACCGCAGTAGGTAATACCTCTGTAATAGCACCCTCACTTACGTAGTAAGAATCTGTTGTAGTGCCGTCGCTAGTTAGGTAGTAGCCACAGCAATATAGTGCCAAATCAGCATACGCACCATTTACCTCGTCGCTACCCTCAAGACCGGATATCTTCATTTGGAAAAGGTCATACTTTTCACTTCTTTCAGAAATGTTAGCTACCGCAGCTCCATCAACTATAACGTTACCACTTGCATCGAATAGCTCAGTTACCTCACCAAGCTTCTTTTGTGTACCTGCCAAAACTCCATAGCTTACAATCTTGTTATCATAGAGCGAATTGTAAAGCTCCAATGAGTCGTAGTTAACAGCAATAGTCTGCAAAATAACCTTACTGTCGCCAACCTCTGGCACAGAAAATCCTGGATTTACAAACACCGCAGGAATATCAGTTGTAGTGCTATTGTCACAGCCCTCTCTTGTACAACCCTCAACGCAAGTACCAGTAGCTAAAGGACCATTAGCAAACTCCTTAACAACACCAATAACGTGTTGACCTCTGTAAAACGCCTCACATCTGTTGTAGTTGTAGAACAAGCAAACGTTTGAAACATCGCCTCTTTCCTGTGTTACCTTGTAGTCAACAAGAGTAATCTTTCCATTATATGTGCTTGAGTTTTCAGAAATAATTCTTTCCATAAGTGCTGTTGCTTGCTCAAGGTTACCATCAAAATAGATAGTAGCACTCTTGTTAGCAATAAGCTCGGAAATACTCTTCACATAAGTGTTGAGCAAGTTCTTTGAAATTACAAGAACATCAGCTCCGCCTGTATAAAGATATGCATTGTTGCCTGGACAAGTAATCAAATTCTCGCCAATTGTAAGCTTTGTAAGGTCTGAGCCTCTAAACGACTCATTGTTCAAATAGAGCACTGAGTTAGGAATTACAATCTCCTTAACTCTTTTGTTTTCTCTCAAGATCTGGCAAGCGATAATTTCCATACCATCGCCAAAGTCAACCTCGGAAACAGAGCCAATGCCACCAACTATGTGAAGCATAGTGTCAGGATACCACAAGCATTGAAGGTTGTCAGCTCTTGACCAGGTATTAGATGTGCCGTAGTTACCCTCCATATCGCATTGGAAATCACAGTCTCTGAAGTTACCAACTACAATCTTGTTACCTGTTGCCGCAAATTGCGCATCGTAACCAACGTAACCATAGTTATCACTGTCACGACCAATACCAACTGCATCTTGAAGCTTAATATCATCGGCTGTATCGTTTGGATCGCCTGCTGGCAAGTAAATACCCTCAAGAACCTTAAGAGTTCTGTTCTCTGTCCAAGATGGAACGTCGGAGCACTTTCTAGTGCCGTCGTATGTATAGTATCTCAAATCAACGGCTCTTACCTTAGACAAGGTGTATTTAGCCGCAGTGTACTTAGGATATGTCTGTGTACCAACGTTATCGTCAGTATAGGTTTGGTCCTCCCAAGTAAGCTCGTAATCGGAAATGTACCAAACGAGTGAGTAATACTTGCCGTCCTCCTCGTCGTATTCCCACATAGCAACCTCAGTTATAGGGTTACCATTTTCGTCAACGTAGGAAAGAGTAACGGTATCAGTGTAGCCCTTTCTTACGTACTTTGTGCTGTCTGCCGTGTAAAACCACTTTTGATAGTGAACAATGCTCGAGCTATCTCTGAGTGTAAAGGTATCATCATAGTCCTCAACTCTTGTAGCGCTAACAGACAACGCAAGCAAAACGCAAAGAACAGAAATGATAGATAGCATTAAGACAATTTTCTTTTTCATAAAAAACTCCTTTTATGTTTTATACAAAAATATATTAACACGGGTGTGGAAAATTGTCAAGTCGCACAAAAAAAAAAAAAAAACACTAAGTTTTTGTTAAGATTGCACAAATGAAAGTGTTTTTTATACTACATTGTCTCCTTTCGTGCCTTTTTTTAAGGTTTATCGCTTTGCCAAATTGTGCAAATCGCCTAATCAAGGTCCATTTGTTAATTTTTTGTAAATTGTAAAAAAAGAGACCAATTGGCTACAAAACCACTTGCTCTCTCTTAATATTCTCTTATCCACTCAGCACTCGTCACGCTAAGCCTTTTCGCAACATAATTTGCGTCACTAACACCAATTCTTTCGTCAAGCACAATCCAGTTGTACGGACACTCAAATATAGCCTCGTTCATAGAATAACAGCCATAAAAGGCCTCTTTTCCAATAATCCTAACCCTGTATGGCACTTGAATTTTCTCCAAGGACTCACAACCAAAAAAGGCATAATCCCCAATTTTAGAAATTTTCTCGCTAAGCTGGACCCACTTAAGTGATTCGCAACCACTAAAAGCCCGTTCTTCAACCTCGGTTACACCATAGGGCACACTTATGCCCTCAAGAGACTCGCAGTTTTCAAACGCACCTACACCCAATTCGTCTAACTCCTTAGGCATTTCCACCTGCTTCAAGGCAGAGCAACCACTAAAGGCATATTCCCCAATCTCCTCAATCGAATCAGGCAGGGACACGTATTCAAGCAAGGACAAATCCTTAAAATAACCACTCTCAATAGCTTTTCCATCAGTAAGAGTCACACTAACAAGATTTTCAAGAGGAATAACACTCCCCAAAAATCTAAGAGGACCAGTATAATGCTTAATAGTACAGCCATCAAAGGCACCCTTACCAATTTCGTCAATTTGGTGACCCAGTGTCACACTTTCTAACTTAGTAAAGCCACGAAAGGCATTGTCAAGCACCTTAGTAACATTGTAATGCTTGTAGTGATTTCCAATAGTCACCGACGTAGCATTGATATAATCACGATTGCCTGTCGCCTCGGCAGTGTTGTTAGAATAAGTTACGTACGTAACTGCCTTATCACTTCCACAGGAGACAAGCGTCAAAACAACACAAGCAACAAAGCAAATTAAAAGAATTTCAAAAAGCCTCTTCACGCTATCTCCCTTCTTCCGACAAACTACAAAAAAACGACACAGGGTGCCGTTTTTTGCTTATTTTAGCCCTTCATGAGCTTCTTACTAATTCCCTTAATATCGTAGGGTGTCATCTGGTAAACGTAGTAGTTTAACCAGTTAGAATAAATAATATTTGCAGTAGAATACCAGTTAGGTGCAATCTTAGTTTTTTCTGCATCTCTGAAATAATGCAGAGGCTCCTCAATTGGCAAGCCCTTTGCCAAATCACGCAAATATTCATTTTTAAGAGTGTCCTTGTCATACTCCATATGACCCATCAGAAAAATACGTCTGCCGTCCTGTGAACGAATAACAGAAGGACCAATTTCGTCAGACCCTGCCAAAAGCATAAGGTCATCTATCCTTCTGATTTCGTTTTCATCCATAGTTGTATGACGAGAATGAGGCATATGAAATTCCTCATCTGTACCCTTTAGAAGTGGGTCAAATTTCACATACTTGGTATGCTTAAATATACCAAAAATCTTTTTGTCAAGAATTTTCTTGTTAAGCCCATAGTAGTAATGAAGTGCCGCCTGCGCACCCCAACAAATGAAGATTGTGCTCTGCACGTTAGTGTTAGCAAATTCAAAAATCTCGGTTAGCTCCTGCCAATACTTAACCTCCTCAAACTCCATCATTTCGACAGGTGCGCCTGTAATAATCATACCATCAAAATGCTCATTCTTAACCTCAGAGAAGGTCTTATAAAAGCTTTGCAAATGAACAAGAGGAGTATTCTTACCAACGTAGCTTTCAGTACCAATCAAGGTAACCTTAATCTGCAAGGGCGAGTTAGAAAGAAGTCTTATAAGCTGAGTTTCGGTTTCAATTTTAGTGGGCATTAAATTCAAAATAGCAATTTCAATAGGACGAATATCCTGTGTCATTGCTCTTTCACGAGTCATAACAAAAATGTTCTCATCGTAAAGAGTTTGATAGGCAGGAATGTCCCTGGGAATTATAATAGGCATAGTTCTTCTCCTTTAATTTTTTCGAGGGGGAGTGTCTATTTTTCAAGATTAAATGCTTGCAAGTGCATTTTCAATATCTGCAATAATATCATCAACGTTTTCGATACCAACAGACAAACGAATAAGATTGTCCTTAATACCAATAGCCTCAAGGTCAGCGCTCGAAAGCTGACGGTGAGTAGTAGATGCAGGATGCAAAACACAGCTTCTGCTGTCAGCCACGTGAGTAACAATAGCAATCATTTCAAGCTTTTCCATAAATTCAGAGGCCTTTTCGCTACCACCTGCAACGCCAAAGCTCATCATACCACCTTGACCCTTAGGCATATATTTCATAGCAAGGTCATGGTAAGGATTGTTTTCTAAGGATGCGTGCTTAACCCACTCAATCTTAGGATGCTTTTCAAGAAATTCAGCAACCCTTTTAGCATTTTCGGAGTGTCTTTCCATTCTGAGAGCAAGAGTTTCCATACCAAGATTAGTAAGGAAAGCATTTTCAGGGCTCATAATAGCTCCTAAGTCTCTCATCATCTGTACTCTGCACTTAACACCAAAGGCAGTCTTGCCAAGGCTGGAATATACAAGACCATGATAGCTTTCGTCAGGCTCTAAAAACTCCTTGTATCTGTCAGTGGAGGTAAAATCAAAATTACCACCGTCAACAATTACACCACCAAGTGCAACTGCATGACCATCAAGATACTTAGATGATGAATAAATAACAATATTAGCACCAAAATCCAAGGGTCTGCACAATACAGGAGTTACAAGGGTGTTGTCAACCATAAACAAAACCTTGTTTCTCTTAGCAATATCAGCTATCTTTTCAAAATCAAGCACAACAATAGTTGGGTTAGCAATAGTCTCAGCAAAGATAACTCTTGTCTTGTCATCAACTAAGCTTTCTATATTTTCTTTTGTATCATCAGGGTCAAAGAAACGACACTCTATGCCATATTTTGGCAATGTAACAGAAAATAAATTGTAGCTACCACCATAAATTGCACGAGAGGCAACCACATTGTCCCCTGCACCACAAACATTGAGAATTGCAAGAAGTGTAGCACTCATACCGGAGGCAGTTGCGATTGCAACAGTGCCACCATCAAGAGCACAAAGCTTCTTTTCAAGTGCATCAACAGTAGGATTGGCAAGTCTTGTGTAGAAATAGCCATCAGCCTTTAAATCAAACAAATCTGCAAGCTCACTTGCCTTTTCATAATAGAAGGTAGTGCTTTGTACAATTGGCACAACTCTTGGGTCTCCACTCTTAGGAGTGTAGCCTGCTTGCACGCATAACGTATCTAATTTTTTCATATTTTCTCCTTAATATATAAATTATCAACACAGGGTCAACAATTTTAGTTTCTCAAGCTATGAATTGGCGCAGGAATTCTGCCACCACGCTTAATAAATTCCTCAGAGGAATAATCACTTAGCTTCATAATAGGCGCATGTCCTAAAAGTCCGCCAAACTCAACACTCTCGCCCACGCCCTTACCATAAACAGGAATAAGACGCACAGCCGTTGTCTTGTTATTTATAACGCCAATAGCAATCTCGTCAGCAATAATGCCACTTAAGGTTGATGCACTAGTATCTCCAGGCACAGCTATCATATCAAGACCAACGGAGCAAACTGCGGTCATAGCCTCAAGCTTTTCGATAGATAAAGCGCCACACTCTGCCGCAGAAATCATACCTGCATCCTCAGAAACAGGAATAAACGCACCACTTAAGCCACCAACGTGAGAGGAAGCCATAACTCCACCCTTCTTAACTGCATCGTTAAGCATAGCAAGTGCCGCGGTCGTACCATGAGTGCCACATTTTTCAAGACCCATATTCTCAAGTATGTGAGCAACTGAATCGCCAACTGCGGGAGTCGGTGCTAAGGACAAATCAATAATACCATAAGGAGTATTAAGTCTCTTAGATGCCTCATAAGCAATAAGCTGACCAACTCTTGTAATCTTGAACGCAGTTTTCTTAATAACATCAGCAAGCTGTGAAAAATCGCAGAAGCCCTCACGCTTAATTGCAGATGCCACAACACCAGGTCCAGATACACCAACGTTTATAACAGTATCACTCTCGCCCATTCCGTGCATAGCGCCTGCCATAAAGGGATTATCCTCAGGAATATTTGCAAAAACAACAAGCTTAGCACAGCCAATTGAATCCTTATCTCTTGTAAGATAAGCAGTTTTCTTCATTATCTCGCCCATTCGTGCAACTGCATCCATGTTAATGCCTGCCTTCGTGCTAGCCACGTTAATGCTGGAGCAAACCTTAGTTGTAGAAGCAAGTGCCTCAGGAATTGCCTCAATTAAATTATTAGCACCCTTAGTCATTCCCTTTTGCACTAAAGCGCCAAAGCCACCAATAAAGTTAATACCAACCTCATTCGCCGCTCTTTCAAGCACCTGTGCAAGTCGCACATAGCCCTCTACATCACAGCAAGCACCCACAAGAGAAATCGGAGTAACCGAAACTCTCTTATTAATAATAGGAATACCGTATGTGGCTTCAAGGTCATTTGCAGTGGAAACAAGATTTTTCGCACTTTTCGTAATCTTGTCGTAAATTTTTTCCTCAAGCCTCTTTTGGTCGTCACTTATACAATCAAATAAGGAAATACCCATCGTAATAGTACGAATATCAAGGTTTTCCTGCTTAATCATATTGACCGTTTCAAGAATATCATTTATATTAATCATTTTTACCTCTTAAATTCTGTGCATTGAATTAAAAATGTCCTCATGCATAGCACGAATATCAAGACCCTTTTTCTCGCCAAGAGCAGAAAGCTCCTTTTGGAACTTAGCAAATTCAGTTTCCATCTTCTCAATTTCTACAAGCATAATCATAGCAAAGTAATCCTTAAGAACACTTTGAGTAATATCAACAATATTAGCATTATGCTTAGCGCACTCAGCACTAACATCAGCGATAATACCAACAGAGTCCTTTCCAATAACAGTAACAACAGCCTTCATTTTGACTCTCCTTTAAATTTAATATATAAAGTATATCATTTATTTATATTATTGTCAAGAATTTTTCAAATTCGATAATCCCCTCTGTTAGTCTATAAGAAAGTTGATATAAAAAAATTTTAATAAGCTCCATTACAAATGCTTTAGCTTTGCAATTAGCGCCCTGCCTTTCCTTTCCTCACGCCTCCTCTTGTCAAATCTGTCCCCATTATTCCAAATCCTTAGCCTGCGTTTCTCTTTTTTGCTAGCTTTTTTCTCTTCCGCATGGCGACTGAACGATAAGAGAAAAAAAGCGAACCATATCGTGTGGTAATGTGGGAAACCCCGTTTTCCATATTTCCACACACTATTTTATTTAAACACCCCTTGTCTTAAGCCAACCCAAGTCGCTACCCCACTCTCGCCCAGCCTTTTCTTTCCTCACGCCTCCTCTTGTCAAATCTGTCCCCATTATTCCAAATCCTTAGCCTGCGTTTCTCTTTTTTGTTAGCTTTTTTTCTCTTCCGCATGGCGACTGAACGATAATAGAAAAAAGCGAACCATATCTTGTGGTAA
>JAFUNF010000018.1 GCA_017473085.1 Clostridia bacterium
TTCCACCATTCCTTTTGTTTCGCCTGTCAATCTGCTTATTTGTCTTATCGACATACCCTTTTCATGTGGAGACAGGAAATCTCCCCTGTCTTCATTATACAATAAATCTTAATTAATGTCAAGATAACAATAAAAAGGCAAGTGCCAAGCGCTTGCCCTCTTATTTTTGTTCAGAACAGTGAGCCGATGGGTCTTTCCCCCTGTCGGCAAGCTGAGACGTTGGGTGCCAAAAGGCACCCTTGTCCCTTTTTGAGTTAATTAATTGTCAGCCCTTTGGAGATGAGGAAGTGTTTATTATATTCTTCAACAGACTTCTTTAATCAATATATAAACGTCATAGTTTTCTGTGAGTTCACTACTATCTTCAATGCACAGATCGTAGAATTTTACATCGTTCTTGTTTAAGTATTTGTTGGTATATTGTCTATATGCCTCAATTGTTAAATACAAATTGCCATTTTTTATCTTCTTTTCTTTAATCATAAAATCACAGCTTGGCTCGTCTGGCAAATAAAGAACTACTCTGTATTTTACTTCGCCATGCTCTAAACCATAGGAGCTTTCAAACTTGGAATCGCTTTCTATTACCCAAGAGGTCGGATTCTCTGGCAAAGCGACATTTACATTGTGCGTTATATAAGAATGTGACTGCTCATTCGCTTTAATAGAATGCTCATCTCCAATATCATTTCTTCCATTTACGATAATTTGTTGAACTTGCTCTGAATATTCAATTGTGCTTTTTGGAACTATTATATAATTAATGTACTGATACATAACTGCAGGCAAATCATATAGAGTCTTTTCTTCCGATCTATAATAATCAAGAGATATATCGTATTCACCATCATTTAGTTCCAACGCATAATATCCTATCAATCTTTTTGCATGTCTACCATCGAAAAAAGACTGTTTAACACAAACAACATAGTTCGAGTTAAATATTTTTGCATCAAAATCGACTGGTGTAATATATGTTAACAGTTCTTCATAGGTGCCTATAACTTTTAGATATGCTCCAAGCATTAAGCCCCCGTTATCGTCCTTGGGTATTTCAAAGCAACTTGCTACTTGTTCATAGTTTCTTATTTCTGGATAATATATATCTTTCTTCTCAACAGAAAAATACACCTTGTTTCCACTTTTTTCGCTTAACATTATATCTTTCTGTGGATCGTTTTCGAGATTAGAACCACTATTTACAGAATCTTCCCCAGGATAGCTTTCTGTGCCAGTTTCTATATTTGAGCTTTTATGATTCGCATTACAAGATACTAACACACCTGCCAAAACAAACATAACAAGTGCCATCAAAAATACTTTTTTCATAATATCACCCCTACTCTGTTGAATTCAAATTATCTACTAAAGTAAATATCAAATTATCAATCCTCTTTGCATACGAAATCCCGTCACTATCACCAGCAACTAATATACCAAAAACCAAGTAATCTTCGTTGTTTAGAAACACTGGACCTCCGCTTATTCCATTGCGTGCTGCGTTAGAAAGTTTTATTTTTTCTCCTTGAAATTCTAAAATTCTTCCTATTGACGAACTCAACGTTTCGTTCGCTCCAACATATCCACGGAGCAAGGAGATTTGACCAATTATATCTTCATTTGGCACCACCAAATTTGCCCAGCCAAAATCATTTCCTATATTCTCTTCCAAAACACACACAGCCCAATCATATTGGTGTCTCTCGAAATAGTCTTCTGCCCCTAAGTAATAATATTCTCTTTGAACATACAACTCCCTAACTTCAAAAGCAACTGGCTCCTCGCCTTCAATAAGACAGGGGACGGTGGTGTGTCTTCACTTGTTCTAAGTTTCATTTCAACCATTTTTCCACCATTCCTTTTGTTTCGCCTGTCAATCTGCTTATTTGTCTTATCGACATACCTTTTACATACAACTTTAATATTCGCTTTTGCTTTTTTGTTTTTTCCAAAGCTTGAAATTCGGTTGTGTTGTTACATCCCGTTTGATTTTTAAACAGTAGCAACGCTTGTTCGTCTGTCAATCTTTTTCTGAATACTTCTTCTACATCTAAACATTTTTCTGTTGCTTCTGTCCTGTGAAAATCTATGAAATTTTCTTTACTTATACATCCATATACAAATTCGAAATCAATAAGTCCTTTTTCGTCTATAAATTCTTGATAACTACTGAATTTATATTCTTCTACAAATTCACAAATATTTGCTTTTACAGGATTTTGATGAATATATCTTAATACGGTTAAAAAATATTCATTAGTTTCTACTGGCTCGCTTTTAAACCTATCTTGAAACAAATGTCCTACTCTTTGGTACTTAATATTATACCAACTTGCAAATCTGCTTGCGATTCTCTTTATTACTTGTCCGATTGTTTCCTCATTTTCTTTGAGCAACAAATGTACATGGTTACCCATAAGACAGTAAGCATAAATGTTAAAATCTTTCGTTTGTTTGCATTCCTTAACAATTTCTATAAATTTGTTATAATCCTCTGTTTCTTGAAATATCTGCTGTTGATTTATTCCTCTCAACATAACATGATATGTTCCTGTTTTACTCAACGTTCTGGCTTGTCGTGACATTTCATAATCCTCCGTTGTTACTAATTATAGTTTACCACAGTGATTTTACTTTGTCAAGACAAGCCACCGTCCCCTGTCTTCAGTCCCCTGTCTTCACTTTGTCAAGACAAGCCACCGTCCCCTGTCTTCACACTTTGTCAAGACAAGCCACCGTCCCCTGTCTTCACTCGTTCTTATTCCGTCAACGTTATAGGTATAGCTTACACTTGCAAGACAAGCCACCGTCCCCTGTCTTTACCGTCCCCTGTCTTTAGTCCCCTGTCTTTATCTCCCTAAGTTTTAATTCAATCATTTCTAACAACTTTTGTTGCTTGTCTGTTTTTTTATTTTTCAAATATTCATAATTGCACATCAATTTCCCATCACAATAGATATCTCCCCTATCCAAAACAAAACATAATTCTTTCTCATGAAATTTAAACTTTAGAACTATATTACCAAAAACCTTCTCGTAATATGTAAACTCAATGAGTTCACAATTATATTTCTTTAGCATTGAATTAATTTCATTTTTTGTTTTTCTTTTCATAATCTACTCAATTTGTGAACATTTCCCATGGTATACCATTGGAGATTAAATACTGAATTTCTTTCCAAAAAGTTCCACCCTGTCGTACCACAAAATCTGGAACTATTGCAAACTTTGAACCTAGAGCATTTGCATCCTTTAAATACGTCATGTTGTTCGTCCACTCTACACCTTTTTGCACCATATTATTATATACATTATCAGCTACCAAGTAATAACCTGAACCTGTTATTTGAGCAGCACCAATATATCCTGGCATATGACCCAACAATGTTACTCCTTTTATTGGTATGATAGAATATTTTGTTACAGATAGTCCTATAATTCCAGTAATTTTTGTAACAATAGCTCCAACTCCTGCTCCTAAAGCACCACCAACAACGCCTCCGCCGACAATCCCTGCCATAGTCCATCCAAATAATTCCCAATCTTCTGCGCCGTTATTTTTTGCAATGTTATAAGCACCAATTCCTCCAGCAGCAGCACCGACAACAGCTCCAATTATTAAGCCTATGACGGTTAATGAGACTGCGAGCTTACCACTTGGATCCACGTACATCACAGGATTGTTATTGCAATACGCGTAAAGATTAAAGTCTTGAATATCTCCGTTTGCACCTAAGTAGGAAATATCATCTGCATTAACAAATCTTTTAGTTTCTGGATCATAATATCTTGCATTCAAATAATACAATCCAGTCTCGTTATCGTAATAGTAACCTCTATATCTAAATGGGTTAATATTACCGATAAAGCTTTCGCTTGTAGTTTCCTGTCCGTTTGCATTATAAACTTTATGGTTACCCCAAGCGTCATACTCATAGGAAGCAACTAAGAAACCGTCTTGGTGGTATATATTCATTATATCACCCTGAAGGTTTTTTGTAAAGAAGTAATAGTTGAACTCTTCCCCAGGGAAAGTATAATTCATATATGCCATACCGACAGGCGAATCTGTCTCGTCGTAAATATAAATTATGAATACATTTCCGTAGGATTCAGTAAGAATTTTCGTTCCGTCAATCACGTAATTATGTGTTACACCGTTTACTGTTTTGCTTGTTCTTATTCCGTTAGCGTTGTATGTATAAGAATATGTTTCCTCTCCTTTGGTAACTGTTGCAAGATTATTGATATTCTCCCAAGTAAAGCTCATACCATTTATATACTGTAACGGATTTCCTAAGCTATCATAGGTAATGCTTTGACCTTGGTAGCTTGTTAGTTGATCTTTCCAAGCAGAATTACCATAAGCATAGGTGTAAGTATTATTTAAGACTAAACTACCATTCTCATTTTTAGTATATACCTTTTCGCTTAATATATTTCCGTTTGTATCGTAAGTATATTTATGTACTTCTCCAGTTGTGCAGTTTTCTTCACTTGTAAGCCTATCAAAATCGTCATACTCGTATTTGTATAGAGTTATCATTTCATCTGTTAAAGAGTCAGTTACTTTTTTTACCTCTATTATATTTCTATAATTTTCATCATACACGTACACATATTCATTTATACTCCAAAATGCATTCTCTGTATGATTGTAAATATCACTGCTAAAACGCTGAACAACAGACGAGGTCATTCCATTTTGATTTAGAAATACATAATTTATGCGATTAGAATAATTTCCAAGCTTTATATCCTTGTAAACGTTCCTGTTTAATGAATCAAAATCGTATTCAATATCAATATGAAAAGCACTGGAATCCTTTCCTATTTGCATAGAAATATCTGACAAATTACCCAATTCATCATAGCTATAATAAAGATTTCTATTCAGTGAATATACAGTACCATCTTTTTTCAAATAATCTTGATAAAAGCTTTCCATTTTTATCCTTGACTCTTCGTCATAGGTATATTTAGAAGAGCTTGAGTTTATCATAGTTTCATTGTCGTATTCAATAACCTTGGCTAATCTTCCCATTGAATCATATTTATACAAGGTTGTTGCATTGTTTTTTCCGTCAATGAATTTACTTATTGCTCCACTTGCATTATACTCATAGGAATAATCAAAACTTACATCATTTTCCTGTACTGTTATTTTTGTAACGTTTCCTTTTTCGTCATAAGTATAATTTACTACTGTTTTATCGGCATATTCAACCCTTAGTAGTTTATTATAATCATTTTCGTCATAGATTTTATTGATTACATAACCACTTCCAGCTATTGCAAATGACGTAGGATTTGAGAAAAGTCCATAAGTAAAGGAATATATGGTTCCCTCATTTTCCTCGGTCGAGCTATTATCATTAACAATTATTTCAGAAAGAAGGTTTCTTTCATCATAATTGTATTGAACATTGCTTGAAGTGCTAACAGCATTAACCTTGCTATTAGTATATTCGGCAGGCTGTACTGAGATTAAAGCACCAAAATCATCATACTCATATACTTCTCCATGAGCATTTGGCTTTATTATGGCTTTTATATATCCCTTCTTTTCGTCGTAAAAATATCTTGTGGTTTGTCCAAAGCTATCAGTCGCACTTAATAGTGCACCGAATATTTTACTTGTTATGGTTGTTTGATATTGATAGGTAGAGCAAATTACACTTGTTCCTTTTTCGGAATTTCCTGTAACTCTTGTTTCTGTATTCAATCCATACTCATTATATGTATATTCGTATATTGTTCTCAGGGTTTGGTTTGCCGACACTGCACTAACAATTGCATTGTACTCCCCTGAATATTGTGGATATACATTGTGAGTATAGTAAGATTGACTTACTAACCTATTTTTTTCGTCATACGTATTTATGGTTCTATCTGTTCTTGTTATTATATCTGCAACGTTTCCGTATGAATCATAGCCATACACCGTTACATTTGCTCCAGATACAACATATTTTAGTCTGCCATTGCTATAAAATCCGCTTTGGGTAAGACTTGTATTTCGCGTTTCCTCACAGGTTAGTGAGATGTTATCAAAATATGCTGTTCCTATATTTGGTAAGAAATTACAGAAAACACGTATATCTGTAACCATGCTTTTCTCAGGAATTATCACAGCTGTGCTCGAAAATTGCCATCCACCATTACTTTGGGAAAATTCAGCTACTGCTTTTACACTTTCTAGCTTTGAATATTCCCCGCCTACATAATAGCATATTTCTGCAGTTATGTTGAAGCTTCCACCACTTTTACACGCGTTTTCTAATTTTCCGAAACCTGATAGTGTAAATATGGTTTCATTATCTGTCAAATGTTTAATACCATTACTACCAACACATTCCTTTTTATAATTCGATAAATCTCCATCAGAAATTTTATACACAGATTGCATTATCGCTTTATTATCAAGAATATTTCCGTTAATAGCAAGTGCATTTCCTAAAATTCCATTACTTGTTTTTGTAATACTTGTTTCGCCGTCATAATCAACCCATTTTTCTTCATCATAATTATCAAAGGCTCCATTGAATATGTAATTATACTGCTCAGTTCCATATCCATTAGAAAGCATTACATTATCAATTGTTACCTCTCTTGTCGATTTCAAGCCTTCCTTGCCTGCTACCTCTATAACTATGCTTACCTGCCCACCTTCGTCCAACTCAAAGGAAACACTTCCAAAGTTGTCAGTTCCCGATGCGTTAAAGTCACTAACTGGGATTGCATTTGAATACAAATCAGACACCTTTACTGTGATAGTTAAATTTTCCGAATCGTACGCGGTCAAATCAAAGGACAAATTATATTTTCCCTTGTCCAAAGTTACTAACTGTTGAATACTTCCAACCTCATTTGCACCAACGGTAATTTTAATAAAATTATCATCCCATAGTGGTGCATTTGTTTGAGTTGCCAATGTAGCATTATCAGCTAATACCCAGTTGCTTTGTGAAAGACTGGACTCGAAATCTCCGTTGCTTAAATAATTTGTTTTTGGTACTCCTGTTACGAAAGAGTTTTTTAAATTGTTCATTGCTCTTGGATTTTCGGTTTCGTATTCGCCACTTGACACACTATAAACCTCTGTTTTATCAAGGTTTGTTGTAACTATACTATAAGCCCTTCCAAATTCGTCAAAGTAGTATGTAGTAATTATGTCATCATCATTATGATATACAAAATCATTACCCAAGGATCTTACCTCTGTATATCCAGTGTAATAGGTAATATCAAGCTGTTGACCTGTCATACCATATTCAGAGTTAATGCCTGTTTCGTAAATTCTCGTTACCTTTCCATTTGTGTAATGATAGTCGATTATATATCCTGTTTTATTATCTTGTGCCGACATTAAGCGACCCTGTGAGTCGTAACCATAATCCATTTGGGCTAAAACGTTGATTCCCTCTGTTGTCTGATTAGATTGTACCAAATATGATATTACATCGGACCAAGTAATTGAGGAATCGCACTTAATATACAAGGCTTGCCTTAGATACGTTCCACTTGATGACATTTCTTTGTCCTGTGGGTTTACAGAATGAAGGAAAACTATTCCTTCCTTTTGGTTTTCGCACCACAATAGTGTCAGCTTACCATTTGAGTTATACAAGGGGCTTATCATTGTGGTGGTTTGACTTGTTCCACTTGGATTGAATTTTATATCGTTTGGCTTTTTTGAGCCATCAAAGAAAAATCTTAGCTCATTTCCATTTTTGTCTATGAGCTTTGTCAAATACCAGGCTCCAGCTCCTACGCTTGCAGGCGCACCGCTTAAATTTGAAAAATATCTTTGATTATGACCACTGTCGGTTATTATACATACGTTATTTTCCGTATCTATGCTTAGTCTTAGCTGTAAGCCGTCCTCGTCATAATATATGCCATTTTCATTTGCTACAAAGCTATGCTCTGTTCCGTCTGCATCTGCCCATAGGTAGTAATAGTCAGCTTCTCCCTGTTGGTTAGTATATGCTTTTTTCACTATGGTTTCATTCATACTGAGCTTAAAGCCATTTGCCATATATGAGTACCAATAGGCTGTTTGTGCGTTTGGATTCATATATGCTTGTGATGCCATTGAGGAGTTATATATGAGGGTCGGAGTGTAGCCGAATATACTATCCGTTGTAGCTAATGTGCCTATTTCAAAGGTCAAATTACCAGTTGCTAAATTTACGTAACCGGTTCCTGCCATTGAAGCACTTTGAGTAAGATATGACCAGTAGCTTTCAACACCCTTCATATCACGATATTCAATTACTACAACTGGCTTTGCCTCGGTCGAATATTTCTCTGAGGCAAAGGTTACAGTCGAGCTTCCAGAAAGGAGTGAAAAACCAATTCCATTGTTTGCAGTACCCTCGTACCAGGCTTTTACTGCATCAAGAATACTCCAAGTAAACCAGCCATTTTCTCCGTATACACCATTCTCGTCCACTATGATATGACAATAATCCAAAGGCACTTGGTCAAATTCAGTAGATAATCCAGTTGACACCCAGTCTTCAAGCAATGAGTATGCCCCTATGTACACATTGTCTCCACTTATATGCTTTAACGATATGGTTGCATTAGTTAAATATGCATTTTGTGGTAATGTTGGAAGTGAGGTTAGTTTTACAAAGCTTTTATTGTCTGTGCCTATCTTAAGAGTGTTGTCTGATATGTCGTTTCCGTAAGCTTGGTCGATTACACCATCTCCCACATAATTAAATGGTGGGTCAATCCTTACAGGGAGCACTCTTTCCTCGTTGTTTATCCAATCGGGATTGGCAGTAACTGTAAGAGTATATTTCCACTTGCTATTTTGAGCAAGAGAGTAGGAAACGTCCTGACTGTATGCACCATTGGAATCCTGCATATAGGGGGCAGGAATTTCGTAAACTCTTGCTCCTGTGTCGTAATCGCAAAGGATTATTGAGTTATTTTTAAGCTCTGCCTTTAGCTTGTTTAGCTTGATTTCAAAGGAATAGGTATAGCTATCGCTTTTTTCGTTTACTACTATATTTTCCTTTATTTTGTTGCCTATGAGTATGTATTCAAGGTCTACGCCCTCATAAACACCTGAGTAAATAGCCTTAGATATCAGGTTATTCAGGGCTGATACATCCTCGAATTTTCTACTTCCCTCTTGTTGTGGGTTTTCTATTTCCACAGACACCTTATTTGTATTCAAGGGTGTAAAATCTATTTTATATTCTCCGTCCTTTATGGACACAAGTCCATTAGAGCCAGACTTATTTGCAAACTTTATTTCTGTTTTATTGTTGGAAGAATATTCGCTTCCATTAAGAGTCAAGGCATTGTCAATATCTATCCAATCGCCATTTTCATCAAGATAATGCACAGCTTGTGAATAGATTACTGCCTTAGTGGAGCCATCTGATAGCTTAAAGTGCTTTATGTTTTCGTCTCTTAGACTCTTTTCCTCCTCTAAAACAATTAGCTCTGTTTTTTCGGAGCTATTTTCCTCTGCCTTTATGCTACTCTCTTGTATGAGAGTAGCAAAGGCATAGCTTGGTAAGGAGACTACGAGTATCAAAAACGACATTACAAAAGCAAATAGCTTTAATGAGATTGATGTTTTTTCTTTCATATTTTTCCTCCCTGGGCTATTGCCCATTTTTGAATAATTTTAAATTGCTGATAATTTTTTAATAGCTTAATTCTATTTCGCTGGTAATTACATCTGCAACACCACCGCAACCATATACGGTAAAGGTTACAACTGACTTGTATGTACCACCTTGAGTTAGCTGTATTGAATGCTCGCCAGAACAATGATAATAATCTACTACGTCCTTCCAGTAAGCACCATCTACGTTGTTATACCACCACCAGGTTTTCTTTTGAAGCTGTATTTCTACCTTAATAGTAGTGGTTACGTTGTTATACCCATCACACAAATATGCAGTAGTTGCTATTCCAGAATCATCAATTGCAAAATTTGCGTACGTACTGTTAGTATTGTTATAGCATGGCATAATTCCACTATCAGTTGCATTTGTTGGTATTACCATAGCAAATAGCATTACACAAAGCATTACAAAGGAAATTACTCTATTACGCACCTTCATATCCTTTTTACCTCCTTTCTTTTTTTCTTATCTACAATTAAAGAGTCTTTTTATTTTCAAAAACCTTCAAATTTTGGAAAATTTTCTTAAAATTTATATTTTGGCGTAATCTTGACGAGGTCTTGCATTGTGTTGTATAATGAAGAAAAATGCTTAAGGAACAAAAAATGCTACTTTTTTATTTATCTTTAATTGAAACGGACGAGAACAGGGATATATTTGGCGAAATATATGAAAAATACTTAGATTGGATGCTAAAGACTGCATATCACTATGTAAAGAGCAAAGAGGATGCAGAGGATGTTGTACACGACGTATTTATGGAAATAATAAAAAACGACTGCTCCATTCCTATAAACGACCTTGAAAAGACAAAATCCTATTTGTTCATATGCATACGAAACAGAGCTATTAAATTAAATGAATCAAGAAGCAAGCGAAAAACTACCAGCCTTGACCAGCTTTTTAATATTCCTTCAAACGAAGGCAACGCAGAGGACGAGGCTTTAAAAAATGATATGTATTTATCCATGCTCAATTTTATCAACAGTATGTCGCCTAAATATAAGGACGTGTTAACCTTACATATTGTTTATGACAAGACTGCCAAGGAAATTTCAAAAATTATATGTGCACCAACCAAGACTATTGAAACACGCTTAAGACGAGGCAAAATAATATTAAAGGAAAGGTTTAAGGATTTAGATATATGAATACTTGCATAAATACCCTTAAAAAGTGCTTGCTTGATAGCACTCTTAAGGAAATTAAGGAAATTGAAGAATTGGACTATTCCTTCATTACGGCAGACGAGGACTTTAGGACAAGAGTTAAAAATGATGTAAAAAAGAGTTCGTCTGTCTTTAAGTCAAAGAGGCTTTTCCTTATTCTTGTGGCTGTGCTTGTTACACTTTGTTTAATGATGAGCATTTCTGCAATACGCACACCAATTATTGACTTTTTTGTTGAAATATATGGTACCTTTTCCTCCTTGTTTGTTAAGGTTGAGGAGCCGTCAACCATTCCAACCACAATAGAGGTCGAATATCAACCTTCTTATTTTGAGGAAAACGGGTATGAAATAACCGAGCATGAAAAATATAATTCTATAGTTGACACAACATGGAAAAGGGATTCCTTTGTAGTAAACATAAATCAGTGTACCATTAATTATAGTAATCAAACGGCAAATACCGAAAATGGGATCTACGACACTGTTTACATTGGCGATTGCAAGGTGTTTTACACAAAAGAGCTTACATCATATAGTGCGTACTGGATACAAGATGGTTACTATTTTTCACTCCACTGTTATTCAAGTATGGACTGGAGCGAGGTTGAAAAAATTATATCAAGTACTGGTCCTGTTACACCATAAAAACAAGGGCAGAGTGTTGCACTCTGCCCTTTCTTTATTTTAAACTATACCAAAGCCTCGGCTATATGTGGGCAATGGTCGGAGGCTATTATATGGGGAATGTCAGCCGACACAACCTCAATATCGGGGGTTACGAAAATGTAATCTATTTTTATTGTTGGGGTATCACTTGGAAAGCTTTTACGCTGGTCATTTTCGAAGTAATCTGCTGTGTCAACCAATCTTTCGTAAAGAGGCGATAGCACCAAATTGTCAGGCTCAACGTTAAAATCACCCATAAGAATACATTTTTTGTCCTCAAGATTTTCAAGTATTGTTTTAACTGCGTTTTCTTGCTCGTCAGGGTTTAAGCCAAAGTGACAAACAAGCACAGTTACGCCATTTTCAAGCAGTGCCTTAAGCACGCATCTTGTTTCATAATAGCCATTGTATTGGCGAGGGTTAGGGTCAGGAATTGTAATAGCTTCTGCCTTTACTATTTTGTATCTTGACAAAAAGCCGTTTCCATATTCGCCCTCATTTCCAATAGCGCAAGCCTTAGCAAAATAGTGATTTTCAAGTCCTGTCAGGCTTGAAAGCTTTTCTGTTTGCTTGCCAAACTCAGAGCCTTGGTCAAACATTTCGTTAAGTCCAACAATATCAGCGCCTAAGTCCAAAATTGTCTTAGCCATAATATCGTAATCGACCCTTTTTTCAAGATAATTTAAGCAGTGCTGTGTATTAAAGCTCATAATTTTCATAAAAAAGCCCTCTCTTTCCTGTATTTCAGTGTACCATAATTTAAGTGAGCTTTCAATAATTATTTTTATGCAAGCTATTGCTTTTAAATTTCATTTATGATAATATCGTAATTGTGGGGGCTAAGCCTACCAAAAATCGAAGGAGAATATTATGGATATTGCAAGAATTGAAAGAACAAAGCCTTTTATGGAGAAAAGGTTCGGTATGTTTATTCACTGGGGCGTTTATGCAGTTGAATCTGCAGGCGAGTGGATAAGAAATCACAGAAGAATTACAGTTGAGGACTATCAGCCAAACCTTGACTCTTTTACAGCTGACCAATACGACCCTAAAAAGTGGGCTAAGCTTGCCAAAGAGGCAGGAATGAAATACGCAGTGCTTACAACAAAGCATCACGATGGCTTTTGTCTTTTCGATAGCCAATATACAGACTATAAGGCAACTAACACTCCAGCAGGCAGGGACTTAGTTAAGGAATACGTTGAGGCATTTCGCGCCGAGGGATTAATGGTAGGCTTTTACTATTCTCTACTTGACTGGCATCACCCTGACTTCCCTGCTTATGCAGATATGCACCACCCAATGAGAGGAAACGAGGACTATAAGGATAAGGAAAAGGACAAGGACTTCTCTCGCTATACTGAGTATATGTATAATCAGGTTAAGGAGCTTCTTACTAACTATGGCAAAATCGACATTATGTGGTTTGACTTCCACTATGCAGAAATGACAGGCGAAAAGTGGGAGGCTACTAAGCTTGTTAAAATGATAAGAGAAATCAACCCCGATATTATTATTGACGACCGTCTTGGTGGCGATATTAAGGTTGACGAGCCTGTTTATTATGCAGGTGACTATGGCTCTCCCGAGCAAATGATTCCAGCAGGTGGCGTTGTTGACTATAAGGGCAATCCAATTCCTTGGGAAACCTGTATGACACTTAACGACAACTGGGGCTACGTTGCAAGCGACACTAACTACAAAACGCCTAAGAATGTTATTAGAATGCTTGTTGAATGTGCAAGCAAGGGTGGTAATTTGATTCTTAACGTAGGACCTGATGCAAGAGGAAACATTCCTGAAAAGAGCATTGAAATTCTTACCGAGGTTGGCAAGTGGATGAGAGCAAACGGCGAATCTATTTACGGCTGTGGTATAAGCTCAATTCCTAAGCCTGAGTGGGGACGCATTACCGAAAACGACAAGTACATTTATTTGCACCTTATTGATGCAAATACAACCTGCTTTGCAATTGAGGGACTAAAGGACAAGATTAAATTCGCAACTCGCCTCTCCGACGGCTCAAAAATCAATATGGCTGAGCCTTGGAACGTTACAAGCTTCCTCGAAAAGGACCCTATCTTTATCCATCTACCAAACTACAACACAATGGACGATATTGATACTGTAATCAAGCTTTATAAGAAATAAACCATTGAACGCACACGGATTTTCCGTGTGCGTTTTTGTTTCAAAAATATTTACAAAATAGTTTACAAAATGGTTGACAAAAATAAAAAAACAGTTTACAATATAGATATACGAATTTTAACCAAGGAGTGTAATAGTATGAATATTGAAAGAGTAAAGGCTTTAATAATCGGAAGCAATTATTATTCTGTGAGTGATTTAAGATATAACAAAAAAATCGGAATAATGCTTTCAAAAAGCGAATTTGAAGAGTTTCTCAAGATTAAAGATAATTTAGCCCAAGAAAATTTTGAATTTATACAAAAACTACCCTTGAAAACATTTAACTCTAAATTTTGCTTTTTTGTACAAGGAAATTACTTGCTTTCTATCTTAAGCGAATATATGCGTATTCATTTGACAGACTTTGAACTTAATCACAGTTGGATTTTTGATAGAAATTTAGAGGATATGCTAAAGTCAAGGTTGTTTTCGGAAATAGAAGGTACTTTGAATGTTGAAAATGTACCAACAACCCATAAGCGCATAGCTGAGGTTAGCCAAATGGAACAACCCACTGAACAAAATGATATTATCATAAAAAATATGATTGACGGGGTTGACTTTATTGTTAATGAAAAACCAAAATTCAACAAAGAAAATTTATTAAAGCTGTATCATATTTTAAGTAAAAATTGTTTGCCTGAAGAGAAGAAATTAAAGGATGGCTTTTATTATCGTCATAGTGAAGTATTTGTTGGAAAATACGAAGGTGCTGACTATAATATCATTGATGAATGTATGAATAGTTTATTTGAGTTTGCAAACAATGAAAACAACATTAAAGAGTACGACAATTTGCTTCCATACATTTGCCACTACTATATTTTGTATATACATCCGTATTTCGATTATAACGGAAGAACAGCACGTATGGTTTCTTTTTGGCTTAACTATATCAATGATATAAAGGTTGCTCCCTATTTTATGAGTGAGGCGATAAATGATAGCAAAGGCGATTATTATCGAGCAATTGCCGATACAAGAGAAACAAACAACGATTTAACCTATTTTTTGGGGTATATACTTGAAACATCTATAAAGTATAGCTTTGTTTATAAAAATCTTGAAGAAATGAAAAATGAACTTATGAAATCGGGAGAAACATTAACATCTGCCGAATGGGTTTATATCAAAAAAATCATAATTCACAATCCTGAGGACTTTTTTAATTACAAAATGTTTCTTACCTATATAGGCTCTAATATGACAAAGCAAGGAGCGTTAAAAGTACTAAACAAGTTTACTGAATATGGTATTCTTGACAAATCAAAAAACAAAAGAAATGAAACAATATTTAAGCTAAATGATAATATGATTACTTACAAATATCAATAAAGACAGAAAACGACAGCTCGTCTTCTAACTAACAACAAAAAGCGTGAACAAATCGTTCACGCTTTTTGTTTTATAATACCAATTTTAAAATTTGCTTTGCTTGTTTCTTAAAATTATTCAAGCACTGAAATTTTTCGCAAAGCCTTTACCATAGGCTTATAAATTAGCATAACAAGCACAGAGTTTGCCACGCTCTTGCCAAGATTAAAGGGTAGGAACACAGGAAGAAGCATTTCGGCTACTGCCTGTTGTGGTATGCCCATATAGTGAGGGGTTATAAAATAATTCCAAAGTAGCATTGACCCTGTTGTTACAATACAGCCAAGGACAAGACCTAAAAGTGCTGAGGGAAAGGTCCTTTTTTTCTTATAGAAAAGTGCAGGAATAAGTGCAAAGGCAACGCTTGAAAGAATATTCATCAAGCAACCTATTATTCCTGTGGAGCTAATAAACGCCATTTCCAAAAAGGAAACCACAACACTAATTGCAATAGTTGCCAAGGGACCTAAGGCAAAGCCTGCTATTACGATAATAGCGTCCTTTGGGTCATAATTCAAAAAGCCTGCAACTCTAATAGGTACTAAATTACCCACAGCAGACAAAACAAAGGCAATAGCAGAAAACATACCTGTTATTGCAATTTTTCTTGTTAGCTTCATACAAAACTCCTTTTAAAAACAAAGTGCCTCGCAAAAACGAGGCACAAAATGCTAAAATAACGGCAAAAGCCGATAAAAAACACTTCTCTCATCCGGACTTTAACCGTCGGTTTTGGAATTGCACCAAATCTGCCTAAGGGTTAGGCTCGCAGACTGTACTGCCGGTGGGGAGTTGCACCCCGCCCCGAAATATATTAGGAACAGTCAGATAGTGGCATAGAACGAAAAGCAGGATATATTCCCTCTTTTCTGCCTGTTCCCTTTATTTACTTGTCTATAATGTAGAGTTTTTCTATTTGTAGCATTTTAATACCACTTGCTTTTACCAAGAAAAACTCTTTTTATCTGCTTTTCTAATTGCGTTCTCTACTCTACCGTACAAAGTACGCCTACGCGTACGAGAACACAATTTCTCTACCCCTCCTGATGCCCCTAGATAGAGCTCCTTTAGGGCAATCATAACGTTTACAAAGTAAACTCATAACTCAACCCCGTTGAGCCACACTCCCATTTTACCACTCCGTAGCTTATATGTCAATAAAAAAATGGTTGTTTACAAATAGATATTTGTATGCTACAATAATTATGTATATTTCACTTACTAAAAGGACTATCTATGAAAAAAAGAATCTGCTTAATCCACACAGGTGGAACTATTGGAATGATAAGAAGTGACAAGGGCTACTTGCCAAAGGTGGGCTATTTGGAAACTGCCCTTTTGGGCATTAGCGACCTTAAAAATGAGAAAATGCCCGACTTCGACCTTTTTGAAATGTCCCCACTTCTCGACTCATCTGATATGGCAGTTGGGGATTGGAACAGAATAGGCGAGGAAATCGCTTCAAGATACGATTTATATGATGGCTTTGTAGTATTGCACGGCACGGACACTATGGCATATACTGCCTCTGCCCTTTCCTTTATGCTTGAGGGACTTGACAAGCCTGTAATCTTGACAGGGTCCCAAATTCCTCTTTGCGAGGTAAGAAGCGACGGACGAGATAACCTTATAACCTCACTTCTTATAGCCTCCGAGGGCAAATATAACGAGGTTTGCCTCTACTTCGGAGGACGACTATTGCGTGGCAATCGTGCAACTAAAATGTCGGCAGACGGACTTTTAGCCTTTGATTCTCCTAACTGTCCAAGATTAGCCGAGGCAGGAATTAGTATAAGATACCTACCTGTGCAAAAGCCACCTAAAACCAAGGAAAGCTTTTCTCTTTGTCACTTAGAGGATGTGCCAATTGGAGTTTTAAAGGTATTCCCTGGTATTCGCTTCCCTATTTTTGAAAAGCTAATGACCGAAAGGCTAAAGGGCATAGTGCTTGAAACCTTTGGTGCAGGAAACATTCCAGGAGAGGGCGATTCCCTTTTGCCAATAATTGAGCGTGCATTCAATGCAGGCTCTGTAATTACAGTATGCTCACAATGTCCGCAGGGCACAGTGTCCCTTGGCACCTATAAGACAAGCTCCCCACTTAAAAATGCAGGAGCTGTAAGTGGCTTTGACATGACAACCGAGGCTTGCGTTGCCAAGCTTTATTACCTATTTAGCAAGCACTACTCAAAGGAGGAAATAAAGTCGCTAATGGAGGAAAATCTCCGTGGCGAGCTGACGAAATAAAGAGGGCTTATGGCATATATTAAATACAAAAACGGCTATTATCAAGGCGACGTAGAAAACGGCAAAAGATGTGGCAATGGCAAGTTTGTTTCCAAAAACGGCAACTATTATGAGGGTCAATGGAAAAACGATATGGCAAACGGCTATGGCAAAATGGTTTTTAGTAACGGCTACTACGAGGGCTATTGGAAGAATTCCAAAAAGCACGGCAAGGGCAAATATGCTTGGGCAGATGGCTTTTATTACGATGGCGATTGGTACGAAAACATTATGCAGGGCTACGGCAAGCACACCTACGAATGGGGCTACTATGAGGGCTATTGGAAAAACGATATATGGTTTGGCAAGGGCGTTGAGGTAATAACCTGCAGTGGTGTCACCATTGAGGGCATTTGGAATGGCGACTCAACAGCCACAGACGTTATTCGCACGCAAGACGGAATAAAGGAATATGGCACCTATGAAAATTACAGATTCAAGCCAAGCATACCCACAAAGCGATACCAAGACGGCTACTATCAAGGCGACCTTGTAAACGATTTACCAGAGGGTAAGGGCAAATTTACCTGGTTCGACGGCGACACCTACGTAGGTTCTTGGTCAAAGGGCGCAAGACAGGGACAAGGCAGACAAACCTACCCTTGGGGTTATTACGAGGGTCTTTGGCAAAACAACAAGTGGCACGGCAAGGGCGTAAAATACCTAAAGGACGGCTCCTCAATAGCTGCTGTATGGTCAACCACCGAAACAGCCACCACCGCCACCCTTTTAAAAAATCACGTCTACACTATCGGCAAGGTAGTAAATGGCGAATTTAAACCTAATAACTAAAAAGAAAATGACATCTCCACACTATTTGGTAGAGTTATAGACAAGTTTGTAGAAAACAAAAAGCACGAAATAAAGAAAAAAACAGACACTCCTGTGTCTGTTTTTTGTATTATATTGAAATGAAAATTGTTCACGTTTGCGAAGCAAATATTTCACCCCAAAGGGCTTTCATTTGTCCGAAAGTGAAAATTTCATTGCACTCCTGTTCTTGCAGGAGTGCTGTGTGTCTGTTTTTTTATTGAAGTCTTTTTAGTCTTTCTAAAAGCGCTGAAAACTCCTTGGGTAGCTGGCACTCAAAGGTCATTTCCTGTTTTGTTCTTGGGTGGATTAGGGTAAGCCTTTTTGCGTGAAGGACTTGACCACAAAGCAAGGACTTGTTTGCCTTTTCAAATTGAGTTTTACCACCACCATAAACCTCGTCGCCAATGATTGGGTGGCCTAAGTAAGCACAATGAACTCTTATTTGATGAGTTCTGCCTGTTTCAAGCTCCATTTTAGCGTAGGTGTAGCCTCTGTATTCCTCAATTACAGAATAGTGGGTTATAGCCTCTCTTGCTCCCTGTCTGTCAGGGGAAACAACTGCCATTTTCTTTCTGTCAACAGGGTGTCTTGCCATAAAGGTCCTGACTGTGCCTGTATGCTCCCTTAGGTGACCTGTTAAAATTGCGTGATATTCTCTTTTTATGTTGTGGTCCTTAAGCAGACTTGAAAGAAACACGTGACTCTCGTCGTTTTTTGCCACAACCAAAAGACCACTTGTGTCCTTGTCTATTCTGTGTACAATTCCAGGACGAATAACCCCGTTTATGCCTGAAAGTCCATTTTTACAATGGAAAAGAAGTGCATTTACAAGAGTACCACTTTCGTTGCCTGGCGCTGGGTGCACCACCATACCCGAGGGCTTGTTAATTACTATAATGTCGGAGTCCTCGTAAACTATATCGAGAGGAATATCCTCAGGGGTGCATTCCTCAAGGTCCTTAATTTCTCTTTTTTCTATCTCAATATCGTCATTTTGCCGAAGACGATAGTTTTTCGACTCCTGCTTGCCATTTACTAACACATAGCCATCGTCAATCAAGCCTTGGGCACAGGAGCGAGTAACCTCTTGTACCTCGGAAACGTACACGTCAAGGCGTTTTTTTACGTCTGTGTCATTTATTTTCATCTTTTCCCTGTTCCTTTTTACCCTTAAAAATATCTAAAAGTAAAGCGAGGACAACTATGCCTGCACCAACGCAAACGAAGGCATCTGCACCATTGAAAACAAACTGCCAAATTCCACAAAAGTCAATCATATCAATAACAAAGTAGCGGAAAATTCTGTCAATCATATTGCCAATGCCACCACTGACAATAAGAGCAAGACCTACCTTTAAAAGCATACCCTCCTTGCAAAAGCCAAAGAGATAAATGCCAATGCCGATTATGGCAATTGTTGAAACGCTCATAAAGATAACTCGTCCCACAGGACTGTCAAAAAGTCCAAATGCCATACCATCGTTTTCTACGTAGGTTAGGTGCAAAAAGCCCTTGATTAAGGGAATTGAGTCCCCAACAGTCATATTAGCCACCACAATTGCCTTGGTTATTTGGTCAATTATAATTCCACCTACGACTATGCTAATTAAAATAATTAGGTTTTTTATATTACCTATTTTTCTCATTGTTGCTCCTTATACTATTACCCAAATTAAATTAGAAAGCACATGCACGATAATTACAAGAACTAAAAAGGATAAATCAAGGGGACATCTCCTTACAAATTCAAAGCGCTCAAGTAGCTTTCTTATGGGATTTAAAAAAGGGGAAAGGATTTTTTCAACAAGCTCGTAAAGCTTGGATTCCCTCGCCTCAGGAATCCAAGACATAATAGCACTAATCAATAAAATCGCGTCTAAAACACTCAAAATGCAATAAATTATCCATGCAAGTGTTTCCATGCTTACCTCTTTTTAAACTGTAAAAAATTCGTCGTCTCCATCATCAGAGCCGAATGCCTCGCCACTTACGTCAACGTCCTTAGGTGCTATAAAGAAGGAATCGTTTGTCGCCTTCTTGATAGATACACCAAGGGCGTAAGCTGCGCCACTTATAAAATCAATCATTCTTTTGTAGGTTTCCTTTTCTACACCCTCAAGGTTTAAAAGGACAGTCCTGCCTGTTATAAGATAATCAACTGCTGGGAGTAATTGCTCCATAGTCTTTGGCTTGCAAATCTTTAATTCAAGAGCACCCTCAAGGGACACATTGGCTTCAACTACCTGACCCTCTTCCTCCTCGTAATCGTCCTCGTCGTCATCATATCTTTTCTTTTTGAAAAAATCGAAAATTCCCATTTTAATACTTCCTTTCGCCAAATATTTTACTTCCAACTCTAACCAAGGTAGCGCCTGCCTCAATTGCGTATTCGTAGCTGTCGCTCATACCCATAGATAGAATTGCATTTTTATCAAAAAGCTTATCGAAAAGCTGTTTTACAATACCAAAATAGTAAAGGTATTCCTCTCTTGTCTGACATTTGGGCGCCATGGTCATAAGTCCACGCACGCATACGTTTTTGTACTTTTTTGCATTTTCGCAAAAATCAGACACGTCCTCGGGCAAAATGCCACCCTTGGACTCCTCTCTTCCACTGTTTACCTCAATTAATACGTTTACCACCCTGCCGATTTTTTCAGCACGCTTGTTAATTTCCTCAAGCAAGGAAAGGGAGTCAACGGAGTGAATGAGGCTTACCTTGTCAATTATATATTTTACCTTGTTTTTTTGCAGAGTGCCAATAAAATGTAGCTCTGCACTTTTGTCGTATTGGCCGTACTTTTCAAGTAATTCATTTACACGATTTTCGCCAATACAGCCACAGCCTAAGGAAATTAAGTAGTTAATGTCCTCTGCACTTTGCATTTTGGTAGCCGATAAAAGTGTAACTCGCCCCTCCTTGTCAAGGGCTTTAATTTTTGAAAGCACGCTTTCATAATTTTCTTTAATTTGCTGTTTTCTTGTATCCATTTTTCCTTGTAAAATTTCTTTTGCTACTTGTATTGGGTCCTCTTCATCAACGTAAATTACGTTGTAGTAGTCGTGCCTTGAAAACCAAGTAAGCTGTCTTTTTGCGTAGTGCCTTGTTGATAGCTTTAGCTCCTCTACACAGGAGTCAAGGCTTGCGTATCCTTCAAAATAAGGAATAAATTCCTTGTAGCCAATAGCTCCTGAGGCAGTGTATTGCTTGTCAAGATAGCCCTTTTCAAAAAGCTCCCTTGCCTCATCTAAAAGACCGTCATTTAGCATTATGTCAACTCTTTTTTCAATGCGAGAGTAAAGCTTTTCCCTGTCCTTACAGGTTAAGAAAAAGACCGTTGCCTCATAAGGAGATTCGACCTCTTTGGAGCGTCTGTCCCACTCGCTTTTTGTAACGCCTGTGCAATGATAAATTTCAAGGGCGCGAATAACTCTTTTCAAATTGTTTTCGTGAATAGCCTGGGCACTTTCAGAGTCCACCTCTTTCAAAAGGCTGTGCACGTAACCGTTGCCCTTTTCAAGAGCTTCTTTTTCTAAAAATTGCCTGTATTCCTCGTCCTTTGCCGAGGTGGAAAAGGATGGAATTTCAATAACACTGTCAAGATAAAGCCCTGTGCCACCACAAAAAATAGGTGTCTTGCCTCGCTTGATAACCTCGTCAATCTTTTCCTTTGCTACCTTGGCATAATCTGCACAGGAAAACTCCTCGTTGGGATTTTTTATGTCAATCAAATGATGAGGCACTAAGGCTTGCCCCTGTTTCGTTGGCTTAGCTGTGCCAATGTCCATTGTGCGATATATCTGCATAGAATCACAGGAGATAATCTCCCCATTCAGTAGCCTTGCTAACTCAATAGCCATAGCACTCTTACCTACTGCCGTAGGTCCAACAATCGCTATAACTCTTTGCTTTTTGTTCATAGAGATTTTTCTCCTTTCTTTAAGCCTTCCACTTGAGGGGAAGGGGGACCGCAACCACAATGCAAACAGTATGATTAACACAACCATCAGCGGTGGATGAGGTGTAGCCTCGTCAAGAGGCGTACCCGTCCTTCCTATATTTTTAAAATTCAACGCAGAATATTAGCTTGCTATGATTTTCTTTTTTAACGTTCTTTTCCACGCTAACGCCTCCGCCTGCCTTTAGCTTGCTGAGAATTGCGTCAATGCTTATCGCCGTCTTTTGAGACATCGTTGCCGAGGTTGCTCCCTCAAGCTCTAAGGTTTCCGATTTTATTGCGTTCTTTTTAGAGCAACGCATTTCTATAAGATTTTTAATGTTGTCATCGTGCTTAAACCATTTAAGTGTTGGTTTTTTCGGTGTGTTGCTTCCCTCAAATTCTGCAACGATACAGCCTCGTCTATATTGAGAGGACTCGTCCTTACGATTAACCTGCACCTTTGCGCCGACTATCTTTGCTACACCTAAATTTCCACCAACGCTTTTCTGTTGAGAAAATTCATCTCCCTCAACGATTTCGATTGAGCATTTTTTAGCACCTAACGAGTAAGCAATATGCTTAAGCTCTGCCAATCTTTCGTCATGAGCAAGCTTAAAAAGGCAATCAATCTTTATATATCTACTTCTGTCACAGGAGTCTGCGTAATAGATTGCATTGCACTCTGCATTAGGAATAAATTTAATTCCACTAAACTCGATTGCCTCGTCATACAAATGTAATATCTGCATTTTGTCTTCTTTACCAAGCCAACCGATTGCTCCCTTGCAAACCTCTACATCCTTTCTAACCACGTCATCGACAATCTGCACCACGTATGGCAATGCAAATTCTTTGCTTTTGTAGTCCTCGGGAAATATGGGGTTGTACCTTTTGAGCTGATTCGCCCTTTGATTTTCCTTGCTTTTTTCTGAAAAGCTCTTGGCATTTTCTTGAATAGTGCTTGTTGCTTTTTTGCCAATCTCATTAGCCCTGTTAAAAAAGCCTGCTATCTTTTCGGAAAGTGCTTTCGGATTGTTGTCTTTGTTTTTTTCTTTATCGTTCATTTTAAAATTCTCCCTTCCATTTTCAAGATAGTCTTTGTTTTTTTCGCGAAGACGTCACGAATTATATTAGTTTTGGTGTCCTACACCTCATCCACCGCTTTTCGACGTTTTTACAAAGTCGCTTATTTAATTAAAGCGGTCCCCCTTCCCCTCAAGGGGAAGGCTATTCAATGAACATTGCATCGCCGAAGGAAAAGAAGCGATACTTAGCGCTCACCGCTTCGGCGTATGCACGCATTATGTAGTCCTTGCCACAGAGGGCAGATACTAACATAAGGAGTGTGCTTTCTGGTAGGTGGAAGTTTGTTATTAGGGCATCTACTGCTTTGAATTTATAGCCTGGGTAGATGAAAATGCCTGTGTTTGTAGCTTGGGGGATTATTTCTCCTTCTTCTGTTGCTACGCTTTCAAGGGTACGGCAGGAGGTTGTACCTACTGCTATAATTCTGCCACCCTTCTTTTTTCTTTCGTTTATTATGTCGGCACTTTCCTTAGTTACTGTAATAAATTCGCTGTGCATTATGTGGTCGGTAATCTTGTCTGCCTTTACAGGACGGAAGGTGCCTAAGCCCACGTGGAGCATTACAGGCACTACTGCTATACCCTTTTGCTTGATTTTTTCAAGCAATTCAGTAGTAAAATGAAGTCCTGCTGTTGGGGCTGCACTACTGCCATTTTCTCTTGCGTAAACTGTTTGATACCTTTCTTGGTCGGTAAGCTTTTCGGTAATGTATGGGGGAAGTGGCATTGTGCCAATTTGATTTAGCACCTCATAAATGCTTGAATATTTCTTTTCGTCATAGGAAAACTCAACTATTCTGTTTCCGTCCTCTACTACCTGTAAAACTGTTGCTTCAAGAATATCGTTATAGCGAATTTTACCACCAATTTTTATCTTCTTTGCAGGCTTTAAAAGGACCTCCCATCTGTTTTGGGAGTGTTGCTTTAAAAGTAAGGTTTCAATTTTTGAGGGACCTGATGCAAATTGACCCTCATCCCTTACCTTTTCGCCATAGATACGGGCAGGAATAACTCTTGAATCGTTGATAACAAGAGTATCCCCCTCCTTTAGATAGTCGATTATATCGTAAAAGTGCTTATGCTCAATTACTCCGTCCCTTTTTAAAACCATAAGCCTTGAATGGTCACGAGGCTCAATAGGTGTTTGAGCAATAAGCTCAGGGGGGAGGTCGTAATAGAAGTCCTTAGTCTTAAGATCTGTTTCAATTAGTGTATTTTTAATCATTTTTACCCTTTATATCATATTATATTGATAGTACATAATATCATTGTACAATATTAAACTCTTTTTTTCAACAAATTTTTATAATTTAGGAGGATTTTAATCTATGGGCAAAAAGCAACAGGTGTTTTTTGGTAGTGGTTGCGCCTTGGTAACACCCTTTAGAAATGGGGAAATTGACTATGAGGTCCTTGAGGAATTAATTGACTTTCAAATAAGGAATGGCACAGATGCAATAATTCTTTTAGGCACAACAGGAGAGGCATCCACAATAAACGAAAGCGAGCGAGAAAAAATAATCCCCTTTGCTAAGGAGAAAATCAAGGGTAGAGTCCCCCTTGTTGTAGGCACAGGCACAAACTCCACCGAGGTAAGCGTAAGATACACTAAAATGGCACAGGATTTAGGGGCTAATGCTTGCCTTGCAGTAACCCCATATTACAACAAGGCAACGGAGGGTGGTCTTATAGAGCACTATAAAAAGGTGGCAGGGAGTGTGGATATTCCCATAATTTTATATAACGTACCCTCTCGCACAGGAGTAAGCCTTTCAAGTAGAGTTTATAAGGAGCTTGCCCCCATAGAAAACATAGTAGCAGTTAAGGAAGCAAGTGGAAGCGTTGCTTATATGCAAAGATTAATTTGCGATTTTGGTGCAGATTTTGATGTTTATTCAGGCAACGACGAGCTAACCTTAACCAACCTTGCCTTAGGAGGCAAGGGCGTAATTTCCGTCTGCGCTAACCTGACCCCAAGCCTGATGCACCAGCTCTGCTATGAGTTTGCAAACGATAACCCAAACAAGGCACGAGAGCTTGAATACAAGCTCCTGCCCCTAATTGACGAGCTTTTCAAGGAGGTCAACCCAATTCCAGTAAAAACTGCCCTCTACCTTATGGGAATGGTTAAAAATGAATTTCGTTTACCACTTTGTAAATCCACACGTTTAAACGAATTGGAAAACGTGCTTTCGCAACTGAATTTGGTCTAACAAAAAAGGCCCACCTCTTTTGAGGTGGGTCAATTTCCTTAGCTTTGCAATATTATATGGCTGTACTCTTTTTGTTTTTTCCTTTGTACATTTTCTCTAGTTCCTCAGCAAGCTTTTCAAATTCATTATAATGCTTGTCAAACGTATTTATCTCGCGTTTTTTCATTATCATTGGTTTAAGCTTCCCATACAGACTTACCAAATATCTTCCCGCTAAAAGCTTTACAGTCTTTTTATCGTATATACGAGAGTTGACGCCTACACAAAAATGTTCAATTCTTGCAAGAATGGTCGATATTTTTTTGTATTCCTGAGATTTAACGTCACCCGATATATCTTTGATATCCTTAGGTTGATAACGATTTATTGTATCGAGTGCCTGCTCCTGCAATATGTTGTACGCATCAAGCGTTGCTTTCTTTTTCTCGTGTAGCACTGAAAGTACATAAGTTAAAATCGAAAAGCCTATTGACACAATTGCTAAAATTAGTGATATTATATTTATTGCTTCCATATTTAATACTATCCTAAACTATTTATTTTTGTAGTCCCATACAACGGGGCATTTTGAATTGTTCCACCAACTGTTCCAGCCACTTGGCTCGCTTTCTGCCTCACAGTAGATTGTAAGGCTGCCGCAATCCTCAAACGCATACCTGCCTATTGTTGTTACACTGCTTGGAATTTCTATGCTTGCAAGACTTGTACAACCAGAAAACGCCTCCTCGCCTAACGTAGTTACACCGTTTGGTATTTCTATACTTTCAAGGTTACGGCAATTATAAAATGCTCCCTCGCCTATTGTTGTTACACTGTTTGGAATCTCTATACTTGCAAGTCTCGTACAGCCAGAAAACACATAGTTACCTATTGTAGTTACACTGCTCGGAATCTCTATGTTTGCAAGGTTCGTACAACCAGAAAACACAGCATTACCTATTGTAGTTACAGGCAAATTATTAATTTTCTCTGGGATTGTAACACTTGTTGTATTACCTAAATAATCGTATATTGTAATCTTGTTATCGTTAGTGCTCGCCCACTTTATTCCATCATTGGTTGTGCCATATTCCTTTACGTTCCACACAACAAGGCAATTTGAATAGTTCCAACCGCTATTCCAACCACTTGGCTTGCTTTCCGCCTCACAGTAAATTGTTAAGTTGTCACAATCATAAAATGCCCTTTTGAATATTGTAGTTACACTGCTTGGAATTGTAATACTTTCAAGGTTTGTGCGTTTATAAAACGCCAATTCGCCTATTGTTGTTACAGGCAAATTATTAATTTTCTCAGGGATTTTAATGTTTGTTGTCCCACTTGTAATCCCACACACTACTGCCTCGTTTGGCTTATCGTTTGTTGTTGCCCACTTTATTCCATCTTCTGTTGTGCCATATTCCTTTACGTTCCACACAACAGTACAATATGAACAGTTCCAATCGATGTCCCAACCACTTGGCTTGCTTTTTGCCTCACAATAAATTGTTAGATTCAAGCATTTATAAAACGCATACTCGCCTATTGTAGTTACACTGCTTGGTATTTCTATGCTTGCAAGATTTGTACAATTAGAAAATGCATTGGCGCCTATTTTTCCGTCTATTATTGTTACCTTTTTCAAGCTTGTTGGAACATAGACATCATTATAAGAATAGGAGCTGGCTCCAAAAATATAACCAAAGTGTGTCTTGTCACTTCCGTTGCCTACAAATGGTATAGTTATTTCTTCAAGACTTGTGCAGCCAGAAAACACCTCCTCGCCTAACGTAGTTACACTGTTTGGTATTTCTACGCTTGCAAGACTTGTACAACCAGAAAACGCATAGCTGCCTATTTTTTCTATTCCATTTTGAATAGTTACACTTTCGAGCTTTTTGCAACTATAAAATGCAGACTGGTTTATTTTAGTAATTCCACTTGAAATGATAACGCTTTCAAGGTTCGTGCAATTCTCAAACGCAGAGTAGCCTATTGCTTCGACAGGTTTATCATTGTAGGTATTGGGTATTACAACTTTTTTTGCACTATCGAGGCAATCTACAACCGTATAGCCCCCTCCACTTTCCTCAAAGGTCAAGGGTTGGTATTCAGTTTTTGCATAAATTATTAGGTTACCTGTTGTGCCTTTTTCTATTTTTGTAATTGGCTTAGTGTATTCTTGGTCCTCATACCAACCTAAAAACGTATAGCCTTCGCCATAGGCGTCCGTTAGGTCAACTTCTGTTTCAATTGTATAGCTTGTTCGGTTATAGTGACTTGCATCGCAAACATACTCAATTTCATAGCTAATTGGTGTCCAGCTTGCCTTAAGGGTCATATCCTTAGTTACACCTCTGTAAAAAGGCCATTTATTTCCGTCAATATACCAGTGCTTTAACTCGTAGCCAAGCCTTTCAGGGTCACTTGGCTTTGGAATTTTACCACCCTTTTCCACCTGTATGCTTTCAATAGCACTTCCACCCTGTGTGTCAAAGGTAATGGTTACGTATTCGGTATTTGGGTCGGTGTTTCCATTGTCCTCCGTGCCACCTGTTTGAGTGCCATTATTTTCTGTGCCTCCAACGTTATCGTTTCCACCACAGGACACAAGTCCTATGCACAAAAGTAGGCATAAAACAGCTACACTAAAAAGTAAAATTATTTTTTTCATTTTCTTCTCTCCTCCAAAGTTATTTAACTTGTTATACCTTTTCTAATTTTTACAAGGTAAACTCATAATCGAAAGTATCAACGCCTCTTGCGAGGCTACACCTCCTCCGTCTGCTTCGCAGACACCTCCACCCTCAAGGGGAAGGCTTTTACTTTTCATTTTTTTCTCTCCTTTTCAAATATACCAAATTGGGATAAAATTATTATACCATAATGGTATAATATTGTCAAGAGATTCTATTGAATTGGAGTGTTTATGAAATTTAGGCTGAAAGAACTTAGAAAGCAACGAAAAGTTTCTCAAGTAAAATTAGCTATGGATTTAAGCATGAGTCAAAACAGCATTAGCCGATATGAAAACTTGGAAAGACAAGCGGATTATTTGACTCTTATTCGATTTGCAGATTATTTTGGAGTTTCTCTCGACTATCTATTAGGCAGAACAGATAAAAAGGACATAAACAGATAAAAAAGAAGCTTGCGTTTGCAAGCTTCTTTTTATTATTTCTTATTTCTCTTTTTGTCGGGGCAGATGACGATTTTTCTGTTTTCGTCGTAGCCGACGGAGTGAGTTGAAACGCCCTCGATGCCTTGGATTTCAGAGTGAATAATCATTCTTTCGTAAGGATTCATTGGCTCAAGTGGTACGTTTCTTTGATACTTAATAGCCTTGTCTGCCATTTTTCTTGCAAGGGCACGAAGTGTTTGCTCTCTCTTTTCACGATAGCCAGCAATGTCAACGATAACCTTAACGTATTCCTTGTGGTCGCCCTCGCTCTTACGTGCTAAGCAAAGGTTTGCAAGGTATTGAAGTGCGTCAAGCATATCGCCTCTGTGACCGATAAGGGAAGGAGCCTCCTCGCCCTCAATTGTGATTGTTCTTGAAACAAAGCCCTTGTCGTTTACGGTAAGGTCGCCCTTAACCTCGCAGGAAAGACCGATGTCACGAATAAAGTCACGTAGGAAGTTCATAGCAAGGGTCTTTTCCTCAACTGTTACGTTGATGTTTTCTTCCTTTTGCTCCTTAGTAAGAATTACCTTTTCTTCCTTATTTTCTACTTTATTTTCTACTTTGTTTTCTGCCTTCTTTTCTGCCTTAACCTCAGGCTTTACCTCTGGCTTTGGCTCAATCTTCTTTTCTTGCTTTTTCTCAGCCTTAGGCTCTTGCTTTTTTGCCTCTTCCTTCTTAGGCTGTGGCTTTTGCTCCTTCTTTTGCTCCTGCTTTTGTGGTTGTGGCTTCTTAGCCTCTGGCTTTGGCTCTTGTTTCTTTTCAGGCTTTTTCTCTTGAATACCGTCGTCGATTATAACCTTAATCTCTGCAGGCTTGCTTCCAATACCTAAAAAGCCCTTTTTACCTGAGCTAATAACCTCAATTTCTAAATCGCCAAGCTGTCCATAAATGTCGTTTGCCTTTGCATAAGCCTCTTCTACGGTCTTAGCTGTTATTTTAAATTCCTGTTTCATTGTTCTGTGTCTCCGTTTTCGTCGTCTGTGTCTGTATCAGCCTTTGGCTTCTTTTTCTTGTTATTGACCTTCAATTCCTTTTCTATCCTCTTAATATCCTCGTCGGTGTACTTAGGATATGGCATAGTCTTTGCCAAAATAAACTGCTGAAGGGTGTTTAAAATAGTTCTGAAAATCCAGTAAACACCGATTGCTGCAGGGAAAGTAAAGGTAAAGAACATAGACATAAGAGGCATTGTGTAAAGCATGATATTCATTGAGCCCATAGCGCCCTGTTGGCTTGCCTCTTGCTGTGCACTTTGATACGAAATTTTCTTTGAAATAAATTGTGAAAGATAGGTAAGTCCAAGGTTCACCAGTGGAATGAAAATAAGCCACCAGTAGCTTTGACCAAATGCGTTCCAAGGGGTAATTCCAAGCTCTGTGCCAAACATAGTTGCATCAGGCAAGAACTTTGGATTAATGCTTTCAAGCTGTGCAACAACTGATGTAGCCTGCTCAGGTGAAACAATCCATTGTCCCGCAGTTTCAGATGGCACCGCAACAATCTTTTCTGCCCAGCTACCACTAAAGCTTCTGATTTTATCTGCTAAGCTTATTTGGTACGCATTTACACCTGTATCTACGCCCAATGCTCTTGCAATAATTCCACAAGCCTCGCTACTTAAACCAGTAATAAACTCAAGTGGACGTCTTACAACCTCGTAAAGAGGGAAAATTACAATAAGCTGAATAATCATTGGTAGGCAACCACCAAGAGGGCTATAACCCTCCTTTTGATAAAGTGCACTTAGCTCATCCTGATACTTTTTCATAGTAACCTGATCGTTTCTACCTGCGTACTTCTTACGAAGAATTACCTCATAAGGACGAAGTGAGGCTTGCTTTATCATATTTTTTTGTTGTCTGATACCAAATACCAAGCACATAATAATTTGTAGCACTAATGCGTACAAAAGAAGTGCCAAAACGTAGTTTTGTGTCAGCCAATAACAGCCCTTCATCAAATAGGCAAAGGGCAGTGTCAGGGTATCCCAAAATCCCATTATTTATCTTCTCCTGTTTTGTTCTCCTGCCTTTTAAAGGTAAACCTTTCTGGGACAGGGTCGTAGCCCCCCTTTGAATAGGGGTTACATCTTAGTAATCTCCAAGAGGCAAGCAAGCCCCCACGGATTACTCCAAATTTTTCAATTGCCTCAATTGCATACTCTGAGCAGGTAGGCGTAAACCTACAAGCAGGTGGCAAAAGAGGGGAAATAAATTTTTTATATACCCTAAAGGGAAATGTAAAAATTTTCTTCATCTTAAATAAATAATAAATTGTATCAAATAGATTACTCGGCTTGTCCGTTTCCTGTCTTTATAAGACCGATTGACAAAAGTGCTTTTTCAAGCTCCTTTTTAATTTCTGTGCTCTTTTTTCTTTCACAGCCTGCTCGAGCAACTAAGACTAACAAATAGCCCTTTTCTATTTGATTTTCCTTTTCTATCTGTCTTAAAGCCTCTCTTAATACTCTTTTAATCTTATTACGAACAACGGCACCACCAAGCTTCTTTGAAACAGTGAGCCCCACACGATTGACATATTCCTTTTGAGGATTGGCTTTCATAAGCCTTTTTGCGTGGTAGTCCTTAAGTGCATAAGCAACAACGCTTTTGCAAACGTGCTTTTTGCCCTTTGTATAGACCTTTGAGTATAAATGGTTTTCAGTAATTGCAATATGCTTCATAATAACCGCTTCCTTTAATTTTGCAGGCAAGCTCCTGCACTTTATTCATTCACGATTTCTATTTGGGACATTAAGGCTGTGTCCCGAGCCTGAAACGAAAAAACGGGACTGCAATGCAAAGCAGTCCCGACCTTTAAGCATGCAAAAAACAATTAGTAAGTAAGTCTTGCTCTGCCCTTAGCGCGTCTTCTCTTCAAAACTTTTCTACCGTCAGCGGTTCTCATTCTCTTTCTGAAGCCGTGCTCTTTTTTTCTTTGACGCTTCTTTGGTTGGTAAGTTCTTAACATAGTAGCACCTCCTTGATTCAAATTGGAAGCCGTATTTACATACGCAATCTGATAAACAATTTCTTTATTGTGTTTTAAGACAACTAATATTATACACATAAGGGGGGACTTTGTCAAGCCTTTTTTTCTACAAAAGCCGAATTTTACTGCTCAAGTCCCCTATCTCTTACCCCTGAATGATTACTTTTTCTTGGGGGAGTGTCTGTTTTTGTCTGCTTTCGACCTTGTCAAGGACACCCTTTTTTGTGGTATTTTTTCCGTCTTAGCCCTTTGATTTTTTGTATTTTTGCCTTGATTTTTTGTATTTTTGGCTTTCTTGCTATTATCCTTATTTTTTTGATTTTGAGCCTTGAAATACTCGGAGCCGACCCTTAAATCAGGCTTTACTAAGCATTTACCATCAAAGCCGATTAGGTCCTCTTTGCCTGCTTTTGTAACTGCCTCTCTTACAAGATTTCTGTTTTCGGGCTTCTTGTATTGTAAAAGGGCTCTTTGCATTAGCTTCTCACGATAATCGTCTGCTACATATACCTTTTTGTTGTCAAGTGGATTTATGCCTGTATAGTACATAACCGTTGAGGCTGTGCCAGGTGTTGGATAAAAATCCTGCACCTGCTCTGGATTCAAGCCCTGCTCCTTTAGATAAAGGGCAAGGTCAATTGCATCCTCAATTGTACTGCCTGGGTGGGAGGACATAAGATATGGCACTAAATATTGCTCAAGTCCACATTGGGAGGAAAGCTTAAAATACTTTTCCTTAAACTTATTGTAAACCGAAATATCAGGCTTGCCCATATGCTTTAGCACCACCGAGGAGCAATGCTCAGGGGCTACCTTTAATTGACCACTTACGTGGTCCTTAACTAACTTTTTAAAGAAAGCATCACTCTTATCGCACATCATATAGTCAAAGCGAATACCCGAGCGAATAAACACCTTTTTTACCTTAGGTAACGTCTCAACTCGCTTTAAAAGCTCTATGTATTCCGAATGGTCTGCCTTTAAATTCGGACACGGGGTAGGCACTAAGCATTTTCTGTTAGTGCATACGCCACTTTTTAGTTGCTTATCACAGGCAGGGTATCTGAAGTTGGCAGTAGGACCTCCTATATCGTGAATATAGCCCTTAAAATCACTCATTTCTGTAATAAGCTTAGCCTCATTAACAACCGACTCTATGCTTCTTGACCTTACCTGTCTTCCTTGATGGAAGGCAAGGGCGCAAAAGTTACAAGCACCAAAGCAACCACGATTGTGGGTAATTGAGAATTTAACCTCGCTGATTGCAGGCACTCCACCCTCTTTTTCATACACAGGGTGGTAGTTTCTCATATATGGAAGTGCATAAACCTTGTCAAGCTCCTCTCTTTCAAGGGGGTAGGCAGGTGGGTTTTGCACTAACTTTTTATTGTCGTAATATTCAACTATCGCCTTACCACTTATGGCATCTTGATTTTTATATTGAATACCAAAGGCACGAGCATACTCCTGTTTGCTTTCCTTTATTAAATTAAAGTCAAGCTCTGCCCCTACCTCAAAGGGTATTTCGTCCTCTCTCTTACAGAGATAAACACAGCCACGCTCCCCGCGAATTTTCTTAACAGGCACGCCCTTGTCAAGTAGCTTAGCTATCTTTAAAATAATGCTCTCGCCCATTCCGTAGGTCAGAATATCGGCACGACTATCAACAAGTATGCTTCTTCGTATTTTGTTGTCCCAATAATCGTAGTGGGCAAAGCGACGAAGAGACGCCTCAAGTCCACCTAAAATAATCGGCACATCTCCGTAAGCCTCTCTTATTCTGTTTGAATAAACTATAACGGCACGATCAGGTCGCTTACCCATTTTGCCACCTGCCGAATAGTAATCATAGCTTCTCTTCTTTTTAGATACAGTATAGTGAGCAACCATTGAGTCAATATTTCCTGCACTTACAAGAAAGCCTAAGCGAGGCTTACCAAATCTTTTAAAATCCTCTGCACTTTTGTAGTCAGGCTGTGCCAAAACTGCAACCTTAAAGCCTGCATTTTCTAAAACCCTTGTAATTATAGCAGTGCCAAAGGACGGATGGTCCACGTAAGCGTCTCCACTTACGTAAACAAAATCAGGCACACCCCAGCCAAGTGCGTCGCACTCCTCTTTTGTTATTGGCAAAAAGCCCTTTTTTGACATATTCTTTCCCCTTTAATGAAAGAACAGATACAAACGCATCTGTTCTTCTCTCTTTTTAAAATCAACCGACAGGTTGTATATCATCACGCAAGGCGTGTATATCATCAACCCTTGGTTGTATATCATCACTACCACAGGTAGTGTATATCATCAACCTCTAGGTTGTATATCATCACAACGAAGTTGTGTATCCTACTCCTCGTCGTCCTCTTCTGCCAAAAGGTCGATGATGTCATTTGCGATTTTTTCGTCCTCAACGTAGTTAAGGCAATCCTTTTCCTCGTCAACCTGGAAGATAAGCACCTCGTCCTCGCCTACTCCCTCAAGCTTTGTTATAGGAGCAAGAACTGCGTAGTAGCTACCCTCGTAATCTACAAGTGCAACTTGGTCGAACTCAACCTCCTTGCCACTATTGTCCTTTATAGTAATTGGCTCAAAGTTATTATCATCAAAGAGCCTGTCAACGAATCTCTCATTATTAGCCATAATATCCTCCACTTCCATCGCCCATATTCTTTTCAAGGCTTGAAAACTTAGTAAATTCACCAGTCCAGCCCATTTGAACTGTACCTGTGTTACCCTGACGGTTTTTAGCAACGATAACGTCAACTAAATGAGCCTTTTCAGGGTCCTCTCCGTAGTAGTCACGAGAGAGGAATATAACCTTGTCCGCATCCTGCTCGATTGAGCCTGACTCACGAAGGTCAGAAAGCATAGGCTTTCTCTTTTCCTTTTCCTTTTCAGATGCACGACCTAACTGTGAGCAGGTAATAACAGGCACGTTTAATTCAAGTGCCAATAGCTTAAGACCTCTTGTAAGGTCAGAAACCTCGTTTACACGAGAGCCGTCCTTACGAAGCTTATCAGATTGCATAAGCTGAAGGTAGTCAACTATTACAAGCCCAAGATTTTTAATTCTGCGAAGCTTGGACTTCATTGCGTTTATAGTAATGTTAGATGTATCATCAATAAAAATGTTTGTTTCGGAAAGGGTTGCCGAGGCATAAGCCAAGCTATCCCAATCCTTTTCCTCCAATTGACCTGTACGAAGCTTAGTTGCATCAATCAGTGCCTCGGAGGACAAGATTCTTGAAACTAACGCCTCATTAGGCATTTCAAGGGAGAAAATACAAACGGCTTGCTTAGATTTTTTAGCCACGTTTGCACCTATGTTAAGACAAAAGGCAGTTTTACCTACACCAGGACGAGCGCCAACAATAATAAGTTCACCCTTGCCAAGACCTACAATCATACTGTCAAGGTCCTTAAAGCCACAGGGTAAGCCCTTACCCTCGCTTGGGTTTTCCTTTAGCTCCTTCAGATTTTCGCAAACCTGCACTAAAACGTCTCTTATATGAACAAAGTCACGCTTTTCATTTCTTTCAGCAATTTCAAAAATTCTTTGCTCAGCTACGTCAACAAGGTTTTCAACGGTATCGTTTTCCTCGTATGCGTCCTTTTCAATTTGTTGAGACGCCTCAATAAGTCTTCTTAAAACGCTCTTATCGTAAACTATCTTTACATAGTCCCTGATATTAGCAGTTGTAGGCACAATATCAACCAAAAGCTGAATGTAGGAGTGAGCAGCACTCTCGTCGCTATAAATACCAGAGGTAACTATTGCATTAATTACAGCAATATTGTCAACTGCCTTGTTTTCACTCTTTAAATCAACTATTGTTTCGTAAATTTTTTGGTGGTCCTCAACATAGAAGTCTCTTGGCTTAAGGCTTTGACTTGCTATCTCGTAGCACACCTCAGGGTCTGCAATAATACAACCCAAAACTGCCTGCTCTGCATCAACAGAATAGGGCATTTTTCTTTGTAGTGAGTCCATTTTACTTCTCCACTACCACAACAGAAAGCTTTCCTGTAACCTCTGGGTAAACCTTTACCTCAAGCAAGTAGGTGCCAAAGGCTTTAATTGGGGAGTCAAGTTGAATTTTTCTCTTGTCGATTTCAATACCACATTGACCCTTAAGTGCCTCTGCAATATCCTTAGCAGTAATTGCACCGTAGAATCTACCCTCATTGCCTGCCTCTGCCCTGATTTCAACCTTGCAAGAGGAAACCTTCTCTGCAAGTGCCTTAGCCTCTGCCTTTTCTACATCCTTACGATGCTTGTCAGAGCTTTCCTTATTTTTAACATCATTGATTGCCTTAGCATCTGCTACAATTGCAAGCTTTCTTGGGAAAAGAAAGTTTCTTGCATAGCCCTCGCTTACGTCAATGATTTGATTTTTCTTACCTTGGGACTTAACGTCCTGTAAAAGTACAACCTTCATTTTTTACTCCTTAATCATCTATACTAATTTTGTTGTCAATTGCCTGCTTAAGTCTTGCAAGCACCTGTTGAATAGTTGGCTCCTTTTCGCTTAAGGTAACCTGTGCGCCTGCTGCATCATAGCGACCGCCACCATTCATTTCCTCAAGTATGAGCTGAACGTTTACAGCTCCATTGGACCTTGCCGAAATTACAACCTTGTTACCAATTTTAACAAGAGCAAAGCTTGCCGCAACTCCATCAAGGGTTAGCATATTGTCAGCTATCTTAGCTGCCAAAATTCTATCCTGAGAATCCTTACCAGATTCATTTATTGCAATAGCAAAGCAATTGCGATAAATATCGAGCTTTTCAGCAAATTTTATTTCCTTCTTGTAATCAGCTATGCTTGTCTTGAAAAGATTTTGAATTCTTTCGTATTGAGCACCTCTGTCTCTAAGATACATAGCCGCAGAATAGGTCTTTGTGCCTGCACCCTTTGTAAAGTTCTTAGTATCAAGCACAATACCCGAATAAAGCATATCTGCATCAGTAGGTGTCAAGAAATCAACAGGCACAGCCTGTTCAAGAAGCTCAGCCACAATTTCACTTGCGCTTGAGGCACTTGGCTCGATATAGTCAAGCACAGGCTTCTTTTCAAACTCAGCAGTTTTACGATGGTGGTCAATGATAATTATATCGTCAACCATTCTTGCAAGGTCACGAGATTCAAACATTGCCACATTATTTACGTCGACAATTACCAAAAGTGTATCAGTTCTCACAAGGTTAAGACCCTTGGAGGAGTCAACGAATACGCCCTTAAGATTGTCATAATGCTCAAGGTGCTTAAAGCATCTTTTTACATTTGAGTCCTTAAAGTCGGTTACAATATTTACTCTCTTTTTATACATCATTGCAAGCCTTGCAATACCAACTGAGGCACCAATTGCATCAAAGTCAGGAGACTTATGTGCCATAACAAGCACATTGCCTGCCATATTAATGCGATTTACAAGCTCGGTAGCAATAACACGAGACCTAACCTTAATTCTGTTTTGGAGAGTGTTTACAAGTCCACCATAGAAGGAAACCTTTTCGCCGATTTTAACAGCTGCTTGGTCGCCACCACGCTGAAGAGCCATATCAAGTGCCTGCTGTGCAACCTTTTCCTTTTCTCCCATAGTGCCGTCAACCAAGGCAACACCCATAGAAAGAGTAACAGGAATATTGCTCTTTCCAACCTTGATTTCTCTAACCTTATCCAGCACGTTAAATTTAGTCTCAATAAAAGCATCAAGATTTTCGCTATCGAAAATAAAGATATACTTATCCTTTTCGTACTCTCTTAAAAATCCGTTTACAGAATCGCACCAGTTACGAAGAATACTCTCGATTTTAGCAGAAATTTCACGATACCTATCCTGCTCGAATCTTAAAAGCTCGTCAATGTTGTCGATAATAACATAAGAAACAACCTTTTCCTTGTTCTTAATGAAGGTTCTGAGCTCGATTAATTCCGTTACATTTCTAAAGGTGAGCAATATGTTTATTTCATTTCTGTAATTTATAGTGGTTTCCTCAACAAGATATTTCTCGTTTGCAAAATCAACTATGTCTGAATATTTTTCCTTAGGGTCCCTGTTTGCAATAAGAGTGTACTTAAAAATCTTTTGTGCGTTAAGCCCAACGACCTTGCTCTGATTCATAGTCTTAGGTACAAATTGGTTAGTCCAAAGAACACGACCATCCTGAGTGCAAATCAAGGCAGGCTCATCGTTTACGTAAATTTTATCGTAAATTATGTCCTCAATTTTTATTTGTGAGGTAGCTCCTGCCCTTTTTCCAAGAATAATACTAAGGGCTACAAGCCCTGCGAAAAGCAAGGCAAAAAGCACAATACCTAAAATCCCAAATAAAAGGGTACTTTGTGGGAATTTGTTTATTAAAATTACCTCTGCAAGCATAATTGAAAATGCAAGAATGGGTATCAATATACGAAAGGCTATTTTTTTGAAGTCAATTTTTCTTTTGTATGGATTTTTCATTTTTCCGCGACCTCCTTTTTATTTATAACTTTCATAATAGATGATGATAAATAAACAGATTTTTAAGGACAGAACCGCGGTAACACCTCATCCACCGCGAGTGGTCCCCCTTTTTTTTCCGAAACAGGAACCCTTTTGTCGCTTTGCGACATTTCCCCTAACAGGGGAATCGCCTCAAGGGTAATGCCTACTTTCATCGTAAGTATTAGTTTAACATATTTTTATAATTTTGTAAAGTAGTTTTAAATATTTGTACTTGCATAAATAAATCTTTTGTGATATACTCATAATGGTTAATTATGCGAACTAACAAGTTAAATACTAAAAAGGAGGCTTTTTCTATGAGCAACCAAAAGAAATTATACATGGTAATTTGTGACCTTGACCCTGTTGCCTACTTGCCCGAGGGTAAGAAAACTCTTGTTTTCGGCTCCCCTATTTATGAGCATACTTACAGAAAAATAAAGGACGCATCAAACAAGCTTGGCTTGGACGTAGAGTTTGTACGCGCCTCTGCCTGCGATATACCAAATACAAAAACACGCATAAGTCCTGCCTTTGATGACATTGTAGTTTTTGCCTCTCCCCTTGGCTTCCTTGCAAGCAACAAGGATATTGAGGGTGCTATTGACTACGTAGTAAAATCCGATGTGGGCTACGCAACGGTTGGTAGCTTAAGAAGTCTTTACCTATCGGTAGGTCAAGGAAAAATGCTTACCGATGGCGAAATTACCTCTTGTGCAGGTCTTGTTGCCTCAATCAACGCAAGTGGGTCCAAAACCTTCCCATCTCACTTTGCAGACAGCGAAAAGTCTGTACCTGCATCAAAGCTTGATTTTTATAAGAAAATAGACACGTATCGCCACGAAATGTTAGATTATTTAGTTATGAGTGGTGTTGAAATTGAGTCAAGAGAAGGTGTTTTTGTTTCCCCTGTAACCGAAATTCATCGTGGTGTTAAGCTACTTACAGGCTCAATTATTAAGGACGGCTCCAAAATTGGCGAGGGTGCTGTAATCGGACCAAGCTCTTATATTGAATGCTCCGAAATCGGAGAAGGTGCACATGTTGTTCAATCCAGAATAATAAATTCAAGCATTGAGCATAATGCAAAGGTTGGACCATACTCGTCACTAAATGATAAATGCCATATTCTTACGGAAGCAATTGTTGGCTCCTTCTGTGAATTAAGAGGCACAACTGTCAGCACAGGCTCAATCGTTTCCTCTCACTGCGTTCTTTCCTATACAGATATAGACCAAAAATGCTTAATAGGTAGTGGTGTTGTAACCGTTGACTTTGAAAGCAAGAGCAAGAGCAATCGTGTAAAGATAGGCATGGGTACAGTAATTGGTAGCAACTCTACCCTTATTTCTCCTATCAACATTGGTATGAACGCATTCATCGGTGCAGGCTCAACTATTACCGACGACGTGCCACACGGAGCTCTCGGTATTGCAAGAGAGTATCAGTCCAACCACGATGGCTGGGCAAAGCGCAATAGTAATTCGAAGTACTAAGGTGGTAAAATGGCAAATATATTCGACTTGTTCAAGCAAATAGAAGCAAAGCCACAAGCAAGCATTACCCACTTGGTTGTAGGGCTTGGCAACCCTGAGAGCAAATACACCTACACAAGACATAATGCAGGCTTTTTGGCAATAGACTATCTATGTAGCAAAATTGGTGCTAAGTGCGACAGGCTTAAGTTTAAGGCACTTATCGGCGAGGCAACAATTGGAGGTGTAAGAGTCCTTTTAATGAAGCCTCAAACCTATATGAACCTCTCTGGTGAGGCAGTAATTGAAGCCTCAAGCTTCTATAAAATCCCACCTGAAAACATAATAGTTTTGTCCGACGACACCTCCCTTGATGTAGGCAGAATGCGTATAAGAAAGAGTGGCTCAGCAGGTGGTCACAACGGCTTAAAAAACATTATTGAGCATTTAAAAACAGACACGTTCCCAAGGATAAAGTTAGGAGTTGGTCAAAAGCCACCCCACTACGATATGGTGGATTGGGTCCTTGGCAGACTGACCGAGGATGATGAAAAAAAGCAAATTGAAATAATCAAGCTTGTGCCAGATGCACTTGAGCTTATGCTTAAGGGCGAGGTTGAAAAGGCTATGTGCGATTATAACGGAGTAATAAAATAAACAAATGCCACTTCCTAAAAAGTGGCACTCTGTGTTTGTTTTTCCATATTAATTAGAAAAAATACCATCAGGTTAACACTCGCCCATGTTGCGTTTGTTAGCCTTTTCGGTCCCTTAAAATAAATTTAAGAAAGGAAAAGGATATGAAGGATTTTTTAACAAGAATTATTAAGCTTTCTCCCAAGTACAAGGAGCTTGTCCAAAGACTTGACGAGCTAAAGAAATCAGGCTTACAATTGCCTCTTTTAGTTGATGGTGTCAGTGAGGGGGCACTCTACGCTCTTTCCGCCTCGCTTGTTGAGGATATACGCAAAAAATACAACCAAACTATTTTGTTTTTGGTAAGCGACGAAAGACAGGCAAACAAGCTAAATGATTTTTTTAACAAAATAGGCTTAAAAAGTGAGTTTTACCAAACAAGAGACTTTAATTTTTACGATATAACTGCCTCTCACGAGCTTGAGCACGAAAGACTAAAAATTTTAGCAGGTATTCTTAATTCCTCCCTTGACGTAGTTTTAACCACGCCTGATGCGTCAATTCAATTGACTATGCCACCTAAGACTCTTGAAGCAAAGTCCTTGATAATCGACCAAGGCTCAGAGATTAATATGAAATCTCTTGCCTCACAGCTTTATAGCTTAGGCTACACTCAATGTGATGTGGTCGAAAGTGCAGGTCAATACTCTATGCGTGGAGATATTATTGATTTATTCCCTACAAGCTGTGAATATGTAATTAATGGAAGGACCTACACTGAGCAAAATCCAATTAGAATTGAGCTTTTTGGTGACGAAATTGACCGTATGGCAATTTTTGATATTCAAAGCCAAAGAATGACAAGCCAAATTGAATGCTTCTCCATTACCCCCTCAAGAGAAATTATAGCAACCCCTGACCAGCTTGACCAAATTAAGCTTGAATTAGAAAAGCTACTTGTGGGCAATACCTCTGAAAGCTCAATTGCTGAGCTTAAAAGAGAGCTTGCCTCTCTTACCTCAAAGGATTCCTCTTATCCTTTCTTTGACAAGCTTATTTCCCTTATTTACCCTCAAGGTGCTTGTCTGCTTGACTATTTTCCCAAGGGCTGTGTGTCTATTTTGTGCGATGCTAACCTTATTTCCAAGCGTGCCAAGGAGGCACAGGACGTTGAAAACGAGCTTGCTAAGACTCTTATTGATAATAGCTTAATTCCATCGAAATATGCAATTTTCTCTGCCCCTGTGTCTAAAATCGACCTATTTATTAAGGATTCCTATCCTATTCATATCGACCAATTTATAATGTCAAGGTTAGATGCAGTTGGTGGTATTTATAGCTTTAACACAAAGGGCTCTCATTCGGCAAATCACTCCTTGTCCTCAGTTATGGAGGAGCTTACCTATTTTTATGAAAATAAGTATTCAATTGCCCTTGTTTGTCAAACTGATGCCGAGGCAAAAAATGCAGTTTCCGTTCTTAACAACGAGGGCATTTCTGCCCACTTTATGAAGGATGGTGCCTTAATCAAGGGCTCCGTTGCAGTTACCTGTGACACCTTCCCTGAGGGCTTTGAGCTTCCTACCTGTCATCTTGCTTTAGTTGTCCTTTCCTCAAAGCGAGCTCTTGATAAGAAGAAATCAAAAAAGACCAGTGGCAAAAAGGTAGATGCAAGCCAAAAGATCCTCTCCTATCAAGACCTTAACGTAGGCGACTACGTTGTGCACGAAAAGTATGGTATAGGTAAATATTTAGGCATACAAAACCTATGCACAATGGGTGCCCATCGAGATTATATCACTATTCAGTATTCAGGCTCCGATAAGCTTTATCTTCCAGTTGACCAGCTTGATATGGTATCAAGATATATCGGTGCCTCGTCCTCAACTGGCGAGGTGCGTCTATCCAAAATGGGTGGTGCCGATTGGAAAAGAGCTAAATCTAAGGCTAAAGCCTCTGCTAAGGATATGGCAAAGGAGCTGATTGAGCTTTATGCACGCAGAACAAGAATGAACGGCTTTGCCTTCTTGCCTGACGATATTATGGAAATCGACTTTGATTCATCCTTCGAATACGATGAAACGGAAAGCCAATTGTTAGCTATCAGCGAAATTAAGAGTGATATGGAAAAGCCCTATCCTATGGACAGAGTTCTTTGTGGCGACGTAGGCTATGGTAAAACCGAGGTTGCCTTTCGTGCCGCTATGAAGGCAGTAGCCAACAACAAGCAGGTTGCCATTATGGTGCCAACCACTATTTTGGCTATGCAACATTATCAAACTGCTCTTTCTCGCTTTGCAGGTACAGGTGTAAACATTGATATGCTCACTCGCTTCCGTACAGCAAAGGAGCAAAAATCTATACTCAATATGCTAAGGCGTGGAGACCTTGATATTATAATAGGAACACACAAGCTTCTTAGCAAGTCAATTCAATTTAAGGACTTAGGACTTTTAATCATTGACGAGGAGCAACGCTTTGGTGTTGCTCAAAAGGAAAAGCTGAAGCAAGCCTTCCCTTACGTTGACGTGCTTACTCTTTCTGCGACCCCTATTCCAAGAACTCTTTCAATGGCTATGGGTGGTATTCGTGACCTTTCTATTCTTGATGAATCCCCCGAGGGACGTGTAGGCACTCAAACCTACGTTATGGAGCACGACGACAATATAATTAACGATGCAATCAAGCGTGAGCTACATCGCGGAGGACAGGTTTTCTATCTTGTAAACAACATTGATACAGTCTACTACACTGCCGACAAGCTACAAAAGGTATTTCCCAATGCAAGCATAGCGGTAGGTCACGGTCAGATGGACAAGGACAGCCTTGAGCAAATCTGGCACAATTTAGTTGTAGGCGAAATTGATATTTTAGTTTGCACAACAATTATAGAAACAGGAATTGATATTCCAAATGCAAACACTCTGATTATAGAAAACGCAGACACAATGGGACTTTCTCAGCTCCATCAAATTCGTGGTCGCGTTGGAAGAAGCCACCGACGTGCCTACGCCTTCTTTACCTATCGTGCATACAAGGGGCTATCCGACATTTCAAGAAAAAGACTTAGCGCCATTCGTGATTTTGCAGAGTTTGGTGCAGGCTTTAAAATTGCTATGCGTGACCTTGAAATCCGAGGTGCTGGTAACCTTTTAGGCTCTGCTCAGCACGGACATCTTGATGCAGTTGGCTACGACCTTTATATCAGACTTCTTAACGAGGCAGTACTTGAGGAAAAGGGTCAATTGCCAGTACCTAAGAAGGAAACAGTCTTTACAGTTTCCTCTGATGCCTTTTTGCCCGAAAGATATGTTAAAGCGTCCTCTCAAAGAATGGAGCTTTACAAAAGAATTGCCCACATTGAAAACGAAATCGAACGAAAAGAGCTTGACGATGAAATCACAGACCGCTTTGGCAAAATGCCACCAGAGGCGAAAATGCTTACCTCGGTTGCCCTTGTCAAGGCTTACGCCTCACAGGCAGATATACGCAAGGTTGAACAGCTTCGTGGAGAAATTCGCATTTATCCGAATAGCACTAAGCTTAAGGCTTTACAGGCAGTTTCTGTTTTCGACAAGGAAAACGTACGCATAAAGGGCATTAACGAATCTCCCTATATTGCTGTTGCCTACGACCCAGCTACCGATTTTTCCGACAGATGTGTGGCAGTTTTAAAGCATTATATCAATGCTCTTAATCAGGAATAGCCTACACAAAAAAAGTAACAATTATTTAATAGACTTTTTTAATCGTGTATGCTACAATGGTTTTAATATAAAAACTCAGGAGACAAAATGAAACGAATACTAACTAAATTTCTCATTCTTGCCCTTTGCCTTTCTATGATCCTTCCTTGCCTTTATTCCTGTGGCAATAATCAGGACGTTTATAGGTTAGGTGCCTATTCAATTAAGGAGGACGAATATCATTATCTTTTAGGTATGCAAAAAATGCAGGCGCTAAAGTCCCTCGGATATAGTGAAGAGGATATTGACCTTGAAATACAACAGGGCTATACCTTAGGAGATTATATCGACGCAGCTTATTCCAGCCAGTTCGAGCAATCTGTTTTGACTCTTCTTTTCTCTGTTGCACTTTTTGACGAGTACCAGCTTACAATCAGCGATGAGAAAAGAAACACCTCAAACGAAATCATAGACACTCTTTTGACCTACTATGGTGGCTATTCAGAGAAATTTCTTGATAAAAGGCTTGACTCCTTAGGCTACAAGTTTACAACTGATACTCTAAGACGTGTTTACGAAATGCAAATGAAGCAGGGTGCAGTTATTGAGCACCTTTATGGTAGCAATTACGAAAAGCTAACAGATAGCGAAAAGGAAAGCTTTTGCAACGATTACTATATGCACTTTCAGGTTATTGTAGTAAATACTCTTTATAAAAGCCACACCGACTCAAATGGTAAAACCACCTATGTAAATCTTACACAGGACGAGATAAACGTGCAAAAGCGTATAGTTACTGAGCTTACAGAGCTTTTAGTAAACGACAACAAGGACTTTAACTATATAATCATCGACCCCACCCTTTCCTACGAGGAGCTTTGGGAAAAATACTCTGACGATACTCTATATAAGCAGGGCTACTTTATGAAAAAGCCTGTGTCCTCTCAGCTTGCAAGCTCTCAAACACTTGCAACTGCCCTTGCATTGAAAACAGGGGACTGTGGAGTTGTCCCAGCCAAAAGATATTTTGATGGTAATGGCTCCATAACCACCGAAAATGGTGAGGAGCAAATAAATGCAGGGGACTATTTCGAATATGGCTCTGCCTTCATCAAAAAGTTAGATATGGAAAAGGACGCATACACAAAGGAGGAAAACAAGGACTTTTTCTTCCCTGAGGGCTCAAACACCTTCAACCAACAGGCTTGTCAAAGTGCCTTTTATCAAAGACTAAAGGCTTACGAAAAGGAAAGCTCCATAGTGGTTGAGGTTTCTAACAAAAAGGACCAGTACACCATTAGTAGCTCAAAGGCAAACGAGCTTGATTATTACTATTTCTTTGGCGACTAAGCCTTCCCCCAAGGGAAATGAAATCCACCTGTGGTGGATGAAATCGCTATGCGATGAAATCGTTACACGATGAAATCCTTGCTCTACAAGGATGAAAAAGCCGACACAGTGTCGGCTTTTTTAGTTTCATTCGACGTTAGGCGAATTTCAAGCACGACGAAGTCGTGTATTTCAAGCTAACTTCAGTTAGCATTTCAAGTGCGTTTCAACGCACATTTCATTCACCGAAGGTGTAGTCTTTTACTTCTTATCTTTAGCTACTCCACTTGACAGGAATCTAATTGCTCGTTCAACTGAGTCCTTGGAGTCGTACCAAGGCTCGTTGTCGTAGCGATAGTCAAACTTCTTGCAAAACCAAGAAACGTCATTTTTAAGCTTTTCAAGGTATGCGTTTTGAATTTCCTGCACGTCCTTTGAAAGCTCTGCTTGCTTTTTCTTGTCAAGCTTCGCTGTTGCAAGAATCATAAATCTTTCATAGTGAGGCAGGCAGAAGCATTTTTGTCCCTTTAGCTTTTGCTTAAAGTCCACGTCGTAGGCGTATAGCAAAACTGCAGTTTCAAGCATTCTTGAGAAGTTATACTCAATTCGCTCGCAAATATAACAGCTTTTGCCAAGCCCTGTGGCTGTTTTTATAGATTTTTTAGTCTGGGTGCCTATTAGCTTTGAAAGGAAATTGCCCTTCATTTTGCCCTTGATCGTGTCAATATGGCTTTCCAGAATTAAGGCTAAGGACAAGCGATTATTTTTTTCTATCATTTGCTCAAAGTGGTCCTTGCAAAAGCCCTTTTCGTTTGTTTGTATTCTTGTGTTAGGCTCCATCATTGAGGGTCCAAGTGCTAATTCCACCTCTTTTTTCTCCAGCTTGTCAAAAAGCTTGCAGAAGGGACACTCATAGCCCTTTGTATCTCTTGCCTCCTCAAAGGCTTCATTTACAGGTATTGTATAAATTTGCTCCATATTTTTTCCTTTCGGTTATTTTTGGTACTTGATTTAATTTAATTATAACTGTATAATTAAGATAATGCAATACTTTTTTAAGGAGTGGTAAAATTTTGACTATTAAGGAATATAAGGAAAAAGGTCTTGACGTGGTTTATCTTTGCCACATTCCTACCCTTAGTCTTGAAAAAAGCTTCGATTGTGGGCAATGCTTTAGGTTTGATGCCGTGTCCCTTTTTAATCACAAATCACAGGTGGGTGGAGTTGCCCTTGGCAAATACGTTGTCTTTGCGCAGGACAACGAAAACGAGCTTTACATATATGGGGCTACTAAGGAGGACTACTACAATATTTGGGAAAAATACTTATCCCTTGACGTTGATTATGAAAAAAAGCACACATGCCTTTTATCCCTTAAAAATGCTCATTTGGAAAAGGCAATCTCAATGGGAAATGGTATCAGGATATTAAGACAGGACTCTTGGGAGGCACTTTGTAGCTTTATTATCTCTCAAAACAATAATATACCCAGAATTAAGAAAATTATTTCCTCACTTTGCCAAAAATATGGTGAAAAAATAGAATTTTTGGGTAGCGAGCATTATACCTTCCCTACCTACAAAGCACTTTATGAGGCAGGAGTTGAGGGACTTTTTGATCTAAAAACAGGCTTTCGTGCAAAATATATTTTTGATGCCTGTAAAACCCTTTTAGAAAATGAAGGCTTTCTTGAAAGCGTAAAAAATGCAGACTTTACACGTGCTCAGGAATTGCTATGCAAAATCAACGGAGTCGGTCCAAAGGTGGCAGGATGTGTCTTGCTTTTCGGCTTTGACAGGGGCGAGGGCTTCCCTGTTGACGTACATATTAAAAGAACTCTTGAAAAGTATTTCCCTAAGGGGCTTGACGTTTCCCTTTTAGGAGATAGTGCAGGCTTATGTCAGCAATATTTATTCTATTATGAAAGATATTTAAGCGAAGATGCTTGAATTTATCAATCTGCTCTTGACTAAATATAAAAATTAGGCTATAATTTGAATAGTCCTTAAGGACTAAATATTTCTATTTGAGGTAAAATTATGAAAACAGTATGCTTCGGCGAAATTATGCTAAGACTTAATCCTTGTGGCTACACAAGATTTGTTCAAACAGATACATTTGGTGCTACCTATGGTGGTGGCGAGGCTAACGTGGCAGTATCCCTTGCTAACTATGGCATTGATGCTTCCTACGTTACAAAGCTTCCTAAGCACGAAATCGGTCAAAGCGCAGTTAATTCCTTGAGAAAGTTCGGCGTTGACACAAGCGAAATCGTAAGAGGTGGCGAGCGAGTTGGTATTTACTACCTTGAAACAGGTGCATCACAACGTCCATCAAAGGTAATTTACGACAGAGCCTACTCTGCTATTGCACTTGCTAAGAGAAGTGATTTTGATTGGGAGAAAATTTTAGAGGGTGCAAATTGGTTCCACTTTACAGGCATTACTCCAGCCTTGGGTGGCGAGCTTCCTGAAATTTGTATGGACGCACTTACAGTATGTCGTAAGAAGGGTATTACAACAAGCTGTGACCTTAACTACCGTAAAAACCTTTGGACAACCGAGGAGGCAGGCAAGGTAATGGGTCAGCTTATGAAGCTTGTTGACGTTTGTATCGCTAACGAGGAGGATGCTGAAAAGGTATTCGGTATCAAGGCAGAAAACACCGACGTTGATAAGGGTGTTGTAAACCACGACGGCTACAAGAGTGTTGCAAAGCAATTGTCCGACACCTTCGGCTTTAATAGAGTTGCAATTACACTTCGCACAAGCATCTCTGCAAACGACAATATTTGGGCTGCTATGCTCTTTGACAAGAATGAGAACGAGTACTACTTCTCTCGCTCCTACAACATACATATTGTTGACCGTGTTGGTGGTGGCGACTCCTTCGGTGGTGGACTTATCTATGCTTCACTTATGAACAAGTCCTCACAGGACGTAATCGAGTTTGCCGTTGCTGCATCCTGTCTGAAGCACACAATTATAGGCGACTACAACCTTGTATCCGTTGCTGAGGTTGAAGGTCTTATCAAGGGTGGCGGAAGCGGAAGAGTACAAAGATAAGAAAACTAAAGACCCAAGGCACTTGGGTCTTTTGTTTTCAATGAAATCCTTTTTTACAAAAGGAATAAATCAACTGCGTTGATGAATGAAGCCTTCCCCTTTGTTTGGAGGGCACCCTTTAGGGCGTGCCCTTTGCGAAAAAGAGTGACACCCAAATACGAGGTTGCTAACACACCCCAACCTCTTGCCCTCCCTTGTCAGGGAGGGGGGACCATCAAAGATGGTGGAAGGGTAGTAAGAAGGAGTTTATACGTGAAAAGTTTTAATTTTAATAATAAGGTTGCAATAATTACTGGTGGGTCGAGTGGAATTGGCAAAGCACTTGCAACCGAGCTAATTAAGAAATACAATTGCAGAGTTTTTGCCATAGCTCGAAACGAGGAAAGGCTACGCCTTGTAAAAGAGGAGCTTGGGGAAAAATACGTGCCCACTCCCTTTGACGTGTGCCTTGAGGAAAATTGGCAAGCTTTTGCTCAAAAGCTCAAAAACGATGGGGTACGTGTAGATATTTTAATAAATTGTGCAGGAATTTTGCCTAAATTTATTCCCTTTGAAAAAAGCAATCCACAATCTCTTAAAAGTGTTTTTGATATAAATTTCTTTTCCTGTGTGTATTCCTGTCATCACACAAGGGAGCTAATGGAAAATGGTGGTATGATAGTAAATATATCAAGTGCCTCTGCCCTTTGTCCTTTTTCGGGAGTCAGCGCATACTCCTCGTCAAAAAGTGCTCTTGACCGCTTTTCAACAGCTCTTGCCTATGAGTATAAGGAAATTTCCGTTACCACAGCTTTGCCAGGCTTTGTAAAAACAGACATTATGAAAAACCAAAACGCAAGCAACAAGGACAAGTCCTTAATTGACAAATTTAGTGCTAACCCAAATAAAATCGCTAAGAAAATTCTCAAGAAAGCAGGCAAAAGAAAAAAGCGAGTTATCCTCGGCTTTGACGGCAAGCTACTTGACTTTATGTATAAGCACTTCCCCAGCCTTGCCCCCTCGCTTATAGGCAAATTCCTCAAAAAATCAGGGCTTGAGTTATTCTCAGAGCTTTGATTTTTGTTAAAATTGACAGTTTTTTACTTTTCCCTTGAATAGCAGATTTTTTAATGCTATAATCATCGTAGGGAGAAATATTTATATTATAAAGGAGAATAATTTATGAAAAGAAGACTACTTCTTTTAGCTGTTATGGTGCTCGCTATTGCTTCAATGCTTGCTGTTTCTGTAAGTGCTGAGCTATATGGCGAAAGCAACATATACTATTTTGATGCTACTGTTGAGGAGCTAAGTAGCAAAACAACTGAGGACGCGTTGTTCTACGCTCGCAGAGATTCAAATGACATTATCACTGAATACGAGGGAGCATTCCCAAAAACCAATAGTTCAGGCAATGCAATTTCTTGGTATAAGTTAGGTCAAGCAACTGTTGGCAGTGACATTTTCGTAGCTGTAAAGAGCTTCGTTACAACCGACCCTACTTACAGCACAATTAATACAAGCAATGGTATGTATAAATTTATTACCTCTGCCGGACCAACTAAATCAAATATCGTTTCAATCAACTTCCCTGACGATTCAAGCATTAAGAGCTTCTCTGACGGAAGCTCCTATGGATTAAATGCAAGGTCTGGTGATTATTACCCTACCAACTCTGAACTTTTGTTTGCATATTTTCCAAACACCTGGTGTGATTCCAACCGTATTGTTCAAGCTACACCCGTATTAGAGGTGTATATCCACCCTGACGCTCCATTTAACACAATCAGCGGTAATGTTTATGAAGTACCTACTCTTAACAACACAGCCTTTCATGGTTGTAAATCCGTAAGGAAAATCGTTTTCCCTAAAACCTTAGAGGTTATCGCAAATGGTGCAATAGCAGGTAACGCTTATGGTGCAATGTACTATTGTACCAGCTTAACCGAAGTCATTTTCCCAGAGGGTTCTGCCTTGACCACAATAGGCGCACGTGCTTTTTCATATTGCACGAGCCTTCCTAAGCTTTCTCTTCCAAACACTGTTACAACAATCGGTCTAAGAGCATTCGAGCAATGTCACTCTCTTCAGGAGCTTCGCTTAAGTGATAATCTTACCACAATTACAGACGGTCAAAGTCTTCTTTGGGAATCAAAAAGCCTTACAAAGCTTTACTTACCTGCTTCGATCGTTTCAAGCATGACATCACTTACAGGCTCGCACGTATTTCACGGTACAGGCACAAAGGGTGTAATCTTCTTCACAGGCTCACTTGAAGAATTAAACACACTTAAGTCTATTCTTGAAAAGCCTACTGACAACCAACAAAGAATCAATCACGACAACGTGTTGGATTGGGATTCAACAATTTCCGATGACGAATACGTACAAATGGCAATTGACGAGAACAAATATTACGTTGTATATAATTATAGCCAATGCGACGCCTTCTATGAAGGCACCCACATTGGCGAGGAAAAGCTTGTATTTGCTGATACAGTAAACACACTTCTATCAAGTGCAGACGTTTGCACAGTATGTACCCGTTGCGAAAGCACACAGGTAACTGATACAAAGGATGCTTTGTTTACAAATAAGGGCTACTCACAAAATGGCGAAGGCGCTATTATGCAGGGCTTTGTGATTAATAAGGAGGTTATCTCCTTCTACACCGAGTGGCTTGGCGAAATAAACTATGGTCTTGTTGCAGGTGTTTACTCCTACGTTGACAACGAGGAAACAAAGTACATTCACGAAACAGGCGAGCTACTTACTCTTGCAGATGGTGAGATTGTAGCTAAGGAAAAGGTTGCTTCCGTTTCCTTTGATGAAAGAAACCAATATGATGCCTTTGAAATGAAGGTTTCAGGTCTTACAGATAGCCTTGCATCAACCAAGGTATTCTGTTGTGCTTACGTAGTATATGGCAATACAATTTACTACATTAGCAATAAAACAGTTACCGAGGGTAACGCAGGCACAGCCGTTTCAATTGGCGAAATTCAATAATAAGACAAAAAGACTTACTCAACCGAGTAAGTCTTTTTTTAATGAAATGTGCTACGCACTTGAAATGCTAACTAAAGTTAGCTTGAAATACACGACAAGGTCGTGCTTGAAATGAAGCTAAAGCTTCATAAAAACCATTGCTACGCAAGAGGTTTTACATAAACAAGCAAAGTAGAATTGGCAGGAAGATTGCAGGCAACATATTGGCGATTTTTACCTTTGTTGCGCCAATCATATTAAGACCAAGGGCACAGACAATAACGGAGCCAACGGCAGAGATTTCTGTAATTGAGCCTTGCAAAAAGACGCTAAGTCCACTTGCACCAAGCTCGATAATTCCTTGATAAAGCAATACAACGATTGAGGCAAAGGCAGCACCTAAGCCGTAGGCAGAGGAAAATACTATTGCAGTTATAAAGTCAAGGACACATTTTGTATACAAAAGTCCCTGCTCGGCACCCCCTGAAAGTCCACTTTCAAGAGCACCTGTTATAGATAAAGCTCCAACGCAACAGGTAAGTGCAGTTGACACAAAGGCTTTAGAAAAGCTCTTTTGCACTCTGCCCTCATTTAGCATTGGGTGAGTGGTGTTTTCCTTAGTCTTAACAAATTTTCTTTCCATAAATTTGCCAAGCCTTTCAAAGAGTCCGTCAATATCAATAAGCGAGCCGACAAGCGTGCCTACAACCATTGAAATAAGCAAAACAATAGGCTTTTCCGACTCTAATGCTCCACTAATACCGATAACAATAACCACCACAGAAACAGCCTTCATAAGCTGTGAGGGTAATTCTCTTAGCCTTGGTCTTTTATCAAATAGCTTCGACAAAAAATGTCCTGCTATTGAGCCGACAATTACCACCAAGGCATTTAAAATAGTTGCTTGTAAAATCATTTAATCTCTCCCAGCTTATCAGCCAATCTACAAAAATCCTCAATATCAAGCTTCTCTCCCCTTATGCTTTCGCTAAAGCCAAGGGACACAATAACATCTAAAAGCTTGTCCTTTGATATATTACCAAAATAGGAGGACAAGGAATTTAAAAGCGTCTTTCTTCTTTGAGAAAAGGCACCCTGTATCGCTTTAAATAGCATTTCCTCACTCTTAACACTATATTTAGGCTTATCATAAAGCTCAATTCTAACCACCGAGGAGGTTACCTTAGGAGCTGGCAAAAAGTTGTCAGGGGACACGTCAAAAAGCCTTTTTGCCTCGCCATAGTAAGCAATTGAGGCAGTAATAGCACCATAATCTCCCTTTTTAGTGGTAGCACAAAGTCGGTCTGCCACCTCTTTTTGCACCATTACAGTAATCGAGGTAAGATAGCCCCTTGCCTTTTCCAAAAGTGCCATAATAATAGGAGTTGTAATATAATAAGGAAGATTTGCACAAACGGAAATATTGTATTCCTCTGCATATCTGCCAAAAAACTCCTCTAAATCCATTTTCAAAAAGTCGTTATTTATAACCTCAACATTGTCAAATTCAGAAAGGGTTTCATCTAAAATTGGCAACAGCGCTTTGTCAATTTCAATAGCAATAACCTTGTCGTAAACCCCTGCTAACTCATAGGTAAGACAGCCAATACCAGGGCCTATTTCCACAGCAAGGCTCTTTTTTGTAGCCCTTGTCAAGTGATAGGAATAGCTTGCCTCAGCAATAGCTTCAGGTATTTCCTTATTTATAAGAAAATTCTGCCCAAAGGACTTTTTAGTGCCCGTTTGGTATCTTGCCATAAGCCTTTTAACAAAGCTAATATCGCATAAATTCATAATCTTTCCCCCTTGACAAAGTTAATAATATATAGTAAAATATCTTTTAGTTAAGCTGGAGTAGCACAGTGGTAGTGCAGCTGATTCGTAATCAGCAGGTCGTGAGTTCAAATCTCATCTTCAGCTCCAAAAAATACTGCAGAAAAGGATACTTTTTCTGCAGTATTTTTTTATCCAAACTGCAGGTTTGGTATATCATCACGCCTCGGCGTGTATATCATCAGCCCTTTGTGGCTGCATATCATCGCGACTTAGTCGTGCATACCCCACCCTGCTGTTTGATGATATACAATGCTTTTCTCGCATTGGTGATATGCAATTCCTTGCAGAATTGATGATATGCAAGGCTGATGCCTTGATTTTAATGTTAGAATGTGGTACAATACACCCAAAGAGGTGATATTGTGTCAAAAAACTATTTATTGATATATTCGGAACAACTCGCAACTGAAATAGAATTGATGTGCCAAAATATAAAAGCTCCATCAAATACTTTGTTCCAAATACGTAAAAGCTCAAGCAGTGTTTATGCCAATATCCGTGAGGCAAATTATGGTCAAAGTAAAGCAGATATGCTTTCCAAATTTGAAATTGCTCTTAAAGAATGCAGCGAAACTGAAGGCTGGTTACAGCTATTGTTCAACACAAATGGTATAGACGAAGAAACATACAAAAGCCACCGAAATCTTTGCGGACGCATTAGACGAATGTTGATTTCAAGTTGCAAAACGTTAAAGAATATTGGAAAGTAAAAAAACTATTAGCAATTATACTTCTGTCTTGTACGCTCTGCTTTGAGGTTTTTCAATTAAATCCGTCCGAAACGGGATAAATCCACAAATGTGGATGAAATCACTACGAGAACCCCCTAAAATTCTCCGAATTTTTGGGGAACCCCTACATGATGAAATCAAGCTTCGCTTGGAGATAAGTAAGACGGATTTGATTTCATTTTTCCAACGGAAAGATTTCATTCGACCCTAGTCGGATTTCATTACACAAGGTATACTTCGTAATGTGCGTAAGCACAATTTCATTTTGTTGACTTTATAGAATTGTTATGATACAATTATTATAAGATGTTGACATTTTCAATCCACCACTTGACAGTATAACATATCTTTTGGGCAAAATCAATTAAATTTTGAGGAGTTAAATAATGATTTACACAGAAAAAACAAAAAAGGCGCTTGCCTTGTGCTTTGAGGCACACAAGAATCAGGTTGACAAAGCAGGTATGCCTTATGTTTTTCACCCCTTTCATTTGGCTGAGCAAATGAAAACAGAGGAAGAAACCATAGTTGCTCTTTTGCACGACGTGGTTGAGGACACGGACTACACGCTTGCAGATTTAGAAAAAATGGGCTTTGGAGTGTCTGTAATTGAAGCATTAAAGCTCCTTACTCACGACACCTCGGTTGATTATTTTGACTACGTTAAAGCGATTTCCCAAAACGAAATAGCAAGGGCCGTTAAAATTGCCGACCTTACCCACAACTCTACCCTTGAAAGATTTGACTACAAGGACATTACCCCTTGGGACATAGAAAGACAGAAAAAATATTTCAAGGCGCTTGAAATATTAGGCGAGGTACCATACAAAAACAAGTATATGCTTTGTATCTGTTGTGGTGCTACCACCTTTAACAAGGACTACGTAGGTGCATTTGACACTTGCCCTATCTGTGGCTTTAATGACGAGGATTTGGTTACTAAGGACATAACCCTTGAGGGTGCACGACAACATTTTATAGAAAGCAAAAAAATAATAAAATATGTATTGCCACTGGGCTTAAGACGAGAAAAAATGACAAATTTAAAATACGAAAGAAAGCCTTCTAAAAATGAAATTACAATAACAGGGCTTTCTGACAAAAATGTAACCGAGGTTGTTATACCTGATGAAATTGACGGAAGCAAGGTTACAGAAATAGGCGACTCTGCCTTTTGGGATTGTGAGGAGCTTACAAGCGTTATAATTCCAAAGGGTGTAACCACAATAGGTGTCTCCGCCTTTTCAGGTTGCAATGAGCTTAGAAGCATTATAATTCCAGATAGTGTAACCACAATTGGCGCCTTTGCTTTTTTCAACTGCACAAGGCTTAAAAATATTGAATTTCCAAATAGTATAGCTACCATAGGACGTTCCGCCTTTATGTATTGTAAAGGACTCACAAGTGTTACAATTCCAAACAGTGTATCGAAAATAGAGACAAACATCTTTTCTGGTTGTACAGGACTTACAAGTGTTGTAATTCCAAACAGTGTAACTGCAATAGGCTCCTCCGCTTTTCATGGTTGCACAGGTCTTAAAATCATTGTGATTCCAAAAGGTGTAACTGCAATAGGTTCCTCTGCCTTTTGGGGTTGCACGTCACTTACAAATATTACAATTCCAAACAGCGTTACGAAAATAGGTTTGAGTGCCTTTTTCAATTGCACGTCACTTACAAATATTACAATTCCAAACAGCGTTACGAAAATAGGTTTGAGTGCCTTTTTCAATTGCACGTCACTTACAAATATTACAATTCCAAACAGCGTTACAAAGATGGACAGCCATGTTTTCTTGAAATGTGATAATCTTACAATTTACGCACAAGCAAATTCCAAGCCACGTGGTTGGGATTCCAATTGGAATCCAGACAACCGACCTGTTGTATGGGGTCACAATGGTCAATAAGAAGCACAAGGTAAAAAAATGCTCTTTACAAAAGCCTATGAATACAATACATAACTAAATCTAAAGGAGAAAAAATGACAGATTTAATATACGAAATCGATACTTCAAAATACGAAATTAAAATAACGGGAGTTTCCGATAAAAGTAAAAAGGAACTCGTTATTCCTGATGAAATAGACGGAATGGCTGTTACGGAAATAAGCAAAAGTGCATTTGAGAATTACGAGGAGCTTACAAGCGTGACAATTCCAAGCAGTGTAACCAGCATCGATTCCTATACCTTTGTCACTTGCAAAAAGCTTTCGGCTATTATTGTTAAAGAAAACAATAGGACGTATAAATCTATTGACGGAAACTTGTATTCAAAGGATGGAAAAACTCTTATTCGATATGCCATAGGCAAAAAGGACACCTCGTTTAAAATTCCAAACGACGTAACTGCATTAGCCCATTTCGCCTTTGCCAATTGCGCAAACCTTAAAAGTATTACAATGCCAAACAGTATAACCTCAATAGGTGCGTATGCCTTTTCACGTTGCACAGGGATTTCACGCATTGTTGTGCCAAGAGGTGTAACCACAATAGGCAAGCTTGCCTTTGACCACTTCATAGGACTTGAAAGTGTTAAAATTCCAAGTAGTGTAACCTGCATCGATCACTTTGCCTTTGCCAATTGCCCAAGCCTTAAAAGTGTTAATATTCCAAGGAGCATAACCAATATCGGACACTTTGCCTTTATCCATTGCTTAAGCCTTAAAAACGTTACAATTCCAAAGAGTGTAACCAGCATCGGCAAAGAGACCTTTAAGGGCTGCACAAGTCTTACAATCCACGCACAAGTAAAATCTAAGCCTGACGGTTGGATTCCCAATTGGAATCCAGCCAATAGACCTGTCGTGTGGGGTTACAAAAAATGGTTCGGTCAAGGAAAGAATACAAAGTAAAATGATAAATTTAAAATATGAAAAAAATCCTTCTAAAAATGAAATTACAATAACAGGACTTTCCTACAAAAATGTAACCGAGGTTGTTATTCCTGCCGAAATTGACGGAATGGCAGTTACAGAAATAGGCGACTGTGCATTTTTGGATTGTGAGAAGCTTACGAGTGTTATAATTCCTAAGGGTGTAACCCACATTGGCAAGGATGCATTTTCGGGCTGTTCCTCCCTTACAAGCATCACACTTCCAGAGGGTGTAACAGCAATTGGCGAGTGTGCCTTTTGGCATTGTACAAGGCTTAAAAGCATTACTATTCCAAGCACAGTAACCTCAATTGGCGACTATGCCTTTCCCGATTGCGAGGAGCTTACAAGTATTATAATTCCTAATGGTGTAACAGCAATTGGCGAGTGTTGCTTTTCTGGTTGTATAAGCCTAAAAAGTGTAACAATTCCAAGCACTGTAACCACAATTGGCGACTGTGCATTTGCAGGCTGTGAGGAGCTTACAAGCGTTACAATTCCCAAGAGTGTAACCACCATTGGTGCAAGTGCCTTTAGGAATTGTCAAGGGCTTAGAAGCATTGCATTTCCAGAGAGTGTAACCCACATTGGCAAGGAAGCCTTTTACGATTGCATATCGCTTACAAGTATAGTAATTCCAAAGGGTGTTGATACCTTAAATAATGGTGTCTTTTCTTGGTGCACACGTCTTACAAGCGTCACTATTCCAGAGGGCGTTACCACCATTGACAAGTGTGCCTTTTATGGTTGTACCTCTCTTAAATGCGTCACAATACCAAGGAGTGTAACAACAATTGGCGAGCGTGCATTTTCCGATTGCACAATTATTGCATACAACAAAAAATAGGCTTTGGCGAGCTTGCCAAAGCCTATTTTTCGTTAGTCTTTATTTTATTACTACGCTTACAGTATGGGTGCCACTCTTAAAGTCGGGAACGATATTGCCTGTAATCGCCTTACCATCAACAACAATTTCAAGGGTGTAATCCTTGTGCTTGTTTTGGGAGTTATCAATTGAAATTTCGTAGGTTGCGCCACGGAATTCTCTCTTCATTGTTGCCTTATCAAATGGAAGGTGTGGCTCGATAACAAGTCCCTCGTAGGTTGGTCTTGCGCCGATTAGGTAGTTTTCCATTGTGTTGGTGTACCAAGCAACAGAGCCTGTAATCCAGCTATATTCCATTTGGAATGCACTATTCTTATGCTCAGGTCCAAAGTAGCAGTTGGAGAACATATATGGTAGGCACTTATTCTTAATATCAGCATTGTCACCTACAATGTAGCCTGGAGCAATCTTCTTAAATAGCTCGTAAGCCTTGTCAACCTTGCCATACTTCAAAAGACCTAAAATCATCCAAATATTTGTATGTGAATAGATTGTACCATTCTCGCAAATGCCTGGCTCCATAGCAGAGATACGACCAATTGTAGAGTCAAACTCCTTAAATGAAGGTGTTAGTAGCATATATCCAACAGGAGTTGCCATATGCTCATCCATAGCCTTAATTACTGTGTTAGCTCTTTCCTCGCTGGCAACACCAGAAACCAAGGACCAGCATTGAGATTCCATAAACATCTTTGCGTACTTGTTTTCCTTTGAGCCAAGAGGCTTGCCTGCGTCTGTGTAGCAACGTCTGTACCAGTCGCCATCCCAAGCATTATCGTTAATAGCCTTAACTATTGCTTCTCTTCTTGCAAGATAGTTTGCTTCCTTTTCCTTATTGCCAAGGAATTTTGCAAGCTCTGCCATTTCCAAAAGTGCTTGTGCGTAAGCAATTGATAGCCAAACGCTCTCGCCCTTACCCTCTTTACCAACACCTGTTAAAGAGTCATTCCAGTCGCCAAACTTAATAAGAAGCAAATCGTGTACGCCCTTGTTGGACTCAAGGAAGTCAAGAGCTCTGTCCATATGTCCAAGAACAGTTGCCTCGCCCTCATCTCTGAATGGAACAACCTCGTTTAAGAAGTCAACATCACAGGTTTCACGAAGGTAAGCTGTAAGAGTAAACTCAAGCCAAAGTGCAGAGTCGGAGTAAGCCTTTGTATCAACAGGGTTCCAGCCACGAACTGCCATACCACTTGAATATTGATTCTTGATAGCCTCACGCAAGATTTCCTTTGTTCTTTCGTTCTTGAAGGAAACTACACCAAAGCCATGTTGAACAATGTCACGGTAGCCATTATATCCCCAACGACACCAGGTAGCACCAAAGTTAGTTGCGTGCTTGCCCCAGAAGTTGATTAGACGGTCAAAGTGCTCGTCGCTTGTTGTTAAGTGATTCTTTGAATATAAATCCTTATAGTATTTCTTTGTTTCCTCGAAGTATTTATCCTGATTTTTCAGATACTTGTCGGCATATTTTTCACTTTCGCACTCACACTCGCCAGCACCAAGAAGAAGGCTGATTTCCTTTTCCTCGTCCTTGTCAAGAGTAATATCAAAGCGAAGTGAACAGATAGTTGCGTTTGCAGAGCCGATGGAGTTTCTTGAAACGCCCTCTCTTACAACCTCAGGAGATGCAATTGTACCATATTCGCCAACGAATACGTTTTGACAGCCCTCACTACCTGTAATCTTCTCGTCTGCAACCATAAATGCAGTTAGGTAGTTGTGTGGCACTATAAATGGATGCTTTGACATATAGAAGGTGTTTTTCTTTTCGTCAAAGCGAGTGCAACGATACATAGTATCGCCATAGCTATCAAATCCCCACTTAAATCTGAACTGAATTTGGCTATATGTAAATATGGAATAGGAGCGCTTGCCCTTACCTTCATTCTTAAAGGAAAGCTTCCAAATTTCAACAGGGTCCTTTCCAACGGGCACGAAAAGACGCATTTTTGCAAGTGTGTCGCAGGTCTTATTCTCAATTAGAGTGTAGCCTAAGCCTTGAGTACACTTGTAGCTTTGATAAGGATGGCAAACAGGCTCCCAGTTAAGAGTCCAGAACTCCCCTGTTTCATTATCTCTTATAAAAACAAGTCTGTTGTAAAGGTGGTCCTTACCGAAAACGTCATAGTCACAGATACGACCAACACCTGTATAAAGCTGAATACCCTCTGTACCATTGATTTGGTAGTCGAAGCAGCCTATACCTGTTTGATGCACGTTTGCATAGCAGGAATCGTTAAACAAAAAGTTGTCAAAGGGACGTGGTGTGTTTGGAGCAGTAATTACAAACTCGTCGCCCTCTTGGTTAAAATAACCGTACTTGTATTCCATATTATTCTCCTTAGAATGTTTATTTTTTTGCTACCTAAGATTGTATCACATATATTTTATGTTTTCAAGCACTTTATTAATATATGATATTGTCAGGACGAATTTTTCCGCCCTCCATGATGATTTTGTAGTTGTCGGTAATCTTTTCAATATGTCCCATTGTGGTATCGAAAATTACACTTGCCTCGCCCCACACCTCTGTACCATTTTCGACCTTGCCCTCGCAATACTCGGCTAAGGCATAGCTTGCATTGATTTTGTAGTAGGTGTAGCGAAGTAATTTACCATCATTTCTTTGAGCAATCAGCTCATAAACCATATTTTTCTCCACCATAATGGCTTGCTTTTCTGCCTCGGTCATTGTGTTAATGCGTCTTGGCATTGGATAGAAAATCAAGAGAGTATAAAGGTTTGAAAATTGGTTTCTGTCATAGGGGTCTTCACTTTCAACGTCGATAAAGCTTAAGCCACTGGTCTTAGTCGTAACTGAAAGCTTGCTCTTTAAGACATCGTAGCTTGTGTAGAAGGTTTCTTGGTAGTCCTTTGTGTTTATAGTGATTTCCTTCATACCAGGCTCCCCTGCCTCCTCATCCTTGTGAAGGTATTCGTAAAAGCCTGTTAAAACTGTATTTGTTGCTGCATAGTTTTCCAAAAGGTATTCGTCATTCTCATTTATAAAGAATAGGCTATCCTTAGGGATTTTTACAATAAGACCTGTGTCGTAATCGTAGAATCTTGCAATGGTGTAATGATAACCGTTAATCTCACTACCTATATCAAAGCTGACTGTACGATTGTTGCCATCCTCGTCCTTTTCCTCGAATACAGCGCTTATAAAGTAATGCTTCTGCCCTACCTCAAGTCCGTATTTCGAAAGGTCGGTTTCCTCGGTGTAGATTTCAACAACACTATCTCCCTGAAATTCAATCAGGATTGTTTCGAAAATCTTAGTTAAGTATTCGTTATTAGCAAGAGCTATCTTGCTACCCTCTGTGGTACCTCTTTCAAGAATAATCTCGAAGGTAGAGGAGTCATTGGCTTCATCTCTGCTCTTTAGTGCTACACGCACAAGGCTTTCAAGCTCGGTGTTGCCATCGCCGTTTGCATCCTCAAGAGTAGTTTTGTAAATGTTAAAGGAATTCGTGCCCATTAAGGCGTAGGTGCTATTTGAAAAGCCCTTGAAAATTGTTGGTGCTATAAAGTCAAGCTTGCTTGACAAAAGCGCCTCGTCAAAGCTTGACATACCCGTAGCACCTGATTGTAGCATATAAATGTTATTTCTGCCCTCAACGTAGGCGTAGTAAATAGGGCTTGAGGTGTTTGCCTTGTCGCCTATTCTTACATTTACCTGTCTTTTAGTTCCGTCTTCGTCCTCGTAAACAAGGGTATAGCCAAGCTTACAGGAGCTATCAAGTCCGTATGTCCTTAGTTGCTCCTCGGTAACGTCCCTCATAGGCTCGTGAGTAATTGAGGTGCCAATATAGGAGGTCAAAATTGTTATCAGGCTTTCATCACAGGGAATATTCTCAAAGCCCTTTAATCTGAGCTTGTAATTGTTGTCCTCCTTGGACCATTTTTGCACAAAGGTAAACTCCCCTGTTTCGTTTTTGAGAGTTAGGGAGGTTATGTCCTTTGAGGAAACCCTTGGGTACATTAAAAGAGCATTATAATAAAGGCTCTCTCCCTCTGAGGGAATTGGAATTTCTTCCTCTGTTCCCCCCTCTTGTCCCGTGCCTAACCATTTTGGCAAGCCTACTGCAAGGACTATACCAACCACTAAAAGCACAAGGGCAATTATCAAAATTATCGTTTGCTTTTTAACTCTCATCTACGCTTTCTCCTTATAAGGACTACTGCCATAGCGCCGAGAGCTAATGCTGTTGGCACTAATGCCAAGGTAATAAGAGTTGCCTGTGCCCCTGATTCTGAAATATCAAGGTCGTAATTTGCAAAGGGCTTTGTATCAATGTAGGCAGGCACCTGTGCAGAGGTCGTTTGACGAATCAAGGAATAAATAATTTCGTCATTTGGGTAGCTATCTGACCCTATGTAGCTATCGCTGATAAAATCAGGACAAGCACAAGTAATCAAATACGAGGTGTAAGCGTCATTTGTTGAGTTTGTTTGGTCACTGTTGTTGTTTTTGTAGGTTTCAGAATAGGTTACTGTAACTATGTTATAAACGCCTCTTTGACCCTTAACTGTTGCTGTGCTTCCTGTTACTAATAGTGGAAGCGTTCCTCTTTCGCCATCGCCTGTGTTATAGCCACCATCAGTGGTTGGAATATAGCGATTGTCAATTGTGAGGTGTGAGGAATTGTTAAATTGAGGTCTTATATCTGAGCCATAGGCAAGCTGTGGCAAATATGCCTGTGTAACTGCATTTGAGGTAACAACGCCCTTAAAGGAATTAGGCATGCCAATCGAATAGCTTCCTTGGTCGGTTACAGTTGCATTTTGCATCTTAACTCCACCCCACTCCTCAAGGAAGCCATAAAGGTTAGGTAGATCTGCACCACTTTTTAGTGTGGCAGGATTGGAAAAGCACATAATCGTGCCCTGTCCGTCAAGATACTTTCTTAAAAGGGAAATCTCTCCGTCCTCATAGTCCATAGTTGGCTCGTTAATAATTACTGCACGAGCATCCTCGGGAATATTTGGGCGAGCAACTAAATTGTCAAGCACCACGTCCTTTGTGTATGCCGTTTTACATACAGTACAGGTGTAGCTTGCCCAATTCTGCTCTGCATCTGTTGAGGGGTCAAATTGTGTGTCACAGCCATTTTCACAAAGGAACACATTGTTTGAAAGAATAATAGGCACAAGGTTAAAGCCACTATCAACGAATAAGGTATAAAACTCCGTTGTATCAGTTGCCTCACCATGTCCTTGACATACGTAAATGTATGGTTGCGTGTCTTGGCATAGGCTAATTAGGTCGGTTGCAAAAACGTACTCTGCATCATAGCCATAAATCTGGTCGTTTTCATCCTTTGAAAAGAAGTAATCAACGGAGTGAATACGATAATTTGTGCCATAGCCACCATCTACGTTTTGTCTTGCGATAATTACATTTGTCTTAGTTGCACTACCAGCCCAGCCATTTTCCTTGAAAAAGCCATGGTCCTTTTGTGGGTCCATATAAAGCACCCTTATGTTAGACATTCTCTTTTCTAACTGCTTTGCAGTTGAATGAACGTAGGTAAGCATACCACCTGTTGGGTCCTCGTCTATGCTTTGCGCCTCGTAGCTGGAGCAACAAAAGATAACATCAATTTTTGCATCCTTTGAGGTTTCAATAGCAAGCTGTGCCAGCTGTTCTGAAACTGTGTAAGCCTGCTCCTTGGTCATATCAACGTACCACTCAAGGCTTTCTGCCAAAACAGAAATAACTGAGTTTAAAACTATAACAAGGGCAATAACAATTGCGCAAAAGGCAATTGTTACAGTGCCATACTTTATCTTTCTTTTGTCAGAAAATGCTTTTAAAAATCCTAACTTCATATCAAGCACCCCCTTAACCTAAGCGTCTTACCTGAAATACTCTTTCGCTTAAAAACAGGAAAAGACCTGTCAAGGAAAGATAGTAAATCAAGGACGCAATATCGAAAACGCCATAGGTAAAGCTTGAAAATCTACCATAAATGGAAAGCCACTCAAAAATTGTTTCTAAAACAGGCACATCAATTAGCAAATTGATAAAGTAAATGAACAAAAGTCCAATCAAAATACCAATTGTAATAACCATAGCAACTGCTGAGTTTTCAGTAAGAGTTGAGGCAAAAATACCAATTGCAATAAAGCAAGCTCCTACCAAAATAAGTGCCATAAGATTGCCAACTATTAAAGCAAGGTTAGGTTGACTTGCGTTTTGTGCCACGTTTGCGTAAAGTGGAATAAGATTTATAAGTGAGAATGCCACATAAATTAAAAACATAGAAAGGGCAGATAAAAACTTACCAATTACAAGTGAGGCAATTGAGATGGGCGAGGTAAACAAAAGCTGGTCTGTTTTTGTTCTTCTCTCCTCGCTAAAGGACCTCATTGTAAGGATTGGAAGAAAGATTGCCATTAAGAAAATCATAATGGTAAAATATGAGGTTGTATTAGAGGTTGGGTCGCTTGAATAATATGTAGTCAATGCAAAGGCAAAGGCAGACACAAAAAGCGAAACAGCTAAAAATACGTAGCCTAATGGTGTTGTGAAATAGGTACGCATTTCTTTTTTGTAAATAGCTATCACTTATTATCTCCTCCTTGCTTTTTATTAGCTTTAAATTCAGGGCTTTCCTCTGCCTTTTTAATAAGCTGAACGAAAACGTCCTCAAGAGTAACGCTAACGTCCTCCATAGCTAAAATAGGCCAGCCCTTTTTTGCAAGCTCGTTAAATAGCATTTTTCTGATTTCAACAGAGCCTGAATATTCAATTATGTAGGTGTAAGCATCTACATCACGTTGTCCATCACAGCTAACACTTCTTACACTATGTATGGAGCGAAGCAGGTTTTGAACCTCCTTTTGAGGTCCTGCAATTTTAACCTGAAAGCGATTATTTTGTCCTATGGTCTGCTTAAAGCTTGCAGTTGGCTGGTCGGCAATAATTTTTCCTTGATTCATAACCAGAATTCTGCCACAAATAGCCTGTACCTCTCCAAGAATATGAGTAGATAAAATCACTGTGTGCTTCTTGCCTAAGCTTCTTACAAGGCTTCTGAATTCAATTACCTGCTCTGGGCTAAGGCCAACGGTTGGCTCGTCAAGAATAATAATTTTGGGATTGCCAATTAATGTGCCTGCAATACCAACTCTTTGCTTAAAGCCCTTTGAAAGATTTTTAATAAGCTTGTCCTTTACCTCGGTAATTTTAACAAGACCCATAATTTCGGCCAAGTGCTCTTTTTTGTTGAACTCACAATTTTTAAGGTCATGAACAAAGGAAAGATATTCCCAAACTGTCATATCCATATAAAGAGGTGGTTGCTCAGGTAAAAAGCCAATTTGCTTTTTGGTAGCTTGTGGCTCCTCGAATACATCTACTCCGTCAACAAGCACCTTACCACTTGTGGGAGAAAGGTAGCCTGTAATCATATTCATAGTAGTAGATTTACCTGCACCATTAGGACCTAAAAGCCCAACAATTTCCCCTTCTTTTATTGTAAAGGAAACGTCGTCAACTGCGTAGTTGTTGCCAAATCTTCTCGTAAGATTGCATACTTCAATCATATTTTCTCCTGTCAAAGGTATATTACCTTATAATTATAAATATAACTTTACTTTAAAAGTATAGCATATAATAAAAAGGATTGCAATAACAATATTTTCTTTTCACATAAAATTCAGCTTCTATTTCATTTTGTTTTCACATTGAGAGAGCCTGCACATCTCTCTTGACTTTTCAACTTAACAGTGCTATAATCACTAAAAAAGGAGAGTGATAATATGAAAAAAATTAAAATTTTCTCTTTAGCCCTTGCACTTGTGCTATCGCTTGTGCTTTTGCTTTCAGGCTGTAATTTATTAAAGCCTGCTTATGAGGGAAAGAGCAAAACCTTTACAAACGACGAATTGGAAATAACCTTAACCGATAGCTTTTTTGAGTCTGAAAACGAGGACAGAGAGTTTTTCTATCTCTCAACCTCCTGTGGTGCAACAGGCTTTAAGGAGCATAAGTCCGATTTATTTACTACAAGTGGCACAGTAAGGGATTATGCAAATCTGATGAAGCAAGCAAATTCCTCAATGAATCCATCAGAGGTAAAAACAGAAAACGGTCTTGTTTACATTGAATGCACAAAGCTTGACGACGATGGTGAGGAATGGACCTACTTCTTAACCTTCCTACAAGATGGGGACTATTTCTGGACTATTCAATTCCATTGCTTAAGCGAGGAATACGAGGCCTTTAAGCCCCACTTCTTTACTTGGGCTAACTCAATAAGCTTTAAATAAAGCAAAATCCGTAGTCGGCTGACTACGGATTTTTATTATTCTTCTGTTACTTCAACGCACAAAACAATACCCTTTTTGTCGTTTCTGTAATTTATATCTGCCGTGCCCATATAGAAGGTGCTATCGCTTTTGACAAGACTTACACAGCAGTATTCACTCTCAAAATATACAAGTCTTTCAAAATCCACACTATCCTTAGCTAAGTCAAGTGCCCAAATTGAAGTTCCATATTGCCCACTTTTCAATGGATAATGGCAAAGTGCGTATAGTGTATTATCGTCCAAGCAATAATCAAGCACATATTCTCCACCGAAATCTATGCTTTTAAAGTCAATCATATTGTCGGTGTAGTAGCCTTGTGGCGTTGCTATAAATATCCTATCGTTTACAACCACCTTAGAGCCTATGATTTTGAAGTTAATGTATGAAGCTACTCGTGCTTGACTACCAAGGTCTGACACATATTCAAAGGTGCTATTTTCCTCGTTATACTGATACACCTCTAAGGCTAAGGTGCTACTTGCATCTCGTGACATTATGGCATAAAGCTTACCCTTTAGCATAACCAAATCAAACACTCTTGCCGACTCAATGCCCTTTGTTACTCTTTTTCCGTCCTTATAAAAATAGTGTCTTATCAAATCCTTGTCACTCTCATCGGTAGAAAAGCAGGGAGAGTATGAAATATCAGCATCAACCCCATAGAAAAGGCGACCCTCATAGCTTACCACGTCAAAGCAATGCTCTGTGTTAGTCAAAATTCTATGCTGAATCCACTCGCCATTTTCGTAGGTGTTGTAGTTAGATATATTATTGTTTTCTGTTGAGTCAATTCCAGGTGCTACTAAGGTGTTGTCAATAACGAAGAAGCTATTGATAACCTCCTCCTTCAAAACACCACTTTCAAAAAACTCCTTAGTGTCAAGGTCGTATGCGTAAACAGTAATAGGACCTGTGTTTGCATTTCCGTCCCCTGTGCCAAAGAAAATTTTATTCTCCCACAGGTACATATCCCACACGTTATCATTAATTGGACTATCAACTACTGTAAATTCAGCAAGTGTACCGCCCTTTTCTTCCTCACAAGAGGAAAGACCAAAGCACAGACCAACACAAAGCACAAGTGCAAGAAGTAAGGCAATTGCTTTTTTCATTGGCATACTCCTTTCTTAAGGCTTACAATATAACCCTGCGAAGCAGGATTTCATCGTGAAAGCGATTTCATTCACCAAAGGTGGATTTCATCCGTCAAAGACGGATTTCATTGCGTTGTGACTTTGTCACAACGCCGACTACCAGTTTGTATTCCACTTTCTTTTATAGGTATCGTTAAGGGGCTTTTCGGTGTCTTTTTTAGACACAGGGTGCTCTTTTTTTTGCATTTCTTCAAGAAAGCTTAAAAATTCATTCTCGTCAATTGGCAAGGCTACTACCTCGCCCTTGTAGGAGGAAAGGTAAGCACAGTTTGAAATTTCAAGGCTTTTTAGTCCCTCTGTGGCAGGAGCAATTAGCTCCTTACCCTTAACTATTGCATTTACAAAATCCTTAATAATCTCCTTGTGACCGTTATATTCCTTATCCCTAAAGGTCCTTAGCTTTTGTCCGTCCCTTTGAAGAATTAGCTTGCCCTTTTCAAGAAGAATTGAGCCACACTCTCCACTAATTTCAAGCCTGTTTGTACCATATTTGTCGCCTGTTGTGGTAATAAAGGTGCCAGTTGCTCCGTTTTCGTATTCGGCTATGATAGTTGCTTCATCCTCAACGGAAATATTGTGATACTTACCATTTTTGCAAACTGCATAAATTGTTTTTGGCATACCACAAAGCCACTGCCAAAGATCAAGATTGTGGGGGGCTTGATTAAGAAGCACTCCACCACCCTCACCCGTGTAGCTACCTCGCCAGCTATCAGACTCGTAGTACTGTTGTGTGCGATACCAGTTAGTAATTATCCACACGTTCCTTTGTATTTTTCCAATTTCGCCCTTGTCAATAAGCTTTTTTGCAAGAGTGTAAAGCTTGTTTACTCTTTGGTTTAGCATAATTCCAAAGACTACTCCCTTGTCCTCAGCCTTTTGACAAAGCTGTTTTCCACCCTTAGTAAATACACCAAAGGGCTTTTCCGTTAGCACGTGCACACCCCTTTCAATAGCATACTCGGCTATTGTTGGGTGCAGATAGTGGGGAGTTGCAATAATTACTGCATCTATGCCACTATTTATTAAATCCTCGTATTTTTCAAATACAGGAATTTGTGGGTGCTTTTCCTTAAGTGCGCTTAGCTTTTCCTTATCAATATCACAAAGGCCACCCAAGGTGCCACCCTCTATTTGATTTGTAATAATGGTATTCAGGTGTACGCTACCTATGTTGCCTACACCCACAATACCTATTTTTATAGTCTTTTTCATCGTCAATTAATGAAAGGAATCTCCCATATTTACCTTTGCGGTCTTAGTTTCCTTTTTCTTTCCACCTGATGCATTAATTCTCTTTTGCAATTCCTCGTAGAATAAATCGTGGTCAAGTGAGTCAAGCTCGATTGGCTTACCAAGCCAGCTTGACAGGTGCATTGCGTTTGAGATAGTCAAGCCGAAAATACCCTCAACGCCATCTGCTACCATTGGCTCATCTCTTAAAATTGCACCTGCAAATGCGTTTAAAACTCCTGCGTGCTGTGGATTTTGTCCGTCTGTTTCAACTACTGTTTTTTCAAATGGTGGTGCTGCAAAGGCATTGTCCGTTGTTCTTGACCATTCTGGCTCGGACATTTCTGTTTTCCACATAGTAAGCTCGTTATTTTCGCAAATTAGCTTACCTCTTTCAAGAGTAATTTCAAAGCGATTTGTACCTGGAGTGTCGCCTGTTGTAGTAATAAACGTGCCTGTTGCTCCGTTTTCATACTCAACGTAAGCAGTTACGTCGTCCTCAACCTCAATATCGTGCCACTTACCATAGTGAAGCTTAGCCTCAACAACCTTAGGCATACCACAAATCCATTGCCAAAGGTCAAGATTGTGTGGGCATTGGTTGAGCAAAACTCCACCACCCTCGCCCTGCCAGGTTGCACGCCAGTCGCCTGATTGATAGTAAATTGCAGGTCTATACCAGTCGGTAATAATCCAGCTTGTACGCTTAATTGCGCCCATTTCTCCACTCTTTACGATTTCACGCATCTTGCGATAGATACAGTTTGTACGTTGGTTCATCATAATACCAACCTTAACCTTAGCATTTTTTGCGTGCTCGTTCATTTCCAAAACCTGCTTAGTGTAAACACCTGCTGGCTTTTCAATCATTACGTGAAGATTTTTTTCAATTGCCATTATTGCAAATTTTGGGTGGTCGTAGTGTGGCACTGCTACCAAAATAGCATCAACTAAGCCACTATCCATCATTTTTTCTGCATCATCAAATACTGCTACGTCTGGCTTTTTTTCAAGGGCTTCCTTTCTTCTTTCTTCCTTTAGGTCGCAAACTGCACAAAGGTCGATTTCAGGGCACTTACCCCCTATAATGTTGTCTGTATGTACCTTACCTATATTACCAAAGCCAATTATACCAAGTCTTACCTTTTTCATATTATAAACCTCTTGATTTCAAATATTTGTAGCTATCAGTTAAGCAATCAAATGGGCAAGCACCATTACAGTTGTCCTGCTCTACCAAAAGATACTTAGCACCACTTCTTGCACAAGCATCAATAATCTTTTCCATATTAAGATTACCATAGCCAACTCTTTCCATAATGGGATTGCCTAAGGAAACTGCGTAATCCTTAAGATGCACGCACTCAACTCTGCCAGCAAGAGACTTAATAAGCTCCTCAGGATTCATTCCACCATACTGTGCCCAGTAGGTGTCAACAGTTATGCCAAGCTCCTCAGGTGGAAATGCCTCAAGAATTTTATCCATAAAGGTATCTTTGTCCTCAAGACGCTCAAACTCGTGTCCGTGATGGTGGTAAAATAGCTTTGCACCATTTTCTCTGAAAATTCTTGCAGGCTCCTTGAAGTTTTTGATAAACAATTCAAGGTTTTCCTTAGTTGGTCCACCTGGCATAATTCCAATACCGATGTTGGTACAACCAAAGATTTTGTGCTCCTCTACTACCTTAAGTGGCTCCTTTATAATTCTATCAGGGCTTGTGTGTGTCAAAACACATTTTAGTCCGTTTTTGTCAAGCTGTTCCTTAAGCCAGTATGGGTCATAGGCACAGGTGCCTGAAATTTGAACTGTTTTGTAGCCGATTTTAGCCACTCTCTCAAGTGTTTTTGCAAAATCCTCAAGACTTGTGCAATTATCTCTTAATGTATAAAACTGTGCTCCGATTTCCATTTTTAGTACTCCAATCCTAATTTATCAAGTAAATTTTTCAAAGCTTTAACGCCTGTGTCAAATGCCTCGTTTTCGTCGTTAAACTTGCTTTCTCCCTTTAGGCTCTCGCCATTTTCAAGTCTGGAAAGACCGTAAAACTCCATTAGGTGTGGCTCAAGGGTTAGCACCTCGCCACCCATTTTTTCGTATTCTGAAACTACGTATTCAAGATTTCCAATACCGTAGCCTGCTGGCACAACCTGACCATTTTCAAGTGCGTCCTTAATATGTAGATAGTCAACGTAGGGGTTAAGCATTTCCCAAGCGCCCTTAGTTTCAACCTTGCATTGAACGAAGTTGGCAGGGTCAAAAACTGCCTTTATTCCCTTAACCTCTTGACAGATTTTCAAGCAATTTTCCCACTTATCGCCATAAATACCCTTTTCGTTTTCGTGACAAAGAATAAGGTCATCTCCTGCAAGCTCACACAAATGGTTAAGTCTTGCAATAATCTCCTTTTCCTCTCCGTCAAAGAAGCTGAACATTCTAATTCTCTTACAACCAAAAAGCCTTGCAATTTCGCATAATCTTAAAAAGGTTGATTCTTGCTTTTCCACGTCCTCGTTGATTTTAGCCTTACCAACAGGAGAGCCAATTGACCAAACGCTAATTCCGTTTTTGTCAAGAAGAGATTTTACCTCTCTTGCCTTTTCCATTGTAATCTCGGAAATGTTTTGTCCGTCAACACCTCTTATTTCCAAAAGGGAAATATTATTTCTTTTAAGTGCCTCAATTTGCCCACTTAAATCCTTAGATGCCTCGTCAGCAAATGCACACAATTTCATTTTTTTCATTTTCTTCTCCTTTGTAGTCTTACTACTTTTCTTATTGTACTACACTTTTTTCCTTAATACAATCTATTTTTTATTTTTATTTAAAAATAAACACAAAAATAAAGGGGTAACGAAACGTAGCTTGCCCATTTTACAAAAACAAAAACGCACCCTTGGTGCGTTTTCATTCTATTATTGCAATTTTGAAAGAAGAGCCTCAATTTTTTCGGCAATTCCCTTAAGCGAGCCCTGCTCAAAGGGGGACTTAATTCCTGCAAGTGATAAAAGGTCAACAAAGCTATAATTTCCTGTGCGTCTTGCGTGGTCGATATAGGTCTTAAGTGCGCCCTCGTAGTCCTCTAAGCTTAAGCACAAAAATTCAAAGGCAACAACCTGTGCAAGACAGTAATCAACATAGTAAAATGGGCTTTGGAAAATGTGGTTTTGATATTGCCATCTTGTGCCCTTTTCCAAATATTCAATGCCCTCACTGTTCATCCAAGGACGGAATTCCTTTTCAAGTTTATTCCAAAGGTCGTTTCTCTCACGTGGTGTCATATCAGGGTTTTCGTAAACTATCTGTTGGAAGTAGTCAACTATAATTCCGTAAGGAATAAAGGAAAGGGCAGAGAAAAGGTGCTTATACTTGTAAGCCTGTGCTCTTTCGCCAAAGAACTTATCCATAAATTTCCAAGCAAAGAACTCCATGCTCATTGAGTGGGTTTCTGCTGTTTCCATTCCACCTAAGGAAAGCTCAGGTGTCATATCCTTTGCGCCTACAAAGTAAGCAAAGGCGTGACCTGCCTCGTGGGTAATTACGTCAATATCCGCAGTTGTGCCATTGAAGTTAGCAAAAATAAAGGGTTGCTTATAAATTGGGAAGAAGGTCATATAGCCACCTGTCCACTTACCCTCTCTTGGCATTACGTCAAAGGCATCTGTTTCAAACATTACGTCAATAAATTCCTTAGTTTCAGGACACATTTCGTGATACATTTCCTTGCCTGCCTCCAAAATTCCCTGTGCATCAAGGATTGGAGTTGGGTCGTTTTCGGAATAAGTTGAATCGTCATAAAGCTTCATTTCCTCAATGCCAAGACGAGTGGCAAGCTCGCCCTTTAGCCTTGTAATAACAGGCACAAGGTCACGCTTTACGTTTTCACGGAATACTGCAATCTTGTCCTTATCATAGCAGGTTCTTTGCATTAGATTGTAGCCAAGCCCAACGTAATTTTCATAGCCTAACTTAGTTGCCATTTGATGACGGATTTTAACCATTTCGTCATAAATATTGTCCAAAAACTCACTATTTGCACTTAAGGATTTACCAAGGGAGGCATAAGCCTCCTTTCTTGTTTCTCTGTCACTGCTTTGCATATGCTTCCTCAGTGTGCCAAGGGTAAGCTTTTCGCCTCTGAAATCATAGGTAAGCTCGGAAACAAACTTAGAATATTTTGTAGTAAGCTCGTTTTCCTTTTGCATTTCCTCAAGTATTCTTTCGTCAGCACACTTTAAGGAAAGCTCCATCATAGTAATTACAAGTGGGTTTAGTTCCTTTTTAGCCTCTTGTAAATATGGGGAGTCCAAAAATGCCTTTGTAAACTTAAGGTCGTACATTTGTAATTCAGGCAAGGTCTTGTTAAAATAATCCATTTCCTTTTCATAAAACTCGTCTCTGCTATTAAGATTAAGTCTTGTAGAGGCAAGCCTTGCCATAGTGCCTACGTACTCACTATCACGATTGTAGTCCTCTCTTGCCTTTAATATATCACTGGCACATTTTGCATTTTCTACTGCCTTTATTTGCGCCTCCATTTTTTCAATAACCTGATTTTTGTCAGGTCTTTGATATTCCATATCCTTAATTTTTACGTAGCTCATTATTCCCCCAAAATGCTATCTAAATATTTTTTTAACTTAGCAGAATCTCCGTCAAAGGCGTAGGTGTTTATGCCTACTGCCATAGCACCCTTAATATTCTTTTCATTGTCGTCAATGAAAATACATTCCTCTGCTCTTACGTTATATTTATTCAAGAGATGCTCAAAAATTTCACGACTTGGCTTTACAATTCCAATTTCTCCTGAAAAAACACAGCCGTCAAGCAGGCTAAGAATTGGAATTTCCTCTCTGTGTGAGGAAAAGTAGGTTGAAATATTTGAAAGCAAGTAAATATTTACATTATATTTTTCCTTTAAGTAAAGTACTAAGTCCCTCATACCATCAATTTCAGGTATGTTGTAAATCCAATTGTAGTAAATGGTGTCAGCTACATCCCATAGCCTTTTTGGTATTCTTTCCTTAACAAGAGAAAGAGTTTCCTCGTTGGAAATTGTACCTTGGTCAAGTCTGTCCCAATAAAGACGGTCAAAAAGCACCTCTTCAAGTAATTTTTTGTCGTCCTCGTTGGTTACGTATCTGCCAACCATATATTCAGGCTCAAAGTGAACAAGCACCTGCCCAAAGTCAAAAATAACAGTTTTAATCATAAATCCTCCTAAAATACAAGCACCTTATAAAGCTCTGCAAGACCAACTGCAAAGCCGATTGCCATTAATATAATGCCCGTTACACGATTTAAGGTAATAGGCTTTAGCTTGTTTGCCATCTTTGAGGCAATTCTTGCCCACAAAAGTGTAAATACAACACAAGAAAACAAGCAAAGTATATTGGGCGAGCCACCTATTGAGAAGTGACTGATTGCACCCGTGAGTGCCGTAAAGGTCATAATAAATACGCTGGTGCCAACTGCCTTTTTAAGCTCATAGCCAAGAACAGAGGTAAGCATAAATAGCATAACCATGCCACCACCCGCGCCTACAAAGCCACAAACAAAGCCAACGCAAGCGCCTGCAATTAAGGAGTAAGCAATTTTCTTACCACCCTTTAGGCTCTTTTCGGATTTTTTGTGCTCCTTAATAGGCTTAACAATAAAGCGAATACCCATAATTATGGTAACAACAAAGGCACAGCCCTCCATCATCATAGCAGGCACAAGGCTACCAACGTAGCTACCTACTGTGGTCAAGGCAAGAACTGCAACCATCATCAAAATACCATTTTTAATATCAACGTTTTTGCTTTTGTAGTAGGTAAAGGCAGAAATACCACTTGCAAGCACGTCACTTGCTAATGCGATACCAACAGCCTCGTAAATGGGAACGTCTAAAAACACCACAAGCATAGGAGTAATAGCAACTGCTGCACTCATACCTGCAAAGCCTGTACCAAGTCCTGCTGCCATTGACCCGATAAAGCAAAATATAATTTTAATTAATATATCTATCAAAATAAAATTCTCCTAAATAGTCAAGCCATAAAAGCCTAAGTATCAACGCCATACAGATATATTGTATCACATAATATTAAATTTTGCAAGTGCGTAATATTGGGGGCATACAAGTGCTATTGAAAGCATCTGAGCATGCTGTGACAAATCACATATAATACTATATAATCAGTTTCAAAAATTTTTAAGCTTCGACAGAGAGTTTTATTGAAAGAATGGAATATTTACAAGGGACACCTGACATAAAAATAATCATTAGTATCAGAGCTGTGGCAAAGCCAAGCTTATGGAAGCGTATACAGATTACTTGAAAATAAAGATGCAAGACTACGCTGAAGCGACCTCATTCAGCTCTCGCAGGCTTGCATCCTTCTGATTACTTTTCGATATACACAATTGTATTTCTCTCAAGGCGAAGAGTTACCTTGCCACCCTCAAATTTGTCAGTCTTGTTTTCAAACATAGTTTTATCTTCGTCAATTATATAAATTCTTGCGTTTTGCATATCCTCGTTACCTACATCAATGGTTACGAAGTTGCTACCCTTATTGTCATCCTCAGCGTAGTAGGTTAGCAAAATGCCACACTCCTCGCCACTTTTTGCACCAATTACGTAAATATCTTCGTGGTCGGTTGTTGCTTCAACCTGATTTTGTAGCTCATACATATTTGCAAAAAGATAGAAAGGATAATAGCCCTTTAGTGGCTCCTGTGTATAGAAATCAAAGAGTCCATTAAAGCCACAGGGACGAGCATCGTAGTACATAAGCATATCAATGGTTGGATTGTTTTGACACTCAAGCATACAAGCAGTGGTAAAGGCAGCGCCCTTCATACCGATAATTTGCTTTATGCTATATACAAACTCGTCAACCCAGCCACGAACGTAGTTCCACTCGTTACAAATGCTTTCACACTCTCCATAGCCATACTCCTCAAGTATGCCTCTTATTTTTGTAGCCTTAGCTGATAAATCCTTAGGCTGTGTCCAATACCAGTGCCAGGAGAAGAAGTCAAAGGTAACGCCCTGACCCTTAATTCTTTCAAAAAATCTTCTCATCCAGCTCTCGTCCCCTGCAAGTGCAGGACCACCTATCTTTAAGTGTGGGAATCTCTTCTTCAGGTGCTTAGAGGCAATAACGTAAAATTTGGCAAATTCCTCCTCTGTACCCTGCCAACACTTTTTGTTAGGTCCATCATCAGGGTCAAGGTCAGGCTCATTCCAAATTTCCCAATACTCAATATCATAATTAAAGCCGTTTGCCCAGCCCTGTGTATAGTGTGCGATTATATGCTCGCAAATCTCTGCCCACTTCTGAAAGTCAGGTGGGACTACTGTACCATACTTTTTAACTCCGTGCTCAATCTTTGAGCCAAGACGGTAAAAGGGCTTTGCACCATACTTAAACAATTGCTTCATATAGTTATCAGTGCAAGGGAAATCATAGCTTGCAGGGTCGTTTACGTCTGCATTAAAGTCTGGGAAAATTGCGTGAACGTCAACTGTATGCTCTCCACCATAAGGGGAATAGAAGGATGCATCGTGAACTCTTGCGTAAGGTATTCTTGCAGCTTGATAGTAGTCTTGATTGCCACTTCTTTGGTCGTTGCCTGCAACCTTAGGTCCATTATTTACTGCGTGCATAATTTTAATTTTGCCAACTTGCTTTGAAAAATCAATTTTTACGTTACTCATATTTTAATCCTCATATATTTTAATCTTTAATGACTTAGTATCTATTATTGCAATAGGGAATTTCGTTTTAAATTGTAGCTTTTCAGCCACGTGGTAGGCTTTTTTTATTCTTTCAACTGCACAAAGCTCGGTTTTACTTTCGCAAATAATTTCCTCTAAAAAGTCCTCGCCAATCGCCTCGCAATCCTTTTCTATCTCGATAACTGCCCCGCCCCTGTGTATCTTAAAGGCATCACCATCTCTTGCCAAAACAAGATAAACATAAGGGTTAAGGCTCCCGTCATTTTCATCAGGGTCCCAGCCGATTAGCTCAGTGGTTTCCTTTATAGCAGGTAAAACCTCGTTTACTATTTTGTCCACGCTTAGAGGCCCACGCACGTCATAAATAGTCTTGTATGCGTGGTAGCAGTTACCATCATCTGCATATATTCCACCAATCACCCTTGACCTAAAAAGCTTGAAAAGTGAGGTGTTGTTAGGGTTAGTTAAATCCGTTTTTGTAAGCCATAGGCCTTTTCCGTTTCTGTGAGTGGCAAGGCTTTGTGCTATGTAAACTACGCCATTTTCTTTTACAATCAGCATTTTTTCGCCTCCTTAAACTCAAGGTCTCTTGTGTTGATAAGCATAAGGCTATTTCCAACACAGGTTAGCCTTTCACTTGCATAATTAAAGGCACCTATAATAAGCTTTTCTGGGTCCGTTTCCTGACTTGACTGCAAATAAGAAAAGGCAAGCATTTCTCCTGTGCCACTGCTTATAACAAAATCATCAAGCTCAAAAAGGTCAACCCCTCCACGAAACAAAAATAGCTTATCCTTATATGCTATAATCAACTCAGCACTCTCAACAAGCTTTCGTTGTCCCTTGAATTTACAAATTAAATCAACAAGTAGCTTGTCGTATTCAAGCACACCGTCCTTTATGCATAGCCAATCTACTGAGCGAAGAGCATTGTTCAGCTCTATCAGTCCAGCAGCTCCCACAATGGCACCATTATCCTTTTTCATTATTTTGGAGTTTTCCTTGGCGCTCATTCTGTGGGACACTCCATCAAAGCTTGCAAACGTATCGTAGCCCATGTAAACAACGCCATCTCTTTTTAATGCTATAATCATTGCTTACCTCCTATAATCACGTGCTTTTTACTTTTTGTGTCAAGCACGACTACTGGAAAGCACACCTCGTCCTCACACTTTTCATATAAGCTATATATTGTCTTTATTTTCTCGTAAGGGTCGGTTATATGTGAGCAAGCGTCGTAACAGCTACTAAACATCTCATCCTCGTTGCAGGCGATAATTCCCTCCTCTAACTCAATAAAGTTATTGTCTTCAATGTTGTAAATGTAGCCCTTGTCATCTCTTGCTATGATAACTTGAACCTTTTTGTTTCTGTTTTTTTGCTTTTCGTTTGCATAAAAGCCCTTTTTCTCAAAAATTTCTTCTATCTCGGGTTGAATATCATAATAAAGGCTTTTCATATTAAGCTCGCCCTTAAGGGATTTTTTTAAATTGTATCTTAGCGCATCTGCTCTATGCATAAAATAGGACACTGCAACAATAGTTCCGTTTTCCTCGTTGGCAACGAATGAAAACAAGTTGTCCTCCATTAGCATAGTTTTCTCATCAGCAAAGCCCCAGCAATACATTTCCCTTGCAGAGTAAGCTATGTAAACTGTGTCATTTTCCTTAATAGCTATCATTTTACCACCTCTATCTTCATATCCCTTGTATTTACTACAACAAAGGGGGCACTTACGCTTGTAATATTTCTTGCAGAGGCATCCATTGATTTTATCAAAAGCGACACAGGGTCCAGCTTTTTGTGGAAGCTTTCAAGCTGTGTCCAGGCAAAATTAGTGCCTGAGCCGATTGAACAAAACTCGCAAATTTCTGTTACCGTTTCATTTCTTAAACGGAATAGCTTGTCCTTATAAGCGACAAGAGCACTTACATCTATTTGCCCTTCCTCCTTGTCAAAAAAGACCTCCTCCTTTTTAAGCATAGGTATCAGCTGCTCAACGATAACCCTTTTAGTCAAGACTCCGTTTTCAAGCTTAAGCTTAGGAATTATATTTTTGGAATGGGCAATAATGCTCTTTTTTGCAACGCTTCCCACGTGTCCCAATATTATTCCGTTATCAAACACCCTTATCTTTAGGTTGCTTTCCTTTAAATATGTAGTCTTCGCCATTCCCGAGGTGGTCTGGGTATCAGCGCCCATATATACTACGCCGTCCCTCTTTACTGCAACAACTACGCTCATTCAATTCCTCCATAGACAATTCTCTTGTGCAAAGGAGAGTGCAACATAGCACTCCCCTCTTAATTATTTAATTAAAGCTGTTTCTTTTCCGTACCGATAATTTTGCCATTTTTATCTCTTACGTTGATAACAAGAATTTCATTTTCGTCAATGCTAAGCTCAGGTGTGATTTCAAACTTAGTAGCCTTGCCCAAGTATTCCTGTGGCACTTCAACAGTTACTCTGATACCATTTGAGTTACCTGCTGATAGGCTTACCCAGTTGGAGTCCGAATCGTCTCCGTTTCTCATTGCATCTGATTCATAAACTGTAAATGCTGCCTTTGTTTGGCTGTCCTCTCTTGGCATAAAGCTTGTCTTAGCTAAGGCTGAGGCTGGCTTCGATTCACCCTTATAGAGAATATTGTAAATCATATGAACGCCATCCTTGTGGGAGTCAACACCATAGGTGTGAGACAAAATGTCCTTAGGCTTAATTGGTGTGCCACCGCTTGCAAGGTCGTCCTCAATCTTTTTTGCGTAGATAGCAGCGCCCTTTGAAATAGCCTTAGATGGGTCAAATCTAAAGATGTTCTCCTCGCCATTAACAATGTTAGCAAACTCGCTCTTTAGTCTTGCTTCAACCTGTGGCATATTGGAAGCACCACCAACGAGAACAATTTTATCAATTGTGCCGTTGTATCTGCCAAGCACTCTTTTAACAACCTTAACTGCGTTTTCAAGCAGTGGCTTTGACGCAAGCTCAAATTCTGCTCTTGTTACGTCGGCAAAGTAATTCTTTTGATCCTTTTTAAAGAAGATGTCTCCAGCTGCATTAGGAGTTAAATCCTCCTTTAGACGAACAATCTTTGATATAAATTTGCTCTTTTCCTCTGGGTCCAAAATATCGCCTGTTGCTCCAGACTTTTTCATAACAAGTCCTGCTAACACCTGGTCCCAATCGTTACCACCTAACTGAAGGTCGCCGTCCTTATCCTTAATTGAATACTGATTTAGGTATGGGTCGTGCTCAAGAATTGTAACGTCAAGTGTACCACCACCTAAGTCAAACACCATAATTGTTTGCTTCTTTGCATAAATTCTTCTTAAATCATCGCTATAAAGGTATGCCATAGCAGCACCAACAGGCTCTTGAATAATGTTTACCTTCTTTTTATCAATGCCTGTAATTTCAACAACAGTGTCAACTAACAATTGGTTGTAGTCTGTTGCAGTCATTTGTCCCTCAGCAATACCAACAGGTGCAGTAATTGCAATTCTTTCAAAATCAAGGTTGGTAATTTCGCCTGTTCTTCTTGCGTTGTCCTTCGCCTTAGCTAAAAGGAATGCAAGATACTTCTTAAGCACCTCTTTAATTGTATAATCCTTGCCGTTACTTCTGACAGTCGCGTTAAGATTGTTAGGATTTTGCCTTACAATCTTCTTCATATATCGAATAACCTCTTTGCTATTTACAACTGCCTCACCAATTTCGCAGTCAGTACCATAAAGCTCTGTGTTAAATGCCTTAGAAAACATGAACAAGGTAGGTATTCCCCTTGCATCTGTTGACGAACCAAAGGTAGTAACAGGTATAAGTCCGTTCATAATTGCAATTGATGAAAAGCATGTTCCAAAATCTATTCCTATAATCATTTTTATTTCCCTCCGTTTTTTAACAATTCTATATAATTATGTCAATTTGTGCAATAATATCCTTGCCTTCCTTTATGCAGAAGACAACCTTGCCGTTCATTTTAACAACGCAAGCCCTTAATTGCTTATCTACGTTTTGAGTCTTGTACTCAGGCAAAATGCAAAGCTCTCCCACGTACATAGAAACCACAGAGTGTGGCTTAAAGGTATATGGATATCCCTGATTTAACTCAAAGGGCTTTTTCCTTGTGTATGGCATCAACAAATTACTTTCAATTCTGAAGCACTCACAAAGCAAATATTTTCCGTTTTCATCGATTGTCGCTTTTATTGTCGGCTCTTTATCTTCCACTGGAGTTTCCTCAACAGGTGTATCCTCCACTGGAATTTCATCAGCTGGAGTGTCCTCAGCTGGAGTTTCTTCGGCTGGTGTGTCCTCGGCTGGAGTGTCCTCAGCTGGTGTATCATCGACTGGTGTGATAATTTGAATTGGGTCGTCGTATAGCTTGAAAATAGGCTCCTCTTCTTCAGCCTTAGGCTCATTTTCTACCTCCGGCTCGCTTTCTACTTCTGGCTCATTTTCTACTTCTGAAGCCTCTTCAAGCTCTGGCTCGGCTTCTACCTCAGGAGTTTTTTCTAAATCAAGCTCAGGGTCGTACTTATAAACAAGCACGTTTTCTTGAATTTCCTCAGGCTCCTCATTGTGAATTATACAGCCTATTTGTGTAGTTTTTATAATTTTACCATCTAAGCTCTTATCTCCAGTCATTCTACATGCGCCACCAACTCTTTCTGTTGGGTCTAATATGTCATTTTCAGAATGGATTTTAAGCTCAACGCCTATGCTTTTTAGATGTGAGCTCATAGACTTTATGTATATGCCAATTATTCGCTTAAGCTCCCCTGTGTCAGTAGCCTCTTCTACATCATTAACAATGTCAGACAAAAAGGGCAGAATTACACGCATAACATCTCCTGCTTGTACCTTTTTTCTGAACACGTCAGCCTGCTTTCTTTCATAGGAAATCATTTCCCATAAATCAAGCATTTCCTTTGAAACTATTTTCTTGGTCTTTTCGTAGCTATCCTTCAGCTCCTCAAAGCTATTAAGCACATAATTGATATTAGAATTTGCTTGACTGTTGTTTTCTATTTGATTGTTATCTGATTGATTGTATTCCATTTATTTTCCCCTTCCATCTAAATTATTTGGTTGAACGCACCCTTGGTGGCTCTCCGTATGCGTATTTTTCTCCTAAAAGCTCTAATTTTAAATTTCCAATATAAAGCTCAACGCTTCTTTCAATCGTGCCCTTTATATTGTCGCTAATTTGCTTTAGCCTCTGGTCCCTCTCAGCCTCTCTTTGAGTTATTTTGTGTTCAAGCTCCTTTTCGATGCTATTTCTTTCGCAAATAGCAACAAGATTATCACTTAGCTTGATTATTTCCTCGAGGGTCTGTTGGTCAACTTTCTTTTTAATTGCCGTAGAAGTATACTCACAAAGACTCTCAATACTCTTTTTCACCTCGTGAGTGGAAGCATCCTTGGAAAGATTGGTCAGCTTTTCAATGATACTTACGCACTCTGGATTTGGAGAAACACCTGAGAACAAAGCCTTGGAGTTTAGCTTCTTTTCCTCAGCCAAGCTCTTTACATTAAGGGTTAGCCCCCTTATCTCATTTAGCCTTTCTCTTTCCTTTTTTGTTTCCTCGCTTAGTAGCTTAATATCATCTGCACACTCTTTTCTTGCATGCTCTTCCTTTACGCCAAAAAACTCAGCCTCATCCTTGATTTCATCAAAAAGGCGGTTTTCTCTATCCTTCATAAAATAGGAAGCAGATTTTAAATTTTCCTCTGAGTTTTTGTTTTTATCCACTATTCCACCTCCGATTGAGATAAAAATTCAGCACCACAAGATTCATATACCGTTACTATTTCGTACGGAATAATTCGTCTTGCTAACCTTTTATATTTGTCAATGCTTTTTCACCCTCAAGTATTTCGTCAATCGCCTTGCAATACTCAAGGTACACTTTTTCATATTCCTCTTTCATGCAAGCTCTTAATGGATTGTACCTGCATGATAAATCGGTTATGCTTAGCCCACGTGTCTTTTTTTACAGAAGTCAAAGCAGGGTCAACCGCCCATACCTCATTTACCCCCAGGAGTTCCCTTCTTGAAAGCATTTTTCATCTGAGCCCTTGAATTATCTGCAAATTTCTCACATTGTGCTAATGCACACTTTCCCTACCTTTATTTTTTACTTAGCTTCTCTGTATTTTCAGCAAAGAAAAACGTAGAGTCACTTATTCTTTCAATATATTCTTCAATTGGAGTAAGAATTGCAATATCAACCTTGCTTATATTCTTACCATCTGTTGTAATCAAAGCCTGTCTTGGCTCCATTTTTGTTATCTCTCGTATTCTTTTAGCAAAGGACTTGCCAAAGCCAAGGACCCTCGGCTCCTTTTGCCCTTGCGTAAAGGTAATTATTCCGTCTATTCCTTCCACATAGGTGCTTTTTAGCATAAGGTCAAAGCCATCATTAGTAAAGCCTGTGCTTGTCAAAATCAAATGCACACCTAATGATGTACCCTTTTTTGCTATATCCTCAACAAGTCGGCATAGCTGTGTTGCATACCTTTCATCTATTCGTGGCGAATTTAATATTTTCTTCATTCCATTCAGCACCACTATGATTCTTTTCTTATGCTTAAAGGCTCCCTTTTCCTGAGTCCTTGCATATTTATTGTACTCATAAATGTTACTGATTTCATTTCCACATTTTGAAGATAATTCCTTGAAAAGCTCCTCACGCTTTTTAACCACATTATATAGTCTGCTTAATTCGTGAATAGCCTCATTTTCACACAAGCACGAGCCTATTCTTGCAATATGAGGTAGCCTTGCCTCCTCGTAAGGCTCTAACATTCCCCCTGACTCCACGTCATAAAGCCTGAAGGAAAGCTCGCCAGGAGTATATTTCAAGCATCCGTTTATTATTATTGCATCAAGAATCGACTTAGTCGATGCCCTGTCACCAGTAATCATATACGAGGCACAAGCAGAGCCATCGCTACCAAAGGTCAAATCAAAGACCTTACCATTACAAAGACCAATAGGTATTTTGCACACCAAGGGGCTATACCCGTCAAGATTTACCTCGTTTGTGCCTACACCCTTTAGCCTTTCTATTGTATCATTTAGCATTTTTTCTCTATTTAGCTTAAAAAAACTCATACACGTTCTCCTTAATTTTGTTGAAAGAAGTAGTAATTGTCCTTTATTGCACTTACGTATTCCTCTCTCTTTGTGAATTATCGTTTCCATACCAATTCCTCTTTAAACTAACGATTATCCAAAGATGATGGGTCTTATTTTGTCAACGCTATTGCCTGATGCAATTATTGTCCTTGCATCCTCCTCGTCCTTTATTTTTGAAAGGAATGGCACAAGTCCTCCCTTACCACACTCCTCAAGGTTACTATCATTTAATACATCTGGTGAGGCAATGGTTATATGGCATTTTGATATAAGTGATTCGTAATTTTTAGTGTTATCCAAGGAGGAAATAACAAAAATACCTAAGGGACCACCCTCAGTAATCAAGGCTTGATATGCCTCTCTTACGCTGATATTGAAATCCTGTGCTTGCTTTGGCACAAAGCCAACTCTTCTTGGCTCATTGCCCTCAAGCATTTCAAAAATATCACTGATTGAAGCGTCCTTTTCTCTTTTCGAGGAATCAAAGGCACTTGCAAATTTAGGTCCCTCGTTATTTGATATTTTTCCATCTGTCAAGGAAAGCCTTGATAAGCCGTTTACAATTATAAATAAAGGCGACTCGTTTCTTTGTGGGCTATTTCGTCTGCTTACAAGCTCGCTATATCCATCCTTGACAAGCTCGGTAAAGTCTGTTTTTTCATACTCTCTGACACTCAGTCCTGCTCTTTCCTTTAAGGTAGAATAGAATAGCGTTTCAAATATGCTACCACCATTACAGCAAAGCGCCCTTGCACCCTCCAACTCACTTGCGCCTATAAGTATAGAGGAAAGAATGCGTGACTGCACATCTTCACTCTTGCTCACCACTACAAGTGAGGAGCTTGACTTATCAAGCGATACGTATGCAGGCTTACCTGTGTAATCGTTTTCTCCAACCACAAATTGTACGCTTCCATTCTGCCACACTGGCTTTATGCAACGCTCTTTTTCACAATCTGTAAGGTCCAAGCCCTCATATTCCTTGCGTATTTTCACAAAATACTCCTCAAGAAGCTCACTATTTACATAAGGCGTTTTCGCTTTAGCGACACTCTCCCCTGTGGAAATATACATTTCTCCAGGAGATAAGGAGCATATTTGCTCAGCCCTTTGCTCAAAATCCTTACCTAATTGTGATTCTGTAAGAGAGCTCTGGCTTAACCTGAAGCTTACCTTACACTTAATATGATTAATGTAAGCATCTCTCAAAGCATACGCCTCAGGACCTATGTCGTTTGCAATTATAACAGTGTGAATACCAGCACATCTTCCTCTTACAGTAACCGTTGCTAACCTTGCCATAATGTCGGCAATAAGATTATTTTCCTTATGCCAAAACAGCTCCTGTATTTCGTCAATAACCAACACAATGCGAGGAAAGGGGGTGCCATAGCATTTGTTTTTCTCTACAAATTGATTGTATTCAAAAACATTTTCAAATTCTTTTTCTCTTAGTCCTATGCCTGTTGTCTTAAAGCAGTTTATTCTATTTTCAATTTCCCCACAAAGACTGTTTAAAATGTAGTAAATATCACACTCATGTGCCCATTGCTTTAATACCTTAATGTGTGGTATTTTTGCATTCAGGTATCTATCTACTGCACCCTCCTTTTTAAAGTCCAAAAGCCACAATTCAAGATCCTTGGGCGAGTATTTCTTACAGCCCTCAACAACAAGACTATGAAGAAGGGAGGATTTACCTGTGCTTGTGGCACCAACCACTATGCAGCCTGTGTTTTGTCCTTTAGAAGCCCCACAATCAAAGCAAATAGAAGCAACTCCGTTTTCCATAAGTCCAACAGGAAGCTCTATTTCCTCCTCCATTTTTTCGGGTGGACCTTCAAAGCCTAAATCCTCGTAGGTAATTCGTCTATCTATTGAGTAGGATTTATTCGCTTCGTTTTTTTCTATTTTGTCCTCTATTTCATCTTCCTTGTCACTCCCGACATAGTAGCTGGCACAAGGTATATCTCGACCAACGTTGCCCTCTACAAGCGAAGCCATATCGGAAAATACTCCTTTTATGAAAAAGGATATATCCTTATTTGGAATAGAGCAAATATTTATTTTCTCTCCGTCAAAAAGCACATCCTCGCCCTTTATGGAGATTGAAACAGCGCTTTCATATAGTCCGTTTAAAGCTTGAGGGTCACTGCAAGCAATTATAAGCCTAACTCCTGCCTTAATTCCTCTTTCAGAAAGAAGCTTTCTTAAAATTGATGTCATTTCTCCATCGTTTAAAATTTCATCAATTCCATCACGAATAACTACAAGAGTTGCAACCTGCCCCTTTTCCCTTTCGTAAAGGTCGTAGGCAGTTTTAATTTCTCCACTTAGCTTTCCTGTAATTCTATTAGCCTCGGCATCGGCATAGAAAAGGGCAGGCACAGGATCTTTTGACATAACAGAGCCACTCTTGTCTATTCCCTGTGAAACGCTTTCGAATATTTCTCTTTTGTCCGAGATTATTCTTACGCCCAAGCTTCCTTGTGGAAACTCCTCTAAGAATTTAAGAGTGATACCACCCATAATTCTATCAAGATATTCGTCATTGTCCGAGGTGAAAATAAGTGGCTCGCCACTTAACACATCAATGCTTATGGTAGCAGGTAGCTCAAGACTTCCCTTGCCGTAAAGCCTTTCTAAAAGCTCACATTCTGCAAGAGTAGTGCCACAGCCACCTATTGTAATCGTCTTAGGCAGAGTGCTTCTTACCTTGCCGTCTCTTATTTGACCAACGGAGAAATCTCTGCCACCGCCAACAAGGTCCTGAAGCTCCCTTTTTACCTTATTTAAAAAGTCCTCAAGCCTTTTATCCTGACTCTTAACAAAGCCCTCAAGCTTTTCTCTTGCCTGACTCAGAAGCTCCTGTTGCTTTCGTAGCTCATCAGCCTTAACCATGTTAAACATTCTGGTTTTGGCACCCTCGCTTCTGGATAGATCCTCCATTATTTTCCCGCTTTCGATAACGAGAGCGTCCTCTATTTCCTTAAGCTCCTTGTCAATCTGTTCAATTCTTTCAACAAGCTCAGGCTTTTCAACATCAGAGTTACCCTTTTGTCTTTCAAGGATATTTTTTTCGCTTATATAATTTCGATTTTCACCTTCAAGCTCGGCAACATACCACTCGTCAATCTCGTTAAGATTCTTTTCAAGCTCCTTTTTTGCCTCGTCAAGCTTGACCCTGTTATACTCAACAAGAGCATCACAGCCCTGCGCCTTCTGAAGCTTAGATTGAAGAGAATTTAACTCGTCCAAGCTATCGTAATAGCTCTTAGCCCTTTCCAAAAGGTCCTTTTTAGATGGTGGCTCAAATGTAAAATCTCTGAGCTTCAAATATTCAATTAGCTTTTCGCTATATTCCTCAAGCTCCTGGTGAATTGAGGCACGCAGAGTAACATTTCTGTCCTCGATTTCATCAATCTTTTCAAGTAGCTCACGATTTTGGCGATTCGCAAGCATAGCCTCCATATCTCCGTGAACAGCAGAGGAGCTTTCAAGATTGAGCCTTAATTCCTCAAACTCACGATTAGCAAGCTCCTTACGCTTTTCGTATCTTCTCTTTTTTTCCTCAAGCCTATCGCTATGCTCCCTTTCAAGACTCTCAAAGCGTTCCTTATAAGCATTCTCCACATTTTGTCTGCGAGAGGCTTCTTCTCTTATTATCTTTTCCTTTTCAGCCTTAAGAATGTCCATTTTCTCAATAGCCACTCTTTCTATTTCGCCAATTCTTTCTTTTTTAGTAGCATCTAAAATACCAAGAAGCTCCTCTTCCTCTTTCTTAAAGCGCTCCCTTTCTCCATTCAAAGCTTTTTGCGCCTGCTCAAGAGCCTCGTTCAAGGTCGCCCTTTCCTTTTCAATGTCATTCTTTATTTTAACATATTCTTCGTTTGCGTTCTTAATAAAGGCTTTTATATCCATTTTTAGTGCCTCCCTTCTCGCCTACTTCCCTTAAGCGTTTAATTCTCTTATTTCCCCACTTCTGACTTTAGCTTCCTTCTGGACCGTCTTTCGCAAGAGCTAAAGAGCATCCTTCCCAGAGTATTCAGCATTTTCGAACATCAAGGGACAAAAAGTTCATTTTTTTGCAACTAAGCATTTCTTCGATTTTGTCGTCAAATTGACGTCCTTTGCCGTATTTTTCGGGTGCTATCTAATCACATATTATACTATTACAGCTTAATTTTAGCACACAAATTTTCGGTTGTCTACAATGTTTAAGCTATTTTTCGAAATGTTCTTATTTCTTGAACTTTTTTGCCAAGTTCTCAGAGGCAGTTCAGTTTTTTCTCTTGGATTTCGTTTTTTTTGCCATCGAATTTTCTGTTTTTGCTCATTTTGTCGGCAGTACAAATGTTTAAATGATACCAGCGACAAAAAAAGACAGAGAAAATTATCAATACCATTAAGTTAAGAAACGAGCGAAAATAGAAAAAGCACCTATCATTGAGTTAAAACGATGATAGGTGTACTTTTTTGTAAAAATAGGTATGACAAAAAAGACAGGTGATAAATCTGTCGAAAAAAATATTGCAAAA
>JAFUNF010000019.1 GCA_017473085.1 Clostridia bacterium
GCTTACCAGACCCACGTGACCCATTTAATGGGTAGCAAGTAGAGCATGCGTGACTGGCAGGTCCTTTTTTGACGCACTTGTGCGTAGCCTGTAGTATTAGGGTTATACCCGAAAATGAAATACCCCACGTTTTACGTGGGGGATATTTTTTGTTTATTTAAGTGAGTCCACGTAGTCGCATGCCTTGAGGGAGGCGGTGGCGCCGTCGGCGCAGGCGGTAACGACTTGGCGGATTTTCTTTTGACGGCAGTCGCCAGCTACGTAAATGCCATCTACGTTTATTTCACAGCTTTCGTCAGCTAAGGCGTAGCCGTAGCTATTAAGTGGGATTAGATTTTTTACAAAATCGTTTTGTGGAATAAGACCGATTGCAACGAACATTCCGTCGATTTTAAGCTCAGATTTTTCGCCCTTATTATTTTCAAGCACGATTGAGGAAAGGTCGCTCTCGCCCTTTAGCTCCTTAACAAGTGTGCCTGTGATAACCTCAATGTTTTCACGCTTATAAATAAGCTCTTGGAGCTTCTTTTCGCCTGTTAGTGTATCGAGGTTTTGAACAACGAAAACCTTTTTACAAAGGTCGGAAAGCATAAGTGCCTCTTGAAGTGCAGAGTTACCACCACCGATAACGGCTACTGTTTTACCCTCGTAAAATGCACCATCACAAACGGCACAGAAGGAAATACCATTACCGATAAAGTCGACCTCTCGGTCAAGCCCTAAAAGTCTATGCTTTGCACCTGTTGCAATAATTACGGATTTACATTCGTATTTTCCACATTCGCAAACTACTGTTTTAATATCTCCGTTTATTATCTCAGTAACCTCATCAATTTCGACGTCAGCGCCCTGCTCCATAACCTGTTCAACCATTTTTTCTGCAAATTCGTTGCCAGAAAGCTTTACGAAGCCAGGAATATTTTCAACAGCAGGGGAGTGAGTGATTTGACCACCAAAGGTTTCCTTTTCGATAATCAAAACTGTTTTATTAGCCCTACGTGCATATAGGGCGGCGGTAAGCCCTGCTGGACCACCGCCGACAACTATAATATCATACATAATTATGCACCGATATATTTCTTGATATCAGAAACGCCTGTTGCCTTTGTTACATTGCCGTTTTCAACTACAACAAGGGTTGGTGCTTGCTTAATGCCGAACTCAGAAACTAAGTCTTGATGCTCGTTTGCAAGAAGCTTTTCATATTTGATGCCTGCCTTATCAAGCAAGGAGCAAGCAATCTTACAGTTTGGACATGTAGCTGTTGTAAAGAGGTAAACTACATTTTCAGTAGCAGGCTCACAGCAAGCACAGACCTCAGCCTTCTTTTCCTCTGGCTTACCATTTCTTGTAAGCTTGGAGTTTTCAATGTTGTAAACCTTTCTGTCCTTGTACTCCTGAGCCTTACCATCGTTCCAGTTTTGAACAGGACGATAGTAGCCTGTGATACGGCTATAAACCTCTGTTACAGAGTTACACTCTGGGCATCTGTAATGCTCGCCAGAAATGTAGCCGTGAGTCTTACATACGGAGTAGGTTGGGGACATTGTATAGTAAGGAAGTCTGTAATTTTCTGCAATCTTTCTTACAAGGTTAGCAGCAGCCTTCCAGTCAGGCAATTTCTCGCCTAAGAATGCGTGGAATACTGTACCTGAGGTGTAAAGGGTCTGAAGCTCGTCCTGAATATCAAGAGCTGTAAAGATGTCCTCTGTGTAGCCAACAGGCAAGTGTGAGCTGTTTGTATAGTAAGGAGTCTTTGATTGGTCGTCCTTAGCAGCTGTAATAATGTCTGGGTAATGCTTAATGTCGTGCTTAGCAAGACGGAAGGAGGTAGATTCAGCAGGAGTAGCCTCAAGGTTGTAAAGGTCGCCATACTTTTCTTGGTAGTCAGAAAGGCGCTCTCTCATATGGTTGAGCACGTCCTTTGTGAACTTTTGTGCTTCCTCTTCGGTAAGGTCCTTCTTAATCCAGCTTGCGTTTAGACAAGCCTCGTTCATACCAACAAGACCGATTGTTGAGAAGTGGTTGTTAAAGGTACCTAAGTATCTCTTTGTGTATGGGTACAAGCCATTATCAAGAAGTCTTGTAATAACTGTTCTCTTAACCTTAAGTGAACGAGCAGAGATGTCCATAAGTCTGTCAAGACGAGCATAGAAGTCAGCCTCGTTTTCTGCAAGGTAAGCGATTCTTGGCATATTGATTGTTACAACACCAACTGAGCCTGTGGACTCACCACTACCGAAGAAGCCACCAGACTTCTTTCTTAGCTCACGAAGGTCAAGTCTTAGACGACAGCACATGGAACGAACGTCGCTTGGCTCCATATCACTGTTAATATAGTTGGAGAAGTAAGGTGTTCCGTATTTTGCAGTCATTTCGAATAGAAGCTTATTGTTTTCAGTTTCGCTCCAGTCGAAGTCACGTGTGATTGAATAGGTTGGGATTGGGTATTGGAAGCCACGGCCGTTTGCGTCGCCCTCAATCATAATCTCGATAAACGCCTTGTTTATCATATCCATTTCCTTCTTACAATCCTTGTACTTGAAGTCAAGCTCCTTACCACCAACGATACAGTTAAGCTCAGCTAAGTCATTTGGAACTGTCCAGTCAAGAGTGATGTTTGTAAATGGAGATTGTGTACCCCAACGAGAAGGTGTATTTACGCCATAAATAAAGGATTGAATGCATTGCTTAACCTCTTTATAGGTTAGGTTGTCAACCTTTACGAATGGTGCAAGATAGGTGTCAAATGAGGAGAAGGCTTGCGCGCCTGCCCACTCGTTTTGCATAATGCCAAGGAAGTTTACCATTTGGTTGCAAAGGGTGGATAGGTGTGATGCAGGAGCAGAGGTAATTTTACCTGTTACGCCACCAAGACCCTCTTGAATGAGCTGCTTTAGTGACCAGCCTGCACAGTAGCCTGTAAGCATTGAAAGGTCGTGAATGTGAATATCTGCGTTTCTGTGTGCGGCTGCGATTTCATCATCATAAACCTCAGATAGCCAGTAGTTAGCTGTAACTGCGCCAGAGTTTGAAAGAATAAGACCACCAACAGAGTAGGTAACTGTGGAGTTTTCCTTAACTCTCCAGTCGTTGATGTTTAGGTAGTTATCAATAATTGCCTTATAGTCAACCATTGTTGCGTTGATGTTACGAATTTTTTCTCTTTGACGACGATAAATGATGTACGCCTTTGAAACATCGTCGTAGCCAGCCTTGATAAGCACGGACTCAACACTGTCCTGAATGTGCTCAACGGAAACCTTTCCGTTTTCAATTTTTGGCTCGAAGTCTGCAGTAACCTTAAGTGCGAGGAAGTCAATAACGTCCTGATTGTACTGCTTTTGGCAAGCGTCAAATGCCTGTGCAATAGCATCGCTGATTTTCCTAATGTTAAAATCAACAATCTTGCCGTCACGCTTAATAACGTTGTACATAGTTTTTTCTCCTTTTGATTTTTGTATATTTTTAATTTTTTTATGCTATCGCTAAAATATAGCCTACTGAGCTTATGGGTCGAGTAGGCTATATTTTGTGGGTGCGAGATTATTCTATCATATATCTTGTGGTTTGTCAATAGAAAATTTCACAATATCTTGTGTTTTTGTCAAATTCCGCGAATTTCGGCATTTGGCACAAATTTGCGTACAATTTTTAGCATTTTTTCTAAGGCTTCTTTGTCATGTTCGTGCAAATTACTCTGTATCAGGTTGCCAGAGTCAACAAAATTTTGAAGAAAATATCGCTCGGCACCCTTTATCCAAGCACCGATTTTTTCCATATCCTCAAGGGTGTGAAGCTCCTTTACAATTGTTGTTCTAAACTCGTAAGGGATTTTTCCACGCTTTAAAATTTCCACACTTTTTTGTATGGGCAAAATGTCCAAATCAGAAACGCCAGCAACTCTGCCATAATTTTCAGGGCTGGATTTTATGTCCATTGCAACGTAGTCCAAAAGACCAGAATCAATAAGAGAGAGTAGCCTTTCGGGGTCGGTGCCGTTTGTGTCAAGCTTGACACAAAGTCCTATTTCCTTTACCTTTTTAATAAATTCCTCAAGGTCGGGGCGAAGAAGTGGCTCTCCACCTGTTATGCAAACACCCTCTAAAATTCCCTTTCTTTTTTTTAGGTAGGATAAAATTTCCTCCTCGGAAAAGGTTATGGAGTTATCTATATCAGTTACTAAAAATGCGTTATGGCAAAAGGGACAACGAAAATTACAGCCTGCTAAAAACAAGGTGCAGGCAACCTTTTCTGGATAGTCCAAAAGAGTTAATTTTTGAAAGCCGTTAAAGTCCATTTTAATTCTCCTTTGTGAAAAAAAGCTTCATTATATATATTGTACCATAAAAATATTAGGTTTTGAATAGGTAATAATTGAAAAGTGAAAAAATCTGTGTTAAACTTGTTTAAGGAAATGAGGTGTGACAAATGAAATATTGCGATTTACATAATCATTCGGTTTATTCCGATGGCACATATACACCAAGGGAGCTACTTGAATATGCAAAGGAAAAGGGGCTTTTGGCTATTGCCCTAACTGACCACAACTGCGTTGACGGAGCTGACGAGCTTGAAAAATATGCAAAGGAAATCGGCATTGAGGCAGTTGTTGGAAGCGAGCTAACAACTGAATACAAGGGCAAGGAAACCCATCTTTTAGCCTTGTTTATTGATGAGGGTGCAAGAGAGGAAATGAAAGAGTTTTTTAAGGAACGAAAAAGGCTAAAGAGCCAAAGCAACGAGCAGTTGGCTAAGGCACTTATTAAGGGTGGCTACGAAATTGATTTTGAGGGAATGAAAAAGGAATACAAGAGCATAAATCGTGCCCATTTTTCAAAGGAGCTTGTGAAAAAGGGCTATGTTAAGGACTCAAACGAGGCGTTTGCTACCTTATTAAAGGAAGGAAACGGCTTTTACGTATCATGCCCAAGACCTGGGTTGCTTGATACAATTGAGTGGGTAAGGAGCATAGGGGCATTGCCTGTTTTGGCTCACCCGTTACTTAGCCTTGAAAGTGACGAGGTAGAGGAGCTTTTGCCACTTGCTAAGGAAAAGGGTCTTTGTGGAATTGAGTGTTACTATGGACTTTTCACACCCGAGCAGGTTGAATATTTGTGTCAGCTTGCCGACAAGCACGGACTTATTAAAAGCGGTGGTAGTGACTTTCACGGAAGCATGAAGGAGGGCGTAGATTTAGGCTACGCAAACGTGCCATATAGTGCGTATCTAAAGCTACGCAATGAAATTTTAAAGCCTTCCCCTTGAGGGCGGAGGGGGACCGCGACCACCAAGTAAGAAGAAAGTGCAAACTAACTTTAGCGGTGGAGGAGGTGTAGCCTCGTAAGAGGCGTACTTTAATGAAATCCGACCAAGGTCGAATGAAATCGTACTGCGTACAATGAAATCCTTCCTTTGCAAGGGTTGGGACTACCCCTCCGTCACGACAAGCCGTGACACCTCTACACAAGGTACGCCCTAAAGGGTGCCACTGACAAGTGGAGGCAAGAGAGGCTCCGCAATGAAATTGCGATGCAGTGAGGAATGAAATGTGCTACGCACTTGAAATGATAGCCAAGGCTATCTTGAAATGCACGACTATGTCGTGCTTGAAATTCGCCGAGGCGAATGAAATCGTACTACGTACAATGAAATCACTACGTGATGAAATGATAAGGTCGCTTGTTATATATCACTTCTTATCTATCATTTGGTATCTATCAGTAGATACAGAGAGGGGTGTTGCGTTGCAACGTTAATGAAATCGCTACGCAATGAAATCCGACTAAGGTCGAATGAAATCGTACACTGCGTGAACCCCAAAAAGTCTGCGACTTTTTGAGGACCCCTATGCCTTACGATGAGGAATGAAATGTGCTACGCACTTGAAATGAAGCTTAAGCTTCATAAAAAAAGAGTAGATTAAAAAAATCTACTCTTTTTTTATATAGCTATTTAGGATTTTTGAAGTGTTTGACACTTGGTCGGGAGAGGGGGTTGGGTAGTCCTTCATTGGATAGGGAATGCCCAGCTTTTCGTACTTTGTCTTGCCTAAGTGGTGCAGAGGTAAAACCTCTATTTTTTCAAGGGTGTCAAGGGTGGAAATAAACTCGCCCAGTCTTGAAAGATACTCTGTTTTGTCTGTTATTTCAGGAATCAAAACGTGTCTGATTCGAAGTAACACGCCCTTTTCTGAAACGTACCTTGCAAAGTCAAGAATATTCTTGTTTCCTTTTTTGGTTAAGCACCTGTGTTCATTATCGTCGATATGCTTAATGTCAAGCATTACAAGGTCACAAAGAGAAAGAAGAATGTCAATTTTCTCGGTGTTATCCTTATTAAAGGTAAGCCCTGAGGTGTCAAGACAGGTGTGAATACCCTTTCCTTTAGCAAGTGAAAAAAGCTCAATTAGAAAATCAATTTGTAAAAGAGGCTCACCACCTGTGGCAGTAATGCCACCTGTTTTGTAAAAGGGCAGATTCCTCGTCATTTTATCAATAAGCGATTGTGGGGTGTATTCCTGTCCACTTGAAATATCCCAAGTATCAGGATTGTGACAGTATTTACAGCCCATAGTACAGCCTTGAAAAAAGACTACAAATCTAACTCCAGGACCATCAACTGTGCCAAAGGTTTCGATTGAATGAATTTTACCCGTCATTAGTTGATTGAGGAGTGGAAGGTTCTTGAAATAACCTCGTCCTGTTGCTCCTTGGTTAGCTTTATAAAGTTAACTGCATAGCCTGACACACGAATTGTAAGCTGAGGGTATAGCTCAGGGTGCTTTTGTGCCTCTAAAAGCAGGTCCTTATCAAATACGTTTACGTTCAAATGGTAGCCACCCTTACTTGTGTAGCCATCGAGCAAGGCAACAAGGTTATTAACTCTTTCCTCGTTGGTTTTGCCAAGGGCATTTGGTACGATGGTAAAGGTGTTAGAAATGCCGTCCTGAGAATCCATAAATGGAATTTTAGCAACGGAGGCAAGAGAAGCAACAGCACCACAGCAATCACGTCCGTGCATTGGGTTTGCACCAGGAGCGAATGCCTCGCCACGCTTTCTTCCGTCGGGGGTTGAGCCTGTGTTTTTACCATAGGAAACATTTGAGGTAATTGTCAAAATTGAGGTAGTGATTATACCCTCACGATATGCGTGATTTTGACGTAGATATTTAATAAAGGTATGAAGTACGTCCTTTGCAATTTCGTCAACTCTGTCATCGTCATTACCATACTTAGGGAAGTCGCCCTCAATTTCGTAATCGGTAACAATGCCACGCTCGTCACGAATAACCTTAACCTTAGCATACTTAATAGCAGACAAGGAGTCGGCAACAACAGAGAAGCCTGCAATACCTGTTGCGAACCAACGTCTCACGTGCTTATCGTGGAGTGCCATTTGAAGTCTTTCATAGGAGTACTTGTCGTGCATATAGTGGATTATATTAAGTGCGTTTACATAAACCTGAGCAAGCCATTTCATCATAGCCTTGTACTTGGTCATTACATCGTCAAAGTCAAGATAATCGCCTGTTACTGCACGATAGTCAGGACCAACCTGCTCTCCAGAAATTTCGTCAACACCACCATTGATTGCGTAAAGCAAGCACTTAGCAAGGTTAGCTCTTGCACCGAAGAATTGCATTTCCTTACCTATTCTCATAGAGGAAACACAGCAGGCAATAGCATAATCGTCTCCGTGAAGTGGACGCATTAAATCGTCGTTTTCGTACTGAATTGCGTGGTGCTTAATAGAAATATCTGCACAGAATTTCTTAAATTCCTCTGGTAGCTTCTCGCTCCACAAAACAGTCAGGTTTGGCTCTGGTGCTGCGCCTAAATTGTTAAGGGTATTTAAGTAACGGAAGGACATCTTTGTAACAAGTGGACGTCCATCTGTGCTCATGCCACCAACAGATTCAGTAACCCAAGTAGGGTCCCCTGCAAAGAGAGCGTTATATTCAGGAGTTCTTGCAAAGCAAACAAGACGAAGCTTCATAATGAAGTGGTCTATTATCTCCTGTGCCTCGCTTTCGGTAATTACACCATTTCTGATGTCTCTTTCTGCGTAAATGTCAAGGAAGGTAGAGGTCCTACCAAGGCTCATTGCTGCACCGTTTTGCTCCTTAACTGCGCCAAGATATGCAAAGTAAAGGGCTTGAGTTGCCTCCTTAAGAGTCTTAGCTGGCTTTGAAATATCACAGCCATACTTTTGAGCCATAGACTTAAGCATATAGAGGGCACGAATTTGCTCAGCAATTTCCTCTCTATCTCTTATAACATCGGCATACATTGTGATTTTTGTGCCGTCCTTTGTGTTTTGCTTATCCTCGATTAGACGGTCAACGCCATAAAGGGCAACACGACGATAGTCTCCGATTATTCTACCACGACCATAAGCGTCGGGAAGTCCTGTGATAATGTGGTTTGAACGACATTTTCTCATTTCTGGAGTGTAAACGTCAAACACGCCTGCGTTGTGGGTTTTTCTGTGCTCGGTGTAGATTTGTAAAACCTCAGGGTCAACCTCGTAGCCGTTTTCACGACAAGCCTTTTCTGCCATACGAATACCACCATAGGGCTGAAGAGCTCTTTTAAGTGGCTTGTCAGTTTGCAAGCCTACAATTTGCTCCTTGTCCTTGTCTATATATGCGGCATCGTGAGAGGTGATTGTGGAAACAACACGGGTGTCCATGTCAAGAACGCCACCAGCTGCAATTTCTTTTTTCTTAAGCTCCTTGATTGTGTCCCAAAGGTCAAGAGTGTTTTGAGTTGGTCCACAAAGAAAGTCACCATTACCAAGGTATGGGGTGAAGTTGTTTTGAATGAAGTCACGCACGTTGATTTCTTCTTCCCAAGCACCAGAGGTAAAATCATACCATTCTGCTCTCATAAATTTTCTCCTTTTTGTTTTAAAGATAGTATTACCCTTTATCAATATAAGGGCTACTCTGGAAGAATATTATACTATATCTTGTGTATAATGTCAATATCATAGAAAAAAAGAAACGAAAAATTTTCATTTAAAAAATTTATATGTTATCCTATAAAAAAATATTGCATTGATAGATAAGTTGTGATAAAATGATATCATCTTGAAAAAGAGGTGAATTAAATTGATTAGAATTGGAATATTTGGCTACGGAAATCTTGGTAGGGGAGTGGAGTGTGCAATTGCTCAAAATCCTGATATGGAGCTCGTAGCAGTCTTTACAAGACGTGACCCCTCAAGCGTTAAGCTAATAAACGAGGCTGTACCCGTTTATCACGCAGATGAGGTTCTTTCCTTTAAGGGCAAAATTGATGTTATGATTTTGTGTGGTGGTAGCGCTAAGGACCTACCTGTGCAGACACCATATTTAGCAGAGCATTTTAATGTTATTGATAGCTTTGATACCCACGCAAAAATCCCTGAGCATTTCGAAAACGTGGACAGAGTGTCTAAAAAAGCAGGCACTGTTGGTATGATTTCGGTAGGCTGGGACCCTGGTATGTTTTCACTTAACAGACTTATGGCAGGCAGTATTTTGGTTGATGGCTGTGACTATACCTTTTGGGGTAAGGGAGTTTCTCAGGGTCACTCCGATGCTATAAGAAGAATTGAGGGCGTGCTTGATGCAAAGCAATACACAATTCCTGTGGAAGATGCCCTTGAAAGAGTAAGACGTGGAGAAAATCCAACCCTTTCTACAAGAGAAAAGCACACAAGAGAGTGCTTTGTTGTGGCAAAGGAGGGAGCTGACCTACAAAAAATAGAAAACGAAATTAAGACAATGCCAAACTACTTTGCAGATTATGATACAACCGTTCATTTTATTACAAAAGAGGAGCTTGACCGCTATCACGGTGGTATTCCTCACGGTGGCGTTGTAATTCGTTCAGGTAAGACAGGCAAGGACAGAGAAAACACTCACATAATTGAGTACAAGCTAAGGCTTGATTCCAACCCTGAGTTTACTGCATCTGTAATAGTAGCCTATGCAAGAGCTACTTACAGAATGAGCAAGGAGGGACAAGGTGGCTGTAAAACAGTTTTCGACGTACCCCCTGCATACCTAAGCCCACTAAGTGGTAGCGAGCTAAGGAAGAATCTACTATAAAAACGAAAAACAGACACAGGAGTGTCTGTTTTTTTAAGCAAAATTATTGCTTCACAATAGCGAAATTAATGCTCGTGCTTTCGCATTAACGAAATTGCTTCACAGCTAAATTAAATTTGCCTATTAGCTGATAGTGGGTCAATTTAGCTTGCCAAAGGCAAATTTAGCGGACTTAAGTCTGAACTTAAATAAAAAAGAAAATTCCGTTTTGGAATTTTCTTTTTAGTTGTGTGTTGCGTGATTTTATTACACAAGGTATACCTCGTAATACACGCAAGTGTGATTTCATTTTACTGTATTCCTTAGTCCTTTAAAAAGTGAATAATTATGTCCCAAACGTCCTTGTCCTGCTCGGTGATTTTGTTCCAATCGTATTTTTGTACAAAGGCTTGACATTCCTCGTCGGTTGATAGCTTGCCCTCCTTGAGTGCCTTTGTAAGGTCAGCTTGCATTTGGTCCTTTAGCTTAACTGCCTCGTCGGAGTAGGTTGGATTGTGACCCTTGCCATCTAAGACTAAAAAGGTTACGTCGGAGCAATTTTCAAGTGCCTTATGTAATTTTTTGTGGTGCTTTTTGTATTTTACAATTTTGTCGTCACGTGAGTGAATAAAGAGCGCTCTTGTGTCATGGTCCTTAAGCCTTACACCACTAACGCTTGCATATTTACTACCCTGTCCCTCGTATTCAAGTAGCTTTTTTCTTGAGTAGGGAAGGAAAAAGGGCACATTTTGGTTGATGATGTCCTTTACTGAGGTAAAGCCTGATATTGCAACAAAGCCCTCGATTTTTTTTAGCTGTGAAATATTCATTGCAGAAAAGCCACCCCAGCTATGTCCTACAACATAGATTTTTAAATCCTTTAATTCTTCATTTGACTTAAAGTGCTCAATTACGTCGTTTAAGTCAAGTAATGATTGCAAAAATCCATAGGTTTCTTCGCCCTCGGACTCAAAGCAACCTGTGTGGTCGTAGCCTAAAACAACGTAGCCGTGGCGACAAAGAAGCTCAATTTCCCTCATATAAGAAATGTGACCTGACCACATACCATGCTCAAATATAATAACTCTGTCGTCCTTTAGGTTTTCCATATCGTAGTGGTAAAGATAGCCTTTGAGCTTGTGTCCCTTGGAGGACTTGATTGTAATAGGCTTGCTATGAAGTCCGTCAAAGTCATTTTGGGTAAAATAGTAAAGGTATTTTTTTGGCTCGCATCTTTTATGTACTGCGTTATAGAATATGCTTTTAAGCTTGTTGTGAAGCATTTTTCTCTCCTTTAGTCAAAAACTCTAATCAAAAATTTCCTTGTCAAGGATATAGCCCTGTGACGTTTTTACAATTCCGTATTGAGTTCTTTTAACAAGCTCAAAAAGCTTATCTCCATCAATACCCACTAAGTCGTCAACGGACTCAATAAAATCCTGTGCGCTTGCATGGAAGCGAGTAGTAGTTACGTAGATACCACGAGAGCCTCTTTGTGCTATCATAGCACCATAAAACTCACGGACCTCCTTTTCGTTTACCTGTGCAGTGTCTCGGTTTTTGGTTTGCACCTTGATTTTTTCGGTAAAGCCTAAGTAGTCAACGATTTCAAGCACCACATCAATGCCACCATCATCACTGCCACCTGACACCTCGCAGTAAACTACCATTTTGCCTGCTAAGGAGTAATATTTTTCAAGCAGATTGGCGACAAAGGACTCAAAAAAGCTACCACCTCTTAGCCAAAGTGTTTTGAAAAACTTAGGCTTAAAGTCCTTTTCGGGCAGGGGAGTATCTAAAATTTGGTCTAACTGTTGCTTTTTGGTGTATTTCCCCTTTATAAGCTCTGCCTCTTTTTTATCTACCATATCAAAAAGTATATTGCCTGCAATTGAGCGAAGGGAATAGTCATCACGACTTGAGGCAGTTGCGTCTGTGCCAAAGAATGCTTCTAAGTAAGAATAAATTTCCTCCTTGGAATACTCGCCCTTTTCAAGATAAGACTCAAGCTCTGTGCGAATTAAGTCCTCACGGACTATAATAAATTCCTCTCTTGCGAGGGAGTATTTTTCCCCAGTCAGCTTAATATCCTTTTTGATAAGCAGGTCGTTTAAGGCAGTACCTGCATAGCTTTTTAACAGACAATACTTGCTTTTTGGATTGAGATTGCATAGCTCGGTAGGCTTCAAGCCCATTAGTCGAATAGCACCCTCGATTACCTCGGTCCTTGTAGCTGATTCTACATTAACCAAATATTCAACGATTTTTGAGGTTACGCGTTTTTTCTGCTTGCTTGTTATTTTCATGGCATCACTTCCTATCTAAGCATATTTTAGCACATATTTTTAAATAGTTCAATATCTTGGTTAAATTAAAATTATTGACATGTGGGATCAAATATGATAAAATAAAATTGCAAGGAGTCCCAAAGGGACACTTTAGTACCGATTTTTTGGAGGAGAATATTATGGCTAACAAGATAATTACAATAAGCCGTGAATTTGGTAGTGGTGGTAAGTACATAGGTATGTTAGTTGCTAAAAAGCTTGGCATTCCATATTACGACAAGGACATTATTGAAAAAATTGCCGAGGAGTCTGGCTTTGTTGATGACTTCATTAAAAGAGTTTCTGAATACGCACCCTCAAAGTCCATTTTTGCGTACTCCTTTGTAGGCAGAGGTGCAAATGGCGAGTCTATTGAGGACAAGATTTTTGCAATTCAAACTAAGGTTATTAAGGAGCTTGCCGAAAAGGGTCCTTGCGTAATCGTTGGTAGAAGTGCTGACTATATCTTGAGGGAAATGGACCCACTAAATGTGTTCATTTATGCTTCCCACAAGGCTAAGGTAAGAAGAACAACAAGCTTTAAGGGTGTTTCAGAAAAGGAAGCTGAAAAGCTTATTTATGAAACAGATAAAAAGCGTAGCATAAATTACAAATACTACACAGGCAGAGATTGGGGCGCAAGAGAAAACTACACAGTTATGCTCAATTCTACCGACCTTGGCGTAGAAAAAACTGCAGAATTTATTGCACAGCTTTATAAGCAAGAAAACTAATAAATCACTAAAAAAGACCTGTGAAATAATATAAGACAAAAGACCTTGCATTTTTGCAAGGTCTTGTGCTTAGATAAGATTTGGGGATTGAGATGAAATATAAGGTAATTGGCTGGACCTTCTACGATAACGAGGAGTTTGAATCGGTTTATTGTAGCGAGGCAGGAATGGAAGCTATAATTGACGACATAAAGGAGCACGGCTACGAGTTTTCAGGACACAACCATCAAGGGTCTGATTGTGGGGCTCCTGTTTTGAACGATGGCAAAATGAGGCACTTTACTCAAAGAGCCTTTGGTCGTCTTATGGCAAGAGCACACGGAGATTATAGCTATTATGGATATTGTAGCTACGATTTTGCTTATTGGGGCTTAGACGAGCGTAAGATGGCTGAGGACGACGACAGAGACCTTTATTTTAAGAGTGATATTGAGGGCTTGGTCGAAAGCAATTTGCAAGAGGAATTTATTTTTAAGGCTACCAAGGAACAGCTTAAGGAAGCTATGGACACGGGTAAGTTAGTTTTTCCTCACAGGCATAGCTTAAGATATTTAGACGTGGGAGATACCCTAATTCTTAAATGTGACGAGGAGGAAGTGCACTTCCTTGTTGAAGAATACAAAAGAGACGAGCATTATTACAACCTTCAGGACCCAAAGGGTGTACCTGAGATAACTGTAACGGTTGTATTAAAGCAAAAGGAGATTTGAAATGAAGGTAAGAGTAGTAGGCTGGACCCATTATGGTGACTCACGCTTTGAAAACGATGGAATTACCTATGCAGAAATGGAAGCGATAGTTGACGATATTAAGGAAAACGGCTATATGTTTACAGGTATGCACCATCAGGGATGTAAGTATTGCGTGCCTGTTTTAAATGATGGAAAAAAGAGGGTCTTTTCAGAGCGAGGCTTTGGCAAGATTATGGCAAGAGGTCACGACGTATTTACCTCGGGTGGCTACGTTGATTACGCATTTAACTGGGGCTATTCTGACGAGGAGCTAAAAATGCCTGGGGAGGAAAGAGAAATCAAGGAGGTCTTTGAGCCTGAAACAGATTTGAACGAGGAGTTTGAATTTGAGGCTACCGAGGAGCAATTCAATACTGCTCAAAGCACTCTTACGCTTGAATTTCCTAACGAGCATAAGTATCGCTATATGTCAGGTGGGGACGACTTGACTATGAAATGTGGGGACAGGGTAGCAAAATACCATATTGCCAAATATACAAGAGTGGAAAGACACGAAAATCTTTCTCGTGAAAACGAAATATTTATTTCCACAGTAAAGCTAATTCTTGAAGAAAAGAAATGAAATACCGAGTAATAGGCTGGACTAACTACGAAAATGAAGCAATTCCAGAGGGGGAATATAGCTTAGCTAAGGAATATGCAATAGTTGAGGACATAAGAAAGCATAACTATGTTTTCACAGGCATGCACCACGAAAACCACCCCTATTGTGCACCTGTTTTAAATACAGGCGAGAGAATTCTTTTAAGTCAACGTGGCTTTGGGGACACAATGAGCTTAGCAAGAAGAGACGGGACCTACGTGGACTATGCTTACGATTGGGAAATGGACCCAGAGGATAAGGGCTTTGTCTTTCCTGAGGGGGACAGGTGCATAGACGTAGTTGACAAGAAGGAAAATGTGTGCGACCTTTGGGAAAAATACGAAATTAAAGTAACAAGGGAGCAATTTGAAGAGGCTGAAAAAACAGGAAAAATTGTAATTTTCCCCAACCCTGTGTATGATTTTTTAGATATAGGCGACCATTTAACCTTGCTTTGTGACGAGGACAGACAGGAATGTTTAGTAGTTAAGCACTACGTGGATTTTGAAGAGGTAAACGAGGAATACAAGGTAGTGTATAAGCTAAGATTGGAGATTATAGAATGAAGTATAAAGTAATCGGCTGGACCTGGTATGATAATGAGCTAATTGAGGAAATGGACCATAGCGATAGTGCTACTGAGGCAGTAATTGAGGATATTCGTGCAAATGGTTATTTGTTTTCAGGCATGCACCATCAGGATTACCCTCGTTGTGCTCCTGTTTTGAACAATGGTAAGATGCTTACCTTTACTCAAAGAGGCTTTGGTGGTGTTATGGCTAAGGCTTATGGCAAAACCTCAAGAATGAGCTATGCCGAGTACGCCTTTGATTGGCATTTTGGCGACGAGGACAGTAAAACTCCTTACGTATTTCCGAAGGAGGAAAGAGTTTTCGAGGGCGAGGTTGACAAGTCCTTAATTGAAACTGATTTGAGCGAATCCTTTGAATACGAGGCAACAAAGGAGGAGTACGAAAACGCTGTAAATAATGGTACTCTTGAGTTTATTTACAAGAACGAAAAATACAGATTTATGGACACAGGGGACACTATTTTGGTAAAATGTCAGGGTCAAGAGTGTCTTTTTGAAATTACCAGCCTTGCAAGATATAAGAAGTTTACCGAGGACGAGCAAATTGAGCTTATTATGGGCAGCCCTCTAAATCCCGATGCCGAGAAAAAGGCTGACGAGCTTTACGAGTCAAAGCCCGAAACTATTGAAATGAAGCTAAAGAAAATATAGATAAAAGGGCAAGCCGAAAAAGGCTTGCCCTTTTTAAAGTGAAATCACTACGTAATGAAATCCGACCAAGGTCGAGTGAAATCGCTTCGCAACTGGGACTTCTTGTGCTACGCACAGTGATATTTTTACTTTTTAAAAGTGATATTGAGGCTTTTATTGGTAAAATTATATATTATAATGCGTGTTGACAATAAGATTTATTCGTGTTATACTTATTTAAGATGCTCTGCATCTTTAGGGAGAAATAGATTTATTCAATAAACTTTTTAAGGAGAAACGAAATGGCAAACACACCAAAGGTAAGTATTGTAATTCCTATTTACAATGTGGAAAAGTATTTACGTCAATGCCTTGACAGTGTTGTTAATCAAACGCTTAAGGACATTGAAATTATTTGCGTAAACGACGGCTCCAAGGATTCTTCAGGCGATATTATCGAGGAATATGTAGCTCGTGACCCAAGAGTTAAGGCTATTCACAAGGCGAATAGTGGCTATGGTAACTCAATGAACAGAGGCTTTGATATGGCAAGTGGCGAGTACATTGGTATCGTTGAGTCTGACGACTATGCTGAGCCTGATATGTTTGAAAAGCTATATAACTGTGCTAAGGAAAACGACCTTGATGCTTGTAAGAGTGGCTTTTATTTTTACTATTCTGTACCACAGGAGAAGAATATTCCAAGCCCAATTGCATCAAGAGCTATGTGTAAAAGAGTTTTCTGCCCAACTGATGATTTTAAGTCACTTCGTGAGCAGATTGAGTTCTTTAACATTAAGCCTACTATTTGGTCGGCTATTTACAAAAAGGATTTTGTAAGAGAGAACAATATTCGCTTTAATGAAACTCCAGGTGCGTCCTTCCAGGACACAAGCTTTAACTTTAAGGTTTGGGCACTTGCGAAAAGAGTTAAATTGCTTGAGGAATGCTTCCTACATTACAGACAGGACAATGAAAGCTCCTCTATTAATTCAGCTAGCAAGGTGTTCTGCGTTTGTGACGAGTACAGAGAAATTGAAGCATTTTTGGAGTCCCACCCCACAGTTAAGGCTAAGCTTGATGTGGTTAAGAATGCACTTAAATATAACACGTACATTTGGAACTATGAGCGACTTTCCGAGGAAAAGGCTCTTGAGTTTTTGGCTGTTGCCTCTGAGGAATTTAAAAGAGATATGCTAAACGGCATTTGCGTAAAGGACGCATATCCTTGGTACAAGTGGAACAATCTCAACTTTATTATTGAGGACTACCAGGAATATCATAAAATGCGCCAAGCCGAGAAAAAGGGCGAGGTGTATGTTCATGAGGGCGAAAAGCAGGGTAGCCTTTTTAAAAGAGGCCTTAAGTGTCTTAAGGAAAACGGCTTAGGCTATACTATCAAAAGGTTTTTCCAAAAGCTAAAAAGGAGGCTTCGCAGAAGATGAAGGGTCCAGCTAAGGTTTCAGTAATTATTCCCGTTTATAACGTGGCAGAATATCTTCCCTTTGCATTACAGAGCTGTGTTGACCAAACACTTTACGATGTTGAGTTTATTTGCGTAAACGATGGTAGCACAGACAGCTCCTTGGAGATTTTAAGGGAATACGAAAAAAAGGACGAAAGATTTATAGTAATCGACAAGAAAAATGGTGGCGTTTCCTCTGCAAGAAATGAGGGCTTGAAAATTGCCACAGGTAGATGGATTATGTTCCTTGACCCTGACGATTACCTTGCCAAAAACGCCTGCGAGCGTGTATGGATTGAGGGCGAGGAGGGTCCTTGCGACATTATTAACTTCGGTACTGAAATTGTACCAAAGCAACCAAAGGCACCTGCTTGGCACTACTATGCACTCTCTGTGCCTACAAGACGCTATTATGAATTTACTCCAAGCGTTTTATTCTGTGAGCCAAGCGCTAAGCCATTTATTTGGCATCAGGCATATTCTAAAGCTCTTTTAGATAAAAGTGGAGCTTGCTTTGACGAGGAGCTTCGTCTTGGTGAGGACCAAGCATTTTTGATTTGCCTATATCCTCACGCAAGCAAATTTTCCTTTATCGAGGACAAGCTATACAATTACAGATTTGTAAGAAATAACTCTGCTATGCAGGTTTTAAGAAAGGACCCTGTCAAGAAGCTAAAGCAACATACCCTCGTTGTAGATAAGATTTTCTCACATTGGCAAGAAAAGGGCTTTCTTGAAAAATACCCAAGGGAGCTACTTTTCTGGGCACTTGAGTTTATTACAGTTGATTTGGAAAATGACGAAATTGAAAAGGAGGCAATTAGCGCTATTGCCTCAAGGCTTGATACAGCTATTGCCAGATACGGACTTAAGCCATACGTTAAGAGCTTGGACAAGACTGGCAAATCCTACTATAAGTCACTTACTAAAATGATGAAAGGATAACTCTTTTTATGGAGAATATTACTAACATTGAAAAGACACTTTGCACAGGCTGTGGTGCTTGTGCAAATAAGTGCCCTGTCAATGCTATTGAAATGAAGGAGAATGAACAGGGCTTTTTATACCCCACAATCGACAACGAAAGGTGCGTTGACTGTGGTGCTTGCTTCAAAATGTGCCCTGTGACTAAGCCTCTTGATAAAAACAAGATTCCCTCTGCCTATGCAGTATGGGCAAAGGACGACATCAGGCTAAAAAGCTCCTCGGGTGGAGTATTTTCTCTTCTTGCTAATGCAATTTTTAAAGACGGTGGAGTAGTTTTTGGCGCAAGATACAGTGATGACTTTTTAAGCGTTTATCACACCATTGCGAAAAACGAAAGGGAGCTTGCGCTCTTGCGTGGCTCTAAGTACGTCCAAAGTAATATTGGCACATCCTACAAGGAGGCTAAAAAGTATCTTGAGAGTGGCAAAAGCGTTCTTTTTTCAGGCACTCCCTGTCAAATTGCAGGACTTTATAATTACTTAGGCAAGAATTTTGATAATCTTTATACAGTTGATATTGTATGTCATGGTACACCCTCACAACGCGTTTATTCAAGATATGTAAGCGAAAGAGCACAGGGTATGCCTATTAAGGAAATGTCCTTCAGAGAAAAGGCTACTTGGGGCTGGGGTACTGCTGTATCCTTGTATACCGAGGGGGCAGAGTACAAAAAGGACTTTTTCTCCGACCCATACCTAAAGGCGTTTTCCTCGGGCTTGATTGTAAGAGCTTGTTGCTCCTCTTGTCCTTACGCACAAATCAATCGTGTGGGCGACATTACTCTTGGAGATTTCTGGGGTATTGGGGAGATTAAGCCTGAATATACAGACGGACGTGGCACAGGACTTGTGCTTGTAAACAATAAAAAGGGCAAGGAGCTTATCAATTCCATCAAAAAGGAATGTACCCTTTTTGAAGGTGTTGATTTGGAAAAAATCAAAGAGGTTTCTAAGACAAGAAACGGTCAGCTTTTAGCTCCTGTCAGAAAAAATCCATTAAGGGATAGATTTTTTGGACTATTCAATCAGGGCTTGTCCTTTGCACAAGCCTACGAAAAAACTCCTAAGTATGACGTTGGCTACGTTGGTTGGTGGGATAGTAAAAACTATGGTAGTGCACTAACCAGCTTTGCTATGAACAGAACTCTTACTAAAAAGGGACTTCGTGTGCTTATGTTAGAGCATGGTGGTATTCGACCCGATGCAAAGTCCTATGGCCTTGAGTTTGCACGTCATTTTTACGATTGCAGTAAGATTACTTGGGAAAAGGACTTTAAGCGCTTTAATGGTGCTTGCGAGACCTTCTTAGTTGGCTCTGACCAGCTTTGGAATTGGTGGAATATTAGGCACAACAGACCAGAGTTTTTCTTCCTTGACTTTGTTGAGCAGGGACACAAAAGAATTGCCTATGCTACCTCCTTTGGTAAGGATAACACCGATTTTCCTGACGATAAAAGGCTAAGGGTAAGCTATCATTTGAGCAAGTTTGATGCAATCTCCGTAAGAGAGAAAAGTGGAGTTGACGTGTGCAAAAATGAGTTTGGTGCAGAGGCAACTCACGTCCTTGACCCTGTGTTCCTTTGCGATATGGATTCCTACAAGGAGGTAACTGACCTTTCCAAGCTTAAGGAGAGGGAAAAATACGTTTTCTCCTACATTCTTGACCCTACCGAGGACAAGATTGAAATGGTTAAGCTGACTGCGAAAAGACTAGGCTTGCCATATAGAATTGCAATTGATGCACTAAGGGACAACGATGCACACTCTAAGAGTGTAACCGAGAAGCTACTTCGTGAGGACCCTAACGTTTTGACTAACCTAAGGATTGAGGATTGGCTAAACTATATTGCTAATGCGTCCTTTGTGGCAACCGACTCCTTCCACGGCTTTTGCTTCTCAATTATCTACAATAAGCAGGTAATTGCATATATCAATCCTCGTCGTGGCAAGGCAAGATTTGAAAGCATAGCAGGGACAACGGGTCTTGAAAATAGACTTGTAACTGCCACGGCTCAAATTGGGGAAAGAGGACTTCTTGATGAGGCTATTGACTATTCAGTAGTCAACGAAAGGCTAAATAGCGAGAGGGACAGAAGCATGGCTTGGCTTGATAACGCACTAAATAAGCCTATTAGAAAAACAAGTGCAAGCGAGCTACTTTTGTGGAAGTGTCTTGAGCACGATAAGGCGATTTATGAGTCTAAGCTTAATGAAATGCAAGGAGCTTTGAAGTCACTTTCTCAAAGAATTGAGGAATTAGAAAAGAAAGGATAAAAAATGAAAAGGTACGATTATTTAATAGTAGGTGCAGGACTTTTTGGTGCTACCTTTGCCAGTGAGGCAACTAAGCGTGGCAAGAGTTGTCTTGTGATTGACAAAAGAAACCATATAGGTGGTAATATTTATTGTGAGAGCATTGAGGGCATAAACGTACACAAGTACGGTGCTCATATTTTCCATACCTCAAATAAAGAGGTTTGGGACTACGTAAACCAATTTTGCGAGTTTAACAACTATATTAACTCTCCTGTGGCTATTTACAAAGATGAGCTTTACAACCTACCCTTTAATATGAATACCTTCTCAAAAATGTGGGGAATTAAAAAGCCCTCTGAGGCAAAGGCGATAATTAGCGAGCAGATTAAGGAATTAAACATTACCGAGCCTAAAAACCTTGAGGAGCAGGCACTTTCCTTGGTTGGTCGTGACGTTTACGAAAAGCTGATTAAGGGCTACACCGAAAAGCAATGGCAAAGAAAATGCGCTGATTTGCCCTCATTTATTATTAAGAGATTGCCACTTCGCTTTACCTATGATAACAACTATTTTAACGACAGGTATCAGGGTATTCCAATAGGTGGCTACAACCAAATTATTGAAAAAATGCTTAAGGGTAGTGATGTTTTGTTAAATACTGACTACTTTGAGTTTATAAAGGAAAATGAGGGTATTGCTATCAAGACTGTTTTCACAGGACAGATTGATGCGTTTTACGATTATCGTCTTGGTGTTTTGGAGTATCGTAGCGTAAGATTTGAAACTGAAACCTTAGATGAGGAAAACCATCAGGGTAATGCAGTTGTAAACTATACAGAGGCAGAGGTACCCTATACCAGAATAATTGAGCATAAGCATTTTGAGTTTGGCACACAGCCAAAAACTGTAATATCCCGTGAGTATTCGTCGGAATGGAAAATTGGGGACGAGCCATATTACCCAATAAACAACGAAAGAAACAACACTCTATATGAGGAATACAAGGCACTTGCTGACAAGGAGCAAAACGTAATATTTGGTGGACGACTTGGTCAGTACAAGTATTACGATATGGACAAGGTAATTATCTCTGCACTTGAGGCAGTTAAGAAGGAATTTGATAAGTAATGATAAACGTAAACAATTTGACCTTTAGCTTTGGCGGACAGGTTTTATTTAAGGATGTTAATTTGAAGTTTACACCTGGCAACTGCTATGGTGTAATTGGCGCAAATGGTGCAGGAAAGAGTACCTTTTTGCGTATTTTGTGTAAGGAGCTTGAGCCAACAAAGGGCGAGGTTACAATTCCAGATACAGTAAGAATGTCAGTTTTGAAGCAAAATCACTTTGAGTTTGACGAGTTTACTGTCCTTGACACTATTATAATGGGCAACAAGCGACTTTATGAGATAATGAAGGAAAAGGATGCCCTTTATGCAAAAACCGACTTTACCGATGAGGATGGTATTCGGGCATCGGAGCTTGAGGGGGAATTTGCCGAGCTAAACGGCTGGGAGGCAGAGAGTGATGCCTCAAAGCTTATTCAAGGCTTAGGACTTGAGGAGAGTCAGCTTTACGACCTTATGGCTAACCTAAAGGAAAGCGAAAAGGTTAAGGTGCTTTTAGCACAGGCGCTTTTTGGCAATCCTGACATTATTCTACTTGACGAGCCTACAAACGGTCTTGACATAGATGCAATTACTTGGCTTGAGGACTTTTTGTCCGACTACTTCGGCACAGTTTTGGTTGTATCTCACGATAGACACTTTTTAAACGACGTATGCACAAGCATAGTTGATATTGACTATACTGGCATTAAAATGTACGTAGGTAACTACGAGTTTTGGTATGAGTCAAGCCAGCTTATTCAGCGTATGATTAAGCAACAAAACAAGAAAAACGAGGAAAAAATTAAGGAATTGCAGAGCTTTATTTCTCGCTTCTCGGCAAACAAATCAAAATCACGTCAGGCAACCTCAAGAAGAAAGCTTCTTGACAAGCTATCAATAGAGGAGCTTCCTGCATCCAGTAGAAGATACCCATTTATTGGCTTTGAAATGGAAAGAGAGGCTGGCAAGGACATTTTAACTGTAACCGATTTGTCCAAAACAGTGGACGGAGTGTCGCTATTTAAGAATGTTTCCTTTACACTTCAAAAGGGAGATAAGGTTGCCCTTCTTGGCAATGAAATGGCAATAACTGCTCTTTTCAAGGTGCTAATGGAGGAGGACGAGGCTGATAGTGGTAGCTTTAAGTGGGGTGTTAGTATTTCTAAGTCCTACTTCCCTAAGGACAATATTGAATATTTTAACGACTGTCACGACTCAATCCTTGATTGGATGAGAAGATACTCAAAGGACCAAACTGAAACCTACTTACGTGGCTTCCTTGGTAGAATGTTATTCTCAGGGGATTCCGTATTTAAGGAGGTAAGCGTTTTGTCAGGTGGTGAAAAGGCAAGATGTATGTTTTCAAGAATGATGCTATTCGGCTCAAACTTCCTACTCCTTGACCAACCTACAAACCACTTAGATTTGGAGTCAATTACAGCCGTAAACAACGGACTTCGTGACTTCCGTGGCAACGTGCTTTTCTATTCCCACGACTACGAAACAGTAAACACAGTTGCTAATCGTATTATTGAAATATTGCCTGATGGTGGAATTTACGACTTTGCAGGCACTTATGAAGAATATATCGGACGCCAATAACCGTCGAAATACTGTGAAAAGCCTTCCCCTTGAGGGGAAGGTGTCAACGAAGTTGACGGATGAGGTGTAGTCTCTAAAAGTGGCGTAAACGAGAAGTACAAAAAGAAAAATAAGAAAGAAAAGCACACTATATGTGGAGAAAAGACCAAAATGGATGCAAGGGTACTTAATTTTGAATTTAGAAACGTTAGAAAGCTTTAAAGGGGTTGTATAACGATTCACATTGAAATCGAAAAAGTAAAGTAGGTGGTCCTACACCTCATCCACCACCCGAGGTGGTCCCCCTTCTGCACAAGGCACGCCCTAAAGGGTGCCCTCCGTGCAAAGGGGAAGGCTGTCTTTTTGTTCTAACCACTATGTGCGTACGAAAAATATGGACTATATAAAGAAGATAGCCATTATTGGAGCAGGCCCTGCGGGAATGATGGCAGGAATATATGGAGCATTAAATGGTGGCAAGGTTACCATTTTTGAAAAGAACGACAGAGTTGGAAAAAAGCTTGCCATAACAGGCAAGGGTAGGTGCAACGTAACTAACGATTGCTCAAATGAGGAGTTTTTGAAAAACGTAATCTCCAATCCTAAGTTTTTATATGCTTCAATCAGTAATTTTTCAACCGAGGACACAAAAGCCTTTTTCGAAGGGCTTGGTGTTCCACTAAAAACGGAAAGAGGTAGGCGAGTTTTCCCTGTTTCCGATAAGGCTATGGATATAGTGTTAGCCTTGAAAAAGGCAGTTTTGGACTATGGCTGTGAAATAAAAAACGAAAAGGTAATAAGCCTTTTGACAAAGGAAAATAAGGTCAGTGGCATAAAAACATCAAGGGGAGTGTACGAATTTGACTCTGTAATCCTTGCAACAGGTGGAGTTTCCTATCCCTTGACAGGCTCTGACGGAGACGGCTTTAGAATAGCTGGGGAAAATGGAATTGAGGTAACACCCTTAATTCCCTCACTTGTACCCCTTGAAACAGTAGAGGACACGGCGGAAATTATGGGCGTGTCCTTAAAAAACGTGACTCTTAAAATTAAGGACAACCAAAAAAACAAGATAATTTTTGAGGAAATGGGCGAAATGCTTTTTACCCATTTTGGCATAAGTGGACCCTTGGTTTTGTCTGCCTCCTGTCATTTATCAAGCATTGAAAAAGGCAAATATACAGCATACGTTGACTTTAAGCCTGCCCTTGATGAAAAAACTCTTGATGCAAGATTACTAAGTGACTTTTCAAAGCAGTTAAACAAGGATTTTCAAAACTGCTTAGGTGGACTTTTGCCCTCTAAGATAATACCCTTTGTGGTAGCAAAAACGAACATTCCACCAACAACAAAGGTAAACGCAATTACCAAGGAGCAAAGACAAGCCCTTTTGTCAACCCTTAAGGGTCTTTCCCTTGAAATCAAGTCCTTTAGACCAATAAAGGAAGCAATTGTCACCCGTGGTGGTGTTTCCGTTAAGGAAATTGTCCCCTCAACTATGGAAAGCAAAAAAATCAAGGGACTATATTTCGCTGGCGAAATCATCGATGTTGACGCCTACACCGGTGGGTACAATTTGCAGATTGCCTTTTCCACAGGTGCTTTGGCTGGCACAAGTGCAAGTCAGTGACTTGCGGTTATGGGCTTGTTTTGCAAGCGTTATGAGATACCTTGTATCGTTATGAGTTGCTACGCAATGTTATGAGTTTGCTACGCGAACTCCCAAAAAGACGTGGCCTTTTTGAGGAACCCCTATACGTGAACCCCCAAAACTCATACTTCGTTTCGGGGAACCCCTACACGCAAACGTTTAATTTAGTTTAATAAAGAAAAAAGGAAAATTCTGTTTTGAAATTTTCCTTTTATTGTGTCAACGAAAACCACGCGATAGTCGCGTGGTTCAGTAGAGGCTAAAGCCGATGAGTAAAAAAGAAAAACTCCTAATGTGGTATAATGAAAGAGCGACCTGCCAGTTGCACAAACAAAAACACATTAGGAGGA
>JAFUNF010000020.1 GCA_017473085.1 Clostridia bacterium
AACTCATTTTTTCGTTGATAGGGGCGACCGCACATTTTATCTCATTTGTCAAGTCTTTTTTGATATTTTTTGATTTTTTTTAATAAAAAAAAGACCTACCTCTTTCGAAGTAGGTCGATTTTCTTAACTTAATGGTATTGACCGATTGGTGTCCTTTTTGTTTTGGCTGGGATGGATGGGTTCGAACCATCGAAATGCCAGAGTCAAAGTCTGGTGCCTTACCGCTTGGCTACATCCCAATATTGCCTAAGTATTTTATCACACTTTATTCTTGTTGTCAATACCTAATTTAAACTTTTTTATAGGTTATTATTCTAAAAAGCCTATATTTTATACTTATACTTGCTTTTGCCCTTTTATAATGATATAATTAAGAAAAGATTGCTGTGAGGTGTGAGATGAAGCTTAATTGGAAATCAGGGCTTGTGTATTTTGTGGTTATTCAAGCCTACACTCTTCTCTTTTCCTTTTTCCTTTCAGGCTTTATAGTTATTCCTGTAAGGTTTATATTTACGGAAGAGGGGCTTTTGCGTGAAATTGCAACTCTTGTTGCTCTGTTCGTTTGTGATAATATATGCAGATTTGCAATAAATTTCGCTACGTTTAAAAACAACAGAAATTTAACCTTTAGTCAATTTTGTCTTGACTATCTCATAACCATTGGTGCAAGATTTGTATTCTCCCTATGTACCTTTTTTTCTGCTTGGTCGGCGGGAAGCGCCATTTCTACGGCAGGCATATTGATTGCAAGCAACCTTATTAACAAGGACATTATAACTATGCAACAGGTGCCCACCTACATCTACATAATTGTATTTGTTGTATTTGAGGGCTTTACAATATTAACTGCTCTTTTAGCACACAAAATAAGCACAGCTATTAGAAACAAAGAAAAAGCAAAGCTATTAAACGAAGCACAAGGAAAATAAAATCGAGGTAATTATGAACACAATCAAATTTGAAAAGAACAACACAAGGGTTATTGCACACAGGGGACTTTCAGGCATTGAGGTTGAAAATACTAACTCTGCATTTGTTGCTGCAGGTAATCGCTCCTACTATGGAATTGAAACTGACATTTACAAAACAACCGATGGCAATTTTGTAATTGGTCACGACGACAACTACAAAAGACTTGCAGGGGAAGAAATTTATCTTGAAAAGGAAGCTCTTGATACACTTCAAGGTGTTATATTTTTTGACAAGGACGGATTAAAGGACAGATGCGACCTTCGTCCCTCACGTCTTGAAAACTATCTTAAAATTTGCAAAAAATACGAAAAGCACGCAGTCCTTGAACTAAAGTCCGACTTTACCCAGGACGAGATTTCAAAAATCGTTGAGATTGTAAAAGGCTACGACTATTTGGAAAGCACCACCTTTATTTCCTTTAACTATAATAATCTACTCAAAATCAAGGCAATTTTGCCAAAACAGTCAGCCCAGTATCTGTTTTGGAAGGTAACCGACGAGGAAATTGAAAGGCTTTCTTGTGACGGAATTGACGTTGACGTTTGGTGTCGTGAGTTAACACGTGAGCAAATTGAAGCTTGCCACAAGGCAGGCTTAAAGGTCAACTGCTGGACAGTTGACACTAAGGAGGAGGCAGAAAAGCTTGTTTCCTGGGGCATTGATTTTATCACCTCAAACATTTTAGAATAATACAACAATCCATTCAAGCATACAAAAAGCAGAGTATGAAGCCATACTCTGCTTTTTGTATGCTAAAATATAATCATCTATGCTTGTTTAAAAATTCCTTCGCATCCTTTAAGATTTTTAAATCCTCAGATGATATCAATTCAATATCTGCTAAATCAAGTAGATATCTGGGATCTATACTTAGTATTTGACAAATTCTACGAAGCTGTTCAATGCTCGGCTCTTGCAAATCCCTTTCAATTTTAGAATAGTTAGATTGATTCATAGGGATTAATTTTGCCATTTCTCTCTGTGACAAATCTTTATCTTCACGTATGTTGCGTATTTTCTCACCCAAATTCATATTACACCCTCCTATTCTATTTTGATTATAGCATTTTTAACTATTATTATTGACAAAATGTTATTTTTGCTATATAATCATCTTAATGAGTTAATTTTTAACTCATTATAAGAAAGGAGGAGAAACAATGAATTTTGCAGAGTATATCGAGTATGATTTTGAAATTCGCGACGGAGTTTTTTACTCATATTCCGCTTGGGGAAATTACCGAGTACAAAAATTCGGTTGGGGCGGAGATGAGTATAAAGTCATTGGAATGGGTGCCGATTACGACCCAGGGTATAGTGTTGAAAAGGACACGTATGGGGATTGGTATCTAAAAAAAGGATACGAAAAGATATGCCGTCTCACCCACCTTGGTGGAGAAAATTGGCGTAAGTACTAAAAGGAGAAAATAAGTATGTTTGAAAAATTAAAATACAAATTGAAAGGTTGGATAATAGACGGAAACGTTTTTGTTGGGCCAAGTAGACAAGGGTCAACATATATCCTTCCTGAACACATAACCGAAATCGGTACAAGTGCATTCTACTGTAAAAGTTGGGTAACACAGGTTGATTTAACTGACAATGTAACAAAAATTAATAAAACCGCTTTTGCTGGTTCAAGCATAAGAAACTTTAGATTTCCAGCAAAATTAAAATCAATAGGCGAGGGTGGGTTCCGTGGTTGCAATGGATTTACATCCATTGTGCTCCCTGACACACTTGTCGAGCTTGGCTTAGGTGCCTTCGCTGGGTGTAAAAATTTAAAAGAAATAAAGCTACCTGCCAGTATAAAAGCAATTAGCGACCAATTATTCTATAAATGCGAAAGCTTAACGAATGTTACAATCCCTGAGGGAATAGAGGAAATAAATTTTTCTGCATTTGCTGAATGCAAAAGTCTTAAAAAAATCACACTTCCAAAAAGCCTTGCACTAATTCAGGTTGAAGCATTTGAAAATTGCACCTCGCTTGAAGAGGTAATTTTCCAAAGTGACCGTTGCATCATTGGCCATAGAGCATTTGCAAATTGCACCTCGCTAAAGAAAATAGTACTGCCAAAAGCAACGGACTTTGTAGGAGATCCCTTCGAAAACTGTCCTGCCGAGATAATATACAAGTAACTAATTTAACCTAAAAAAGAACGAAAGAATTTCCTTTCGTTCTTTTTCTATACTGCTTATTATTTTGATTTATTCATTTTTTCAAACATTTTGTTATAGGGGGCTATCATTCCCTCGTTCATCTTGTTGCCCATTTTCGAAAGAATCTTTTCATTTGAAAGTAGCACGCCTACAAGATACATTTTCATAGAGGTTAGCTTTTTCTTTTGTGGGAAATCGTATATTCCCTGTTTTTTATAAAACTTATGGTCGGCACGCATCATTCCACGCATTTGATAAATTAGGTCACGGAAGATCTTCATTCCACCTACACCATAAAAGCTTTGAGGTGCTCTGTGTTTTGTTTCAAGAGCAAAATCAAGATTTTTTGCAAGCATTTTTATTTGCTCACTTGTATCATATTCGTCAGTTGCAACACCACAAAGGAAGTTACCACCTGTTTCACATCTTGCCTCAATTACAGTTTTTAGATTATTCTCATTTGAATAATTTCCACTTACCAAATAGCCAACAGGCATACCAACTGTTACGGTCCTGTGTCCGTTACAGAAGTTTCTGTCGTCATACATTTTAAAGCGAGAGCCCATTGAGTGGTCTGACACCTTAAAGGCATATATTATTGCATCAGCCCTTTGAATATCATTACGCAAAAAGCTATCAAAGCCGTCCTTGTAAACGCATTTTTCCGAAACTGCACAACGGAAGCAACCAAGACAACCACCACTTAAGGGGTAATCTGAAATATTCACTACTCTTGTTTTATATGGTAGTGCACTCCTAAAAGCAGAAATCATATCGCCAAGATTACCACTCTTACCATTTTCGTCGGTTATTATTAAAACGTCCTTGTCTTCTCTTTGTTCGTTGCACGCCTCAATTGGCGCAACCCCCACAGGAGTGTATGAATTTGCAGATTTTTTAGGAGCTACAAAAATATTTTCCTTGACTGAAAACAAAAGTCTTTCAAGAAACATTTCTGCCTCTTTTCTTCCCTTTTCTGTTAGCAAGTCCTCCATATCGGCAGACAAGCCACGTACATAATTCATACCCATATCCAAGGAGTTTTCCTCAATATACTTATGGGCAGTTACGTCGTAAAAGTGCTTTGAGGTTGTAATTTGCGTTGCAATTTTGCCCTTTACGTTTACCTCATTTTCCTTCATCAATTCAACAAATCTATGAAGCTGTGAGGGTGCTAAAAAGGTATAAACAGGGTAAGAAAATAAAACAATGTCACACTCCTCTAAAATTGACTTAGCCCCACTAAAATCCTTTTCGTAAGACTTAATTTTTTGACCTGCATCAATAACTGTAAACTCACAATCCTTGTTTACTATTTCAAGGTATCTTATAGTTTGCAGGGTAATACTGTATTTTCCCTTAGGGCTACCATTTACTACCGTAATTTTCATTTTGTCCACCTCAATTGTATTTCATGGGAGTAAAAATCACTCCCTTAACGTTTTGCTCCTTATCGGTTGGCACAAAGCCAAGCCTTGTGTAAATCGGCACACCATAGGGTGCTGCATTTACTGTAAAGGTCTTTTTTTCGTAATCCTGTACCATTCTCTTAAAAAGAGACTTACCAATTCCTCTTTTGTGGTAGTCCTTATTCACATAAAAATAGCCAATGTGGTTATTTTCTCTCATGCCTAAAACACCGACAACTCGCTCGCCGTCCAAGGCACCATAAAAGGTAATATTTTTCTTTTGCCTTGTTTCTTCAATAATTCTTTTATACTCAACTGCTCCCTCCCTTGGGAAAACAGGCACCTCAAACTCTGAAAAAACTAACCAAACAAGGTCAAGGCACTCGTCAATGTAGGAGCTATCAAGCCTTTCAATTTTAATTTCTTGCATTTTTCTATCCCTTTGTCTTTTCCTTTGATACGCATAGCTCTTTTATGGGACACGTGTCGCATTTTGGGCTTTGAGCCTTGCAATATTCTCTTCCAAAAAGCACTATTCTGTGGCAAAAATCACTTTGCTCCACAGGTTCAATCAGCTCGCTTAGTATTTTCTCTGTTTTTAATGGGTCCTTGACCCCCTCCTTATACATACCAAATCTGCCACAAATACGCATACAGTGGGTATCAGCCACAATAGCTGGCTTTCCATACAAATCCCCCACTAACAAATTAGCAATTTTTCTTCCCACACCAGGAAAGGTAAGAAGAGTATCAATATCATTTGGCACTATATCATTATAGGTATAATGAAGAAGCTGGCAGGCTTCCTTTATGCTTTTTGCCTTCATTTTGTAAAGTCCACAGGGCTTTACAATTTTTTCTATATCCTCAAGCTCTGCATCAGCCAAGGACTTAGGAGTCGGGTATTTTTCAAATAGCGTCTTGCACACAATGTTTACTCTTTCGTCTGTACATTGGGCACTTAATCTACCCATTACAAGTAGCTTGTAGCCACTACCCTCATATTCAAGGGAGCAAAGAGCCAAGGGATACATTTCCTTTAGTGCCTTTACTATTTTAGTTATTCGTTCCTTTTTCTCTTTTTTAGTCAAAATCAAACACTTCCCCTTATTTTTTTAGAACAAATCAATGGAAAGCTCCTTCTTTAAAATTTCACAAAGGCGACAAAGTGGCAAGCCCACCACGTTGTAAAAATCTCCATCAATTTTTTTAACAAAGGAGCCTGCAAGCTCCTGTATTCCATAGCCACCTGCCTTATCGTAGGGCTTATAAGAATCAACGTAATGCTCAATTTCCGTATTTGTCAGCTCTCTGAAATACACCATTGTATATTCACTATCGGTGTAAAGCTTGTCCTTAGTCCTTACGCAAATACCAGTTATTACTCCGTGACCTTTTCCAGAATAGCCTTGTAGCATTTTAATTGCCTCATCTCTGTCCTTAGGCTTACCCATTACTAAGGAGCCGTCACAAACTACCGTATCAAAGGACAAAAGCACCTCGTCCTCCTTCATTTCAATAGCAAGTGCCTTTTTCTTGGCTAACCCTTTAATTTCACTTGCAATTGGCTTGGATTGGTCAATTGCTTCGTCAATATTGGCAACACGTACCTCAAAGGGTACGCCTAACATACCTAATATTTCTCGTCTTCTGGGAGATTGAGAGCATAAAATTAGCTTCATTGTAAATCCTCACTTTATTCTTCTAAACGCACCCCTTGGTGCTTCCCTTTTCTTGTATGCCTCAATTATTCCTTCGCACTCTTTTTTGTCCTCGTCTATAAAGATAAAGTGCTGTGAATAATCCTTAATTGACTCGCCCTTGTCAGCCATATAAATCGGCACACTATTGTAAATTACGTTAAGATGTCCATAAATCCCCTCAGCGTACATTTTAGCGCCCTGTCTGTCCTTAATATAGGTCTTACAGCTTTCACAGCCCACTGTGTCCTTAATTACGCACTTGTGGGTTGTCATAACAGGAATTTTACCATAAGCAACAAGGGAGTATCCCTTATAATCCCTTGCTTGTGCAAGGGTTAGCTCAGGTGACAAAATTATATTTTCACACCCTTGATTTATCAAAAACTCAACACAGGGTCCGTTAAATACATTTAAGCGATAGTCAAAAACAAGCTTAAAGTCATACCCTTTCACTCTTTCAATTTGACCTACGTTGGTTATAAGTGCGTACTCAATGCCTATTTCCTTAGCATACTTAAGCATAGCCTCTATTTCTACCCATTGACTATCAAAAATAACAGGTGGCATACAAATGCCATTTGCTTTCGTTTTCTCCTTGACTCTGTCAAGATACAAAAAGACAATATCAAAATAGTCCCTGTTGGAGGGTATTTGCCCCTCACTTGAAAACAAGGCAGTTTTTATTTTCTTAGGTGCTTTTACGCTTTGTCCCCCATACTCTCTTTTCTCAACTGGAGTATTTGGATTTAGCAATTTATCAATAGCCTCACGTCTTAATGCGTTTAAGGAGGACTTTCTTATCATTATGCCCTCTGACATTTCAATATCAAGGGTGCCCAATGAAAATGGTGTATTTCCAAGCTTAGACAAGCTTACTGAAATATCCTCTTTTGACATAGGTGCAGTTTTTGCGCTCTCCACTACATCGCCAATAGCAGTTGCTGTCTTGTTGCCTATGCTTACTGTAAGGCTTGCATTTTCGCCTATAATTAAGCGAGCACTCATATTTATAGCTGGCTTTTCAAGCACAAAATTCTCTTGTGCCTTACTTTCAAGGCTTTGCGCCTTATTTTCATCGGTGCGTACACCTAACATATTCTTGTCAATTTGTGACATATAATAGCCATCTGTAAAGCCTTGACGAGAAAACAAGGCACTCAGTGTTTCAAATTCCCTCTTTGTTGCGTTTCTTTTACTATCAAGAAGCTCTCTCCAAACAGCAACAGTGCCACCTACGTAATCCTTATTTTTCATACGTCCTTCAATTTTTAAGGAACTGACACCTGAATTATATATTTCTGTAATGTGACCTGCTAAGGACATATCCTTCAGGCTTAAGGGGTAGCCCCCCTTACTTCCTATTTGGTAAGGCAAGCGACAGGGCTGAGCACACTCTCCTCGGTTGCCACTTCGCCCACCCATTGCGTAGCTTAAAAGGCATTGACCTGAAACGGACATACAATGTGCTCCGTGAACAAACATTTCCGTTTCTGCACTTGCGTTTTGAGAAATATATTTTATATTATTTCTGTCAAGCTCTCTTGCAAGCACAACACGACTAAAGCCCAGCTTATCTGCTAAAAAATTAGCACCGTCAAGATTGTGAACGGTGCATTGTGTGCTTGCGTGTATTTCAATCTGGGGATATTTTCCCTTTATCAAGTAGGCAAGCCCTAAATCTGCAATTATAAAGCCATCAACACCCATATTCCAAAGGGCTACGGCTGTATCAAGGGCTAAGGGTAGCTCCTTATCAAAAAGTGCGGTGTTAAGAGTTATGTAGGATTTTACTCCGTGAGCATGGCAAAGATTAATTGCATCCTTGACAGTCTCAAGGGTAAAGTTTTTTGCCCTTTTACGTGCGTTAAAATCCTCAACGCCTAAGTAAACCGCATTCGCCCCCGAGGAGATTGCAGAAATTAATGCTTCCATATCTCCTGCAGGTGCTAAAAGTTCAATTGGCTTTTTCATTTTATCTATTGTTAAGCTTTGCACGAAGCTCGTCATTTTCCTTTTTAAGTCTATTTACGTTTGCTTGGTAAAGGGCAACCTGTGTTTCTAAGTTTTTAACCTTTTTTGCATCCTCCTCACCCTTACTGCAATAGCTCATTGCTGAGAAAAGAGCTGCTTCAACTAAGGAGCAGTTTCTTTGCGCCTTTATCATAGCTGTAATTTGCTCCTCAACAGTGCTTGCAATTTTTTCAACGTATGTAGCACCATCCTCTGTAACTATACCAAGCTTTATGCCTGCAATTTCTACGTAAACCTTTTCCTTCATTTCTATTCTCCTTCCTTTTCTGTCTTTTTAATGACAAACCTCTTGCATTTTAATAAATAAGAGGCTATAATATACTAAACTGTTACAATTTAATTATATAATATTGTTTCGGTATATTCAAGTAAATTTTAAATTTTTCGGAGACTTTTATTATGATTAGCGGATGTAAAAGAATAGTTATAAAAATAGGCACCTCAACTCTTACCTACTCAAATGGTTCGCTTAACCTAAGAAGGATTGAAGCCTTGGTTAGAACTATATCAGATTTTAAGAATGCAGGACACGAGGTTGTAGTTGTTTCCTCAGGTGCAGTTGGTGCAGGCTTTGCTAAGCTTGCATTAAGCGAATATCCCGATACCGTGGAGAAAAAGCAGGCTTGTGCAGCAGTTGGTCAAAGCCAGCTTATGAAGATTTACGAAAACTTTTTTGCCAATTACACCCACACAGTTGCACAAATTCTAATGACTAAGGACGTTGTTGACAACCCTCACAGGCTTGAGCTTGTAAAAAATACCTTTAACACTCTTTTGGAAATGGGCTGTGTGCCAATTGTAAACGAAAACGACTCCGTTTCCTGTGATGGTATTAAGTTCGGTGGTAACGATACCTTGTCTGCCTACGTTGGAATTGCCTGTGGTGCAGATATTATCATAAATCTTAGCGATATCAATGGTCTTTACAATAAGGACCCAAGAAAATTCCCTGATGCAGTTTTGATTGACAGAGTTGACGAGATAAACGACGAAATAATGTCCTATGCCGGTGGTGCAGGCACAAGCCGAGGCACAGGTGGTATGGCTACCAAAATTCAAGCCGCTAAAATCGCAACAGATAATGGTATTCCTATGATCATACTAAACGGCGAGGACCCAACTATACTTTACGATATTTTAGACGGAAAGCACGTTGGCACTTATTTTGCAAAAAGGAAGGTTTAATTATGGAGCTTTTTGATACAGTAAGAGAGCTTTGCCAGAGCGCAAAAAAAGCTTCTCTTTCAATTGCCCTGGCAACCGAGGAGGAAAGAAATGCACTTCTTGTTGAAATTGCAGAGGGTATAAAGGAAAATTATGAATCAATTATAGATGCAAATGAAGTGGACCTTGGAAACGCTAAGTCAAACGGAATGGCACAGGCTATGCTTGATAGACTTATGCTTAACAAGGACAGAATTTTTACAATAAGCGACGCAATTTATCAAATTGTTAAGTTGCCTGACCCACTTAATGAAAGTGTGCACTTTACCCGTCCTAACGGACTTGAAATTGAAAAAAGACGTGTGCCCCTTGGTGTTATAGGTATGATTTACGAGGCAAGACCTAACGTAACCCCTGATGCAGCGACCCTGTGTCTGAAAAGTGGTAATGCCGTTGTGCTTCGTGGTGGCAAGGAGGCAATCAATTCTAACAAGTGCATAGTTGGAATTATTCGCGAGTGCCTAAAGAAAAAGGGCTTTGATGAAAACTGTGTTTGCTTAATCGAAAACACCACAAGAGAAAGTGCAAATGCGCTAATGTCTATGCGTGGCTATATTGACGTTTTAATTCCACGTGGTGGCAAGGGACTTATTAAAAACGTAGTTGAAAATTCCTCTGTCCCTGTTATTGAAACAGGTGCAGGCAACTGCCATCTTTACGTTGATGAGGGTGCCGACATTGACCTTGGACTTAAGGTTGCACTTAATGCAAAATGCTCTCGCCCATCAGTTTGCAACGCAATTGAAACAATTCTTGTAAACGAAAGCGAGGCACAGGAGTTTTTACCAAAATTCTTTGAAATGACAAGAAAATACAATCTTGAATTCAGAGGCTGTGAAAAAACCTGTGAGATTTTAAAGGGCATTGCCTTAGCAACCGACGAGGACTACAACACTGAGTACGACGACTATATCGTTAGCGTTAAGGTGGTTAGTGACGTTTACGAGGCAGTTGAGCATATAAGAAAATATTCAACTGCACATAGTGAGGCGATTATTACAAGAAACGAGAAAAACGCAGATTATTTCGTCAAGGCGATTGACTCCTGTGCACTCTACGTAAACGCCTCAACAAGATTTACAGACGGTGGAGAGTTTGGCTTAGGCGCTGAAATTGGTATTTCAACACAAAAGCTCCACGTAAGAGGTCCTATGGGACTTAGCGCCCTAACCTCTGAAAAATACGTAATTAAAGGAAACGGACAAGTGAGATGATTGAAAAGAAGATAAAGGAAGTAATTCTTTGTAAGTATGGCGAGGTAATTCTTAAGGGAGCTAATCGCTCTGACTTTGAGGCAAAAATGCTTAAGCAATTAAGATTAAGGGCGAAGCGTATCGGAAATTACAAGATTTTCTATGCTCAAAGCACTGTTTATATTGAGCCACTTGATCAGGATGCAATTGATAAAATTGAGGAAATGACCTATCAGGCAAAGCACGTTTTCGGCTTTGTTGCTGTATCTCGTGCCTTTGCTTGCGAAAAGAATATGGACACAATCTTAGAGGTTGTTCGCACCTATATTCCAGAAAGACTAAAGGGCTACAAGACCTTTAAGGCAGAGGCAAAGAGAGCTGACAAGCGTTTTCCATTAAAATCCCCTGAAATTTCTGCCGAGGTTGGTGGTGCTGTGCTTTCAAGCGTACCTAAGATTAAGGTTGATATTCATAACCCTGAAATTGTTGTAAGAGTTGAAATTCGTGACCAAGAAGCTTACATTCACGCAGGACAGGAAAAGGGTGCAGGTGGTATTCCTTATGGTTGTAGTGGTAAGGGCTTGCTCTTGCTTTCAGGTGGTATCGACTCCCCTGTTGCAGGCTTTATGATGGCAAAAAGAGGCGTTGAGCTTGAGGCTATTCACTTCGAAAGCTATCCCTACACCTCAGAGCGAGCTAAGGAAAAGGTTTTAGACCTTGCTAAGCAACTAACCAATTATACAATGCGTATGAGAGTTCACGTTGTGTCCTTGACTAAAATTCAAGAGCTTTTGCGTGATAATTGTGAGGAGGAGTATTTTACTCTGCTCCTTCGTAGATATATGATGGCAATTTCTCTTAAAATTGCTCACGAATATGGTTGTGAGGCACTTATCACAGGGGAAAGCTTAGGACAGGTTGCAAGCCAAACAATGAAGGCAATCAACGTAACAAACGTGCTTGCTGACATTCCTGTTTATCGTCCACTTATTGGTATGGATAAGGACGAAATTGTTCAAATTTCAAGAAAAATCGGCACCTTTGAAACCTCTGTTTTACCTTATGAGGATTGCTGTACTGTATTCACACCAAGACACCCAAGAACACGACCAGAGCTTGAAAAGGTTATCGAACAAGAAAACAAGCTTGATTTTAATGCACTTGTAAACGAAGCATTTGAAAATCGTGAAGCAGTGGTCGTTATGGCATTTAAGGACCATAAGAGCGAGTAACATTGACAAATATCATAAATTATGTTAAAATTAATGTAAGAGGTGAGTCAATTGAGTCAAAAAGATAAAAAGTTTTTAACCTTTACAAACGACGACGGAAGCGAAACAGTTTACGAGCTAATCGACGAATGTACAATAGACGGCAACACCTACGTTGCAATTGCACCGACCGAATACTATGTTCTTAAAAAGGTGCAATCCAATAAAAAGGAGGACTTGTACGTACCTGTCGAGGGCAACGAGCTTAATAAGGTCTGTCCCATTTTCGATTCCCGAATCAATGTAATAAACCACGACGATAAATAATTCGCTTTAAATTGCATATAATAATTTCAAGCGAGTAGCAACACAGAAAAATGTCGTTGTTGCCATACTTCAAATCTTGAATTGTTTTGCACAAAAGAAACAGTTTTCAAGGTGCAACGGAGTTAGGGGGCGAAAACGTACTTAGCGTACGTTGAGGTCACTAACGAGTAGCAACACAGAAAAACACATTTTGCACCTAAACTTCATTTCCTACTCTTGTTTTACACAAAAGAAGCAAGAGTAACTAGGCGCACCACGCGAACCCCCACCACAGATTGCAGACGAAGTCGTACCTTTGTACGTCGAGGTTGCAATCGAGGAACAACACAGAAAAACATACAATTTGTAAGACTATATTTCCTTCACGAGTTTTGTGAAGGAGAAGCAAGCTTTTCAAGGCGCAACGGAGTTTACGGACGAAGGCTATCCTTCGATAGTCGAGGTCGTAAACGAGTAAGAAAAACACATTTTGCACCTAAGCTTCATTTCCTACTCTTGTTTTACACAAAAGAAACAAGTTTTTCAAGGCGCAACGCAGTTAGGGGCGAAAACGTACTTAGCGTACGTTGAGGTCACTAACGAGTAGCAACACCGAAAAACTAACGATATTACCTTCTCCACTTCCTAAAATGTTTTGGAAAGGAGAAACAAGAGTATCAAGGCGTACCACAGGCGACAGATGATGGCGTACCTTTTGTACGTCGAATTTGTCGGCGAGGAACAACACAGATACTCGCCGTTTATCGTTTTCAAAACCTGCTGGGTGCGTGATATTCACGCATATAGGAACCTACAAGTGTTAAATGGAGTCCAATACCCTGCGTCGGTTTGCAGGCCTCCCTTTATTCTCTCTCTTAATGAGACTTTTTTTGTCGGACGGGGATTAAAGGACGTTGGAAGCAGTAATGACGTTATGAGGACACCACCCTGGGATTCAGGGTTCAACAAGCGGTTTACACGGCCTTGGCGGGCTTATATTTAAAAATTATCGGGCTTTTGCCCGATTTTTTATTGAATTGTGCTTGATGGTATGCTACAATCTAATTTGTACGTGGTACACTACATTTTAAAGGAGATTTTTTATGAAATTTAAGCCTACACCCTATAATTTTCACATTTGGGAAAACTATGCAGGAGAATTGCCTACTGAATATCGTCAATGCCTTGAAGAAGGACTTGCAGTTGAAGAATACAAGGATATTTTTGATGCAGTTGCTAACCTAAAAAACGATGAGGTCAAGGAGCAATTTGCCTCTGTTATTGCAGATTTAGTTCACGATTTACCAACTGTTGAAAATTACGAATATAATGAGCCATCAGACCTTGAGGGTATTAAAGCTTTAAGAAATTTAAGCCTTAATTCAAACACTTCCCCTACTGTTTCCTTGGAAAAGAAGATTGAGGGTGCTTGGTATGGACGAATTTGTGGTTGCCTACTTGGTAAGCCTGTTGAGTGTGCTTGGACCAGCTCAATTCAAGAGGTTTTGAAAAAGACAAACAACTTCCCAATGACAAGATACATAAAAAGAAGTGAGCTTACTGACGATATGCTACCAGAAAACGAAAGATGGTTTTTCAATAACACCTCTTTTGTTGATATGATTGAGTGTGCCCCCTTTGACGATGATACAAACTATACAGTAATGGCACAATGCTTGCTTGACGAGTGTGGCACAAGCTTCACTCCTTGGCACGTGCTTGAGGCTTGGGTAAAATATCAAGGCAGAAATGCTTACTGCACAGCAGAAAGAGTTGCTTATCGCAACTTCCTTGGTGGATATTTGCCACCATATACTGCTATTGTCAGAAATCCTTACAGAGAATGGATTGGTGCACAAATTCGTGGAGATTACTATGGCTACATAACCTCAAATCCAGAGCTTGCAGCTGAAATGGCTTGGAGAGATGCTTCAATTTCTCATATTAAAAATGGTATTTATGGCGAAATGCTCATTTCTGCTATGCTTGCCTGTGCTCATAATTGCGAGGACATTTTGGGTGTAATTTATGGTGGTCTTGCTCAAATTCCATCAACCTCACGTCTATACGCACAAGCTATGGAGGTTATCGAGGACTACAAAAATGGCGTGAACCAAGAGGAAGCCTTTAAGAAAATCCATACAAAATACGACTACAAAAACAAGCACGATTGGTGCCACACAATATCAAACGCACTTATAGTTATAGCATCCTTGCTTTATGGTAAGGGCGAGTATGGTAGGTCAATTTGTATGGCTGTTGAAACAGGCTTTGACACCGACTGTAACGGTGCTACCGTTGGCTCAATTCTTGGTATGATGTACGGTATCGACAAAATCGGCAAGGAGTGGACAGAGGTAATAAACGGCACACTTCAAACTCAAATTTTAGGACACGAAAAATCAAGTGTTGATGCACTTGTCCAAAAGACACTTGAGCATATTGAAAAGTTTAACTAAAAAAGTGGGCTACATAATAGCCCACTTTTTTTACAGGGATAGCGAAATGAGTGCAGAGCCCTATTTCCATTTTATCGGTAATTTTGCCCCAAGCTCAAAATGATATTTGACTATACCTAAGTCAATTTTATGGCAGGGCGCAACAAAGGATTTTGCGCTTACCTCTCCATTTTCTAAAAGAGTTATCATAAACTTTTGTTGATTTATCGCTGTTGGGGCACGCATTGCAAAATCCATACCATTTTTGAACCAATCGGGCATTTCGCCCTTTGCTGTGCATAGCTTTTCCATAGGCTTTGACTTTCTTGGAAGTCCTCTGTGTCGTCCATAGCCAATTGATATTAAAAGATAGAATTTTTCGCCCTTTTTAAGCTTTAACCCAAGCTTGCCCTTTGAATAAGTAAGTGCCACCCAGCAGGTGTTAAGTCCTATCTGTTGAGCAAAAATTACTATTTTTTCTCCGTAATAGCCTACGTCCTCTTCTCTGCCACTTGGTCCCTTAATTATTATATAATTAAAGCAATTTTCAAATTTTCCGTAATGTGCAAGTGGTCCTGTAAACGCCTTTGGCTCGTTCAACACAAGCTCAAAGGTAAGCCCACTTTCACGATTTATTTCATCAATATAACTGTTTAACCTGTCAACAAGAGATTTTTCAATCTCCCTGTTTTGATATTGACGAACCGAGTGTCGCTTAACGACTGCCTTATCTATTTCTAAATCCATTTATATACTCCTATTATTAATCTTGATTACAATTTATCATATTAAATTACCTTTGTCAATAAAAAACTATTGCAAAACCCTTCAATTTGTGCTATACTACAAAAGCAAATTAAATTGCAATTTAATATATACGTGCAGGATTACTCAAGTGGTTGAAGAGGCGTGACTCGAAATCTCGTAGGACGTGAATAGCGTTGCTTGGGTTCAAATCCCAAATCCTGCGCCATAAACAAAAAGACACCATTTCGGTGTCTTTTTGTTTATCGTGTGATTCGTTGTGAAAAGCCAATTTTGTGGCTTTGCCACAAATCGGGTGCATAAACGAGCGTCAAGGCGTGAAAAGCTTGTTTTTCTAAGCCGAGCGAAGTTCTTTTTCGCAAAGAAAAAGCCTCCCAAATCCTGCGCCAAAAAACGACAGGTTTATCCTGTCGTTTTTTATTCATTGCGAAAGCAATGGTATATCATCACGCTTTAGCGTGTATATCATCACCGCAGGTGTATATCATCAACCGCAGGTTGTATCTCTTTCGCAATGATGATATACAATTTCTGCAAAATTGGTGATATGCAAAACTATGTTTTGATGATATACACGCCGAGGCGTGATTTAAGGTAGACAAGGAACCGTCCCATGTCTCCTCCCCTGTCTCCATAAACGAAGTAAGATATCTGCAAGATTAGCTTATATCTACTGGATTATAATAAGAATGAACCTTTACATTAGAATTACAATGCTTTTTTATTTCTTCGGCATCTTTTTCCAAAAAATAAATTTCCTCAAGCTTCGTAAGTCCTGTTAAATCTGGGATTGTATCCACCTTGCTTTGATTAGAAATAATTATCTTTTTCAAATTAGGAAATTGAAGTAAAAAATGTAAATCGGTCAATTTTTTATTCATCCACAAGCTTATTTCTTCAATTGATTCGTTTACACCAAATGTATTGAAATATGCAACATTCTGAAAACTAAGATATATTTTTCTTACATTCATTTCCTTTAAAAATCCGTAATCCTTTATATCAATAGAGCGCAAATATAATTCCTTTAGATTTTTAAGCTTTGGCAATTGATCCAATCCTTTTTTAACATTTCGGATTGCAAGACTCTCAAGCTCTGTTATGTGCAGAATGTCGTTAATATCCATTTTATATGTTTTATCCTCTAAGTCTATTGTTAACCCCTTAATAGAAGAGCTTACATTCTTTAAAAAGCTATAGTCCTTTAGATTAAAGCAACTAAAAGCCAAGTACTCCAAATCCAGCCCTTCAACCACTTCAATGTTTTTTATTTTAGCGTATATTTCTAAGCTGAGAGATTTTAAATTAGACAGTCTTGACAAATATGAAATGTCTATTTCATTTCCAAGAAATCCATAATGTCTAAAGGCGATTTGAGGATTAATTTTGAATATTTCATTTAGTATATTTATTTCATTAGGTGTAGGCTCTTTTATCGTTTGGATACGACTCAAATTAGTGTTGGCAAGAATATTAATTATTTCATCATCGCTGACTGTTTTGGCGAAAGCATTTTTATTAGACGAATCTCTAAATGGTAGTTGAAAAAATTTAGCTGTACTAACAAATGATCCCATAGCTTGTCTCTCCTTTTTGCATAACCTGACATAATCAAATATCCATTTTCATTATAGCACATAATTATTACCAAAGCAATAAAAAACGCAAATCGTAGTATTGCTTAGATTACCACAAATAAAAGCTCACCTTTTTATTGTATTGCAAGTAATTTTATCCCTAATACTGTTACCTCAATTGACGAGGAAGCATTTTTATCATTTTTCTCTAATTTTACTATTACTACACCAAAGGGCTCTTATTCCGAAAGGTACGCAATAGAACACAATATTCAAGTGAACTTGATTTAATCAAAAGCCGAGTGCATTTCTGCACTCGGCTTTGCTTTGTTTATATTTCGACGTCCGTTAGTATTCTTTTACCTAATTTTCGTTGACGTCTTGCAATGTGTACTTGCTCATAATATGTAGCAGTTTTGCCACAATCTGGACATTTATAAATATATGTTACAACCGTTTGCTTGCCTATATTTATGATTGTTTTTCCACCAAAATGCATAGTTCGTGAAAAATTTGGGTCGCCAGGAAAATACACATTAGTTACCTTTTCCCTCTCAAGCCTTTGTCCACAGTGTCTGCAATACATTTTTCTAAATAGCATACCCATTGGTATTTCCATTTTGTAGCCCATATTTATCCCCCAATCTTAAGAGTCAGTGTTATTATACCACAACGCATAAAGAATTTCAATAACGTAACGGTTGAATTATATAAAAGGTCGTATCATTTCGATACGACCTTTTCTTTTAGTCAACTAATACGTAAACAGGATTTTCAGATACGTTTACGGAAACGTAGCTATATTCGTCTGCCTCAAGTCTTGTTTCAACACCGTCAATGTCGCCATAGACAGCCTCAACAAGAGTTGCGCCTGTGCTATCAATTCTCAATTGATAGTTATCTGCCTTAGTGCCATCTGATGTCTTGCACCACAATGCATAGGCAGTTTTGCCCTCGGCAGTTTTGTACTTATAAATTAGTACGTTTTCGTCGTAGGCTTCAATTTGCTCCTCAAAGGTATAATTGCCAAGAGTATTCTTTAAGGTATATAGATAGTAGAAGGAGTCCTTCTTTACCTTTACCTCGTTACCATTTTCGTCGTACTCGTAGCCAATAACACCACAGGTGCCGTACTTACCAACTGAGGTTTCGTCATTACCACCATGGCACATATACATATCTGCCTTATCAATGCCTGTTGCCGACAAAATCAAATAAGTACGTGTGAGCCACATTGCCTGCACCTGTCTGCCTGTGTATTCTCCATAAGCGTGAGATGAGGTTGCTGTTGCATAGCTTTGGTTAGTGTCCCAGCCAAACTCGGTAATCCATACCTCCTTTTCAGGATAGTATTTATCTCTTATACCGATAAGCTGTGAAAGGACCTCTGCAATTTTCGCTTCCTCAGGAGATATACCAACTGAACAGGTAGAGCCGTCAGGAAGAGTTATAGATTTTGTCATATAATGGTGTACGTTGAAAGCATCAAAGGCAGTTTTGCCATCTTGACGATTTGCCTTTTGCCAATAGCAAAGTGCTGTAATGTACTCGTTACTTACACCAGATACACCTGCCATTGCAAGCTTCATATTAGGGTCTGCGTTTTTACCACCAAGATGATAACCATTTTTTGATGGAGTAACCATTGTTCTGCAATGTCCGTCGTAAGCAGCAGAGGTTGCAGCAGCAAGCTGATACGCTGAAAGATAGTTATGAATACCATTCCAGCCACCCTCAGGCTCGTTACCCATTTCCATCCACTCAATTGTGCCCTGTCCAACGGTTGCTGTACCCTTAACATAGTTTTTTGCAATGTTATAAAGCTCAGTTGAGCCATTGTTACCATATCTTGCAGAGAATGCAAAGAAGCAGTCTGCATATACAAAGTAGGTGTTAGGGTCAAAGCGCTCCCAGAAGGATGCTCTGACCAAGTTGCCACTTGAATCATATACAGGAAGATTATCCTCGCCAACCTTATAGGAAATGGTTTCACCACTACCAAGCTTCCATTGAATACAAGGAATTACTTTTATTCCTGCATTTTTGTATTCTCTGTACTCAGAGTCGAAGTAGCCCATCCAGCTTTCGTTATTGAAGAAGGATGCCTGACCACCATACTTAGTTGCATCATAGGACCAACCGAAGTTGTGATATTCTCTTAGAACTGTGGTACAAATAACATCGTCAATTGGAGTGTGTCCACTGCCACCTGCACAGAAGCCACACATACCCATCATTTCGCCAATGGTTGGAAGAGTGCCTCTGTCAGTTGCAATCTCGTCACCCTCTCCCTCTTGATAGCCGTAAGCCTCAACCTCATATGGAGCCTCGCCATCTGTAAAGATAATTTGAATATATCTTGTGCTTTCACCGACTGTAATATCATTCCAGCCCTGTGTTGTAGTTACAAACGCACAGTTGTCCCACTCAATATTTTCCGACATAAAGTCAAGGGGAGTGTCGCTCCATCTTACAACTATTTCCTTGCCTGCCTCCTCGTAATAGAGTCTGACCTTAGTTACGTAGTGCAAATATTCAAGGTCAATAATTGGTCTTAGGCTTGAGCCGTAAAGCTCGGCAGTATCTCCTGAATCTCTGAATATTACGCCAAGTGTAGTAGTTATATCGTTATCAAATAGCTTTTTAAAGGAGGTTAAAACCTCGCCGTGATATACCTGTGCCTTGTCGTAATCAATTTCAATTTCGTCAGCACCACCAACACGAACACTTGATATTTCACCATAATTTTCGCCCATATAAGGTCTGATTGCCACGTAATAGCAATTGTCAAGGCTTGCGTTTAGCTCAATAGTTACAGAAATAAGCCTGTTACCAGTAATTGTTGCTTGAATTAGAGTTGCGTTTGCAAAATTATCCTCGGTAATTTCGCTTGTGCTATATCTTACCTCATAGCTTGGCATATCGCCATAAATGTTAAATAATAGCTTTACCTTGCCATTTTCAATTTTGTCAACTCTTAGGTAGTTTACCTCCTCAATTGAAATAGGCGCTAAATCTCTTGTTTCAATCAAGGTACAATTGTTGCACTTATAGGTTGCCTGTCCCTTTTTGCTTGTGGTTGGCTGAATTGTACATTCAATTAGCTTGTGGAAAATGTGACCCTGTGGCTCTGTTTCAGTAGTTTTCGACTTGCCACAGATACACTGATAGGTTACTGAGCCCTTTTCAGTACAGCTAACCTTAGTTATAGCTGTCAGAATATCATATACGCAATCGCCCTTTTCGGCTTCAATTTCCTTTTTATTACCACAGTAGCACTTGTAAACGTTAAGACCTGTTTGCTGACAGGTTGCTACTCTTGTATTCTCCACGTATTCTCTATGTACGTGGGTATGAGGTATTCTTGTATCCTGCTTTGCAGCAGTAATTTCAACCTCGGAAACCTTTAGAGTTTTGGGGTCCTCCCACTTAAGACCTGTAATCTCGATTTCAATTGTATATGCCTTGTATTGTGCATTTGATGCAATGGTGTGTGTTTGTGGTGTGCCACCACCTGTTGAGCCATTGACAGTTATACTCTTAGTCAAAACCGTGTTACCACTTGCATCCTTTACTCTTATCTTTGCAAAGGTGTAGTTGCCTGCTGTGTAAATCTTCAAGCCAGTCAAAACCATTTCCTGCTTTAAGGTTATTGTAAGCACGTCACCTACATTACCAAACCAGTCGCCAGCACTGTAAATGCTTGATACAGTGGTGCTTCCATCAACAACCTTCCATCTTCCATCGTAGGCAGGGTTGTAAATGCTTGTATCTATTGAATAGATATCGTCCTTTGTTAGCGTTGTTGCACTTAGCTTTGCAAAGGTAATACTTTGTGAGCTACCACAAAGGGTGCAAGCAATTGAGCCACTACCAGTTGATGAAAAGGTTGGTGCCGTCGAAACTGTTGCAAACTCGGGATAAACGTGGTCACCTGTTGAAGAAACAATCTCTTGCTCCACTAAAACAGTATCACAAACAGAGCAATGGCTACCCTGTGTAAGACCTGTTGTTTTACAGGTAGGCAAAACTGCCTTGTCTATAACTGCCGTATGGTCGCCTATTGGAATTATCTCGCTTTTTACTGTAACTGTGCCACAAACGTTGCACACTCTTTGCTCGGTGTAGCCCTGCTCCTTACAGGTAGACGCCTTGCCTGGAGTTACAATTTCAACGTGGCTAAGAGTATTTAAAACTATTTGCTTAACTGTTTCAGTTTCGCACACAGTACAGAATTTTCCATCACTCAAGCCGTTTTTATCACAAGTAGAGGCATAGCCCTCAAGGTCAATTTCTGTGTGAGGCAACTTAGGAATTTCTGTACCTTTAGTTAGCACCTCGTCGCAAATTATACAATGAGTGCCACCAACGTAGCCAGGCTTTGAGCAGGTTGCCTCAACTGACTCGCTTGATGTCTCTGTATGAGGTAGCATGTCAATTACTCTTTGAATCGCAATAACCTGACCACAGGTACCACAGTGGCTACCCTGTGTCAAGCCTGTTTGTTGACAGGTAGGTAAAACCTTTTTGTCGATAACGATTTCGGGGTGGTCACACACCAACGGCACTTCCTCGTCCTCGGGGTCGTTTTCCAAGGTGCTATCCGAGCTACCTGAGCCTGTATTATTAGAAGGATTTGAGCTAACGGGTGGCTCCGTATTAAATATGTCAAGTAATCCGCACGAGGTCAGGGCTAATATTAGCATACAGACCAACGCGATCACAACAAATATTCTTTTTTTCACGATTATCTCCTTTATATGTAGATACCAAATTATACAAATACATAATAATTATACACTCATTTTATTTCTTTGTCAATTATTGAATAAAATTCCTTGTACTTTTAACAATTTTTGTGAAAATAGCACAAAAAAGAGGTAACTGAAATCAGTTACCTCTTTTTGCGTAATTATTTAAACTATTATTGTTGCAGCACTTCCGCCGTGCTTAGATTTTTTAACAATAATCTGCTTGTCAATTCTTGCCTTTAGCTCGCTAACGTGGGAAATAATTCCAACTAAGCGATTGCCGTCCGACAAATTAATAAGTGCCTTTATAGCTTGATTTAAGGACTCCTCGTCAAGCGAGCCAAAGCCCTCGTCAACAAACATAGTGTCAAGCTTAATTCCACCTGCGCTGGATTGTACCTCGTCAGAAAGTCCAAGAGCTAAGCAAAGCGATGCCTTAAAGGATTCTCCACCCGATAAGGTTTTTACACTTCTTTCGCTTCCATTACTATGGTCAATTATATCGAGCTCAAGTCCTACCTGTCTTGCCTTACTATTATCAACTCGTCTCTTAAGCTCGTACAAGCCATCAGTCATTGCAAGCAAGCGACGGTTAGCACGAATAATAATTCTATCGAAATAATTCATTTGAATATAGGTTTCAAGAGCAAGCTTTTCCTTACCTGTTAAATCTCCCTTTGCCGTATCTGACAGGGACTTAACCATCATAAGCTCCTTTTCCTTTTTTTCGATACTCTGTGCCACTTTTTCAATATTTTCAAGGGTTTGAGTATTTGAAATAAGCCTTGCATTTACTTCCTTTTCTTGCTTATCAAGGACTCCTTCCTCTTCCTTTAGTCCTTCGATTGTTTCACGACTATCATCAAGGTTAACACCCTCATCATCACCATTCAAAAGGCTTTCAAGCTGTTCAATCTTACCCTTTAGCTGTACAGTAGCTTCCCTTCTCTTGTTGTAGCTGTCTTCCTTTGCCTTGTAGTCGCTATCTATTTCTATTATTTTTTGACTAATGTCCTTAAGTAGCTGAGATACCTCGTTTTGGTCCTTGCTTGTCAATTCCTTTTCAATCTCGACTAGCTTATTTTCTCCATCCCTTTTACTGCTTTTGCCTGTTTCTAGCTTAACAAGTAATTCCTTTGCCTCGTTTTCAAGGAAGGTGATTTGCTTTTCAAGTGTAGGAATATTTTTTTCAAGTTCTTCTTTTCTGTTAATTTTTCCATCGACCAGCTTTATTTCAAGGTCAATTTTTGAAATTTGCTCAGCGGTACTAGTCTTAGACAAATCAAGGCTCTTGTCAAAGGCTTTCATTTCCTTTTCAAGTGTAGCGTTTTTTTCCTCAAGCTTTGCCTTAATGCCTGAGCATTCCTCGCTTTTTTGCTTTGTCTTTTCTTGGCTAATTTGCCAAAGCTCTCTTTGATTATTTATCTCGGTCTCACTAGGTGGATTTGTAGAAAGGTTAGCAAGCTTAGGGTGTGAAATTGAGCCACAAACTGGACACTCCTGCCCACTTTTTAGCTCCTTTGCCAAAAGTCCTGCCTGTGCATCAAGAAATGCTCTATTCATTTTAAGATAGGTTTCTACTGCCTCGTCCTCTAGGACCTTTAGCACCTCATACTCTGCTTGCTTGTACTCAAGTGTCTTTTTCAAGTTCTCGATTTCCTCTTTGTCCTTTAGCAATGCATTAATTTTTTCTAAGGACCTTTCCTCGTCCCTTTTCCTTGCTAAAAGCTGTTGCTTTTCAGCAAGCGCACCCTCAAGGGATTTACTTTCGTCCTTAGCCTTATTATAGCTATCCTTAGCACACTTAATCTCGATTTCAAGCTCCGATTGCCTTTTACTATTTTTTTCTATTTCAAGGTTAAATGTATCTATTTGTCCCTTTATAGCTACTCGACTCTCGTGCTTTTTTAGCTCGTTTCTTAGTTGCTCAGCCTTTACGTTAAGGTCAGGGATAGTATCCTTGTCCACCCTTGCAAGCTTGTAGATTTTTTCTAACTCGCAAAGCTTGTTTTCTTCAATAGGCAAATCTTTTTTAAATTGCTCAAGGCTAGCCCTTGCTTTTTCCTTTTCAAGTATTTTTCCATAAAGCTCGTTTGCCCTTGCAAATCTTTTGGCTACCTCGTTTTTCTTTGCCTTTAGCTCGCTTTCCTTTTCCTTGTCCTGTGCAATAATTTTCTTAAGTAATGCCAAAACGTCATCGGTTAGCATTTCCTTATTTTTAGCAAGGACTGATAAGGGGTAAAGCTTACTATCTAGGTCACAGCTAATACCACTTATGTATTGCTCGATACTTTGTCTCGCACCCTTACAGCCACTTTCAAGCTCACTTGTCATTTGGCTAAGCTCCTTTTGAAGTGCCTCGTATGGCTCGGTTTTAAAGATTTTACGGAAGATAGCGCGTCTTTCATCAGTTGATGCTAAAAGTAGCTTTAAAAAGTCCCCCTGTGCAATCATTGCAATTTGCAAAAATTGATTTCTGTTAATACCAATTATTTCAATTATTTTTTCATCAACCTGCTTTTGCACAGATATTATGCTTCCATCAGGCAAGTAAAGAGTAGCAGAGGGCTTTTCCTTAGTTGTTCCCCCACCCTTTTTTGCAGGACGCTCATACTCAGGATTTCTTTTTACTGTGTAGGTTTTTTCTCTGTTTACAAAGGTCAATTCAACGTAGGTTGGAGTTTCAAGGTCTGCATATTTCGACCTTAGCATTGAGCTTGCACGATTATTGCCACTTGCCTCGCCATATAGCGCATATACAATTGCATCAAAAATTGTAGTTTTGCCTGCCCCTGTGTCGCCAGTTATCAAATACAAGCCGTTATTTCCTAAGGCATCAAGGTCAAGAATTTGTTCCTTAGCGTAAGGACCAAAGGCACTCATTTTTATCTCTAGTGGTCTCACTCTTCTCCCTCCCAAATTTTCTTAATCAGACTTGTAACAAGGCTTTTTTGCTCATCTGTCATTCCCTTATTGTTTTGACGAACGTAAAGCTCCTCAAATAGCTCAAGTGGTGTCTTGTCCTCAACGCAGGAGGCACTATCAATGTCAAGATTTTTCCTTGTTCTTGTGTTGTCGTAGTCTAACTTCATTAGATTTTTGTATATTACACGAAGCTTGCCTATTGCATCAGGCACGTCCTGTTCATCAGTAAGAGTTATGTGGACGTAGTCCGTTTGATAGGTAGTGCCCTTGTAAAAATCTGTCCTTGTAAGGTCGTTATAAGTACCCTTTAATTCAGCCATATCGTGAAGTGGTACAAGTGGCTCTGTAATAATTTCCATCTCTCCCTTCTTGCCAAGGTCAATAATAGTTACGGATTTCTTGTCCTTAGCCTCGGAAAAGGAATACTTTAAGGGTGTCCCACAATATCTGATTTTATCTATGCCACAGCTCTGTGGACGATGAAGATGCCCTAAGGCAACATAATCAAAATCCATAAGCACAGATGCATCTATATTATCAGTACCACCTATGCTAACCTCCTCAGACTCAGACCTTTCTGCACCTGTTACAAGCTGATGGGAAACAAGAATATTTCTTTTTGTATTGTCGATTCCCATTTCATCAACTACATACCTTACAGCATCGGTATAGGTGGAAATTTCCTCCTCGCTTTCTCTTTTAACCATAATAGGCTTAATAAAGGGTAAAAGGTATATATTGACCTCGCCATGCTCGTCCTTTAGTGTAAAGGGCTTGATTTTTTCCTTATATGCAGGAGAAATATGTATGCCACTTTTATCAATCAAGCGAGAGGCAAAGGCAAGCCTTTCCTGTGAGTCGTGATTACCACCTATTATAAACACCTCTAAATTTCTGTTAGCAAGCTCCACTAAAAAGCTATCAAGCACCACGGTTGCCTCAGCCGATGGTACTGTTTTATCGTACACGTCCCCTGCGATTAACACTCCATCTGGGGAATGCTTATCAATTATTCTTAGAATTTGCTCTAATATGTATTTTTGGTCCTCAAGCATCGAAAAATCGTTTACTCTTTTTCCTATATGTAGGTCAGATAAGTGAATTAGTCTCATAGTCCTCTCCTTTTTTGGTCTTTATATTATTTTAGTATAAAAGGTATTATTTTTCAATATAATTTGCTTTTTTTAATCTTATATGCTAAAATATTTTTGAGGTGATATTATGATAAAATGCTTTAGTGGTTATTTAAACTCAAACGTATACTTGGTTTACGATAAGGGCGAGGGTATGATAATCGACTGTGGCTGTCCTGTAAACGAAATACAAGCAACTGTAAACAGGCTAAAAATTGAGGTAAAATACATCGTTCTTTCCCACGGACACTATGACCACGTTTGCTATATTAACGAGTATATAAATGCATTTCCAAACGCCACGCTATTTTGTCACACATACGAGCTTAAGGTTTTAAGAGATATGGAGGCTAACGTTTCAGTGCTTTTTGGCGACCCCCGTGTCTATAATCAGGAGTTTTCCTTGCTTAACGAGGGCGATACCTTAAGTGTTGGCGAGCTTAAATTTTCAATTCTTTTAACACCAGGGCACACTCCTGGCTCAATTTGTCTTTTGTGCGAGGACAAAAAAATCCTTTTCACAGGAGACGTGCTATTCAAGGACGGTTGGGGACGTACCGATTTTAAATATGGCGATTACGAAAAAATGGGCTTGTCCCTTAAACGCCTTATGGGTCTTGACCCTGAAATTGTTTTCTATTCAGGTCACGGTCCTGAATCTAAAATTAAATACGAAATATATTAAAAAAAGGTCGCGTGTGCGACCTTTTTATATACCTAATAAGCCTGTTACAAAAATTTCAATTCCTATAAGAATAAGTATTACTCCACCTATTATAGTTGCCTTGCCTGATAGCTTAGTACCGAAGATTTTACCAAGGAATAAGCCAAGCATACAAATAATAAAGGTAACTAAGCTAATTATAAGCACGGAAGCGAGTGCCATCTGCCAAGGATGCTCTGCTATTGTAAAGCCTACCGACAAGGCATCAATTGAGGTTGCAATTCCTTGCAAAAGCAAGCCACCCATTCCTAATTTAACAGGCTCACATTCCTCCTTGTGCTTAATACCATCGTATAGCATTTTGCCACCAATAATACAAAGCAGTATCAGTGCAATCCAAGGAATGAATTTTTCAAGCACCTGAAAATATTGAAGTACAGTGTGCACACAAACCCAACCAATCATTGGCATAAGCCCTTGAAAAAATGCAAACACTCCTGCTATTCCGACCATTTTTCGATTTTTCATATTCTTTTCATTTAGTCCATTTGCCAGTGACACAGAAAAGGCATCCATTGCTAAGCCACAGCCTAACAAAATGCTTTCCAAAAAGAACATAAAGCTCCAGTCCATTTTATAAGCTTCTCCCTTTTATTCTAATATTCCTAAAATTTTTTCAAGCACAGGTCTTGGGCAGTTACCATCACAAAGGCTAAGAGCCTCATTTTCTGTAATTTCCTCAAGCTTTTTGTCCTTTTCAAGAATCCAAGCAGATGAAGGGGACATTTCCCATCCACCATTTTTATACCAAACTGTTATTATAGAGTTTTTTCTTGCGTGGGCAAGGACCTCTCCTGTGTCAAGCTTAAAATATACTATTTCCATAAGACACTCCTTTTTATCGTATTACAATAATGCCATACTTTTACCGAAATTTCAATACTTTTTATGCCAAATCTTGATTTTAATAAAACATTATGATAGAATACAAGGGATTATTGTAATTATTTGGAGAGACCAATGAACAAAAAAAGCATACTCGGTATTGTATTACTTTTAATAACTGCATTTATTTGGGGACTTGCATTTATAGCGCAAACTAAGGGCATGGAAAACGTTGAGCCCTTTACCTTTAGTGCTACAAGAATGTTGCTTGGTGGTATAGCTTTGTTACCCATGGTTATTTTTTTAGATTATCGCAAGCTAAAGAGTGCAGATAGTCACAAAGCATGGAAGCACAAAAAGGCACGCACTCGCAGTATTATAAACGGATGCATTATAGGTGTTGTTTTTTGTGTCGCTTGTAATTTCCAACAATTTGCCCTTGTGTATTCAAGTGCTGGCAAGGTGGCATTTATTACCGCCTTTTATATGCTACTTGTGCCTATTTTTTCACTACTTTTACGCTATTACGTGCCACCTGTTTACTGGCTAAGCTCTGTAATCGGCTTGGCTGGACTTTTCTTCCTTTGCGTAAAAATCAACAACTTCCAAGGCTTCAATCGTGGAGACGTTTATGCCCTTATAGGCGCTGTTTTCTTTGCTATACATATTTTACTTATAGAAAGCTTTGTTAAGAACACAGATGGCTTAAGACTTTCCTGCACTCAGCTTTTAGTTGGTGGTATTATTTCACTTATTCCAATGTTTATTTTTGAAAATCCAAGCTGGCAAGCAATAGGTGGTGCTATTATTCCTATCATATATGCAGGAATATTCAGCTGCGGAATTGCCTATACTCTACAAATAATCGGTCAAAAATACGTTGAGCCATCAATTGCAACTCTTGTTATGTCAAGCGAATCTGTATTTGCCGTTATACTCAGTTCAATAATTCTTAAAGAAACCATGGACGTTTTCGAAATTATAGGTTGCGTTATAATGGCAATAGCAATCGTCTTGCCTCAGGTTTTCGAAATAGTCAAAAATCGAAAAGTATAAAAAAAGCAAGTCGAAAGACTTGCTTTTTAACTTTGACTGGCTGAATGCATTTTATAAAATTCTCCACCTTTGTTAATCAACTCGTTGTAGATGCCCTCTTCAACGCACCTTCCGTCCTTTATAACTACTATCTTGTCTGCATTTCTGATAGTTGAAAGTCGATGGGCTACGACTATTGTGGTTTTATCCTTGGTCAAGCTATTTATTGCTCTTTGAATTTCCCTCTCTGACACATTGTCAAGTGCACTTGTTGCCTCATCAAGAATAATTAAGCTTGGGTTTCTGATTATCGCCCTTGCAATAGAAAGTCTTTGTTTTTGTCCGCCTGAGAGGTTAGCAGCATGCTCGTCAAGTCGGCTGTCAAGCCCCTTAGGTAGCGACATTACAAAATCATACATTCGTGATGCCTCAAGGGCATTTTTTATTTGCTCCTCAGTTACGTTTTCAATCCCATAGGTTATATTTTCCCTTATGGACCCTGCAAACATTACGCTATTTTGAGGCACTATTGAAATATGCTTTCTGTATGTGGTCAAATCTATGTCCTCAATATTTTTTCCATCAACTAACAGCTCACCACTTTTTGCGTGAATAAAGCCAATAATCAAATTTATAAGCGTGGTTTTTCCAACTCCACTTTCGCCAACAAGTGCAACGGTTTGTCCCTTTTCAATTTTCAAGCTAAGGTCCTTAATAAGCATTTGTTCCTCATCGTAGGAAAAGGACAAATCCTTAAATTCAAGAGTTCCCTCTAAGCTTTCTATTTTTTCCTTGCCCTCATTTGCTTCAATATCGTTTGATTGTAAGATTTCGCCGATAGAGGAAACGCTCTCTGCTCCCTTTGTAATTATTGGTAGCATACCGATAATCGAGGAAACCTGCCAAGTAAGAGTATTAAAGTATGTTTGAAAAAGAGTTATATCTCCTATTTCCTTAAGATACCCATTTATGTAAAGCAGGCTCGAGAAAACTAAGCTACCTAATTGAAACAATTGAATAGTTACCCACAAAAACGAGCCAAAATAAGCCTGTATCATATCTAAGCTAAAGCCAGAGTTTGCAACACTCGTTAAATGAGAGGTCATCTTTTTTACCTCTGCATTTTCAAGAGCATGTGCTCTTGTTATTTGCACCATTTCCTCCATATCATTAAGGCTTGCCGCAGTTTTTTCCGTATCCTTTCTTAAGTCAGCAGTAGCCTTATTTATTTTTTTGCGAAAGGCACGAACAAGGGCTACGTTTACAGGCACACACAAAAGGAAGAATAAAAGCACAATTGGACTTTTTGTAGAAATAACCACTATTGCCGTTATTATATTTACTAAAACTGCGGGCAACGTAGTAACAAGCTGTGTTGACAGAGTGTGTACGTTTGCCACGTCATTCATAAGCTTAGATTGTATTCTACCACTTTGCATTTCAATATGAAACGGAATTGAAAGCCTTTGGAGCTTTTTAACCATAGCACCCCTTAAGCCTGCCTCAACACGTCTTGTTGCCTTACTGTAAAGCCTTACGTAAATAGCATTAGTCGGTATATTGATAACAAGCAAGGCACCAATAAATATAATATGAGAAATAATTGTTCTCATAGGGTCTGTGCCCTTTACTATATAAGCTTCAACTGCATTTATAATTTCAGCAATAACAAGAGGCATAAACAAAACAGGGGCTTGCTTTATTAGGTAAAAGAAAGCAGATAGCAAAAACTCCCTCCAATACCTAAGATACATCTTAAAAAGAAGTCTAATGGACTTTTTTCCCGTTTTCAAATATTCTTCAATAAGCTCATCCTCAAGGGTCTCAATTTCTCCTTCAGAAAACATTTGCTTTTTTGACATTTATCCACCCCCTTTTTATCAGTTGATATTTTATCATTTTCTATACAATATTGCAATACCATCTTGCAAAAATTATCCGTTTGCTTTAGAATAGAAGTATAAACTGATAAGGAGTCTTTATGAAAATACTATTCTTAGGCACAGGGGCTGCCGACTTTCCAAGTGAAAGGTGTGAGGGCTTTCGTCGTACCTCCTCTGCATTAATTGATGATACAATTTTGATTGACCCAGGTCCTTGGGTCCTTGATGCAATAGAGGAATACGGAGTAGATGCTAGCAAAATCAAATACGTTTTAGCAACACACCTACATAGTGACCACTTTAACAGGGACACCCTTAATTATCTTTTAGATAAGGGTGCTAAGTATGTTGAGCTATCTCCTAAGGAAACCATAACCCTTGATAGCTACACAATTTTAGGACTACCCTCTAACCACACAGTGCCCTGTACTCATTTCATAATTGAAAACGAGGGCAAGCGTATGTTTTATGGGCTTGATGGTGCTTGGCTTATGTATGAAGCAGTTGATGCTATATGGAAAAAGGGCGTTGACTTAGCAGTTTTTGATGGTACAATTGGCTTTGTAGAGGGGGATTGGCGAGTGTTTGAGCACAATAGCTTATCTATGGTGCTTGAAATGAAGAAAAGCCTAAAGGATAGCGTAAAGCATTACGTTGTAAGCCACTTAGCCTATACATTACACCCTGAGCACAAAATAGTAGAGGCTGAAATGAAAAAGCAAGGAGTTACCGTTGCCTACGACGGACTAACAATTGAATTTTAATATCAAAAATGCAAGGAGCGTGTCGCTCCTTGCATTTTTTGTTTTATTTCTTTCTAATAAAAATCAAATCCTTGCCTTCGTTAGCTGACAAATTCAAGATAATTGGATTTTGTGAGTTTATAGTATTCTTTGGTGGATAGATTTTTACGCTTCCATCTCTTGTGGCTACCACTCTTACTCTTACTTGCTCCTCGTCCCAGAAAATAGATACAGAATAGCCACCTCTTGCTTGGATATTTTCAATGCTACCTTTTTTCCAATCAAGCGGAATTGCAGGCAAAATTTTAATCTTTTTGCCGTCGGAATACATAAGCATTTCGTAAACTGCAGAGGTAAAGCCCATATTGGCATCAATTTGGAAGGGTGGGTGTCCTGCGTGAAGGAATTTAAGAGTTACACCCATATTTCTCCAGTCGTTGTGATGGGTATATAAATTGTCGCCTGTGCAGAAGCGAATTAGGTAATTTAGACACTCCTCGGCTCTTTTTCCGTCTCCAAGCCTTGCATAAATGTTTGCCATATGAGCAAGGGACCAGCCTGTTTGTGACTTTAAGCCAATGCAAAGACGCTTTTCAACTGCCACCTTAATCGCCTCAAAAAGCTCCTTATTCTCATACTCGTCAATCTCAAAGCCTGGGAATAGTGGGTAAATATGAGATTGATGTCTGTGATGATAGTTGTCCTTAAAGTCAGGGTGCATCCATTCCTTAATTGCTCCGTCCTCGTTTACCTCATAGGGTGGAATTGCATCAAGCATTTTTTGCCAACGACCAAGGTCATTTTTGTCAATGCCTAACTTATTTATTGCACTTGTAAGGTTAGTTAAAAGCTCCTTTAAAAGTGCAAAATCCATAGTTGCGTTTATAGAAACGCTAATTTCCTTAGCCCCCTCAAAATCTCCGTTAGGTCTGTTTTCAGGAGAGTCAGATGGGTAAGACTTTAACATACCATTTCCATCATAAACGTAAAAGTCCTCGTAAAATTCAGCAGACTCCTTCATAAAGGGATATGCCTTTTCCAAAAGGAACTTTTCGTCCCCTGTGTATAAATAATAATCGTAATAAATTGCACTTATCCAAGCAGAGCTACCTGTCCAATAGATAACGTGAGGCTGTAAATTCTCCTTGTAGCCGTTTGAATTATCCATAAATAGTGGCAATAAAATTCCCTTACAGCCGAAAAGGTTTTTAGCGTTGTATCTGTAATCCTCAAAAAACTTCTCGTAAAGGTTGAATAGTGGCAAGGTTGCTTCCTTCAAATTGCCTGCATAAGCCTGCCAATATGCCATTTGAATATTTTCGTTGTTGAAAAACGTGCACGCCCAAGCAGGAGAGTATGCGCCATTCCATAGTCCCTGTAAATTTGCAGGGTATTCACAACCAACCGAGGAGGAAATAAGCAGGTATCTACCATAGTCTGCCATTTTCTCCACAAGCTTTAAATCAAGCTTGCCTTGGTAGGTGTTTAAAAGTAGTTGCTCGTTTGATTGATTTTTGCCATAGCAAAGGTTTAACTTAACACGATTAAAAAGCTCCGCAAAGGCGTAGGACTGTTCCTTTAAAAGTAGCTTGTAGTCCTTTTTAATTTTGTCAATTTGCTCCTTCATTGTGTCAAAATCAGCCACGTGCTCGCTAATATCCATTAAAAGAGTAACCTGTGTTGCATTTTCTATTCTTAGATAGTCCTTAAGCGCAACATCACCACTCATATCAATATTTAGCCTCTTATCAGCCATTTGTGATACAATTTGACCGTTTGTTGAATGTACCCTTACAATACCTGAAAAATGGAGCTTTCCTGCCGTTTTACTCTCGGAGTAAATACAGCCGTCCTTGGCAAAGGACTTAAACTCGTCCCCATACCAATTATCAACGTAATCGGACATATCATGTCTTTCAAGAGAAATCTTAACACCAAATTCCCTTTCACTCTCCAAGTGTACGACAACTACACCCTCCCTTTGAGATGCAAAGACCTCTCTTTTGCATTTTGCACCATTATCAGTATATGAAACTGTTGCAAAGCCTCTTTGCATATCAAGGCATCTTTGATAGTCATTTGGCGCACCCTGTGTATCAAAAATCAAGTGAATATCAAAGGCAGGGAAGAATTTTCCCTTATTCGACTTAAAGCCTGATTTCTTTATTTCCTCTGTGTAGTAATTCTCTGCTTCCTTGTATTTTCCTTGGTCCATTAGTTGTCTTACCTCGGCAAGACAGTGGGAAACATCGGGAAAGCCTGTGTCACAGGTCCAGTTATAAAGAGCTTCGTGATTTATAAGTATTCTTTCGTCATATACGCAACCATAAACGCTAGCCCCCAAACGACCATTTCCTAAGGGTGTTGCCTCCTTCCAATGTGTGGCAGGATAGCTATTGATTAGCTTTTTTTCCATATCTATACTCCTTTTTAGAGCTTTTTCTTTAGTATAGCATAGCTTTTTCTTATTTTCAATATATTACATTACAAAAAGCGACCCAAGGGTCGCTTTTCTTATAAATAGCTTCTTATATTTAGAGTCAAATCCTGCTCAAGATTAATTAGCCTTTTGCAAATGTCCTTAGACCTTTCCTCAGCTGCCTCGTACTTGTTAAGGTAACGATTTAAGGATTTCACACCCATATTGCACCCATCTGTAATTAGGTCGGCTATGGTGTGGTCGGACTCGTTTACTGCTAACATCATATTTGTTTTCATCCAGCTCATACCCTTAGCCATAGGATTTGGATTTTTACCCTCGTCCTTGTATTCGGCAAGTAGCCTTTCCGTTTCCATACCTAACTGGGTATGCTTGTCCTTACACTCAACTAAGGTTTTCTTTAGCTTGTCCGACCCTACGTACTTTAGCACGTCATCAATTGAGGAAACTCCCATCTTAATTCCCGAGTCACATTCTCTTAGTAGCTTTATTGTATCTTGCTCTATCATAATAAATCTCCTTTTTTATGATAGTATTTGCAAAAAAGCCCACCCTGTATTCAAATTTAAGCAAAAAAGCCCACACAGGATTTTATACACAATATTTTGTCGGCTTTAAAAGAAGTGCAAAGAAATCGAAAAACACACCGAATCCAAATATTCCACAGGTAATGAGATACACTATACCCATGAAGAATTTTTCCTCATAAAACTTATGTGCACCAAAAAATCCTAAGAATATGCACAAAAATAAAGCGACCCACTTGTTTTTGAAGTTTCCTTTTGTTACTTTACTTGAATTGGCGTTTAAATTGCTATTCGTGTTTACATTGTTGATTACGACATTCGAGCCACCTGCTGACTTAAAGTCCTGCACCTGCCTTCCACAATGAGTGCATACTATCGAGTCAGAATGAATTTCACCACCACAATACTTACAATACATAATTCCTCCGTTGTTTTTTTATTTTATATTTATATTATACTCAATCTTTGAGTAAAAGTCAATACTCAATTTATGAGTATGTTAAACTTTCATAAAAGGAGTTGAGATTATGAATTATCGAACAAGAATGAGAAATTTACGTGAGGACAACGATTTAACTCAACGCGAGGTGGCACAAATCATTAGCAAATCTCAACAAGGATACAGTCACATTGAGGACGGACGTGCCGAGCTTAAAATCGACGACCTCATTAAGCTTTGCAAATTTTACAAGGTTAGTGCTGACTATTTTATTGGAATTACAGACAAAAAATAAAACAGATTTTGCCGAGGCAAAATCTGTTTTTGTTTTTATTTACGAATGTCTGCGCCAAGCTTCTTTGAAAGCTTTTTGATAGCACTGTTTGCTACCTCTTCAATTTCTTGACCTGTAAGAGTCTTGTCGCTTGAGCCGATAACAAGTCTGATTGTAATAGACTTCTTGCCCTCTGGAATTTGCTTGCCCTTGTATTCGTCAACAAACTTTACGTCACGAAGAAGTGAGTTATCTGTAATCTTTTCTGCAAGAGTGCTATAAATTTCGTCCCATTTTACCATGCTATCAACAAGGAATGAAACGTCATACTCATTCATTGGATGCTCAGGAATATGAACAAAGCGATTTGTTCTTGACTTGAATGGTATTAGCTTATCCATATCAATTTCAACAAGCACAGCACTTAATACCTTAATGCCACAAACACTTGCCGACTTCTTAGAAAGAAGTGCCATATCGCCTATTTTTTCCTCGCCTAAATAAATGTTAGTCCAAACTGTTGCATCTGCCCAGTATGGCTTTTCTACTCTCTTAAAGGTAAAGCCCTCCATATGAGTGTAGCGAGGCATCATACCGATAACACCCTTAGCACGACGGAATAGGTCGCTAATCTTATCGTTTTTACCAACAAAGGCACAACCTAAATGCTTGCTTTGCTTTGGCAATTTCTCAATTGGGTCATACTCAGAGGTGTAGTCACTATCGAAGAATACCTGCGCCTCCTCGAAGATTGCAAACTCCTCAAAGCTATGCTCATTCTTAACAATTGCACGACAAATGTTAGGTAGAAGTGTTGAACGCACGTATTTTTCATTTGGTGCAGGTGGTGTGGAAAGTGCTAAAACTCCCTCTGTTGATGGAAGAATAGCATTTACAAAGTTGTCCTGCATCCAAGGATAAGTAAAGATTTCCTGCATATTGCAACGGAATGCAAGATATTCCTTAACCTTGCGTACAAGGTCCATATCAAGCTGATTGATAGCACCATCAAATACAGCAGTAATTGAGGAAGCCTCGAAGTTTTCGTAGCCGTACATACGGGCAACCTCTTCCATAATGTCAGCCTTAATGGAAACGTCGCCTGTGGAACGCCATGTAGGAACTACAATGTGCATACCCTTATCATTAAAGGTAACCTCATAGCCCATAGTGCCAAGCTTTCTTGCCACAACCTCCTGTGGTATTCTCTTACCAAGACGCTTGTCAAGCCATTCAAACTCAACGTCAATTTCCTTTTTAACAAGCTTATTTGGATACTTGTCCTCGTAAGCTGTAACCTTCATATTTGGGAAAAGCTCAGAAAAAAGCTTCATTGCCATTGAAACGGCAAGGTCGCATCTTTCAGGGTCAACTGCCTTTTCGTATCTTGAGGAAGCCTCTGTTCTGTTATCGTAGCGAAGCGCTGTTTTACGAACAGTCTTAGAATCAAAGTTAGCAACCTCTAAAATAACACTGCTTGTGGTTGGCAAAACTGAATCCTTAGCGCCACCCATAACACCAGCTAAGGCAACTGCACCCTCGCTGTCAGCAATAACAAGGTCATCACAGGAAAGCTCAAGGGACTTGTCGTTTAAAAGAACAAGCTTTTCATTTTCCTTTGCACCACGAATTTCGATATAGTCCTTAATATGCTCAGAGTCAAATACGTGGGTTGGCTGACCTAATGCAAGCATAACGTAGTTAGTTACGTCAACAAGTGCGTTGATTGGACGCATACCTACACGCCAAATTCTGCTTTGCATCTCGAATGGAGATGGAATAATACCAAGCCCCTCGATTTTTGCACCAATGTAGCGAGGACACTTTTCCTCGTCAACAATTCTTACGTCAACCTTATTTTCTGTGTTAGGCACGTATTTTTCAAACTCAACAAGAGGGAGGTCGTAAATTGCAGCAATCTCTCTTGCAATACCATAGTGACCCCAAAGGTCAGGACGATTAGTCATTGACTTGTTGTCAATTTCAAGAATCATATCATCAAGACCAAGAGCCACAGCTAGTGGTGTACCTGCATCAATATCAAGGTGAGAAAGGTCCATAATATCGTGGTCGCCCTTAGGTGGGAACAAATCCTCTAAGCATACCTCTGTGCTTGCGCAAATCATACCATAGCTCATAACACCACGAAGCTTGCCAGCCTTAATTTCAACAGGCTCGCCCTCGCCGTGCCATACAACAAAGGAGCCAGGAAGTGCAACCACAACTCTCATGCCTACCTCAAGATTGCTACCACCACAAACGATGTCAACCACCTCTGTGCCAACGTCAACCTTGCAAACACGAAGTCTGTCTGCGTTTGGATGAGGTAAAACCTCCTTGATAATACCAACTACAATGTTGTTATATTGCTTACCCAAATCGTGAACACCCTCAACCTCAACTGTTGACATAGTAAGGTCATAAGCCAAGCGAGATAGGTCCATATCATCAGGAATTTTTACATAGTCCTTAATCCAATTTAAAGATAATTTCATCGTTTAGTCCTCCTTAACGGAATTGTCCAAGGAATCTTAAATCAGTTCCGTGGAAAAGACGAACGTCGTCAACACCGTAACGCATCATAACAAGTCTGTCAAGACCAATATTTACGTAGAAGCCTGTATATTCCTCAGGGTCAACACCTGCTGCACGAAGTACATTTGGATGAGGTGTGCCACCTGGCATAATTTCAATCCAACCAACGTGCTTACAAACACTACAGCCCTTACCACCACATACAAGACAGCCCATATCAATTTCAAAGCCAGGCTCAACGAATGGGAAGAAGCCTGCTCTCATTCTTACAGGCACATCCTGACCGAATACCTTTGAAAGAATACTCTTAATCATAACCTTACCAGCTGTATAGGTAAAGTCCTTATCAACGATAAGAGCCTCATATTGGAAGAATGCACGCTCGTGACGAGCATCTGTTGTTTCGTTTCTATATACTCTGCCTGGGTAAACAAAGCGATAGGGTGGCTTGTGTGTTTTCATATAGCGAACACTACCACCTGTCAGGTGAGGACGAAGACAAAGCTTTTCGTTAGCCTCTCCTGAGTCGTGTCCCTCTAACCAGTATGTATCCATGCTCTCACGTGCAGGGTGGTTAGGTGGGAAGTTCAGATTATCAAAAGCAAAATATTCGCTTGTAATTTCAGGTCCGTGATAAACCTCAAAGCCCATTGAACGAAAGGCGTCGTTTAGGTCGTAGCACATTTGTGTAATTGGATGAAGACCACCAATTTGTGGCTCAATGCCTGGCAAGGTGTAGTCAAAATCCTCAGAAATTTCAGAAGCCTTAAGCTTAATTTCCTCAAGACGACCCTCAATTTGCTCCTGCAAAAGATTTTTTACATTGTTTACAGCCTTACCCATTTCAGGACGGAGAGAAACGTCGAGCTTAGGGATTTCCTTCATAATCTCGGTAACCTTACCCTGCTTACCAAGAAGATAACCCTTTATCTCCTGTAATTCTGCCTCGTTTTTAGCAGACTGAATTTTTTCTGCTCCCTCACGGAGCAAAGCCTCTAATTTATCCTTCATTTTAAGCTCCTTAAAATAAATTTTGCTCTATATATTTTAAACATTATAAAGTATAACACAAAATATTGCGTATTTCAATAATATTAAAGTATTTTTATAAAAAATAAGATGCGTTAAATAGAAAAATCAGAAGCCTTTTGAAAAGCCTCTGATTTTCCCTTGATATTATTCCTTTATCAACATAACAGGGCAAAGGCCAAATTCGTCATACATATGGCTTGACATATCATCACCGCCAAGTGGTTGAATAACCTTGCTCTCGGTTCTTGTCATATATTGACTTTCTCTTCCTGTTAAATTTAATTCCTCGCCATATTCGTCCATGGTAGACTTTGCTATTAATGGTGCTCCTTGACAGATGGCAAAGTCAGTTGCGATAATTTTTCTGTTTACGCATTTTTCTCCGCCAGTTGAGTTAAGATTTCCATTAAATCCGTATTTTTCAGTTTTTAACTCCACTAAGCTTGGCAAATAAATTTTATGCTGAGTTATTTCATCTGTTTCCACTACCCAGCTACGAGTACTATTGTCAACATCGGAGGTTAAAATTCTATCTCTCTCGGTAGCTGTAAATGCCTTTTGATAAAAATCATTATTTAACCATTGACACTCAACAGTTTCATAGAAAGCTCTCATATAGTTACCATGAACGCTTGTTCCACTTGTTTCTTCGTTGATAGTCACCCAAATAACGTTTTCGCATATTACAAATTCATTACCATTTTCTTCCTCTAACACTCTCCACCTAATCGGCTCAACCTTAAAGTAATAGGTATTTCCCCAAATTACTTTTTCGCCATTAGAAAAATAATGTGTTACACCATCCATATAATAGCTTCCTATAGGTGGTGTTGCAGTCAATTTTGCGTAATAGCATCCATCGCTACCCGTATAATATCCCTGAGAATTAGTAGAGCCAGAAATGGTTACGCTTGCAGACTTAATCGTTTGAGGAAATTCTCCAAACGTGATATATGCTCCGTCGTGTCTTATTTCCTTGCCACTCGCTTTTTCAATAATATAATTGCCCTCACTGTAATAATACGAGTTTTCACTTGATATTTCTATCTCGTCTATTAGTGGCTCCGTTGTATCATCTGCTCCAAAAAGAAGGTAGTTTGATATTTTGCTTACTGTTTTAGGAATTACAAGCTTTTTTATAACGGTTATATCTCTGAAAGCATAACCAATTAATTCCGTGACCTCTTTACCATTGATATATTCGGGAATATACAAATCAAATGGTGTTTGAACGGCAACGGAGCCATCGTCAGACTGATATCTTTCATTATATCCACAAATAGCTATCGTGCCATCATTTTTCTCACACCAAATTATTCCATTATCCGTTTCTCCATACACATTCTTGCAGTTAAGCAAGCGCTTTACTATTGACATTTTGCAATCATCCCAATACATGCCGAAGTCCTCAGGAATACTGTCTGCCTCGAAGCATACCGTAAGCTCGTCACAGATATTAAACGCAAAATTTTCAATCACCTTTACACTTTTAGGCACGTACACAAGGTGTAGATTTCCACTTTGTATAAATGCATTCTCGGATATATGCTCAAGAGATGGTGGCAAAGTAACGTACAAAAGACTTGTGCAGTGCATAAATGCGCTTTTTCCTATTGTTTTTAATGCTCCAGTTTCAAATATTACACTTGACAAAGACCTACAATTGCTGAACGCATCATTTTCTATTGTTTTAATAGTGCTGGCAATTTGCACCTCTTTAATGTTCGTGTATGCAAATGCCGAAGCTCCGATTACCTCTACAGGAAGCCCCTCGTAAATGTCAGGTATCACAATTACATCATCAGTAGCCTCTCCTATATCCGTTACAATATAATAATTTCCATCATCGCTTAAGGTATATTCCAGTCCCTCTGTAGGAACTCTTACCATAGAGCAGGCATCACAGCCTCCAAGTCCCTTATCGTATGTATGTGGGCCATATTCTGAAATCTCATCTCCATGCTCACAGGTTGCCTCTTTCCAGTGATGAGTTAAATTATAGCTCCATTCCTCACTAAACGTATGCGTATGAACGTTTGGGGTATCGGGGTTGTCGGGGTTGTCTGAATCATCAGGATTGTCGGGATTTACCGAATCATCAGGATTGTCTGGGTTTACCGTATCATCAGGATTGTCTGGATTATCTGGCTTGTCGGGATTTACCGAATCGTCAGGGTTGTCTGGATTATCTGGCTTGTCCTGACTCGACGTATCAGTCGGCTCGTGTGGAGGCTCATTTGATGGGCCTCCACAGCCTATAAACGTACAAACAACAAGTAAAAGCACAAGCAATAAAGCTACAAGACTAATCCTTTTGCTCGCTTTTGTCATCTATTATTCCTCCGTTACAGCTACACGCTTCCAATAATACTTAGAGTATGTTTCACCAAGCAAGGTTTTATTTGCTTCCAAATCGCTTACGTCAACACTTATACCCGTTTCGCTGTCTAAAGCCTCGTAGCACATCCAGCCATCTTCGTTTTCAAATGTAACCTTAGTAAGTGCCGTAATACTCTCAAAGGCTTGTGCACCTATATATTCAACACTTGCAGGGATAAGTATCTCTTTAATTTCCTTACAATACCAGAATGCCTTATCTTCAATTGTCTTTAGAGAGGCTGGAAGAGTTATACTTTCAAGCACAAAGCTACCTGCAAAGGCAAAATAACCTATTTTTTCTACACTGTCAGGCATATTTACATTTTTCAAATATTGGCAGTTTGCAAATGCTAGTTGTGGAATTTCCTTAATATTTCCAGTAAACGTTACCGTTTCAAAACGACAACCAGAAAATTCTCCATCTGAAATTGTATCACCAGTATACACAATTGTTTTAAGAGATTCAGGTAAAACATATGTTAAAAATCCACCAGTTGAGTCGTATTGCTGATTTGCCTCGTAATCTCCCATACCTAAGCCATACTCATCGAAAATATAGCCGAATAATGAATATTCTGGTGATGTGTTTCTTGCATATCCACCAAAAGGAATTGTCATTTTTTCAAGGCCTATATCATACGCAAAGCACCCCGCGTTCATTCTTTGCATACTATTTGGAATGACAACCTCTGTAACTAAAGGACAGTATGCAAAGCTATATGAGCCTATATCAGTTACTCCCTCTTCAATTACAATAGTGGTAACCTCTGTACAGCCAAAAAATGCTTCATTACCTATTTTTGTACAGGTTGATGGAATCGTAATTTTAGTTAAGCCTCTGTAGCCTGCAAAACAGCCAGCAGGAAGATTAGTTATACTTGCTGGAACAACAAGCTCGGTTAAAACCTCATTGCCTAAAACAAGCTTATCAGCGCAAACAGGAGCACTCTCTCCTTCTCCAAATTCAATTTTTAGCCATTCCTCCAAGGTACCCTCGTACGTTGTCGTTTCAATTTCAGCTACTGAGTAAAATGCATCATTTCCTATCGCAGTTACACTCTTTGGAATGGTTATATTTTTTAGTCCTGTGCAATTGTAAAATGCACGTGTATCAATAAGCTCAACAGTTGATGGAATAACTATCTCCTTCAAGCCCTTATTACTTGCAAACGCATATTGTCCTATTGCTTTCAACGAACCATTATCGGAAAAATTAATCTTTTCCAAGGAAGAACAGCTTCCAAAGGAATATTTTCCCAAGGTTTCTTGAGCAGGTGTAAATTTAATTTCGGTAAGGCTTTTGCAGTTGTAAAAGGCGTATGTGCCAATTTCTCTGAGGTTTTCCCCAAGAGTGAGCTTCTTTAGCGATTCGCATCCGTAAAAGGCATAATCTTTTATTCTTTCAATGGTGCTATCAATTTCCAAATTTCTGATAGGTGTATTGTTTATGTATAGAACAACCGTGCCATACAGGGGATTGCTACCGTAGTCATTAAAATTAATATTTACCCAATCCTTTAGGGTTCCCGTGTAATATACAGATGCAATTGGTTTTTCAGAGCCAGAATATTTAAATGCATTTTTGCCTATACCCTTTATTGTTGGTGGTATAGTTAAGCTGTTCAAGCTTATGCTCTTAAATACATTTGAGCCTATTGCCGTTATCGGTAGGTCCTTATACGTGCTTGGAATTGAAAGATCCGTTCCACTAAGAGAAGCTTGTACGCCTGTCAAGGTCCAACCCGTGCGCTCGTCATTCAACTCAAATTCAAGACCATTAGCACTTGCCTCCATGTGACCACAGCTTGAGCATCTGTTGTCATCTCCAATTGTATGAGCAGTTTTTTCAATAATTTCTGTCAATACGTAATTGCAGTCAGCACAAGTATACACCACCCTGCCATCCTTAAAGCAATTTCCAATAACCTCTGTTACACCTGCATCAAAGCTGTGTGGTGCTCTTGGGCTTAATTCGTTAGAATGCTCACACGTTGCAGAGTGCCAGTGTCCTTGCTCATTTGAATCCCAGTCCTCACTATACGTATGGTTCAGCATAGGAATTTCTTGGTCGATGCTAAAATCACACTCTGAGCAAACGAATGTTTTAACACCATTCTCTCCACAGGTTGCTTCTCTTGTAATGCTACTTTCAAAGCTATGCGCCTTTTTTTCACCCACAACTGTTGTATGCTCACAGTTAGCAATCACCCAGTGACCATACTCGTCCTTTTGATATTCGCTTGAATATGCGTGTCCTGTTTGTGGAATTGTTTCCTCCTTTACGTATTGACAAACAGTACAGGTATATTTCTTAAGCCCGTTTTCTGTACAGCTTGCCTGAGAAACAATCTCAGCCTCTCCAAAGGTATGTGGAGCTTTATTGCTTATAAGCTCTGTATGCTCACAGCTGGCATCGTGATAATGTCCAGTAGCATCGCTTGTCCACGCTTCGTTGAAGCTATGCTCATGCCTATTGCAAGAGGCTACAAATATCGTTATTGTTACTATTAGCATAGACAATACAACGATTGTTAAAAGATTTCTTTTAGATTTTTTCATTTTCTTCTCCTTTTACTATAATGTACGATGTACATCGAATAACATATTCGGTGTTTGTTTTTTTGCAAAGGAGATTATAATTGTTATTAGATTTTCACAAAGATATAGAATTTTTGTTGACTTTTGAAATAAAATATGATACAATTAGCTACACAATGTACATCGAATATGTTATTCGGTGTACATTTTTTAGTGTACCTTTTTACTTTTCGCAAATCGAAAAGCCACGGAATTTCCGTGGCTCTTACTATATATAACACGTGCCACAGGTTAGCCTGTGGCACGTTTCGTATTTATGAAATAAATATTTTCACTTGTCGAAGGGCAAATTTCATTGCATTGTACCTATCACAATGCTTAGCCACCAAGGTAAGCCTTGCGAACCATTTCGCTTTCGCTAAGCTCCTTGCCTGTGCCAGAAAGAACGATTTCGCCGTTTTCCAAAACGTAGGCTCTGTCGGAGATTGCAAGAGATTTTCCCGCATTTTGCTCAACTAATAAAATCGTTGTGCCACCCTTGTTTATGTCCTTGATAATTTCAAAAACCTGATCAACAAGGAGTGGGGAAAGTCCCATAGATGGCTCGTCAAGCATAAGCAATTTAGGATGGCTCATAAGAGCACGTCCCATTGCAAGCATCTGCTGTTCGCCACCTGACAAGGTTCCTGCAACCTGATTTTTTCTTTCCTCAAGACGTGGAAAGCGTGCATAGATTGCTTGAAGGTCCTCCTTTAAGGTTGCTTTATTCTTATTGGAATAAGCACCCATTAAAAGATTTTCATAAACTGTAAGCTCTTGGAAGATACGTCTGCCCTCAGGAACCTGTGTCATACCTAAATGAACAACCTTGTGACAGGGTGTTTTAGTTATGTCCTCTCCCTGAAAGGTAACTGTACCTCCCTTTTTTGGAATAAGTCCAACTATACTTTGCATTGTGGTGGTTTTGCCTGCACCATTTGCACCGATAAGGGTAACTATTTCCCCCTCATTTACCTCGAAGCTAATGCCCTTAATGGCACGGATAACACCGTAGTTTACCTCAAGGTCGTGTACCTCTAACATAGCCATAGCTTAACCTCCAATGTATGCCTTAATAACCTCAGGGTCACTAAGCGCAGTTTTTGTATCGCCCTCTGCAAGCACTGTACCGAAGTTCAATACAGTAATCTCGTCGCAAAGACCTGAAACAAATTTCATATCGTGCTCGATAAGTAGAATTGTCATATCAAAGTTATCACGAATGTATTTGATAGTCTTAACTAAATCCTCTGTTTCGTTAGGATTCATGCCTGCCGCAGGCTCGTCAAGTAAAAGCAATTTTGGATTAGTTGCAAGAGCTCTTGCAATTTCAAGCTTTCTTTGCTTACCATAAGGCAAATTACAAGCAAGATTATTTCTTTCGTCCTCTAAGTCGAAAATTTTGAGTAAATCCTTTGCTCTTTGACGCATTGTCTTTTCAACCTTAAAGTGCTGAGGCAAGCGAAGAATTGACACAAGCTCATTGCACTTAAATTCAGGATTGTTATGCAAGCCAACCATTACGTTACGAACAACAGTCATATTATTAAACAAACGAATGTTTTGGAAGGTACGTGCAATTCCCTTTTGGTTTATTACCTCCTGAGAAAGTCCCTTTAGCTCCTCGCCATTTAGGTAGAAGGTGCCACTTGTTGGCTTATAAACACCTGTTAAAAGATTGAAAATTGTAGTTTTACCAGCACCATTAGGACCGATAAGACCATAAATTTGATTTTTCTTTATTTTAATATTTACGTTTTGCGCAGCCTTTAAGCCACCAAAGGTAATACCCAAATCCCTTGTTTCAAGAACGTAATCGCTTTCGATTTTTTCTCTTACGTGAGCTTTTTGGAGGATTTTCTCTTTGACAAAGCCTTTTATTGAATCTATAAATTTTGCCATTATTCACTACCTCCTCGCTCGCCTACGTCGGCACTATTGTCGCCTGTATCATCAACTACAATATCAGTAGACAAAACCTCGTCCATAGAGATTTTTGTAGGCACCACGTCCCATCTTGCCGCATCGTCTCGTGTCCTTGCAGGGTCGTGCTTTCTCTTGGATAGCATTTTAATAATATTATCAATGCTGTACTTATCACGGAATCTCTTTAGCTTAGGAGCATTGTTGTAAATAACAATCAATATAAGAATCAACGCATAAATCAAATCCTTAAGAATAGCAAGGTCACCCTTAAGCACGTTTTGAAGCTGAACGTTTAAGAAGGTAATCAAGGTAGCTGAAATAATTGAGCCGTTTATACTACCCATACCACCTAAAACGACCATAACTAAGATTTCAATTGAATAGTTATAGTCAAAGGTTGCACTTGAAATAGTGCTTTGGCTATAACTGAAGATTACACCAGCAAAGCCTGCAAAAATTGCAGCTATTATAAAGCCGATTAGCTTATACTTAGTTACGTTAATGCCCATTGCTCTTGCTGCAATTTCGTTATCACGAATAGCAGTAATTGCACGGCCGTGCTTACTCTTGATAAAGTTTTGTAATACTGCAAGAGTAGCCAAAACCATCAAGAAGCCAATTATAAACAAATATTTCTTGTCAAATCTTGGTGTTGTAAGACCAATAGGTCCACCAAAGGATTCTGTGCTTGAGTTTTGGAAGATAACCTTAACAATCTCACCAAAGGCAAGGGTAACAATTGCAAGATAGTCGCCCTTCAATCTAAGAGCAGGAAGACCTACGATAAATCCACAGGCACCTGCACAAATACCACCAACCACAAGGGCAATTATAAGAACGAGTATTCCGTCTCCTACTCCACCTAATGCAGTTTTTGCAAGCATAGCTGCAACCTTACCACCAAGGTATGCTCCTACACACATAAAGCCTGCGTGACCTAAGGAAAGCTCACCCAAGAAGCCAACAACAAGACTAAGTGAAACGGCAAGAATTATGCTTATTGCTATTTTTTCAAGAAGATAAATTGTTGATGATGGAAGCCCACCTGCCAAGGAAAGAGCACCAAAAACTATTGTAACAATAGCAATTGCTGTATAGTTAATATAATTTTTCCATTTAACCTTTTTTAGTCCATTTACAAATTTACTCATTATACCTTCTCCCTTCTCTTCTTACCGAGCAAGCCTGTTGGCTTAACAAGAAGAATTATAATAAGTATTGAAAACTCAATTGCATCAGTGTAAGCAGAGATTGCAGGGATTGAAAGACAAATGCTTTCAACAACACCGAGCAAAAGTCCACCAACCATAGCACCAGGAATTGAGCCGATACCACCGATAACCGCAGCAGTAAATGCCTTAATACCAGGTAATGCGCCAAAGGTTGTTGTCATTGTTTGTACCTTTAGGAAATAGAACAAGCCTGCAATAGCTGCAAGGGCTGAGCCTATTGCAAAGGTTATCATAATAATAAAGTTTACGTTAATGCCCATTAGTTGTGCAGCACCCTTATCCTCGGATACTGCTACCATTGCACGACCCACCTTTGTATATTTTACAAAAAGATGAAGAGCAAGCATTACAATAACGGAGCAAACAAGTGTAATAATTGTAGATATTTCAATCTTTAGCTCTCCGAGTTGAAGTGCGCCAAGATTAATCTGTTGAATTTTTGGAGCTGAGCCAAAAATAACCTGTGCAAGGCTTTGCAAAAGTGTGCTTACACCAATTGCCGTAATCAAAACTGCAAGAGGTGACGCTCCACGAAGTGGCTTGTAAGCAAATTTTTCAACAGTTATACCGACTATTACACAAAATACTATTGCCGCTACAATTGCAAGCACAGGGTTTACTGGAATAAAAAGCAGAATGGTATAGCCACCTACCATTATTATGTCGCCGTGTGCAAAGTTAAGCATCTTTGCAATACCGTAAACCATGGTATAGCCAAGGGCTATCATTGCATAGATACCACCTAAGCTAAGACCGTTTACCAATGTAATTAAAAAATCCATCTCATTTTCCTTTATTAAAAAGTTGCCGACGCACAAGGCGTCGGCAAAATTCTTTTGTTATTTCGCCAAATTAAGCATTAGCCTCTTTTACTACGTACTTAATAGCTTCCTTGTTTACGTATCCTGTGCTCTCCCAAGAGATATCGGACTTGTTATCGCCCTCTGTCTTACCTGTGATGCCGTGGAATACGAAGCTGTCGCTATTGAATACCTCTGTGAGAATATCACAAAGAGCACTTGGTGCGATATTAGCTGGGATTTCGTTACCATTAGCCTTAGCTACCTTCATAGCCTCGTAAATTGCCCATACACAGTCATATGCAGCAGCACCGAACTGGTTGAGTGGCTCCTTAACCTCATCGTAAGCTTCGTTGTACTTGTCGATAAATACCTTAGCAGGACCACTTGTAGCATTTGAGTTGAAGTGTGAAAGATAAGAAACCTCTTGTGGAATTGTTGTAATATCAAAGCCGTCGATAGCATCGATACCATCAAGACCATCACAACCATAGTAGATTGTGCTTGCCTTAACTGTTGTAGCACCCTGTGACATAAATTGTGAAGCAGGTGTGTAATAGATAGGCATAAAGATTACGTCGCAATCCTTCAAAAGATTGATTTGTGAATCGAATACAGTTGCTTCACCAGTGAATGGAGCCTCAACGATTGTACCGAAGGATTGGTCAAGTGTAGATTTGAACTGATCAAAAATACCCTTTGAGTATTCGTCGTCTGCCTTGTAGAATACGCCAATCTTCTTACCTTGGTAGTTGTCGTTGAAGTAAACGGCTGAAGCACCACCTTGGTTAGAGTCAGCGAAGCACATTTGGTAGCCGTTTGAGAACTCAGGAATAGCATCACCTGTTGCAGATGGTGTTAGGAAGAACACATTGTCGTCCTTAGAAAGCACCTTGAACTCAAGACCTGGCTTTGTTGTAACTGTACCAAGAGATACCTGCATACCATTCTCGTAAAGGTTTGCATAGCCTGTTGGAACGTTTGTTGGGTCGTGCTTGTCATCATACATATCAAGCTCGAACTGAAGACCTAAAGGACCATTGCCGTCCTTTTCAATTTCGTTGATTTCGTTTACTGCAAGCTGAGCAGAATTTCTAACTGCAATACCATAAATAGCAGCACCACCAGTTAACGGACCGGATACACCGATTTTGATTTTTGTGTTGTTCTCTGCGTAGTTAGTTGTGCCACAAGAAGCGAATGCACATACTATACCGAAGCAAAGTACAACTGCAAGAATTAAGGATAAAACCTTTTTCATTTCTTCTTCCTCCAAAATGTAAATAATACTAACATATTATACCCTTTTTTCTTACTTGTCAAGAGTAAACCTTAAAATTTTCTTAAAAAAGTATAAATATTCAGAATTTTCGAAAATATTCATAATTTATTCAATTAAAAGAAAATTCAAGGGAGCCGACAAGAAAGCTCCCCTCTAATTAATATAAGATATTGTGCTCAAGAGGTTTAATCTTATACAAGCTGATTTACTCTGACAACAATTTTATGCATTCTTATCTGCATACTCCTTGATACGTCTTTTTACCTCGTTGAATTTGACCTCGTCGTAGATATACTTCTGTCTTTCCTTAACAAAGTTTTTGCTACCTCTCTTCTCGTGGCTGTATCTTGGAATAAGCTGAATGTGGTAATGGTTGTTAGGTCCGTCGCACATTGTACACATATAGACTCTTTCACAGCCATAAACCTCTCTTATGATAATCATAAGCTGCTTAGCAAAGCGAATTATCTTTTCATTAATATAGTCAGGTGCTTCACTAAGGTCGTGATAATGCTCTTCAGTTGATATGCAAAGATGTCCCTGTGCCCTTGGATTGTTGGCAAAAAACGCCTCAATATCCTTGTCCCTGTAAACTAAAATATTTGTATCGTCTCCAAAAACAGCACCCCCGTGCTCTCTGTCAAAGCAGGTAGGACAAATACCAATGTCGGTAAGCTCCCCTGCACTTAGCTTAAGTAAATCCTTTAGTTCCATTTTTATTCTCCTTTATTTTTCCACAATTACCGACACTCCATCGGGGATTGCTACGATTTTAGGTGAATTATTGCCTAAAATCTCCTTAGCCTTGAAAAGTGCCTCATCAATAGAGTGAGCAGGAATTAAATGTAAGCTTTCCACCACCTTGTCCTCAAGTGTAGATATGTAAATTACGCTTGCGTGCATAAGCACACGCAAAAGCACCTGTGTTTGCCATTGGTCAGGCACAGTTTCCCACCTTTCTCTTTTTAGAAAGGCGTCCATTGTTTTATTAATATCACTCTCGTCGGCTAATTGATGATAAAAATGGTCCCCACCAACTCCGTCGCTTGAGTCGGCAAGCATAATAATTACACCATTTTTCTTAACAGTTGATTCCCCTGCCGTCATTCCCTTAACTGCCTGATATGCGTTTTGGTCAAGAGGATAGCCACCATTTGTGGTTATTACTATGTCAGCCTCCTTAGCCTTGACACCACAAAGGGAGGAAATAAAGTCAGTACCCCTTTTGTGTGATAGCTCACAATCGCCAGCCGTTGCAAAGATAACTCTTTTATCTGCGTTTAAAACTACGTTTACAATAAAAGCAAGCTTAGCCTTTTTTGAAGCCCATAGCATATCCTTGTGCATTGGGTTGTTTTCAAGAATACCTGTCCTGCAATTTGGATTAGCAATAAACTCGGAGCAATGGTTGGCTAAAACCGTCTTTCTGCCACACACCCCTGGCAAAACGCTTTTTCTTCCACCTGAAAAGCCTGCAAAAAAGTGTGGCTCAATAAAGCCCTCGGAAACAAGCAAATCTGCCTCATAGGCAAGCCTGTTTATCTCGCACTCTCCACCTGAGGGAAGGGTGCCAATATTTACAAGCATATCCTTGTCGTCACAATCGTGTATGTAGATATTTTCCTTTTCTACAATTTCCTTGCCAAATTTGGCTACAAGCTCATTTTTAGTTGTACCACGATGACAGCCTGTTGCTATTAAAATCGTAATTTTAGCATCAGGAGATACGCTTCTTATTTCCTTTAACATTAAAGGCATAATAATCTTACTTGGCACAGGGCGAGTGTGGTCGCTTGCAATTATTACAATATTTTTCTTACCCTTAGCCAACTCACTTAATTTTTCTCCAACAGGATTTTTAAGTGCTTCCTTGACTAAGTCCTCTTCACTTAGTGGGGGGACGTATTCGTTAATCGAGGATTCAAGCACCCCTATTAGCTGTTTTTCGTCGAAGGAGTGTTCAATTTTTTCTTTTCCATATGGAAAGCTAACCTTTATCATTTTTCCTCTCCTGTTACTCGTCTTTTATTTATTAGATGCATAATTAATGGAATTAAAACAAGCTGTAAGATTATGCCAGGGATTGCATCAACCACACCCGACATAAAAAGTGCGTACAGAGTTATACTCTGTCCTGCCACACCTAAAAGAATTGCTTTTGCAATTCCCCAAGCTACCCTGCCTGCTATCATTGATATAACAAGAGATAGATAAAGGTAGCCAATATGCTTTTTTCTTGCCTTAATATATAGTAAGCCAATAACTAAGCCATAGGTGGCAAGCTCAATCGCCATCCACACTGCATTGGGATAAAGGGGTGGCATACCAAAAATAAGGGAGCGCAAAAATGGTAAGGTAGCCCCCACCACAAGCCCATACCTGTAGCCACAAATAAGACCGCATAGCATAACTGCTAAGTGCATTGGCAAAAGCGAATCACCGATTTCCTTAATCTGCCCAGTCAAAAGAGGCAAAACCATACCTAACGCCAAAAACAACCCAGCCAAAACAAGATTTTTTATATCTTTTCTTTTCATTTCTGCCCCTTTCTTCCTTAATATATTTATTATAGCATTTATTGACGCTAAGTGCAATATGAAAATAAAGCGAAAAACAAAGCAAGGAGAGTGAGGACTTGACTTTATTCGAGTCCTTAATCGACTATGCGACTTTGCGTGGCACAGAACACGGGCTTTGTCCTTTAGGGCAAGGCGAAAGCCACAAGCTTTAGGCTTGTGGCTTCCTTATAGACGAACTAAGTCTATAAGCTGAACGCAAGCCGAAAACAATTGGGTATTGTTTTCGGTGCAGTGTTTCAAACAAAGCAAGGAGAGTGAGGACTTGACTTTATTCAAGTCCTTAATCGACTATGCGACTTTGCGTGGTACAGAACACGGGCTTTGTCCTTTAGGGCAAAGCGAAAGCCACAAGCTTTAGGCTTGTGGCTTCCTTATAGACGAACTAAGTCTGTAAGCTGAACGCAAGCCGAAAACAATTGGGTATTGTTTTCGGTGCAGTGTTTCAAACAAAGCAAGGAGAGTGAGGACTTGACTTTATTCGAGTCCTTAATCGACTATGCGACTTTGCGTGGCACAGAACACGGGCTTTGTCCTTTAGGGCAAAGCGAAAGCCACAAGCTTTAGGCTTGTGGCTTCCTTATAGACGAACTAAGTCTATAAGCCGTGTTCTGTTGAAGATGGTCATCTATCTTTGCCTTGTGTCGCCACAAGGCTCCGCAAAATTGCGTGCCACCCAAGAGAATAGCAAAGCTTTATCGGGCAAATAAAAATCCTCTTATGCGGTGTTGCTTCGGATAGGGTTTACACCTACTCTATGTTACCATAGAATATCGTGAGCTCTTACCTCACGTTTTCATCCTTACCTAAAAAGGCGGTAATTTTCTGTTGCACTTTCCCTAAGGTCACCCTCGGCTGACGTTATCAGTTATCCTGCCCTATGAAGCACGGACTTTCCTCACACTACTACCTTTCGGCGTGATAGTGCGCGACCATCCAACTTAGTTCCCTTGTATTATAATAAATTTTTTCCACTTTGTCAAGTTATTGTCAATTATATTTCCTTGGCATAGGCTAAAAATAACTATACAAAAGGAGCTTATTATGGACAATAATTATGAAAAAATGTGCGTACCACTTCAAATGGCACTTGCTCACAACGAAAGTGCCTTTAGAAGCTTTTTAAATATGGATATTCCCACACAAAACGAATTTATACACAAGGCAAATGCCACAGGAAGTGTGGCAGAAATTAACTCTTTAGTAAATGAATTGGCAAAAAAGGAGTGACCGGTCAGCGTGATGTCCCTGACGGACAATCACGCAATTAAATCCGTCAACGAGTCCCTCTCATTTGAGAGAAACGAAGATTTCACCGTGACCCTGTCACGATTTCATCAAAGCAACAAAAAAGAGAGAGCATTTCGGATTTCCGATTTACTCTCTCTTCTTATATTGCAGAAGACTGTTATTAATTAGTTTGCTTTAGGTGCAAGCTGAACCATAAACTCCATTGCTTCGCTTGAGCTGTTTGTTACCTTAATGTAAGCCTTGTCCTCGCTACCGAGGTCAATAGGATTTGCTGTATCACAAGCATTTCCGTCGATTGTTACTGTGCAATCAAAGCCCATAACAACGCTAAGATTGTAGCTTTCTGGGTTTACAACGTAGAACCAAACGCTTTGTCCTGCCTCAATTGTTGTATAAGCCTCACCTGGAATGAACTTAGCATTTGACTTCATTGAGCCAGAGGGAGCATTGGTTACTTTAATTTCGCCCTCGTCCTCGCCATTTTTTTGGAACATTACAACAGTTGCACTTTGAGTTGACTCAACCTCTGCAACTACATAGTAGGTGCCATTTGGTAGGTCCATAAGAGCAACGCCGTTTTCGTCTGAGCCTGCGCTCATTATCATACTGTATTCCTCAGTATAAACGCTAATACCTACTGAAACGCCACCATTCATATCTGTAACAGTTACCTTATACTGAATATCCTCGGTGCTTTCGTTATATGTAGCAGTAATTGTATCACTTTCGCCAAATACAATAACGCTTGCATTAGCTGAATCTGTTGGATTAGCAAGTGTAAATGCACCATTTACGTGAGTTAGCACTGCATAGTAGCTATCTGGTGCAATTTCAAAGGTAACAATGCCTGTTTCGTCAACAGTTGCCTTAGCGCAGGATTCGTCTTGTCCGTTGAAAAGCTCAACTACTGCACCACAGGGTGCGTTTACTGTATAGGTCTTAACCTGCTCAAGTGTGATTGTGATATTAACCTCATTTGCTTCAAAATAAATATAGCCACTTGGAATCTTAAAGCCCTCTGGTGCCTCGTTAATTTGAACACCTGGCTCGCCAAGCTTTGTGTCAAAGGTGTAGGTAGCCTTACCATCGTCGCCTGTTACCTTTGGCTTAAGACAGCTACCACCATCACAAATTTGTAGGTTTACGTCCTTTATTGGGTTACCATTTGCATCTACAATGGTAATTGTATATATAATTTGGGTGTCCTCTGGCTTTTGCTCGCCATTGCCTGAGCCTGTGCTTGAGCCTGTACCATTGCCTGAGCCTGTTTCAATTGGTGGGTTTTCTGTGCCATCACAGGAAGCAAATACACATACTACAAGAAGCAATGCACAAGCCAAAATCAGTAATTTTTTTAGCTTCATAAATATTCTCCTATGCTTTTTTCTTAATTTTAACATACGTTAGAGGGTTTTTCAAGTTTTTACTGAAAATCCTTAAAGGTAAAGGAAACAATTTTTTCCTCTGTGCCACTTAGTGTAATTGAAAATTCAGGGGTGGCTGTGTCCATTTCAATATAAATCAAGCCTGTTGAATCAGCCGTATAATCTGTACCACCAAAGCTTACGGTTATGCCCTGCCCTGCTGTAATGGTCAAAATACCTCTTGTAGTGCCCTTTAGATAGAAGCTCTCGCCCTCTCCAAGCTTAACTGTATAAACTGTTGCAGGTATAACCTCGCCATTTTGTGGGTTCGTTGTGTCGTTTGAGGTCTTAATTGACATTGGGGAGCTTTGTGTGCCCTTTGTGTTTGGCTCAACGTAACAGCAAGCAAATAGCCACTTGTTAGCATTTACAATACCAACCATTGGCATTGAGGAAACGTTGCCATCTGCATCTACTGAATGCTCAACAAATAGGGACCTGTCGCCCTCAAACCAACCATTGTATGCGCCTGCCTTTTCAATAACATACTTAAGCTCATCTGTTAGTGGGCAAGCTCCTGAGGAGTCGCATTGATTAGCATAAGCAGAAATTAAATCGTTATATCTTTCCTTAAGAGTTACGTTTCCGTCCTGATCCTCTTCTACACAAACAAGGCTACCAATCTCAGTTAAAGCACCAAGATATGGGCTTGCAGATGCAATTCTTATAAGAACTACTGGTCCTTGCTCATTTCCTATATGGTAAAAGCCGTCGCTACCCTTAATGACAGTTAGATTCTTGTCCTTCAGGTCAACGTTTTTAATGGTATAGTTCAAAAGACCATAGGTGTATTTGTCACTTGAAACCTCTTGTGCCTGCTTATCAGTAAATGGTACAACAGGCTTAGGGTCGCCTGTGCGCTCAACCACTAAAACAGCGTCTTCGCTCTCGCCGTAAAGTGCAACAACTATTGAGGTAGTACCTGTACCACTCGTGCCAATACCCGAATCAAGCACCTCAACTTCAAAGGCACCATCAACTGTTTCAGTAGTATTTTGGCTTTGTACAAAGTTTGCGCTACCACGATATTCAATAGATAAATCTGCATCTGCCACATAACTGAATTTGTAAACGCCACCCTTTGTTGGAATAAATACAAAGTAGCTAACACCATCAAGGGCAACCATTGTAGCACCCTCTTTTACGATTGGTGCATCGTACTCCTCGGAATTGGTAAAGCCATTTTCAGCTGGAGTTAAAACCCAAATTTCAGTAGTTGCCACAGAGGAGTCATATACTTTAATTTCCACATTTGCTTTAGTTTTTTCTAAAATACAGCTATTTTTGTCGTAGGAGATTTCTCCGTCGGCAGAGGAAAGCTTAACCTCATATTTTTCGCTTGCGGGAAGAGTTGTTTGGTATGTTCCTGACTCGTTTAGCTTGTCCATTTCAACAAACTCGGACTCAGCCCCCTCCACAAGCTTAAAAATTTCTATATAAAGTGCCTTTTGTGGTACCTCGCCCTTGTAGTCCTTAACTGTAATGGTATAGGTAATCTCGCTTGGCTCCTCGTTACCATTACAAGCAGAAAACACAAGACACATACCAAGTGCCAAAAGCAAAATAGATAGGGTAATTAATTTTTTCATAAATTTACCTCAATTGTATTTTAATCAAACTATGCGACACAAGGGGTGTCGCATAGCCATTCAATTATTCGCCTAATGTAAGGCTATCGTAGTAGTAGCAAACCTTTGTCCAAGAGCCCTCAACCTGGAAGGAGAACTTGTCGATAAGCATTTGAAGAAGCTCTGCAAGCTCCTTATCAACTGCTACACAGCCCTGAAGCTCTGGATAGTCTGGGTCGTCAATTAGCTTATCTAAATATGCACTAATTTCGTCAGTCATATCCTCGCCAGTGCCGTGGTAGATGTTGTTTTGAATATCGTCAAGCTGATAGAACTCGTACCAGTACTCGTAGTCAGTACCCCAAGCCTCCTTAAGGTCGTCAAGGGTATTGTTTTGAAGTAGCGTGTAAGCGTAGTTATCGTGCTCTGTCATCTTGAAGTTGAACGCACCATTAGTAATCATTTGCTTAAGTGAGTTAGATGGGAACATATTTGTTCCAAAGTGGAAGTCTGCATATACAATTGAGCCAAGACTTCCGTCCTCTAACTTATGATGGTAGTAGCCATCCTCACCAAGTGCAACATCAATACCACCAACGATTAGGTCGCCTACTGTGCCATCAAGAGTTTCCTCGTAGGTAAATACACCTGAGGATGCAGCTCTGAAGTGGTCAAAGGACTCGCCAAGATACTTAACGTTAAAGGTAAAGGAGCCTGTTGCATATACGTCGTAGTATGCAAGGTCAATATAGTAGGTCTTACCTGCCTCTAAGAGAGCAACCATTGAAATGTTGGTGTAATCTCTTACAAGCTGACCATTTTCATTTTCAACAAGAAGCTCAGTGCAATATCTTTCGCCCTGGTCACCATCTGTATAAAGGAATCTGTCGCCATTTGCAATCCACTCATCGTGGCTACCTGTAAAGATCCAGCCTACAACCTCCTGTGAGCTATTTGAGGTAAAGCGATATACACCACCAACAGTTGGTGTAAATGCGTACATATAGCCTCTTGGCATAATTACTCTGTCATAAGAAAAGTCGTAGCTTTCAGACTCAAGCACATTGTTGTCAGGATTTTCTTCATCAATTACAGGTGTAAAGTCGATTACAGGTGCGCTGAAGGAAGCAAGACCTGAAATAACGTCACCCAATTGCTCAGCAGGATTGCCGTTTTCGTCCTTACCATATACATCATAGTAGGAGCATAGACGGAGCCATGCATTTTCATTGTAAATGAATGCGTTTTGCTTTGCAAACTCGTCAAGCAAGTCCTTAAGCTCAGGAGTTACAGAGCAATAGCCGTAAATCTTTGCGTTTGCCGCATAGTTACAATATTGAACGAGTGTGTCAAACTTATTTACTCCGTCAACCATAAAGATTCCTGCACTTGTTACATCGTCAAAGGTTTCGTAAATCTTCATAGAGAGTGAGTATTCATTTGAGAAGTTTGAATAGTTTAGTAGGCTTGCCATAAGGATTGGTCCGTCCTCAGTGCCTACGTGATAGTAGCCATCGCTACCAAGCACAACAGTTACATATTGTGTATAGTCTGTGTTATTTTCGTTTGGCTTTGTTGCTGCCTCACGTGGCACGTATGCCTCAACGTCAAGGTCGTCCTTATTTACAATTTCAAAATTCTTAATATGAACTGCGTCCTCGCCGTAGCCGTCAGATACGTCCTTTTGGAAAAGAAGCACGATATCGTAAACTCCGTCCTCATTAGCTACATAAGCACCACACTTTTCCCAATCCTTGTTAAGTGAGGAAATAGCATAAATGTCCTCGCCGTCAACAAGCACGTAGAAATAATCGTAGGTAGGTTGCATTGAAGCAAAGTATTCAAAGGTAACTGCCTCGCCTGCCTTCAAGCTGACCTTTGCGTGAAGGATTGAGTAGGAGGAATCCTTACCTGTGTTAGAGGTTGTAGCGTAGCCCTTTTCTGAATCAATGATAAATGGCCACGCATACTCTGCGTCACTTGTGCCCTGTTCTGCCTCAAATGTGAAGCTGTCCTTTTGCTCCTCATTCTTAACTAAGAGGTCCTTAAGTTGCTCGTAGTGGTCCTCTGGAAGCTCAACGTCAGGCTTTTCAACAGGAATAAGCTCGCCAATATTTTCCTCAGTTACAAGCTTTTGAGTATAGTCGTCTGCTGTGTAGTATTCAAAAAGAGTTGTAAAGTGTCTTTCACTTGGAAGTGCACCTAAGTAAATCATTGTAATAACACCATAGCGGTCAATCATTACAGATACAGGGTTACCCCAAGAGTCCCCATAAAGTCTTTCAAATGGGTCCTCAACAGGATTTGTTTGATTATCCTTAGCAATTGGGAAGGAAAGCTTTAAATCCTCTTGCTCCTCGCCCTCTGGTAGTGGATAGTACGCATAATATCTGTCCTTAAACTCATTTACAAAGGCCTGAACAGCAAAAATGTCCTCGGTAGAGTTACCATTAATAGCAATTACATCGATTTTGTCCTTGTACTGCTGATATGCGTTTTCAAGGTCAGGGAACTCACCGATACAATATGTACAGGTTGTGTACCAGAAGTTAAGTAAAACTGCCTTCTTTTCCTTTAGCACCTCGGAAAGAGTCCATGTGCTACCGTCAACTAAGGTCACAGAAAAGTCGTGAATGATGTCGCCTGTGTTATAGGTAACGTTTGTTGTATCGGTGTCCTCAATTACACCAGAGGTAAGCACAATGCTTGTACCTGTTGAGTTCACAGGATAGCTTTCATTTACCTTGTAGCCAGCTGGCACATCGCTTAGCTTAGCAACATAGTTGGATTTTTGAGCAACCTTAAAGGTAGCAATACCGTTTGCATCAGTTCTTACTCCCTTGCTTGCCAACTTTCCATCGGAATAAAGCTCAACTAAAACGTCCTTTAGCTTAAAGCCACCAATAGATTTAATTTCAATGGTATAGGTGCCTTGCGTACCTGTTGTGTCGCCACTTCCCGAGCCTGTTTCCACAGGTGGATTGTTATTTCCATTACAGGAAACCATTTGAAGTAGCATAGTACCAAGCATAAGCACTACCAAAATGATAGACAATACTCTTTTAAATTTCATTTTATTCTCCTTTACTTAATTTAGAAATTAAATTATTAAAATTATAATGTCGCTTATAATATTAACATAAAATAAGAAATTTGTCAATAGAAACCAGCCATTCACAAAGTCCACACCACCTCATAAACAAAAAAGTGCCACCCTGTGTCCAATTTTTCAACACTTTAGCACTTTAGTTCATTAAAATTTAACAAAAAAGGCTATCGCAAAAGCAATAGTCATTCTCGTTTATCATTTACTTGTTTTTTTGTAGAGCCACTAATCAATTGTCAATCCTTTGGAGACGAGGAACTGTCCCTTGTCTTCTTTCCCCGTCTTTTTTTGGTGTCACCTTATTTGATTCTTATTAAGATTGAGTCTACTAATCTTGGCATATATGTTGATGCTCCAACGCCAATAATTTGTGGTTCGCACTTCTTTTTAGCACTGTTGAGGTAAGTAGCTAAAGAATAACAGCGAACACAATGGTTGTAATAAGTTTTGATAGGCTCATCGTATGAAGCATTAGCATTTTGTATAGACAACTTGCTTTTTAAAAAATTTCTTTCCGAATCGGTTATTTCAAGCCAATCCGACGAAGAAACCGTTTCAACTTGAAAAATGCGATTCACTCTGCCCGAATAAAGTCCGATACCACCTGCCAATGATAATGAATCAATAATAAAAAACACATTTGGACACATAAAGTGTAGGAATTTACTGCAAAAAGAAACGACGTTTTCGCTTCCATCTCCCATAGAATCTTTTATCATATTATTGAGAAGGTTTACACAATACACGCAATCATTCAAAATGGATATATCATGCCCAAAGGTAAATGAGTATGTTTTTGAATTCAAATTATCCAACTTATCATACAGTTTTTTATAATCAGGATGATTTACGATTGAATTAGCTATTTTATCAAATGATAGTCCTAATCCTTCACTCTTCACAAGTGAAGTGGCACTTCTTGTAGGATCAGCAGAGTATGCTTTTCCGATAATCCAAATTGCACTGCTAAGCTTTCCAACATTGTATGTAGTATCCGACGGATGAGGCATAATGCTGAAATTAAAGCTCTTGTACAATACCTCATTTCCATAGACATAATTGATTTTATTGACTTCATCAACATGTTTCAAAAATTCGTTTTCCGTAAATGCTATGGGCATATTTGTACCCTCCTATTTGTTTCTTTATAATTTATGTGATGTTTTTTTAGAAAGATAGGGGATGTGGTATGTCTTTTCCCCTGTCGGCAAGCCGAGACATTGAGTGCCAAAAGGCACCCTTGTCTCTTTTTTGAGTTAATTAAATATCAATCCTTTGGAGACGAGGAACCGTCCCTTGTCTCCACGTTATCCACCTCTGTTATAAATATTCCAAATTGCTCATTATCTTTTGTAGAGCCAAATTGTTCTGCTGTGGTATAGTACTCCAAAGTTAAAAATTGTTCATCTATTTCTATTTCAGATGGTTCTTTGAGCATAATTTCATTAAAAATTTTCAATAAAACGGTGCGTTCTATTTTTTCTTTTTCACAACTAAAATCTATATGTGATTTTTGAAAGTTATCAATTTTCCAACTATAATCCTCTTTTTGTATCTGCTCCAGCTTTATTTCGTATTTATCACATACGCTATTAATTCGTTTAATTAATCTTGCAGTATTATCTTTGCAATGAATAATAAATCCACTAATTTTCATTTATGAGTATACGTCCTTTCCATGATACATTAATGAGAGACGATTCCTTGTCTCCTCATTCAGAAAAATCATGATATTCACCAAAATATGTATCGATAAATGATGTCCAATTCTCCTTTGTATTGTTAATATATTTATCATCAACTCCTTGATTTTCTTCATAGAATCCAATAAAACATAAGGAGTGATTTTCGTCATTATAACTTGCCATTGTGAAAAATGTTGGCACCTTAGCATAATGATGTATTTCCAGAAAATTAATATTTCTGTAGAACTTGTAGTTGCCATAGGTGTATATTTCCTCATTTTCGATAGGAATTTCTTCCAACATACATTCTTTTGCTAAAGCATATGTTTCTTCATCGTACTTTAAAAATATTAAACTGATTGTAGGAGCTCCATTTAATTTAGCTGGATCTTCTTCATAAAAACTATATTTACCCTCTAAATATTCAAAATCTCTCAAAAAACTCTGAGTTGGCAAAAAATATTCTGGGTCATCAATTTCGTACACAGAAAATCCAGAATTGCTTCTTGGATCTTCAATTTTTTCAATGTATTCGTCCAAAGACGAATAATTGTAATCTACATAGCAAGATGTCAAACAAAAAACTAAGATTAGCATTAGTATAAAAAAGTAATTATAAATTTTTTTCATTTTTGATTTTTCTAACTCCATTCTAATAAGCGAGACAGGTTTAAAACATAGAACGGTGATATGTCTATTTTCCTTGTCCCTTTTTCAGTTAATTAAACGTCAATCCTTTGGAGACGAGGAAGTGTTCCCTGTCTCCGTTAGAGCCTTCAATTTAAGTGTTTTTATTTTGTATTTTTCTCAATTCTTTTATAATCCATTTAAGAGATTCTATAAATTCTTCATCATCTTTCCAAGAGAAGAACTTCACTCTGTTTTTTCGATCAATTTCTAAAATTTCAGTAGCATCTGTCAAATGTTCAAAATCCAATGAGTCGACTAAAATAATTTTTCCTTGCTGATCTATAGCAGAAAAGCTCAAATAAATTATCTTTGGATACTTTTCCTTCTTCGCATCCATTGCTTCACCGATAGATATATCAATCGAATATCCCAACAGTTTCGCCAAAGAACTGATTTCCAAAAAATATTCGCTATTTTTTAAAATTTGAATTTCATTTTTGCAGTAATAATCAAGAGTTTGCATTACGCTTTGATTCATATTATATTCTCCTTAAATTCCACCAAATTCACCGACCTACAGTTCCAGCAACTTCCAGGGGAGACAGGAAATCTCCCCTGTCTCCATGGAACTGCCTGCTTATTCATATACGTTAAATTGTGGTTGATTTTCTGTCGGCAAGCTAAGACGTTGGGTGTCAAAAGTCAATTTTATCAAAGCTTTTTCATTTTCATTTTAACACAAAGACAGGGGACGGTGGTGCAAAGACAGGGGACGGTGGTGTGTCTTTTTCTCTGTCGGTAAGCTGAGACGTTGGGTGTCAAAAGGCACCCTTGTCCCTTTTTCAGTTAATTAAATGTCAATCCTTTGGAGACGAGAAGCTGTCTTCTGCCTTCTGTAACAGCATTTTTGCTGAAAAGCAAATTGTTGAATCATCCGAAATATCAATTATTCTTTTTAAAACAAAAATAGCTTGCTTAACTAAAATTTCCATCTGCAAACAGAAAGAAGCTGCATTGACTTTTACCCTGTCATCTTCGTGATTAAGCAACATATACAATATATCTTCACTTGGATTTTGATTCATTTCATTCTGTAACTTATTGAGTTTTTTGGAAGCTTCATTATGCTTTTTAACTTTTAGTTTATTCGCATAGTCGTTTTTAGTACACTGTTGTAACGATAATTCCACAAATAAATTATAGTAATCTTTCATACACATACCTTACATAAACATCTTAATAACGTTAATGGAGACAGGGGACTGTTCCTTGTCTCCTATTTCCGAAAGACAATTTTATCAAAGCTTTTTCATTTTCATTTTAACATAACAATTTAACTGTGTCAACAAAAAAAGGCTATCGCAAAAGCAATAGCCATCTTGTTTAGTTTGAGCCTGGAATTTGTGATACACCACTTAGCTCTGTGTGAGTATAGTCCTCGCTTGTAAAGAAAGCGAAAAGGCTTTCCAATTGGCTTTCACTTAGTGCGCCCTCGTGGATAAAGGAGATTACTCCATATCTGTCGATTACAACAGTTGCAGGGTTGGAGCTAAAGCCAAAGGCATTTTCTATTCCTTGGTTGTCAATTGCAAGGGGTAAGGTCAAGTCAGGCACGTCAATTGGACTTGCCTCGGTGTTATTGTACTTATTGTAAACTGTATCAAAATTAGCAATAAAATTATTTATGCTTACTTGATTGTTTACAGAGTTAAGACCGATAAAGCCTGCTTTTTGGGAATGCTGGTCATATACCTTGTTCATATCGGGAAATTCCTTTACACAAAATGAACAGGTTGTGTACCAGAAGTTTAGCATAACCATTTCCTTGTCCTCAAGGATTTGAGAAAGGGTTAAGGTGTTGCCATTTTGGTCGGTCACAGTAAAGTCGTGCATAATATCGCCTAACTGATAACGAACATTTTCGTGGCTTTCGTTTATAAGCTGTGTTGTTAGTAAAATTTCAGTATTTGTGCCACCCAGTGTATAGCTTTCGCTATATTGATAGCCCTTTGGCACATCAGAAAGCAAAGCCGTTTTTGCTTCCTTTTCAAGATTTTCTACTGCTACTCGTCCGTTTTCATCGGTTGTCTTGTAATCCAAAAACTCTCCGTTTTCGTCTAAAAATTCAACTGTTACATTTTGCAAAATCTTTCCTGTATCTGTTTTAATATCAACAACGTAGGAAAAGGTGCTTGGTGTAGGTGGTGGATTTTCCTCATTGTTACAGCCTACCAAGAAAAGCAAGGTAGTCAAGGCTAACACAAGGGAAATACATAAAAGCTTTTTCATTTCAATTCTCTTTTCTTTTTTTATTAAAGCTTATTTTTTAGCTTTCTTCTTATTTTTGAGCCTTTTTTAAAAAGTCTAAGTCCAACGGAGTAAGCAAGCTTGCTATGGAAGATTTTTTGTCCTAAGCTTACCCTTCTTTTTGGTATAGCGATTACGGCGTTTTTGTCTTGCTTTATGCTTTTGCCCATTTGGGTGTTCATATACTCAATTACGCCTGCTACGTATGCATCCCTTTTATCGTAATTTACAGACACTTCCCCGCTTCTTTTTGAAATATCGTAAAGCATACTGTCAACTACGTCAAAGTTATCTCCTAAGAGTCCGTTTGCAATATAGCCCACCTCGTCCTTGGGTCTTGATACCTCAAGTACCTCAACTCCATAGGCTTCCTTAATTACACTCTCAAGCTGTGGTAGCTCCAAGGATTTTGCAGTTGTATATTGTACTCTTGACATTAGCTTGCCCCACTCACAAATACCTTCTTGTAGCTCAACTTCTGCGTTTTCCTTCATAAGTTTAATTGTTTTTGCCATTGAGTTGATTTGTGAAAGTAGTCTTTTTTCGCAATTGTCAATATAAGTGCTTTGCTCATCGTGAACACGATAAAAGTAGTACCCTGTGTGGATATTTGATAGCTTTTTAGCATTCTTATAAGCAAAGAAGTTTAAAAGGGTGTCCTCGCTATAACCCATTCTTTCCATTATAGCATCAGTTTTTTCAAGCTCCCTTTTTGCTTGAAGAAGAAGTGATTTTTTATACACCTTATTCCACAAAACAAATAAGCTATGATATTTACCCTGTGCACCTGTAAAGTATTTGATAATTTCCTCATTTTCAAGGCAAAGGTCGTTTTTAATTGTAATATCGTCCTTAGGGTAAGCCTTTCCGTTTTTGCTATGGAATGCCCAATCATTTATAACTATATCGCAATTTTCTTCTATTGCCTTTTTGAGCATTGGTGCGTAATAGTTTACTGATGCTGTATCGTCAGAATCGCAAAAGGCAACGTATTCCCCCTTAGCAATCATTAAGCCATAAAGACGGCTTGCTAAGTGTCCTCTGTTGTCTGTTTTTACGTAGGTTGGCTTATAGTATTCCACAAGCTGTGAGTAATCCTGTGTTGAGCCATCGTCAATTACTAAAATCTCATAATCCTCCTTGTTAAGAGTGGATTTTGTAATTGAGGAAAGGCAATCCTTTAAATACTCTTTTTTAGTGTTGTAAAGACAAATAATTATACTGAGCTTCATTTTTCTCTCCCGATTTGATTTTCTTCATATATTTTAACATTTCAAGGCTAAATTGTCAACAGATTATAGAGCCACATAAGGAATATTTTGTCGATTTTAGTAAACTAAAATTTCTTTTGGTTAAAATTACCTATTTTTATTGACTTTTAGTACGTTTTATATTATACTATCCCTAAGAGCATACCCGTAGGGTATTCTCTTATAACACGTTTTTCGCAAGGAGATTTCAAAAAAATGAAGCCACAAAAAATCAGAGTAACTCCAGATATGCTTATCAACGATATGGGCATTGAAAGGATTGAAAACTTTTTCTGTGAGTTTGACAATGACGGCGACCCTCTATATGGCATTGAGGGACAAAAGCCACAGGTACACCCAAGACACGACCACTGGTGGGTTGGACAGACTGATTTAGCATTTACTGTTGATTTGGGTGCTATCTATCAAATTACAAATATGTACATTTACAACGACTACGACGAATACAAGCCTGAAAAGGATAAGCACGACTATGGTGTTCGTAAGGTTAAGGTTAAGATGGGTACTCCATTTAGCTGGGAATACAACGAGGAGCTTGCTCCCGAGGTTAGAAAATGGACTGGCTTTGAAACAAGCTACAAGACCCAATATATTAACTTCTCCTTCAATAATAACCAAGCACCAAGTGAAATTCTTATTTACGGCTACAAGGTTGAGGACGTTGAGAATATTATACCTGAAAGAAAGCCACATAAAAAATCAAAGCTTACACACTTCGTTGGTATGAACGCATTCATTAACGATGCTGACGATATTAACCGTGCAGTTACTTATATTCGTGAGTACCACCCTTGGACCTGGACCTGTGAGGGCGAGGGCTCTGACGTTTCCATTTCTATGAATCCATCTCTTAACAAGATGTGGGACTTCGACGATTACTACACAAGACTTCACAAATATGGCATTAGCGTATGCCCTACACTCTCCACACACAGTAAGAGATTACCTAAGGACGGTGTTGAGCCAAGTGACGACCCAAGCAACTTCTTGTCCTATGCTTCAATGCTATTCCAATTTGTTGCTCGTTATGGTAGCAATAAGGATATTGACCCTGAGCTTATTAAGGTTGGCGAGGGACAGGAAAAGAAAATCGGTCTTGGCGTATTAAACGCCCTTGAGCCACTAAATGAGCCTGACGGCACATGGCTTGGCAGAGGTCAATACTTCTCTCCATTTGAAATGGCAGCGCTTCTCTCTATCTGCTACGACGGACACGAGGGCAAGTTTAAAAACGCAGGCGTTAAGCAGGCTGACCCTAACTTCTTTATGTCTATGTCAGGTGGTGCAGGCTTGCACCTTGGCAGACTCCGTGCTATGCAATTCTGGTGCAAGTACAACAGAAAGGACGGAAAATTGCCATTTGATGCTATCAATGCTCACTGCTACTGCGGTAAGAGTGTTGACAAGGAAGGTATCATTGCTCTTGTCGACGTAAATATTGACGACAGAGACGCACTTAGCGAAAAGGTTTACGTTGGTGTCAGCCCAGAGGAAGGCGATATTTGTGGTCGCTTCGCTGATATTATGGATTGGCGTGACAGATACTATCCAGATATGGAAATTTGGCTAACTGAATTTGGTTGGGACACTAACCAAAGCTACAAGACCTCAACCTCATCTCACGCCTATGGCAAATACACAGGCAGACAGGTACAGGGTATGTGGCTTGTACGTGAGTATTTGCTCCTTACCTCTATCGGTGTTGAAAGAGCTGCTATGTATATGTCAAGAGACTGTGGTCCTGAGGAGCACGCAATTGGTAAGTATGGCTCTTCTGGTCTTGTAAGATACCCAATTGAAATCTCAGCAAACAACGTAATTATGGGTAATAAGAAGGACTCCTTCTATTACGTATATACAACAAAGGAAATTCTTAAGGACACCTACTTCGATTGCGAGGTTGACTCTGGCAACGAAAACGTTAAAATCTTTAAGTACGTAACAGACGAGGGCGAGGCAAAATATGCAGTTTGGTGCCCAACCTCTAACTCCACCGAGGTTAAGGACTTCAAGCTCCACGTTGGTCACGGCGACTTTATTCTTGCTCAGCTTGAATTTGAGCGTTACAACGGCTTACGCACCGACCTTGTGGAAGAAAACGGCTACGTAACAATCGACGTTTCCGAAAAGCCTGTCTTTGTAATCCCAAAGCCAGCAAAATAATTAACCAATAATAAAACAAATCCGTGCTTCTCAGCACGGATTTTTGTTTCTTAGGCGTTTAAATATTCATTGCATTTATCGGAAAAACTTTTCAACCTTTTGGTTTGCCTTTCATATACCCGAAACATTGCCAATCGGCAAGTTGGATGTGCAGACCAAGAAATTATTTTCTTAGTACTATTTCTAAAATTAATATCAATGGTAAACAATTTTTTCACTTGCATGCCATCAGACACAGTTATACTTATCAGACTATCCAAGGACAATTCTTCTTTTTTAAATCCAAAACTTTCTCTAACTATCAATTTATTGCTCTCTACATCTAAGCATATGTAGGTTTTAAAAATCGTGAAATACATAAATACACAATAAGAAATCATTAAAAGCAAAAGAATAATCATAGCACCTTTTCTTTCGAACCCCAAAATCAAACCGACTATTGGAATAGCAGTTAAGAACAAAGCAGAAAATATTCCCAATATTCTTTCTAATATTGGCATTTGGTAAATAATAATTTTCTTATTCAAATTTTGTCTTTTTAAGTTCTTACCATCCATATCCCAATAACTCCACTAATTTCTTCAGGGTTAAGGCTAAACGTCTCAGCACTTTGATAATGATAATAATCACGGATTTCCAAATGCCTTTCGCTGTCATTACTATAATTAAACCTTTTTCCTCTACTATTATCATTTATCTTTTGAAAGCGAGGAAGTGTTCCCTGTATTTTTTGTTGATTTTTTAATTAGCGTTAATATAACGCCAAATGCAACAGCCAGTCCTATGACAAAAGCTACAAAAAGAATCCCTATGATTATTCCCTGTGAATTTGGCTGGCTTGATACATCATATATGGTTTTTGTTACGTTATCCTTTGTTATATCAACCTTAGAATAATTCGCACCAAAAAAATTGTAGCCCGTTGCCTCGTATAGCACTCCGTTAATTTCTTGCTTGTCAGCGTCAAACTCTCTTCTAATTATCGAGCTTGTATCAGTTGTATCAACAATATTAGCAACACATTGTGCTCGTGCAAAGCTATCAACAGAAACTAACACATCACTTCTTATAAAATAAATTACAACATTATCTCCATCCCATTTCATTCGAAACGTTCCACTGCATTTGAATTTATATCCATACAAGAAATCGCCTCTGTCGTTATAGACGCATATCATTTTTTCATTTGAATTATTTACACCAATTGCGATTTTCCCATTTTCATTAGCACAAAAATACTCAAATGCAAATGGAGTTGGCTCTGTTGCAAATCTTCGTATTGACACCCTGTTCAAAAATTCTTGTGCTTGCTCATCTTCCATTTTTTCTATTTGTGCTTCGGTATTAATGTCGGTGCTTGCATACACAGTAATAGAAAAAAGTGCAGTTAAAATTATACATAGAATGAATATTTTCTTTAACATTTTACCACTCTCCTATTTTCCAATTTATCCAATCAGTTGTTTCTAATATAAGACAGGTGATGGTGGAGTGTCTTTTTTTCTGTCGACAAGTTGAAGATTGGGTTAAAAATGTGCCCTTGCTGGCTTTTACAAAACGACCTTTGTTTTTGACAAAATATCAACGATAGATAGGGTGTCGGACTTGAAAACTAAAAACACATCAGCAATAAAGAGAAAACGGCTTAGTCCTCTTATTAAGAGCTGTTTCTTTGTTGGCTTTTTTCTTTCAAGGCTCCTTGCATCCTCTATTCGCACCTTGCAAATTTTACAGCCTATGCTACCCTCCTTGGTAAAGAAATCCATCAAAACCATATACAATAAGCACAGGGTAATTGAAAGAGCATAAAAGATAGCCTTAAATATGGCTTCGCTATTTTCCACGTTTTTCAATATTAATTGGACAACTGCCAAAAATGGCAATTCAGCCAATAATAAAAGTGGCACAATCAACATAAAAACAAGGGCGTCAGCTCTTCTTATCTTATTTCTTTCCCTATAAGTCAGTTTCATTTTTCCTCCGTGTGGAAAAGTGGCTTATTGACTCCACTCTGTCCTTGATTGCTTTAAATATTTTCAATCATTTTTCTAAATCAATTTTATCATATTTATCTATCAATGTCAACAAAATGCAAAAAAGCAAGCTACCCTTTGCAAAAGAGGGTAGCTTAGATTTATTTAGTTGACCTTTTTTCTTTTGGTGGGGTGTCGCCTTCGTAGTTTTTTTGCATACTGTTTGCAAAATCACGAAGCTGGTCGCGCATTTCTTGTGGCTCGATTACGGTTGCCTTGTGGCCGAAGCGAATTGCCCAACGCAAAACGTCCTCACGGCTGGCTCTTGTGCGAATTATAATTCGTGAGTCACGAAGTCCGTTTATTCTAAAATTCTTGCCGAAGGCATCAATTACCTCGCCAATCAGGTCCTTGTCGATGGCAAGGGTTATATCAAGCATTTCCCCTGATAGCATATAGGGGTGAGAATATATGTAGTCGTCTATTTTCTCATCTGCCCTTTTTCGTGGGGACGCAAGAATACAAAGGCTTGTTATTTTATCAACTCGGTAGCCATTTAGCTCCTCTCGTTCGTTGCTTGCAATTAAGTAGTAATGTCCGTGTGACATAACTAAACGATAGGGGCTTACTACTACCCTTTCAATTGGGTGAAGGGCTTTGTCTATGCCATAGTCGTTTCTTACAAATTCAACCTTCAGGTTTTGTGACATAGCCTCGTTTAGTTGGGCTATGGTATTGAAAAGGTCCTTGTTGTCGCTTTTGTCAAAGGTATCAAGGGTATGTATGTTTCTTGCCTCGGATTTAAAGTGCTTACTTGTCAGGCTACATAGCTTATTTATTATCTTTCTTGTGCTCCCTGTGTCTATACATCTGCTTGCTAAAACAAGGTCGATAAGCAAGCACAGCTCTGCCTCGGTTAAGTCCTTGCCACAGGAGTCGTAATAAGCTCCCTTTGTGGTTTTGAAAACTCCTATGCCACTTGACTCTAAGTCTCCAAGATAATTACTAATTGCCTTTCTTTCAAGTAGAATATTATACTCTACCTCAAGTAAATTGGAGATTTCAGCTTGGGTCAGCATTTTCGCCTCGGAAAGCTTGCCACTTGGAGAGGGTCTTGTATGCTTTTTTAAAATATGAAAAATTCTTAGGCACGCCATTCGCTTAGTTTCATTGCTTGCCATACATATCTCCCCCTCTCTTAAAAATTTTTAGAACACCATACAGAGTAAAAAATCTGTGATATACAATACATTTCTAACAATCCTAATATAACATATATGAAGATATAATTCAACTATATTTTTATATTAAACATTAATATTTTTAGGTCAATGTACCATTTTTGATACATTGAAGCCTATAAAATGGTAGTAAAGCCTGAAAAATTGGGCGATTTTTGTCAAGTACAAGCTTCGAAGAATATATGGCTACATTATTTATGTGCAATAGTTGGTTTGTTTTGCACTATTTAACAGATTAAAAACAGTTTTTTATAGGAGGTACTTATGAAAGGCTTTGACGACATTCAAAAAATGCTAAACGACTTCTACTCCAGCTTAGACACCCTAAAGGCTGGCTACGAAAAGGAGGAGGAAGAAAAGGCACAGAAGGAAGAGGTACAGGAAATTGACGAGAAGGCGCAGGCAGAGGCACTTTTACAAGAGGAGCAAAAAAGAAAGGAAAACCTTGAAAAGCTTCGTCTTGAGGACCAACGCAGAAGCCTTGAAAACGAAGAAAGGCTTAAGGCAGAAAGAAAGGCACTTGACGAGCCACCTATTTTCTTCTCCGCAGGACCAATTGATTTTGACGATTATAGCTTTGACGATTTTGACGACAAGCCCTCTGACCAGCTTGTAAAGGAGCAAAACGGTCCTTATGATTTTAGTGACTTTGATGATTTTGACGATATTGACAATTCTTCTATTACAGATATGCCCGACGATTTGGGTGGCGATTCCTCTGACAAGGTATCAGAGCCTGTCAGTGATAAGGTTGACAAGGACACCCCCGACCAAGACAAGAGTGGTAATGATGACAAGGACGACAAGAGTGACAAGGTAGACGAGGACGAGCCTAAGGAAAAGAAGCCTAAGTCTATTTTTGACATTCTCAAAAATAGAAAGCCTGAAGAAATGGACGAGGAAATTAACAAGAAGGTTGACCCTCTTTATCACAGTGACGACTCCACCTCTGCTGTTTCGGAAAATGACGAGCTACTTAAGAAGTGGCAAAGAGAAATTGACCAATGGAAGAAGAATATTATTGACGAGGGTGGCTTTGTTGACGATGGCAAGCTTGTGCAAAAGGTTACCTGTCACGATATTCCAGACGATTGGAAAAACAGATACGTTGATGATGAAAGAGCCAACATTCACATTGAGGACCTTTCTACTGCTCTTTTGCATTGTCTTAATATTCTTGGTGTAGTTGATATTGAATATATTGCTACAATTACTAAGCTTTCCTATGGCGATGTTATAAACGGTCTTAAGGGTGCTATTTATCAAAACCCTATGAAATGGGGCGAATGCTTTTTCCGTGGCTGGGAGCTTAGTGACGATTATCTTTCAGGTAATATCATTCACAAATGGCGTGTGGCTATGGAGGAAAACGACAAGTATCACGGCTACTTCAAGGACAACGTAGATGCTCTTGAAAGGCTTATTCCTGCATCTCTTCGCACTAAGGACATTTACGTAACCCTTGGCTCTCCTTGGATTCCACCTGACATTATTGACGAATTTATTTACTATTTAGTTGGCGAGCCTGTGGCAAGACACGAATCTATTACTACTAAGTATGACGAGCATTCAGGTCTTTGGGAAATTCCTTACAAGTCAAGATTTAAGCGTGGCAAGCATTCTGTTAAGGCCTCCTCTCTTTATGGTACGGCTGATATGGATATGCTTCATATTATTGAAAACACTCTTAATATGAAAACTCTTGTGGTTTACCAAAAGGTGAACAATGCCTTTTCAAAGAAGGGTGAGGTTTTCGTGCCTGATCAAAGCAAGACTCTTTTAGTTCTTGAAAAGCAACGTATGCTTATTGAGAAGTTCCAGAGCTGGATTTGGGACGACGAGGAGCGTAAGGAAAGGCTACAAATTCTTTATGAAACTCGCTTTGGTGCTCACCGTAAAAGAGAGTTTGACGGAAGCTTCCTGACCTTCCCACAAATGAACCCTAATGTTACTCTTTTTCCATTCCAAAGAAATGCAGTTGCAAGAATTATTTTGACCCCTAATACCCTTCTTGCCCATGATGTTGGCTCAGGTAAGACCTACGTTATGATTGCCTCAGGTATGGAAATGAGAAGAATTGGTATTTCCAAAAAGAATATGTACGTTTTGCCAAACAACCTGATAGGTCAGTGGAAAACTATCTTTATGGAAATGTACCCCTCGGCTAACATTTTAGTTGTTGAGCCTAAGGATTTTGTCCCAACCAAGAGAAACGCAACTATGGCTAAGATTAAGAGCATTGATTACGATGCAATTTTAATGGCATATAGCTGTTTCGATATGATACCTCTCTCACTTGAGTATTACGAGAAGGAATATGAAAGGGTGCTTCAAAAAATTAAGCAATCCCGTGCTACCTTTGAATCAAAGGCTTCTGTTGACAGAAAGCACAAGTCCCTGCTTGCAAGCCTTGAAAAGCTGAAAAAGGAGCTTGAGGAAAACGAAATGAAGATTACCTTTGACCAGCTTGGTATTAATACTCTATTCGTTGATGAAGCCCACAATTATAAAAACGTGCCTATTGACACAAAAATCACAAGAATACTTGGTATTTCCAAAAATGGCTCTCGCAAATGCTCTGATATGCTTGACAAGGTTAAGTGTGTGCAGAAGCAAAATGGTGGTCGTGGTGTTGTATTTGCAACAGGTACGCCTATTACCAACTCCATAACCGACGCTTACGTTATGCAATCCTACCTACAAAGTGGAGAGCTTGCACTTCTTGGTCTTACAAGCTTTGACTCCTGGGTTGGTATGTTTGCTGAAAAATCTACTGACTTTGAGGTTGACGTGGACACTACAAACTTCCGTATGGCAACAAGATTTGCAAAGTTCCACAACCTACCAGAGCTTACCTCTATTCTTGCATCTATTGCAGACTTCCACGCAGTTGACAAAACTGGTGGTATGCCTGACTTCAATGGCTATACAGACAGTGTAATCAGCCCTACCCCTGCATTTAAGGATTATCTTAAGGAAATTTCCTCCCGTGCAGATGATGTACGTAGTAGGCGTGTACCACCTGACGTTGATAATATGCTTAAGATTACCAACCACGGAAGGCTTGCAGCCCTTGACCTTCGTTTAGTAGATAATACTGCTCGCTTTACCCTTCAATCCAAGGTGGCAAGATGTGCTGAGTGTATTATTGATACCTATAATTCCTCCAGCAAAACTAAGAGTGCACAGCTTGTTTTCTGTGACATCTCAACACCTAAGATAGGCTTTAATATGTATGACGAGCTTGCTCGCTTGCTTGTTTTTGCAGGCGTGCCAAGAGAGGAAATTGCCTTCGTTCACGATGGCACAACCGACAAAAAGCGTGATGCTCTATTCCAAGATGTAAGAGATGGCAAAATCAGAGTTTTGATAGGCTCTACTGCTAAGCTTGGTATGGGTGTAAACGTACAGGAAAGGCTTATTGCAATACACCACCTTGACGTGCCGTGGCGTCCTGCTGATATGGTGCAGAGAGAGGGTCGTATTCTAAGACAGGGTAACACCAGCGAAAAGATTTATATTTTCAGATACGTAACTGACGGAAGCTTTGACGCTTATTCCTGGCAGTTGCTTGAATCTAAAGCAAGATTTATTGCACAATTGCTTGGTGGCTCTATGAAGATGCGCTCAGGCTCTGACGTTGACTCTGCCGTTCTTAACTACGCAGAGGTTAAGGCGCTTGCTATTGGTAACCCACTTATCAAGGACAGAGTTATTGCATCTAATGAGCTTGAAAAGTTCTATATTCTTCAAAGGGAGGCTCTCCTTGAGCGTGACAAGATGAATGTTGAGCTTAGCGAGCTACCTAAGAAGATTGACAGGCAAAAATCTCTTATCGAAACCTGTGAAAGAGATATTCTCTTTTATAGCAACAACAAGCGTGAATATAGTCCTGAGGACAAGGAAAAAATCCGTTCTGATATTGCTAATTCATTAAGAGCTAACGTTTTGAATCCTGAGGAAACTGAGGTATTAACCTATCAAGGCTTCCAAATATTCGTTCCTTCCTTTATGCGTAAGGAGCAACCCTGCGTTTATATCAGAAACAACGGAAAATACATTGTTGATATGGGCTCTGAGTCCAGCATCTTAAAAAGAATTGATGAGTTCCTTGATAACTTTAGCGAGGTGCTTGCAAGCTATAAGGCAAGCTTAAACGCTTACTATGTAAGACAGAGTGAATTAAGCTCAGCACTTGCAAACAAGATAGGCTATCAGGACAAGATTGAGGAGCTTCAAGAAAAGCTTAAGGAAATTGATGAAAGGTTAGGAGTTAAACATGAGTAAGGAACAAGCTACAATTCCCTCTCTATCCATTGAAAAAATGATAGGAGAGCTTACAAGCATTTATACAAAGGTAATCAACAAGGGCTTATCACCAAAGATAGTCCCCTCAGTTATGCTGTGGGGACCTCCTGGTGTAGGTAAGTCACAGGCAGTAAGACAGATTGCTAAGGAGCTTGAATACTCCACAGGCAAGCGTTGTCACGTTACTGACGTAAGACTTTTGCTATTTAACCCAATTGATTTGCGTGGTATTCCTACTGCAAATGAGGACAAAACCCTTGCTATTTGGCTAAAGCCACAAATTTTCCAAATGGACCCAAGTGACAGAGTTATAAATATTCTATTCCTTGATGAAATTTCGGCTGCACCTATGTCGGTGCAGGCAGCTGCCTACCAGATTACTCTTGACAGAGTTGTTGGCGAGCATAAGCTACCTGACAACTGTATTGTTATTGCGGCAGGTAACAGAGTTACAGATAAGTCTGTTGCCTTTAAGATGCCTAAGGCACTTGCTAACCGTCTTTGCCACATTGATGTTAAAGGCTCAAATGATTCTTGGGAAAGATGGGCCGTTAAGAATGGTATTAACGAGCGAGTTATCGGCTTTATTGCATTCCGTCCTAACTACCTAATGGGCTTTGATGCAGGTAATGATGACCTTGCCTTTGCAACACCACGTTCTTGGGAAATGGTAAGCAATATTCTAAATTTGAATGGTGGCGATGTTAAGACCTCCTATTCCTTGATAGCAGGCTGTATTGGTACAGGTGCGGCAGTTGAGTTCAGCTCCTTCTGTAAGCTTTACGACAAGCTACCAAGAATTGATGAAATTTTCGAGGGCAGATACTTCAACGTACCTAAGGAGCCTGATATTCTTCACGCACTCATTTCCTCAATGACTGCTTATGCAAGAGAATACAAGCACGATTTAAGAAGAATTTCTAACTCAATCAGCTATGCTGTGGGTATGCCTGCTGATTTTTCGGCAGTTTTGTTCAAAAATTACTGTGCTATTGAAAAGGACTACAAGGAATTTTTAATGAAGATTCCAGAGTTCTACAAGTGGTTTAGCACAAAGGGGGCACACTTCAATGGCATTATCTAAGGAGGAGCTTCGCGAATATTTTATCAAGCTTTGCCACGCCAGAAACAGGGTTATATTTGAAAGTAGTCTGCTTGGCATCTTGCTTGTTCAATTTAAGCTCGCTGTTGATGAAAATTGCGATACTGTCTATTTTGACGGAGAAAGAATTGCCTTTTCTCCTAAGCTTTTAGACGAATTGGAGTTAGACGAAATTTCTCACGTATTAGTACACGAGATGCTTCACTATATCAAGGGACACTTCTCTATTGAAAGAAAGGAGCGTGCAATTCTTGACCTTGCCTGCGATATGGAGGTTGAGTCCTTAATATATGAATTGAATAGTCATTGCTATCATGGTGTTGGTGGCTACGTAATTCCATATAAGCTTCCTGGTAGTAGGTACGTTTCTGCCTTTTCCGTTGATGATGCTTACGATACGTTAAAGAGTCAAAAGGAAATTGCCCTATACAAAAGCTTTGATAACCATAGTAAGTGGGAAAATGCAAAAAAATCTTGCCAAAGTCAAATACATATGAAAAGGGCTATTGCCTTAGTTCACAAGAGCCCCTTTACAAAGCTACCCCCATCATTAGAGAGTCTTTGTGATATGGAGCTTGACACCTGTGACATTTGGGAGGGCTTGAGTGAGCCTGTACCCTCGGTTGAGGAGATTTTTGAAGGCAACTGTAAGGCTGTGCCAAAAAGTCTTGATACACTTTTAGCACTTATCTATCAAATGGTACAGTATGCTAAGGAATGTAGGCACGATTTAAGAAAAATTTCTAACTCAGTTAGCTATGCTTGTGGTATGCGTGCTGACTTTGCATCAATTTTGTTCAGAGACTACTGTTATATTGAAAAGGGCTACAAGGACTTCTTAATGAAGATTCCTGATTTTTATAAATGGTTTAGTACAAGGGGGGCACACTTCAATGGCATTATCTAAGGAAGAGCTTCACAAGTATTTTATAAGATTGACTCAATCTCGCGCTCGTCTTCTTATTGAGTATCCCTTTTATGGAGTACTACTTACTCACGTTAAGCTATCTATTGACGAGGATTGCGAAACTGCCTATACAGATGGCATGCGAATTGCCTTTTCTCCTGCCTTTCTTGACGATTTAAGCGATAGCGAGGTTGACTTTGTAATGATGCACGAAATCCTTCATATAGTGTTAGTCCACTGTTACAGACAAAAGCCTGACCACGAGCTTTTTAATATTGCCTGTGATATAGTTGTAAACTCTAACATTCTTAAATCTAAGGATATGGACAATGGCTCTATTACTCTAAAAAAATATGGAGAATCAATGCACTTAACTCCTGACAACAAGGAGGGCTATGAGTTTACCGCCGAGGAGGTTTACGATATGCTTGTTAAAAAGCAAGGCTCGTCTAACTCTCAAAGTAGAGGCAAAAACGGTCAAAAGAATAAGCAAGGTCAAGGACAAGGTCAGGGTCAGGGTCAAGGTGACGATGGTGACGATGACGATGCAAGTGCCAATAGTGGTAAGAGTGGCAAGGATAAAAACAAAAAGGGTGGTAAAGGCACTGGCAAATCCAAGAGAAAGCCAGGTGCTTGTCCTGACGAGTTTGATAGCTTTGACAGTCACGGCAAGTGGAAGCGAGACGGCGAGGCTGATGAGGAGCTTAGCGACAAGTGGACAAAGATTTTAAACGATACTGCACAGGTAATTGAAATTACCGAGTCTGACAAGGGTCAAGGCTCTATTCCTCTTTGTGCACAAAGGCTTCTAAAGGAAATTCGCAATCCACAGGTGGATTGGAGAACTATTTTAAACGACTTCGTTCAAGAGGATATATGCGATTACTCCTTCTCTCCTCCAGACAGGAGATTTGGAGATTCCGATTTCTTCCTGCCTGACTTTAACGAGAAGGAGGACAGAGTTGAAAAAATCCTATTTATGATGGACACCTCTGGCTCTATTACTGATAAAATGCTCGCCTCTGCCTTTTCTGAAATAGTTGGTGCTATTAATCAGTTTGGTGGTAGATTTGAGGGCTATTTAGGATTTTTCGATGCCGCGATTTACGAGCCTGTACCCTTTGCTTCAGTTGATGATGTTTTGAAAATCCGTCCACGAGGTGGTGGTGGTACTAATTTCCATATTATTTTCAAATATGTAAACGAGAAAATGATAGAGGACCCACCTGTTTCCATTATTATTTTAACTGACGGATATGCAGATTTTCCAAAGGAATCGGAAGCGAATGGTATTCCTGTTTTGTGGCTCATCAATAACGATGAGATTACTCCACCTTGGGGTAAAATTGCCCGTATCAAGCTATAAGGAGGCACAATGAAAAATATTTTATTTAAGAAAAGTAAATATTTGAATATTGCTTTTGCTTGTGTTGGTGACAAATGTCACGAATCTTGCAAGAAGGCACTTAAATTGGTTAGCTATCATATTGATACTGTTTTGTCAGATGACAACGCTTCTTCCTCTATTTCTCTTCTTCTGTATAAAAGGATAGGAGCAAAGAAAATTGTTAATGATTTAAAAATTTATGATGCTATATTTTTTGTAGCTGACGTAAACGACGAGGAAAGTGTTAATCGTTGTCTTGAAGCAAGTGAGCAGTTGGAAAAAGAGAGTGCTTGCTCCTGTATTTTCCTTTCCGAAAATAAAAGGCAAATTGAATCCTCCTTATCGGTTGCTGTGATTAAGGAGAGTGAGCTTTGTCACACTATTGCAAGACTATTCTCTGCTTGCAATTTAAGTGATGCTCTTGAAAGGGAGCTTAGTCTTGTGCTTGACCTTTCAGAAAAATGCACCTCTATTTTCAAGTGGGAGCTTTTGTTAAAATCCCTTGGGAGTGGTTGGGAAAAGCGTCTTGACAATATTGACTTAGATGGTGCAACACAGGTCCTTGCAGTAATAAAATCTAAGGAGTCTTTATCACTTGAAGCCTATGATGAGCTTTCCTTTGCTCTTATGTCAAGATTAGGTGACGGGATTGATATTTCCTTTGAAACTATTCAAGATGAAAAGCTAAAGGGCACTGCTATGCTTAGCATATATTCAGGATATCCGAAAAAGGTGCTTGAATTGGATAGAACAAATTTCACAAAAAATTGACAGAATATACTAAAAATTTTTCTATTAAAACAAATATATTTTTCTTGAACTATTAAAAAATGTATGTTATACTTTTTTTATCAAAATTTTTGTAATTTTAGGAGGAATCGGTTATGAATTATAATTTACGTCCAGAAAGCATGGAGCGTATCACTACTCCCGAGCTTGCTAACAGCTTCATCGAGGAGCAGGTTAAGGCAATAAGAAAGCAGGTTGGAGACAGTAAGGTTTTGCTTGCTCTTTCTGGTGGTGTTGACTCAAGCGTTGTGGCTGCTCTTTTGATTAAGGCAATTGGTAAGCAATTGATTTGCGTTCATGTTAATCACGGCTTAATGCGTAAGGGCGAAAGCGAAAACGTTATTGAGGTATTTAGAAACGGACTTGATGCTAACCTTATTTACGTTGATGCAACTGACAGATTCCTTGGTAAGCTTGAGGGTGTTTCTGACCCTGAAAGCAAGCGTAAGATTATTGGTAAAGAATTTATAAACGTTTTTGCTGACGAGGCAAGAAAGCTTGAGGGAGTTGAATTCTTAGCTCAGGGTACTATTTATCCCGACATTCTTGAAAGCATTAAGAAGGACGAGGGCAAGGAGGCAGTTAAATCTCACCACAACGTTGGTGGTCTTCCAGAGGACCTTGAGTTTGAGCTTGTTGAGCCACTTATGCTTCTTTATAAGGACGAGGTAAGAGTTGTTGGCGAGGCGCTTGGTCTTCCCCATGCTATGGTTTACCGTCAGCCATTCCCAGGTCCTGGACTTGGTGTAAGATGCTTAGGTGCTATTACAAGAGACAGACTACACGCACTTCGCGAGGCTGATGCTATTCTTCGTGAGGAATTTGACTTAAATGGTCTTTGTGAAAAGGTTTGGCAATACTTTGTTGTTGTGCCTGATTTAAAGAGTGTTGGTGTAAGAAACGAAAGCCGTTACGTAGGCTGGAGTGCTATTATTCGTGCAGTTAACACCACTGATGCAATGACTGCAACTATTGAGGAAATTCCTTACGCAGTTCTTCACAAGATTACTAATCGTATCGTTACAGAGGTTGAGGGAATCAACCGTGTGCTTTACGACTTAACTCCAAAGCCAACTGGCACAATCGAGTGGGAATAAGCCGAAGTGTTTCAGAACACACACAAATGTTCTTAGAGAACAATTTTGCGTATTCTCGGAAAAATGAAAATATAGCCTTGTAGATACAATACATTTTTACAAGGCTTTTTTAACATCAAAAGGAGGCTTAAATAAATTTGCAAATTTTTTTGTTTATTCCTATTTTGTGTGATATAATTTAACAAAGACAAGCTTCAATCACGTTATAAATTTAAAGGAGTAGGTAATACATATGGATTTTTCTAAGGTGACAAGCAAAAAATACGTGGAATATTTTTTAAGCGTTGATGAATCAAGCATAAATGATGAAATAATGGATGAATTTCTAAATAAAATGATAGAAAGTAGCGAAAGCCTTTACGAGGATGAAATAGCACCACCAATTGAGGTTATTAAGGAAATTAAAACAAGGCTTGGGCTTGATGATAACATATATATCATCATAACCCAAATTGTAAGTAGCGATTTGATAGATTCTTTATCAAGCCTTGAGGTTTTTACGCTTTTATGGTTTATTTCCTGTAAAAATGTTTTTTGCTTCGAAAAGGGTGTTTATTATAATATGACAAAGAACAAAACCATTGGCAAATTACTAAAAAAGCTCGCTTCCTTTCAGTAAAAAATATATATTATGTAATTTTTCTCGGTTGTTTTTCTAAACATATTTACCTTAATATCTTTGAGAATATTAATATTTGTCTTAATGAGATTACTTTTAATTATTCTTAAACAATTTTTGACATCGTCAAAAATCAACTATGAATTTTGTGCTGAAAATTTATATAAAGGAGAAAAAATTATGAATGAAGTATGGGTATTAACAGTTAAAACGTCACTTCCAGGGGTGTGTGAATCAAAGGCAGATTTGAAATTAAGCGTGTTTACATATAACAGCTTTGAGAATGCTAAGCAAGCATTGAGAAAGAAATTGAAGGAGCTTTCCTTTGCCTCAAATGAAATGTTTGACGGTAATGGTGGAATAAAGGAATTAGTTAAATATTCTAAAAACAGCGTAGAAGAGCCATATGAAGAAGATGATGAAGAGGTTCTATCAACCAGTGTTACTGACTCAGTAAATGAAATTTTATTGAAAATTTTTTCAGGAAAAGATACAAGCCTGAAAAAAATACCTGAGTATTGTACTGATTGGAGTATTGCTATCGAAAAGAAAAAGGATGCTCTTTTAATACACGGAACAGATGATGGTCCATATAACGGATATGATCCTTTTATCTATACGAATATGGCTTCAATGACAGAAGAAAAAAATTATTTCCTTTATATAGATGATTACTTCGGTCAAGAGGCTTCATCAGAATTGTACATCGATTTAGTGAAATCGGAAATTGTCTAAGCAATAGAAAAAAGCCTTGCGTTTGCAAGGCTTTTTTTATCATCTCATGCTCCTAAAGGAGCCACAGGTGCCTGTTTGTCTTACGAAGCTACCGTTACAGCCTCTGCCGTAATTGTAGCATCTGCTACACATACTTGTGTCGTATCTTTTATTGCTTTGTTGCCTCATTTGGTCGGCTTGTCGCTTTAGCTCGTCGCCTTGTCGTCTTAGCTCGTCGTTTTGTTCTCTTGCTGCTCTTTCCATTTCCCTGTTGTGTCTTCTTTCCTCCTCTGCCTGTCTTCTTAAAATTTCCTCTTGTCTTTGTGCCTCGTTACGTCTTGCCTCTGCCTCGTTTTCCTTACGCTCGTCGTCAATGGCAAGGTTTAATGCCTCCTTTAAGGTATCGGCTCTTCCACTTTTTAGATTATCGGCTACGTGCAAGGCAAGATAATAGTAGCTTGGTGTAAGAACTCCAACTGAGGCAAGCTCCTCTTGAACCTCTTTTTTATGTTCTACCAGCTCATTATTCTTTCTTACGTATTCAAGCTGTGCCTCCTGCTTTTTTCTGTGGTACTCACTATAAGCGTCGTTTATTTCTGTATGGGTTTGATTTATAAATTTCAAGAAGGAGTTATCAAAGGTAATGCTCTCCTTTAAGAAGGCTTCTCTTACGTCCTCATTTATTGCTTCGTTTAGTTGGTTTGCCCATTCCTGAAGGCTTTGCTCATAGGCTTGGCATTTTTTATCGTAATCTAAAACGTCTGCTCTTCTTGCTCCTGTGAAAACCCAGGGTAGCATTAAGCCGATAAAAACAAGGAATACAGGGAACACCTTGTACGGTACTATGTAATCGGGATTTGTAGAAGCCAAAATCATAAAAGCGCCTAAAAATATAAAGGCTACATATACTAAAAATCCGTACACTCCTGCCATCATTACCTTTTTTCCAGTGTCGCAATCTGGGTCTCTTGGCTTTTTAGGTGGTGCTATTAGCCACTGCTTTGGTAATACTGGACGGCTTGCAATTTTATTCTCATTTGTGCTTATTATTGTTTCTACCTTTGAGTTTGCATTGCTTATTAAGGAGCGATTTATTTGTGCGTCCTCGTTTTTCAGCTTTTCTATTTTCTCTTTAGTTACATAAATCTCTTCAACTAAATTTGCGGTCAGATATAATTTATCAATTAGCTCTTTTTTGTTTTCTTCCATTTTTCCTTACCTCCCGTTTCTAAAATTGTGAACAAAGGGTGCTACAAGCTTTTGGTCGTTTTCGCCCTCTCCTATGGCAATTATCAATCTTTCAAGCCTGTATTGGTCACTTACGTTGCCATTATTACAATAGGAAAGCCTTTTGTAAGGTGTTTTTTCTGGATTTGAAAAGGCATCTAACTCCTCTTCGTTGTAGTTTGTGAGCAAAAGAATGGTACAGGTATCAAATGAGCCAGTCTTTTTAAAATACAAAAGCGTTGGGTTTTTGTCCTCGTCTATGATGCTTGGATATGATTGGTAGCTTAGCTTTGATTTGGCTATTCCCTCAGCCAAGAAAAATGCCATTTTGGTAATTTCCTTTTCGCTTTTGGCTGTGAATACGTTTGTCAGGTATTCGTGGAAAAATGCTACCCTTTTGCCTAAGGTATCAGCTTGCAAATAAGCTTTTTCGCCCTCTTCGGATAAATACCATTCCTTGTCCTTTTTTACTTCTTTGATTACGTACTTTTCCTTGTCCTTGATAAACAAGAAAAGCGTTTTGGGTGATACAAATAATTTCATTGCTTCCTCCTTTTATATTTAATTTTTATTTATTTTATCATTACTAATGTGTCAAATTGCTCCCACAACTAAGCACGCATATTTTTGTTTGAGCCTCGTTGAGTCCTCTTTTTGACACATTGGCTTTGATATACTGACAATAGAAATAAAAAAAGTGCACCCGATTAAGAGTGCACAAAAAACGCACAACTCCAATCGTTACCACACGAATTAACCACATACAAGTACGCAGAAAATGGAGTATGCATTTTTATCAATTTTAAAATGCGTACTCTTACGTGGTTTTATTCAATTCGTGTGGTGCTATTATTATATCACACATAAAACGAAACTTCAAGTTTTTTTATTATATTTAAAGTTGACTTCTTATAATTTGTGTGCTAAAATATCTGCATACAATTATATGGGAGCATAAAAATGAAGCAATATTTAAGGGGACTTCGCCTTGGTGTCCCCATTGGGCTTGGATATCTTTCTGTGTCCTTTACCTTTGGCATTATGGCAGTGTCGCTTGGGCTTTCCTGGTGGCAGGCTGTTTTAATTTCCATGGTTACTCTAACCTCGGCAGGTCAGCTTGCAGGTGTTCAGGTTATGGTTAATCCTGGTCAATATTTGACTATGCTAATATCTCAGCTTACTATAAATGTAAGGTATTCCTTTATGTCAATTTCCTTGTCACAAAGGGTATCGACCTCCTTTAAGGGTATTAAAAGGTGGCTTTTGGGATTTTTTATTACTGACGAGATTTTTGCAGTTGCATATCAAGAAAAGGACGTTGAGCCTAAGCTATTTTTAGGAATTGCCACAACTCCTTGGATTGGTTGGACTCTTGGTACGCTTTTAGGTGCATTGATTGGTAACGTTTTACCACCACTTGTTATGGGCGCTCTTTGTCTTGCCATTTATGGTATGTTTTTGGCTATTGTTATTCCACCTGCAAAAAAGTCTAAGCCTATTTTGATTGTAGTTATTATTTCGGCTATTTTGAGCTGTATATTTTACTACGTGCCACTTTTCAAGGAAATTCCCTCAGGTATTTCTATTAGCATTTGTGCAATTGTAGCATCTATTATTGGTGCTTTGCTTTTCCCTATTGAAAGCGAGGTAAATAAAAATGACTGATTATTTTATTTACCTTTTAATTTTGGCAGGGTCAACCTATTTAATAAGAGCCATACCCTTTGCTCTTGTAAAAAAGAATATTACTAATATATACGTAAAATCCTTTTTAAGCTACATTCCTTATGCAGTTTTGGTAGCAATGACTGTGCCCTCTGCCTTTTATGCAACAGGAAGCCTTGCATCCAGTGTTATTGGGCTTTTTGTGGGGGGAGTGTTTGCTTTTCGTGGCAAAAGCTTAACTGTTGTTGCAGTTATTAGCTGTGCTACTGCCCTTTTAGTTGACGTAATTTTGAAATTTATTTAAAAAAAAGCACTTCAAACTGAAGTGCTTTTTTTGTTATTTCTTATATTCCTCGGCAAGTGCCTTGAAGGCTGGGAGTGCGTTTACTATTCTTTGCTTATCTACACAGTAAGCAATTCTTACATAGCCACTTACTCCAAAGTCGTCACAGGGGACTACTAAAATTTCCTTTGATTTTGCTCTTTCAAAGAATTTGTATGCATCGTCCTCAAGTGCCTTTACGAAAAGATAGAAGGCACCGTCTGGCTGAACACACTCGTAGCCGTATTCAGTAAGCGCGTTATATAAAATATCTCTGTTTTCCTTATAAATATTTACGTTTACCTTAGCGCCTATGGTATGCTTGATTACCTGCTGGAAAAGGCTTGGTGCACATACGTAGCCCAAGGACCTGCCTGCACCACATACAGCTAAATACACCCTTTGGCTATCCTGTGCACGAGGGCTTACTGCAATATAGCCTATTCTCTCGCCTGGTAGGGAGAGTGCCTTTGAATAGGAGTAGCAAACTATTGTATTATCGTAATAATTCATAAGGTATGGCACCTTAACATCGTCAAAAACAAGCTCTCTATATGGCTCGTCAGCGATTAGGTAAATGGGGTTGCCATATTCCCTTTGCTTCTTTTCCAAAGCCTTACAAACTGCCTTTATTGTTTCCTCATTATAGACAACACCACTTGGGTTGTTAGGGGAGTTAATAATAACTGCTCTTGTTTTTTCGTTTATCTTGCTTTCAAGGTCGTAAACGTCAATTTGGAAGGTTTTTTCCATTGGTGTGGAGATTACAAGCTTGCCCCCTGCGTTTTCTACAAAAACGCGATACTCTGTAAAGAAGGGTGCGAAAACCACACACTCATCCCCCTCATTCAGAAGGGCACGCAAGGAAATTGTCAAGGATGCGGCAGCACCACAGGTCATATAAATGCTATTTTCGCCCAACCCTGCGCCAAATTTATCATTTATTTCCTTAGCAATTGCTTGTCTTACTCCTAAGTCCCCCTGTGCAGAGGTATAGCCATGGAGTAAAACAGAGTTTTCATTATTTACAAGGTCAATAATTGATTCGCTTATTTCCTTGGGTGGCTCAACGCTTGGATTTCCTATACTAAAGTCAAAAACCTTGTCAGGTCTTATTTCCTTAGCACGTCCCTTACAGTACTCGAAAATCTCTCTTATAATTGAACGCTTGTTGCCCAAGGCGTACATTTTTTCGTTTAACATAGTTCACCTAAATTTTCAATTTTTTGTTATTATCTGCCAGTAAGATTTGTTATTGATTTAATTATAGCATAGGTTATGGATTAAAAACACCCTTTTCTAAAAATTTTTGAGATTTTTTTAAAGCATTGACAAAAGGTGTGTCCTTTAGTATAATTAAAGCAGTATTTTAAGGGGGGATTTTATGAGCTTAGTTTTATGCTCTACGGGGGCGCTTATTGGTAGGCCTAATGGTAGAAACTTTTATTTGCTTAAGGACGTTGTGCCAAACCTTGAGTGTGACGGATTAGAGTTTATGTTTTATGAAACCTGGCACGACAGGATTGAAGAAATTAAGTCGGTTGTTAAGTCCCTTCCCTTACCTGTTTTGGTTTTCCATTTAGAAAAGCAAATTGGCGAGCTTTTAAGCTATGAGAGGTTAGACGACTCACTTAAAATTATGAGGCTTAATTGTAGCTTAGCTAAGGATTTGGGTGCTAAAAAATTAGTTTTGCATCTTTGGAATGGTATTATTTCGGACAGTAATATTGATTACAATATAAAAGCCTTTGGCAAGCTAAACGATATTGCACTTGAGTATGGTCTTTTATTGACTGTTGAAAACGTGGTTTGCAACAACAAAAGTCCATTTGAGCATTTGTGTGCGTTAATTGAGCGTTATCCTAATATTAGCTTTACCTTTGACACAAAAATGGCAGAGTTTCACAAGGAATTGGATTTACTTTATGATGAAAAATACAGACACGTGGTCCATAATATTGAGCATTTTCACGTAAATGATTGCACCTGTGCATACAAGGACTGGTCTAATCTTAGGGTGCTACCCGTTGGAGATGGCATTGTGGATTTTGACAAATTTTTTAGCTTCTTGAAGGATATTGGCTATAATGGTACTCTTACAACAGAGGCTACCTGCTTTGACAAGACAGGCTTTATAGACGTAGAAAAAATGAATAGTTGTCTTGATAAAATCAGGTCTTACTTAAATTAAAAAGCACTTCGATTGAAGTGCTTTTTTCTTGTGTGCCAAGGCTTACTCCTCTAAAAGTGCCATAAAATCCTTTAATTTTTTAAAGCTTGATGGATGACGAAGCTTACGCAAGCACATAGCGATTGCTCTTCTTATCAGGGAGAGTGGCATTGAAAATGCTACTGCCATTTCCTTATAGCTTAAATTCTTTTCAAAATAGCCAAGCAATATTTTGTAAGGAGCTCCACTTAGCTCTTCGTCATAAATGCCTTGAAGGGTATTTCTTAGCTCCTCATTTTTACTAAGAAGCTCTACCTTTTCTTGATTTTCAAGCAAATGCGTTGTACCGAAAATTGTGCAAAGTAGGTTTGCTGGGTACTTGCCTGTTGCTCTTTCGTCATAATTGATATTGTTAATACGGTCGTTTTGGTTTTTTAAAACCGTGTCCTCTCCTCTTATTTTAATTCTTGCATAGGGGCTTTTTTGTAATACCCTTTCTGCATCCAGCATAAAGCCATTGAATGATGCTACATTAAGGTTAAATATATTATTTAGCTCATACAAGGGGGAATAGTCCTCTATCATTAGCAAGTGAAGTGTTATATGTCTTAGCTTTTTGCATTTTTTTATTGGCTCTATATTTTCAGCTGGCAGTATTCTTAAATCTAATGCTATTAGCTCCTCTAAGCCTTCTATAAACGAAAGGTCCTCTATTTCATTGTTGTAGATTTCAAGCTTTTTTAGATTTTTAAAGTTGGCTAAAAACGACACGTCCTCAAGGTTATTGTTTTCAAGGATTACTTCTTTTACGTTTGTCAGCTCCTTGTAGTCTTCTTTTTTAGATAGGTTTATGTTTCTTAAAATCAAAATGCCTGTTTCCTTCGCCTTGGCAACTGCATCATAATACAAGTCGTCATCGTTTTTTAGATAGCTTTTCTCCATTTTGTAAAGAGTGCTACGAATTTGATTACGAAGGTCCTGTGGGGACAAAACCTCTACCTCGCCACCATTTTGCATTGCCCACTCAAAAATGCCTTGGGTGCTGGATTTCAGGTCTATTGCATAGTCCTCATTATTCTTAGTTATTCGAATGTCCTTGCCAAAAAAATCTATTGCTTCGCTTAAGAAGTCTTTCTTTACTAAAAGCTTTATTTGCTGTGGCTCGCCAGCATACATATATGGGTGGGTTTTTATGTAGTCACTTATTTGCAAGACACTAACCTCTGCCCTTATTCTTTTTTTGCTTTCTACTATGTTCATTTTTGTAATTCTATCAAGCTTGAAGCTAAGGGTTATTTTTTGTTGTGATTCCTCGCCTAAGAGATAGTAATTTCCGTTTGATAGGACTAACTGATAAGGGGTTATGATATAGGGATTTTTAGACACAGGGTGAAGCTTTTTATCTATATCATACTTATTGTAGATAAATTGAATTTGCTTGCCCTCATCGATTGCCTCATTTACTATATCTATGTTGTAGAGTAGGTCAAGGTTTTCGCTTTTTTCTCTTGTATCAAGGGTATGTATATTTTTAACGCTTGATTTGAAGTATTTATTTGACAAGCCACATAGCTTCTCAATTAATGCTTTACTATGTTTTTTATCAATGTACTTACTGCCTAAAACTGCATCTATCAGGAGTCTGATTTCAAGGTCGTCTAACTCACGCTTGTCAAGATATGCACCCTTTGGGGTAATTTCAATATCGAAGCCACCAATTTCTAAGTCCCTAAGATTGCTTGCTATTGCTTTTCTTTCAAGGACTATTCCGTAATCTCGTTCAAGATAGGTTGCTATTTGCTTGTGTGTTAGCTTGTGGTTTTCATCGCTATGGTCCTTTAGAATTGACAAAATTCTAATAACCGCCATTTTTTTACTATCCAATGACTTTTCCCTCTTCTTTCTATTACAATTCGATTATACCACAGGTTGTGTACTAAAAATGCACCACAACTAACATTTTTTATGATTTTTTCACATTTTTTTAAAGTTTTGTCGTTGTGCATAAAATTTTATTAAATTACTTGCAATATTTGTTTACTTATGCTATACTATTTTTAACGGGGGGTTTCCCATTTATAATATTAAGGAGATTTGTTATGGCAGAACAAACACAAAAGAAAACAAGCTTGTTTAAGCATCTTATGCTTTTAATATTTACCTTTGGTGTTTACAGGCTTATTTGGATTGCTCGCACTACAAGATTTTTGAATAAGGGTACTCTTAAAAAGCGTGACCCGATTATGTGTGCAGGTCTTTCGTTTTTCATTCCATTCTACAATTTATACTGGGCATACAGAACAGGTCTTGCAATTGATACTCTAAGCGAAAAGAAGGATGGCTTTATTTCTATGGCAGGTCTGGCTGTGCTTCTTTGCTTTGCTTGTCCTTTTGCATCTGACGTATATCTTCAGGGCAAAATCAACGAGCTTGACGCTGAGACAGATTTTTCACAATACTATGCTGCTGACCTAAGAAGCTCTAAGGTTGGTGTTGTTAAGTATATCGTGCTTTCTGCGATTACCCTTGGCATTTATAGATTTGTAAGAATTTACAAGCTTACAAACGCTCTTAACTCATCTAACTATGCTGAGCCAAGAGTTGCTAAGAAGTGCGTTGTGCTTTCCATTTTCGTGCCATTCTATTCTGCATATTGGGTTTACAAGAGTGTGTTAATTGTTGACTCTATTCTTCCTAATTATAGAATTGCAACTACATCTATGGTGATTACTGCCTTTGGTGGCTCTTTATTTGCTGAGCTATTGCTCCAAGACAGAGTAAACTACATAGCTGACGCACAAAACGGCGACTAAAAAGTTAAAAGCCTTCGATGAAATGATATAATCCCCTTAGAGTAGACACTTGAAAAAACAAAAAGTTTTCAAGACTACTTTAAGGGGATTATTTTTATGCAAAGAAGATCACATAAGAACAAGAAGTATAGTAAAGAACTAAAGACACTGGCAGTACAAGA
>JAFUNF010000021.1 GCA_017473085.1 Clostridia bacterium
CTTAATTGTATGACACCGTGGGAGTATTACTTCGCCACCGCTTCGTGACGAAAAATTCCCCTACCACGTGGTAGGGGAATGAAAGATTTGTTCAATTATCTTTTTGTTTTTTACTATGTCTACTTGACAGGGAGCACATAATTTCCCTGTGGCTTTTTTGTTTTGTTGACAAAATAAAGAAAATGAACTATAATTAAATAAAGAACAACACAAGCCTTGGCTTAGAAGGGAGAGCTTTATGAAAAAAATATGCCTAATGCTTTTGATAGTGCTTTTACTTACCCTATGTCTTGTAGCCTGCAATATTTTTGAAAGCGACGAGGAGCCACTTGAATGTGTGGAGCATAGCTGGATGCTGTCTTATGAAATAGAGCCTACCTGCTACCAAGAGGGCGAAAAAATTTACTATTGCACCAATTGCCCAGAATACAAAACCGAATACACTCCAATAGTAGACCACGAATATACGGACCAATGGGCATATACGGATAGCTATCACTATAAAGCTACTGCCTGCTGTGGCTACGACCAAATTGAGCAAGCCCCACACCAATGGGACACTGGCTACGTGGAAAAAGAGCCAACCTGCACTAAAAGAGGCACTATTATATATACCTGTGAAATCTGTTTTGATACTAAATATGAGGATATCCCCCTAATCGACCACACCTACGAGGAGGAATGGACCATAGAGGAAAGCTACCATTATTACGCAACCACCTGTGGCTGTCCAAATGAGTCCTCTGACAAAATCAGTCACGAATGGAAGGATAGCGAGATAATAACTCCACCTACCTGTGTAGATAAGGGAGAAAAGAGTGTTACCTGTCAGGAGTGCTATGCCACAAAAATAATTTCTATTCCTCAAACTTATAATCACCTTTGGGATGGCGAGGGGGTGGTAACTCCTCCCACCTGTTCAGAGCAGGGCTATACCACCCACACCTGTACCGTTTGTGGTAAAGTGAAAACGGATAGCATAGTCTATAGAATCCCCCACAACTTCGAGGAAATTGTAACACAACCAACCTGTCAGGAGCAAGGCTATACAAGCTACGTCTGCACTGGCTGTGACGAAAATTACAGGGATAACTATACAAAAAAGATTGACCACGTGTATGAAACCACAGTTGTAGACCCAAAATGTGCATCTCAGGGCTATACTCTTCATAGCTGTACAATGTGTGATAAGAGCTACACGGACACCTACGTAGAGGAGTTAGGCCACATTTTTGAGGTAGGCTACACACTTGAGCCAACCTGTGTAAGGGAGGGCTACACTATGTACGTATGCGACCGATGTGGCTATAATAGAAGTGATGACCGTGTAAGCGTTGTGCCCCACACCTACGAAGCAACAGTAACCCCTCCAACCTGTACGTGGCAGGGCTATACAACCTATACCTGCTCCGTTTGTGGAGACGACTATACTGACGATTACGTTGAAAAGACAGAGCATAAGGACGTTGTAACCAGCAGGGACGAGCCAACCTGTGCAGGCTATGGGGAAATAATCTACACCTGTGAGGATTGTGGCTTTATTTCACACGGTATAGTTGATAAATTAGACCATATTTATGAGGAAACTATAATTCAGCCAACCTGTACCGAGCAGGGCTACACCATTCATCTTTGCCAACGCTGTGGAGATAGCTATAACACAAGCAAGGTAGATGTGCTACCCCACACCTACGTGGATATTATTTGCACAGGATGTGGCAAAAATGAATATAGCCTTAACCTTGATTATGAACTGCACGAAAGTGGAGTATATTACACAATAATCGGCATAGGTCAGTGCACAGATACCGACCTTGTGCTTCCTAATGCTCACAAGGGACTCCCTGTGCATATAATTGGAGAATCAGCCTTTGAGGGTAATACAAGCATCACCTCAGTTACCTTCCTAAGTGGCGAATATTATCAAGAAATACGCAGTCGTGCCTTTTATGGCTGTACCTCTTTGAATCAAATTACACTCAATCAGGTAAGAGAAATAGGAAACTATGCCTTCTCAAACTGTGGCTTTACTCAGCTTAACATTGATGGAGACGTACAATATATCAATTCCTTCTCCTTTAGCAATTGTAGCTCACTTACCTCGGTAAGCATTGGACCAAATGCTATAAGTATCGGTGTAGGAGTATTTTCAAGCTGTCCTTCGCTAACTCAATTTTCTGTGGATTCTGCAAATGAAAGCTTCTTTGCAAAGGGTAATTGCTTAGTTGATTGCTCAAATGGATATATTGTTTCAGCTTGTAAGGAAAGCGTTATTTCTCAAGACGAAAGAATAACGGGCATTAGCTCCTATGCCTTCTATGGCTGTAACACCATTACCTCTGTCAATATTCCTAAAAATATAACCTTTATAGGACCCTACGCCTTTGGAGAATGTCCGGAGCTAAGCCACATTTATTTACAATCCTCTGACAATTGGTACGCAACCCAATATGAAACAGAGGCACTTAATAAGGAGGGTGGCTACCATTGCACAGGCGCAGGTGTTCCATCGTGGATGGCAATCTACCTAACACGAGCTAACGTTGAGGACTATTGGTACCAAAAGGTAGAATAACTCTCTTAATCTAAAATTCCAAGGAGACAAAATGAGTGATTTTGTAATAGAAAACGGAATACTTAAAAAATACACAGGCAAGGACCTCTGTGTAAAAATCCCTGAGGGTGTTACCAAAATAGGAGATTATTCCTTTAAGGACTGTACTATCACAAGCATAGAAATACCCCAAAGTGTAAAGGAAATAGGCATAGCCTCCTTTGCCTTTTGCGAAGCCCTTGAAAATATATCACTACCCAATAGCATAGAAAAAATAGGACAAGATGCATTTTCCTCCTGTAAGGCACTCACACAAATATATATACCAAAAAGCGTAAAGGAAATAGGCAGGCTTGCCCTTGATGGTTGCACAAGCCTTGAATGTATTGAGGTTGATGAAGAAAACCAAGCGTATAGGACTATAAAGGGTACGCTTTGCTCAAGGGACGGAAAAACCTTAATTTGCTACCCACGTGGCAAAAGGGGAAACGTGATAATACCAAACGGAATTGTGGAAATTGGCGAGGACGTGTTTAAAAATCATAGTCTAATCAAGTCAGTACGAGTGCCAAATACTGTTACCAAAATAGGCAAGGGTGCCTTTTATGCTTGCTCCTCACTTTCAATTATCGAGCTTCCAAATAGCGTAACTCACATAGAGGATTTTGCCTTTGGTGGTTGCGTTTCTCTTAAAATAGTGGAGTTACCAAATAGCCTTGTAAAAATAGGCAACGAATCATTTGAGCTATGTAGCAATTTGTCCTTTATCAGACTACCAAATAGCATAAAGGAAATAGGGGATAAAGCCTTTCGCTTTTGCACTGTCTTGACTAATATAAAAATCCCAAAGGGTGTTACTAAAATAGGAGAGTATTCCTTTAATGGCTGTATGGGATTGAGGGCAGTTGACCTACCAAGCACTATGAAAAGTGTAGAAAAGGGTGCATTTTCTAATTGTGATTCTCTTAAAAGCATAAAATTGCCAAGTAGCATAACCAAAATAGGAGAGGAAGCCTTTGCTCATTGTGTAAAGCTAAAAAGCATTGAGCTATCAAGCAACTTAGAGGAAATTGGAAAAGACGCATTTTTGCGTTGTAAGGAGCTTGAAAAAATAGAAATCCCTAAGGGAGTGTCTAAAATAGGCAAGGGAGCATTTGTTGGCTGCCAAGCACTTTTGGAAATAAACGTATCAAGCGAAAGCTAAAGCTATAAGTCAATAGACGGCGTATTATACACAAAAGACGCAAGCACTCTTGTTGCGTACCCACAAGCAAAAAAGGAAAAAACTATTAAAATAGAAAACACTGTAACCAAAATTGGCGCACATGCCTTTGAGGACTCCTATCTTCAAGTCCTTGACCTTCCACCAAGCATAGTTGAAATTGAGGAGGAAGCATTTAGAAATTGTAGCCTTTTGCTAAAGCTGACAATGGGCAATAGTGTTACCAAAATAGGCAAGGGTGCATTTAGCTGGTGTAGCCTTTTGGAAAAAGTAGAATTGTCAAATAGCCTTGTATCAATAGGCGAAAACGCCTTTTATGGTTGCCACGCCTTAGAAAGCATAACAATACCGAAATCCACCACCCAAATCGGCAAAAACGCCTTTTGCGAATGTCCTGCCAAAAAGCCTACTGAGTAGGCTTTTTTAGCTAAATTTGCCTACGGCAAGCTAAATTGACCTTCGGTCAGCTAAATTCGACAAGTCGAGCTAAATTTGGCTTCGCCAAGCTATGTTGCAAATTTAATTTAGCTGTAAAACAATTTCGCTAATGCGAAAGCATTGAGCATTAATTTCGCTATTGCAAAGCAATAATTTCGCTAAGAAAAATAAAACAAACCACAAGCCCTTGCTTTGCAAGGATTTCATCACGCAGTGATTTCATTGTGAAACGATTTCATCGCAAAGCGATTTCACTGAAAAGCCACAGACTTTTCCCTGTGGCTTTTCTTTGTGCAACTTTAACAAAAAACATATTTTTTTTTTTTTTTTTTGTTTATTTTGTTGACTTTTCCACACCCCTGTGGTAAAATTATCCTGACTAAGTATTTATATTTAAGGAGAGAAAAAATGAAAAAGAAAATTTTACTTTTCATTGCATTAATTTCAATGCTTGCGTGCTTCTTTGCAATTTCTATAAGTGCAGAAACACCAACTAACTACATTGAATTTGGTGCAAGATTTCCAGGTAGCGACGAGTATATTACAGTATATACCGAAAACGCAGAAAGCACTGGCAATCCACGAATTGATTTTGCAAGCAAAAAATTCTATTCCGACGTTGATTTTACTCAAGAGGTTGATATGTCAACCGCAACAGGAATTGACTTTTCCGTTGCAAAAACCTATGCAAGCGGAGTACAGGGCAAAGCACCTACAAGAATGGTAAAGCCTTCATCTCCATTCGTTAACTGCGTTGAGGTTAAGTGGTTCTTGGAGGGTATGCCAACCGTATCCTATAATGGTAGCTTCTTCCAGGGCTGGACAGGACTGAAGTCCTTCGATTTCGGTAATGCAACTGCTATTTCCGACAATACCTTCCAGGGCTGTGGCTTTGAGAGCATCACTATTCCTGCCTCCGTTACCTCTTTTGGTGGCTCTGCCTTTAAGGAGTGCACAAGCCTGAAGAGTGTTGTAATTGAGGGAAATGTTACAAAGTTCGGAAATGGTAGCACCTTCCATGGCTGTACAAATCTTTCCACCGTTACTTTGGGCGATATTTCTTATATCCCTTCAAATATGTTCAATGGTTGTACCGCACTTTCAACTATTAACTTGCCATCAACAATTACCGAAATTGGTGGTAGTGCATTTAGTGGATGCTCAAGCTTAACAAGCGTAACAATTCCTGAAAACGTAACAACAATAGGCTCTTGTGCATTTTACAAGACTGGACTTACTTCCTTACATATTCCTGCAAAGGTAACGTACTTGGGTTATCAGGTTGCTGAGTCATCAGCAATTCAATCCTTAACCTTCGCACAGGGCAGTGAATTAAAGCACATTGACCACCGTGCATTTAGGGATTGTTTATCTCTTGCAGGCACAGTAGTTATTCCTGAAGGCGTTGAGGACATTGAGTATGGTCTATTCCATGGTTGCACAAGCCTAAAGGCAGTCAAGCTACCAAGCACGTTTAGCACGAGCACACAAGAAGGATCATTGTTTAGTGGTTGCACAGCACTTGAATTTGTTCAAATGTCTGGTTGTGTTGCTACAATTCCAAGTTCAATGTTTGAAAACTGTTATGCTCTGAAGGCAATTTCATTTCCTGAGGGTGTAGAAACTATTAGCTACAAGGCACTTCGTAAGTGCACAAGCCTACAAGCAGTTTATCTACCATCAAGCCTGACAAGTCTTGGTAAATCAAGTGGTAATACCGCAAGCGACTGGGGAGTATTCTATCAATCTCCAAATGTTTACCTTGTAAATGAGCCCTTTGACGTGTTTGAGGGCGATGCACCTCTTGGCGATAATTTCGTAATGCCAGAAAAGCCTGAGGTTTACTATATGCCACAAGGTCTAACTGTTGTTGGTAACTCAGAGTTTCAGGATTGTACAAATCTTAATAACTACATCGTATTCCCAGTAGGTGTTACGAGCATGGCAGACTGTAATCAGGGTGCATTCTGTAACATAGGAAAGAACAGAGCAGATAATCCTGTAACCTTAGTTTTCCTTGGAGATATGACAGCGCTCAACATTAGACAAAACGACACCACGTACTCAAACATTCACTACGTATTTGCAAATCCAAACGATACTGACCTAAGCTGTCTGACTGTAACAATCGGTGCAGCAAATAACAAAACCCAAACAAATACCTATATGTACTTCTGTAAGGGTAAGGTATCCTACGACCTAAGCACCTTTGTGACTGCAAATGGTACTGCTTATACAGTACAGGAAACAGACTATACAAAGACAACCTATACAGATAATCAGCCTCACTTTGTTGACCCAAAGAAGACAATTGAGACCGACCCAACCTGTGTTGACAACGTAAAGGCAACAACCTACTGCTTCTGTGATGCAGTAATTGGCACATCAGAGGTTGAAAACACAGCATTAGGTCATAATCATAGCATTTTCTTAGACCTGATTTATTTGGATTTTTCACAGGCTGGTTATTATAGCTATCAGTGTGAAAGATGCGAGGACGTAAACAACGACAAGTCATCTCCTGCACTCTTTACAAACCAAGGCTATTCCACACAGGAATACTCCAACGGTGGTGTTCAAGTAAGCTTTATGGTACATTATGATGCAATTGAAAATTACAATACAGTAAAGGGCACTAACATAAAGTACGGTATCTTTGCAGTATCAAAAGCAAATGCCCAGGGCAAGCAAATTGTAAATGCAGACGGCACAGGCGCAAGCGGTGTTGCGTGTGCAGACTTCTCAGCTCGCACCTACGACATTTTCGCAATCAGAGTAATAGGCTTCAAGGCAGATGCAACCTATATGGAGGCACAATTAGCCCTTGGCGCATACGTAATCGATGGCGAAAAGGTTTCCTATATGCAGGTAGGCACCCCAGCCGATGGCAATACCTATTGCTACACCTCATACAACGAGCAGAATAACGCATAACTATACAAAAAGCCGACACTCTGTCGGCTTTTTTCAATGAAGCTTGCTTCATTTCATTCACGGCAGAGCTGTGTATTTCAAGCTTGCGTTGTCAAGCATTTCAAGTGCGTTTACGCACATTTCATTTTCAACCCCTCGCTATGCGAGGACTTCATCACGCAACGATTTCATTGAAACCCCACAGGATTTTCCTGTGGGTTTTTGTGCATATTTAACAAAAAAATACTTGTTTTTTTTTTTTTTTGTTTATTTTGTTGACTTTTCCACACCCCTGTGGTAGAATTATCCTGACTAAATGTTTATATTTGAGGAGAAACAAAATGAAAAAGAAAATATTACTAATAAGCCTAATGGTAGTTATCTTTACTATGGCTCTCGTATTTTCAGTATCAGCTGAAAACAAGGTTATAAAGCTTGATACATTACCAACGCTTGAAGAAATCCACGCAAATCCAAACGCTTACGTATCTCACCTTGATGCGTTTGATTCAAATAGCTTTTATGCAAGCGACCCTAACTCCGTTGTGGTTTTAAGCGACCAGCAGGAAACACCAACCTACTACGTTTTCCCAGCTTGCTATGTTATTACGTCAGCATCGTACACCCTAAGCTTCGATAGCCTTAATACTGCTTTAGCAGAGGCAGATGCAAGTGCCTTTGCCAGCTACAAAAGAAATAGTGGTAGAGGCGGTACTATCTATATGATTAGAATAGAGGTGCCTACCTACGTTAACAAATTCGGATACGACAAATTTGAAGATAACACAAATGTAAAAGAGGTTTATTTCCCAACTAAAACAGTAGTTGATGCTGAAACAGGCTTAGAAAAAGAGGTTACTTACTTTTCAGCATTCAGCCAAGCTGACTTCTTTAATGGTGCATCAAGCCTTGAGATAATACATAATATTGACAAGGTGCCCACAACGTCTTATACAGGCGCGATGTTTGCCAACTGTGCTTCACTTAAGGAGATTACTCTTCTTCCAGGACTAACAAGCATTAGTAGTAGTTGCTTTAGTGGTTGCTCATCCTTAACAAAAATTGATATTCCAAGCACAGTAACAAGTGTTTCAACAAAAGCGTTTTATGGATGCTCTGGTCTTACTGAGCTTATTCTACCAAACGGAGTTACAAGCGTTGGTAAATTGGCGTTTAGTGGCTGTACAAAGCTTGAAAAGCTCAACTTTGGAGAGAGCTTTACCACCTTCGTTCGTGTAAATACCGACTACGAAACCACAACCTCCTGCACAAGCCTTAAATACGTGTACATTCCCGAGGGCTTTTTAACAGCTATTTCAGGTGCAAGTGCTGGCGACTATAAGCACATTTTCAATATTTCGTCAGCAAAAATTGCCTTCTTCTTTACAGGTACAGAGGAACAGGCTGAGCAAATCAAGACCATAATGGCATCAACAAACAACAATCCAAACTTAGGTAATGCAACACTTGAGAAATACGACCCAACTGTTGACTATACAGATTACGCTTCTACAAAGGGCTCAAACGTACTTATTTGGGGCTATAATAAGTGTGAAGCCTTCTATGAGGGCACTCACTTAGAGGACGGCGAGGTGGCTTACACCTACGTTGACGAAAACGGCAACGCAACAACAGAATCATACACCTCAGCTCTTAAGGTTTCCTGTCCTTGTGGTAGGTCCTGTGGAGTTGAAAGCGTTATTGAAACAATCCCTGCACTCTTTACAAACCTTGGCTATTCTGAAAAGGAATATTCAAATGGTGGCATTCAAATTAGCTTTGCAGTAAACAACCAAGCAGTTGCAAGATACAATGAGGTAATGAATACAACCATAGCCTATGGTATTTTTGCAGTAGCTCAGGGCAATGCACAGGACGAAGAAGGTAATGACAAAGCAATTATAAATGCTGATGGTACTTCCGTAACAGGCGTTGCAAGCGTAGATTTTTCAAAGCACACCTACGACATTTTCGCAATCAGAGTAATAGGCTTTGAAACCGAAGCGCATATGAATGCACAATTAGCCCTTGGCGCTTACGTAATCGATGGTGGCAAGGTTACTTACCTACAAGCAGGCACCCCAGCCGATGGCAATACCTATTGCTATACCTCATATAACGAACAAGCACAATAACACAAAAAAGCCGACACTCTGTCGGCTTTTTCTAATGAAGCTTGCTTCATTTCATTCACGGCAGAGCCGTGTATTTCAAGCTTGCGTTGTCAAGCATTTCACGTGCGTTTACGCACATTTCATTTTCTTGCCTCTGCACAAGTCACGCCATGAAGGGTGCCTTTGTGAGACACCCACCACCTCGCCTCCCCTTGTGAGTGGGAGGGGGACCACCGAAGGTGGTGGAGGGGTAGTATTTAACCCTTGCGAAGTAGGGGTCCTCAAGGCGAAATATGAGCCTTGGGGTTCTCGTGGCAAGGATTTCATCACAAAGCGATTTCACTGAAAAGCCACAGATTTTTTCCTGTGGCTTTTCTTTGTGCAATTTAACAAAATTAACCAAATTAAGCCTAAATCATTGACACACGCTTGCTTTGTGTGTTATACTTAAGCGTACAGTTTTATACTATAAAAGGAGAGAAAAATGAAAAAGAAGCTATTACTAATTACTTTAATTATGATGCTTTTTGTATGTATGCTCGCAATATCCATAAGTGCTACTGATATGGCTAACTATTGTGATGTGCAAATTACGTTAGTTGACGGAACTGAAATCACTGGATATTGTGAAATTGGTAGCAACGGCAGATTACAAAGAGATAGCATTTACAAAACACCTGATAAGACCAGTGAAACGATTTCTTGGTCAGACGTTAAAATATTTAATGCTGGAAAAACCACAGTTGTCGGCGAATTAGATCCAACTGCAATAGCAGGAACAGGCTGTCATGCTCAAGCAACCAACGTAACGGAATTTCATTTTCCACCTACAATTACAACTATATTAAACGACACTTTTAATGGAAATTGGACGTCGCTTGAAACTGTTTATGTTCCAAAATCAGTAGAAGCTATCAATGACAGAAGCTTTTATCAATCAGCAGTCAAAGCTGTCGTAATTGAAGAAGGCTCAGCACTTAAAACAATAAAAAGAGAAGCATTCAGAGAATGCTCGAATCTTGATAGCATTAATTTGCCAGAGGGACTTGAAACAATAGAATATTGTGCGTTCTATATCACCAACCTAAATGGAACCTTTGTTGTTCCAAATAGTGTTACGTCAATTTCAGACGGAGCTTTTAGAAAAACTAAGATTGAGACGCTGGTACTGGGAGATGGACCCGTTTCCCTCGGCTATAACCTTGTTGGTGATGATTCTATTAATACCTACTTGAAAAAGGTATACATTCCATCGGAAGCAACCTTTATTGGTACAGTCAGCCAGATTTGGTATGCTACAAGTGGTGCAACTCTTGAGCTTTATGTAATCGGAAATGAAGGACAGGATGTAAGCGACTTCGTAGCTACTCTTAAGGGAACTGGAAGAGTTAAATTTGCTACCGAGGCGGAAATTGAAGCAGGAACAGCTACAAGTGACTATAATGCTATAATTAAGCTTGGCTACAACAAATGTCAAGCCTTCTACAACAATTTGCACAAATCTACTGAAAATGATAATGACTGCACAACTCCGTTGCTATGTGAAACATGTAATTTCGTACTTGAAGCTGCTAATGAAGCACACGATAATGGAATTATAATCGAATATGCCAACGGATATCTTGATAATGGCTATAAAAGAGAAGGATGCACAAGATGTAGTGTTTTCGTAGAGGAAGAGACAGAACCATTATTTGAATGTCAAGGCTATTCCACACAGGGATATTCAAACGGTGGTATTCAAATTGGCTTTGTAATAAACTATGAGGCTATTGAAGCATACAACTCATCAAAGAATACTGAAATTAAGTATGGTATTTTCGCAGTAGCTCAGGGCAATGCACAGGACGAAGAAGGCAATGACAAAGCAATTATAAATGCTGATGGTACTTCCATAACAGGCGTTGCAAGTGTAGATTTTTCAAAGCACACCTACGATATTTTCGCAATCAGAGTAATAGGCTTCGAAACTGAAGCGCATATGAATGCACAATTAGCCCTTGGCGCATACGTAATCGATGGCGATAAGGTTTCCTACCTACAAGCAGGCACCCCAACCGAGGGAAAAACCTATTGCTACACCTCATATAACGAGCAGGTAAATAATTAGGTATTGTAAATAACAGTATAGAAAGAAAAGCAGGGAATTCCTGCTTTTCTTTTTCTTAAGAGTCGTCTATATCTTGCAATACCCAAGGTCTTGTGATATAATAACCACATAAGCATTGTATGATTGAGGAGTATTTATGAAAATCAGAGCAGATTTTGTAACAAATTCAAGCAGTAGTAGCTTTGTAGCAATAACAATTACAACCAAGGACAATGAGGAAATTTATGGTAAGCTATCTCTTGAAAGCCCAAGAGTGTCCATAGCAGGCGAGTATCAGGAGGATGCTATTGAAAAATTCCTTGATGAAAAAATGAAGGACGTAAAAAATGGCGAGGGGCTATGCAATCTTTTGCTCCATTTGGTAGATACCGAGGTGCACGAAAGTGGCGACTACTATTTTGAGCTTGACGATGTTTTAGCAATCAAGGTCCTAGATAACGTAGAAAAAATCGACTTCGAGCTAAGCTACACCGACTACTACGAGGACGATAGCCTTTCCTGCACCTACAAATTTAAAAAATAAATATATTCGTAATAATTTAAAAGCACACCTAACTCAATAGGTGTGCTTTTGAATTTTTAGTGACTGTAATTTATGATTTAGAAAGTATTTTGATAAACTCAAATAGAAGCTTTCTCTTTTGTGGATCAAGAGCAGATATTTCGGTTAATATGTCAGATTTTATATAATTTTCGCTATTTACTGCACTTCCTACTATCAATGAAGCGATGTCACATTTTAAAATAGCCGATATTTCGGCAAGAAGGTCAAGACTGATTTTTGTTATTCCTCGTTCTACTTGACTTACGTATCCAATGGAAACATCAAGCTTTTCTGCAAGATTTTCTTGCGTTAGTCCCCTTTTCTTTCGTTCAGCTTTTATCCTTTCACCTATTAATCTGTAATCTATGCTCATATTACCTCCATTTTTTATCATTATACAATAGTAATAGCTAAAAAAGAAGAAATTAATAGCTTAAATTTAAGTTATTAGTATTGACAAAAGGGAAGCTAATATGCTAAAATTGAAAAAAAGGAGAATTATACTATGAAAAAATTACTATGCATTATTTTTTGTATTTCACTTGCAATCTCTATGCTTGTATTAACAGCATGTGATCCATCTACGGAGCAAAACAATTTAGGTACAGGTTCAAACAATGTTGACCTTGGTATTGTTGATGATCAAGTTGCTTCGGTAGAAGGCAATAATGTTTTCCTTGCTACCTATGAGGATATGGGTAATGGAACTGTTATAGCAACAGTGTACGTTGCAGGTACTGTTTCTTATGCAGGCTTTGTTGGAGAATTGAAATATGATTCCAGCGTTTTAAGCGTGATAAAGTGTGAGCCGACTACTAATGTTGTTGTTGGTATTAATACCCCAGGAGAAATCGCCTTTAGTTGCGGTACTGTAAACAATGTTACCACAGTCGGAAGTATTTTTACAGTTGAGTTTTCGTATTCGGGTAGTGTCAAAACCTTACTCGACTTAGAGGTAAGTGAGGTGGCTAATGCTTCCCTGCAGGATGTGGAGTTTTCTGCTCGTGATGTAGAGATTGAAATTAATTAAAGGGAGTGTGTTCGGAAGTGAAGAAATGTTTTTTTAAGGCGATTGCCTGCATTTTTGGTACGTTAGTTCTATTTAGTATTATGAGCCTATCTGTTTTTGCAACCGACGTATCCACACTGGTTTGTTCTTCGGTGTCAGGTAATACAGGAGAAACTGTGTACGTTGATGTATATATTTCTGAGGGTGCTAAGATTGCGGGCACGAGATTCTCTCTTGAGTTTGACGATGAATATGCTTCTGTAATTCAAGAGGAGACAGTAGCACTTTCAGGCTCTGCAATCTCAGTTAATGGCAATACAGTAAATGTATCCTATGCATCTCCTACTAATATCGATACAAAATTAGACCTTGTAAGAGTTGCATTAAAAATAAACAAATCTGCTCCAGAGGACAATGGTGTTACGATTGTGTCTTTAGCGCAAGATTGCGAGTTTTATGATTCAACCTATAATGATGTGGAAATGGGTTTTGTAGCTACGTTTTTCACTTCGGAATCAAGATTGTGTGGAGACGTATATAGGGACGGAAAGGTAAATGTTAAGGATGCTATATATCTTCTTCAGCACTTAGCAAAGGTTGTGACTGTCGAAAATAAAGACCTTGTATATGCGAACACATATTCATATGATGATCTTGATGGTGGGTATGCAAAAATAAATTCCAAGGATGCAATTGTACTTTTACAGCATCTTGCAAACTTAGATGTTCCTTTTGGACACAAGCATGGAGCACTTAAAATATCAGGTAAAGCACCAACTTGCTCTGAAACAGGACTCACAGATGGAACAAAATGTAACGAATGTGATGTTAAAATAAGGCTTCAAGAACAAATCCCAACTATTCCTCATACATTTGGAGAATGGAAGAAAACAAAAAATCCGGAGTGTACAATAGACGGAATTGAGGAAAGCCAATGCGAAAAATGCTTAGCAAAGGAAACCCGTCCAATAGACAGATTAGGACACGATTGTAGTAATAGTGAAATAATAGCACCTAAGTGTGAGGAAAAGGGCTATACAGCACACAAATGTATACGTTGCACGTATAGTTATTCGGATACCTATACTCTGGCAACTGGGCACAATTATAGTGATTGGAGCGAAAATGCATCAACCAGCTGTAAGGAAACTGGCTATAAATCAAGAAACTGCTTGACTTGTGGAAATGAGGAGAGAGAAGAATTGGGTAGCTTACCACATTCTTATGTAGGACTGTATTGTAGCGAATGTGATGCATTAAAGGATGGTGTTTGGGTAAAGGGTAGCGAGGAATATCTGGATAGTAAGCTAAAGAGAGCAGTTACCTATAAGCCAACAACTGCCACTGCTATACCAAAAAGTCTTAAGGGAGATGTCATTATTCTCGACCTGACAAGACTCGAGGGTACGACCTTAGATACAACGATTGAGGTATATTCCTCAGTAGTACAAATCATTGGCCGTTCTGAAAAGACATATTCGGGACTTTGCCTTGATATAAAATCAGGAAGCACGGAATGTCTTATATCACTATATAACTGTAATATTGAAGGAAATGGCGATGGTCTAATCCGACAAGAAGAAAAATTCCGCGATATATACCTATCATCAAATGGTGGAGGCAACTCCTTAAGTGCAGTAGGAACAATGGCAATAGATGCTTACTATAATGATGTATATATTGTAGGTACAGCTGACTTAACCATTACTGGTGGCAAGAGCAATCAGGTGGCAGGAGAGGGCTTCCCAGCAATAGAGGCGAAAAATGTTCATGTCTATACACTTGGCGATGCAGCTACTACAATTGTAGGTGGCCAAGGTGGCGATGGTTATAATGGCGCAAATGGTGCATTAGGTCAAAATGGCGGAGCTGGTGGAAATGGCGGAGCTGGTGGCGTAGCGATTCTTTTGGAATACGATAGCAAAATAACAATAGGTGCTCAATCACAGGTTATCATTTACAATGGAAATGGTGGAACAGGAGGAACTGGTGGCACAGGTGGTCAAGGCTATGAGGGAAGCGCAGGAGTCGTTGGACTAAGTGACAAGGGCGATTACGTTTTAGCAGGCACAGGAGGAACTGGTGGCGCAGGTGGTAACGGCGGCAACGGTGGAAGCGGTGCAAAATTCTCATACAATTCCAGAGGATATGTAGTCTTAGACGACGAATACGGAGCTTACATGCTTGAATATGATGGTCATACCGGCAATGGTGGAAATGGCGGTCAAGGAGGTCAAGGTGGCAAGGGAGGCCAAGGTGGCTTAAACGACGGAAGAACATACGTAGATACTCCAGCTGGAAACGATGGTGGTGCAGGTGGCACAGGTGGTACAGGTGGCCGTGGAGGAGACGGATATGTAGCAGGTGTCGGTGGCGCAGGTGGTGTCGGCGGTGCTGGTGGAAATGCGGGCACAGGAATTACCTTTGGTCTTTTCGGACAGTATTACGAAACTGCTTATGCAGGTGCAGGTGGTGCAACAGGTGCCAATGGTAGCGCGGGCAACCAAATAGAATAATTAAATAAACCCAAAAATCCACAGAGCCTTCTGTGGATTTTTTGTCCTAAAAACAGAACAAGTCAACACTTTACAAAAGCCTTTTATTGTGGTACAATAAAAGCAAGATCAAAAAAAGAGAGGTAAGCTAATGTTTGAGTGCGCAGAGTGGATAACACACAAGGAAAATAAATTATACGAGCCTGTGTGCTTTATTAAAAAATTTTATGTAAATGGAAAGATAAAAAAAGCAACGCTTAATGTAACATCACTTGGCTGTTACTACCCACAGCTAAACAATAAACGAGTAGGCAATTTTATTTTAGCACCTGGCTTTACCTCAAGAAAAAGAGTACAGTATCAGGAATATGACGTAACCTCTATGCTTAAGGAAGCAAGCGTAAACAATCTTGAAATTTTAGTAGGCGATGGCTGGTATAACGGAAAAATCAACTTCGGCGTTGCACAAAATGTGCCAAAGGCTCTTATTGCCCAGCTTAATATCGAGTACGAAAACGGACAATTTGAGCAAATTGTAACTGACAGTAGCTGGCTTGCACGCAAGGACAAGCTTCGCTTTGCCGAGCTTTACGACGGAGAAATATACGACTCAAATTATAGGGATACTCCTGTAAATGCACAACTCCTTTCCCACGATAAGTCCATAATAGTAAAGCAACAGGGACCAGACGTAATTGAACAGGAAAGAATAAAGCCAAAAGCAATAATCAAAGCTCCCAATGGCGATACCCTTGTGGACTTTGGACAAAACCTGACAGGCTATTTTGAGTTCACAACAGAGGCAAAAAGGGGACAGAGTGTAGCATTTACAGTGTGTGAGGAGCTTGACAAGGAGGGCAACTTCTATAACGAAAACTATCGTGATGCTAAGGCTCGCTTTGAGTATATTTGTCATGAGGGCACAAACACCTATAAGCCAACCCTTGCCTTTTGGGGCTTCAGATATTTGCGTGTAGATAGCTTTCCCTGTGAAATAACACTTGATAGCATAAACGCAATAGTAGTACACTCCGATATAAAAAGAACTGGCTACTTAGATAGCTCAAGTCCACTTTTGAATCAGCTTTTTTCAAACATAATTTGGGGACAAAAGGGCAACTTCCTTGATATTCCCACCGACTGCCCACAAAGAGATGAAAGGCAAGGCTGGACAGGAGATGCAACAGTATTTTGCAGAACTGCGTCATATAACTTCTACTGTGAAAAATTCTTTGAAAAGTGGCTAACGGACTTAAGGCTTGACCAAGGCGAAAAGGGAAATATACCAAACATAATCCCCCAAACAGTATGCTGGGATTGGTCAACTACGGAAAATACAGGTGCAGTATGGGGAGATAGTGCAACTATTATTCCATATCAAATGTACCTAACCTACGGAAACGAGGAAATACTTAAAAACCAATACGATTGTATGGTAAAATACTTAGGCTACATAGAAGCAACCACTAAGGAAAAATACCTTTGGAGTGGCTGTGACCAATTTGGAGATTGGCTTGGTCTTGATGCGCCAAGTGGTAGCTATCGTGGCTCCTCAAACGAGGATTTTATAGCTTCAGTTTTCTACTATAATTCCGTGAAAATAGTGGAGCAAGTGTCTGAAATTATAGGTAAGGATAGCCAAAAATACAAGGAGCTTAAGGAAAAAATTCTTGAAAAGATAAGAGCAACCTTCAAGCAATATAAAACCCAGACCGAGTGTGCCTTAGCACTGTACTTTGACATAGTTGAGGACAAGAAAAGCGTCGCAAAACAGCTTGCAGATATGATTAAAGCAAATGATAACAAGCTACAAACAGGCTTTGTAGGTACACCTTACCTTTTGCACGCACTTTCTCAAAACGGATATAGCGAGGTAGCCTACGACCTACTTTTGCAAGAGGGCTTCCCATCTTGGCTTTATTCCGTCAAGCTTGGTGCTACTACAATGTGGGAGCATTGGGACGGAAAAAACGAGCAGGGCGAGTTTTGGTCTGAAAATATGAACTCCTTTAACCATTACGCCTATGGTAGCGTTGGCGACTGGGTATATCAGGAGGCGTGTGGAATTAAGCCAAGGCTTCCTGGCTTTGAACAGGTAACTATTGAGCCACACCCTACCCATAAGCTTGATTATCTGAGTGCCTCAATTGATACAAAATACGGAAAAATTTCTTCTAAATGGTATCACGAAAACGGAAAAGTTAAATACAAAATAACCACCCCCGTGTCGGCAATTGTTATAATTGACGGCAAAGCGCACAAGGTAGAAAAGGGCGAATACACCTTTTGAAGAAAAAAGCAAAAACATAATAAAAAGCCTTGATTAAGGCTATCGAGTATGCTAATATTGAATTGTAAATGAAATTTACAAATAATCTACAAGGGGAGTACAAAAATGAAGGTAACCTTTATGGGTGCAGGTAGCACCGTATTTTCAAAAAACGTTTTAGGTGACACAATGCTTTGTGAATCATTTCACGACGTTGAAATCGCACTTTACGACATTGACAAGGAAAGACTTGAGGAGTCTTATCTTTTAATCACAAAGATGAATGAATCAATCAATGAGGGCAGAGCCACAGTTAAAAAATATTTGGGTGTCAGCGAAAGAAAGGACGCATTGAGAAATGCAGACTTTGTTGTAAACGCAATCCAAGTAGGACTTTACGACCCTTGCACAATCATTGACTTTGAAATTCCAAAGAAGTACGGACTTCGCCAAACAATAGGTGACACTCTTGGTATAGGAGGAATCTTCCGTGCCCTTCGTACCATTCACGTGCTAAAGGATTTTGCTCGTGATATGGAGGAGGTATGCCCAAATGCTTGGTTTTTAAACTACACAAACCCAATGGCAATGCTAACAGGCTATATGCTTCGCTACACCAAGGTTAAGACAGTAGGTCTTTGCCATAGCGTTCAATGTTGCTCCGAGGAGCTTTTAAAGGCTCTTGGTATGAATGATAAGATAGACGGCAGACTTGAAAAAATCGCAGGCATTAACCATATGGGCTGGCTACTTGAAATTACCGACAAGGACGGAAACGACCTATACCCAGAAATAAAAAAACGTGCTAAGGAGAAAAATGCTAAGGAAAAGCACGGCGATATGGTGCGCTACGACTATATTGATAAGTTAGGCTATTATTGTACCGAATCCAGCGAGCATAACGCAGAATATAACCCATTCTACATAAAGGCAGGAAGAGAGGACCTAATTGAAAAATACAATATTCCTCTTGACGAATACCCACGTCGTTGCGTAAACCAGATTGCAGGCTGGCAAAAGCAATACGAGGAGCTAATGAAGGGTGGAAAAATCGAGCATACACGCTCAAAAGAATACGCATCTCACATTATGGAAGCAATCTATACAAATAAGCCCTACAAAATCGGTGGTAACGTGCTGAATAACGGACTTATTACCAACCTACCCTACGAGGCTTGCGTTGAGGTGCCTTGCTTAGTAGATGGCAACGGAGTAACACCAACCTTCGTTGGCGCTTTACCAACTCAGCTTGCCGCTATGAATAGCTCAAACATTTATGCACAAATGCTTACAATCGAGGCAGCACACGAAATGAGCAAGGAAAAAATCTACCAAGCCGCAATGATGGACCCCCACACAGGTGCACAGCTTTCAACCGAGGAAATTGTAGCTCTCTGCAACGAGCTTTTCGAGGCTCACGAAAAGGCTGGCTATCCGATTTTTTAATGAAGCTTGCTTCATTTCATTCACGGCAGAGCCGTGTATTTCAAGCTTGCGTTGGCAAGTATTTCAAGTGCGTTTACGCACATTTCATTTTCACCCTTGCAAAGTAGGGGTCCTCAAGGCGAAATATGAGCCTTGGGGTTCTCGTGGCAAGGATTTCATCACGCAGTGATTTCATCGTGCAACGATTTCATCCGTGGCGACGGATTTCACTGAAACCCCAACGGCTTTCTCCGTTGGGGTTTCTTTGTGCAATTTGCCAAAATTAACCGAATTAAGCCTAAAATATTGACACGCACCTAATTTATATGCTAAACTTATCTTGTCAAAGTATCTTTTAAGGAGAAACAAAATGAAAAAGAAAATTTTAATTACCTTGCTCGTAGTCGCTATGGCTTGCCTTTTTGCATTGACAGTTAGCGCTGCAAATGAGGTAACATTAACAGATGGAACAACTGTTGATTTTGGTACTGTATTTATTGTAAAAAACAATCAGGTAACAGGCTTCCAAGATGGCTACACAAAGGACAGTGCAACTGACATCATATTCCCTGATGAAATTGAGGGTATTGAATGTAATGTGATGTTTAACGCGGCAACAAGCTTAAAAACACTTACCTTCTTAGCAACTGATACCTTCTTTATTAGTGGCGATGGTATTTTTACAGGTTGTTCAGTTGAAAAAATAACCTTTAATCCAAATTGCGTAGCTGAGATAAGAAAGGGTAACTTCTCAGACTGTACCAGCCTTACCCAAATTACCTTCCCAAAATTCAAGGTGCTAACAGGAAGTGCATTTAAGGGGTGCTCCAATATGGTAGCTACCAACGAGCTTATTCTTGTCGAGGGTATGACTGAAATAGGTGGTCATGCGTTCAACGGCTGTACCTCACTTACTGGTACTGTTAGTTTCCCAGCATCACTTGTAAAAATACAGGAATATTCCTTCCAAAACACAGGCTTTGAGCATTTCGACCTTAGCAAGTGTGCTAATCTAACCTTGGTAGGTGGTGGCTATGGTGGACCATTTACCGACAACGATTCAATTACATCACTTGACTTAAGTGGTTGCACTTCATTAACGGATTTGAAAGGCAACTTTGCTGCAAACTGCGACAATTTAGTAGAAGTAATCCTTCCACCAAACTTAGAAAATATTCCTAGCAAGGCATTTGCTCATTGTTATAAAATGAAGTCAATTGTGCTTCCTGCTACCTTAAAAACTATTGCAGATGAAGCTTTTCATTCAGCAAGAGCTGGTCAAGATGTAAAGACCTTTACTGTTTACATACAAAGTAACGTTCAATTTGGTGTATCTTATCCGTTCCGTGATTCAAGTGCGAAAATAGAATACGTTTTAATTGGCGATGGCATTACAGCTCAGACCCTTATCAATGCAAACACCTTCTCAGGTGTTACAGGTGCAACGGTTGTTGATTACCTTGACGAGGCAAGTCCTTGGACCTACGAGCCAGGTAAAACAATAACTGCACACACAATTGTAGAAAACTATTGTAAGCCTCTTGCAATATCAGGTAGTCATGGATTTATATCAAATCCTTGCGTAAGCATATGCAGTGATTGTAGAATAACAGTAGCACAAGAAAATCCTCAGCACGTTTTGGTAACGTCCATTGCGTACGCAAGTGGATATACAAGCGTAGGTACTAAAATTGAAGATTGCTCAAACGAGGGTTGCCAACACAAGACAGAGGTAGAAACAAAGGCACTCTTTATTAACCAAGGCTATTCTGAACAGCAATACGCAAATGGTGGTATCCAAATTAGCTTCGTTGTAAATCACGATGCAATTGCAGAATATAACACCGCAAACAAAACTAACATTACTTATGGTATCTTTGCAGTAGCTCAGGGCAATGCACAGGACGAAGAAGGTAATGACAAAGCAATTATAAATGCTGATGGTACTGCCATAGCAGGAGTTGCAAGCGTAGATTTTTCAAAGTACACCTATGACATTTTCGCAATCAGAGTAATAGGCTTCGAAACTGATGTACATAAGGAAGCACAATTAGCCCTTGGCGCATACGTAATCGATGGTGGCAAGGTTACCTACCTACAAGAGGGCACACCTGCCGAAAACCAAATCTATTGCTACACTTCATACAACGCACAAGCAAACGCATAACTATAAAAAAGCCGACACTTAGTCGGCTTTTTTCGTCCTCGCAAGAGGATTTCATCGCATAGGGGTGCCTTTGTGAGACACCACCACCTTGCCTCCCCTTGTGAGTGGGAGGGGGACCACCATAGGTGGTGGAGGGGTAGTATTTAACCCTTGCGAAGTAGGGGTCCTCAAGGCGAAATATGAGCCTTGGGGTTCTCGTGGCAAGGATTTCATCACGAAGTGATTTCATCGTGAAACGATTTCATCGCAAAGCGATTTCACTGAAAAGCCACAGACTTTTCCCTGTGGCTTTTCTTTGTGCAACTTTAACAAAAAATATATGTTTTTTTTTTTTTTTTGTTTATTTTGTTGACTTTTCCACACCCCTGTGGTAAAATTACTATGACTAAATATCTATATTTAAGGAGAAATAGTATGAAAAAGAAAATTTTACTAATGCTTACTATGGTAGTAGCTCTTGTATGCATGCTTGCAATCGCAGTATCAGCAGAGTCTGTACATAGTGGCAAGGTGGACTTAAATGCCACAGTTACACTCGACAATGGTACAGTGTGCAATTTGTTCGATAGCGAGGGCAACGCACTAATTTGGTACAATGACGCAGACGGCAACCTTCAATCAATTCGTGCAGACGACTCAAGAATGATTTATACGGCAGGTAACTACGTATTCTCCGTAGGTAACTCAACAGTAGGTTCAATAAAAGCATATGAAGTTACAAAAATCCAAATTGGTCTTGAAAGTGGCACAATTGATGGTGGTAGTATCGTTGTGCTTAACCTTATGGATGATGATGTAATTATCAATGCTGGTGGAAACATAGGACAGCCCGTTAACTGTGTTAAAACAGTTGCATGGGCTAACAAGGTTATTGAATATGCATATTTAAGACTTGACACAGTTGCTATCCAGCAACAGGCATTTAGTGGTTGTCCAAAGCTAAAGTACATTAACCTTGAGGACCTGACTGAATTAAGACAAATTGGTGGTGGTCAAACATTTAGCCAAACCTATGGTCAAACGGTTTTGTTTGAAGGGGAGGTTCTTGATTTAAGAAATACTAAGTTAGTTACTATTTCAGGAGCTGGTTCGTTTTCCGCAGTTCCATTCGTAGGCATTAAGCTTCCAACCACAACAACACTCAGTGCTTCTTGGATTTTTCAACATACAGGTATTGAAAGCATTATAATTCCAACAACAGTTACAAAAATCAATGATACCATGTTCAAGGGCTGTAATAATCTTACAACTATTTACCTCAGTAACACTACAACTGAAATTGCAAACGATGTATTCAAGGCAGAAAGTGGTAGAGAGCCTAAGCTTGAAAAAATATTCTTCGTTGGTACTAAGGCAGAGTTAGAAGCACTTATTGCCAATACAAATACAAGCAACAATGCACCATTCTTAGATGTAGCAGCTACAATTATCTCCTATGAAGAATACTTGGCGCTTGAAGATAAGAGTGGTAAGTACGCAGTGTATGACTATAACTACTGTGAAGCATACACAGAAGGAGTTCACACACCTTCAGACGATAAAATCAGTGTATGTGTAAGCTCATGTACGGACTGTGGCACAAGCTTGGTTGAACATATTGACGGCAACGTAGTAACGACAATGGTATATACAAGCTTTGACAAGGCAGGCACAAAGACCTCAGCTTGTCAAAACGCACAATGCACACACAACGTACAAGAGACCCTTGCTCCACTCTTTATTAACAAGGGTTACTCAGCACAGGAGTATGCAAATGGTGGTATTTCAGTAAGCTTTGTTATTGATCGTGATGCGATTGAAGCATACGAAGCATTTACAGGAAACACCTTGAAGTATGGTTTATTCGCAGTAGCAGAAGAAAAGCTTGGCACAAACGAGATTATGAACGCACAGGGTCAAACAGCCGATGGCGTTGCAAGCGTTGAATTTTCAAGCCGTGACTACGATATGTTCTCAATGAGAATTATAGGCTTCGAAACTGATGCGCACAAGAGTGCACAGCTTGCAATCGGTGCTTACGTAATCGAGGTAACAGCTGATAATTCAAGCGTAAGCTATTTACAAGCAAGCGCACCTGCAACAGGCAACACATATCACTTTGTTTCCTTCAACAATTTAACTGGTTATCTTCCAACCGAGGAATAAATTACAAAAAGCCGACACTCTGTCGGCTTTTTTAACGAAGCTTGCTTCATTTCATTCACGGCAGAGCCGTGTATTTCAAGCTTGCGTTGGCAAGTATTTCAAGTGCGTTTACGCACATTTCATTTTCAACTCTTGCGAAGTAGGGGTCCTCAAGGCGAAATATGAGCCTTGGGGTTCTCGTGGCAAGGATTTCATCACGAAGTGATTTCATCGTGCAACGATTTCATCCGTCGCCGACGGATTTCATTGAAAAGTCAACGGAAAAATCCGTTGGCTTTTCTTTGTGGTTTTTCTCTGTATGTATTGCGTAGTCGATAAAAATATGATATTATATATTATGTATACCATTTTTTAAAGGAGAAGACTATGGGGGATTTTCAAATCAACGACGGTGTGCTTGTTTCCTACAAGGGCGAGGGCAAAAATGTAATAATCCCCGAGGGAGTTGAGCAAATTGGCTTCTTTGCCGTTTTCCATTTGGAAGGAGCGATTAGTATTCATTTGCCTGCAAGCTTGACCAAGCTATCCGTAGTCTTTACACGTAGCAATCTTCTAAAAGCCATAACCGTTGACGAAAACAACCCCAAGTATAAATCCATTGACGGCGTTCTTTATTCAAAGGGCGAAAGGACCTTGGTGCGCTATCCACCTGCAAGGGAGGACAAGATATTTAAAATAAAAGAGGGAGTTATCTCAATAGGTGGAAGTGCCTTTTTCGGTTGCGATAAGATTGAAGAGGTAATTTTACCAAGCACCATTAAAAGAATAGGTAGTACTGCCTTTTCAAATTGCTATAAGCTTGAAAAAATAAATCTGGTAAATGGCATAGAAAAAATATCTCAATCAGCCTTTGAACGTTGCAGAAGCCTAAGAGAAGCTACAATACCACTAAGCGTTGACACAATAGGCTATCAAGCCTTTTCTGGCTGTTCCTCTCTTAAGAAAATAAAAATTCCAAGAACTGTAAAAAAGGTTGACGCTAATGCGTTTTCCTTTTGCCTTAACTTGAAATCCATTGAAATTGAAAGTGAGGACACTGTACTGGAAAATAAAGTTTTCGAGTTCTGTAACGAAATTGAAAATATATCTGTACCAAGTGCCCTTATTCAAAGCTACGACTGGTGGAAATTACAATTTTCCCCCAATGTTTGCTATTCATACGGGTTAGAAAATCTAAGCAAGGAGCACCCCTTGATAAAGCAGTTAACCAAAAACAAAAAGAACTCAATTGATAAGCTAATAGAAATTGGCAGAGTAGATTTAGTAAAGCCACTTTTAGAAAAATCTGCAAAGCTAAAGTTAGCAAACGTTGACGAGCTAATCGAGTACGTAAAAAAGTACGAAAGCGTGGAGCTAACTAGCGTTTTGCTTGATTATAAAAGAAGCACCTATTCAAACGAGGAATTGGAAAAATACGAAAACGACCGACTGGACAAGGAATTAGGCTTAAAGGAGCTAACAATTTCCGATTGGACGAGAATTTTTCGCATAAAATCCTACGATGGAAAGGCAATGATTAGAAGATATATGGGCAAGGACACAAGCGTGGTAATACCTGAAAAAATGGGCAAATACGCGGTTGTGGAAATTGACCCACAAGCCTTTGCAGGCTGTGAAATAACAAGCATAGAGCTACCCAAAACAATTACCAAGATAGGAGATTGCGCCTTTTCAGGCTGTGAACTACTCACACAAATAGACCTACCTAAGAAGATAAAAGAGATAGCGAGTGGATTGTTTGGTGGGTGCTTAAGCTTAGAATCGGTTACAATACCGTTTGGGGTTAACACAATTAAAAGCTTCGCATTTTTTAACTGTAAGAATTTAAAATCTGTAATAATCCCCTCAAGCGTTAAAGCAATAGAGGACAATGCCTTTTCTGGCTGTAATAAGCTAACCATAAAAGCACCTCTTGGTAGCTATGCCGAGAAATACGCACAGGACTACGGAATAAAATTTGAGGAAATATAGAAAGCGACATAAAAATTAAACTAAAATAAGGAGAAAAAATGTTAGCAAGAATAGAAAAGGCGAGAGAGCTTGCAAAAGAGGTTATGAAGATAGCAAGAAATACTATTCTTGTTAAGCTTCGCTTCTTAGATATTGCAATAGCCGAATTAGACGTGGATTCCTTCGAAATTAAAACAGTCGGTACCGATGGCAGAGAAATCTACTATAACCCCTTTTATATACTGAGCCGATACAGTGAGGAAAAATACGTAGTCATGCGAGATTATCTGCATATGCTTTTCCACTGTGTATTCAGACACAACCTGATAGGCTCCATTGTAGATACAGAGCTGTGGGACCTATCCTGCGACATAGCAGTTGAAAACGTTATAAATGAGCTACAAGAACAATCAATTTATGCAAAAAGACAAGGCAAGCAATCAAGTGAAATAATAAGATTAAAAAGCAAAATTAAGCATCTTACTGCAGAGAAAATATATAATTTCTACCTTAGTCAAGGACTTGACGATGAGGAAATTAGAAGACTACGTGTAAGCTTTATAGCTGACGACCACACTATTTGGTATTCATCGGGCGATGGAAGTAGTGAGGGTCAAGGACAGGGCAAACAAGGTCAATCAGGTGGCAAAATGTCACGACAGGAGCTTGAGCAAAGATGGAAACAAATTTCCGAGTACGTGGGGGCGGACCTTGAAAGCTTTTCTAAGCAAAGAGGTAATACAGCAGGTAGTCTGATTCAAAACATTCGTGAGGTAAATCGTGAAAGGTACGATTATACAAGCTTTCTAAAGAAGTTTGCCACAATGCACGAGGCTATGAAAATCAACGACGACGAGTTCGATTATATTTTCTACACCTACGGACTTAAGCTTTACGAAAAAATGCCACTTATCGAGCCACTTGAATACAAGGAAATTAAGCAGGTTAAGGACTTTGCAATAATCATAGATACCTCAGGCTCGGTGCAAGGTGCACAGGTCCAAGCCTTTGTGCAAAAGACCTACAACATACTAAAGAATGAGGAAAGCTTTGCAAAGAAATTCAACCTTCACATCATTCAGTGTGATGCCGAGGTGCAAAGCGATGTGAAAATAACAACACAAGCTGAGCTTGACGAGTACATAAAGAAAATGACACTTCATGGCTTTGGTGGCACAGACTTTCGTCCTGCCTTTGCATATGTAAACAAATTAGTAAAGGATAAGGAATTTACTAAGCTAAAGGGTGTAATTTACTTCACAGACGGCTACGGCGTATTCCCCGAAAGAAAGCCAGATTACGAAACTGCCTTCGTCTTTGTAAGAGAGGACTACGAAATACCCCAGGTTCCCACTTGGGCAATTAAGCTAATATTGGAAAAAGAAGATTTAGATAACCTTTAAGGAGAGATAAAATGAATATTAAGGAAGCCAAGCAACAAATCAAAAATGCAATTACCGCGTACTTCACAAAAAATGAGTTTGGCGAGTACGTGATTCCAATTGAAAAGCAGAGACCAATATTCTTATTGGGTGCGCCTGGTATAGGTAAAACCGCAATTATGGAGCAGATTGCCTCCGAGCTGGGAGTAGGTCTTGTTTCCTACTCAATGACCCACCACACAAGACAGTCTGCCCTTGGCTTACCCTTTATCGTTAAGAAAAATTACGATGGTAAGGAATACGATGTTTCAGAGTACACAATGTCAGAAATTATTGCATCTGTTTACGATATGATAGAGAATACAGGGCATAAGGAGGGCATTTTGTTCCTTGACGAAATTAACTGTGTATCCGAAACCTTAGCACCTGCTATGCTCCAATTCCTACAATACAAGGTGTTTGGCAAGCACGCAGTACCAAAGGGCTGGCTGGTTGTAACTGCTGGTAACCCACCAGAGTACAATAACTCTGTTCGTGAATTTGATATTGTAACCTGGGACAGACTTAAAAAGGTTGTAGTCGAAGCAGACTATGGAGTTTGGAAGGAGTACGCAATCAACTCAGGCGTGCACACCTCAATTACTACCTATCTTGATGTAAAAAAGACAGACTTTTACAAAATCGAAACAACCGTTGATGGAAAAAGCTTCGTAACTGCTCGTGGCTGGTGCGACCTTTCTGATATGATAAGACTGTACGAAAGGAACAACATAGAAGTAAATAAGACCTTAATCGAGCAATACCTACAAAATGCAAAAATCGCAAAGGACTTTGCAATTTACTACGACCTATACAACAAGTACAAGTCCGACTACCAAATTGACGAAATTCTTAGCGGTAAATATTCAGAGCCCCTTGTTGAAAGAGCTAAGAATGCTAAGTTTGATGAGCGAATTGCCCTTATCGGCTTATTGCTTGACGGCATTTACGAAAGAACCAAAAACGTATATATCGCCGAGCTTTGCCTGAAGAGATTAACCCAAGAAATCAAGCTACTAAGAGGAAGCTTTATGAAGGATAGATGCGATATTTCCTCAATTGATCAAGCAGTTAAAAAGTTAGAAGCTCAGCTTGAAAGGGGAAAGCAAGCGTCATCTCTTTCAAAGAACGATATTTATACCATAAACGCAGTAATTAAGACTCTTTGGGAAATCAAGGAGCTAATAATTAAAAACGGCACGAAAAACGGCGACGTTGCCTTCGGCTTAATCAGAGATTACTTTAATAACAAGCACGCCGACCTAAAGGAATTGGCACAAAGGACCACCGAGGAGCTTTCAAACGCATTTAGGTTTATGGAAAAAGCCTTTGGCGACGGACAGGAAATGCTTGTTTTCGTAACCGAGCTTACAATAAACGATTACACAACCTCGTTTATCAGTCACTATGGCTGTGCCGAATACTTCAAGCACAATAAGGAGCTTTTGCTCTACGATAGACACAAGGAAATCATAAGAGAAATTGAAATATTTAATATAGACGAGGGAGAGGAATAATTATGAAAATTAGAACTGATTTTGTAACAAATTCAAGCAGTAGCTCGTTTATAGCAATTACCATAACCAAAAAGGACGGCGAGGTAGTAAAGGGTACTCTTTCAGCAGGCACCGACTACCACGAAATTCCACTAATCGAGGGCAAGCTTGAGGAAAATTTGCAATTTCTCAAGGAGGTAGTTTTAAGCACTAAGGACACCTTCGACCTTTGCGACAAAATATACAGTGAGCTTTTGAATGTTTACCACACAGCCGACGACAGGTTAGACCCAATTCGTGACATGGAAGCTCTCGACCAGGTACAAACAATTCAATTCAAAGGCTGGCAAGAGGGCTCAAATGGTGGACACTTTGACCTCACCTATAATTTCACAAGCCAAGAGGCAAGTGGAAATATGGACTATAAGTATTACTATGAAGAGCCAAGAGGCAAGGGACCAATTACAAAGCGTTGTGATTATAAGGGCGAGCTTAATAGAGAGGGCAATTTCGAAATCGTTGATGGTATTTTAATGAAATACAATGGTAACGACAAGGACGTAATCGTGCCTGAGGGAGTAATAGGAATTGGACTGGGGGCTTTTTCAAGAAATTATTCCATAGAAAACGTTTACCTACCCGATAGCGTGAAATTTATTGATAATATAGGCTTCTTTGTATGTCAAAAGCTAAAGAATATCAATCTCCCAAAGGGACTTGAAAGAATAGGCGAATGTGCCTTTTATGGCTGTATAGATTTAGAGGAGCTTGTGCTTCCCGATAGCCTGATTGAAATAGACGTAAGATCCTTTTACGAAATGAAATCCCTAAAGCAAATTAAAATCCCAGAGGGAATAAAGGAAATACCCTATGAGGCCTTTGCCTACTGTGAAAGACTTGAAAAAATAAGCCTTCCAAGCTCTCTTGAGAAAATCTGCGATTCTGCCTTCCAAAGCTGTAATAAGATAGAAGAGCTAAAAATCCCCGACGGAGTGTGCGAAATTGACGTTTACGCCTTTGGCTCCTGTCGTGGTGTAAAGAGCTTTTATGTACCAAGCAAGACAAGTCACCTTAGCCCAAGCCTGTTTAATTCTATGGATATGCTTGAGGAAATTATAGTTGATGAGGAAAACGAGCACTATAAAAGTGTTGATGGCATTTTATTTACCAAAAACGGAAAAAGACTTGTAAGGTATCCAACGTCTAAAAAGGGCAAGAAATATACGATACCCGAGGGCACAAAATATATTTCAGAGTACGCCTTCTTAGACGCTAAGGAGCCAGAGGAAATTATTATACCCGAAACTGTTGAAAGAATCGGTATTAGCTCCTTTTTCCGTTGTAACTCTCTTAAGAGAATCGAGCTACCAAATAGCATAAAGAGTGTAAGCAACGGCGCCTTTGACGCAAACGAGCAATTAAAGGAAATAGTAGTCCCAAGGAACTTCGACCTTGCCGACGACTGCTACGACTACTGGCGCAAGGACCTAAAAATAACCAAAAAATAACAGTAGTTTGGGAAAATAATTAAGAGTAGCCAAGGTGTAATGTCCATAAAAGACAAAGCACGCTATGTGTGAGGTTCTTAGCGGAGAATTTGCAACTTGACAAAAGTGCAAGCATCGCATTTGACTAGTCAAATGCAAATGTGGGCTAAGCCCAACCCCTTATTACAAGCAGAAAGAGAGAACAAATCGGTTCGTAGCCGAAATGTCCTCTCTTTTCTGTTGGTGAAGTTTTTGCTAACGCAAAAGTGAAGTTGCTCCGCGAACCCCCAAAGCTCATACTTCGCTTCGAGGAACCCCGTATGCAGCGAAGTTTGTGCTACGCACAAGTGAAGTTAAGTTTGCCCACTTTGCCGAAGGCAAAACTTCACTCACGAAGTGAACTTCACTATCGCAGATAACTTCACTTGCCCGCAAGGGCAAACTTAGTTATGCGTGTTCTCCGTTAAGGATAACACGCATATGGCTACTCTTTTTTTATAAATAAAAATGTTGACAATTCAACAATTATGTGGTATAATTAGAAAAACTTGTTGAAACTTCAACAAGTGAAGGGAGAAAAAATGGAACAACGATTTGAAAGCTTTACTGCGCTTATTACGAAAATAAGCCGAAGCATAAGGAAAATTAAAAATCAGGAAATGCAGGAATATAACCTTCGTGCACCACATATTTCTTGTCTTTACTATCTATATTGTAATAGGTCTCTTACTGCAACCGAGCTATGCGAAAGGTGTGAGGAGGACAAGGCTACAATTTCTCGTACTCTTGACTATTTGGAGGAAAACGGCTATATAATTTGCGAGTCAAAGGCTCAAAAGAGATACAAAAGCCCACTGTCCCTTACCGAAAAGGGAGAGGAGGTAGGCGAAAAAATCTACCAAAGAGTAAACGGAGTTTTAGAACAGGTAGGCAAGGGTCTGAGCGAGGAGGAAAGGGTTAGTTTCTATCGCTGTCTTACAATTATAAGCAACGATTTAGAAGGCGTAATTAAAAAGATAAAATAAGAAAGGAAATATATCAATGAACAATACAGACAAAAAGTACGAGGCACTATTTACACCTTGGAAAATAGGCAACGTGGAAATCAAAAACCGAATAGTAATGTGCCCTATGGGTGGCACGTCTCTTTTTGGCTGGTTTGAGTTAGGTGGCTGTCACTTCGACAAGGAGGCAGCAAAGCTTTTCTTAGAGAGAGCAAAAAACAACGTAGGCTTAATTATTCCAGGAATAGCACCACTCCGCGACACATTTTGGGGAAAATGGCTATGGCAAAATCCAAAAATGTTTGAGGAATTAAAGGAGTTTATGGAAGAAATCCATAAAACTGGCGCAAAGCTATTTATTCAGTTAACTGCTGGTATGGGTCGCTCCTGGGCGATTACTGAGCTTGTAGCACCCTTGCACAAAAACAAGCTTACAAGAGCCTTGATAAAGCCAATTATCGACACCTCACACGAGCTTGCAAGCCCAAGCCCACAGCCCTCACGCTGGGCACACGACATCATTTGCCCTGAAATGACTAAGGAGCAAATCCACGAAATAATTGAAGCCTTTGCAAAAACTGCTAAGCTTTGCCGTGATGCAGGAGTTGACGGTGTAGAGGTACACGCAGTACACGAGGGCTATCTGTTAGACCAATTCGCAATTGAGTTCTTCAACAAAAGAACAGACGAGTATGGTGGTAGCTTCGAAAATCGCTATCGCTTTGCAACGGAAATAGTTAAGGCTATTAAAAAGGAATGTGGTAACGATTATCCTGTTTCCTTGCGTTATTCCGTAGAGTCCAAGATGAAGGGCTTCTGTCAAGGTGCTATGCCAAATGAGGAATACACCGAGGTTGGAAGAAATATGGAGGAATCCGAGCGTGCAGCAAAGTACCTACAAGACGCAGGCTACGATATGCTAAACGCAGACAACGGCACCTACGATTCTTGGTATTGGGCACACCCACCTATGTATATGCCTGAAAACTGTAACCTAAAGGACGTAGCTCATATTAAAAAATTCGTTGATATTCCCGTTGTATGTGCAGGTAGAATGGACGTTGAGGTTGGCGCTAAGGCAATCGAAAAAGGAGAAATTGATGCAGTTGGTATAGCTCGTCAATTCTTAGTTGATAAGGAATGGGTAACAAAGCTTATCGAAAACAGAAAAGAGGACATTAAGCCCTGTATTTGTTGTCATAGTGGTTGCTTTAACTTCTCATCCTCAAAGGGTCACGCAAATACACAGGATTTAACTGACACAATGGGACTTTCTCGTTGTGCACTTAATCCAGAAACAATGCAATCAAAAAAATTCAATATTCAACCAGCAAAAAAGGCTAAGAAAATTGCAATTATCGGTGGTGGTATCGGTGGTATGGAATGTGCACTCGTATGTGCAAAAAGAGGCCACAGGGTAACCCTTTACGAAAAGAGCGACAGGTTAGGTGGTGTATTTATCGCTGCCTCAACACCTTCCTTTAAGGAAAAGGACCGTGACCTTATCGCTTGGTATATTCGTGAGCTTACAAAATATCCAATTGAAATAAAAATGAACACTGAGGTAACAGATGTAAAGAGCCTCCACTGTGACGAGGTAATCGTTGCAACTGGTGCCAAGGCAAGAAAAATTCCTGTAAAGGGCATTGAAAACACCATTGAGGCAGTTGACTTCCTACTTGGCAATAAGGAGGTAGGAGAAACAGTTGCAGTAATCGGTGGAGGACTTACAGGCTGTGAAATTGCCTACGAGCTATATTTAAGAGGCAAAAAGCCAATGATTGTAGAAATGCAAGATGACCTAATTGTAGGCAAGGGAATTTGCCTTGCTAACACAAGCTACCTTCGTGATTTCTTTAAAACAAACAACGTGCCCGTTTATCTTGAAACCTCACTTGTTGAGGCAGGCAAGGACTACATAGTAGTTAAAAATAAGGACGGCAAGGAAGAAAAAATCGACACAGACTCCGTTATTTTGTCAGCTGGCTATACACCATCACCTCTTACAACCAAGGGCGTGCATTTGGTAGGCGATTGCGATAAGGTAGGAAACCTGCGCACAGTTATTTGGGGTGCATGGCAGGTATGTATGAAGCTCTAATTAGCAAAGGAGAGAAAAAATGATACTAACAAACGAACAACAAGCAATATTAAATGGAGAAAAGGGCGAGGTGCTTTCTAAGGTTATGAAAACCTTAGTGATGTATGGCGATGCCTTCGAGGCAGAAAAGCTTGTGCCAATCACCTCAGAATATAATCATCTGGTAACATCCTTTGGTCTAAAGGTAATGTCACCTGTTTACGACCTTATGCAAAAGCTTCTTGATGCAGACGTATGCTCATCACAAAGGTTTTCCGTTGACCCACGTCCACTTGACAAAAACGTTCCTGCAAGCTTCTTGCAAAATCTGGTTTTTAATAAGTTTATGTACACAAAGCAGAGCTTTTACGAAAATCAGCTTGAAAAGCTGGGACTTATGGATAAAAACGCCTTTACCTGTACCTGTTATATGGATCAGGTAGGCAACAAGCCTAAAAAGGGTGACGTTTTGTCCTGGGCAGAATCAAGTGCAGTAGTTTATGCAAACTCTGTCCTTGGTGCAAGATGTAATCGTAACTCAGGAATTATTGATATAATGGGCTCCATAGTTGGCTATGTTCCATACTTTGGACTTCTGACCGATGAGGGCAGACGTGCTACTTGGGTAATTAAGGTAAAAACGACTAAAAAGCCCGAGGCACAGCTCCTTGGCTCTGCTATCGGTATGAAGGTAATGGAGGATGTTCCCTTTATTGAGGGACTTGATAAGTGGCTTGGTACTGAGCTAAACGACTCTGCCTGCTCCTACCTTAAGGACTTTGGTGCAGCAACTGCCTCAAATGGTGCAGTAGGTCTTTATCACGTGGAAAATCTAACACCCGAGGCAAAGGAGCTTGGCAAAGCTTTAATCGTTGAAAATGCCAAGGAATACGTAATTGATGATAACGAGCTTGAAAGAGTAAAGAATAACTACCCTGTAATTTGGAAAAACAAGGAGGCAACTCCTAAGCTTTGCTTCGTTGGTTGTCCACACCTTTCCTTAGAACAGCTAAAGACCTGGACTGACAATATTGAGGGCGAGCTTAAGAAAAACGGAAAAGGAAAAATAGTAATTCCAACAGTTTTAACAGCATCTCCTGCTGTGCTTGAGGAGTTTAAGAAAACTGAATACGCATCTCGCTTGGAAAAGACAGGAGTTATTACCTCATACATTTGCCCACTTATGTATATGAATAACCCACTTTGCAAAAAGATGCCTGTTATTACGTCCTCAAATAAGCTTCGTACCTACACAAGTGCAAGATATTATACCGACGAGGAGATTTTACTGTCAATTACAGGAGGTAAGAAATAATGAAGCAATTTCAAGGAAGAGTAGTAACACCAGGACAAGTAAGCGCAGAGGCAGTTGTTACCCATCAAGGCTTCAACACCTTGGCATCACTCCAAATGGCTTTGCAATTTGGCGATAAAAAGGTAAAGTGTGGCGACCAGAATAATGAGGAGCTTCACGGAAAATCATTAATAGGAAAGGCACTATGCCTACCTCAAACAATAGGCTCAACCACAGGTGGATTAGTTCTTTACTGTGCCTGTGCTATGGAGAAAAATCCTGCGTGTATGCTATTTTCAAGCCACATTGACTCCTTAGCCTGTGCTGGTGCAGTGTTAGCTGACGTTTGGGTTGACGGAGTAACCATGCCTGTTGTAGATTGTCTGGGAAATGAATTTTTAAATTACGTAAAGGACGGAATGAAAATAACAGTTCGTGAAAACGGAATTGTTGAGGTAGAGTAATGTTTTTTCTCAAAAAAATATTTTGTCGTGCCTTTCAAACAGTATTTCGCATAGCATTACCAATTCTTCCATACAGAGAGCCAAGACTACTTTCCTCTTGCTCAATGCTTGAGCAGGTATTCGAAAAGGAAGGCACAAGCTCGGCACTTGTAGTTACGGATAAGGGAATTGTGCAAAACGGATTGCTATGCTCATTAGAGAACACCTTAAGAAAAAGCAATGTCAGGTACGTAATATACGATAAGACACAGCCAAATCCAACAGTAAACGATGTGGAGCAGGCATTAAAGCTTTACAACGATAACAAATGCGATACTCTTATAGCAATAGGTGGTGGCTCTGCGATAGATTGTGCAAAGGGAATAGGTGCTCGCGTGGCTTATCCTAAAAAGCACTTAAATAAGCTAAAGGGCATACTTCGTGTGCTTCGTAAATTGCCAACTCTGATTGCAATTCCAACAACCGCAGGTACTGGAAGTGAGGTAACGCTTGCATCTATTATTACCGATAGTGAAAATCACTATAAGTATGCAATAATGAGCTTTCCTTTGATACCTCACTATGCTGTGCTTGATAAGGAGCTTACCTACACCCTACCACCACAGCTAACTGCCACTACGGGCATGGATGCTCTTACTCACGCAACCGAGGCATATATTGGTCGCTCCACAAGTCGCGAAACGAGAAGGCTTGCTCTTGAGGCAACAAGGCTCATATTTGAAAATCTTGAGAGGGCTTATCAAAACGGACACGATTCAGTAGCAAGAGAAAATATGCTACACGCCTCGTACAAGGCAGGCGTAGCCTTTTCCAAGTCCTACGTGGGCTATATTCACGCAATTGCTCATTCACTTGGTGGAAGCTATGGTACACCCCATGGTCTTGCAAATGCAGTTATTATGCCTTACGTTCTTAAGAGCTATGGAAAAAGCGTTTATAAAAAGCTTCATCAATTAGGAATTTCAGCGGGTGTAAGCACAAAAGAGGATACAGCTGAGCAGGGTGCAAAAAAATATATTGAAGCTATAGAGAGGCTCAATAGAGAAATGTCCATACCCGACAAAATAAAGGGAATAAAAAAAGAGGATATTTCACAAATGTCAGCTCGTGCAGAAAAGGAGGCAAATCCTCTTTATCCTGTGCCTCGCTTAATGACAAGAAAAGAGCTTGAAGCCTTCTACTATGAAATCGCGGATTGGAGTAATTAAATGACAGGCGAAAAAATAAAAAGCCTTTTGCAAAAGCAAAGGGAGTATTTTAAAAGTGGAAAAACACTTCCCGTAAAATTTCGTATTCAACAGCTTAAGCTTCTGTATTCAGCCGTAAAAAAATACGAAAAAGAAATAAACGAAGCACTAAGGGCTGATTTGGGCAAGAGCTACTATGAAAGCTTTATGTGTGAAAGTGGTCTTGTGCTTACAGAAATCAGCTATATGATAAAGCACACCAAGTCATTCGCTAAAAGGAAAACAGTTAAAACGCCCTTAGCACAATTTCATTCTCACAGCTATAAGGTACCAGCTCCTTATGGAAACGTATTGATAATGAGCCCTTGGAACTATCCATTTCTTCTGACCATTGACCCTTTAGTAGATGCCATTTCGGCAGGTAATACTGTAATAATAAAGCCGAGTGCTTACTCTCCTGCCACAAGTAGGATAGTAGAAAAAATAATAGGCGAGTGCTTTGAGCCTGAATATGTAGCAGTTGTTACGGGTGGAAGAGCTGAAAATTCAGCACTTCTTGAGCAAAAATTCGATTTCGTATTTTTTACAGGAAGTCAAGCAGTAGGCAAGGAGGTTCTTCGTCATACCGCAGAGCATCTGACCCCTGCTGTGCTTGAGTTAGGTGGAAAAAGCCCTTGCATTGTGGATTCAAGCGCAAATATTAAGCTTAGTGCAAAAAGAATTGTATTTGGCAAGTATTTAAACTGTGGTCAAACCTGTGTTGCACCCGATTATATACTTTGCGAGAAGTCAATTAAGGACGAATTTGTAAAAGAGGTAATCAAGCAAATAAAGCTCCAATTTGGAGAAAATCCTCTTGAAAACGAAAATTACGGAAAAATTATAAACGAAAAGCATTTTAATCGTTTATTGGGATTAATTGACAAGACAAAGGTGGTAGCTGGTGGAGAATGTAATCCACATACAAACCAAATTGCACCAACTGTTATGGATAATGTAGCCTATACAGACCCAGTAATGGCTCAAGAGATATTTGGCCCGATTATGCCAATACTTACCTTTGAGGACCTTGACACAGTAATTGATGAGTTAAAGGCGAAGGAAAAGCCACTTGCACTTTATATATTTTCAAGCAACAAGAGAAATATAGAGCGAGTTACTAAGGAGCTATCCTATGGTGGTGGCTGTATAAACGACGTGATTATTCATCTTGCTACAAGTGAAATGGGCTTTGGAGGAGTTGGCGAAAGTGGTATGGGCTCATATCACGGAAAGGACGGCTTTGATGCCTTTTCTCACTATAAATCAATAGTCGATAAAAAGACGTGGTTAGACCTTCCAATGAGGTATCAGCCATATAAGAGCAAGCTTTATGAAAAGCTTCTTCATTTGTTTTTAAGGTGATTAAAATGGCAAAGAGCTTCAGCTTAAAAAAGCTAATTATCAGCATCAATATATTAATTGTAGTCACAATTTTTGTGCTTAATTGGTTTTATCAAAAAAACGGCTTTGACTTTACGTTGAAATGTATATGTAGCAGTGGCTTTGCCATACTGGGCTTTATAAACCTTGGCTTTGCTGTTGCATCTAAACGTAAGGGTGTCAGCTTTTTCATACTAATGACCTCAGGTCTTGCTATGGCAATGCTTGGCGACGTCATTATAAAATACAGCTTCGTGCTTGGCGCAACGATATTTGCTTTAGGTCATATTCTTTTTGTAATAGCATATTGCTTTCTGGAGGGAATGAGGTGGCTGGACTATGTAATAATCGGCATACTGACCACGGGGTCGATTGCATTTTTATTGCTTTACCCACAGCTGACCTTTGATAATCCTTTATTTAAGGTAGTATGTGTTGTTTATGCTATCATTATTTGCTGTATGCTTGGAAAGGCAACAGGAAATTTTATAAGAAAAAGAAATGCAATTACGCTTGTAATTGCAGTTGGTAGCATATTATTCTTTTTTTCTGACCTAATGCTTCTTTTGGATTGGTTCGTTGGCATTTGGCAATGGACCGACCACGCCTGTATGGGAAGCTACTATCCCGCATTATGTATGCTGGCAATTTCAATGCTTGTAAAAACTCTTATAGATTCAAAGGAAAAACAAAAATGACAAAATCAGTAAAAATAATCAATTCTATTGTGGCGATTGCATTGTGCCTTATGTTTGTTTTGTCTATTATCGACATTGGCGAAACAAGAAAGCAAACAAGCTTTAGTCAGGAAAATATGCTTGCCCACATAGAAAAGCTATCAGAAAACGGACCTCGCTCCATTGTTGACAAGGAAGCAAACGACAAGGCACTTGAATACATTCAAGCGCAGGTAGAGAGCTATGGCGTAAAAAACGAGGACACCACCCTTTACCCTGCATATATGATACAGGACTACGTAGCCACTGACGATACAGGCAGATATCAGAACTTTTATCTTAAAAACCTGATAGTTCACATTCCTGCCAATGGAGAAAATAAAACAAACGAGGCAGTTATGTTTATGGGTCACTTTGACTCTGTGCCAATGGGTCAAGGCTCATCTGATGATGGAGTAGCCTGTGCTACAATGTTAGAGGCAATAAGATACTACCTTGACAAAATGGAAAATGGCTACACCATAGAAAACGACTTGGTTTTCTGCTTTGTAAATGGCGAGGAGTACAACCTTTTTGGCTCTCGTGCCTTTATGAATGAATTTCAAGGCTTTAACGATATAGTAAGCCGTATAAAATTCGGCACAAATCTTGAATCCCGTGGTACAAGTGGCACTCTCATTATGTTTGAAACTGCAAGGAATAACTACAAGACAATTAAGCTTTTTGCAGAAATAAATAAAAGCCTGTTTACCTGCTCAATAGCTACTATGGTTTACGATATGATGCCAAACGGCACCGACTTCAGTAACTTCAAGGACGCTTATCAGGGCTTGAATATGGCTAACATAAATGGTGGCGAGGACTACCACACTCAAAACGACTCCCCTGAAAACGTAGGCAAGACCTACCTTTCACAGCAAGCGCAAATTGTTGATGCAATAATAGATAAGTTAGGTAGCTATACCTTGTCAGATTTGTATAATGCTACCGAGTCGGCAATTTTCTTCTCATACTTAAACGTAACAACCGTTGTTTATAATCACACAATGGTAATAATTCTTGCAGTGCTTGGTATTTTAATGCTTGCTTGCAATATACTTGTATCAATATTCTATCGCAAGCAAAATAACGTAAAGGCTACTGCTAAGGCGATTTTGGTCCTTGTTATAGGCTTTGCTACAACAATGCTATCAGCTCTTATTTGTTACTATTTGTTCCAGCTAATATCAGCACTCTTTGGAGTAATAGATATTCACGCAATAGGAACAATAACCTATTCGAATACTGCAATAGTTATCGGCATAGGACTTCTTTCACTTGCTATCTCTGTTTTAACTACTCATTTTGGCTGTAAGCTCCTTAAAATCCAAAGAAGAGATTTAATAAGAGCCTTTGCTTATACCCACGTTTTTCTGGGTATAGTAATCTCCTTTGCAATAGCAGATGCAAGCTATCTGTTTATCTTTAGTGGAATAATGCTTATGATAAACGAGCTACTTATTACCTGCATAAAGAAGGTAGATATTGAGAAGTATAACGGACATTTGATAGCAACAGCACTTTACTTCCCAATAGTAATACCTGTAATATTCTTGGCAACCTCAGCCTTAGGTCTTACAATGGCTTACGTTTACGGCTTAGTATTTGCCCTTGCAATATTTGGTCTTGGTATTACCATTACGCCGCTTTGTGAAATCCTTTCAATAAGAAAGCTAATTGGACTGATACGCAAAAAGGAAGTGAAATGTAGTGCGTGGGAGGGTGGCTTGCACGTGCTTTCGGTATCACTGCTGATTTTCTTAGTGGTAAGCCTGATTGCCCCTAATGCAAGCGTAAATTTACAGGGCAAGCAAAATATTTCAAAGCTCCCCTATGATGATGCATTAGTTTACGTAATTGATGAAAAAGGGTCCACCGAGTATCGCATTTACGACTTAAACGCTTATTCAGCACTTAAGAAATACGCACCCAAAATGTCCTATAATCAAGGCTACTACGTAACAGAGGCGCAGGACAAGGGAATTGAATTGTCTGCACTTGCAAGTGCAAGCAAAAACGTGCTTACTGTAAAGAAAAACGTTGATAATTCTTTAGTATATCTTGAATTTTCTAACATTCAAGCAGACTCCTTCACAATAGACGATGGAGTAACTACCCACACCTACGACTTAAGTGGTAAGGATACCTATGTAATAAAATTGCACAGTGAGTGCACAGTTACCCTGAACAATGGAAGCGCGCAGGTAGAATACAAGGAGGTTATTCGTGACTACGAGTCACTTATCCCCACCGAGTATTCAATTGATATGGAAAAGCTTCACTTTAACCTTTGGCTAACAAGCACTCTTACACTTGGCGAATAAACAAAAGGGCACACTTCAAACGAAGTGTGCCCTTTAAAATTATTTGCCCTCTAATCGTATTCGGTGTAGGGTAGATATTTAGCAAAAAAATTCAAGCAATTGCTCAATGTACTAAAAATAGTACATTGAAGTAATAAAATGCCACCTTTTACTTGCATTTTTAAATGCAATATTGACAAGGGAAAATCCTTGTGCTAAAATATAACATATCAATATTTTTCGAGGTGAAAAAATGGAGAGATTATTGACAGGACTTCAGCCCAGTGGTAGCTTGACAATTGGAAACTTCAGTGGAGGAATCAGACAGGTAATAAATTACCAAAAGAATTACGAAACCTTCCTATTTGTTCCCGATATGCACGCAACAACAGTGCCACAGGACCCTGATGAACTACACAGAAATATAAAAAGTGCAGTTGCCCTCTACATTGCTTGTGGAGTTGACGTAAATTTGGACAATATGCACCTATACATTCAATCAGAAAATCTATATCACGCAAACCTTTCATGGATTTTGGAGTGCATGACTCCCTTTGGTGAGCTTACAAGAATGCACCAATTCAAGGAAAAGACAAAGAATAAAGAGGGCTTTAGTGCTGCCTTGGCAACCTACCCTGTATTAATGGCTTCCGACATTTTGCTTTACGATGCAAAATACGTGCCAACAGGCATTGACCAAAAGCAACACGTTGAGCTTGCAAGAAACCTTGCAGAGCGCTTTAACGAAAGATATAAGGGAGATTACTTCCTTGTGCCTGAGCCTGTTATTCCACAAATCGGCGCAAAAATCCGTGACCTAAAGGACCCTACAAAGAAAATGAGCAAGTCGGCAGAGAATACAAAGGGCACAATTTTCCTTTTGGACTCTGAAAAGGACATTCGTAAGAAAATTATGGGTGCCACAACCGATAGCGATGGTATTATAAAATTCGACGAGGAAAACAAGCCTGGACTTTCCAACCTTCTTACAATCTATTCCGTATTCAGTGGACTAAGCGTTGATGAGGTTGTAGAAAAATTTGCAGGCTGTGGCTATGGCGAGCTTAAAAAGTCACTTGCCGACCTTCTTTGCGAAAAGCTTACTGCTATTCAAGAAAAGTACAAGGAAATTATGGAAAGCGACATAATTGACAAGGCACTTGACAGAGGCAGAGAATATACCGAAAAAATCGCTAAGGAAAAGTACGAGCTTATCAGAAAAACCGTAGGCTACGGAAGGATATAAAGAAAGGTGGTTGTGAAACCACCTTTTTGTTTTATTGCTTACGTCTGTAAATGCCTAAGAACATATCTATATCAAGTGTCTTTCTTGCGTTATTGAAAAAGCCATAAAGACGATTTCTTGCAAGCCTGCTTTCAAGAATGGTAAACCATTCTATTTTAGCACTGTATCCCTCGCAACGTCTGATAACAACTCTGTCGTTATTCTTAAGCTTATAGTTAGGCTCAACATAAATATCATTTACAATAGCACCCTCGTAGCTTGCACCAATTTCGGTGTTAAGCAAAAACGCAAGGTCGAGTACAGTTATGCCCTTGTCAACCTCTAAGGTGTTACCATCCTTTGTGTAGATTTTGATTTTGTCAGCTGAGGTAACCTTATGTAGTGAACGGCTCGAGGACTCCAAAAGAGTGCTGTTGAAGTCCTTGTCCGTTACAGTTAATCTGATTATACTGTGAGGACGGTCTTGCACGTATATGTTCATCATATTGGGAGAAATAGATTCCTCGCCGACAATAGAAAGGATTTCCTCTGATAGTAGTGGCTTTATAAGCTTGAAAAGCTGACTGCCAAGAGGCTCGTCTGTTGGATTGTTTATCTTAATATAAATAGTTGGAACGGGACGATAGTTGGCAATGGAAAACAAATCTGGATGAGATTGGGAAACGGTTGGATTGTTTTTTGAAATAGCCTTAGCTATTTTGTATGGGGTGGGCATAATAGTGGTCTTGTCTGCACCTGTTACAGTAGCCCCACCTTGACAAGCCTTTTTGATGCTAACCTTTGCTTTCTCGAGCTGGTCAGCATTGCGTTGAAGATATGAGGACAGGTTTCTTTGAATGTTTTCGTATAGCTTAGGATTTTTTATAGCAAAGCATCCGTCAGCCAAAAGCTCGGCAATTGGGAGACAATCCACATTTTTAGCAAGAGGAATAAGCACGCCTTGGGTGTGATTTATATATCTTGTAATCTCATCTTGAGTTTTGTAAATATCTGCGTGGAGATTGTCAAGACGGTCAGCAAACTTGATATAAAGAGCAGCACGCAAGGGACCAGCAATGCTACCCAGCCTTTCGTCAAATTCTCTTTGAATTTGCTCACGCTGTTGTCTGTTGCTTACATCTACGGCAGAAATTCTTGTAACAGTTTTTACATATTCACAAACCTCACTGCCGAAATCCTGTTCCATTTGCTCGAAGGTATAGCCTGTTTGGTCCTCAACTGTGTCATGAAGAAGGCTGGCAATCAAAAGCTCTGTATTGTCAAAGCCGTCCTCGAAAAGAGTATTAAAGACAGCTAATGGATGGTAAAGAAACAGCTGACCAGAGCTTCTTCGCTTGGTGTTGTGCCAATATTTAGTAGCAAGCCAAGCATCATTAAGTCTGTCTGTGTCTATTTTAGTACGTAGGCCCATTTCCTGATCCTTAATGATGGAGGAAATAGTGCTGTTAAATTGCTTATCAATAGTTTTTAGTTGTTCAACAACCTTGTCATTAAGGGTGTAATTTTTCATTATAATCCTCCTTTAAGAGTAAAGGGGACTAATAGGCTAATCCTGTTGCTTTTTGAAAAGGGTGTAAAATTCTTGGTCTCTTTCTTCAATTAGCGATAAAATCTGCATAGAGCTGGTGCTAACAGCACTCTTAACAGCTCGAAGAGCAGTGTTTCTTAAAAGGTCAACCTTGTCGTCCCAGGTGTAGTTTTGACTGTTGAATAGATTGCTTGCTCTTTGGGTAATAGCCTCTGCAGCATAGTCAGATGCCTCAATTCTTGCAGGGTTAGAAAGAAGTGAAACAACCTTTCTGCTATCTAAAATGTTGATGGAGTCATCTCTTGATAAAAGAAGTAATTGTGAACAAGGTGTCTTTCCGTATCCACGGGAGATAGATGAGCAAATTGCACCACCTCCGATGTAGGAGCGTGCACCACTATTGTCTGGGTTAATACCCATCATAAGTACCTTGTCGATAATAGATATTGAATCTATTCTTGACGGATTGGATTCCTTAGGTGCAAAGTAGCCAGTTAGCTCGATGGAGAAAAACTTATCCTTTTGCACCAAGGAGAAGTTACCCTCATAGTATCTTTCGCTGTCTAAAAATAGCTTCTTAACCTCCTCATGATTACCACAATTAAAGGCATCGGTTGCACGAGCATAAATATGCTCCTCAATCTCTTCGTTAAGGGAGAAGCAAGCATAACACTTGTACGGACCACGTGGATTGTTGTTTGGGGTTTCGTTAAGAATTGCAAGAACACCATAGGAAATTTTGGGGTCCTCCTGAAACCTTGTTAAGCTTGTGCGATTTGTTGAAAGATAGTAAAGATGATAAACTCCGAAAAATTTCTTGAACTCCTGCTGTGGAAAAAAGTCATCTACAATTTGCACCTTCTTTGGGTCAAAGGTGCTGGAGCAAAGGTCGTCTAATGAAACATTAAACTTTTTCTTGATAGTATTAAGGTCCTCAATAGAAAACATACTTGGATGACAAACATTTAGGTAGTTGCTAATTGTTGACTTAGCACTAATACCAAGAATGTGACCTAAATCTGCTTGCTTAAGATTCTTAGCTTTAAGGAGCTCCTGGACGTTGGTTTTTACAATATAGTTGATATTGTCACTGTTAAGTGCCATTATAAATCCTCCTTTATTATATAAGTAAACATATGGTTAAATGGCGTTTAGGGTCCCAGCATCACCTTTACTTATATTTTAATAACGTATATTTATATATAATTAAATGAAGGAAATGCAAAAATGGGAATAAAACCCTATTTCTTTTATTCTAACATACTAAAATAGATATGTCAATATATAATTTATCGTGAATTTGGATATTTTGGAGTAAAACCTAAGCAAAATACTACAAAACTGGGATTGATTGGAAAAACAAACGATTTAAAATAAGATAAAACAGGCAAAAATGCTCGCAAAATGGCAAGTTTGAACTAAACAGACTTAAAAATTCGAAAAATGAAAACTTTTTTGAAAAATAATACTAAAAAGCATTGACAAATTAATTGTTGTATGTTATTATACTACTCACGGGGGAAGGAGAAATGGAAAAAATCCCCAGACTGAAGCTGAAAAGCAGTTCAAATAAAATTCTCGGTAAGAAGTCAACAACGACAGGACTGAAAAGAGAACATCGGTAGCTTCATTGCACGACTTTAAAAACAGTTCAAAATAATGAACAAAATGTACCAGAGTTTTTTTGAAAAGTACATCGTTTTTGGCACATTATGGCAAATAATTATACTGTGAGAGGATGCTAAGGCATCTGACTACGCAAATTAATCTGGTAAAGCAGATTTTACATAAAATTAATTTGAAAATAAAATGAAAGAGAGGAAATCAAAATGGAGAACATCACACGTGAAAATTTATACAAGCAGTTCTTCGACACAACAGTAGGCCGTTTTTACACAGAGGAGCAATCCTTTAAGCTTTTGAGATTGTTTGCACTCGAGAGTGGACTCAAAGAGGGTAGCGACGAATACAACACAGTAGTTAATACTATAAAGGCAATTGATAAAGCAAACATCAAAAGCCTTATCGAGAGCAAAAATTTTGATTTGCTCTGTATCATCAATGCTCCATCTGCTGAAATGCGTCTTGCTGCAAGTGCTCTTGCACAATGCTACAAGTCAAGAGCAGAAAACGAGGTATCAAGCTATGCAAGTGATTTGGAGTGGCGTGTAAGCGTTTATAGAAACATTAACTCCAACGAGGCAAAGCTTGAAGCTGCGTACATAGAGTATGCAAGCGGTAATACCTCTGAGGCAATAGAGGCTTTCAAGAGCCTTCTTGGTTCAGGTAGCTTGACTGCACTTAGTCACTTGGCAATCATCAGCTACGACATAGGCAAGTACGCTGATGCATATCGTTACTTTAGTATGATTCACAAGATTTACACTGGTGAGCTTCATATGCCCAGCGTAAAGTGGGTTGAGGAGCTTAAAAATTATTCAGCACTATTTTTGACACAGGAAACCATTTCAAAGCTTGACGATGAGATAAAGAGCGAAAAGCCCTTCTTATCAAGAGCAAGCAACAGAATCGGTGGCTTTACAAGATAAGGCAAGGTAGCTTGAGCCTAAGATTAAGCTTGATAGTCTTAGGCTTTAGCTCATCATTAAAAAAATTAGACATACGTAATAAATATATATAATAGAAAGGAAGGAAAAGGTTATGGATTTCACAACATCGATAAATGATACCTTGAACAAGGAAAACAAACAGTACTATGAAGCTTCTAAGTGCGTTGAATGTGCTCCAGGTATGGATTTCAAGCTTGGTAAATGGACAAAGCTTGATGAAATAGAGAATATGGAAGAGGTATGCCTACCAATCTTCTACGACCATGTGCAGGAAAAGGCTCTTATGATACCACTTTCTCACTGTATGCTTACAGGTAGTACAGGTACAGGTAAGTCCGAGGTAATTGTAAAGAACATTCTTTCAATCATGTCAAGATATAGCGATGACAAAAAGCCATCATTTATGGTAACAGACTTGAAGGGCGACATTTCTGAGCAGTTAGGCGAAAAGCTCCAAAGGCGTGGCTATAACGTAGCAGTTTTAGATATGCGTAACTCCTTTAGCTCAGCAAGATATAACTTCCTGACTCAAATATACGACGATTATCAGGAGGCTATGAAGATAAAGAAGGATTTGGCAAGCAACAGAATCTCTTCTATCTTTGATGGCGTTAAGTATGAATCTGTAAAGGTTGCGCGTTCAAGAGCAACTATTAAGTACCTAACACTATTAGAGGGCGTTGAAAGAGCTGTAAATGAGCTTGCTATCATAATGGTACCATCTGATGACCCTAAGAACAAGTCCTGGGCAGATGGCGCAAGAACAATGTGCGAGGCTATTATGAGAACAATGCTTTTCGACTCCGAGGACTCAAGACTTGGAATGACAAGAGATAAGTTCACGGTTGCGAATATAGCAAGAATTTCCTTCTCCACAGACGAAACCTGCTCAAAGATTATCTCTTGGATGGAAAGAGTAGAGGATTCTATCCTTTGCGTAAAGAGTGCACTTTCAGGTAACTATCGTCTTTCTGCGAAAACCACAAGAGATGGTTATGTCAGCACATTGAACACCCAGCTTGCACACTATGCTGCTGTATCAATCGCTGCACTTACAGAAACTGCCGACGACATCGACCTAAGAAAGATAGCAGAAAGTGACAAGCCATACGCAATCTTTATTATCACAGATGACCGTCAGGTTACAACAAACAACATCTGTATGATGTTTATGAATAACCTGATTAACGAGCTTACAAAGGCGGCAGACTCAAGACCTGAGCACTGCTTACCAAGAGACTTTATCATATTAGCAGACGAGTTTGCTAATATGCCAGCACTACCAAATATTGCTAACAAGATAACAACTCTTCGTTCAAGAAAAATTTGGATGATGATGGCTATTCAGTCTAACCAACAGCTTGATATGGTTTATGGTACTAACCAAATGGAGATTCTTAAGGATAACTGCGACCTTCAAATATTCATTGGCTGTAACAATGACAAGACCAAGGAGGAATTTGCTAAGTCAATGGGCGAAAGAATTGGCGCAATTACATCCTTCTCAATTCAAAATGATGGTTCGATTTCTGCTGCAAAGCAGTCACAAAACGTGCCTGTTGTAAGAAAGAGTGACTTGGACGACCTAAAGCTTGGCGAGTTCTACGTAAGACTTCGTAAGGGCGATAATATGAAGAGTCGCATGACTCCATATTTCGAGCAAAGAGTAGGCGAGGAAAAGCTTGCACCAGTAACGATTGTTCGTGAGTTTGACCCAGATGCAAATCACTACAATCTGGCAAGCGTGCTAAGAATTTTAAGACCAAAGTCAAGAAGTGAATGGTTTGACTAATCAATAAAGCCACACATTGTGTGGCTTTATCCTTTAAAGGAGAAATAATTATGATAAGAGTAACAGGAGACACCCACGGGGAACAGCTTAGATTTTTTGAAGAGAATATGCAAGGAGAGCATTCTTGGACCAAGGACGACTATCTTATGATATGTGGTGACTTCGGCTTTGTGTTTCGAGATACACCCTATGAAAGAGTTTTTCTTGACAAGCTTGAGGAAAAGCCATATACAATTTGCTTTGTAGACGGCAATCACGAAAATTTTCCTGCTATCTATTCCTATCCAAGAGAAAAATGGAATGGTGGCTACGTGCATAGAATAAGAAAAAATATAGTTCATCTTATGCGTGGACAGGTTTTCACAATAGAGGGCAAAACCTTCTTTACAATGGGTGGTGGATATAGTCGTGACCGAATGTATAGGACGGCTGGAGTTTCTTGGTGGCCACAGGAAATGCCAAATAACGACGAGTATCGAGAGGCTACTCAAAATCTTAAGGAGGTAGGCAATAAGGTTGACTACATTCTTTCTCATACAGCACCAAGAGAGGTAATACACAAAATGGGAAAGCTCTGCGATGACCACGAGGTTGAGCTAAATGGATTTTTCGACTGGGTAATGTATGAAATAGATTTTAAGAAGTGGTACTTTGGACATTGGCATACTGATAGTGGGATTGCAGGTGGCAAGTTCCGTGCAGTTTGGTACGATGTTTGCGATATTGAATAAAATACTGTTGAAAAAATAACAACACTGTGATATAATAGTGTTGTGGGAAAAATCACCCTACGGGGTGATTTTTCTGTTAAAGACTAAAAGCTCGATACAGTGTCTGAATTTTAGGGTAGCTTAAAATAAAAAAGCCGACCAAGTGTCGAATTTTAATAAGGAGATTTTTATGGAAGATAAAGAGAAAAATCAGCCTAATGAGTCTAATATTGCAAGGCGAGAAAGACTTCTTGGCACAGATATGACCGATAAAATTCACGACGAGGATGCAGAAATTACAAAGGGAAATTTTTTCGGCAATTTGTGGTATAAATACAAGTGGGTGATTATAATCGCATCTGTATTTTTGCTTGTGGCAATTGTGGGAATTGTGTCAGCGCTAAACCAAAAAAAGTACGATATGGAGCTTTCCTATTTTGGACCTGTTTATGTAAACAACGCACTCCATAATGATATACAAGTAACACTTGACCAGTTAGTAAAGGACTATAATGGTGACGGAGAGATTAGAGTTAATTTTACCTTTACCACCTATCAGGGTCAAGAGGGCATTGAAAATATTCCTGAAAATCAAGAGTTTTATAATCAAATACTAACCCTTGAGGCTAATACAAGAGCCCTTGAATCTATGAATAGTCAAATAAACAGTGGACATATTTCCTTTTACATTATGGACAAGTCCATTTATGAAATGTATAAGGGTCACTTCATTACTGCTGAGGAAATCTTAGGCTATAAGTTAGATGATAGTATGATGTATGATTCTCGTGCAGTATTGCTTGAGAAAACTATGCTTGACGAAAGGTATCCAGCCCTTGCACCAATTTGCAAGGATACAGTAATTTGTGTTCAAAAAATTTACACCACAAGCGAGGAAAAGCTTGCAAGTGCTAAAGAGCTTTTTAAGACAATTGTTGAATTAGAATAAAAGCAAAAGGACGAGGCTTCTCGTCCTTTTGCTTTTAATCAAAATAGCTTTTGTATTCAATATGTAAATTGCTATCTGGGAAAAGGTGATGGTGTAAATCTACAAAGTAGTCGTCGGTCATGCTGGCTATGTAGTCAACCACAATCTGATTTTTCTCCTCGTTTTCATAAGGTGCTTCTCTTTCATAAGGGGAGTTTGTTATGTAGCTTATGTGATGAGAGAAAATAGGGGAGTCAACATTACCGCACTCAAGGTCTGAAAGAAGTCTTTCATAAACATTTTTCATCATAACCTTAACTGTGCTATCAAGAAGTGCTTGATTTTTTGGGCAAAGATAAATTAGCCTGTAATTTTCATCCTTAGCAGTTTTTAGTGCATCAAAATGCTTTTGGTCAAGCTTAATGTAGCCCTCGCCATAGCTGTTTTGAATAATGTTTACCATAAGGTTGTTTATAATTTCTGCGTTTTCAACTCCAATAGCAGTTTCAGAAAACATACCAATGTCAAGGTCTCTTGCCCTTTTCGCATCCTGTCTGTCCTTGCCAAGATAAGCGATTATATCGGAAATACGCATAACACAGCCCTCAAGAGTAGACGGAACTAATCGTCTTACGTTTGTCTTGTCAATATAGCAGGACTCAATTTGCTTGTCGAATTCGTCAAAGCTAACAAGTGCTTGTGGCTTGTATTCCTTAAGCTCAAGCTCGCCATCGTGGCTTGCGATTCCACTAAGAGTTTGAAGGCTAATATTCAAGGGGTAAATTTTATCGAGCACACGCACAGAGTGAATATTGTGAGAAAAGTGCCTTTTTGTGTGCGAATAGTAAATTTCATCAAGGTATCTTTCTCCTGCATGACCAAAGGGGGTGTGACCTATATCGTGACCTAAGGCGATAGCCTCGATTAAATCTAAGTTGAGATTTAAGCACTTACCAATGGTCCTTGCAATTCTTGAAACTAATTGAACGTGCAGAGCACGTCTTGTAATATCGTCATTTTTATAGAAGGAAAAAACCTGTGTCTTGTCGCTGTATCTGTTGTAATAGGGACAATGAAGAATTTTATCTATATCTCTGATGTAGGGGGTGCGAACAACGTTTGCAACGTCAGAGGAGCGAGGGTGCCTTCTTATAGCGTCCTTATCCTTAGTGGCAAAGCTTACAAAGGTACTACTTTCCTTTTCGTTAATAATTCGTTGATTTAATTCAGGGGTTAGCGTTTCGTAGCTTAACCTTCTTTTTGATTTAAGCTCTTTCATAAGCACGCTCCTTTCTTATATAATTGTACCATAGAAGAAAAACAAATTCAACTGTTAATTTGCATTAATATATGAACACTTTTACATCTGAACATATTATGCTACGAAAGAAAAGCCCGCTATTATAAATAAAAGCGAGCTTATTTTTTCTTTTTCAGCTTACTTGCTAACTTATCTAAAAAATCATTAATTTGGCTTGAATACCTCATACCAAGCACAAGACCAATCAAGGCAAGCACGACTAATGCGACGATTATCAATATTCCCCACCAGGTGTACGGAATTATCTCGCCTGACATAAAAAGAAGGGTAGCTCCTACCGAGGTAGCTCTTGTGAAAAATTGTATAATTGTAAAGGTAAGAGGTGGAGTTTTTACCATACCTGCAACGGAGCACAAAAGGTCGTCAGGAAAGAAGGGGAGGAGAAAGGCAAAGAATAGTGCAATATTTTCCTTACCCTTAAGTCTCTTTAACCAAGCGTCAACCTTTTTAGGGTCGCCAGCAACCCAGTTTAAATAGGGTCTGCCTAATGTCCAACCTAAGAAATATGCAAAATAAGAGCCTAACAAAAGTCCAATGTAGGAATACAAAAAGGACACCCAAGGACCAAAAAGATAACTACCTGCTAAGACTGTAACTGTTGAGGGTATTGGAATAATAGTAACCTGTAAAAAGGTTGCTAAAATAAAAATCAAGGGGGCAAGTGCCCCCTTTTCATTAATGTATTCCTGTAATTGCTCCCTTGTAATGTTAGTTAGTCCAAGATGCTTAAATAGAAAATACAAAAGAAGCACCAACAAGCCAATACCGAAAAGAGAGGCAACAAGCCTGATTAACATTTGCTTGTTTTCTTTTTTCATAATATTTCCTTTGTTTTATTATATGTGGATATAGATTAAAAATCCTCGCCTAAAAGTGCTTTCAATAGTCTTTGTGACAAAATTTGTCTTGTGTCATCGTCAACTAAGCTAAAGCGGTTACCATCGTTTGGAGTGCTAAGATAATTCCAAACAGAGTAGGGCACGTCATTTTCCTTTAAAAGAGTAATTACGTCACCCATCCAATTTTCACGGCTTTCAATATCAGCGTGACGAATGGTGCCAAACTCTCCACACCATAAAATTTTATCAGGGTGCTTTTTCTTAAATTCACTAACAGGCTTCATAATTTCACGCATATACTCAATGTCCATACGAGTGTAATTAGGATAGGCATTATTATTGTTTCCTCCAATTGTAATTTTAAGTCGCCACTCATCTGGCAAAACGTTAAATCTTTTGTAGTTAGTAAGCCAACCACCAATGCCCATACCTCGTTTAAATCTACTAAAGATATTCATAGTATACCCCCGTATTGAATCTAAATAGAGTATAGCATAAAAAAAGAAGCATGTAAAGAAAAAAATAAATAGGGTACCGAGGTACCCTACCTATTTTGCTATGTTAATTATTCAGCATCTGCAAAGTGTGTGTGAGAAGCTGTCCAAGCTTGAATCTTAACTGGGAGCCATAGACCGTAAATACCTAAAGTGATAAATGTGAGCAAGAACCACTTAATGTAGCTACCGAAAAGCTGAAGACCAGTACCATCAAACTTAAGTTGCTTGCCATCTACGTATGTGTGCTTTGCAATCCAGCTTTGTTGATAGCAAAGAGCCCATGGAAGAGCAATACCAAATGTGATACCACAAATCAATCCAACTACGATTGATACTCCAAGATAACCAAGCATTGTACCTGTGAACTTTGAGTTGTTTTCCATTGTCGAATCTCCTTTCAAAATTTGCCCTACTAGGACAAATTAATTATATCACTAAGGGTTTACTTTGTCAACTCTATTTTGATAATATGTTGTAATTTAAGAATAAACAAGATGGGAAAATTGTCAAAAATCCATAAAAAACAGAGAATTACAAATTATAATTAAGCTCTTTCCCAGCCACTACAACCATCGTCAAAGTCCATTGTTGAAAGCATTTCTGCATTCTTTTCAGGATTTGATAGGTCAAGGGGGTAGTCGGTATCGTTGTAAACACAATGCCAGCTCCAGCCCACTGGATTTTCAAAGGTTACCCTTTTAAGACCATAACAGCCTCTGAAGGCTAAGGGACCAATTCGAGTAACACCAGCAGGAATTGTAATATCAACTAATTCATAGCAATGCTCAAAGGCATCCTCGTCAATCTCCGTTGCTTTTTTTGAAACAGGGAAGACCTTTAAGGACTCACAGCCACTAAAAACACCCTCGCTAATACAATCAATGGAGTTTATTTTTTCAAGAGCTTTACACTCATAAAAGGCAAAAGGTCCGATAAAGCAATCCCCAACATGTGCAGTCACAAGAGAGCTACAACCACAGAAGGCACCTCTGCCGATTGAGGACACGTAACTAGGAATATCAATTGATTTAAGAGAGGTACAATAGTTAAATGCATATTCGCCTATTTCAAACATAGTAAAATCGTCACAGGTGTAGTAATCCTCGTCGTTTGGAAAGGTAACTGATTCAAGCGACTTGCAATCCTTGAAGGCTTGCTCCTCAATTCCAACTACTAAGCGACCCTCAACCAATAGGGGAATTTCCACACTGGTCGCGTCCTTTTCACAGTCAACGATAACACAGGTGTTTTCAAATTTATCGGGTGTTAGCGTTAATTTACCATATACAATATCTTCCATAATCTAGCTCCTTTTTTGAGTATATATTCATTCTATCACATTTTTAGTGTTCTTGTAAAGTGAAAAATGTAAAAACCACTAAAAAACACACACGTCCACGGCAATTTTACTCCTCAACAAGGTAATTTTTAATAATTTCGTCATACTGAGGAAAGCTCTTTGCCAGTGAGGTGGGCTTGCCATTTGAATTTAAAAAGCAATGAAAGCTCTTGCCTGTGAAAACTAACTCGTCGTTTTGGTTATACATAGTGTAAGAAAAGGACAGCCTTACTCGCTTATATTCAATAACCTGAACGCAAATTCTAACACAGTCCCCGAAGGTTGTAGGCTTTTTATATTGACACTCCACCCCAATAACAGGAGAAATAATGCCCTCTGTCTCTAACTTTTCGTAGCCACAGCCAATTTGCTCCAAAAAATCGACACGTGCCTCCTCCATTAGCCTTATGTAGTTAGAATGGTGGGTAACTCCCATTTTGTCCGTTTCATAGTAATTTATCTTGCGTACATAGTCCTTCATATTAAATCCCTCCGTAAATAGCTTAGTGATATTGTATCACAGGGTTGTTCAAAATTCAACAAAAAACAAAGAGGCAGTGTGCCTCTTTGTGAAATTATTTAAGCTTTTTTCCGTCAGAAAAGGCACTTCCAACTCTTTCCCCAAGCACGTAGTAGCCGTGATTCATTCCATCGTAGGTAATAGGCTTGAGCTTCATCGGGTCGATTTTGCCATTTGTTAGTATGCTTTCCTCGGCGCATACGTTTACAATTTCTCCAACTAATCGGCAGGAATCCTTATCGTAGCTTTTTAGCTTGCACTCAACTGCCATAGGTAGCTCACAAATAATAGGTGCGTCAACTAATTGACTCTTTTCTGTGTGCAAGCCTGCCACCTCAAGCTTGTTGGGAGTGTCGTTTCCAGATACTATGCCCACATAGTCACAGGCAACAACAGTATCGGCAGTTGCCATACTAACAGTAAATGCACCCTTCAAAAGAATATTTTTAACAGTTTTGTGCTCAGCACTTAGGCAAATAGAAATCTCATTCTCCTCGCTTATTCCACCCCACGCCGCATTCATAGCATTTGCAACACCATTTTCGTCATAGGTGGCAATAATCAAAACAGGCTGTGGATAAATCAAGGGCTTTATGCCAAAATTTTTTCTCATAATAACCTCCAATAAATTATTTCACTTGTGAATATATTATAACAGAAATTGATAATCATATCAATGCTTTTGCAAAAAAGCATAAAAAACAGGCGACTGAAATGTACTAACTGATGGTACAATTCAGTAACCTGTTGCCCTTAATTCATTTTAATAATCTGCCCACATATTCTTTGAGATAATCATTTAGAAGTGCTTCGTTAAAGCAACAATTCTTCTCACTAATATCTCCGTCATGCTTCCCGCTGTTTGCATACACCTGTGCAGGACAGCCACCACCACAAACAGGTAGATATTTACATTCGACACATTCCTTAAAATTAAAGGGTGAAAAGGACATAAGCTTATAAAATCCATTGCTTGGTGTAAATATCCCATCGTAGTCAATTGAACCAATCTTACTGTCAGTACGATTCAAAAGCATTTCGCATTTGAAAACGTCTAAGTTACAGTCAATAAAAAATTTATTTTGGCAGGCAATGGAGCAGGGTCCCTTTTTGCCAAAGCTTTGAGGTACAACAAATCCATACTTTTCAGTTATGTTGTTTAACTTTGTTGATATGACGTCAGAAAAGCAATCAGAATTAACACACTTGTCCATGTAGTTATCATTGACACCATTCAAGGATGTTAGAAAACCGAAATATATATCATTGGAATAGTCTTTGACATTTTTGAGAATTTCCTCGGCATCCTTCAAGTTTTCGTTGTCGATATTTATTCTGATAGTGATTAGATGCTTTAATCCGTAATCGACAAGTCTTTGCAGATTTTTTATAATCAAATCATAGGTGCCAGAGCCGTCCTTTCGGATTCTTCGCTTATCATGCTGTTCTTTGGTACCATCAATAGAAACCTGAAATGCGATTTGGTATTTTTTAATCATATCTAATAGACCTTGATCTAACAATGTCATGTTGGTTGTCATATCAAAGCCTATTTCAATATTTTCCTCTTTTGCGATACGGTCACATTCTTCGCAAAAGTGCGATAGCTCTTTCTTACAAAGTGTTGGCTCTCCACCAAAAAGAAAAATGGATAATCGTTGGATTGGAATAGTGGCTTTACCCTCTTCAATTTTGTTTTTTATAAACTTAACGCAAGCATCTACTTCGTTAGAGGACATCTTCTTGATTTTCTTGACACTTCCTTGGATACAATATGGACAGGCAAGATTGCAGTTATAGGTGGGCAGTAGAGTAACAGATAGAGTTCTTGCACTTATTCCGTATTTAATAGTGTTACAAAAATATTGATATTCAAGCGCCTCGTTTAGGTCATTAGGAACTATGAAGCCCTCACTCGTTAATCCATTGGTGGTGTCGGCAGATAGGACAGATAGATTATTTTCTCTTATTGCCTTTTCTGTTTGCCGGTCTAACTGTGCAATTGATGTTGTAAGAATGTTGTATATGTAGGCTGTGTCGTTTAGTTCAAATAAATGATTGTATTTAGAAAATTTCATAGCTCTCTCCATTTATTGTAGGTTGAAAAACCGCATTAAAGCTTAATGCGGTTTCTATGTTATTTAGCAATAGCACATGCATTCACGTGGATTTCTGCGTTGAATACGTTGACCCATAGCGTAGTTGCGATCAACTGAGGTAAGGGACATAGCTTTTTTTAAAATGATCACGACGGCACCTCCTTAAAAATTATTATTCCGATTTGGAATTATTTTCATTATAATTCTGTTTTGGAATTTTGTCAAGTGCTTTATGAGATATAATCCAAAAAAAGGTATATGAGGGTCGATTATGAAAATTAGAAAGCACGAATACGGAAATGCCAATATGGTTGGACGAAATATTGAGAGACTGAGGAAGGAAAAGGGCATTAAGCAAAAGGATTTTATTGCAAAAATTCAACTCATGGGTTGTGATATGAATCCAACAAGCTACTCAAAGCTTGAGGGACAGATAAGAAGCGCAACCGATAAAGAAATATATGCTATTGCCAAGGTTTTAAACGTACAAATTGAAAAATTGTACGAGAGTAATGATAAGAAAATTAGGAGCACCAAGTGACGTGGTGCTCCTAATTTTTTTAAGCTTGCTTTTTGAAGGGTGCTCCCAATCAAGCTGGGTGGGAATATCATCAGCGGAACTAAGGAGGCTTTTTGCGTTGCAAAAAGAACTTCGCATAGAAATTTACTTTTTCGAATTCTGCTTTGCAGTTTGGATAGATTTTACGAGCAAAAATCTTATTGTGGTGCAAGGCTTGTTAAGGGATTTGTATTTAACTTCGTCAATATACTCACTTTTCCACAGCATTTCAAGCCATTTACTTGTTTCGTTTGTTTCTTTGAGAGCAATCTCAAGCTTTGCAATGAAATCGGCTCGGCTATGGGCATATTTACTTTCGGCAATATTTGCACAAATGCTCGTTGTACTTCTGCCAATTTGATTTGAAATAATGGTTTCGCGTTTTTTTCTTAATTCTTTTGCAAGTTTCAAAACCTCAACCGACAATTCCATCGATAAATCACCAAGCTTATCTTCTTTCATAACAACACCCCTTTCAAATCAATTATATCATGCTTTCTGTTAAAAATCTATTACAAATCAATGCACAGCAAACAGTTACATTCCGTTTGTGCCAAGCACAACATCGTTGATGTAAATCATCATATCATTTGCAACTTGTTGCAACATCATTTGGGGCAACGCCTCAACCTCATTCATTTGTGTCCGTCTGCAACGGAATGATGTTCTCACTTTGTTCGAAACGATGTTACCTTTCAGGTAAACGATGTTGTGTCCTGTGGACACAAATGAAAAAATCCAACTCCTGAGAGTTGGATTTTTTGGCAGCGGAACTAAGGAGGCTTTTTTCGTTGCAAAAAGAACTTCGCTCGGCTTATATGAGCGAGCTCCTAACGCCTTACGCTCGTTTACGCTACCTACGTAGCCCTGTTGTCGTTAGCCAATCAAGCATTGTTCACAGGTTCACTCGCTTTCTTGGACGACTGCCACTCCTTTTTTCTCCCTTAATCCTTCCCCGAAGGCGGTCGAAAACGTCCCCCAATTCGCATTTGCTCTGCAAATACGAAGCTGGGTTCGACCTGTTCCACTGCCAAACGCAAAAAAGGACACCCTTTGGTGTCCCTTTGCGTTTGGCAGCGGAACTAGGATTCGAACCCAGACATACAGAGTCAGAGTCTGCTGTGCTACCTTTACACAATTCCGCTAAATGCGTTGCTATTATATCACAAGATATTTTACTTGTCAACTGTTTTTTTAAAATTTCCAATCAAATAATAGTATGTTTAATCATATTGTAAATTATACTCAAGTGGTTAAAATAACTTGAAACAAGTTTAAAAAAATGGGACTTGTCCAAAAAAGACGAAAAAACGTGTTTTTTAGTTGGACAATGTCAAAAATTGTTGACAAACACATTATATACACTTATAATATTATATATAGAAAATATGGGATAGTCTACCATTAAGTCAGTGTTGAGAAGAGGGGTACGAAAATGCAAGATAAGTCTTATTTACATATTGCAATAGATTTAGGAACCGAGTCTGTAAAAATAGTCGGTGCATACAAAGACGAAAAAGGAAAAGTGAAAAGATGCCTGCTAACTGATGAAAATGGCTCTCAAAATCAGCCCTTTAGTAGTCTGGCACTATATTTAGGTCCTCCACACTACAAGTGGTTGTTTGGACAAGATATTAACAAAAATAACGACTACGCAAACATAGTCAGAGTAAAGGAAATGCTCTATCTCTTGTCCTCTGAGGCTGAAGACGACCGTAATTATTATGAAAATAACAACAAATTTCCAATTTTTATTTTTCCACCAAATCCAAGTCAGCCAAGCATAAAAAATGGTATGAAGCCACTTGTTGAGGAGAACTATACCTTTGATGCAAACACAACACCGAAGAAAATGGTACACGAATTTTTTAAGGTACTATTTGAAAGATGCATCAAAAAGCAATCGGCGAAGATTTTAGAGGAAAACCCCCACCTATCAGGAATTAAATACATTTCAGTATATCCCGACCCAAAGACTATCAAAAAAGAATATATAAAGGAGCTTGAGGGCTTGATTGCCTATGGTGCAGGCATTGGTCAAGGCTCATCTCTTGTAACCTCAATTTCGGCTCCACAGGCTGTTGCTGTCGGCGCGTATACTGAAAATATGATAGAGGCGACGGATTTTTCAAACGATAATGATAAGACCTTGATTTTCGATATTGGCGAAAAGGATATCTCCGTTGCAAAGGTAGACGTGAAGAAGAGTGTTACGGGTAAAAAGGGTGAAATCAGTATTTGCGTTGAGGGTGCAGACGGACACGAGCAGGCGTTGACAATCGGTGGTGCTGATATTGATAGCGTTATCGGAGAATACATAACCAACGAAACGAAGAGACAAGACTCGGACGAGGATAAAAATACGGTAACTCAGGACTATATGTCATACCGTCAGCAGTACCGTCTGCAAAGATTCGTTAAGAGTGCAAAGAAGCATCTTTTACACTTTGAGTACGCATACGTAACCGTTGAAAAGGACGTAAACTACAATATAAAGCTCACAAAGGATGAATTTGAAAAAATTATATTCAAAAGAGAAGAATCTGTGGGCAAAAAAATAATTGATTATATCATTACCGAGCTAAAAAGACAGGGCAATGAAAACGTAAGAACTATTCTTTTAGTCGGTGGAGGAGCGGCCTCGTATCATTTGTGTGACTACGTAGACGAGGCGTGCAAGGCTAACGATATATCAAACGTAAGCGTTTCGGCAATTGACAATTCAAAAAACGATATAAGCGAATACTTTTCGGCAATAGGTGCAGCTATGCTTGAGCCAAGTGGTCTTGCACTCAAGGTGGTTTCTGCCTATGCCTATGGCTCGTACAGATACCAGGAGTCAAGATACCCTGCTATGCTAACGGCAAATACTGGTCATCAAGTAAAGCTTGACGACAAGGTATTTACCATTTGGCTAAATCGCGGTGATTCTATAAAAGACAAGGCTTCAACGATTGAAAGTGCTTTAAAAACCGAATATAAGGATTATATGTTCAAGCTTAACAGAAGACTTGACACCGAGGAGGAAAAAAGAGGCATCGGTGACCATAAATATGATTGTTACGTAAACCCCTTTGTTATCGGATATAGAATACCGCCTGATGACCGCGATTTTAAAATATTGAGCGCCTATGAAAAAAACAGACTTGTGGAAAAGGTAAAAAAACTTGATGCCGAAAAATTAGATGAGGCCTTTGCAAAAGGCTTAAAGCTAATCGGCAATAAGGATGCTGAATGTATAATTGTAAAATTCGCAGTATACAACCCAACAATGAAAAGGATTGAATACTTAGAGGGGCTTTGCGGAAAAGAGCTTCCCCATGTTATTTTCTTTGAGCAAGGAATTAAAATAGACAGTGATGGAAACGTAACGTTGTTTTATGAAAACTGTAAAGAGGAAAACAGAAAAACGAAGGCGAAAATCAAAGACTCATCGGGAAATGAGCATGGCTACGACGAAATCATAATTGACTATGACTTTGAGCTTAAGTCCTTTAAGCTTGAAACTAACTGAGCCACCCCTCTTCCACATTCATTTGATTAAGGAGAAAAAAGATGCCACATACAGATAGAAATAAAAGGACTATAAACGATTACAGAATCGTGTTCAAGGGCGAAATGGACAACATTTCTATAGATTCCAGCGAAAACAAGACGGTTGACCTGACGGCTGAAATAGAAAAACAGGTTTCCTTAGTTGAAACCCTTGACAAGTATGACGATATGCAAATGAAAATTAACATAAGCTCATACAAGCAAATTGGCAAATATGGTATTGCATACAATGAAAAAATCCACGGAAACAGAGCGTTGAATCTGGACGAGGACGTTATACTTGCCGACCAATATGATGCAGCTGAGTATGTTATAAGAACTCTACGAGGCTTTGGTATTCTTGCAGATACTGTCGGCTCAGGCAAGACCTATGAGGCAGGCGTTATTTTGTCCGAGCTTGCTCTGGCAGGAAAAATCACAAACCTTCTTATCGTAGTGCCAAATCAGGAGCTTCTTGTAAAATGGAAAAGGACTCTTGAGCTTGAATTCGGTATGGGAGAGGGCACAATACACGAGGTAGGGGAAATAGAAAGCTTTTCCCTCACAGACGAAAACGGAAGGTCGATACCATACACTGTAAACGTAACCTGTAAGCGTAAGGGCAAGGGACAGGTAAAGCTATCAAAGCCGATAGTTCCAATGATAGTCACAAAGGAAAACTTTGTAAGGTGGGACTACCAGATAATCGAAAAGCTTTTGTTTGAGTGCATTGTTGTTGACGAGGCGCACTTTTTAAACGAAGAGGACGGCGATGGAGCTAAAGCTATGAGAAGGCTTTCTAAGCTTATGGAAAACAAAAAGCTGGCAAACAAGGACAATTGTATTCTTATAACAGCTACTCCACACTCAGGAAACCTTGAAAAAATGTTCCATCTATGGTATTTTAAGGCGGCAGATGGTGGAGTGCCAAGCGACTTCGACCCATCTGTAACGGAAAAAAGTGAAACGTACAAAAAATTCAAGGCAAGATTTGACGATAACTGCAGAAATGCAAAAACAGTTGCAGAGTTTATAGAGGCAGCGAAGAATGAGCTTGTGCTTGCAGCAGGTAACGTAGGTCAAGCCTTTACCAAATATCTTGCTAATCAGGATATGACAACGGAGCAATATAAATCTCTTAACGAATCAAGAAAAAGAAGCATAAGAAACGACTTTTTAGATGCAGATGGAAATGAAGAAATCAAAAAGGAGGTTTTGAAGGATACCTCTAATCTTTATCATCTCAAGGTTTTGGGTATGATAATGAGAAGAAAAACTCACGCGCAAAAGAACGGAATAAAAAAGGACGTAGAAAACGTATTTATATGTCCTGTAACTCCTGAGACGCTAAGGGAAAGAGAGCTTGAATTAGAGGAAAGCCGTAATAGAGGTGAGGGTGTTTGCAACAGCCTTGACAGAATCTACGAAAAGGACGCTATTACCGTAAAGGAAGGCAAAAATACAATAACTATGTCCTTTGACGACTATTGCAAGAAGGTAGATTCGAGCAAGCATGTGTCTCTTATGATAGACCACGTTTTGTCAAACGCCGTGTTCGAGGTAGGCGACAAGAAGCCCTTTGTGCAGGCAGACAGTGCAAAATACTATAAAACCCTATTGTCTGGCTATAAAAGGAGAGACGGAAACGGAAAGCTCGACAACCAATTCAGAATTTTGTACGACTACGATAGCGAAAACACAGAGGCTGTGTTTGAAATTAAGCTTAAGGAGCTTGAAAGAGTTCTTGGGGAAAACCCCGATGACAGAATTTTAGTTTTCTTTGACTATCAAAGGAAGGACAATTCCAAAGACGGAGCAGAGTGGAATAAAATCTACGATAGACTCTCTGAGGACCCTCGCTTTGCTAAAAGACTTATTCTTGCAACAAACGGAAACGATGCAGTAAGAGTATACAACGAAATTGAAAATGCAATATTCTTAGCAGGCTCGGAGCGTTATACCGAGGGTATTGATATGCAGAGTGGACATATCGTTGTAAACTTTTCAGTAACTCACGACCCTGTTGCTATGTCACAAAGAGTAGGACGCGTATTCAGACTTGGTCAGGAGAAAAACGTTAAAATCATTTCCTTTGCAATGATGAATGAGCTTGAGGGCTATGCCCTTGCATATCAAAATTGTATAGGCTTGCTTGATACGAATGAGGGAGACGCAACCATTATCGCAGGAAGCAACAGTGAAAATATGAAGGCGTTTACCTGTAAGGTGTGCGAAAACGTGGAGCTTATAACCGACAAGGAATACGATGAGGAAAAGGACGAAAACGGATTCCTGTACTGTAAAAATGGTAAATGTAAAAAGCAAAAGGGCGGAAACGAGAAAAAGGGAATGCCTTTGGAGGAAATCAGCGCTAAGGAATATAAGTGTAACACCTGCGGAGCAAAGCTTAGCAAGAGATTCAGCGAGGATGGTGGCTATTACTGTCTTTCCGAAAGCAATCACGCAAAGGGAAAGCTATATAGAATTAAAGAGCCAGGAGCTAAGAATACCATAGTGCTTGGATGCTCTAAGCTATGTATAATCAAGCGATGCAAGAAAATTGCGGGCTTTGGAAAAAGCGGTAGCACAGCCGAGCCATGCCTGATTATCAAAAACAAGATTGACGATATCAACGAGGCAAGAGCGATTTGCAAAAGGTGTCCTAACCTTGAAAACGGCGAGTGTAGTGAGTATTGCTCTGCGCTTATGGAAAACAGCTTCGAAAAATGCGGAAGCTGTAATAATGCAGAATGTACACCAAAGCCACATAAGCTATACTTCAAAAACGACGTAGCACAATGTCCTGTTTGTCAAAGAGGCAAGCTTAAGGCGTCTGGCACAAAAACCTTTGCCTCCTATATGTTCCAATCCTTTGAATATGGTAAAAAGGGCGGAATAAACGGTACCTTCTGTAACAAGCTCATACTTGATACAAGAAACGTTGAGGATATAAGAGAAATTTTAGACAGAAAAAATCAACAGGTTAAAGATTAAGCATAGGATTTGAAAGGATAAATAGATGCATACAGTAAAGATTAAACACGGAGACGAGTGCTTTAAAAGCTTAATCAAGCTTTACGATAGTGGAACAGGCTTCGGAAAGGGCATATACACCGTTAAAAACAATACTATTGAGTTTAACGGATATACCTTCGTTATGCAGAGCGGGGATGATAACGACTCTAACGAATCCAATGGTGGTATTTATCCAATGGAGGCGGATGGTGCGCCTTGGTTTGCCAATTTCCGCAGAAGCGGAGAGGAAATAGAAACCAATATGGCAAAATGGAAGGAGCTGATTACTGAGGTAAGCAGAAGCTTCCATCAGACACATACATGGTTAAGATACGATACCTCAAGCACGGATGCAGACGAGGATACAATTAAAAGAGACAAGAATAAAATTCAGCATATAATTGATAAGCTTTGGTATGACCTCGGTGTCGGCTCCGTAGAAATCGAATACAAGCAAAAGCCTAATATCAAGGACGAAATCACAACGATTTATGGTGCAAGCTTAAGGCTTGGTATATGCGTTGAGGAGCCTAAGGAGGAAATTCCCATCGTCGGTAGAATTTACTTCAAAAGAGGTCAGGATAACAGCCTGGAGCCACTGTCCTACAAGGTAGCAGAGAGGATTTCCCAAAAGCTCAAGGTAATTGACGGCTCAAGCAACGAGGGCTCAAGAGGCACTGACGAGGACAACTATTCCTTTAACGAGTTGGAAACTGCCCTTCGTGGAGGAATAAGAGCCTGCCTTGATTCCGATAACGGAAACGGACTATCGGATTATTTGCTTATAAAGTCCGAAAAAGATGACGACGGCATAAGTATAGACGATAACAAGGTAATAGAGGAGCTTATAACAGAGGCGGACGATGACGTTAGTGAAATTGTTTGTAAAAATATGAAAATCCTCTACATATTCCAGGTCAGAACAAAGAACAGAGTTTACGAGATAAAATACAATAATCAGCCCGTTTTAAGCGTAACAATAGATATGAATGAGGAGCTTTCAATAAGATGCCTAACCTGTAATGAGCCAGAATTGTTAATTGAAAGAAACGCTGTTTCCTTCAGACAATTTGGTGAAAATGGTAAGGAGGAATCCGTTGAAAGATTAGTACTGGACTTTGATGAAGCAACAAGCTTTGGCTTATCACAAGATGCTGATAAAAATGATTTTAAAAGAGTTAAAAGTAAGCTAAGCGACCATGCTATGCTGATAGATTGCAGTGAGATTAACGGATGCACAAGGGTAAAGTGCAGGAGTAATGTTGTACCTGACAGCGAGATGGGTGGAAATCGTAATAGAAATTATTGTGACGACTGTTCAAGGTGCGAGGTTATTTATCGTATTAATGGAAAGCCATACTGTACTAAGGGGCTTGTATATGACTTTCAGCTGAAGGATCTTATTGTACCAAAGAAGGGTCAGGTATGTAAGGTTTGCGAAAGAAGGTATTTTAACTCAAGTCTTGTTGACGATATGTGCGACTTCTGTTATAGAAGAAACGAAACAGACGAAGAGAAGAGAAAATCAAAACAGCTATATTATACTTATTCCGATGCACTCGCTCCCTTTACAAGACTAAAGCATCTATTTTCAGATAAGAGCTGCTATGAGGATGAGGAGATAATTGTATTCAAGTTAGGAAATGAGTACTATACAATTGATAAGCTTCAAGCTATGGGAAATGATAAAAAATTCCTACCAACAGCTATCTTCAAGCATAGAATGGCAGTTAAAGCCAACAAAGAATAAATCAGAATTAATCAAATAAGGACAAATTTAAAGGAAAAATCGAAATGAACAACTATTCTAACATGAGCTTTGACCAGTCGACTAAGAAAAGCTTGTTTGGTTATAAGGCTTGGGCACGTATCGCAATAATAACCAGTATGATAGCTGATTTTGTTGCGTTTCTATATCTTATATTGCTAACGGGAAGCCTTGGCTATGCAATAATTCCCTTGCTTCTTTTGTTGGTTAGCGGTGTATTTGTTGCCCTCTCCTTTGTAATCGATTATCGCTATGCTTATTCAGTTTGGTTTACAGTGGGATATATACTTCTTCAAACGGTAGGAGTAATTAGCTTGCTATATTACACAGGTGTGAATGTGGATGTTACTATGAGCACGCCTGCATATATAGTACATATCATTACACATCTATTTGCTATTGCATGCTACGGCATAGTAGCATATGCCACAAACAAGATAGATAAAAGCAAAAAAAGGACAGGAGTCGCTTTTGTAATAATAGCAACGTTGGCTTCTGTTGCATCCATCTTATATACCTGTATCTTTGGCTTTTTCGGACAAAACATAGGCTTGTTTGATAATGAAATGGTTCTTGTTTATGAGAAAAACGAGGACAATACATACGAGGTAAAGGACATTCTATACGGACGTGGAGATACAGTAGTAATTCCTGAAGCCTTTGATGGCAAGGATGTTACCAGCATTTGTGCAGAGGTATTTTCAAAGAGAGCAATAAAGAAGATTGTAGTAGAAAACAACAAGGAGCTCAAGGTAGAAAATATAGAGGCACTTTCCACAGAGCTTCAGAATGCTCCACAAATTCAAGTTCATCTTGAGCTAATGGATTATTACAGGGAGATTCTATTTAACGCTTCAATTGAGCTAAATTCAAAGTCAGCAATGGAGCTTTGTAATCAAGTTACCTATATTTCTTGTCCAGAGGATAAGGCTGTTGTAAGCTTTAATTATAATTTTGATAATTTCCCTGAAATGGCAAGAAAAAAGCCTTTTCCAACGATAATACTTGATAAGGGAAGCATATTCAGCTTAGAAAATTATATTAGCGATGTTTCATATCTTTCCTTTGTTGATGCAGATACAGAGGAAGAAGTGTTAGCCTCATATTATCAGGGCGTTGGCTACTACCTAAGCTCTCCAATGATAGATGATAATAAATATCTTGATGGTGTGACAGTAAATTCAAGCATTGATGTTTTACCACTTTCCTTTGGAAGAGTGTTCCTAATTGAGGTAACAAGTGGAAATGATGAGAAATACGAAGTACCACAGGAGCTAAGCACAATTGTAAAGGATACTGACAAGGGTAAGCTTGTAAAGGACAATCAGATTTCAACATATATTGCAAGCATTAACAATCTTGTTAAAAGAGAGGGCTTTGACGTTGAATATAAGGTAGATGGCAACGCTCTATCTAATGAGACACTGCAAGAGTCCTTAACGAGTAAAAGCAATACAACAATAGTACCTAACTGGACTATTCACACACCTAAAATCACAGGCATAGATGGAAGTAAAACATATACCTATGGAGATGAATTACTTTCATTGACAATTAATGCCGAATCTGTTCACAATTTAAAATATCAGCTTGTAGGAAGTGATGCCTTAATTGGTAATAATAACGTTTTTACAAAGGCTCGTCCCAATCCAGCTGATTCAGACACATACACCTTCAGAGTTTACATTGACGATGAAAAAACAGCGCTAACAGCTGAAGCAACACAAGAAATTTCAATATTGGTAAATAAGAAGAAGGTGGAGGCTAACTGGACAATACCAGAAAATGCAATCTATAATGAGAATGCACATTCCGTGAGCGCAATCGTTTCTGATAGCTCTATGGCATTTGAGGATTCCTCAATCGTTGTAACCGATATATTTGATGGCACTGGCGAGAAGGTGATTACTCCTGTAAATGCAGGTATATACAGGATGCAGGTTTCCTTTGCCGATGAGGACTTGAAACAGCTTTATACCATAATCAATGCTACACAGGAATTGAAAATTGCAAGGTGCAGGGTTGATGCAATATGGACTAACACAAGCCTTATTTACACAGGTAAGCAAAATGCACCAAGTGTGTTAGTTAATGGCGTTAGTCAAGCTCTTCCAACTAAAATTATTAGTGATAGCATAAACGTAGGCGACTACACTGCATACGTTGAGCTTGTAAACGATATTGACAAATTAAACTATTCAATTAACAATATTTCACAGGATTATACAATTTCACCTAAGGTTATAAACGCATATTGGAGCAACTCAACTCTTCAATATAATGACACCGACCAAGCACCTGAAATTACAGGCTTTGAGAGTAACTCACTTTGCGAGAATGATACCTTAGATTTAACGCAAATCGAATACAACGGCTTGGAAAGGAATGTAGGTGCAGGCTACACAGTAGTAGTAAGCGAAAACTTCCAAAACTATGATATTTCAAGCAGTACATCAAGCTGTGATTTCCAAATAACAAAGGCTCCACTTTTGGTAAATGTAGCAAGCAAGGAAGTAGTCTACGATGGCAAAATCTTTGACGATGTGCTTGATGTTAAATGCGATGGACTTTTAGGTAACGACACACTAACAAGTGTAATTGCACAGCTTTACTATGGCGACTCCGTTGCTAACGCACAAAACGTAGGCGATTACGTAATTGAGCTATCAGCAAAGAGTCAAGGCGCCGACTTTGGAAACTATGAAATTACATATCAACAGGGTCAACGTGTAACAATTGCTCAAGCAAGAGCTAATGTTAAATGGGGAAGTGGCATGCTTACCTATACAAGCCAAGAGCAACACCCAAGCGTAAGCATAACAGGTGTTAGCCAAAATGCACTTGAGCTTGTGCTGACAGGTGCAATGACAAACGTAGGTCAGGACTACAAGGCAGAAATTGCACTTAAGAATACACTTGACATACAAAACTACTATATTGCACAAGAGGACTTGAGCCTTGACTACGTAATCAATCCAAGGACACTTACAATTACAGCAGAGGACAAGACAAAGACCTATGATAGTAAGGTATATACAGACTTTACCTATACATACCAAGGGTTAGGTACAAACGATACCTTTGAAGAGGTAATTAGCAAAATTGAATTTGGCTCTGTTGCAAAGGATGCAATTGACGCAGGCGAATATCCAATTCAAATGACAGCGACCAGTGGAGAAAAGAGAGCCAACTATGATGTTGTGCTTATAAATGGTAAGCTTGTAATTAGTAAGGCAACTGCAAGTGTTACTGCTACAAATAATAGCTTTGTATTTGATACAACCGAAAAGCTTCCTACAATCAAAATTGATGGAGCTTTGCTTGAGAGTGGCGAGTATGAAAGCGTAAGCTTCAATGCCTATGCAATACAAAATAATCAAAGAGTAACCGCTATAAACGTTGGCACATACAGTGTAGAAATTGAGCTGACTAACGATAACTACAAGATAGGTAGCTACAATATTTCACTTGAAATTACACCAGCCACAGCAAGCGCAGAATGGGGCGAGACAACCCTTATCTACACAGGCGAAAAACAGCTTCCAACAGCTACTGTAAAGGGAGTTGGTGGCGTATTGGTTGACTTTACTCTTTCAACAGATGACGGACTTGATGCAATCAACGTAGGTGACTATGTGGCGAAAATCACACTAAACGATAGTAACTATGTGCTTGACAATTACATCAAGGACTTTACAATTACACAAAAATCCATCACTCCAGCCTTTAAAAATACAACACTTACATATAATGACAAGGCTCAGCTTCCTTCATTCGTATTTATGGGAGCTAAGGGCGAGACAGTTGAATACAGTGTTGCAACCAAGGACGGACTTGATGCAATCAACGTAGGGGATTATGTAGCAGTTGTTACTCTTAAAAATAACAACTATAAGCTTGATAACAATGAAATAGATTTCAAGATTGAGCAAGCTGAGTTAAGTGTTGAATGGGGCAATACAACTCACACCTACAACAAGGAATCATTTGCACCATCAGTAACACTTAAGGGTGTAAATGATACAGTAGTTGAGTCCTTGGTATCAGGTGCTGAGGTAAATGTAGGAAATAACTACACAGCAACTGTATCAATTAAGAATGTAATCGACCAACAGAATTACTGCATCAAAGAGGACGACAAGAGTATAAGCTTTGAGATTACACCTGCCACAGCAAGTGTAGAATGGGGCGAGACAACCCTTACCTACACAGGCGAAAAACAGTTTCCAACCGCAACTGTAAAGGGAGTTGGTGGCGTATCAGTTGACTTTACTGTTTCAACAGTTGATGGACTTGATGCAATCAATGTAGGTGAATATGTAGCAAAAATCACACTAAACGATAGTAACTATGTGCTTGACAGCTACACTGAGGAATTTAAAATTACAGTAGCACAGGTAAGTGTAAGCTGGGATTACAGTGAGCCATATACCTACAATGGAGCATCTCAAAAGCCAAGCGTAACAGTTACAGGTATAAACAATAATAATGTTGATGTAACAGTTGAATATAAGGAGGCTGGCACGGAAGCCATAACAGATTCTGTAAATGCAGGCACCTATGTTGCAATAATTACATTAAACGATACAAATTATACAATCGACCAATCCGACAAGGAATTAACCTATGTAATCAATAAAAAGGACCTGACAATAACAGCCAATAATCTAACCGTTGATTATACAGGAAATAGCTTTGACGAAAGGCTTACATACGACCATGAGGGCTTAGCTCAAGGCGAGGAGCTAAGTGATGTAGTAGAAATCAACTTAATAGGCGATGCAATCGGTGCTATCGAGGTAGGAAGCTACACAATCGAGCTCTCAAAGACAGTAATCAATGACCAAAACTATAATATCATTTTGGCAAACGGCACGCTTACTATCAATCAGGTAGTAAGCGCCCCTGACCAAGAGTAGGACAAGGAGGAACAGATGAATAATTGCTCAAGCTGTGGGAAGCCATACTCACAAACACTAACAAGCTTTTTAGGTGTTGAGTGTTGTCCACATTGTCATAAGGGAACATTTCCCAGCAAAAATACAATTTTAAAAATTACTCCCGAGAGCAGATCCTTCTATGCCCAAGCTGAAAGACTTTTCAAGGAAGGGTATCTTTTAGAAGGGTTCGCCCGTTTTGGATTCAAGAAAAAAGAGGAAGCCCTTGAAAGAGCAGTGGAAAAGAATAAGCATGCTGGCTTAATTCTTCACGACCCATATGCACTTAACTTACATGCGTTGTTCTATGAAAATGGTTACGTAAAGGATACCAACGACAAAACGGTTTCATGGAAGAAAGCATTGACTCTTTATGAAACAGTTGGCTTGAATGAAGAAAAGGACAATTCGTTTAAGTGTTATAGCAGTGACAACGAAAGGCTATCTACTGTATCACAAATGGAAACAAGAGAGAAATATGAAATACAGCATAAGGCGTGTATTGGAATCTTAAGACTCTTAAAAAACACTCCACACCGATTCAAAAATGATGAAACCATCAGCATTGTAAAGGGCGCATTAAAGAAATTAGATGAAATATCCTCAAGCTACCCCAAGATGATAAGCAAGGTAGAAAAATCGTTAATTGAGTCCACGAAAGATACTTACAATAATGATGCACCTAAAAAACCAAATATTATTGGCTTAGAGAAAATAACAGATTTGATTTTGGATATTGTAGCAGATAAAAGTAAGTTCTTTATGCTTGTGGCTAACGTGACAAAGGAAGCCTTTTGTGATCTTTGTGATTATAAGCGTAAGATTGTTAGAAAAGGAGAAGAGATTCACTTTGGAAATGCAATAAAAAAAGAGGGCTTGTTGATATATGCAGGTGCTATGGAGAAGGATGACATACATAAAAATCCAATTACCTTCTTAAATAACAAAAGAGGCTTTGTAGCCATGAGCGACTATAACAATGAACATGGTAAAGAGTTAACCGAAAGAACCGATATCGATATTTACTTTACTATTATAGCAATTGACATGGCAAAGATGCTGAAGGCATGTGGTAAAAAGAGCATAAACAGAGAGTTAGACGATATTTTGAAACAAATTGAGAACAATAACTCGAAGATTCTTGATAGTCTCAGTAAGAGTAGTGCATATAGCGAGTATAGCTTTACAACTGATGATTTAATTCTTGCAAAAGAGAAGGATCCAATTAAGGCAATAGAAAAAATAATAGAACGCATTTCAGAAATTCATTGATAAAACTATTTATAAAAGGAGAAAAAATTATGGATAACATGAATTTTAAAGAGCCTGAGCAGAAAAACGTAACCCCTGAAAGAGAGGTAATAGCTTCACAGATGCAACTTGAAAAATATGAGGACAGGGATATAAAAGACGGCATCGAGCTTAGCGAGATTAAGGATAAAATAGGAGTATACACTAAAAAAATAGGTGTTAATCCAATCGGCAATGACGATAATTACAAGAACAATCGTGATATTGAGTCAGTTGTAAGAAATGCATATAATGTTGTTCGTCGCATTATGATGGCTCGTATGTATGAGGATAAGAAGGTATTTCTCATATTCAAGGACAATTCCTATAAAAAGGATATCAAGAAGCTTATTTCACTTATCAATGTTTTGGAAAGAAAGATGCAATTCAATTCCAAGGAAATAGATAAGACTGTTGAGGCAATTGACAGAGTTGTGGATAGGATACAAGAAAAATATCAGATTCCACCTGACGAAAAGAACCAAATTGTATCACTTGACAAATATATCAAGGACACAATGCTTTGCTTAAGAAAGACTCAAGAGATAAAGAATAGGATTGATTCTCGTATATACAAAAATGCAATGGAAATTCTTTACAAGATGAGAGTTCAGCTCAATACCACCATCTGTGATGGCTTCTCTGTAAATGCTGAGAAGTGCTACGAAAAGGTAGCTATGGCAATTGGAAACTTAAGAGAAAAGGCAATTGTGGATATCTATTGTGATAATACAGAGCTTGAAAATGCTCTTGAAGTAATACAAGGTGAGTGGGCAAATCTTAACTCAATTCCTAAGAACAAGGATAGAATTGATGAGCCAACACCAATTGTCTATAACGATGCAATCAGCTTCGCAAAGGAGTATGAGCCTGTTGAAAGACTCGTAAGCACCTTCTTTAATGTTGTAAATGAGTTTATGGAAAAATATGAGAAGCTAAGTGAGCCAACCGAAAATCAAATCAACGAAAAGGAAGATGAGAGGCAAAGAATAATTCAACAGCTTGATGAGCTTGACGAGAATGCAATAGATGGATTGATTACAGTTGATCAGCATATAAGAGAGTCAAGAAAGCTAAAGGATAGAATGTATTATATCGAGGACGAAATTATGGACCTTGAGGATACCCTTGATGCCGACGAGATGGAAATTGAGAATATGCGTGACATAATGCGTCCAATAGACGAAATGCGTAGATGTAAGGATAAAAGCTCCCGCCTTGGCTTGATAACTGAAATAGTTGCTATGTTCAAAGAGGGACAGGATATCAACTACGCAGAAATTATCACCCTTTTACAGTCAGTTAACACTCTTAGCAACGAGCAAAGCATTGTAATCAGTATGAAGATTAAGGCATTAATCGATTCATACAGACAAAAAAGCGAAAGAGTTGCTGAGGTTAGTGATAGATTTAGAAAAATTATGGACGACTTGAACAAGGAAACCGTAAGAAGCAATCAAAAACATGCCGAGGCAAGACACGCTTACAATTTAAAGAAGGCTGAAAGACGTCTTCAAAGACAAAAGGATAGAGAAGAGTCGCGCAAGAAAAGAGAGCATGAGCGTGCAGAGTACGAGAAGGCAATGAACGAGCTACGTGGAGAGGGTGATCTTAACAATGCTGGCGAGAAAAATGCAGAAAGAGATCGTACTTACCTTGAAAACCTTAACAAGAAGAGAAATGAAAAGTATATGCAGAATAATGGTCAGGAGGATCCACTAATGGGTCAAAAATCTGGACTTGCTAAGAAGCGTATACCTAATTCTGGAAATGTAGGCGAAGAAAACTAAAAAATTATTTTCCAAGGGGCAAGCTTGCCCCTTGGAAGAAAGGTAGAAAATCCAATGATTGATTTTACGAGTAAATTCGAAAGAATACTTAACAAGGCAAACGATACTTATCATAATTCCGTTGACAAGGATGAGCTTATCATTGCACACAAGAGTCTTAGTCCGATTATCAAGGCTAAGGACCCTGAGGGAAAATATGCAGAGCTAATTACCAACGCAAACGGATTAAGTATTCGTATAGGTATAAAAAGAATAGCACTCGACGCAATAAAGGACAATCTTGAGTGTAATATTGAGTGGTCCTTGGAAAAGCTTGCAGAGCTTGAGGGCTCTGCAAACGAAAAGGGCTTTAGCAAAACCTCAGCACTTGCTGTACGCGTTAAAAATTTAATTACCAGTCTTCAATGGATATATACACAAAGCATGAAAATAAGCTCCAGTTATCTGAACGATAGAGGAAGAAACAACGAAAGCATTATTACAAAAGCTAAGGAGCAATATAGCGAGCTTTACAAGGAATGTGATATGTTGCCAAGCGAGGCAGACGTTTTTGTAGGAGTTTCTTTTCTTGACATACGTGCAGAAACACGTGAATTTATAGATAGCTTAATTGAGGAGGCTGAGGGAATACACAAAAGACTTACCTCTGACAGAATAAACGAAAGAATAAACGGGATAATAAATAGTCTTCCAAGTGAATGGAAAACTGGGTACAGCTTTTCTCCAACCGTGTCAAACAACAATAACAAAATGATGTTAGTGCTAACACCATTTAAGGATGAGTTCTCCTTCCTTGCATACTCTTATGCAAGACAAAACGGCGCTCGTGCAACTGCTATTGATATTAATTCAAAGGTTTTTGGTGGTTGTCCTGAGAGCGATATAAATGCTATATTTGAGTATTTAGGCACAACTGCTGACGTCTTAGCGATTACAGGACTTGCTATGTACCACGACGACAACAAGCCCTCAATTCTAAGGGCACTTTACAAGATAGCATGTAGCAAAAAGGGAATAGGTGTGTTTATTCATGATTATAATAGCACACTATCTCTTTGGCAAGAGATAGAGGACGCACTTCCTAAGGCATATGACATATATTATATGTACCTAAAGCTTCCATCCTTCAGAGCAACTGTGGATGCAATAAAGGACGCAAGTGTGCGTGAAATTGATGAAATTTTTATTAAAAAGTGCTGTGCATATCTTGGATACTTAGGAGTAAACGAGGTAATTCAAAAGCTTAAGGAGGATTACACCTTCGATTATACAGAGCTTGCTGAGCAAAGGTCCCTTGAGAATTACAGTAAAATTTTAACCTATATTATGAACCTGAAGAGTCAAGCTCAGCTTGTAGATTCAAGCTGGGGTATATCCTTCGATTGCTTTGAGGACAAAAGCTTCGAGCCAAGGAGGGACTTTGGTGGATATGATTACGATACAAAAAGAATACTCAATCCACAAAACCTAAAAATGATAATAGATATGGAAAATATCTTGCTTCCTGCGAAGTGTGGACTTGCTGTAAATTATTGCTTGCTTTGTGGAGACGATGCATCTGTATGGAAGGAGCTGTCAAGAGAAGACCAGCTTTACAGATTATCAATAGCTAATAAGACAGTTGCAAAGCTTCTCAATACTCAATACGACCCAGAGGTTGTTATTAAAAGCATTGAGGGTAAGGCTGGTGCATATTGTTCTGGTGGTGGAAAGCAGATAGTTTATTCTGAAGCATCACTTAACAATTATAGCTGGCTTGCTGATGCTGTTTGCCACGAAATGTTCCACGCATTTCAGCATACTGCAATCCACGGAGGCTGGAAGAGATGGTACGCGAGCGAGCTTATGGTAAACGAGCAAAGAGTGGCTGAATGGGCATCCTGTGGTCAAAAATATATATCAATAGATGAGAACCAAACAGCATATGAAATTCAAGGCTATGAGGTGGATGCTCGTGTATTTGCCTCAGAGGCAATGGACGGCTTATCAAAGCATTGGTCAAGCCTAAAATTACTCTAAACAGGAGAAAAAACGATGAATAAGAATGACATTATCAAAAAATACATAGTAGAGTTCCTTCACGTAAACGAGGAAGCCAATAATCGTATGATGGACCTTTACGGAAATGGTAAGACTACCTATATCACTATTGATATAAGTGATAGTAGGTCAAATCAAGACAAGCTTTATGATCGTATTGTATCAAGAATAAAGGATAGATATGGTAAGCCCGCAATTACCGCACTTCGTGATAGCTCCTTACAGGGGACTGTTGGTAACGTTGATGAAATTAACGTGCTTGATTGGACCATTTACAGAAACGAAGGAGCAGACAATGACACAAAGCTTAGACTATTAAATAAGCTTGCAAACAACTCCTTAGCAGAGCTTAAGCAAAAGGGCGTAAACTCCTTGTTTATGTCTGTTGGTGCAATAAAATGGGATGTACCAGACCCTAATGATAATCAAAAGACAATTAGCATAACAACCCCACTCTTAATTTTCCCAATTAAGCTTGTTCGTGCAGTGGGACTAATGCCTGTTATGATTGATTTTGTAGCAGATGACATAAGATTAAACCCTTGTCTTATTGAAAAAATTAATCGTGTGTATAATGAGGAGCTTGCGACAAAATTCCCAAGACCAAGACTTGTTGAGGGCTCAGTAGATATAAATGCTCTTGATATTGTAGATTATTTTTCGAGTGTAAATACATATATCGGTGAAAATTTCAGAGATTCAAGAAGAGAATTTAAGCTACTAAATAATAGTGTGGCTATTTCAAGCTTTAACAGTCTTGATATAGCTATGTACTATGACCTTGTAAACCATCAAAAGCAGCTTGAGGATAGCCAAATGATAGAAAAGCTATTTTCAAATGTTGCAAGAATAGATAACGAGCAAATCGAAAAGCCACTTATCACATTGCCAGCTGATACTGTTCAGGAGAAAATTCTTGCAAGAGCAGTAAACAATGATGATATAATAATTAAGGGCCCTCCAGGTACAGGTAAAACACTTACGATTGCTAACCTTATAGCATCGCTTATGGGTGCAGGTAAAAGGGTAATGTTCGTTTCTGCTAAAACCTCAGCACTTGCAGAGGTATGTAATAAGCTACCTGAGTGCTTAAGACCATTTGTGCTGGAGCTTTTCTGTGAAAGCGAGGCAGAGGCAGCAAACTTCAGCGTTGTTGACCTGACAAACTCCCTAAGAAGGGCAAGAGATGCAGAGCCTGTTAAGGATGAAAATCTTCTTTTACATGAAATTCAAGGCTATAGAAATAGGCGTGACGAGGCTGTCAACTATCTCAATAGCTATAAGGAATACTACTTTACAAATCCCGATCCCGTTTCAGGTCATGCCTTCTATTCTACAATCAACAAGGCATTGAAGTATGACGGCGACCCACAGCTAAGAGGTGCATTTATTGGAAGAACCTCAAGAATAACAGTTGAGGATTACGACAAAATGCACAGTGCCACAGCTCTTTGCGAAACTAATCTAAACCATATAGCAAACAACGGTCAAAAAATAGCTGTTGATAGTCCTTGGTATGATGCTGAGGCTAAGGTTACTCCATTGATGATTGAAAACGAAATCAAGAGGGTAGTAAGTGGACTTGAGGTTATTTCGAAAAGGATTAGAGAATTTCTTGACGAACTGGGTATTAAGGACAAGGACGACACACTACCACTTTCCTTGTTTATGTCAATTATTGAGGCTGAGTTCAGCAAAGAGGAAATTAATAAAATTATTGTAGGCAACATTCGTCCATCACTGCTTCAGTCACTTGAGGAAAAGACAATGGAGTTCTATATGGACACGAGCCTTGACGATTATCTTACTAAAGCAATTAACTATAAGCTAACTCTATCCTGTCAGGATGAGGAGGGCGTTAAAAAGGCAATTGAACAGCTTAAAGATAAGGCTAAGTCAAAGAAGAGTGTAAGAGAGCTTCGTGAAATAAAAGGCTCTATCGAAAAGATGAACCTTGCAGTTTCCGACTCCTGCGACATCGTTTTAGATGTATTCGAGAGATATAGCGAAAAGAACAAGGAGCTCGAAGAAATCGACGAAGAAATTGACAAGCTTATCGTTGTTGTAGGAAAGCAAAGAGATACTCGTCGTGAGCTTCTCGAAAAGCATTTTGAAACTCTTGCCAAGTATGCTCAAAAGGACATTCAAAAATTCGGCATTTTTGATAGTAAGGCTAAAAAGGCTTACGAGGAAATTGCACGACTTCCTATCAATAAGACACCTTCAATCAACGAGGTAACTAAGGCTTGTCAGCTTTATGAAAAGCAAAAGATTACGGAAAAGGAAAAGCAGAGCGTGTTCAATCGCTTTGTTGAAATGTTCGGTGATGAGGTTACTGAGGAGGATGTAATCAAGGTAGAGTCCTTCATTAGCGTCGGTGGCGATAAGGCTTCAAAAAAGATAATTCTCAACAATCTTTTAGAGGAAGCTGTTCTTATGGAAAAGGCAAGAGGTATGATAAGCTCTTCCCTTGAGAGAATAGATGACGAACTTAACGATAAAAATGCAAATGAGCTTTCAAGCTATTTGATTTGTGCACTTGAAAGAGCAAGAATTGAGGACCTTTATAACTTAGCATGTAAGGAACTGGGACTTGCGAACAAGGAGCTTAAGGACTTAGAGGAGCCAAATACGATAATTGCTCTAAGAAAGCTTACTGAATACTTTACGTACAATCAGACAAGAGTTGATACAATTTGCAGGTTTATAAAGGAAAATGAAAACGTTTTAAATGGTTTGGTTGCGTTAAAGGAATTTGCTCTTGAATACGAGCTTAATCCTAAATATACCGACATAGAGAGCTTAACTCTTGCTGATATAGATCGCTTTATTGAGGATATTGCAGATGCAAGAATCAGTAACGCCTGTCAACAGCTAAAGCAAACAATGAACGAGGATACTCACGGATGCTTTAAGGCATTCCTTGAATATTTTGCAACAGGAAAGTCTCCACTTCCAAAAAGAGGCGAGTTAAATATGACACAGCTTCTTGAATATGCATACTTTAATGCATGCACTATTGATAGAGAGGGTGCGTTAACAAAGCAGGGCAATGCTGTTTATGATGGCACCAAGCTAAGAGCAATGGAGAAAAACCTTATTTCTGCAAGCACAATGCTTGCAAGAGGTCAAGCTAAATATATTGCTCATAAGCTGAGCATTAAGGACAAGACGTCGCCAAAATATGCATTTCTTAACAATGAAAAGCCATCTAATATAAGTGCAAGAGTATTCTTTAAGGAAAACGCTAATGCTATACTTTCTCTTGCAAGATGTATGGTATTGTCTCCATACTCTGTAAGTGTATTTATGAAGCCACAGGAATATTTCGATTATGATGTGCTAATTGTTGACGAGGCATCTCAGCTTCACGCAAGAGAAATTTTGCCTTGTGCTATTCGTGCAAAGCAGGTAGTTTTAGTAGGTGACCAAAACCAAATGCCACCAATTAACTACTTCCAAAGAAAGGATAATGCACCACGCAAGGAGGACGATGAGGAAGAGGGTAGCAATATGTCACAGGCAGATTCAATCCTTGACCTTGCCATTAAGAATAAGTCTATTGCTACTGCTGAATTGCTATGTCACTATCGTAGTAGAAATGAATCCTTGATTGCATACTCACAAAAGAGATACTATGAAAGCATGACAACATTCCCAACTGCAAATCCTGAAGAGGATGGACGTGGCTTGGTAGATGTATTTGTTGATGGTGGACACATAGATAGCGTAAACGTCATTGAGGCAAGAAAGGTTGTAGAGCTTATAGAACAACATTTCGATACTTACTTCGACGAGGATGCACAGATGCTTCGTGAATCGCTTGGTATAGTAGTATTTGGTCAAAAACAGCTTGAGAGTATCGCAAGGCTCATAGATAGAAGCCCAGTAAGAGACAAGATAAAGAAGGCGAGAACAAACACAAGAGATAATCCAGACAAGACTTATTTCATCACAGCCGTTGATGCGGTACAGGGTCAGGAAATTGAGCATTTAATCATCTCCTTGACTTACTGTAAGAGAGAGGCTGATGGTAAGGTTAAGCAAAGCTTTGGTATGCTCAACAGAACTGATAATGGCGAGCGACTTGGTGAAAGAATATTCAACGTAGCTGTAACTCGTGCAATTAAGTCCTTGACGTTTGTTCACTCAGTTCACTCACACGAAATTACAAAGCCAACACTTTCTCACCTTCGCGAGTATCTCGAAATGCTTGAATCCTTGGGTAGCAGAGATGAAGAAGCACAACCAAAATTTGTTTCTAATAAGGACAAGGTTGACGAATTTGCTCTGAGCGTTAAGAAAGCAATTACTGAGCTTATTGCTGACGAGGATAGAATAGTTTATGGTTATGGTGTAACAGAAAAATCCTTGAGAATTCCAATTGTAATTCTGAATAAGGACAAGACCCATGCCGACCTTGGTATATTCTGCGAAACTGATATAACAGACGGAGAAAGATACACAGACACTTGGGTTAACTATCCTGAAACCCTTGAAGCACGTGGCTGGAAGCTTCACAGAATGTATATCCACGACTGGTATTTCAATCGTGAGGCAGAGCTAAAGGCACTAAAGAACGCAATTCAAGCATTTATCACAGAATAATAGGAGAAAAACTATGAAAAAAGAACAAAAAGCACCACTTGGTGCAAGACCGATGAACGACGGAAAAATTCACATAGATGAAAAAGCACTTCTTTTAGCTAAAATTGAGGACAAGGAAAAAGAATCAGACGAAAGATTGGCTGATTTAGTGGAAAGGCTAAAGGGTATTGAGGAATCTCATAGCGCAAATAAAAGCGTGCTCAGAGAAACTATAATTAGTGTAATTAATATGATTGCACAATTCAAAGAACTCATTCAAGAGGTTAGAGTTGTTCAAATAGCCTTTGAGACACTAAGCACTACTCTTGGTATTGTAGAGGATGTTTTCAAGGTAATTGATTTGATAATTGATGGTCAAATCAAGGAGGACCCAGGTGCATTTTCTTCCTTCAAAATGTCAATAAAGGTAAACAGAATGGGAAGATCTATTCGCAGACGCTTTTCAAGAATGCAACAAACTATCAATGTTCTGCCTAAAATGCTGAGCTTTATGAGTGGCTTTAACAAGACATTAGGTAGCTCTATGGGTAAAATGAACAAGAAGAGCAAAAGGGACGTGGATAATTTTCAGGAGTCTGGCTCTGGGCTTACTCCAAGTGCACTTGACATGCTTAAGGATGCAGGCATAGATTATGAACCCAAAAAACCTTTAGAACCTAAGGAAAAGAAGTCAGACGATGGAGACGACGGTAACAGAGACGATCCATACGGAGGCATCTAATCAAAGCATTTTTGAGGATCTCTGTGTGCTACGCCAGTAACACACAGAGAATATCTCATAACTAACAAAAAACGGAGGCAAACAAATGGGAAAGGTAAATAGAACAGACAACAATGGTTACGATGCTGTTGACGAGAAAAACAGAAGACGTGACGAGCAAAATACCGAGCTTCAAGCAAACATAGCCGAATGTCTTAGACTAAAGGACGAAATAATAAAAAAGAAAAAAGACAGTAAGCAAATGTCTCCTGAAGAAAAGGTGGAGATAAGAAAGCTTTATAACAAGATATTTAGTCTTGCGAAAAAGATAACTGAAATGGCTACCTGTCAGGAAACTATTAAAATACACGAAAAGCTTCAAAAGACAGCTGCTGCAAGAGCAAGAGAATATGGCTCTGCAATAGTTGGCGAAAGCCCAAAGACAAAGATGGAGGACATTCAAGGTCTTAGTAATGTAAAGGAGCTTATAAACAGCTTCTTGTTTATGCTTAAGAATAATGAGCTTGTAGAGTACTACAACGTTGAGGGTGGATGCAACATGCTTATGTATGGTGCCCCTGGTACAGGTAAAAGTATGTTTGCAGAGGCTGTTGCAAATGAAATGGGACTTCCTATTTACAAAATAACACCTGCTGACATTTTCAAGCCATACGTGGGTGAATCCGAGGCGTCTGTAAGAAATCTTTTTGCAGAGCTTGATACCTGTGATGATGGTGCAGTTTTGTTTATAGATGAATGTGAGTCAATATTTAGTGTAAGAAAAGCAGACACAAACGAGGCAAAGGAAGCTGTTACAACTGAGCTTTTGCAAGCAATGAACGGATTTGGTGTTGACAGAAGAAAAATAATCATAATGGCAGCAACCAACTGTCCTGAAAAGATAGACCCTGCTTATCTTCGTTATAAGCGTTTCTCTCATATAGTACACGTTACACCGCCAGATACAGATGCAATAAGAGCATTAATAAAGAGAAAGCTAAGAGTTGACAATACCGAAGCAAAATGGGGCAAGCCTGTGCCTGAAAACAAAAAGCCTATAAAATTGAACACAGACGTAACAGTAGATTATATTACAAATGAGCTAATAAAAAGACAGAAGTATATAAACGGTTATCCAATGTTTTACTACACTCCTGCCGACATAAACGGAATTATCGAGGAGGCTTGTCGTCAAGCACTTGTTTATATTCAAGAAAACAAGCTTTCAGAACCAATCTCACTTTCGAAAGAAATGTTCAATAAAGCCTTTGATAAGGTTCCACCAAGTGTAACAAGAGAAAAAATTCAAGCACTTGAAAGATTCAGAGAAAATAATAACTAACAAAAAACTCCTGTGGATATCCACAGGAGTTTTTTTGCTTAAAATAGACACAGGGTAATAGTTTTTGGGGCTAAGAGGCGAGGGGCTGTGGTAAATTTGTGGAATTTATAGCTTTGAGGTAAAATGTAATAAAAAAGGCAAAAATGCGACACTGGGTGGGCGTTTTTGAGGAAAGTGGGCAAAAAGCCCACTTTTTTGATTTTTTGGATTGCTTCAAGGGGGTGGTTAGGGCAAAATTGAATATTTTGTAACATTATGCAAAATGGTTGGACAAATTGAGAAAAATTATTGACTTAAAAGCTATATTTTGATATAATTATTCTGACTATTTATTTATATTTATATTTTATAAATTATATTCTATTAAATTCGAAAGGATTCTTATGGGCAATTTTTTCAACAAAATTAAGCAAAAGGCACTTGCTATTCGTGTGATTAAGGCTTTTTTGTGTGGCTTAGCTGTGGGATTACCTACAATTGGTGTCTTGCTATTGCTATACAGGTTTGAGCTTGTAGCCTTACAGCCTGTTGCATCAAGTCTTATAGGCGTGGGCTTGATTATAGGCGTAGGCGTGCTTGTGTACCTTTTGTTAAATCAAAGCGACAAGTCCTTAGCCATCAGGCTCGACAAGGAAAAGGGACTAAGCGAAAGAATACAGACAAGCCTTGCATTTGCCGACCAAAGTGGTCCTATGATTGACCTACAAAGGCAGGATGCTGACAAAAAGCTTATGGAGGTTAAGGATGTAGGCTTAGGCTTAAAGAAAATTTGGATTTACATATTGGTTGCCGTAATCGGCATTGGCTCCTTTGGTATCTCCTTTATTTTTAATCCACCACCTGTGGAGCCACCTCCACCTCTACCAGAAACACCCTTTAAGGTTACCGAGCTACAATTACTTGCACTTGAGGAGCTTGTTGAATATGTAAGTGCCTCAGAAATGGACAGTCCCTACAAGGAAAGCATTGCTACAGCACTTACAACCTTTATCGACGAAATAAAGGTAGCAGAAAATGAAACTCAAAGAGACGTAGCCATTGAAAAGGCTATGGACGAGATTTTTAAGCAAACCAGCGATAGCTCCTATGGTTACGAGGTCATAACCTCCTTGTGGTCAACGGGTATTGATACTTGTAGGCTTCTTGCAAAGGCGCTTAACTATTACGAATGGCCAAAAGAGGACGAATGGGATAGATTTGTTGAAAAAATGACCGATTACAGAACAGGCTTCGTTCACATTGATTCAACAACCGAGAATCCCGACGAGGAGAAAATGAAGGAAGACGTAAAAACCCTTCTTTTGTCTGCAAGTCAAGGAATTGACCTTGCCCTTCAAGGCTCAAAAATACCAAACGAAGACCCGCTTAAGCTTGTCCTTACACGACTTTCCACAGTAAATGAAAGTAATGCAGATGGTACAAGAATATACGGACTTTATGTCCTTGCTGATTTTATTGAGAAAAATGGTTATACCAAGGCACAAAGAGAGTTAGACGCAACAATCTCTGCCTTAAGCCCTGAAATCTTCAAGGCACTTTCCCAAAACGCTATAAACACACAAACAGGCGAGTATGCTATGCTCCAGTTAGCAGGCATATTCGGTGTAAAGGCACCTGAGCTTGAACGCCCTGAGCTTTACGAATCAACTGACTCTGACCAACCAAGTGGCGAGGGTGGTGGAGGCGGTGGTGCAATCGGTGGCGGACCTACCTATGGTAGTGACGACAAGGTTTATGACCCCTTTACCAACAAATACGTTGAATATGGTACAATCTTAGATAAGTACTACGACATAATGTTCGGTGGATTGTCAAGTGGCGATTACACCGACGAGGAAAAGAAGGCACTTGAGGAATACTTCCAAATCCTATATGGTGGCTTTGAGGAAGTCCCAGAGGAAAGCGAAAACGAGAATAATTAGAATACGAGAGGAAAAATAGATGAGTAACGTAATAAACAACCAAGAAATCGAAAAGGTACAGATGTTCAGCCAAAAGGTTGAGAAGGTAAAAAGCGAGCTTGCCAAGGACGTAGTAGGTCAGGCAGATATAATCAACAACGTAATAATTGCAATCGTAGCAGGTGGTAACGTATTGCTTGAGGGTATTCCAGGTGTTGGAAAGACAAGACTTGTTCGTTCGTTAGGTAGAGTTTTGTCCTTGCCATTCTCAAGAATTCAGTTCACCCCTGACCTTATGCCATCGGACGTTACCGGTACAAACATCGTTGAAAAGGACGAAAACGGAAGACTGGTAACAAGCTTCAAAAAGGGACCTATCTTTGCTAATCTGGTGCTTGCCGACGAAATTAACCGTGCAACTCCAAAAACCCAATCAGCTATGCTTGAGGTAATGCAGGAGCACAAGGTAACAGTATCAAACCAATCCTACAAAATTGAGGAGCCATTCTTCGTGCTTGCAACTGAAAACCCAATCGAGCAGGATGGTACATATCCACTACCTGAGGCACAAATGGACCGTTTTATGTTCAAGCTAATGGTAAACTTCCCATCTGACGAGGAGCTTGTTTCTATCGTAAAGATGACACAGATTACTATGGCAGAAACAGCTGAGCCTGTAATCAATGGCGAGGAAATTCTTGAAATGAGAAGGCTTGCCTCAACCGTGCCTGTTGTTGACGAGCTAATCCTTTACGCAGTAAATCTCGTATCTAATACCCACCCTGAGCTTCAAGCAAGCCCAGCCTCTGCCAAGAAGTACGTAAAATATGGTGCATCTCCACGTGCAGCACAGGGCTTAATTACTGCTGCAAAGGTACGTGCTCTTATGTGTGGTCGCTACAACGTAGCCTACGAGGATATTGATGCACTTGCATACCCTGTACTAAGACACAGAATTAAGATAAACTACACTGCAATCAATGAAAAGTTAGGTGTAGATGACGTTATCGAAAAGATTATTAAGGAAACTAAAAAAGGAAACTAAAAAATAGATGAAAATGGTAATAGACGAGGCGTTTCTTTCAGAGCTTGAGGCTCTGCAATCGCTTCTGAGAAATAATATTGCCGGTATGTTTGGTGGTAACCACCAATCCAAGAATTTTGGTTCCTCCTGTGAATTTGCTGACTATCGTGATTACGTCCCAGGGGACGATATGACAAAAATCGACTGGAATGTATATGCACGCTTTGATAAGCTTTATCAAAAGCTCTATCTTGACGAAAGGCAAATGCACACAAAAATCTATATAGATGCAAGCCGTTCTATGAAGCACAATAGCGAGGAAAAGGCAGACCAAGCAATCAGAATTGCCGCATCCTTTGCTTATCTTTCTGTGTGCGAAATGGATAAGGTTTCTATATACGTAATCCGTGGTAATCAAATCGAGGAGGTCATATCAGGCATGGTAGGAAAGGACTCATACCTTACCTACATAAACAGACTAAATGACATCGAATTTGACAGCGATGTATCTATCAGCGAGGCAATTTTGCCAAGCAAGGTGGGACGTGGCGACGGATATTCTATCCTTATCTCCGACTTCCTTACTGACAACGATTATGAAAGAGCAATCGATAAGCTTGCCGAGAGCCGACGTGATATACTTTGCATACAGGTTTTATCTCGTGATGAGCTAAATCCTCAGTTCAGAGGAAAAATGCATCTTTTTGATTCGGAAAACCCAGGACTTTTCTTCCGTAAAAAGATAGACAAGGACCGTATCAACGCATACAAGGAGGCACTACAATTCGTAGTAAACAGAATAAAAAATTACTGCGAAAGTCGTGGTGGCTTCTATATGTTAGTACCTGGCTACGAGAAGCTTTTTGATGTGTTCTTTGGAAAAATGACGGACTTGGAGGTTTTAAAATGAGCTTTTTATTTCCTCTGGGACTACTTGGGCTTATTGGCATCCCCGTTATTATTTTAATTTACGTACTTCAAAGCAAATATACCGAGCAAACAGTAAACTCCACTTATATTTGGGCACTTAGTGATAAATTTCTGAAAAGAAGAAATCCACTTAGTGGTATGACAGGCATTATCAGCCTTGTTCTTCAATTGCTAATGGTCTTGATAATCTCCTTAGCAATTGCAAGACCTGTGTTTGTTTTGCCTGACTCTGCTCATAACTATTGCTTCGTGCTTGATTCTTCAAGCAGTATGACAACTGAGGAAAATGGTACAACTCGCTTTGATAAGGCTAAGGGCGAAATAGTTAAGGTAATGAAGAGTGCAAGGGACGGAAGCTCCTTCTCTTTGATTTGCGTATCAAACGAAAGCGTAAGCGTATTTGATTCAGTAACAAGCAAAAAGTCTGCTATTGACTTAGTTGATAGTGCTAAGGTTACAAACACAAACGCAACCCATAGCGATCTTTTGAAAACTGCACAGGACGTGTTTGATAATAACACCTCAACGAAAATCTATTTTGTAACCGACAAAAATTACGAAAAGCACGACAATATTGAGATAATCGACGTAGGCAACGAGAATGTTGAAAACTATGGCGTTTTCGACGTTGAATATTCCCACGTTGGTGGCACCCTTACAGCAAGCGCAAATGCTGTGTCCTACAATAGCGACAAGGACCTTATCTTGAATTTAGTAATTGACGGAGAAAAGAAGTCAACCATAACTAAATCAGTTACAAAGGGCACGCCCGCTAAGTTCGAAATTTCAGCCCCCTGTGAGAGCTTTTCTGAATTTTCCGTTGTAGTAGAAAATCAAGACGGCTACTCGGTTGATAACCAAATAACCACCTATAACAAAAAGAGCGACAAGAGCTATAGTGTTTTGATAGTTAGTGAAACAGGCTTCTTCTTTAAGGCAGTAATAGATGCCTTAGTTGACTCTGAAATCAAGGTAATTAAGCCCTCACAATACGAAACTGAAACAGAGAAGTACGGACTTTATATCTTCGACTCCTATGAGCCAAGCGTATTGCCTGATGGTGCAACCTGGCTAATCAACGCAGATGAAAGCATTGAAAATTCAGGCTTCGGCGTAAGAGGTAAAATGGAAATTCCAAATGGAGATACAATTGATAAGTCCACCTCTACCTCAACAAACGTAAGACACCTTTTAAGAGGTGTTAGCAATAGCGACATTTATATAACCAACTATGTAAAATATAGTGGAATGTATCTCAGCTTCCACACACTCTTTAGCTACGACTCAAATCCACTTATCTTTGCAGGTACTAATGGTACAGGCAACAGACAGGTAGTTTTTGGCTTTGATTTACATAACTCCGACTTTGCACTAACAACGGATTTTGTAATTCTTATGCGCAATCTACTTGAATACTCATTCCCAGATGTAATTGACAAAACCAACTATATCGTAGGAGAAAACGCACTGGTAAACATAGTTACAAACGCAACCAATTTTAAGGCACAGTCCCCCTCGGGCAAGGATATTTATATCGAAACCGATGGTGCAACTGCAACAATTGCCTTAGATGAGGTAGGCACATATACGGTATTTATGACAGTTGCAAGCAATGAAACCAGCTATAAGCTATACTCATGTGCTCATCCTGACGAAAGCACCCCTGCTATAAACGAGGCAGATTTCTCCTTAGCAGGCCAGGCAACATATGAAAGAATAGACGGAGAATACGACCCACTGGTTTTACTCTTCGTTCTACTTGCTATACTATTTATTGTGGATTGGGGGGTATATTTGTATGATAAATATCAGCTTCGATAACCCCTATTTATTGCTAATTGCAATACCCGTTATTGCAGGAATAGTAATCTCCTATTTCATAGTAAGAAACAAGGATAATAAGTCAATCCCATGGCTACTTTCACTTGTATTCCACATAGCAATCACAGTTGTGGTTACACTTGCAATTGCAGGACTTTCAAGGACCACGTTGCTTACAGAAACAACGATTTATGTTGTAGCTGACGTTTCTCACTCCTCTGAAAAAAATCTTGACAAAATTGACGAGTACATAGAGGAAATAAGCCAAAATCTGCCACAAAAAACGAAATTGGGTGTTGTATGCTTTGGCAAAAACCAAATAATAACCACACCTGTTGGCAGAAAAATCGTGTCTGTTAAGGACTCAGGTGTTGATGCAAGTGCAACTAACATAGCAAAGGCGCTTGACTTTACCGAGAGTCTTTTCAAGGGTGACACTCAAAAGAAAATCATTCTGATAACAGACGGAAATGACACCATAAACGAAAACGCAAGCACCATTGCCTCCTGTGTTGAAAGATTGAGCGAAAATGGAGTGCAAATTGATGCAATCTTCCTTGATAATACTCTGACTGATACGGACAAGGAAATTCAGCTCCTTGAGGTTGAAAGTCCAAAATCCTCTTATCTTGGAAGTAATGCTGAATCAAAAATTCTTATTCAATCCACCACCAATGCACAGGTTCTTTTAGAGCTTTATTCAAGAAAAATGGGCGAGGATGGGGCTGAATTTGAAAAGATAACACAAAAAATTGTATCAGTTGAAAAGGGACTTACCACCTCAAGATTAACTCTTGACACTAAGCTATCCGACACCTATGAGTATAAGGTGCTAATTTCAAGCGATAGCGACACCTCAGAGGTAAACAACGTAAGATATTTCGCCCACACAGTAGAGGGACAGGAGAAAATCCTGCTAATAACAGGCAACCCAGCAGACACTAACCTTGTCCAAGCCTTATATGGCGAAAAGGCAGACATTGACTCCTACGTTGTTACAGGTAGCAACACAAGAGTGCCCTTTAAGCTTGAGGAGCTTGTTGAATATGACGAGTTTGTTATTTCAAGCCTTGATATAAGAAACATCAAAAACGTAAATGCCTTTATTGACTCTCTTGATATGGTAATTTCCCAATACGGAAAGAGCCTAATCACATTAGGCAACTTAGAGCTTCAAACTAACTCTGACGATGCAATTTTCCAAAAATTTGCAGAATTGCTTCCTGTAAAATACGGAACAACCAACAGAGACGGCCGTCTTTATACTGTTGTTTTGGACGTATCTCACAGTATGTTTATGGCATCTAAGTTTACAATCGCTAAGCAATCTGCAATTAAGCTAATCTCCGTTCTTGACGACGAGGATTACGTATGCTTAGTAACCTTCTCAGGCGACGTAAAGGTTCAAACACCTAAAAAGGTTAAGGAGTGCAAGGAGGAGCTGATTGAATACATAAATAAGCTTACAACTGCACATGGCACGGACATCGGCTTAGGTCTTGAGGAGGCGCTGAAAACCGTTGAGGCACTTAACCTGACTGAAAATCAGATAATGGTTATATCCGATGGCTTTAGCTTCAGGAGTGAGCACGATGCCGTTGAAATTTCTAAAAAGCTTTATGGTGGTGGTGCAGTAGTTTCTTCAATCTGTACCTACATTATGGCAGAGGGGGACGGTGGCTACGAGACCCTTAACGAAATTGCCCTGTCTGGTGGTGGAAAGCCCTGCTATAAAATATCTCGTCCCGAGGACGTAGCAGGCGTTGTATTCGGTCAGGTGGCTGAGGATATTGGCGATGTTGTTATAGAAAAGGAAGCAACCGTAAGCATTTCTAAGTACAACGACCCAATAGTTAGTGGTATTAGCACAGTGCCAAATGTATCAGGCTTTATAATTTCACTTGAAAAGTATGATGCAACTGTACCTCTTACCATAACCTATGAAAAGGCAAATGGCTATCAGGAAACAGTGCCACTTTACGCATATCGTTCCCACGGAAATGGTCGTGTGGCAAGCTTTACAAGTAACCTGAGCACCAGCTGGACAGCCCTTTGGTCAAGCGAGACTAAGGAGGCAATAGTTTCCAATATGCTATCAAGTAACACTCCTAAGGAAAGAGTGAATTACCCATTTACAGTAAATATGGAGAGAAACGACTACTCAGCATATATAGAAATTGTACCAAGCGTGCTGAATCCATCTGCCTCAACGGTAATTGACATCATATATCCAAATGGAAGAAAGATTACAAGAACACTTACCTTTGATGCTAAAAAGTATTACTACACCCTTGACTTAGGTCAGATTGGCACCTACACGATAGACATTAAATATTCCTACGATGATAAAGTCTTTACCACCAGCACAAGCTTTAATATTCCATATACAGCTGAATATAACGAGTTTGTTGTGTGCGATAAGTTCAGCATCTATGAATTTTTAAGAGGCAACGGCACAATTTCAATTGATGAAATTCCAAGCCTTGAAAACGACGAAACCAAAATTACAACCTATAAGCAAAGCTTTGTAATTCCATTGTTAATTATCGCAGTGGTGCTCTTTGTAATCGACGTATTTATACGTAAGCTAAGAGCAAAAAGAAAAGCTGTAAAGAAATGAAAGGAAAAGAGATAATATGCTAAAAAAGATTTTATCCTTATTATTAGTAGCAATTATGATATTCTCCTTGACCTCCTGCTTAGGAGAATATCAGGTTGGCGTAAACCAAGGTGGTAACAACGAAAACGGCAATAATACGGGCGATGTTGACGATGAGCTCGGCACTGACGATAGCTACGTGCCACCCACACTAAATGGGGACCCAACTGACGACTTTGTAGTTACCCTTTATGCAGACGGAGTGCCCTATTCTCCAAGAACGGAAATGTACGCCTATTGGAATGACGGAAGCAGTATTCATACAGCGAAGTTTGATAGTAATGGTGTGGCAAGAATAGACGGTCTTGACGGAGATTACCGAGTAACTCTTACAAACGTGCCTAACGAATACACCTATAATCCAAACGGAAATATGGCAACCAACGACGACAGAAGTATAGTAGTAAATCTTTACACCCTGAACCAATTGGCAGGTGGTGGCACAGGTCTTTACGATTGCTATACCTTTAGGAAAACAGGTGTATATTGTGCTACCCTGAACTCAGCTGAGGACGGAATTTACTTCCAATACTCACCAGAGGGCATGGGCACCTACTCAATTGAAAGCTGGGCAGACGTAACAGCTGACGATATTGACCCCGATATTGACGTTTATATTGGAAGCTCTCAATGGAAGGCGTACGAAAAAACCATCACTGACGGTGGTCCTATTGGTAGCTACACTATAAACTTTGTTCACGAGGTAAAAATCGCCTCTGAAAACATAAGTGCAGGTGGACAGGCGGTTTATACCTTCGTTGTAAGGGCAGAGTCCAAAAACGACAAGTACCCAATCACAGTTACCTTTGCAGTAAAGCGTAATGGCGACTTTGAGCTACCCTCAAGTGGTAATGGTACAGGTAAAACAATGGCAATTCCAACCTACGATTTTACAGATTTCGACGTAAATGACCACGAGTATGGTAATAATTACAAAATCGCATACCCAGAATATCAATATGAGGGCTTGACCTACGTGTTTGATGAAAGCAGAGTAAAGCTATGGGAAAAGGCGATGGGTGGCGACGATTTCTATCATCTTTATGACGAGGAAAAATACGCCGACACAAATGGCTACGGACCTATTCTTTATGCAAATATAACTACCTCAAATCGCTTCCTTGATATTAACTTCAATAGGATTGAGTACAATGCAAATGGTGAGATTATAAACGCTGCATTGTCTGCAAATGGAGTAAATTACAAGCACTTAATCGAGGGCTATACACAGCTTTCAACCGTTGGCAAAATCACAAATGCAACCTACTACTGTGTGGACACCTGTCCTTGTCACGATTCAACCGACCCTGTGGGCTGGGCTTGTACTAAGGAATGTACAAAATGTGCCACAGAGTGTCGCAGAATTGACGAAAAGCTCATTGGCTTTGAGGGCTATCAAGCCTATGTAAACTCCGACGGAGTAGTTCCTGTTACTAAGGATATCAAGGATTTCTTGCTTGCCTACACTAATAAGGAGCTATTCTTCTGGGACGGACGTGGAACCAAGGAGAATGTGCTCATAAGCAACAAATATTTCCAAGCCATAGGAGACTCAGGCTGGCTATTTGGCTGTTGCTATTATGAGGAAAAGCAATGAATAATTAATCAATTATATTCGCAAAATAATCAATTTTGTGAAAGAAATTGGATAAAAAAATATTATATGCATATTGAAATGCAAATATTTGTATGCTATAATGGTATTATGGTAAGTATTTCTAAAAGCCATTTTTTCTGCTTTTAGGAGTGCCCCAGCTTAATTTTTGTTTGTTTTTGTGAAAACAAAAAATTTATTTTAAGGAGGCTCTTTGTTATGAAAAGAGTATTAGCTATTCTTCTTTGCTTACTTCTTTGCTTAGGTGTAGTTGCAATGGCTGCATGTAACAATGAAGGCTCAGGAGATCCAGTTGACCCAAATGGGGGACAACAAACTCATGTTCATACATTCAAAACAGATGCCGATTGGTCAAAGGACGCAAGCGGACACTGGTATGATGCAACATGTGATTGTGCTGACGTTACACTAAGAAAGCTTCAGCACGTAGATGACAACAAGGATGCTATTTGTGACGTATGTAAGTTCGAATACGATCACGAGCATACCTACGCAGAGGATTGGACAGCTGACTGTACAAACCACTGGTACACCGCTAACTGCGGATGTATAATCGCAGGCGACCAAATTGGTAAGCATGCAGACGAAAACGGAGATGGCGAATGTGACGTATGTAAGTACGTTATTAACGACCTTCACAATCACTACTATGCAACTGAGTGGTCAAGCGATGCTGAAAACCACTGGCATGCAGCTCTTTGTGAGCACAGTGTAGAGGTTGCAGACAAGGCAGCACACAACCTTAACGATGCAGGCTACTGTACAGTTTGTAACGCAAAGGTAAGAGAAATTGACAGAACAGACCTTCTTGCAGTTCTCAAGGCAGCAGTTGCTAACAACCACAAGGTAGTTACAGGTACTGTAATTGCTGACGAAATGGTTTACGGCTCAGGTAACGCACTTGAGACAGGTAAGACAAACAAGGTGTTCTTCGTTCTCGGTAATGAGGATTCCTACGTTGAGTGGGGCTCCTACGACAAGACAGGCACATTTATCGGTGTTGACGAGTACTATCAGGAAACACTTGCAGATGGCACAATCTTTGCAGTTCAAATTCCTTACTATGATGGTGCAAGCCGTAACAACGAGCTTAAGATGTTCCCAGTTGATGGCGATCCACATAAGCTAAACGGCTACAACTACACACCTGGCAACATTCTTTCAGCAGGCTACGACGATAACTCTACACTTGCTCAAACACTTGCAAACCTTTACGACATTCTCGTTCTCAATGTAAATGTTCTTAACCCTGAAACAAGCTACGATGCAGAAACAGGCAAGTACGCATTCTCATATAGCTTCTTCACTGTAAACAAAACAGAGGGTAACACATCATTGGACGGCTCAGGCGAGGATATCGTTTCATACTATGTTGAGTACTTCAACGTAAGCGCTGAGTTTACAGTTGATGCTAACTTCGTAATCGACAACGCAACCTTTGAGGTTGAGTCCTTCAGAAACCTTGATGGCGTTGACGTTGACCTTTCCTACGATCCTGATACAAACACAGTTACACTTCTTTCAACAAAGAGTGCAACAACCTACACCTACACAGTAGCTCAAACCTCAGGCGAGAGAACCTACTCAACAATTTATCCAAAGGCTTCTCTTGTACCACAAGGCTTCGAGCTTTACTCTGGTACAGCAGTTAAGGACCCTGATACATATTCAGTAATCGGCTTCGATAACAAGGTTCTTCTTGGCGACACAGTAACAATTACTGAAAAGGTATACACATACCTTGTACTTGGCGATCCATACCCAATCACATCCTCATTCTCATTCTTGAATACAGATGATATCAGTGTTACATGGGTAAATAACGATCCTAATAGCACAGGCAAGCTTGCAACAATGGATCCATACTTTAGCTGGGGTGGACAATATATTGCCTTCTTCCCTAAGGATGATGGCTCATACACAATGACAATCAAAATCGGTGATGTTACAAGAGAAATCGTAATCAACATCGGTGAGCAAGCACTCGTTCCACCTGCTGATACAGCAGATACAAAGTATGTTGTAGTAACAGATACAAATACTTGGGTTGACGAGTACACATTCACAGCACCAGAGGCTGGTACATACACATTTACAATTCCTGCAAATCTCGGTTTCTTTGTGGCAGATGCATCAGCACCTGTAACAGACCCATTTGACCCATACTACGTAGCACAAGCAGTTAACTACGAGGTTGATCTTGCACAAGGTCAGACACTCACATTTAACGTTGGTGCTCAGGCGAAGGGTATCTTCGCAATCGGCGTTGCCTTCACAGCAGGCGAGGTTGGTGGTGGAGACGAGGGTGAAGACTTCGACTACACAACAACAATCGTTGAAGGTAACAACACACTTTACTTCTCACAAGATGAAATCACAGCAGGCACTGCTACAAGACCTCTTACAATTACAGTAGCAGGCGTATATCAATTCAACGGCGACCTATTCGTTTCAGGCGTAGTTGATAGCAACAACACACCAATTGAAAAGGTTGATGACAAGTTTACACTTGCTCCTGGTAGCTACATAGTTACATTTGGTATGTTTAGCCTAACAGGTACATCTGCTGACACTGCATGCGCAATTACGCTTGTGAACACAACAGCAGAGGATGATGAAGAGCAGGGTGGCACTACTACAACCCTTAACGCAACCTACTATGCTTACCAAGAGGGAAATACAATCCTTACAGTTGCATTTAGTGACGATGGTACAGTAGTATTCTCATACCTACACCCAATGAATCCATCTACACTTACAGCTAACTACACAATCGCTGACGGTGTAGTTACACTTACAGACCCAACATCAGGCGATGAGCTTCCACAGATGGCAGCTTATGTAACACTCACAGCTGGTGTTCCAACAGTAGCTGGTTATAGTGGTTGGGATTACGACCTCTACGCAGAGGGCGATACTCCTTCCGTTGATACTCCTGAGGACGTTGAGCTTTCAAAGGGCGATAACACAGTTCCTGTAACAGGCGATTCAAACACCATGACAAACGCAACCATTACAGCTGAGGGCACAGGTGTTTACTACATCACAGTAGGTACAAACGCAGTAGTAATTGCAGATTATGCGACTTATTTGTCTGGCGAAACTGCTATGCTTATAGCTGAGAACGCAGGCGATATTCTTACAATTCAGGTTAACTCCGAGGATTTCACCGAGGGTGCGGTAAACGTAAACGTTTCATTCGTAGCTAAGGCTGCTGATGAGCCAGCTAAGGATGAGCTCGAGGGTGTTTACAAGTCTGGCGACTACACAGTAGAGCTTACACGCCAATACGGCACAGGTCTCTACCTTGTAACAGTTACAAATGCAGATTACAGTGTATGTCTACAATTTACATATACTCTAACTGATAATGGCGACAACTCATACACACTTTCTGACCTTGTAAACGTTCCAAATCAATATGGCGATGCAGGTACAGATAAGATTGATGAAATCGTAGCTAACGGCATTACATTCTCAATCGATCCTATGAAGGAAGCTATAACAGGCACTTACGTAACAATTGACGACTACGACGTAGGTGTTATTAAAGAAAATGGCGAATACTTCATCACAATTGCAAGTGGTTGGGATACAACCGTATACTTCACATACACAGTAACCGATAACGGAGATGGTACACTTACACTTGACCAAGCATACGTTGAAAGCATAAACGAGGCAATAGGTGAAGGTGTTGACAAGGCTACAACTGTTGCAGAAATGGAAGCACTTGTTATTACAATCAACTACGATGCTGAAAAGGAAGCTCTTAACTACTACGAGTACACAGGCATTGACGGTTACACAGTAATGTTCCTAAAGAGCGAGGGCGTATATTATGCATATGCATTTAATGCAGATTATACAGTTCAGCTCTACTTCACATACACAATTACAGCTGGCGTAAATGGTACACAGGTAATTGATCTTACCTACGTATCACGTCAGGACTACGAGTCAGGCGTTGACCAAACAATCATTGACACAATCGAGGCACACTCTATCGTTCTCGGTGGTCTTGAGGGCGAGGGTACATACGAGTCCCCATACGTAATTGAAGAAGTAGGCGACTACGTTGCTCCATATCCAGGTGGATACGTATATCCATACTTCCAATTCACAGCTCCTGCTAATGGTTACGTAACAATTAGCTCAGCTTATGAATTCTTCAATCTCCAATATGGTAAGGTTATCGACACACCAAGCAACAATATGGGTGAAGAGGGCTACCTAAACGAGATTAAGGTTTACCTCACAGAGGGCGCAACAATCTACTTTAACATAGCTGACTACAACTTCCCAGAAGAGGCAGTTGACGTTCCATTCACAATTGCATTTGAGGAATTTGTATCTGACGATACAAGCTTCCTTGAGGGTCAATGGATTGGTATTCAATCCTCTATGTGGGGCACTGCAACTCCATATACCTTCAATTTCGATGCAAACGGCACAGGCTCAGGCTCATATACTGAGTGGGGCAGCGCAGTTGAATTCACAATCAACTACACACTCGTTGATGGCAATAGCGTAACAGTTAACGTTACAACAAGTGGTATGTGGGCTCAAGAGCTAGACTTCGTATTTACTTACGATTCAGAGGCAGACGAGCTTACAGGTGACTTAACACTTGAAAAGGGTCAATTTATAGCACTTGGCAGTATGCAAATCAATGGCTCTGCTCAAAACGGTGTGTACACATACCTTGCAACAGAGGCAATGGTGATTGACCTTTCTGTTGGTGGAGCAATCGGTACTGGTGCAATCAATATCACTTACTCTATAAATGGTGCTGAACCAGTTGCAGTTGCTGCAACCACAACAGCTTCAATTGAGCTCGCTATGAACGACGTAGTTGTAATTGAAATTGACGTTGCTTCAGACACATACACATCAATTACACTTGCTAAGAATTACCCAGCAGGCTCTGAGCAAAACCCAATCGCAATCGAAACACTTCCTTATGATATTGCAGTAAATGGTGCTCACGATAAGTACTATACATACACAGCAACAGAGGATATCGTTCTTACAATTACAGCTCCTGATGGATGCTACGTAACAAACAGTAAGGACGTAACAGGTGTTGATGGTGTTTACACAATCTCACTCACAGCAGGCGAGAGCGTAACACTTAACGTTTGGACAACTGCAGCTGACGAAATCGACTACACCTACACAATCACAGGCGAAGTGCAATCATCTGGCGATGGCGAAGACGGTGGCGAAGCAACAGGTGCCGTAGTTTATATGTCAGAAAAACACACAAGTGGCAGATATCTACAAGTTACTATCGACGAGGCAGCTGGAACAATGACACTTGTTCGTTCCAATATGTCTGGTGGTTGGGATGCTAGCACATCAACAGCTGAATACACAATTTCTGGTACAGGCGCTAACAGAACAGCAACAAATGTTTCTGGTCAAGCTTGTACAATTGTATTCGGCGATGACGGTGTTCCTACATCAATTACATGGGGAGCTGCAGAGTTTGTAAACTTTACACAGCAATAATTCCTAAATAAAAAGGTACGAGGGTAAAACCTCGTACTTTTTTGTTCGTTCCATATTGCAAAGAATATAACTGTATGATAAAATTAAGTAAATAAATCTATAATAAGAGGCGAATACAAATGAAACAGGTTGAGAAAAAATATAGATGCGTCCCCTTTTGGTCCTGGAATGGAAAATTAGATAAGGACCAGCTTGTAAAGCAGGTTGAGTGGATGAACGAAAATGGCGTGGGTGGATTTTTTATGCACGCACGTGGTGGACTAAAAACCGAATATTTAGGAAAAGAATGGTTTGAGTGCATAGACGCTTGCTCAAAAAGAGCACAGGAATTAGGTATGGAGGCATACGCCTACGACGAAAACGGTTGGCCAAGTGGCTTTGTTGGTGGCAAGCTCCTAAAGGACCCAGAAAACCACGACAGATATTTAACCTGTAAATATGGGGACTACGACGAAAATGCCCTTGCCTCCTTTGTAGTAGGCAAAAGAGCCTTAAAAAAAGCAAAAAAGGGCGATACTAATTGCTTAAACGTATATGAAAACTATTCAACCTCAACTGCCGACATACTAAACCCAGAGGTAGTTGACAAATTTATAGAGCTAACCCACGAGGAATACAGAAAAAGAGATACCTATAACCTAAAGGGCTTTTTTACCGACGAGCCTCAATATTTCAGATGGGACGTGCCCTATACTAAGGTACTTCCAGAGTATTTCCAACGAGTATATGGGGAAAACCTACTTGACCGAATTGGACTTCTATTCCTTAAAAAGCAAGGCTATCGTGACTTCAGATATAAATATTGGAAGGCTATGCAGGACCTGATGCTAAATAACTTTGCTAAGAAAATCTACGATTGGTGCGATAAGTACGGCTACAAGCAAACAGGACACTTTATAGAGGAGTGCTGTCTTTGTGCACAAATGGAGTGCTGTGGTGGAATTATGCCCTTTTATGAGTATGAGCACATACCAGGTATTGACTATCTTGGCTCTGGAATGGATAACGAAACCGCAGCAAAGCAGGTTGGTAGTGTAGCAGAGCAGTTAGGTAGAAAACAGGTTTTGACCGAAACCTACGCAGCCTGTGGCTGGGATATTTCCCCAATTGAGCTTAAGAAAATTGCAGAGGCGCAGTACGTTGCAGGCGTAAACCTAATGTGTCAGCACCTTTTACCCTACAAGGAAAACGGACAGAGAAAAAGAGATTACCCTGCCCATTTTTCAAGCATAAACCCTTGGGTAAAAAAGAGCTTTTCCCACTTTAACTACTACTTTTCCTATCTTGGTAAGCTTCTTGCAAATAGTAACGAGGTAGTAAACGTAGGGGTTTTGCACCCAATAAGAAGCGCTTACTTTGATTATGAAAGAAATTCAAAGGAGCCCTACGAGGGACTTGAAGCATTGGAAAGACCCTTCTTTGCACTAATGACAAAAATGTGCAACCTTGGTATAGGTCACCACTACCTTGACGAAACTCTTTTAAGTAAATATGGTAGGGTAAAGGGAAGTCAGCTAATACTTGGTAAATGCAAGTACGACTATATAGTTTTACCTAAAATATATACAATGGATAAAACAACCGAGAAGCTACTCTCAAAATACGTTAAAAACGGTGGTAAAATCCTTTTAACCGATAAAAAACCCCAATATTTAGAGGGCAAGAAATACACCTATAATTACCTAAAATCAAACACGTGCTGGGACGAAATTATAAAAAATCAACCCTATACCATAAAGCAAGAAAAGGACACAGACATTCGCTGTGCATACAGAAAAGATAAAAAGGGCAGAGAATTTATTTATGCTGTAAACGTAGGCAAGGAAGCAACTGCCACCTTCAAGCTCAAAAATGGCAAGTCCTTTAAGTCCTACGACATAGAAAAGGACACCTACGAGCAAATTTCGACTAAGGTGCATTTTGAAAACGGACAATCCTATCTATTGTATATAGATGAGGAAAAGCCAAAAGAAAAAAAGGAGCTAAAGCCACTTTACTTAGATAAGCACTTTACCCTTGATACTCCTGTTGATAACTACATAACCCTTGATATGATAAGCTACTCCCTTGACGGCAAGGAATACACACCCCCTCGCCACCATATGTGCGTATTTAGTGAGCTTCTTGACAAGAGATACAAGGGTAGAGTTTACCTGAAATATGAGGTAAATATCAACACGTGTCCCACAAAATGCAGACTTTTAGCCGAGGATACCAACACAATTTCAGTTTCTGTAAACGGAAAAAGGGTACAAAACGAGGGCAATAGCCCTCTTGAACTGGCAGAGCTATGCTATGACATAGCAGACAAGCTAATAAAGGGAAAAAATGAAATTATTGTAGAAATAGACTACTATCAGGGCGAAAACGTATATTACGCACTCTTTGGCGAAAACGTAACGGAAAGCCTAAAGAACTGCTTAGCCTACGACACCGACATAGAGCCTGTTTACCTGATTGGCAACTTTGGTGTTTATGGCGATTTTGAGGACCAACAAAATGGCTTTATAAGTGGCAAGAGCTTTTATCTTGATACGCAAAAAAGACAAGTAGAGTGTCTGATTAAGGACGGCTATCCCTTCTTTAGTGGCGATATTACCTTGAGACAAAAAATCAATTTAACCGACACAGACTACGCCCTTACAATCCCAGAGCACTTCCTCTTAATTGACGTACAAATAAACGGCAAGGACGCAGGAAAAATGATGCTTTCAAGAAAGTTTGATATAAGCAAGCACCTAAGAGTAGGAGAAAACCAAATTACTTTGACTCTGACAGTTGGCAATCGTAACCTCTTAGGTCCATTCCACACCTATGGCGAGCACGACTTCATCGGACCTGAAACCTTTGAGCGTCTCGGTAGCTGGCAAGGTGACGGCTCAAGCAAGCACTTCAACCCCAGCTATTCCTTCAAAAAAACTATAATCTAATTAAATCGTAATAAAGGAGTAAGCATGAACAGAAAAGCTTTAAGAGATAAGATATTAGGGTGCTTTAATGGTAAAAACGTAGGTGGAACACTTGGTGCTCCCCTTGAAGGGAAAAATGGCTTTTTCGATATTGAATATTTTATTCAACCGAATATTGTGGGTAATCCCCAGCCCAATGATGACTTGGATTTGCAGATTTCATCATTGAATGCCGTAAGAAGATTTGGAAGAAATGTTAATTCGGAAATTTTGGCTGAGTATTACAATATTTTTGTCAATCCCAGCTGGGCAGAATACGGAGTTGGTAAATCAAATTTAAGACGTGGTATTCCTACGCCAATATCTGGATATCATTCTAATAGCTATAAGGATAGCTGTGGCTCCTTTATTCGTAGTGAAATTTGGGCTTGCCTTTGCCCAGGTCATCCTGAAATTGCAACTCGATACGCATATTTTGATTCTTCAATCGACCACGCAGACGAGGGAACATACGGCGAGGTCTTTTGGACTGCTATGCAAAGCTCTGCTTTTGTAGAAAGCGATATTAAAAAGCTTATTGATATCGGACTTAGCTATATTCCTAAGGAAAGTGCCCTTTATAAGGGAATCACCTTAGTCAAAAACTGCTATGAAAATAAAAAGACCTATGAGGAAACAAGAGATATTATTTTTAAAGAGATTGCAGGTGCTTTTTCGTACCAACACACAAGGCTAAAGGATATTAAGCTTACAGAATACAAGCCAGCCCCTGCGGGGTTTGATGCTCCACAAAATATAGCAATTGCCATTATGGGCTTGCTATACGGAGAGGGTGATTTTGGAAAAAGCATGCTTCTTGCCGTCAACTGTGGGGAGGATGCCGACTGCTCGGCAGGAAGCTTAGCATCAACCTTGGGCATTATTCTTGGAAACTCTAAGCTTCCTGAAAAATGGATAAAGCCCATTAATGACGTTATTATTACTGCATCACTTAATACGTTAGATTTTGGTATGACTATGAATATACCATTCTTCTTGCCTCATTCCACACAGGAATTGACAGATGAAATTATTCGATGTATTCCAAAAATGCTAACAGGCGATACGTATGATATAACCGACGAGGGCTTGATAGTATTTCCCAGCGATGATTTTTATTGCAAGGATACCGAAGACGTTTATTATAAAGGGGCATTTGGTAATAGAGGAAGTGAATATTTCAGCACAACTCAGCTTATGAGCTTGCCTCATTATTCTATTTTTAAAGAGTTTTCTCTTTTTAAAATGGAAGCAATTTATGAAAACGATTTCTTTTTTGAAAACGGAAAGGAAACCTCTATCAAATTAAAAATTTACGACAATGGAGAGTCAAAAATTCAACATTGGCTTACCATTCGTGCATATACGTGTGATGGGGTAGAGGTAAAGGAAAGAGTTACTACTGCACCCTTGAGCAATTGCAATGGCGACGTAATAGAAAAGACCTTCCACATTCTGCCAACAAGGGTAGAGGGAGAAAAATTCGATGTAGTTTTCGATATATCTATGGAAGGCCACGCAAGTATGAACTTGTTCAAGCTAAGCTTTTTTGCAAAATAAGCGTGCTATATATAACAAAAAGGTTACCCAAAACGAGTAACCTTTTTCATTTTAATTTAATACTATACGCTTTGGAGCACGCCATACAGTAATTTTGGACGAAAGAAATTCTTTCTTCGAAAGTCCCTCAAGGTCTGCAAGGGAGTTTACCTCCTTGTCGCCCAAGCCTACGATTACGTCACAGGGCAAAATACCCTTTGCCGATGCATCTGCAAATTGGTCAACGTCTAAGACAAGCACGCCATTGTGACCTGCTGTTGCAAATGCTGACATTTCTCCGTCAGTTTCAATATTTTTAATCTTCATATCAAACAGGGTAATGATATTAGACTTGCTCCTTTTTTGACTTTGATTGATTTTCGGTAAAAGGGGAGTCCTTGCAAGCCTTTTAAGTGGCTCGTATCTTACGCCAAACTCACAAGGGAAGTCCTCAAACCCACGAATTTCTGGAGAAATCAGCCTGTAATCACTATGCTTTACATTTTTGAAAATGCACCTTGTTTTTATTGAGCCCTTATCCATACCTGTGATTTTTTCAAGCTCGTGTGCTTTTTTAATACCCTTTGTATTCCTTGAATGTAAAACGTTGAAATCAATGCTTTTTCCAAATCCGTGGTCCATTAATATTGGCTGATATTCTGTGAAAATAATATTGTTTTCAACCACGTCCCCGCTATTTTCATACCAAACGTGCAGATGAACGGAGTTATTTACCATTATATTATTATGAACGTATCTGCCAAAGCCCTCACGTAGCTTTATACCACCATTTAAGCATAAATTATTGTAAATTTCGTAATTTGATGAGCCATCGTCAAGGTCAATATCCCAGCCTCTGTCACAACGGAATCTACTATTTCTTATAATAGTTTTGGAAATACAGTCAAGAGAGGCGTACTTGTAAATTTCGTTTTGTGCAAGGTCGGACACGTGCCAGAATCTGTCTCTACCCCAAGAGTTAAAGCTACCGTGGTCGCCTGTTTCCTTAACCGTGTCAAACACATCGCATCCGTCAATTATATGACCACCAAAGGTACCCTCGGAAATATTTATTCCTGCACGAGAAGCATCGTAAATGCTTGTATTTATAACATTAATACCATAAGACATTGAAATTTCAACACCAGTTGCTTGCTTTTCAACTATGCCAACGTGCTCAATTAAGCAGTTTTCAACAGTACAGCCCTTTGGGTATTCATTACTCTTAGGACCTCTTTTTTTGTCTATATCAAGAAAGCTTTGACTCTTGGTAGCCTCAAACAACGGACTTCTTACGGAGTTTGGCTTACCAACAAAGCAAACACCACTTGCCCCTAAGTCCTTGAAATGACATTTTGAAATTGTAATATTACTGTTTTTGCCATCAACAAAAACACCATTTGTACCAATATCAAAAAGTGAGCATTTGGAAATGGAGCAGTCACTTGAATTTGTAAAATAAATCGCCCCACCTCTGTAAATGGTCCAGTCACTTCGTAAAAGTGGCTCGCTTGTGAGCATAAAGGTTCTTTTCGCACGTCTTATTTTAATATTTTCAATGGTTACGTTTTTGCATCCCTTAAATACAAAAAAGCTTGAGTTTACACAAATCTCAGCATTGTCTAAGCTATGCCCATTCTTTAAAATTACGTAAACACGCTTGTTTTCCTTGTCAAAATACCATTCGCCAGGCTCAGTCATTTCCTCACGCACATTTTCAATGTACTTAAAATCGGAGTGCATACCCATTTGTCTGTTATTTTGCCATCCGCCAATATAGGTAAGATTTCCGTTTTCGTCCTTGCCCGTTACCTCATAGGAAAAGCCACCCCAATTGTGTAGGTGCATTGCGTGAATGTAAGCACCACGTGGGTTTTTCCACTCATCAGCCTTAGCCCTTGACAAAACCTCTCTTGAAAATCCACCAAAAATTCTTATATCGGGATTGTATTTAGGGAAGCGTGCCATTTGATATTTTTCATCGTTGATATAAAGTGCATCAGCATCATATTCAGTTCTTGCAGAGAATACGCCATTACCCTCATCTACCCAGTTATCAATTTTTACACAGCCCTGTATAATGGTATTTTTTTCTCCACGTATCTCGATATTTTCACCCTTAACCAAAATCGCATCAGTCAAATTGTAAATACCATTTTTTAAACAAATAACTGTCTTTTCGCCCTCCTTGTGACAGGTAAAGCCCTTGGCTTTCTTGCTCTTGATTAACGATGAAAGCCTTGCATAAGATAACTTTTTCAGACACTCCTCACGACGTTTTGCCTCGCCTTTGTCTCCAAACACCTCAAAATAGCAAAGACCAGCAGGCAATTTTTTATAAAGAAGCTGTGAGCACACGCCAAAGCCGTATTTTTCCTCGCCCCAAGTTAAATAGGTATAAAACATAATCCACCTCAAATGCTTTTTTCATAATTATATCGCGACAGGCAAGGAAAGTCAATTATGCAAAGCAAATATTATTTAATTTTCTTGCTAATTCATATAGCATTTCTTGGATTGCATCAGCCTCGCCAAATTCGAAAGATAATTAAAAAGCACACCTATGGCATTTTGCAAGAGCAAAACGCCATAGGTGTTTTTAACATTCAATGGAAACAAAGCATCAGACGTACTTATAAAGGCACTATCCTATTTGCGTTATCACAAGATGTGCAGATACAGGGCGAGTTCCGCCTGCAAGTGGAGTGATGGTAAGTGCTGCTGCATTGCCTGCAGGATTACGGACCGTCAAAACCGAATTGACTGCCGTGGTAGTTACGATAGCCATTCCCACGATCTGAGACGTTCCTGTGGCGCGACCTGCAACGGTATACGCTAAGTCTTGACCATTCAAGGTCAGGATTAGCTGTCCTGCCTCGGTAACGCTGACCTGGAAGAGTATCTGATATGCTCCGATAGGTCCGAGATTGAAGGATGACGGACCGAGGCGCCCTATATTTGTGTTGGCGATTGGACCATTCTGAGGGAAGCTGACATCAGTGCCTGGAGCTACCGTTGCCGAGTTATCGGGTGGCATCAAGGCGTAAAAATCGGCATAGCTCAATACGCCTCCAGGGAGTCCCTGTGGACCTTGTGCACCCGTATCACCAGCAGGACCCTGAGGACCGACAGGGCCTTGTGGACCTGCGGGACCCGTAGCACCTACGGGACCTTGAGGACCTGTGGGACCTGTATCACCTGCAGGACCTTGTGGTCCAGTAGGACCTTGAGGACCAACAGGACCTTGAAGACCTTGAGGCCCCTGTGGACCAATGGCGCCAGTTTCACCAACAGGACCTTGAGGACCAATAGGACCAGTAGCACCTGTGGGACCTATGGGACCCTGTGGGCCTGTATCACCTGCGGGACCTTGAGGACCAACGGGACCTTGTGGACCTGTGGGACCAATTGCGCCCGTCGGACCTTGAGGACCTGCTGGACCTACATCACCTACGGGACCTTGTGCACCAACAGGACCTTGTGGACCAATAGGACCTATCGGACCTTGTGGACCCTCGGGACCTTGTGCTCCTGTATCACCTGCGGGACCTTGAGGACCTATGGGACCTTGCGCACCTTGTGCACCTGCAGGACCCTGTGGACCTTGTGCTCCTGTATCACCTGTGGCACCCTGTGGACCGATAGGACCTCTCGGACCAGTTGGACCTTGTGGACCTATAGGACCTCGTGGACCTGTTGGACCTTGAGGACCAATGGGACCTCTCGGACCTATGGGACCTTGTGGACCCTCGGGACCTGGGGGACAGACTACGCACGGATTTTTATCTTTATCGTGACAATCGTCACATTCATCACAGCAATTCTGCTGATTGTTACTGTTATTTTGGTTGTCGTTTTGACAGTTGTTGCAATAGCGATCGTTGGTACTTCGCATAAATGGATTTTGTCTGCTCATAAAATTACCTCCTTTGTAGATTTTGGTGAAGCACCATTACATTATATGCTGTTTTTTGACGGATAGATACTAACCCTATAAAAGTGAAAAGGCTGACCAATACAAACAGTCAGCCTTCAAAAAATACGGTGTAGTCAAAGAAAAACACCTTGAAGTTCTGTGCCATAAGGCTTTATATTTCCTTGAGAAATCGCAAAAACAAGAAGAAGTGTGAAATTGGGGTGTGTTTATTCAAATTTGGTTGTATTTGAATTTAATCTATGATATAATTCAAAAAAGCAATCAAACTAAAGGAGGCTGAAATATGGAAAAGCAGGGATATATTCTTAGATATTATCTACCTCTAAAACCTCATTTTGACGAGGAATACACTGAAAAAAGATTTACCCAATTGATAGATTTTTGCAAACGAACATCAGTAGGTGCGGTTATGTTTTATGTCGCACTCGATCCAAATTGGTATTATATGCCCGATACTGTTGAATATGCAAGGCAAAACAAGGAACAGATGCTTCCATATATTAAGCGTCTGCGTGAGGCAGGAATAAGCTATCAGCTCAATTTTCAAAATCTTCTCGGCTCAACTCTTGGAGGCGTTGATTTTACATCGGTATTTAATTGGGAAATGCTTGTTGATCACAGAGGGCGCAAGAGCCTTGGCTGTGGGTGTCCAATAGGAGAAAACTTTAGAGAGCAAGCAGGTCAGCGTCTACGAATATGGGCAGAAACAAAGCCTGATGTTATCTGGATAGACGACGATTTTCGATATCACAATCACGGCACTCAAATATTTGCAAGGATAGACGGTGAAGGCTGGTATAACGATTATTATTGCTTTTGCGACGATCATTTGCGTCTATTCAATGAAAAATATAAAGAATCATATGACCAAAAAGAGCTTATTTGCCTAATGACTAAATGTGGAGAACCACTTGATATAAGAAAAAAATATCTTGATTTTCTTGGTGAAACGATAGCTGAGACCGCCGATTGGGTAAGGCGTACTGTACAGACTATAAGCCCCGAAACACGCATAGCACAAATGACAAGTGTGCCTGATGTTCACTCTGCCGAGGGTCGAGATTGGAACAGCTTTCTTTGTTCGCTATCTGGGAAATATCCTCCTATTATAAGAGCACATTTTGGTCCCTATAAGGAGGGCGACCCACGTGATTTTGTAGAATGCTATCGAATGCTATCGCAGACTATGGTTCAGATACATTCAAATTATCAGGGGAAGGTTGAATATTGCCCAGAGGTGGAAAATACACGCTTTACAGTATGGTCAAAATCAATGGCGTCAACAGCTTTCCAGCTTCGTCTTTCGGCATTTATGGGATGTAAGAATATCACTCTGTCGCTTTATGACCTTGATGGTGGAGCTCTTTGCGACGAGCCTGCTTATGAAAAAATGCTTATCAAAGAAAAGCCATATCTTGATAAGCTTGTAGCTCTTGGACTGGGTGATGCAGTCGAGGAGGGAGTGATTATTCCCATTTCACAAAGTAGCGCAAAGAATTATCATATGAGAAATGGTGACAGCTATGAAACACTTGGTGGTAAGGATAGATATATTGATAAATATTTATTGCGTATGGGTATCCCGTGCTGTTATCTGCCACCCGAAAAAATATGTAATGGTATAGTTGCACTTGATAGCTATTCGGCGGGCTTCTTAAGTGACGAAAAGCTAAACGAGATATTATCTGGAGCAGTGCTTATTGATGGTGGAGCAGCAAGAACACTTGTCGAACGTGGCTTTGGTGATAAGATAGGCATAAAAACACTGAAAAAACAGAATGTATTTGTCAACGCAGAAATTTTCGCATCTCAAAAGCGTATTGATGGTACATATATTCGTGTTCCTTCAAGGATACCGTTTGGCTGTTGGTTTGATATGGAGCTCAATCCAAAAGTGCAAAAATTGTCTGAATTTCTGACTCCTGACGGCAAGAAGCATCCTGCACTTGTGTGCTTTGAAAACAATATGGGTGGTAAGGTCGTTACCTATCCTGCGATAAATGACTTTGGCGATGGATTTTTTACGCATCACAGAGTCAAAGCCTTCAAGGAGGTCTTAAGAACACTATCTCCGTCCTTGCCACAAATTGATTGCCACAGTTATACACTTGCTGTAGTAAAAAGAGCAAAAAATGGTGACAGATATTATTTTATTGCAAATCTTTCTACCGATACAGTTGATGAAATAAACATCAATGGTAAAGCCTTCAAATGCACAATGAACACTTATGGTACAGTAGTAGTTAAAGAAAAAGACGGTAGTGTGGTGAAAGAATGGCAAAAGGGCTACTCCATGATATAATCCCCTTAGTGTAGTCTTGAAAACTTTTTTGTTTTTCAAGTGTCATATCATATTCAAAGCCTTTACCGAGCTTTTGTCAAAGAAGCATTATAATCAAATAACAGTAGTTGAAATTATTGACAGGGCTGATGTTGGCAGAGCAACATCTATGCTCATTTTGAAACCAAGGATTTTTTGCTTAGGGAGTTCTGACACTAAAAAAGACAAAATGATTGAAATCACGAGCTTGCTCCATACATTTGTCTAAAAACACTTGATGTATTTATAAAATTATGATATAATAAAGAAAAAATTTGGAGGTAGTCTAAAATGTGTGATAACAATAAGTTCTATGTTTGCGAGCACTGTGGCAATCTGATCGGAATGATCCACGATGCAGGTGTTCCTATGATGTGCTGTGGTCAGAAAATGACCAAGATTGAGCCTGGCACTGTTGAAGCAAGCCATGAGAAACACATTCCAGTTGTTTCCGTTGAAGGAAACGCTGTAACCGTTAAGATCGGTTCTGTCGAGCATCCTATGGTAGAGGAGCACAGCATTCTTTGGGTATATCTTCAGACAGACAAGGGTGGACAGCGTAAGTGCCTTGAGGTTGGAAAGGCTCCAGTTGTGACCTTTGCTCTCGCCGATGAGAAGCCCGTAGCAGCATACGCATACTGTAATCTCCACGGCTTGTGGAAATCAGAAATATGAAAAGGAGAAAAAATACAATGAACGAAAAAGTACATGAACTATTAAACAGCCAAATTAACAAGGAGTTTTATTCTGCATATCTTTATCTTGATTTCTCAAATTACTTTGAGGATGCGGGACTTGATGGCTTTGCAAACTGGTATAAGATTCAGGCACAGGAGGAGCGTGACCACGCAATGCTGTTCTATCAGTACCTCCAGAATGAAAATCAGAAGGTAACGCTTGAAGCAATCGCAAAGCCCGACAAGATATTTACTTGTCATATGGATGTTCTCAAGGCAGGACTTGAGCACGAGAAATACGTTACCTCGCTGATCAACGATATCTATGCGGCAGCATACGAGGTAAAGGACTTCCGTACCATGCAGTTCCTTGACTGGTTCGTAAAGGAGCAGGGCGAGGAGGAGACCAACGCCAACGATATGATCACCAAGATGGAGCTGTTCGGCTCCGATCCCAAGAGCCTCTATATGCTCAATCAGGAGCTTGCGGCAAGAGTTTATAGTGCACCCTCATTGGTGCTTTAATGCTCAAGAAATAGAACAAAAGCTTAAAATACGTATGTGAGCTTGCGACTGGAAATACTATGAAGCAGTTGGTGATCCCAATAACGAATTTGCTTCTGTCACCAAGCTCGAGTATCTTCCCGAGGTCTTTCGTGCCCTCCTTGCAGAGTAGTCAAGGACATATTCTCGAAAGCCGAAATCGCCAAGCTCAAAAAACAAAACGCATAAAAACAGATGGGTGAGCAAACGCTCACCCATCAAAATATAATATGGAGTAATCAATAAAAGAACTGAAAGCTGTAAAATTAAAGCAACTCTTTAATTGGATTTTAGAAATGCTCACTTTAATTTGGTGAAAATATGTTGTATAATTAAGGTACAAAGGCGCTTTTGAATACAACAAAAAGGAAAATTTATTATGAGTATAGGTGAAAAAATTAGGGATTTGCGAAAAAGCAAAAATATGACACAAGAGGATTTAGCAGAATGCTTGAATGTAACAATTTCTGCCGTTTCTCAATGGGAAATAGGTAAAACTATGCCTGATATAACAATGATTCCTATTATTTGCAATATTTTTGATGTTTCATCTGATAAATTACTTGAAATTGATTTGACAAAAAAGAATATAGAAATTGAAAATGTTAGGGCTGAGGCGGGAAAATATTACACCCGTGGCTTTGTTTTAGAAGGAAAAGAAATATTAAAGCAAGGACTTTTACGATTTCCAAATAACTATGGTATTATGTGTGACTATGTTCATGTGCTTGAATTAGAGAGGGATTTGCTATCTAAAGAAGAGGCAAAAAAGAACGAGGAAGAAATTATAAGACTTGGAGAAAAGATTGTTGCAGAATGTGATGATTTCAGTATTCGTGCAACCACTATTCAAAAGCTTTGCATGATTTATAGTGACATTGGAAATGAAGATAGAGCCATTGAATTAGCAAACAAAATGCCATCTTACCCATTAAGCAGAGAATCTCTTTTAGGATTGATTTATAAGGGCGAAAAATTAAGAGACTTGGAAACCAATGTTCTGCTTTACGACCATGTGCAAGCGATGGCAAATAGAATAAAGTGGAATTATAAAATGGATTCGGGCGAGTGGCTATACACAGGAGATGAAAGAGCATTGCTTGTGAAAAAGCAAATCGATTTCCTAAAAATGATTTTTGAAGCCGAGGACTACGGCTTTTATAATGAAACACTTTGCGATTCATACAAGGTTTTAGCAAGCCATAGTGCAAGACTAAACGATGAAAATCAAGCGCTATCTTACATTGAGCTTAGTGCAAATCACGCAATTAAATTTATAGAATATATGGCATGCAAGGAATTTAAATTTTCTTCGCTTCTTTTCAAGGGAAGAACTGAATTTCCAGCTATTCATCTTGATAGCAAATTCAATTCTGCATACCATCTTCTTCAATTCTTTAAAGAGCCACAATTTGATTTTTTAAGAACAAATGAAAGATTTATAGAAATAACCAAAGAACTTGAAAAGTATGCAGGAGAATGGCAAGTATAATTTCTCGCAGTAAAGAAAAAGCCTTGAAAACGCTAAGCTTTCAAGGCTTTTTTGCTCGAAGTGGTGGGATGACTTCGCAACAAGTTGCTCGTAACACATCTCAGCCTTAGATGTGCAGGCACCTCTCGACTTTGCTGCGACTCACTTTGTTCGCATGCATAAGTTCCACTTAGCCAATCACACTTCGCATAATGCTCGTGTTCTTGGAGTGTTAATTATCGTTAGGCACACCCAATTCAAGCACAGCTTGAAGGTGGGCTTTCTCCCATAAACATACGATAATAAAAACGGCATACCCAAAAAGGTACGCCGCTTTTATGGTCGAAGTGGCGATACCAGAGTCGAACCCACTTGAAAAAGAGGAATTAAGCCTTGTGTTATAAGGGTTTATGGTACTTTGAAAAACAGCTGGATTTTGTGAAAAATGTAAAATTACTTGCCAAAAAATAGTAAAATAATTTTGCTCATTTACATTGTGTCGCATTTTTAAGACAGGTGAAAATTGACAAGAGAGCATCTGCTTGCTATAATTTTATTGTACAAACAAAATAAAGCTTTTAAATTTTCAAAAAAAACAATTCCGAAATATGTTTGACGTAAATTAGTAATAATTTGTTAATATCTTTAAGATATAGTAAGCAAAAAGGAGAAAAATATGAGCACTAAAAACAGAATTTTTTCAAATAAATTTTCTCTTGTCGAGCATAAAGGTAAATTTGGCTTGAATAATGGAAAAAATGTAGTTTTATATCCTGTTTATGATTCGATATGGGAACTTGATAGCTTTGATTTTATAATTGAGCAGAGTGGAAAATTTGGATATGCTGAATTTGACGAGCAAAATGAAACAGAGTTGCTTTTGCCCCTTTATGATGTTATAATTAAGAAAGAACATGGTCTTTCTCTTGCAAAACGAACAGAGCAAGAAAACGAATATTTTTGGTATGACACAAAATCACATACCTTACATTCAAACACGATGTATATTCGCTCATTTAGAGAATACGATTTGTTTGTTTCCACAAAAAAATGTGACTACAAAAAGCCCCCATTCCTTAAAAAATGGGGAGAGAGTATCTATCTTGAAATACCCTATGATGTAAATGTGGATATTCTTTACGAAATACCCTGTGGCTCTTTTTCACTTTTTGTTGTGCTTGAGGAGCGTGAAAATGACGAGTATGAATATTGCCTTTTAATAGTAAAAACGGACGGACGTTACACCTTTACGACCTCGAAGAAAAGTGTTGAGAAACTATATAAAACATTACCGAGCTTAACGGAGGAATTAAAATGCAGCTTGAAGAATACGATATGGCTTTTGCCAAGACAGAAATAATTTGCCATGGAGCACGTGCAACAAGAATCGGCGAAAGGCTTATACGCCAAACATGGAAATATTTAAAGAAAACAGAATTTGTAAAGGGTAATATAAGTGAAAACGAAAGGGAAGAAATGTTTAATTCAATCTCCCTGACCAGCCTCATTTCTTATCCTGATGACATAGAAAAAATAAACACGGATTGTGACATTGCGTTTCAAATTATATCGAGCGATGACAGAGCCGATAATGTAACTCTTGCAGAAGACAGAATAAAAGAAATCCCTTCCATAACGCTTGTTGCGGGCGAAGTCGAAAAGGAAATAAAAAACGCCACATATATAAGCATTGATGAAAGTGAAATTTTGGACACATTCCTCGATTTTTTCTCCGTTTATACCTTCCCACAGGAATATGGCGCAGACTTTGAGGAGCTAAGACCACTTTTTGAACATAAGGGAAAAATATCAACCGAAAAGAGCGAAAAATTCAATCTTTGCATATTTAGGAAAGCAAGCAGAAAGCACACTCTTGACAATGAAATTAAAAGTATAGAACAAAAAAAAGAAAATTATATTCTTGTCAGCAGAATGGCAAGTGAAGATATAATAAAAATTTACAGTATATAAAAGGAGAACTATTATGGAACAAAAGAAAATTGACGAATTACTCGAAAAAATGGAAGAAGAGATTGACGAGGTAAGAGAAAATTCTCTGTATGAAAAAGAAACAATTTTAGAAGAATATGCTGAGATGGGAATAGCCGAGGCAATTTATCAGCTTGCAGAGCTTGAACGATATGAGCTTGATAATAATGAATATGCGGAAGAGTTATATAATCAAGCCGCTGAAAAGGGATACCCAAAAGCATATTGGAAACTGGGAATAATATATTCGACCCCTAAATTCGCAGGGGGATATGAGGATGACGAAAAGGCAAAGGAGCTTTACGAAAAGGCAGCAGAGCTAGGTTGCGCCGAAGCGTCTTATGAGCTTGGTGAAATTTACAACAGTGGAATCGGAGTAGAGCAAGACAAACAAAAGGCATTCAGCTATTTTGAAAAATCTGCTGAGGAAGGTTATCCAGAAGCACTTGCAACATTATCCGCATTTTATGCAAACGGAATAGTCGTTGAAAAGGATATAGAAAAGGCATTTGAGCTTGCATACAAAGCTTATATAGAACTAAATAATAGAGGATAATTATGAGAGCAAAAGAATTTTGGAAAGAATTTAAGAAACTATTTAGACAAGGTAGCGAATCGCTGAAGGTTGCTCAAGAAAATTGGGATTGCGAAAGAGATTTTACTAATGAATTTATTAATAAAAAAATCCCTCAAATAATGAGCAATGAAGAAAAATACAAAACTGAATTTGAGTACTTTCGAATTGATATAATAGCATACACGCAAAGAAAAGAAGAAGCAAAGGCAATCGAATATAATTATAATGGAAAATATTATTTAGAGCCTTATCTTTGGGATTTGGAAATAGCCTTTGAACACGAAAACAAAAATAGAAAGTGGCTTGACGAGATAGTTAAGCTATCACATATAAGGTGTCCGTTGCGTGTAGTTGTGGGATATGCACCGATTAAAAATCGTGATGTGCATCTTCAATATGCGGCAAATGTTTTGTCTAAAAAGCTTGGAGATAGTTTGCCAGATAAAGAAGAATTCATACTCATTTTAGGAAAGAGTGGTATAAATGGCAACAAAGTGAACGAGGATACATATAAAGCATACATATATGAAAACGGAGAATTTAAAAAATTATAATGGAACAATTTGTGTTTTTTAACGAATTAGACAAAAAAGAGCCTCGGTTTGATGATGCTTACGAGTGCCTCGGCGATGAAAAAGTCGATTTTTATATAGTAAAAAGCAAGGATGAGTATTATGCAATATATGCAAATGGTGAGCAAAAGAAATTACCGCCTATTTGTCATAGCCTTTGCTTTGTAAATGGATTGGGTAAAATTAGAGTTTGGGATAAGTTTGGATTTGTTGATTCTGACGGGAACACAGTGATAGAGCCAAAATATGTAAATGTACATTTCCCCTATGAAGGCTTGATAGCTGTAACTGAAGCTTGGGAAGAAGGAGTAAGCTTTCTTGATATGCAGGGCAATGAGGTGATACCTCCTAAATTTCGCACTTCTATTTCATTTAACGAGGGATTAGCTGGCGTTATGGTGCAAACCGAAAGAGGCTATAAATGGGGTTTTATAGATAAAAAGGGTGAAATGGTTATAAAACCAAAATACTCTTATGTATCTAGCTTTCATAATGGATTTGCAGAGGTGAGGATAGGTAACAGAGTTACATATATAAACAAGCAAGGCAAGGAGATAAGATACTTATCAAAAAGACGCCCGGAATTTAAGTGTGGCAGAATGAGCTTTTGCAAGAATAGACGTCACGGATTTATTAACGAAAACAATGAAATAGTAATTCCTGCACAATATACAATGGTAAAGGATTTTTACGAGGGTCTTGCGGGAGTAAAAAGAAAAGGCGAAAAATGGGGCTTTATAGACACAGACGGAAACACAGTAATAGAGCCTCAATTTGATGATGTAGCCTATTTTAGCGAGGGGCTTTGTGCGGTCAGAATAGGTGAAAACTGGGGATACATAGATAAAACTGGAAATGTAGTAATAAAGCCTCGCTTTGAGGAAGCAGGCGAGTTTTCTAACCTTTGTGCAGAGGCGGGAGAAAATTATAAGGTAGGAATAATAGACAAAAACGGAAATTATTTAATTGAGCCTATGTTTGACATAGTTAGACCATTTGATTATGAAGGGTGCAGAATTGTAAAAATAGGTGAAAAATACGATATTATTAAGGTGAGAAAAAATGACTAAGCAAGAATTTATATATGACGGCTGTGGCAGACGAATTGGCTGGATTGAAACAGACGAAAAAGGCAATAAGCGCGCTTGCAGTATGACAAAGGGTGTTGTTGGCTACTACTATAAAGACACAAATCGCACAGTTGAAGCATCAACAGGTAGAAATGTATCCTTCTGCGATTCTGTAATTTCACTACTGTTTAAATAACGGAAAAGGACTACTCAAATCGAGTAGTCCTTTTTCATATCTCTAATTACCCATTTGGGATTAACACTACGCTGGTTCGAATTAGAGACAGGTGGTCGAAGTGGTGGGATGACTTCGCAACAAGTTGCTCGTAACACCTCGTGCGTCTTATGAATGCGAGTATTCAACGACTTACTCGCTAGGCACACCCAATTCAAGCAGAGCTTGAAGGTGGGTTTTCAGCAAACCACAACGATAACAAAAGACCCACTCAAAAGAGTAGGTCCCTTGTTATGGTCAAGTGGTGGGATTCAAACCCACGGCCTCATGGTCCCGAATGGCGAATAGACAGTTTTTGCCATCATTTCCCCTCATCTTGGTACCTTTCCTCTCGGAAAACCATGCTTTCGTGACCTCTTGTGAACACTGTTTCCACATAGTCCACTCCCGTGTATGGTCTAAAGGTGTGGTCAAACCACAAATTCAACTCAAAAACCCCACCCTGTGTACGATTACCACCATATTAACATATAATCCCCAAATTTGCAACCCTGTGTACAAAAAACCACACACCGTTGCATTTTTTCTTTTTGCCAAACCTCAAATTTTGATACGCAGTAATCAAAGATTAAGCCAACGAAAAACGAGGAGTGAATTCACTCCTCGTTTTAACGTACTTAAATTAGCATAGATGAATCATCAAAGCTTTGCTTCAAAAACATAACGAAATAAATCGGAAGATAAGTTATCTTTTGTACGGATTTTATTTCTCGTTCATTTGACAGAACAAATCCTTCCGAAACAGGATATGATTTGTTTGAGAGAAAATGATTTAGTGCACTATGGATACTGTAATCACGACCACTCTTTACCTCAACCGGTAAAACAGATAGCTTTCCATAATCATCAATTAAGAAATCTACCTCGCCATTTTTGCGATTATCATAATAAAATAGCTTGTGACCGAGAGTCTTAAGCTGACCTGCGACAGCAGTTTCATACAATGCGCCAAGGTTTATAGACCTTATATCCTCAAGGATTGGCTTTGTGTTCGTCTTGAATAGAATGTTAGAGAGCAAGCCAACATCGTTCATATATAGCTTTAATAGATTTTTGTCCTCGGATTGACAAAGAGGGAACACAGGATTTGAAATTGCCTTTACATCAAGTGCAATGCCACTACTAATCAAATAATCGAATTCATCTACATAGTTGGCAAAGCGCTTTCCCTTGATTCCTTCAATGTCCTTTATTATAATGCGCTTGTTGACACCCTGCATAGTAGAAGGAAGCATATCATAAATTCGTTTGATTTTAAGCTTTCTTTCCTTGTCGTACTTGCTTGCATCCTCTCCGTAAAATCTTATAATGTCATCTTGTATTTGCCTTATTTTCATAACATTACGAGAGGATAAAAATTCATTTACACAGTCAGGCAACCCACCAACAATTAAATACTTTTTGAACAAATCAAGTAGCCTTTCGTGCATAGCTACATCTAAGCTTTGACGAGCATTAAATTTTTCCTCAAGGGAGCTTATTGCATCAAAGGAGAAGCCGTTGGCAATTAAAAATTCCTCAAAGTCAAGCTGATACATTCTTTTGACCTCAATTGAGCCAATTGGAATCGAGCTTGTGTCTGCAAGAGTTACACCGAGTAAAGAACCACTTGCAATATATGTGTATTTGTCGTCCTGCTTTAAGAATTTTAAAAGAGTAATGAACTGAGGATATTCTTGGATTTCGTCAAGAAAAATAAGAGTACTTTTCTTGTCCTTCATTTTATCGCCATGAATTGTACTAAGCGTAAAATAAAAATCATCAATAGACCTTACCTTTTCAAATAAACGCTCACCTTGCTTGTCCTCGACAAAGTTAAGCTCAATATAATTTTCAAAAAGCTCCTTGCCACACTTCCTTACAATATATGACTTTCCAATCTGCCTTGCACCGTCGATAACTAAAATTTTGTTGCTTTCGTTTTGAAGCCAATTCTTAATAAAGCTTTCAATCTTTCTGTATAGCATATTACCCTCCTAAAACACTTTTCAAACATAGTATAACATACATTTTTACACTTTTCAATAGTTTTAACATAATAAAAAATACACTTTTCAAATAAATTTCGACCAAAACAAACACACTTTTGCATTTTTCTCACCTAAAACCGAAAGAGAAGCAAATAAAAAAATTTTCAATATTACTTTCTTTCGATATTCAAAATTTGCTCCACAGTAGACAAAGAAAAAGCTTGTAACATCACACTCCAAGCCAAAATGACGGAGAGCATGAGACTTAAACTCGCGTGACGTGCCAGCAGGTAGAAAATATGTAGTTTTTATAAAATATTTTTGTAAAATGTTGTTCGATTCTATTGACTTTACAAAAAAATATAGTATAATATATTTGTATGATGTTATAAAATGCTACAAAAATATGTAATGATAAGGAGGTGCTTCTATGGTTGAAAATTCAATAAAAGTCTTTGCTTCCGAGGAGTACTTCTTGCTGTTTTGGCTCTCGGAAAACATGACCAAAAGCAGTAAAAAAATATCTGTAAGATTTTCACAGTCTGAAATCGCCGAAGAACTAAAATGTAGTCCAACAACCATTAACAAACGAATGCGTTTGTTACAAGATGTGGATTGCATAGAACTTGACGGCAAAAAAGGCTATACGATTACAGATAAAGGTAAAAATGTTATTAAAATAATGAAGAAAATAGAGAGTCTTGATGGAGGAAATGACCATGGCTAATGAACAACGAATTAATAATTTATTTGAAGAAAAAATAAATAAAACTGAAGGGTATCCCACCACCAAGGATAAACCCAACAAAGAGGGAGTAATAGTATATAAAGAAGACAGCTACAAAGGAAAAGATGAATTTTTGGAAAAAGCTTTTAGTACTGCGTCTAAAGCTATTATTACCAATGAGCCTGGAAGACCGGATTTTACTATAGACACCCCAAATTTTTATTTAATCATAGAATCAAAATATGCTGAAACTAAAATTCCAAATGCTGCAAATCGCAAACATAGGCATAGCCGATATACTGATGTAAAACAATACATAAAGCCTAACGCAATTAGAGACGATGAAGTATACGATACAAAAATGTTGTATATTTCTGCGATAGATGATAGTTTGTTCTATTCGAGCAAAGTAAATTCAAAAAAAGACGTAATATCTATAGCCGTTTCTGGTACCAATGAAAATGATTTTAGATTAACTTCTTTCTTTCTTCCAAAGGGTGAAAAATTATCAAAAATAGTTTTAATAGAAGATGGCGGCTGGGAAGATACCTTCAAATCAGTCAAGGACTATCAAAGAGAAATATATAAATGTCTGGGCTATGAAGAAAAGTTGTACCAAGATGTTTATGAAGATTTAAGAAAATATGCCGATGCTTGTGCAAAATTTTTAAACACTAATGGTATAGATGAAAATGATAGGTTGGGTTTGGTATCCGCAATCGTTCTTGCCTTAACAAATGAAGATTCTATTTTATACAAGCACGTGATTAATGGAAATTTAGATATTACACCCTCGGAAGTTAAAGATGCATTAATATCTCCTAGTAGACCTTTTGGAGTAGTAATATCGGATAAGTTACCCATTGAAAAGCAAAATGTACTTACAGTTTATTTTAATGGATTGTTGGATAAACCGATATTATCAAGACAAATAGTTACAAAAAACAAAAATGGCAAAGTTGAAGAAGTTAATGCAAAAGATTATTTTGAAGAAGGTAAAGGCTATACGAATACCATAATTTCAAGGGTCGTGTATTCTTTATATAAATTCATAATAAAAGTTTACGATAAGTATCAAACTAGTAGTATTGATGTTATGGGAACTTTTTATTCTTTGTTTTTACAATATGCCAAAGGTGATGCCAAAAAAGGAGTAGTGCTTACTCCAAAGCATATCACTGATTTGTTTTGTGAAATTGCTGAATACTATTACGGTAGCAAGTTCATTACATCCGACAAAAACGGAAATGTTAAAAATGTTGATATACTAGACATATGCACTGGGTCAGGTGGATTTCTAATAGCAGCTCTTAATAGAATGGATAAAGAGATAGAGTCTTTAAGTATTAGTGACGATAAAAAAGAAGAAACGAAGGAAAAAGTGCGAAAAAATTCCTTAATTGGTGTTGAACTTAAGGATTCCATGTTTGTTCTCGCGTACGCAAATATGAGATTTCATAGAGATGGAAAGTCTTCATTGTATCATGGTTCTTCTCTCTATTCAAGCAAAGAAATCCTTGCCGACAATAAAACACTAAAAGAGTTATTAATCACGAAATACAAAAGTAGTGATAAAACCGGTCCCGAAATTGGTCTAATCAATCCTCCATACGAAGAAGATGTGTTTGAATTTATTGATTCTATGCTTAGATATCTGAACGAAAATGGTATAGGAATAGCAATAGTTCCAATAAATACACAGGGCGTTAATGATGAAGTAACATCTAAAAAGAACGATTTACTTTCAAGGAATTCTCTTTTGGCAAGCATTTTAATGCCCCCAGATCTGTTCAATGGCGTGAGAGGATCAGGATCCGCTACCTCAACATGTATTCTTGTGTTTAGGGCGCATGTTCCACATGCCGAATTTCTCAAGAACGGTGGGCTGACATATTTGGCAGACTGGTCTAGCGATGGTTTTAAATTGGTTCCAAAGCATGGAAGATTTGAGCAAGACGATAAGTGGTACAATAGTATAGATGGATATAAAAAGCTCTATCTGCAGGATATGAAAAAAGTTTCAAGTGAAGAAGATAGCATATTATCTACATTGTACAAGAAGGATATTCATAAAGAGGGTGCAGTTAAATCCATAAGAAAGGCAATCCACAAATTTGATAGAATAGAAATAACGCCTGTAGTAAACAAACAAGGCAATCCTGTTTATAAGAAAAACAAAATACCAAGGATAGATGTAAATACCGGTGAGCAAAAATTAAATAAAAACGGAGCACCACTTTATGACTATATTGACGCCAAAGATGAAAATGGAGAGTTAATAATAGACACTAAAGAAACCGAGATTTACCTCAATGAAGATTGGAATATTCTTGATTATGTAAAAACAAATTACAACGATTTAACGGATAATGATTTTGTTAAAACACTTTTAGATTATAATCTGTTTTTATATATGAAAGAGAATAATATGCTATTTAACGATGAAGAGGAATAGGTATGAAAAAACATGTTCTTAAAATTACTGCATGGAAAGAATTTCTATTGCACCAAATAGCTAATGTTGACTATGGCACAAAATTGGATATAGGAAAAATGACATACAATAATCCTACAATAAATTTTGTTTCGAGGACATCCTATAACAACGGAGTAAAAGCGGTAGTTGATAAAATAGAAAACATAGAGCCATATCCGGCAGGTGATATAACCATTGCCTTGGGTGGAAGTATTGGTACTACATGTGTTCAAACAGACCCCTTTTATACCAGTCAAAATGTTGCTGTAGTCCATTTTGACAATAACGTTCCTTTTGAAGCAAAACTCTTTATTTGCAGATTAGTGAAAACTGAATGCGATAATAAATTCAAGGCCTTTGGAAGAGAGCTTAATTCTCACATAAAAAAAGATTTTTCCATAAATCTTCCCCAAACTCAAAAAGGAGAGCCTGATTGGGAATGGATGAGTGATTATATTAAGTCATTAAATGGAATTGTAAAAGAAAAAATGGATGAAATAAAAGAAATATCATATAGTAATAAATCTTTTAAAACAATCGCTCAAAGTATAGATATAGACGAATTTAAGAAGTGGGCAGGACTAAAAAACAACCCTTGTCCAAAACAGCAAGCACTATTAGATCTGCAATGGGAAGTATTCAAAATTGGCGATATATTTAAAACATATACAGGCGGAGATTTAATTCTTGGCAATGTTGTTGAAGGCCCAATTCCAATAGTAACTCATTCTGCAGAAAATAATGGTATTAACAAGTTTTCTGAAATTATACCTCAAAAAAGACTATTTGACCACAAAAGAACAATAGCTCTTGCAGATAGAGGAACATTTTATGCTACAATTCAAGAACAAGATTTTTACATAGGAACACGAGTTAAGGCTTTGGAATTTAAAGAAGAGTATTGCAGTAGAGAAGTTTTAGCATTTATAACCACCATTATCAATAATGAGTCCTTTAGGTTCAGTTATGGACGAAATTGCACGGGTGCTTTGGATGATCTAAAAATTAAATTGCCAGCAAAAGATAAAGAGACTCCAAATTATGAGTATATGGAGAATTATATAAAATCTCTGCCATATAGCAACAGAATCTAAAAATTGCTAGACTTTCTCACTTTTCTGTGGTATTGTGTTGTGTTAACAGGAGGTGCATATTATGACCAAAATTATAAAAAATGCAATACAATGCAAGCTGTGTGGAGAAGTTATTGAATCCAAGCATGTTCATGACTTTGTGCAATGCAAATGCGGAGCTTGTGCAGTTGATGGTGGACATGAATATTTGCGTAGGTGCTTTAGAGATAAGGACTGTTACATAGACCTTTCAGAAAGTATTGAAATATCTGAAGAAGATTCGCAATAATGCTGGACTTTTGAAAACTTGTGTGATATTGTGGTGTTACCAAACAAAGGAGGTAGCATTATGATATTAGAAGCGTTGAAAAGTTTGTATCCAAATGCGAGTGAAAAGGTGCTCGTGCTTGTCGAGAGGGAGCTTGAAAGGTACAGAGGAAAAGGTCTTAAAACGGACGAAATTGTTGAGCTTACGGACAAGCTCGTGACTGCGTATGTAATTAGCGAAGCATTAAAAATAGAGGACGATTCAAAGCCGACCTGTGTCGGTAATGAGTCGTCCTTTGTTTCTGTGGAGGACAGTGATGAAATCAATGATTGATGAGCTGTGGTATGGAAATGTATCTCCAATGGATGATGTTCGAAACAACACGGAAGAAATGAAGGAGCTGATGAACTACATAGCTCGGCATCAGGAAGAACTAATGGCAACATTAACGGACGAGCAGAAATCGATTTTTGAGAAGTTTGATGATTGCTGGAGCGAATACGCAAGCAAGGCAGAAAAGGCGATATTTTTCATACGCCTTCAAACTCGGAGCAAGGCTTATGCTCGAAGCATTAAATGATTAAAAGCACGGATTAATCCGTGCTTTTAATCTGACAAGCTAGCTTTCTATTATGTGATTAATCATTTTGATGTATTCTTCGTCTCCTAGGAAAATCCTATCTTCTATGTTTAAAAGAATGATGTTTAAATCAAATACTTTGTCTGCAACATCAAATACTTTTTCTAGATATGAAAAGCTTCTCAAAATTAAAAATAGTTTTAAACAATCCGAATCAGATACCTTTCTTGTGATAATTCCGTGTAGCAATCTGTTTCTGCATATAAAAGTCGGTTCTTCGTCTTCTTGAGTTGATCTTTTGTAGTAATTATCGAGCATAAATTGAGTTATCTTTTTATATTCATTTGTAAAAAATTCTATGCTGATGTCGGGAATTCCTGTCCATTGAGGAATTCTATCAATTATTTTGTTTAGAGCTGAATGTTGTGTGAATTTACTATTTGTGTATTGCGAAAGCATTCTTGTAAAGTGTTCTATAATAGGAAAAATTGCGCAAGCACAACTGTAAAACTTATGTTCTTTAAACAATAGTTTGCACTCATCAAAATACTGTTGAACCAGAGAATCCTTTATTTCAAATGAGAAAAATCCATCGAAATATTTTGAATATACAGCAGTGCTGTATTCATCAAGAGAAGCAAATTCATTATGATTTTCAAGGACTATCCTTCCGTTTCGCGGATAAGAAAACCACCCAAGCTGTTCATTTGCTGTATTATCGTTATGCTCATATCTAAAGCTTTGGAATAAAAGTATTGAAGATGAAAATGCCAATACAGAAATATGTTAAAATACTGATTTCTCCAATCCCATTTTTCGTCATCTGTTTTTGGATTTGACACTAACAAGTTTTTGTCGTTTAAAATTATTTCCTTCAATTCCTTAGCCTGTTCTAAGTAATCATTACTTATAAAAACAGGACGGGGTGAAAAAACTTTTATTTTTTGCATTATAAAAGCTCCTTTTATGTGATATAAAAATTATAGCACATATTTTGGTATCTTACAACATTTTGAAAATTATTTAAGGAGCATTGGTAATAACATTTAAGAATTATATTTTTTCTTTGTCAACTTTAAGGTGTCTTCAAAATGCGACATAACAAACTTGACAATTTTTTGCTAATATTATAAAATATGAATATCAATTCTATGGATTTTGATCAAAGTACGAAAGGAGAGCGATAACGTGAAAGAATTAAAAAAATTATTAAAGAAAAAACAATACGAAAATATAATCAAGTTGTTATTGTCTCTCAATGACGAGGATGATATTGATAAAGTTATATGTTTTTTGAAGAAAGAAGAAACATTTGTGGATCGCAGTGGTAAACTTAAACACGACGAAACCATTTCCCGTGTAAAGACGGACAATCAAAAGATTTTGAGCTATTTTGAGGAATTAAATATAATCAACCTTTTATTTGCTGAAGAAAGAAAAATGCAATCTTTTATAGATATTATTCCAAAGAAAAAACGATTGGCAAATGTTTTATATTACAACAATTATAATTATATAGAGTCCAAAAGAAAGATAAAATCTAATAAAAAATTAGATCCAGAAATTGAATTGGACGGAGTTGCTATACTGTATAACTCAACGATAAAAACACTGGTGTATGATAACGAAATATGGGATGATGGTTTTTTGTATAAAGGTTTTTGTTGTTTTTATGATAAGAAAGCAATCAAAAATAGTGTGGAATACACATTTCTTTCGAGAAACACTCATGATTGGGAAACCTTATTCAATGCTTGGAAACATGGCTTTGTTACTATTAGCAAAGAAAATCAAAATGTCTATTTAAAATATATAAACTCTCCAAAGCTGGTATGGTTTAGGAATAGTAAATCTAAGCTTCAAATTTACAACAACATTTACGAAATGTCGATAGCAATGTTTGCTAGTGTATATCCCAACCATCCTTCAAATGAATTTAATAACGTATATGATAACATAGCTTTGAATATGGTGAGAAGTTATTTACATATTGATGATTCGAATACGCGAGTAAATAATATACCCATAAAATATTGGGTAATTGCTTATAGAAGTTTGATAAGGTATTCTCAAAAAGTGAATTTTATTAATTCTATGTATAGTTATAATATCTTGAGATTTTTGCTGAGCAATTTGTTTCTAACGAAAAGAGATAATAGTTGGAAAAAGTTATTTATTAAATCTGGAATTCCAAAAGAATATGTTGATGAGATTTTTGATGCTTTGGTATTTACCAAAAAATCTACAGATTTATACGATTTTCCTTTTGTAAAAGTTAAAGAAAAATATATGATTATGCCAGCCTTATTACATTTTGCAGAAGCTGGACAAGTATTAAAATCAAGGGTCAGACAGCAAGATTTTAATATTTCAGAAAAAGGCAAAGGATTTGAAAAAGAAATAAAAGAAATAATCAAAAGTAATAATATACCGACTATATCAATTCATCGAAAAGAGTCGGGAAGTGATTATGAGTGCGATTTAGCATTTGTTTTGGACGAAACATTGTTTTTGTGTGAGTGTAAGGATAACGGAGACAAATACATATTTAATGAAATATCAGACTTTTATATGGAAGATGTGGATCAATTAAATAGAATAGCTGATTATTACACTGATAATATTGGAATTGTAAAAGAAGAATTCAAAAAAGCTGGTTACAAAATTAGAGAGTTTAAGAAAGTTTATAGAATCCTTATCTATAACACTGTATTTCATAGTTGCTTAGATGAAAAAGGAGTTAAAATTGTAGATTACGAAAAATTCATTGCAATATTTAGACGAGGTGATTTGGATAAACGAATTTGTTCACTCTATAATGGGCCAATAAGTTGTTTGTCAGGTAAAATAACAGAAACAAAACTGTTGAAATATTTAAATGATGATTTTATTGTTTGCAACCATGACAAGATAGTTGAAACCACTCATGTAGACATGTCGTTTGGTGACTATTGTCTGAAAGCCGAGGTCGAGCAGTGCAATATTATTAATAACAAGGAAATTCAAAAAATAATAATGCCATATTAAAAACAAAGGAGAAAAAATGGATAATCTTGAATTGAACAAATATATTTATAATTATCTAACCAATGATAAGACAAATAGTGCCATTATGCTTACGGCAGATTGGGGAACAGGCAAAAGCTATTATGTAAAGAACGAGTTGGTTCCATACATAGAAAGCAATAAAGGTAGTTGCATAGTTGTTTCATTGTATGGGTTGGATAGTGTTAAAGAGATAAGCAAAAGCATCTATTTGGAAATGCGTGCAAAAAAGCTAAAAAAGAAAACAGAGGCCATTTCTGCAGGAGCAATTTTAGCAAAGACCGTTCTAAAGGGTGTGACTAGCTATTTTGGAATTGACATGAGCGTAAGTGAAAAAGACTTACAAAAGTTGTACGAATCAATTAATTTATCAAATAAGTTAATTGTTTTAGAAGATATAGAACGATCTAAAATTGATATCGTAGAGTTGCTAGGATATATTAACAGTTTAGTTGAACAAGATAGCGTAAAAGTTTTGTTGGTTGCCAATGAAAATGAAATCAAAAACAATTCGGAAGAAAACGAATACTCACGAATAAAAGAAAAAACTATCTCTGATACAATACAATTTTCTTGCGATTTTGATAAGGCAATAGAAAACATACTAAAATTGTTTGGTAACAGCTATTTAGATACTATTTTAAAGAAGATTAATGATAAGAACGAAAAAATCATTGTTACTGACATAAAGAATATTATGAAGACTGCAAAAAGCTTTAACCTTAGAGCTCTTATTTATGCTTGCCAAAAAACAGTGGACATGTTGAGTTGTTCAAACAAAATTTATGATAGTGATTTTGTGCAATTTTTACTCTGTGGGAATATAGCTTTTTCTCTTAGACTCAAAAAAGACGATAAAATAAAATGGGAGAGTGAGCAAGACTCTCCGACTAATTTGGGCACATACAATTTCCCTCTTTATAAAATGTGTTATGATTATATTAAAATTCAATCTATTAACGCAAGTGATATAGACAGAGAAGAGGGGGCCTTTGTAAAAAGAAAAAAAGCCGAAACGCGTCAAAAGAAAATAAAAGCAGAATTAGACATAGTTTATAGTTACTACTCAAAAGAAGAAAAAGAAGTAATAACTGCTGTTGGTAAAATTTTGCAAAACTTAAAAGAAGAAAAAGATATATCTATATATGAATATAGTAAGCTTGGCAACTATTTAATATCTTTAAAGCCTCATGTTGATTGTAAAGAAGAGGTTGAATGTTGTTTGAGTCAAATGATTGAAAACGTAGAATTGGTTGATGAGGACTTATCAAATCATATTGCTTATCACGATGGTATACAATTAGACACCAAAGAACAGGCAAAAGAATTTTCAGAATTTAAAGGAAAGTTGCTTGAAAAAACAAAGGAAAATCATTCAAAAGAGTTTAATTTTGATTATGAGCCAAGTAGTATTAATGAATTTGAAAATTATATCTATGAGAATAAAGATTCGTTTGTGGCAAATGGTGTTTTTGCTAAAAAATTCGATATGGATAAACTTGTAGACATGATAAAACGTTGCACAGCACCACAAATAATTGCATTGAGAAGTTGTTTTAATAGTGTGTATTCGTTTTCAAATATTGGAGATTTTTTCAAGGAAGATAAACCATATTTAATTGCTTTGAGAAATGGATTGTCGGTATTAATACAGGAAATGGATATTTTTGATGGAATACAAAGAATGCAAATTCAATATTTTATAGACAACATTGATGCATTTATAAATAGAATGTCTTGATAGGAATTTGCGTTAGATGAAACATTTATAAGAAAAAACACGGGAAAAACCCAATACCATTAAGTTAAGAAAATCGACCTACTTCGAAAGAGGTAGGTCTTTTTTTTATTAAAAAAAATCAAAAAATATCAAAAAAGACTTGACAAATGAGATAAACTGTGCGGTCGCCCCTATCAACGAAAAAATGAGTTGATAGGGGCGACCCTTGTAAATAGAGATAAATTCGATTTTGCAAGGAGATAGCATATGAAAATTACAGTTAAAAATATCAAGAAAATTTTAAAAGAAACCATTAAA
>JAFUNF010000022.1 GCA_017473085.1 Clostridia bacterium
AGGACAATATTCTTACCTCCGTTAAAAATGTTGGTGTGGTAACTACATTTTACACCTTGGTAGGAATATTGTCTATACTTTTTTTCGTGTTGCACTTGATATTATAACATGCCGTCCCCCTTCCCCTCAAGGGGAAGGCTTAAGAAAGGAGAAATCCCAATGCTTACCTACAACGATATAAAGCAAGACGAAAAAATAAGAGCCTACATAAAAAAGGCTGACGAATCCTTAAAGGCTTTAGGCTTTACGGAGCATGGCTTTGCCCACGTTACCTTAGTTGCCGAAAGGGCAGGCAAAATTTTAAAGGAGCTTGGCTACGACGAAAAAACTATTGAGCTTGCAAAAATTGCCTCCTATATGCACGATATTGGCAATATAGTAAACCGACGTGAGCATTCACAAAGTGGCGCAGTTATGGCATTTAGAATACTTGATAATCTTAATTTTGACCCCTCAGACATAGCCGATATAGTTACAGCTATCGGCAATCACGACGAGGGCACAGGCGAGGCAGTCAACCCAATCTCCGCTGCCCTTATCATAGCCGACAAAAGCGACGTAAGACGCACTCGTGTTCGTGTAAAGCCAACTGATGCCACCTTTGACATTCACGACAGAGTCAACTACTCCGTTTACGAAACCAAGGTAAATATTGATAAAAATGCAAAAACCATCACCCTGTGTCTGAAAATTGATACTGACATTAGCCCTGTTATGAGCTATTTCGAAATTTTTATGAGCCGTATGTTAATGTGTAAGCGTGCTGGAGAAGCTTTGGGCGTTCAGTTCAAGCTGACTATAAACGAGCAATCTATAATGTAGTTTCGTTGTCCTACACCTCATCCGTCTGCTTCGCAGACACCTTCCCCTCAAGGGGAAGGCTTATTCCCTGTGTCTAAAAATTGACAACGAGATAAGCAACGTAATGAGTTACTTTGAAATCTTTTTGAATCGTATGTTAATGTGTAAGCGTGCTGGAGAAGCTTTGGGCGTTCAGTTCAAGCTGACTATAAATGAGCAAACTATAATGTAGTTTCGTTGTCCTACACCTCTACGACTCGCTTCGCTCCCATGCATAAGTTCCACTAACCAATCGCACTTCGCTTTGCTCGTGTTCTTGGAGTGTCACTTAATCCACCGTCTCTAGACGGTCCCCCTTCCCCTCCGAGCAAAGGGGAAGGCTTTGTGTAAAAAGGCAGGCAATGCCCTTGGTGTTCGGTTCAAGCTGACTATAAATGAGCAAGCAATAATGTAAAACAAAAAGGACTTCAACCGAAGTCCTTTTTTCATCCGTCAAGGACGGATTTCATCAACGGAAATATTAACGCCTCTTTTAGAGGCTACACCTCATCCACCACTGATGTTAGTTCCTGCTTTAATTTAGCTTGGTGGTTGCGGTCCCCCTTCTGCACAAGGCACGCCACAAGGGTGCCCTCAAGGGGAAGGCTTTTTAATTCTCCTTGTGTCCCCACACAACAGGGCAACCCGATTCGTTCCAATAGCTATCCCAACCACTTGGCTGGCTTTCTGCCTCACAATAAATTGTTAAACTTGTGCAATCAGCAAACGCAAAATCACCTATTGTGGTCACACTACCTGGTATTACTATACTTGTCAAGCCCTCACAATAGCAAAAGGCCTCGCTTTCTATTGACACAAGACCACTTGGTAATTCTATTTTTTCCAAGCTATCACAGCTAGCAAAAACGGCTACTTCTATTGACTTAAGATTCCTTGGAAGAGTAATAGCCTTTAAGCCTATGCAGCTGGCAAAGGCTCCATCGCCTATAGCTTCCACAGTATCAGGTATCACTAGCTCTGTCAGGCTCTCGCAATTGTTAAAGGCTCCATTACCTATCTCTGTTAAGCTATTTGGTAGCTCTACTCCTGTTAAGCTAGTGCAATCAGCAAAAAAGCTCTTGCCAAGCACGGACATATTATTTGGCAATTCAACCTCTGTTAAGCTTATACAACCATCAAACAATGCGCCTCCAAGCCCAGTTACATTATTTGGTATTCTAATGCCTCTCAACGCCTTACAGCCCCTAAACGAGCCATCACCTATTGAGGTAACACCACTTGGAATGTCAATACTCATTAAGCTTGTGCAATCCTCAAAGGCAGAGGGACCTATAGAGGTCACACCACTTGGTATTTTTATGTCTGATAGCTTGCTACATCCAGAAAATACATCTTCATCTAATAGGGTAATGTTACTCGGTATTTCTATACTCTCAAGACTTTTACAATTAGCAAATGCACCAGAGCCTATACTAGTAACACTGCTTGGTATTTCTATGCTTTTCAATGATACACAGCCCTTAAAGGCATCATCTGCTATTGTAGTTACTGTGCTCGGTATTTTTACTGATTCAATTTCAGTACCACCAAAGTCACATATTATTGTAACAGGCGCACCATTATAGGTCGAGGGAATTTCAATATCACCACGCAGGTTAGGACCCGTCGCAAAAATTGCAAAGGACCCATCATTTTGTTCTATATAGTAGAAGTCTTCCATCTCAAAATTCCTAGAAAGCCTGCAAGAAGAAAAAGCCACACAAATTAAAGCTAGGCTCAATAATAAAAACACTAACCTTTTCATTTTTATCTTTCCTTTACCATTTTGTCAACATACATGTTTATAAGCGCCCCATAATCTAGACCATTTTTATCTACACCAAGTTGAAAAACAGACATTTCCTCGGCTTTTTTGCCGATCTTGGAAAGGCGAGCGTCAGTTGGCAAAAGGTCTAAAAGCTCCTTGGTTGTTTTTTCGTCAATTTCAAAATAGTAAAAATGCTCGTTTAAAAAATCTATTATTTTTTCCTTTACCTCTTTTGCTACTGTTATTTCAAAGGCAGGGGATTTTTCCTCACAAAAGTCCTCAAAGCTTGGGAGTCCAAAGCCGTCGGCTACCATTAGCTTGCCACATTGCATACAGTTGTAGTCCCTGTCCCACTCTGCATTCTCCACCAAGTCCTCACATTCCTCGCAATATGCAAAATGCTTAGCTGGATTAAAGGGCGAAAGTCTCATTAGATAGGAAATGTAGGACCTGCCCACCTCTCCACTTACGTACATTGGGTAACCAAGCTCTTCGGAATACTCCTGTATTTCAAGCATTAAATGAAAGCAAAGAGAAGTTTTGCTTTTCTTTAACAAGTCAAGCTCATTTTCAAGCTCCTCTTCACAATGAGGACATTTCTGCACTTGCTCTGCAATAGTGCACCACTCAAGCATATTTAGGGCATTTAATTCAGGCTCTGGTATTGTAACCATATTAGCCAAGGTATAAATAAAGCTGTGCATACACATTCCTCTCTTTAAATGAAATCCTTGCTTTGCAAGGGCTAAGCATATTATACCACTTATATAATTAAAATGGAATATATTTTCAAAAATTCTTGACTAAAAAAACAAGTGGCTGTATAATTGAAATGAGGTGATTTTTATGGAATGGTTATATATTGCTTTAGGAGTGGTGGGCTTTTTAGTTGTTGCGACTCTTGTAATTTCCTACGTTTGCTTTCGAATGTGCTTTTACTCAAAGCCGAGAAAGCCCTTAGGCGACGAAATTGAGCTACCCTCAGGGGAGCTTTACGATAAATACGTTGAGGACATTAAAAGATGGGTAAGAGAGGCACGTGCACTCAATCCTCGTGAGCTTACGATTAAGTCCCACGATGGTCTTACTCTGCGTGGCAAATATTACGAATGTGACCCCGATGGTATAATTGAAATTCTTTTCCACGGTTATCGTGGAAGTGGCGAAAGGGACCTGTCGGCAGGAGTTGAAAGGTGCTTTGCTCTTGGCAGAAATGCACTTATAGTTGACCAACGTGCAGGTGGCACAAGCGACGGAAGCGTTATTACCTTTGGCATTTTAGAAAGGCTTGATTGTCTAAGATGGATTGACAAGGTTTTAGAGGAATTTGGCAAGGACAGAAAAATAATTTTGACAGGAATTTCAATGGGTGGTGCTACTGTAATGCTTGCAAGTGGCTTAAAGCTCCCTGAAAACGTAGTTTGCATTTTGTCCGATTGTGGTTATAGCTCCAATCGTGAAATTATTTGCAAAATAGTTAAGGAAATGAAATTGCCCCCTCGTCTTGCATACCCCTTTTTAAAGTTAGGTGCAAGGCTTTATGGTGGCTTTTCCTTAGATTTGGACTCTCCTGAGGAAGCAGTTAAAAGGGCAAGCGTGCCGATTATCTTCATTCACGGAGATAGCGATGATTTTGTGCCATGCTATATGAGTGAGAAATGCTACAATGCTTGTGGCTCTGCCCACAAAAAATTAGTCAAGGTAAAGGGCGCAGGTCACGGAGTTGCTTACCCCGTTGACAAGGACTTGTACGTTAATTCCTTAAGGGAATTTCAAATTGAATGTGGATTTTAAAAAAAAGATGCTTATGGGCTTTCCATAAGCATCTTTTTTTATGAAATTGCTAAAGCACTTGAAGTGACGAGCAATAGCACGTCTTGAAATGCTACCACGCAAGTGGTAGCTTGAAATAAAGCAGGGGGATTGCTTCATTAAAGGTTGGAACGTAAAAGCTCCTCGATTGCAAGGGGCACGTATTTGACAGTGTCACGAGGGGTTGCAGTAATTTGGGAGTGGGATATTTCGGCAAGCTCCCCTGCCAAGCCATTTACGTAAGCGCCAAGATAGGTGCTTTGTATAGCCGAGCGTTTTTCAGTGGTTGCCAGGAAAGCAGTAATAATGCCACTTAAGACGTCGCCACTGCCACCCTTTGCCATTGCGCTTGACCCTGTGTCTGAAAAATAGACCTCTTCTCCGTCTGTAATAATAGTTGTAGGACCCTTTAAAAGCAATACTACTCCATATTCCTTAGCGAATTCCTTTGCAACCTTAACAGGATTTTGCTCTACTTCCCAAGCAGGCTTTTTACAAAGCCTTTCCATTTCCTTTAGGTGTGGAGTCAAAACCACCTTGCATTTTGCTTTTTTAAGTAGGCTTAAATCCATAAAGGAAAGAGCATTTAATCCGTCTGCATCAATTAAGAGCTTTCCCTTGTAGTTTTTCAGTAGATATTCAACGATTTTTTCTGTGTCATCGGTATGCCCTATGCCCATACCCACACCAATTGCTCTTGTGTGTCTGCAAAGAAGCTCAAGCTCCCCAGAATTAAAGCGAATATGTCCACTTCCGTAGTCCTCAAGAGTATATAGAGTGCTTTCCAAAAGATAGGGTGCAACTGCTCTTGCTAAGGTCTCTGCTACTGCAAGCTTGACTACCCCTGCACCACAGCTAACTGCCGAGGCAGAAAGGTTTGCAAGCTTAATAGCACCACTATATTCAGTTGAGCCACCGATAAGCGCCATATAACCATAGGTGCCCTTATGAGAATAATGCATTCTCTTAAAAAGGAGGGAGGACGTGTCGCTTTTTTCAATTAAATAGTAGGGCTTATCTTGAATTTCAATTCCAATATCACAACGCTTAAGCTCGCCTATGTAGTCCTTAGCCTGTGCTAAATAGTGCCCACTCTTATATTCGCCAATAGCAACAGTTAAATTGCTATAAACTGCTATGTCGCAAAGTCCACTATCTCCATTTAAGCCACTGTTAATGTCTGCCGACACAACGTAAGCCCTTGTATTGTTTATCTTTTCAATAGCTGTTTTGTAAGGGTCAAGGACTGCTCCCTTAAAGCCTGTGCCAAAGATACAATCCACAATTACGTTGTATTTTCGCAAAGGAGTCCCTCTTTCAAGCAAGGTAATCTTGACCCCTGCTTTTTTACATTCCTCGTAATAATAAATTGCATCAGGGGTAGCTGGCTCCTCAACCATAAACACGTGTGGCTCAAAGGAGCTTTCCTTTAAAAGTGTAGCTAACGCATAGCCATCGCCACCATTGTTCCCCTTGCCACAGATTATAGCAATATCGCCCCACCATTCAACTGAGTCGTAAATCCCCTTGCCAGCCCTTAGCATTAGCTCCCTTGAGGATACTCCACTCTCAATAGTGAAAGCATCGCTTTTTCGCATATTTTCTATGCTTACTATTTTTATCATAAAATCTCCTTCAGCCCCTGCATAGCAGGGATTTCATCTTATACTACCACTCCGTCACAACAAGTTGTGAAACCTCTTACACAAGGCACACAGTAAAAGTTAAATTTCTTGCTTCCCTCTGATGAGGGAAGGTGGCACGGCAAAGCCGTGACGGAGGGAGAGAATTACTTTCCCTCAAGTAAGCTTGTTACTGTATTGTCTATGTCCTCACATACACTTTTAAAGCTTCGTTGTATTTCTAAATTAGTGTATCTAAGTACGGATATGCCTACACTGTTTAAATAATTCGTTCGTTCCTTGTCGTATATTTCTTGTTCGTCTGTGAAATGTCCACCACCATCTAACTCAATCACAAGCTGTGCCTTAGCACAATAAAAGTCAACGATATATCTACCAATTGATTTTTGACGTTGGAAACGGACAGGGAACTTTTGCAAAAACAAATACCATAGCTTTCGTTCCTCGTCTGTCATATTTTTTCTAAGCTCTTTTGCAAGAGGAATGTTGCTTTTGTTGTATTCTTTCATTTTTAACCTCGTTAGTGGGTTTAACTACCCCTCCGTCTTTTGCTTCGCAAAATCCACCTCCTGCACAAGGCACGCCCTAAAGGGTGCCTGACAAGGGGAGGCAAGGGGGAGAGTGGCAAAGTCCCCCTTCTGCTCAAGGCACACCACAAGGGTGCCCTCAAGGGAAAGGCTTTTCTACCTCGCTATCTGCTTGGTGCTCTCCAATATAGCTTGTGCGTATCTAAAGCTTTCAACCCTTGCTTTGCGTAGGGGTCCTCGAAAAGTCGCAGACTTTTTGGGGTTCCCGTAGGTATTTCATCACGAAGTGATTTCATCTGTTGAAAACGGATTTCATCCTGTAAGGATTTCATTTGCAAATGAGGTTTTCAAGCACCTTGATAACCTCTTTTGCAACCATAGCATGTCCCGCCTCGGTAGGATGCACTCCGTCCCACATCCAGTATTTTTTGTTGGGGGAGTGTCGCTTTTCGTCAAAAAGTGCTTGAAGTGGCACAAAGATTGCACCATATTTTTCGGCAATTTCTCGGCACACCCTTTGAATGTTATTAAGCTTCATTTGAACAAACTCGCCACTTATATTAGGTGTGTGTGCTTGGTCCTCTACGTAAGCAAAGGGCTCTAAAATCACAAGCTTCAAATCAGGATTTTGCTCTCTTGCCATTTGGAGTAGCCTTTCGTATCTTTCCCTAAAGCCACTTGCGTCTTTGTCGTATTCACAACCTGCGTAGCCACACTTAGAGTCGTTTGTGCCGATTAGCATAATTAAAACGTCAGGCTTTTCTTCAAGGGTATCAACCTGCCATCTTTCAAGTAGCTCCTCGGTGCGATTTCCACTAACTCCACGATTAATAAATTCAAGCCCCTTGTCCCAATGCTCCAAGCCTAAAAGACCTGTTACTATGTAAGGGTATGCGTGTCCTATTTGGTGGTTTTTGTCCCAACGGGACTCAACATCCTTATATCTATTTCCATCTGTGATGGAATCTCCTTGAAATAAAATTCTCATTTTTATCACCTCTTTTTTATTGTAGCATATCCAAGCATTGCTTTTCAATATAAATTGAGCTTATTTTTAACAAATACACATACACATATATCATAAATTAATATTTTATTATTATTTTATTGACAAAATTAATACTTTTGTGATATGATTACTATGTAAAAATATTCTTATAAGGAGAATTTATGAAAAAGAAACTACTTTTATTCGTTGCTATTCTTTCGGTAATGGTGTTTGCTCTTTCAGTTACTATCTGTGGTGCAGAGCTTGTTGATGGCATTTATTACAACTTAACAAATGGCGACGAGCCTTATGCTACTGTAACAAGCGATAACAGAACTGGTTGTGAGCTTGTTGACGTTGTAATTCCTGACACAATTACAGTTGGTGACGTTACCTACAGGGTTACTCATATATCAAGCAGTGCCTTTGGTTCAACAAGTGATTCCACAACCAACAACCAATTTATAAAGACTCTCACAATCGGCGCTAACGTTCAAAGTGTTGGTCCCCACGCATTCAGAAATCTTCCATATCTTGAAAGCGTAGCTATAAACAACACTCAGGCAAAGACACCAATTGAATTTACCAACGCAGAGTTTTATGGCAACAAGGCTCTTGTAAGCGTTACCTGTCACAAGGACGCCAAGATTTCAGCCTATGGTGGCCATTGCTTTTCCTACTGCTCAATTCTTGAAACAGTTGATTACCCATCAACTCTTACCTATATAGGTGACAGCTGCTTTAGAGATAACAAAATGCTAACAAGTGGCGACCTTTCAGGCACCAAGGTTACTACTATAGCTTATTGGGCATACAACGGTTGCTCAAGCCTTACCTCCGTCAAGCTACCATTTTGTCTTGAAACACTTGGCGACAACGCATACCAAGCTACAAAAATCACAAGCATTATTATTCCAGAAACCTTAACCTCAACTACAAAGGACATTTTCAACTCAACCCCTCTTGTATATGCAGTAATTCCTGCTAATCTTGATGGTGTTGCAAGTACAATTTTTAGTAGCTGTAAATCCCTTAAGGTAGTTTTCTACACAGGAAGCGATGCAGAGTATGCGAAGGGCAAAATTTCACAAATCAGTGGCTTCACTGCAGTTGATTTTGCAAATTACGACCCAAGCATTGAGTTTTCCAGCTACACAACAAATACAATTTTCTATAATGCTAAAACCTGTCAAATCTGTAATGGTCTTATAGGCGAAAGAGAGTTTGTATTTACCTCACTTGCTGAGGTTATGAAGGACCAAGCACTTTGCACAAACTGTCTTGGTGGCGACATCACCGAATACCCTGCTGTATTTACAAATCTTGGCTTCTCCAAATTTGAAATTAACAATAGCGTAGCACAGGGATTTGTAATTTGTAAGGACTCCTTAGCACTATACAACGAAAGGTTCCCAGAGGCACAGGTTTCCGAATACGGTCTTTTGCAGTAGTTAAGTCAAGAGTTGATAGCGAAAACACAGCCTTTGATAGTGAGGGCAACGCAAAATCAGGAGTTGCAAGCCTTGAGCTGTCAAGCCGTGGCTACGAGCTAATCGAAATGAGAATTACAGGTCTTTCCTCCGACTCCTTCCTTGACGATGGCACAACCTCTTACGCAGACCTTGAGCTTTACATTAACGCATACGTTTACGTAGGCGACACAATTTACTATATGTCAAATGGTCAAAGTGCAACAACCCTGACAGGCGCAGTTACCTATAATTCAGTTAAGTAATAATTAAAAGTCCGTCACACGACGGACTTTTTTCACCCTACATATTTAATTCAAAAAGGCTTGACTAAGTGTCAAGCCTTTTGTTTATTAATGAAATGTGCTACGCACGTGAAATGACGTGCAAAGCACGTCTTGAAGTGTTGTCACCTATGGTAGCAACTTGAAATGAAATAAATCCTGTAAATATTTATTTCATTGCTTACGCTTATCCATAGGAACATACTCATGCCTTGGGCAAACGTGCTGATAGCCAGGACGAATGATTTTGCCGTTGAGCAAAAGCTCCTCAAGGCGATGGGCACTCCAGCCAGCAATTCTTGCAATTGCAAAGATTGGAGTAAATAGCTCGGTCGGTAGTCCAAGCATATTGTAAACAAAGCCACTATAAAAGTCAACATTTGCACTAACGCCCTTGTAAATCTTGCGCTCCTTGGCAATTACCTCAGGTGCAAGACGTTCAATTGAGGCACAAAGCTTGTATTCCTTTTCAAGTCCCTTTTCCTTAGCGAGCTTTTCAACAAAGCCCTTGAATACCTGAGCACGTGGGTCGCTAAGTGCATAAACTGCGTGACCCATTCCGTAAATCAAGCCCTTACCATCAAATACCTCTTTGTTAAGAATTTTTGTCAGGTATGCCTTAAGCTCCTCTTCGTTTGTATAGTCGGAAACGTTTTCCTTAATATTCTTTACCATTTCCACAACCTTGGCATTAGCGCCACCATGACGTGGACCCTTTAAAGAGCCCAAGGATGCAGCAATTGCCGAATAGGTATCAGTTCCTGATGAGGTTACAACGTGGGTTGTAAAGCTTGAGTTATTACCACCACCGTGCTCTGCGTGAAGCACAAGTGCAAGGTCCAAAATCTGTGCCTCAAGAGGTGTGAAATCACCATTTTTTCTTAACATATAAAGAATATTTTCAGCCGTTGAATATTCAGGCTTTGGACGTCTGATTATCAAGGATTTCTTCTTTTCATAATATAGGTAGCTACGATATGCGTAAACTGCCAAAAGTGGCATTTCAGAAATTAATTGTAGGCACTGACGAAGAACATTAGGAATACTTGTATCGTCTGCCTTGTCGTCATAAGCATAAAGTGTAAGCACGCTTCTTGCAAGAACATTCATCATATCCTTACCGCCTGCCTTCATAAGCACGTCACGAACAAAGTTTCTTGGTAGTGACCTATACTTGTTTAAAAGGTGACAAAACTCAGAAAGTGCCTTTTTGTCTGGCAAGTTACCGAACAAAAGCAAATATACAGTTTCCTCAAAGCCTTGACGATTATCATTTAAAAATCCGTTTACAAGGTCGTTTATGTTGATACCACGATAGTAAAGCTCGCCATCACAGGGAGTCCTTGTGCCATCAGGGTTATCTATAAAGGAGTTAATCTCCGAAATTTCAGTAAGACCTGCCACTACACCCTTACCATTAACGTCACGAAGTCCACGCTTAACGTCGTACTTAACGTACATTTCAGGCTCAATTGAGGTTGTGCTTGAGCACATTTCCACATAAGACATTATCTGTGGGGTGATCTTAGTTAGTTCTTTCTTAGCAGTTGCCATAAATCCGGCTCCTTTCACACGCAGATCCTGGTTAGAGCAAAAAGCAATATAAGAATATGCCTTTTCCTAACATTCAGTGCGTTTTTCTTTCGTTTTATTTGTTTCTATATTTTTAAGGTTGAAAGTGGTACCCACTTTCTCCATTTGATTTGCTTTTTTATTTGCGACTGCTTCTCTGCCTTACACTAATAAGGCGACGAGTACGCACTCACAAATTCTACCTCACGATCTGCTTGGTGCTCTCCAATACAGTTTGTGGGTGTCGTTTGTACGCACATAGTGGTTAGAGCACAAGCCTTCCCCTTTGCTCGGAGGGGAAGGGGGACCAGCTCGGCTGGTGGATGAGGTGTAGGACCACCCTACTTTATTCTCTTTTCGATTTCAATAAGAATTGCTGAACAAACTCCCTTAAAGTTTTCTAACATTTCTAAATTCGAAAAGCGAAGTACC
>JAFUNF010000023.1 GCA_017473085.1 Clostridia bacterium
ACCCACGTGACCCATTTAATGGGTAGCAAGTAGAGCATGCGTGACTGGCAGGTCCTTTTTTGACGCACTTGTGCGTAGCCTGTAGTATTAGGGTTATACCCGAAAATGAAATACCCCACGTTTTACGTGGGGATTTTTATTCTATCAATATAGCTCGACAGGGTGAGCCGTCGGCATCCTTTAAATTCAAGGGTGCTGAATTTAAAAGGTAAACACCCTCGGGCACCTCTGACAAGCGAATACCTTCAAGCAAGATTACCCCTGCACCTAAAAGGGTAAGGTGCACCTCCATAGGTGCATTTTTAGGTCCAACAGTTTGGGATTCGTTTCCTAAAAGCAAAATGCCTGAATTTGCAAAAACTCTTGCAGCCTCGTTTGAAACCTCTGCATCTCCCTTAATTAAAATTCTTTTTGAGGCTTCCTTGTCTTGTACCTTGGCTTTTTTCATTATTTGTATAGCATCGTCCTCGGTAATTGCACCTATATGCTCCACAACGTAAGCCTTTCCAACAAGAGCATCCAAGGGGATTTTATCCACACTCTGTCCGCCTTTTATGAAATGAAGGGGTGCATCTATATGGGTGCCATTGTGGGCACACATACTAAAGGAGGATAGGTTACATATATCGCCATTTTCTATTGAAGAAAGCACCTGCTTGCTTGGGGAAGGGTCCCCGTCAAACACCTGAGATGAAAAAACCTCTTGAGAAATATCGTAGATTTTCATTTTTATTCTCCCTTTTAATTGGAATTTACCACTGATGATATTATACCATACAAGAAGAGGCAATTCAAGTGAAAAGGAAAGCTCGACCTATGGAAAAGGTCGAGCTTGAGTATTAGTATGGAGTCCAATTTGTTGGCTCGTGGGAAAGGATGTTGCCCTCAAGGGTAATTTTATAGGTATAGTCAATTTCCTCGGCATCGTCCTCGGGCCCTGGAATGTCCTTGGCGCCTATTAGGGAAATGGTATAGTATTCGCCTGTGCCCAAGTATGTAGCACGAAGGGACAAAATAGCCTCTGGGGAAACCTCAATATAGTTGGAATAGTGGTATTCGGCAAGGAAGCAAGCTGTTTTTTCGCTAATTGTGGCTAAGGCCTCAGGCTCAAAGTAGTAAATTGGATCCTCTTTTACAATTTCTTGGTCCTTAGAAATGCCTGCAATTTCAGTTGCGTTTATATCACAAAGGGTAAGGGTGTGAAGCTCCCTTTTGACACCTGTAAAGGTGCCGTCACACTCATAGCTGATATAGTCTATTTGTGTGTCGTTTAGCTTAATTTCTATGTTATAAATGCTTGAATAACCCTTGATGACAGATGCTGTGTAAATGTCATTTTCGCTATCGTAGGAAAAGTCCTCTATGCTTAGTCTAAGATTGCCTAAGGCAACAAAGGAAAAGATTGATTCCTCAAGGTAGTAGCCCTCGTATCTCTTCCAACCATCGCCCTCGGGCAAATAATAGGAAACACCATAGATTGTGTCAATTCCAAGGGCACCATCGTCAAGGGTGCGTATTTCCTTTCTTGAAATGGTGCTTTCAAAATCCGTATTAAGGCTATTTATTAATTCAGAGGTATAGGACTGGTCCTTGGTTGATTTATGAAGCCTTGTGCCAAGAGTAAGAGTGCTGTCGCTTTTTACAATAATTAAGTCGTGAATTGTGGTAAGACTTTCGTAGCCGTTGATTGCGTTTGCTAAAGCCTTGTCTAACCTTGCAAGGACAGGGTCAAGCTCATTGGGTGCTTGTGGGTCGCTTGGTAGCTGGGGAAGAGGGTCCTGTGTTAATCCACCCTGTGTAGATGTATCAGCAATTTGGCTATTTGCTGTGTCTGTGCCTGTGGTTGTATTTGGCACTGTGCCTGTGCCACCTGTTTCCTCCTGTGAAGGTGGTAGAGTACAAGCACTAAATGCAAAAATAGCTATTAAAAGCACAAATAATAATATTTTTAGCTTTTTCATAAAATCACTCCTTTCATAAATAATGACGGAAAATGTGATTGTTTGGTTACAAAAATATGGTCGATTATCGACCATATTTTTTACTTTGTTTCAATTAAAAGGTTAAATTCAGACACTCCTGTGGGTAAAATGTAGTCAATTAGGTATGCGTTATACTTAATTTCGCCAATGTGGGTTTCAGCTACCTTAATGGAGATTTTTGGAATTATACCCTCCTTGCATTCAAGGGTTGTATCCTCGATTATTACCTTGCCATCAAGGATTTTTGGCTCGATTACAGACACGAATCTCTCTGTAATTTCGCTTTCCTTGGTTAGTGTGAATTTGTCGCAAAGAAGGACCTTGTCCTCGAAAAGTGTAAAGGTACGCTCTGCCTTTTTAAGATAATCCTGTCCGTAGCCGTTTGTAAAGTCCATTGAAACTATGGATTTATCCTCGTTTACGTTTAGATATACGTTATCACGACGGACACCATCTTGACCTATGCCATCAAAAAATGGAATGTTGTGGGAGTAGGCAGAGGGGTTAAAGAAGGTATATCTTGGGTTTTCGTGGTAGCCAGGCTTGTATGGTCCTGCACCTAAGTCGCAAAGAATTTGATGATTGTTTCTTGCAAAAATGAAGGAGCCAACGTCGTTGTGGTTGTGGCTTTCTCCGTTGTTGCCACCCTTTGTAGCAAAGCCATAGTGAGAGGTACGCTTAACAAAATATGCAGAGTCCTTCATATGATAGGAGGCACTTTCATTTATTTCGTTTGTTACGTATTCGGGCTTGAAGTAGAGAATACAACGAAGCAAGAAGTTAAAGTGGGTGTTGTCCTTTGCCACAATTGCAAGCTTAATTGGTAATTTTTCTACACTCTCTCCATAAACTGTCCTTAAAACGTGGGGTAGCCATACGGAATAGGTTTGTACTCCTGAACAGTCGCTAAAGGAAACTATTACGTCACGTTGTAGGAACATTTTTTGCATAAAGGTTGCAATTTCGTGTACCTTTGGAATTTTAAACCAGTCGGTTTTGCCCTCGGTTAGCTCTCTTTCTAAAAGGGCATAGGTTACGAAGAAGCCAAAGCCAAAGGACCAATAGCCTGTACCCTCAACGCATACTCCGTCGTCCTTGTAGGAGTCCAGATAAACCTGCATAACAGAGTCCAGTCTGTCCTTTTGCTGATAAAAGATTTCAGGGCACTCATACATTAAAACGCCACCTACACCACCTGCGCAAACTGCTGCCCAGTTGTTAGGGTGCTTTTCCCAGAAATAGGTTCTGTTAAGGAATGGGTCAATTGTTCTTCTTTTTAACTCGGCACTTATTCTGTCCTTAAGTAGCTTAGGGAAGCGATCCTCAAAGAGATTTTTTATCTCGGCAAGGGCAAGAGCAGCACTTGATGCAAAAATATCAATAAGTCCTGTGTCGTAGTCCTGTGGAGTTCTGTTATAATAGCTATTATAGTGACCTAAGGGTGCCCAGGTGTATTCGTTAAGATATGCCCAAACGATTTTCAAAAGATTGTCGTAATATTCCTCGTTGTCGGGGTATATCAACGCAAGGGCAGCTGAGGTTTGTAGCTGGTCAAATTGCAATCTCCAAAGACCACTGTCGTTTACCTCAAAAATTTCCTTTGCAGAATGGGGGCGAGGCTCGGTCTTAAATGCCTCCTTGTATAGCTCTAATATTTCTTCTCTGTGTTGGTCGTAGTCCTTACTTGTCCTTACGTTTTCCCAAAAATTTTTATCCTTTGCAAAATTTAGCATAATTAACCTCACGTGGAATATTTTATAGTTTAATTTTAGCATAGTCACCTAAGGATTGCAACAAATATAATAAAAAAGAGGCTTAATTTTTAAGCCTCTTTTCATCCTACAAAGTAGGATTTCATCGCTTCGCGATTTCATCCACCATCGGTGGATTTCATCCGTCATAACTGTGACGGATTTAATTGCGTGCACGGCAGGCGTGCACGCTTACTTTCCAGATGCCTTGAAGTTATATATAGGCTTTATTACCTTTACAATTTCAACAGTAGGTGTGATTTGAGAAACGATTGCATCCATATCCTTGTATGCCATAGGTGACTCGTCAAGAGTGCCTGGGCAGATGCAGGTTGTATAGATGCCCTCCATTTGCTTTTTGTATTCCTCAAGGGTTAATGTTTCCTTTGCAGTGCTTCTTTTTAAGAGTCTGCCTGCACCATGAGGAGCAGAGTAGTTCCAATTTTCGTTACCCTTACCCAAGCAGATAAGCGCACCATCACGCATATTAATAGGAATTAAAAGCTTTTCATTGTTCTTTGCAGAAACGGAGCCCTTTCTCAAAATCATCGACTCAGTGTCGATATAATTGTGTATTGTAGTAAAGCGTTCAAGCTGAGGTAAGCCTAAAACGTTGATAATGGTGTCGGCAATTGCTTGTCTGTTTAGGGTTGCAAACTGCTGAACTATTTTCATATCGTGAATATACATATTAAACAGCTCGCCCTCAAGACAGCATAGCTCCTTGGAGATTGGCTTATTTGCGTAGTCCTTTTTCATTTTGTCAAGGGTCTGTGCAATTTCATTTTTGGATTTGCCCTGTGACATAAGCTCCTTGGTTACCTTTTCGCTCAGGGAAGCAGGGAAGGTGCGTTGCATTTCAAAGGCTTGGTTGATATAATATTCTGCAACCTCCTTGCCTAAACGTCTGCTACCTGAGTGTATAACTAAGTACTTGTTTCCTTCGTCGTCCTTGTCAACCTCGATAAAGTGGTTACCACCACCCAAGGTGCCTAAGCCGAATAGTGCCTTTTCGCCCTCGATTTTATCGTAGCAATAAAGCTTTGTTATGTCGATTTTGTCAGTATATTTGTGGTAGGTTTTTCTGTTCGAGTTGCCTGAGGGGATATTTCTTCTTATACAGTCGTCAAGCTTTTTAAAATCAATATCTACCTTACCAAGACAAACTGTTTCCATACCACAGCCGATATCAACGCCTACCATTGAGGGTGATACCTTATCCTTTATTGTCATGGTTGTACCGATTGTACAGCCCTTGCCTGAGTGTACGTCAGGCATTATTCTTATTTTTGTTTCCTTAAAGGCTTCATCGTTACACACGTTGAGTATTTGCTTGTAAGCATCCTCGGCTAAAAGCTCGGTGTAACACATAGCCTTGTTATATTTGCCGTATACTTCTATCATAATTTTCTCTCCTCTCGTTGTATGTTGTAGAGGGAGAGTTAGGTTAGAGAAATGGCGAGTGCGTACACGTCGCCGTACTGGTGTACGGCAGAGTAGTAGTCGCCATTAAAAAGGCGAATACAATTAAAGGAATTTTCAAAAGGAAAATTCCTACCTTGTAAAAAAGAAAGCTTTGGCGTTTGCCTTACTATCTTGGTGTTTTCCACCTCGCCTTTTGTTCTATAACACTAAATCCGCCCTCTAATTAGTCTTGGGATTCTTAAGAATAGAAACAAGGTCGGTAATTGCGCTTGACCCGCCACTTAGGTTGAGGGTATCAACCTTCTCACAAATACGCTCAAGGTATTCGAGCTCCTTAAGCTTGTAGAGGGTTGCATTCTCGTCCATAAGCTTTGCGGTGTTAAGAAGTGAACGGGTTGAAGCAACCTCTTCACGTCTTGCAATTACGCTTGCTTGCGCCTTCTTCTCAGCCATAAGAACGGTATTCATAATAGCTCTGATTTCGCCAGGGAGAACGATGTCCTTTACGCCAGCATCGGAGAAGCTAACGGATAGGGACTCTTCCTTCTCAACAAGCTTATCAAAAACGTACTTGGAGATAGCGTCCTTATTTTCGAGGATCTCGTCAAGCTTGTACTTGCTCACGTAGTCGCGCATAGCGAGCTGAGCACAAAGTCTGATTTGCTCCTCGTAGGAATCAACCTCGCTAACTGCCTTTACAGCATCGGTAACACGATAGTTGCAAACGAAGTTAATACGAACGTTTACCTTGTCCTGAGTAAGAATCTCTTGGCAGGCTATATCCATTCTTTGAAGCCTTGTATCGACTACGCGAGTAGTAACTGATACGCTGTTCTTCCAGAAGTAATATACGCCAGGCTCAAGAACCTTAACAAGCTGGTTGTCAAGGTATAGAAGTGCCTTTTGATAAGCATCAACTGACACCTTTTGGTAATAGATCGCAGGGATCCTTGCCATAATTTGTGGAGCAACGTCCTCAATCATGACCTTTGATGTGTCGAAGAGCACAAGCTCCTCGGTGGCATCGGTTTTGAAGTAAACGTATCTTCCCTCCTTGTAGAAGTTGGTGCCGATACCGTTTACGAAACGCATACCATAGTGTCCCGCAGGAACCTCATATACGTTTACAGCGTTTCTTACCTCTTCATTAGCAAGAAGAGTGTCAAGAGAACACTTGGATGAGTTAAGATAGGTGTCAATTGGAAGAATTTCAACCTCTCTTTGTCTCCAGAACTTATATGAGCCAGCAGTAAGAAGCTTTTCAAGCTTACCATCCTTGAAAAGTATGCCTCTTTGATTTTCGTTAATAACAAATCTTTTCATTTTCTTTATCTCCTTTTATGTATTATTTTCTATTGATATATTAAACGGCATTTAGCCGATGCTTAGCGAAAGCAAGTGTCCCTTATACCAAAAACGGTACGTTGCTTAAGCTTGCAAGGAGCTAAGGCGGAGCATAATGCCTGGCCGAAGCCCGTTACAAGTGGTATCCACAACATAGCAGGGTCCTTGATATATCTCGGTTAGGGTGGCTGGCAGAGGGACGGGCTACAACGGGTAGCCACGCCACTCATGACACAAGCCCTACTTATTTACTATCGGCAAAGCCTTTTATAAATAGGTAGGATTTGTAGCTTGCCTCCATAAAGGAGCACAGGGACAAGTGCCAAAATCAATCATGTTTTTATAAAACTTAAATGGTTTCTTTTTTTCTAAAAGAATTTAGTTCCTTTTTTAATCTAGAGATGGAGCCACCAAATGTTTACAAAAACATTCCCACGGAATCGAACCGTAGATTTTTGCAAGCTGATATACACTCAATTCAGTTTTCACCACGACGCCCTGCGTGAGAAAATTGGTGCATCTTTGTGACATCCGGTCTGTTTTTGACTCGCTGATAAATCACCAAAACTGTCTTGCTGATATAAGTATATGGCACAAAAAGGTAAAAATCACGGAAAAAAACTTGCGAAGACTGGGTTTTTGCACTTTTTTGGAAATTTTTATAAACAGAAAAAAGAGCAGACACCGTAGCGTGATACTCTTAACGGAGTATTCACGCTACAACTATGATTGCCCTTACGGGCAAGTTATGAGTTATGAAATGCTACACATTGTTATGATTGGCTTCGCCAAGTTTTAGATTAGATGGGAAATCATATCATAACGCTTGGACTATCCAAGCTTATAACGGCGAGAGGGACGAGCCTCATAACTCCAAAATAAAAGCTAACAGAAAAGAGAGGACATTTCGGTATAGACCGATTTGTTCTCTCTTTTTTGCTTGTTTTATGATTTGATTTTGGCGAGGCTTGCGTTTTTGTATGCCTCGTCATCTGTGACCTCTTTGATTATCTTAATTTGCTCGGGAAAGGTGATTGTTGTGTTTTCGTCGCTAAGCTCGATTTCAACAATTGCCTTGTCGGTCCAAAAGGGATAAACGTCTATTTCGAAATATTGGTTTTCGTAGGTCAGACAATATCTTGTTTTGCGAATCTGTCTTTTAGTTGTATCTGCATCCATAAGAAGTCGTAGATATTCGCTTTGGGAAAGTCGTCTTTCAATCTCTACACGCTTAAGGTCAGATACCCTTTTCTTTATTGTTTGGAAATATATATAGCTTCCGTTAATTCCACGCTGGCGAACACGGACCTCGTCTCCTGTTGTACTTTTAAGGTAGGTTTGAATAATTTCTATTCGTTGGCATGCAGGATTTGATTCAAGCCAGCTAATGTCGGGGTATTCTATTAAATATTTGCGTTCAATTTCAAATGGCTCAGGCTCTCCTAAAAAGGTGGAGATTTCCTTAATCAGCCTTTTCATTTTATTATCAAATGTAGTGGAGTTGTCGATTACACGAAGGTGTGGGTGACCTGTCCATGCAGAAATTAGCTTATCGTCAAGCAAGGAGGCCTCCTCAACTGTTTCAGTTCTTGCAGAGTTATTAGCAGTTGTATAAAACTCAACAGCACCCTTTGCGGCAGATGTAAGATGAAAAACAGCATCATAGCTATCACGAAGCTCTACCTCGGTTGAGTTTATGTCGGAAATAGCCTGCGAAAACTCATCCTCGGTCATATAAGCCTTATTATCAAGAGTACCACGGTCGCACACAATAAGAGCCTTTTCCGCCCTCATTGTGCCACAGGCTTGCTCAAAAACTCTTTCCTTTTCGATTTGTAGCCTTAACTGACATTTTTGATAATCAAGGTTTGTACCACAGGTCCAAGGAGCAACACCACCAGTAATAAGCTCGGTTGCAGTTTCTGGTACAAACAAAACAGTGTAGCCTAACTGGGTAAATGCGTTTTGTATCCAACTCATAGCAGTGGATTTGCCTGCGCAGGGACCACCTGTAATTACGATTTTTGAAATTTCCATAAATTTTCCTCACTATATATAATTAATGAAGCTTTTTGAAAAGCTGGGCTTGTTTTTCAAGTCTTTCCTTGGTAAGTGCAACGAAGGTATCGGGAGCAATAGCACGCACAGTGGGTCCAAAGGATAGAACTCTTATCACAAGCTCGGTTTCGTCCCTTTCGTTATACTCGATATTTACAAGGTACTTGTCCTTGTCTATGCGAGAGGCTTGCTTTTTAAAGTGGGCAAAGTGGAGCATTACTCGTTCAAGTGCGTTTCGCTTGTCGTATAGCTCAAGGGTAAGAGTTTTGATTTTTGGCTCACGCTCTTGGTCGGTGAGCCAAGTGGGCGTTGCCACGATTTCGCAAGCTGTAATTGAGGACAGATTAACTGTCTCAACAGACCTGTTGCCTATGGCAATAAGTCGAAATTTGTCGTCCTTTTCGGAATATTCAAGTCGTTTAGGAACAACACAGGTGGAAAAGTGGGTGTCCCTTCTTGTTGTGATTGATATTTTTAAGGCTTTTTCTTCCTTTATTGCATCAAGTATCGTGCGAAATACCTTTATATAAAATTTGCTGTCGTAGTTATCGTGGTCGTCGTACTTGTCATATATTTCAAGGTCGTTTGGGGAGAATAAGGGCTCATAATTCCATAATTGATATGGAATCTCATCAAGGAATAGCTTAATTCTTTTGTCCTCCACTAAGGCTCTTAGCCATCTTAATTGAAGGGAGGTTAAGGGGAGCTTGGGTGGATTTTCAAGGTTAGTTGTATAATCCTTATTTATAAAGCTCCATCTTTCTTCCTTGATAGCCTGTGATATTTCAAGGTAGCTATCTAAAAATGCGTTTTTGTTAATGATTTCTTGAAGCTGACTCTTGTCAATAGAGCCAGCTTTAAGTATTTCGTTAATAATTTTTGTAACGGTGTTATAATATGCACCATAAATTTCGTTAAAAATCATTGTGGCACACCTCCTTGGTCGTATAGCTTAAGCGTCCTTTCAAAATCCTCAAGAAACTGTCTTTCAACTGCCTTGTTTTGAAAGCTGATGTCGGTTATACGTGTTATAAAGGTGCGTATCCAAGGAACTATTTCCTGACTATCGTAAATGTAGGCACAGAAGCGTGCGTGGCTTTCGTCAACCATTTCAACAACACCACATCTTTTTTCACGAAATAGTCTTTTGTAAATATATTCCTCGCCATTATCTACAAATACTGTAAATTCCACACGCTCGGTGGCGTTTATGTTCTTTTTCATAGAAACACCCCAAATATGACCACGCATTTTTTCAAATTGCTCAAGGAGTGCATCGTAAAACTCGCAAGCATTTCCTTGCTTGACACTCTTTATGTAGTCAATTCTAAGGGGGACCATTTTTTGTAGCTTGAGGTCGTAAGCCATTAAGTGCATACGTCCGTTTTGGGCACTTGAAAAAATCTTAAGGGGTACAACATCCATTTGTCGTTCTTCCTTGCCTCTGCTTTGAGTTTTAACTGTGATTTGTAGTCTTCTTCTGATTGAGTCAAGGCACAAAAGCAAAATGTCGCTATCTAAGGCAGAGGTCAAATAATGGTGCTTAAAGGCAAAGGGGGAGCTTTGCCATTCGTCCCTTTCTAACATAAAGAAGCCTAATGCACCCAAGGGGCTAACCTCGGAAAAGAAAGCGATTGCATCATAAAGTGTGTTAAGGCTTAGATCTGTTGGCCTTTTATATTTTACTGTTTTGCCTGATTTTTCGCTTACAAGTATGCCTTGGGCTTCATAATCCTTTAGCTTTTTTCTAAGGGTGGACTCGTCAAAAAGCTCTGTTACGCTTTTTGAGGACCCTGCAAGACGCAAATTTATGCCCTCTAAAATTTCCTTGTGAGTTAAAGAAACGTCGGGGGAGTGTAGCAAATCTAAAATAAAAAAGTGAAGAATTATGTCGTTGTCGGTAAAGCTTTTTGATTTAAGTGAGGCGAAAAGTGGGTTTGAGGCAATATCACGACTATCAATTGAAAGGTATACGCTTTTTCCGTCAAGAGTGCGTGAGGCACTCATAAAGTTACTCAGGTAGCTTTCTATTCTGTGCTTTTCGTAATCGTAGGATCTGGAGCTTTTGCCTGTGTATTCGTCCCTGTGCTTAAAGCCATAAATATAAAACTCTCTCATATAGTCACGAATTTTTTCGTAATTCTTTATAAGCTCAGATGCCATTTTAAGCGTCTCCTTTCTTTAGTCTTAATTATATTATAGTTGATTTTGTAGATAAATTCAAGGCTTGGACGAGGTAAATACTTCAATATTCGACTTTTCTCTTGACAACTCCCTAAAATAAATGTATAATTTTTTTGTATAAAATAATTTAAAGGAGAAAAACAATGAAAAAGTTTTTTGAAGAATTCAAAAAGTTTATAACACGTGGCAATGTTGTTGACATGGCTGTCGGCGTTATCGTCGGTGGCGCATTTACAGGTATTGTAAACGGACTTAGCAACTACGTATTAAAGCCAATCATTAACTGGATTTTGGCTTTGATTATCGGTAAGGATGGTCTTAGTGGTGCTATTACTATGCTTCATCCAGCTTGGACAACACAAGATGTTGTGAATTCAGAGGGTGTAGTTACAGGCACCGAAAAGGTTTGGGACCTTGCAAACTCCATTTACATTGACTGGGGCTCATTCATTAGCGCTATCATTAACTTCTTTATTATCGCTTTCGTTCTTTTTGCAATCGTTAAGGTTATTAACGGCTTAAGAGAGGGTGGCGAGGAAGCTAAGAAGGCTAAAGAGGCTAAGCGTGCACTCAAGGCTGAGCTTAAGGAAAACGGCATCAACCCTAAGGATAAGGAAGCTGTTGAGGCTTACCTTGCTAAAAAGGAAGAGGAGGCTCAGGCTCAAGCTGAGGCTGAGGCTAAGGAGGCCGAAGAAAAGGCTCGTCAAGAAAGACTTGAAAACCCAACCACCGAGGATCTACTTAAGGACATCAGAGACCTACTAAAGAGCAAAAACTAATTTATAGCTAACAAAACAGAGGCAAGCACGAAAGTGCTTGCCTGTTTTTTATTCTACAATGGTGGTGCTTAATGCAATGCTTTTGCCTCGTCAAAGCTGAGCAAAAATATAAATAAAAAAATGAAGTTTTTTAAAAGAAAAGACTCTTTATTTATATATGAAAAAGATAAAATAGCTTGCCTTGACAAGCTATTGCCTAATACGATGGTGATATAGTGTTAGAAATAGAAAAAATTTTTAATTACTTTTTTATACTAATGCTAATCTTAGTTTTTTGTTTGATATCTTGCTATGTAGATTTCAATGTATTCGTCCAAAGACGAATACATTGAAAAATTGATGACTCAGAATGTTTTTTGCCAACTCAGAGCTTTTTGAAAGTTTTTGAATATTTAGAGGGTAAATATAGTTTTTATGAAGAATTAATGGAGCTCCTACAATCAGTTTAATATTTTTAAGGTACGATGAAGAAGCATATGCTTTCACGCTTGGGACGTAGAGTGCTATCGAAACATTAATGAATAACGAAATAGGGCTGACGGGAAGCAATCGTCAGCCCTCAAAATATAGTCGCAGTGGTCAAAAGATGGTCAGAAAATGTAGGAATAATTATATTATTTCATTCGCTCAATCAATTCTTTGTAATTTTTCTCGCCAAAGGAAGCAAGAAATAATGTCTCTGCCACTTTTTCAATTGGCTCGGTACAATCATCCTTTACCCATTGTATCGTAATGTTATATATTGCTCCCGAGTAAAAATAAGGAAGTAGCGTATTGTTCGGCTTTCCTGCATCCTCGAACACAGACAAATACTGTTCGTTAAGATAATTAAGAAGCAAGGTTTCAAGATGTGATTTTATAATGAGCTGAACCATATTTTTATTTTTCTCCATTGTGCGAAGGATTGACAGAATGGTATCATAATAATCATCGTCACATCGTGGGATAAAACGGGTTTGAGAATTCAATTCTTCAACAACATTATTAAAATGGTAAATCAAAACATCTTCTTTGCTATTAAAGTTACGGTAGAAGGTTGCCCTGCCTACACCTGCCTTTTTTGCTATTTCTGTAATGCTGATCTCATGAAAGTCCTTTTCTTCCATTAGCTGTAAAACAGCCTCTGAAATATACTGCTTAGTAAAATCTGTGTAATCAATTCTCACGCGAACAAAAACTCCCCTTCTGTCTCATTTAGGTCAACAAAACCATTCGTATTGTCTCATCAATGTCTAAATTGCTTGCAATGAACAACAAAATATATTATAATACAGTTGTCTCAATGCGATACAGTTGTCTCAATGCATTATACATACTTTTATCGAAAAAGTCAAGAAAAATTTAAGAAAGAGGTATTGAAAGATGAAAATTGAAAACCCAAAAGTGACACTTTCAGATGAGGCAAGAAATGGTGTAAAGGAAGAAGTCAGAAGCGGATTCCTTGATTGGTTAATGGAATTCAATGTGGAGGGTGATGACGGCGAGCTTTACGCGCTCGGTGGTTCTATTCTCTCCCTTGCACTTGAAAAGATGGATCTTGTCAATCTTTGCTATGCTAAAGGAAAGGGCTCTGTCAAGCAGCTTCGCAATTCGGTATATAAGCTTGCGAAATATCCCGGAACCGTAATGAATAAGTTTTACAGAAATCCACAAGGTACTTTACAGATCGAAAAGAGAGAGCATAGTGTGCTTGTCACCTGTGCCGAGCATTACAAGGTAGAATGCTTTGATAACGGCACGTGGCATTTGATGCTCGATACCTGTGACGGCGAATACAAGGCAGATCTTTATCATAGAGCGCACGGATTTCCTCTTTGGTATGGCAGAGAGAAGCCCTCGCTTCTTACACAGCACTCCATTACCTACGGCTACAACTGGTCGGGTGATGTAGATGGAACGATCTGGTTGAACGGAAAAGAGATCAAGGTTAAAGGAACAGGTCAGCGTGAAAGATACGTTGCCGTTGACTCCTCTGCGGCGGAGCTTGGCGGTTGGGAGGATTGGGGATATATTACCTTCAATGAGATTCACTCCTCGATGTACGATATGCGTCTCGGAATGAAGGACTACTCAGTATACGATCTTGAAAACGAAAAGCATTATACCTCAAATGGCAACCTTAAGGGTGGCGACAGAGATATCGCCGAGATGGAGATCACACATGAGGATTGGGCATTTATGCGTGAGCTTGATGGTTTTGTTCCTTCTTACTACAACATCAAGATTAAGGTTGAGGATGGTATATATGAAGCAAGAGCACATGTGTGCAATGCTCGTGTATGGGGAGTAACCTTCCAAACACCCGATAATCCTGTAGCAACTCTTATTTTTGATAAGGTTGAAGGTTCATTCACGAGTAACAATGGGACTGTAAGAACTCTTACGGGTGGTCGCGGTACAATGTCTGTAAGGCAGTGGCATCAGTATCCCAATATGCTTCCTCGCGAGCTTTACTGCGATGATGAGCGTACGGGAGAAAAGTTTGAAACACTTTAATATCTAATATTAGAGGGGCGATTGCGGTCGGTTTTTAAAATTTGCGGTGCAAAACTGACGAAAAGGAGGGACAGGGGACGATTCCTTGTCTTCAAATAACTGACAGGTGGGCAAGCACGAAAGTGCTTGCTTTTTTTTATTGACTTGTGGGAATATAAATGATAAAATAATAGTAACAACAGCTCTAAGGGGGAGAGGAAATGAGAGATACAAAGAACGAGGGAGGACTCGGTTATAACCAAAAGGGCGACATAGAGCAAATCGTCGACTACCTGATAGCCGAGCATAGAGATGAATTTGAGCTTGAGCTTTCACAAAAGCTCAAGGGGTTTGAGGCACAGCTTCGAAGTGATTTTAATCGTAGGCTGGAACTTATTAGGAAGGACCTTTCTGAAAACCTAAAGGGACAGATTGAGCTTATCAATAGAAATAACAACGTTGTTAACACATCGCCATCTATTGCTCCACCGATTGTTGAGTGCGACTATTTAAAATATAATGAAACGGCAGAGGGACTTTGTATAACAGGCTTAAATGAAAAATATTCAAGCAAGACTGACGTTTACATTCCTGCTACTATTAATGGAAAAAGAGTTGCGAAAATAGGCGATAATGCTTTTTTAAATAACCAGATTATAGAAAAAGTAGAAATAGCAAACGGAATTGAGACAATAGGCAAAAAAGCGTTTAGTGCCTGTGCTAATTTAAAAGAGCTTATTATACCTGATAGTGTAACCTCTATTCAAAGAGAGGCCATGTATGCAAGCAAAAAGCTTGAGCGTGTAAACATACCAAAGAATATAAAGGTCCTTGAGTATGGTGTTTTGTATCAAGCAGGAATAAAATCCCTCGAATTACCAGAGGGCTTGAAGGAAATTGGTGCTCTTGCTCTTTGTGGCTGTTATGCTCTTCGTCAGATAAATATTCCAAGCACTGTTACTACTATTGGAAATTACGGCTTTTACTATTGCTTCTTTAATCAAGGAGCAGATGGGGAGATTTACATTCCTGATAGCGTTGCAAAAATAGATGCAGATGTCTTTGGCGGATGCAGATATTTAAAAATCTCCTGTGGAGCAAAAAGAAAGCCAGCAGGCTGGAATGAAAAATGGAATTCGGGAAATTGTCCTGTTAAGTGGGGAGCTAAATATTAAAAATCTAAAAAGCAGATGCAAGTCTGCTTTTTATTGACTTTAGGGTGTGTTAATGATAAAATATAATAAAGGCTATTTTTAAGGAGGCACACTATGAAAATTGAAAACGGAGTGTTGATTTTAGAGGGAGAGAGTGTTATAACTAATCAATTCAAGGGTGACGAGGAATTGGTTGAGGCTGTTATTCCTGTGGGTGTCAAGAGGATAGAGAATGAAGCCTTTATGGAGTGCGAGAGCTTAAAAAGAGTAGCTTTGCCAGAGGGGCTTGAGTATATTGGCGAAAATGCCTTTCGTGGTTGCGAAAGAATTGAGGAAATTGAGGTGCCTGATTCTGTTGTATCTATTGGAGAGGGTGCGTTTTGTGGTTGTGAGAGCTTGAAATATTTAATTTTGCCAAAGGGACTTAAGGTCGTGCCTGACGCTCTTTGCTATTGTTGCTTCAATCTTATTGGAATTACAATTCCAGAAGGGGTTAAGGAAATTGGCAAGGAATCATTTTCTGCTTGCTGGGGGCTACAAAGGGTAGCCTTGCCCTCCAATCTTGAGAAAATAGGGGAGCAAGCGTTTTGTGGTTGCAGAGAGCTTGACGGAGTGGTCCTGCCACAGACTCTTACAGACATTGGGGACGGAGCATTCTTGGATTGCTTTGGTCTTACCCGAATAGAAATACCTAAGGGGATTAAGTCCTTAGGAGATAGCACCTTTGGTGGTTGTTGTGAGCTTGGAGTGGTGGTTTTAAACGAGGGACTTTTAGACCTTGGCAGAAATGCGTTTTCTGGTTGTCGTGAGCTTTATGATATTCGCTTGCCAAAAAGCCTTAAATCTATTGGTGATTATGCCTTTGAATATTGCGTAAGGCTTGAAAGAATTTTTATACCTAAGGGTGTAGAATATATGGGCTTTTGCGTATTTTGGGAAGACCACGTAGATGTATATTGCGAGGCAGAGCAACAGCCGAAGGGCTGGGACGAGGGCTGGTGTTGTTCTATTGTCACATATAGCTGGGGCAACAAGGGGGAATAATATGGAATTAAGTATAAAAATTGATGGTCTTGATTGCAAATATTTGGAAAATCCTCAAGGGAGTGTGTCTATTTTAGAGCTTGTTGACACCGAGGGGACAAGAGAAAACATAGAGATACCAAGAGAAATAGAAGGTCTTTTGGTTACCGAAATTAAGGACGGAGCAATAATGGCACACTGTGCTAAGACGATATTTATCCCATCAAGCGTTGAGATAATAGGCGACTACGCCTTTTCAAAATGTCCTGCGGTTGAGGAATACGTAGTAGAGGAAGGCAGTGATTTTCTTGAGAGCCTTGATGGAGATTTATATACCAAGGGACTTGAAAAGCTTATCAAGGTTGCCTGTGGCAAGGAATTTGAGGAGTTTTTTGTGCCTGAGGAGGTTTCGGAAATAGGCGTGTGCGCCTTTTCTCATGTTAAAGTGCCTCACATTTTTGCAGGCGAGGGAGTTGAGAAAATAGGCAAGGGTGCCTTTTCTTATTGTGAGAGCCTTTCAACAATTGAGCTTTGCGATAATGTGAAGGAAATTGGAGAAAAAGCATTTGTTGGTTGCCCTAAGCTAACGAAAATAGGAGTTAGCTCGAATAATCCATATTATTCAGATATAGACGGAGTATTATATACCAAGGACCAACGCACTATTATATGCTTTCCTGCCAGCTTAAAGGAAATAAAATTGCCAAGCTGTGTTGAAAAAATAGAGGACTATGCCTTTAATTGTGTTATAGGTCTTAGGAAAATCAGCTTGCCAAGAGGCTTAAGACGTATAGGTAATAATGCCTTTGAATGTTGTCGAAATCTTACAGAGGTAGAGATAAAGGGTAGAATTGATTACATAGGTAAAAATGCCTTTATTGATTGTAAAAGACTAAAGAGCTTGACATTTTTAAAGGGAGAAACAGTTATCGAGGAGCAAGCCTTTAAAAATTGCGAGAAGCTGGAGGAAATTGTTTTGCCTGAGGGACTTTGCAAAATCAGCAACAGCATGCTTCAGGATTGCAAGGCGCTAAAAAAGGTTGCTATTCCTTCAACTGTGAAGGCAATTGGTAGCTATGCCTTCGGTGGCTGTCGTGAGCTTGAAGCCTTAGAATTGCCAAGTGATTTAATAGAGATTGGTGAGGGTGCCTTTGGTTTTTCAGGGCTAAAGGAGATTGAAATTCCAGCAGGCGTTAAGGTAATAGACAAGAGCACATTTTGTATTTGCTTGAAGCTTGAAAAAATAAAGCTAAACGAGGGGCTTGAAAAAATTGGTGGTGCTTCCTTTATTGGTAGTGGTATTAAGGAGATAGAGCTTCCTAAGAGTGTAAGAGAGATTGAAAGTCTTGCGTTTATTGATTGTACTAATCTAAAAAGCGTGAAAATCCCTAAGGAAGTGTCTATAATTGGCAAAGAGGCCTTTCAGCTTTGCCACACAGAATTAGTCATTTGTTGTGAGGCTGAGGAAAAGCCCGAGGGCTGGGCACAAAATTGGTGTGGTGAACACAAGGCAAGATTTAAAAACGATTAAAGGAGTAGGACTATGAAAAAGAAAACTGTTGATTTAATTAATGAAAAAATCAGTGAGTTAGAAAAGGATTTTTCAGAGAAGCTTCAGGAATTGAAAAAGGAGCTTATTTTGGCACTTGACAGCGAGGATACACAAGGTCAGGATGGTCAAGCTGCTTCTGATAATGCGATTGACGACGAGGAGTATATAATGGCACCTGAGGACAATATTTTTGCCTGTCAACAAATACCAAGAGGAATCATAATAACTGGCTTTAATACGCTCTATAAGGGTGGAGATATTGTTATTCCGTCAAAAATTGGTAAGACTCCTGTCATAGAAGTACAGGCTGGAGCCTTTAAGGAAAAGGAGTCTATTACAGGCGTTAAAATTGCCAAGGGTATAAAAATCATAAGAGAAAAAGCGTTTGCTTATTGTAACTATATTGAAAAAATAGAAATTCCTGACACTGTAACCACGATTGAGCCATTTGCCTTTACTGGCTGTAATAGTGTTAAGGAAATTTCCTTGCCAAGCAGTGTAACCTCAATAGGCGAAAAGGCTTTTTATCATTGTGAAAGCTTGCGTAGTGTCTATATCCCAAAAAGTGTTGAGGCTATTGGAAAAAATGCGTTTTATATGTGCAACGAGCTAAAGGTGTATTGTGAGGCTGACAGTAAGCCACAAGCATGGGATAACGATTGGCTTGGAGTTGGAATCCCAACAGAAAAAAAGCTTAAAAAGGTTTTATGGGGAATGTGAGGAGACAAGAATGAGCATGATAAACGATACTAAGGGTAGTGAAGAGCTATCAACGACACAGAGCGAGAGCGTGTCTGATATAATTAAAAGAATTGACGAGTTAGAGGAAGAGCTAATTGCCATTATTAAGGAAAAAACTACTGCTTTAAAGAAGCAGATTGTGAAAAACAGCACAGTCTTGCCATCGCTTACACTTGCCGAGGAAGAAAATATTTTTGATGTTATGAAGGTATCAAAGGGCGTTGTTATTTTAGGATTAATTGACAAGCAAAAGAAAATTGATAACCTTGTAATACCCGAAAAAATTGGAAATGATAAGGTAATTAGCATAGAAGATAATGCTTTTGCAAACAAAGCAAGTATAAAAAGAGTTGAATTGCCAGCGTGTCTTGAAGTGATAGGTGAAAAATCGTTTTATAATTGCACAGGACTAAAGCATGTGTTAATACCTAAGAGTGTTCGTAAAATAGGTTGGGCTGCTTTTGATGCAATTTCCAGCGAAGCAAGGATTTATTGCGAGGTGGAAAAAAGACCACAGGGCTGGAAATCAGATTGGTATGCTTGGGAAAGCGAAAGGGTCCGTTGGGGAATGTAATATGGAGCATGGTGTGAGAAGTACAAAGGGAGAAGATTTTAACATAGATTTTAGCCAAGAGATAATATGCACAATTTGTGGCAAACAAATTTCGGCGGATCAAGAGTTTGAAATTTGTCCAGAGTGCATAAGTCCCTTTCATAAAACCTGTTACGAGACAAACAAAGGCTGTGGAAATGCAAAGTGTTCAAAATTTGTTAAGAGAGAAAAATACTCAGAAAGTGCATTTGATAAAATAATAAAATCAATTCACGAAAATGCTGACGAGTATCTCAAAGCTGAGCAATATGAGAAGGCAAAAGCTTGCTTTCATAAGATACTTGAGCTAAAAAACGATGACCAAGAAGCAATAATTGGCATGATGTTAGTTGAAAGCAAGGTGGAAGATTTAAACAGGCTTAAAGAAAGCATGATTAATGTTGAAGGACTTGTAGCATATCAGTTGGTTTTGGAAAAAGGAACTTATAAAACAAAGAAGATTTTTGAGGATGCAATTCTTTATCGCAAAAAAATGGAAGAAAAAAGAGCCATTGAAAAGAAAGCGAAAGAAGAAAAGGTTAAAAAACTGAAGGAAGACCTTGTGCAACTTGAACTAGATAAAAATGAGCTTTTGAAAAAAGAAAAGGAAGCGTCAAAAAAATATGATGAAATTAGCAAGACTCTTCAAGTTGCAAGAGATAAGATTAGCGAGATAGAAATAAAAAAGCAGGAAATCTTTAAAAAAATTGAAAAAACAAAGAATGAATACGAGGAGGCTCTCTTAAGTGCTGACGAGGTGTTAAAAAGAAAAAAAGAGAGAAGAGAAAAAATAAAAAGCCTTTTTCAATGGAAAAAAGCATACACGGCAGGAGAAATAAAGGAAAACAATAAATGGAGTGATAGCTTAATTGCGTTTTTCTTTACTTTCATAATTGCAACAATAACTGTATTTACAAATGCAAATGCTTTCCATTCGTTCTATTCTAGATATTATGAAGTGTCCGGCTTTACAATTTTGGGAATAGTTGTGAGCATAGTTGGCACAGTTGCTTTTGTCATGATGTCTCTTGTTTCGATGAACGGATTTTTAGAACAAAACGAAAAGAAGATGGCTGTACATCGGGGATTGATTTCTCTTGCATCATTTTTGGTAGCAGCAGGCTTGATAGTAGTTTTCATAGTGATATGCGCTAATATGTAAAAAATACGGGATTTTGAAATCCCGTATTTTTTATTGATTTGTAAGAAATGCATTTAGGATTCGGTCTATTTCCTCAAATGTTGTTGCACTATTGATTTGGGCACGAGCACTTGCTGAGCCGACAGCACCCTTTAGGTACCAGGCAATTTGCTTACGAGCCTCGCAAATTGCAACTCGCTCGCCCTTTTCCTCAACCATGAGTGCAACCTGCTCAAGTGCTACCTCAACTCTTTGATGAATTGTTGGGGGAGTGTAGCTTTTTCCACTTAAAAGGCACTTGATTTCCTCAAAAATAAAGGGGTTACCCATAGCACCTCTGCCAACCATTACGCTATCTGCTCCTGTTTGATTGAGCATATCTATTGCGTCCTTGCTACAAAATATATCGCCATTGCCGATTACAGGAATTGAAACTGCGTCCTTTACTGATTTTATGTAGGACCAATCAGCGCTTGGCTCGTACATTTGCTCCTTTGTTCTTCCGTGAACTGCAATTGCAGAGGCACCACAGCCCTCGGCTATTTTGGCTATCTCAACGCAGTTAATTTTGCTTTTGCTCCAGCCTGCGCGGATTTTTACTGTTACAGGCAAGGCACTTGCCTTGACACACTCGGTAATTATTTCCTTTACCAGCTGTGGATTATTCATTAATGCACTTCCGTCCCCTGCCGAAACGATTTTCTTTACAGGACAACCCATATTTATATCAATATATGAGGGGAGTGGCTCTAAAAAGCCCTTTGGAGTGTCTATATTTTCAGGATTGTATAGTCCTCTTGACAAAAGGTAGGCACTTTGTGCCATAGCATGTGGCTCGTGGCCAAAGATTTGTATGCCATAGGGCGCGTCGTCTTTTTTGGTATAGATAAGAGTGGCAGTTTTCTTATCGTTAAACTCCATTGCCCTTGAGCTTACCATTTCAGAAACAGTAAGGTCAGCACCAAATCGCCTTGCGATTTTCCTAAAGGGGTAATCCGTAACTCCTGCCATAGGAGCCAAAATTATTTTATTCTTAAAGTCCATTTTTGACTCCTTTCGTGTTGATTTTTACGTGATAATGTGGTAAAATATATATAGCTAAATTTGAAAAGGGGGTAAATGCTATGTTAGAGAACAAGCTTGGAATAACAAGCTCGGCAGAGCTTGCTATCGAAGAGGAAAAAATAAGCAAGAAAAAGGCTAAGCTTATGTTTGAAAATGGTTATCTTGATAGCCTTGTGCCAGGTACATTTTCCTCTCTTGCCAAAATTCACAAGTATTTGTTTGAGGATATTTATGAGTTTGCAGGCAAAATAAGAACTGTTAATTTGGCAAAGGGAAGCTTTCGCTTTGCTCCTCTTATGTATTTACAGGTTGCTCTTGATAACATTGACAAAATGCCACAGAGTAATTTCGATGAAATAGTTGAGAAATACGTGGAAATGAATATTGCTCATCCTTTTCGTGAGGGAAATGGTCGTAGCACAAGAATATGGCTTGATTTAATGCTTAAAAAATCAATTGGCAAGGTGGTGGATTGGAGCCAAATTGACAAGGAGGACTACCTTTTGGCAATGGAGAGAAGTCCAATCCGTGATATTGAAATCAAGCACGTGCTAAAAAAAGCTCTTGTTGACGATACAGGAAACCGTGACGTCTATATGAAGGGTATAGACACAAGCTACTATTATGAGGGCTATACCACCTATAAAACCGAAGATGTATAAAAGTCAAGCAATGCTTGGCTTTTTTGTTTAGAGAGTGACCTTTAGGCATGCCTTGTATAGAAGAAGGTCTCTCCTTTCGTCACGGCTTTGCCGTGCCACCTTCCTCGTCAGAGGAAGGCAAGGGGGGAAATCTTCACTGAGTGAAGGTGAAATCCGTTGTTGACGGATGAAATCACTGCGTGATGAAATCAACGGTGTTGATGAAATCCTTGCAAAGCAAGGGCTAATAACTACCCCTCCGTCACGACAAGTCGTGCCACCTCCCCTGACAAGGGGAGGCAAGAGAAAGTGGGGGGTGTGACTCATAAGGGTGCCAGACAAGGGTAGGCAAGGGGGTTAGTTTTGTTTTTGTACTGACTTGTATTCGTCGTAGAATTTGTAGTACGGACAGGTTTTGTTTTTATTTGTTATGTAGTGAAGGTATTCGTCCTCGTCGAGATTGATTTTGCAATAATATTCCTCAAATTCCTCGTCGTAGTCGTAATATTCACAGCTTTCGCAGATGTTAGCCATAGTTTTCTCCTTTGTGATGGGACTGCTGCAATAGACGCAAAACAAAAACAGACGAGAAATGGCACGATTGTTGTGTAGCGATAGCTTTCAGTTTTGGAAAGAGTGTAAGGTTGAGATTTTGCAACTTTGCAAAATCTCTTCATTGATGTCTGTTTTTTAGGCACGATTGCTTCTCTGTCGTACACCAGTACGCCGACGAGCACGCAATCGTCCCTTTTGCCCCCATTTCGCTAGTCCCCAGGTTTCTTAAAAAAGAGGTGAAGCCACCTCTTTTTAATTAGTTTAGTGTATAGGTTGTGCCCTCGCGGGTGTCCTTGATGGTAACGCCCATTTCGGTAAGCTGTGCTCTTATTTCGTCGGCACGGGCAAAGTTCTTTTCACGCTTTGCGTTTGCACGCTCTTCTATAAGTGATTCGATTTTCTCTTTTAGCTCTGGGTCAATGTTAATCTCGTTGCTTGCTTGCTCCTGGGGTTGCTCCTTTGTAAGTGCTTTTGCACCCTCAATAAGATTTAGTGAAAGCACGTAGTCTATTTCCTTAAGTGCTTCAAGCTTGGATTTGTCGCTTACCTTAGCCTTTAATATGTTATAAATGCTTGTAATACCAAGTGCAGTATTAAGGTCTGCGCCCACAACGTCGATAAATTGCTTTTTGCAATCCTCAACGAAGGCTGTGTCAACCTCGCCCTCGTTTTTAAGAGAGGCAATTCTGCGAAGAAGCTTATCGTAGGTTGCCTGTGCTTGGTCAAGTGCAGGGTAGGAGAATACAAGTGGCTTTCTATAATGAGATTGCAAGCAGAAAAATCTGTATGCAAGTGGGTTATAGCCCTTTGATTCAATAAGAGAAACTGTCAAGAAGTCGCCCTTTGACTTGCTCATTTTACCTGTTTCGTCGTTTAAGTGATGTACGTGGAACCAATAGTTACACCATTTTTCCCCTGTGTATGCTTCGCTTTGTGCGATTTCGTTGGTGTGGTGTGGGAAAATATTATCTACACCACCACAGTGAATATCAAGCTTTTTGCCTAAGTGCTTCATACAGATAGCAGAGCACTCAATGTGCCAGCCTGGGTAGCCAATACCCCAAGGGCTATTCCATTTTAGCTCTTGATCGTCAAACTTTGATTTTGTAAACCAAAGAACAAAGTCGCTCTTATTCTTTTTGCTTGTATCCTCGCTAACGTCCTCACGAACACCAACCATAAGCTCCTCGGGATTGTGACCTGTCAGAGCATAGTAGTTTTCAACACGAGAGGTGTCAAAATACACATTCCCATCGGCTACGTATGCGTAGCCCTTGTTAAGAAGTCCCTCTACCATTTCGATAAAGCTATCGATACAATGGGTGGCAGGCTCAACAATGTCGGGATATTTTATATTTAGCTTTCTGCAATCGCTAAAGAAGGCCTCTTTATAAAATTCAGCGATTTCCAAAACGGTTTTCTTTTCACGCTTTGCGCCCTTAAGCATTTTGTCCTCACCTGTATCGCCATCGCTTGATAAGTGACCGACGTCGGTAATGTTCATTACACGAGTAACGTCATAGCCATAGAAGCGAAGGAACTTTTCAAGCACGTCCTCCATAATGTAGGAGCGAAGGTTACCTATATGGGCAAAGTGGTAAACGGTAGGACCACAGGTATACATTTTTACCTTGCCTTCCTCGTTTGGTACAAACTCGTCAACCTTTTTTGTAAGTGTATTATATATTTTCATAATCAAAACCTCTGTATCTGATAAAAATGTAAATTAGCTCGCCAACTGTAATTACAGCAGAGAGAATAAAGACATAAAGCGGAATATTAACTCCTGCCACCAAAAGTGACATTAAATTAAAGGCTAAGTGGAATAGCATGCTTGCAAGAAGTGAGCCAGTTCTAAAATAGATAATGCACATAACTGCACCACAAATTGTTGCATAGATAAGTCCTATCATACCATTGTGCATTAAACCAAATACAAGGCTACTCAGAATAACGGCAAGCCAAGATGGCATTATTTCACGAAGCTTTTTTGCAATAAGACCTCTGAATAGAATTTCCTCACAAATTGGAGCAACGATACAAACAGCTACTGCTTCAATTGCCTTGTTACCTATACCAAAGGTGGAGTTTTCCTCAAAGGAGGTAAACCAAGAGCTAGGTGCAAAAAGCTGAAGTAGCATCAAAATTAAATTGATAACAAACATAAAGCTTGCACCGAAAAGGAGCATATTATAGCAAAGAGAAACACAACAGGGACCAAGTCTGACACGCTCAAGCATTGAAACTCCCTTGTGCCTGTACAAAAGACCCATAACCACAACAAAGATAGCACCACTTAAGCCACTAACGGCTGTTGCATAGGGCATAAACAAATCCAATATCTTTTCAGTAGAGTAGCCAGGATTAGCTATTGACAGAGAGGAGACAACGAAGGAGGTAACAATAGTGGTTATTCCGTACCAAATGCCAAAATAAACGAGGCACTTGAAAATTCCTAACAAAAAGCTACGAATTGTTACATTTTTCTTCATATTTTCTCCCTTTCTTGTAGTTTAATTAAATATATTATAAATACTCTAAGAAAAAAAGTCAACAAAATTATAAAAAAATATTGCAATTTGGGAAAATGCGTGATATAATACCCTTGCATACAAGGGCGAGAGAGTGGTTTTCACTCTCTCTCTTTTATAATTGGAGCAAATAAAAAGGAGTGATTTTTATCAAGTCAGCAAAAAACATTGTAGGCGTTGTTTATCCTATTGTAGAAGAGGTTGCTACCTCTCTTGGCTACTCCGTTTGGGACGTGGAATACGTTAAGGAGGGCACTGAGTGGTTTCTTCGAATTACAATAGACTCAGAAGAAGGCATTGGAATTGAGGACTGCGAGAAAATGTCTCGTGCAATCGACCCTGTCCTTGACGAAAAGGACCCTATTGAGGGCTTTTACAGGCTTGAGGTTTCCTCTCCAGGTCTTGAGAGGGATATAAGGACAGATGCACACCTTGAATGGAGCCTTGGTCAGGTTATCGAGGTTAAGCTTTATGCGCCTATGGACGGCTGTAAGCTTGCAAGAGGCACTCTTTATAGCTATGACAATGAAAAAATCGTTCTGAAGGACGAGTGCGAGATAGTTATTCCAAGGAAAAATATTGGAAAAATGAATATCTATTTCGAATTTTAAATTTGTTTATTAAAAATTGAGAATAAAAAGGAGACTAAAATGAACAAGGAGTTTTTTGAGGCACTTAATCTGTTAGAGAAGGAACGTCATATTCCTAAGGCTTACATGATTGAGAAAATTGAGGCAGCCTTGGCAACGGCCTGCAAAAGGGAGCTTGGTACTACTAACATTACAGTAGTTATCGACCCTGAAAAGGAGGATATGAAGGTTTACCGCAAGTACAAAATCGTTGCAGAGGTTGAGGACCCATCGACAGAAATTACAAAGGAGCAAATTGAGGCACTTGAGGCTAAGCAAAAGTCCCTTGGTATTAAGCACAAGGTTCGCTCCCGTCGTCGCACCATTGGTAGCGATTATGAGTATGAGCTTCATACAAAGGAATTTAAGAGACTTAGCGCACAAAGTGCTAAGCAGGTAATTATTCAAGGTATTCGTGAGGCTGAAAGAAGCTATCAGGTTAAGGAATACGAGGACAAGAAGGGCGAAATGCTTTCTTGTATCGTTACTAAGGTTGAGGATTCAACAGGTAACGTAGTTGTTGACACAGGTATTTCACAGGCTGTTCTTTTAAAGAGCGAGCAAATTCCTGGCGAGGTGCTTAAGGTTGACGACAGAATTAAGGTTTTTGCAACACAGGTAAACACAGAGGGCAAGGGTCCACTTGTTAGCCTTACACGTATTCATCCATCTCTTGTAAAGAGACTTTTTGAGGCTGAGGTGCCTGAAATTGTTGATGGTACAATCACTGTAAGAGCTATTTCTCGTGAGGCAGGCTCAAGAACTAAGATTTCTGTTCAATCAAGAGACCCAGAGGTTGATGCTGTTGGCTCCTGCATTGGTAACAGAGGCTCAAGAATTTCAATTGTAGTAGATGAGCTAAAGGGCGAAAAGATTGATGTTATCCCATACAGCGACGATGTTTGCGAGTATGTTAAGAGTGCACTTTCTCCTGCTACTGTTAAGAGCGTTGAGCTACTTGGCGACAGACAAACAAGAGCTATTGTGTCACCTGATCAGCTTTCACTTGCTATCGGTAAGATGGGTCAAAATGTTCGTCTTGCTGCAAAGCTTACAGGCTGTAAGATAGATATTAAGAGCGAGTAATCGCTTGCCAATTCAAAGCATTGCTTTGAAAAAGGGAGGAAAGAATGGAAAATAAGGTTAAGAAGGTTCCCATGCGTAAATGCCTTGGCTGTATGAATTCCTTTCCTAAAAGGGAGCTTGTCCGTGTGGTAAGAACACCCGAGGGAGTGGTTGTGCTTGATAAAACAGGCAAGCAAAACGGAAGAGGCGCATATATTTGCAAATGCAAGGAATGTCTTAAGAAGGCTATAAAATCAAAGAGGATAGCCCGTAGCTTAGAGGTTGAAATTCCAACTGAGCTTGAGGAGGCACTTCAAAGGGAGCTTGAGGAAATTGACTGATAAATTCTTATTTATGTTAGGTCTTGCAAGAAAAGCAGGATCTGTTATAATTGGCACTGAGCTGGTGACTAAGAATCTCGCCAGCGGGAAAATTAAGCTGGTTATATATACGCAAAATTCTTCTGCAAACACCGAAAAAAAGGTAACAGATAAATGCAGGTTCTACGAAGTTGAGTGCGTAAAAGCAAATCACGACTCTGACACAGTAGGACACGCAGTTGGAAAAAGCGGAAGCGTGTGTGTGCTTGGCATAACTAATGAAAGCTTTTCCACACAGCTTAAATCTCTTATACTCAACATTTAAAGAAACGAGGTATAATTTATGGCACGAATTAAAGACTTTGCAAAGGACTTAGGTCTTGATATAAAGGACGCTCTTGTTATTATCGAAAAGTACGGACTTGGACAAAAGCAAATCACAGGAAATATTGAGGACGAGGAAATCTCAACATTTCTTAATAAATACACTCTTGACCACCAAGCAACAGGCTTGATGGAAAAATATCTTCTTGGCGAGGTTACTATTGGTGGCAAGAAAAAGGCTACCAAGAATGAAGAGGCTAAGCCAGAAAAGAAACAAGAAAAGAATGAAGAAAAGAAGCCTGAGCCAAAGGCTGAGGTTAAGCCTGAAATAAAGGTGGAGAAAAAGGAAGAGCCTAAGCCTGTGGAGAAGAAGCCAGAGGTTAAGGAAGAACCAAAGGTTGAAGCTAAGCCAGAAAAGAAGGAAGAGGTTAAGGTTGAGCCTAAGCCTGTGGAGAAGAAGCCAGAGGTTAAGGTTGAACCAAAGATTGAGCCTAAGGTTGAGCCAAGGGTTGAACCAAAGGTAGAAAAGAAGGAAGAGCAAAAGCCTAAATTTGAGCCTAAATTCGAAAAGAAGCCTGAAAGACCAGAGGGTCAAGGACAAAGACAGGGCGGAAATCAAGGCTATCAGCAAAAAAACAATGGCTTTGAGAAGAAGTTTGACGGAAGGAATAACTTCGACAATAAGAGAAACGATGGCAAATTTGAAAAGAAATTTGACCAAAGAGATAACAACAAAAAGGGCAACTTCGGCTTTGACAAGGACGGAAACGAAAAGAAAACCTACAACGTTATGCCTAAGATTAAGAAGCCCGAAAGCAACGTTGTTGAAATTAAGACAAAAACAGGTGCAACTCGCTTGGTTGACACTCGTTCATCAAACGTAAACCTTTCTAAGTATGACGAAAAGTTTGAGGTTTATGAGGAAGAAAACGAGAAGCTAAAGGGTGGTAGTGGCAACCGTCAAAAGCTTAAAAAGCAAAACAATAAGGACAATTTCGGCTCCAAGAAGGAAAAGGAGCGTTTGGCTATGGAAAAGCTAAAGAGAGAGGCATTTGAGAAGGCTAAGAATACTCAGCTTTCTGTAACTGTACCTGACGAAATTACTGTTGGCGAGCTTGCTACAAGATTCAAGGTAAACTCTGGCGAGGTTATTAAGAAGCTTATGCTTTTGGGTGTTATGGCATCTGTAAACCAAACTATTGACTATGATACAGCTTACCTAATCGGTGACGAGCTTGGTATTAAGGTTTCTAAAGAGGTTGTGGTTACTATCGAGGAAAAGCTTTTCGAGGAGGTTGAGGACTCACCTGAAAGCTTGAAGGAAAGAGCTCCTGTTGTTTGCGTTATGGGTCACGTTGACCATGGTAAAACATCACTTCTTGATGCAATCAGACATACTCATGTTACAACAGGCGAGGCTGGTGGTATTACTCAGCACATCGGTGCTTACAGAGTAAATATTAATGGTAAGGATATTACCTTCCTTGACACCCCTGGTCACGAGGCGTTTACTGCTATGCGTCTTCGTGGTGCTATGGCAACAGATATTGCTATTATTGTTGTTGCAGCAGATGACGGAATTATGCCACAAACGGTTGAGGCTATCAATCACGCAAAGGCAGCAGGAGTTGATATTGTTGTTGCTATCAATAAGATGGATAAGCCAACTGCAAATCCTGAAAACATTAAGCAGGAGCTAACAAAATATGACCTTGTTCCAGAGGAATGGGGTGGAGATATTATGTGTATTCCTGTATCTGCACACACAAAGAAGGGTATTGATGATCTTCTTGAAAGCGTATTGCTTATCGCCGAGGTTAAGGAGCTTAAGGCAAATCCTGACAGACTTGCTAAGGGTATCGTTATTGAGGCTAAGCTTGATAAGGGTAGAGGCCCTGTTGCTACAATTCTTGTTCAAAATGGTACACTTAAGTCAGGCGATGTTGTTATTGCAGGAACTGCAGTAGGTCACGTAAGAGCTATGACTGACCATAACGGAAGAAATCTTAAGGTGGCTGGTCCATCTGTTCCTGTTGAAATTACAGGTCTTTCTGAGGTTCCACAGGCAGGCGATGAGTTCAATGCTGTTAAGGACGAAAAGATGGCAAGAGAATTGGCTGAGCAAAGAAAGGCTAAGGCTAAGGAAGAGGTATTTAAGGCTAATGCTAAGCTTAACCTTGATGACCTATTTGCTCAAATCAGCGATGGTGCTAAGGAAATCAGCATCATTGTTAAGGCAGACGTTGGTGGAAGTGCTGAGGCTGTTAAGGCTTCACTTGTTAAGCTTTCTAACCCTGAGGTTAAGGTTAGCGTAATCCACACAGCAGTTGGCGGAATTACCGAGGGCGACGTTATGCTTGCTGCTGCATCTAATGCAATCATCGTTGGCTTTAACGTACGTCCTGACAAGAGCGCTATTGACTCTGCTGAAAGACAAGGCGTTGATATTAGAACTCATAGAATTATCTATGAAATTATAGAAGAAATCGAAGCTGCTATGAAGGGTATGCTTGCACCAACCTATAAAGAGGTTATCAACGGACACGCAGAGGTTAGACAAACCATCAGAGTACCAGGTGTTGGCACAATCGCAGGTAGCTACGTTCAAGACGGCAAGATTACAAGACAATCTCTTATCAGAATCATTCGTAATGGTGTAGTAATTGCAGAGGACAAAATCTCATCTCTTAAGAGATTTAAGGACGATGCAAAAGAGGTTGCCAGTGGTTACGAGTGTGGTATTGGACTTGATAAGTTTAACGACATAAAGGAAGGGGATATACTGGAAGCTTACGAAATGCAAGAAGTGGCTAGGTAAAGTGATAAGCTACGAATTTCGTCGTTGTTCCTCGCTGACAAATTCGACGTACGCAAAGTACGTCATCATCTGTCAGCTCCGGTACGCCTTGAAATTCTTGCTTCTAACTTTCCCTAGTGCTCACCAATGAAGCTGGGAGAAAAACTTCTAATTTCTGTGTTGCTTCTTGTTTATCTCGTGCTCGCAAGATAGCTTGGAGTAAATCTAAATAATAAAAACGGAGCAGAGAAATCTGCTCCGTTTTGTGTAAAAAAGATGCAATCCGTGGGATTGCATCTTTTGTTTTATACAGTTAGGCTTGCGTAGGTTACTGCTGTTGGGTTTTCGCTTGCTGTTCCGTTATGGAGGTAGAGAAGCTTGCCGTTTGCTATTACGTAGCCACAGCAGTAAACTGTTGCGTTTGCGTAAGCTTCAAGTCCTACAATCTTCATTTCGAAAACGTCGTAGGCTCTTTCCGAGAAGTCAACGGATGCTACCTTATTTTTAAAGGCACCTGTTTCTGTGTCGTAAAGAGCGCCACCGAATTGACCAGCTACCTCGTCACTTGGGTCGGTATCCTCAACTGCGGCTAAAAGACCGAAGGAGATTTCGCCGAAAAACTCCTTATATTGAGGAAGTAGTGTTTTGTCTATTGCAAGGGATTGCATAATTGCTCCATTATAATCAGACTTGGAGAAGCCTGCAAAGGAGAATAGTGCATCAATTGTTGAGTCAACCTCTTCCTTTGCACATTGTGTTCTTGTGCAAACGCCTGTAAGGCTACAAGCACTTACGAATTGACCATTTGTAAATACAGGTGTTAGCTCGCCAAATGCGTGAGTGCCCTCGTAGAATGCATTACAATGGTTTACGTCGTAAACAAGGAAGTTTTTCTTTGAGGATTTATCACTATCACTCAATGCCAAATAGTCGCTTATGGAAAGCACGGTTGTTGTATCTACAACAAAGGCGCCGTTGCTACTTGTGTTTGAACTGGATTTTAATGATTCTGCTTGTGCTTGCGTGCCTGCAAAGAAGAAGGCAACACCACTTGTCTTTGCACCATTAAAGGTACCCTGTGGGAATGCAGTTACGCCCTGTGGAATGTACATTTCGTTGAAGTACACCTTTTCAAATGGATATACGCCTGATTCAGTTGTCATTTCAAGGTTAGCAGGAAGAACAATTGTGTTAATCGTCTTATAATTACCTGCAAAGGCACACTTGCCGATTGTTGTAACGCCATTAGGAATTACAAGCTTATCTTGAACAATTAGATGTCCACCAAAGGCATATTGACCGATTGCAGTTAGGGTTTGTGGTAGCTCAAGTGAGGTAATAGCTGTACTGTTAAATGCGTATTCTACAACCTCTGTTAGCTGAGTGTTTTTAAAGTTTTCAAGGGTTGTAAGCTTTGTCTTTTCAAAGGCACCCCTTCCAATATAGGTTAGGGTTGATGGGAAGTAGAATGTGGTTATCAAGGATTTCTCAAATGCGTACTGACCTATATGAGTAATTTGTGCATCATGAGGAACTGTAACTGTTGCAAGGCTCGTGCAGGTTGTTGCTGCCCATTGCTCAATTCTTGTAACCGTTGAAGGAAGAGAAAGAGCTGTAAGAGCATAGCATTTAGAGAAAGTGCCTGAATTGTCGTTGTAAGTGGCATTAGGGTTTCCACTCAAAGCTGTAATCTTTGTCTTTTCTAAGTTATCAACGTGAGTAAGAGCGGAGCATTGGTTGAAGGTACCAACACCAATCTCCTCAAGAGTAGTTGGGAATTTAACTGTAACCAAAACCTTGTTTTCTTCGCTTCCTGAAATGTGGAAGGACCAGTTAGTCATAGTTGTAATTCCCTCTGGAATTTCCATACGAACAACGTAGCGTCTTATTTCCTTATCGGCAGAGAGAGTAACGCCCAATTTCTCTCTTACGGCTGTTGGAACTGACCAGGTAAAGGTCTCGCTGTCCTTGATTAAGTAGTAGGCTGGTACTGTGTAGTAGGTGCCGTCTACTGCCACTACTGCGCGTGCGTTTTTGTCAATTGTGCTTGGCTCGGTAATGTCCTCAACTGTGTCGAGAGTGCCGTACTCGCTTGATTCTGTGCTTGAAGCAAAGGATACAAGAGAAAGGGCAAGAGTAAAAGCTAAAACACAAGACAAGATTAATGTTAGCTTTAATGCTTTTTTCATAATATTTCTCCTTTAAAGATATATTTACATTTTAATATTACCATATAAAGAATAATTTGTCAATAAAAAGGTTGCTCGAATATGGGTGAGGTTCTTAGTGGAGAATTTGCAACTTGACAAAAGTGCAAGCATCGCATTTGACTAGTCAAATGCAAATGTGGGCTAAGCCCAACCCCTTATTACAAGCAGAAAGAGAGAACAAATCGATTCGTAGCCGAAATGTCCTCTCTTTTCTGTTGGTGAAGTTTTTGCTAACGTAAAAGTGAAGTTAAGTTTGCCCACTTTGCCGAAGGCAAAACTTCACTCACGAAGTGAACTTCACTATCGCAGATAACTTCACTTGCCCGCAAGGGCAAACTTAGTTATGCGTGTTCTCCGTTAAGGATAACACGCATATGTGAGCAACCTTTTTTTGTTATGATATGGAGCTATAAGTGATTGCAGTAGGAGTACTACTTACTGTACCATTATGTAGATAGTAAAGCTGTCCGTTTACCAAAATGTAGCCACAGCAGTAAATTTGTGCGTTTGCGTAATCGTTGAGCCCTGTTATTATCAATTCAAAAATATCGTAGCTGTTCTTTGAAAAATCAATGCTTGCAACCTTATTTTTAAAGGTATTGCTTTCGCTATCGTAAAGAACACCACCAAATTGACCAGCTACCTCGTCGCTTGGGTCAACGTCCTCAACTGCACCTATCAAGCCAAAGGATATATCACCAAAGAGCGTGGTGTATTCGTCAACAAGGCTTCTATCTATTGCAAAGGACTGCATAATCGCTCCGTTATAATCAGACTTGGAGAAGCCTGCAAAGGAAAATAGTGGGTCAAGTGTGGATTTTATAACTCCCTCGCCACAGCCATTTCTTGTGCATAGTGTGCCAACATTACAGGTGCTTATAAAGCTATCTCCTGTAAATACAGGGGTGTCAGTATCGGAGAATGCGTGTCCGTCATAGAGCACATCGCAGGGCTTACAGCCGTAAACCAACAGGTTTTTGCCACTAAAGGTTTTGCCCTCTGGAACTGTGCCGTCCTCCTTGTACGCAAGGTATTCCTCGTAGGTACAAAGAATTGCACTTGAGAAATAGGCGTTGCCTGAGTTGATTGTTCCTGTGGCAATAAGAGTTTCATAGTCGTTGCCTGCAAAAAATATTACTCCACCTGCGGTGTTTTGACCATTTTGCTTAAGGTAAGTAGAATAAAAGGCTTCTTTTCCCACGGAGGTAAGCATAGGTATAGAAACTGTTGCAAGCTTTGAGCAGTATTTGAACATTGTAGCGCCTACGACTGAGCCACGCAAGCGAACGGAGGTAATGGAAGAGCAGCTTTCAAAGACACTGTCGCCTACGGTAGTAAGAGTAGAGGGTAAGTCGAGGGAGACGAACCCTGCTTTATAGAAGGCATAATTACCTATTGTGGTTAATCCCTCGCAGAAGTTAAAGCTTGTAAGAGCGGAGCAATTTCTAAAGGCACGCTCGCCAATTTCTACAAGGCTTTTGGTAGTTTTTACGGATTTAAGACCTGAGCAGGCATCAAACATATACGTACCAATAATTGATCCTCTATAATCAACGGACTCAAGAGAAGTACAGCCGTAAAAAGCGGTAGTGCCAACTGAGGATACTGATGCAGGGATTGTTATTGAAGTGAACGACGTACAGTTTTTAAAGGCTGATTTTCCAATGCTTGTTAAGACGTTGCCCAAATTAATGGATTGGAGCGCGTTGCAGTTGTAAAAGGCGGTCTCGCCAATTTCGGTAACGTTATCATTCAACGTTATTGCTGAAAGCGATGAGCATCCGTTAAATGCCTGGCTTTTGACAGAGGTTACACCTTCAAAGCCTGTAACGGTGGTCAATGAGGAGCATTGATAGAAGCATTGTGAATCAATTACTGAAATACCCCTTGAGAATTTCAATGTGGTTAGCTTCGTTGCACCCAGAAATGCTATGTTGGTATTCATACTTGTTACAGAGTCGGGAATTTCCACCTCTTCAACGGTTGAATTGTTATAGAAGGGACAATCTCCTATTGAGGTAACGGTGTCTGGGATTTTAACGTAAATTATACAGTCTATACCTTGGTCGTCTCTGAAGTTTCTGTCCTCCATTGAGGTAAAGCCAACGGGGATTTCAAGCTTTAAAATTGAAGCATAGCTATAGGTAATGTTTGTTGCTTCGTTTATAGCGGTAAAATCAAGCTCTGTTCTTTTAGATGAAAATATCGTATCAGTACATTTTAAAATGTAATATGCGGGATAGGTTGTATAAACCGTTGTTTCCTCTTGGGTGTCGGGGTCGGTTACTGTATGTGATAGCATAACCCTTGAGGTTGTATCAAAGGTAACTGTGCCATCTGTTGTGGTTTTGGCACTAAAGCCATCTAGGGATTTTGTTTCTGTCCATTCGGGGACAGTTGCACCAACTGTGATTGCAAAGGTGCAAGCTAACAGTGACACTATAAGAAGCGTTAATAATATTTTCTTTTTCATTATTTCCTCCTTTTGAATTTAGAATTGCTTATATACGTCTTTAAGTGCTGGGTAAAGCTTTTTCCAAAGCTGATATTTTTTCTCGTATTTTTCTACAAGGGAAGGCTCGGGCTTTGTTTCGTCCTTAATTTTTACAAGAGAGCTTGTAGCCTCCTCAACGCTTGAATACTCGCCACAGCCCACCATTGCAAGAATTGCGCCACCATAGGAGGGGCCCTCCTCGATTTCTGTTCTTAAAACAGGAATACCAAGGACGTTTGCAAGGATTTTTCTCCAAAGTGGGCTTTTTGCACCACCTCCACAGACTGTGGTTTTTTCTATTTTTACGCCACCCTGCTTTGCAATTTCAACACAATCACGAAGAGCAAAGGCAACTCCCTCTAAAACGGAAAGAGTCATTTGACTTCTTTTGGTGTTTGGTCGCATACCGATAAACACACCACGAGCGTCTGTGTCGTTGTGAGGGCTTCTTTCGCCCATTAGGTAGGGGAGGAACAAAACCTCGTTTATACCAAGGAATTGGTCACACTCACTTTCCTCACGTCTGAAATCCGTTGTGCCTAAAATGTCCTCAACCCACCACTTATTACAGGAGGCAGCAGAGAGAATACAGCCCATTAGGTGATATTTGCCATTTGAGTGGCAGAAGCTATGGAGTGCATTTGATGAGTCAACGAAGAAATTATCCTGTGACACGAAAACAGTACCACTCGTGCCAAGGGAAATATTACAGCTACCATTATTTACAGTACCTGTGCCAACGGCAGCACCTGCGTTGTCGCCTGCACCTATGATAATTGAAACGTGGTCGCTAAGTCCAAGCTTGCTTGCAAGCTCCTTTTTTAACGTGCCTATTTTTTCGTAGGATTCGTAGAGCGTGGGGAGCATGCTTTCGTCAATACCACAGGTAGACAGCATTTCCTTGCTCCAGCATCTGTTTTTAACGTCTAAAAGAAGCATACCAGAGGCATCGGAAAAATCTGTTGCGAAGGAGCCACTAAGCATATATGCCAAATAGTCCTTTGGTAGCATAATTTTTTTGATTTTTGCAAATATTTCAGGCTCGTTTTCCTTAACCCATAGAATTTTAGGAGCAGTAAAGCCTGCAAAGGCAATATTTGCTGTGCACTGGGACAAGACGTCCTTGCCAACTACTGTGTTTAAATAGTCGGTTTCCTTAAAGGTACGGCCATCATTCCAAAGGATTGCAGGGCGTAAAACTCGGTCATTTTCGTCAAGAATTACAAGTCCGTGCATTTGTCCACCGAAGGAAATACCACGCACGCTTGCCTTGTCACAATCTAAGAGTAGCTCGCCCATTGCTTCAAGCGTGCTTTCATACCAGCACTCAGGGGATTGCTCACTCCAGCCACTTTGTGGGTAGGAAACAGGATAGGAGCGAGAGGCTGATTTTAATATTTTGCCATCGGCACCAACCAAGGATAGCTTAACCGAGGAGGTGCCTAAGTCTATTCCTATATAAGTATTCATTTTTATACCTTAGTTAAAAAGAATTTGGTTGATAACACCCTCTAAGTATTCCTGCTTGCCACTGCCTGGGAGTGATGCTTTACCCAAGCTCTCAGCATAAGAGGAAATTTCCTCAAGAGTTGCGTTACCTGAAAGGATTTTTTTACCAAGCTCGGTATTGTAGTAGCTTGAATATCTTTGTGCCTTGAACTCGTCAATTCTTCCGTCCTCGATAAGCTCTGCTGCCTTGATAAGACCAAGTGCAAAGGTATCCATACCTAAAATAAAGCCGATAAACATATCCTCGTAGGTATAGGATGGGCGTCTGTTCTTTGCATCGAAGTTAAAGCCACCTGTAAGTCCACCAGCCTTTAATACCTCGTACATACACATAGTAGCAGAATATACGTCAAATGGGAATTCGTCTGTGTCCCAGCCAAGCAAGTAATCGCCTTGGTTTGCATCAATTGAGCCAAGCATACCATTGATGGCACTAATGCGAAGGTCGTGCTCAAAGGTGTGACCTGCAAGGGTTGCGTGGTTAGCCTCAATGTTCATCTTAAAGTCCTTGTCAAGACCATGAGCCTTCAAAAAGCCGATTGCCGTTGCTGCGTCGAAATCGTATTGGTGCTTCATTGGCTCCTTTGGCTTAGGCTCGATGTAGAAATCTCCTGTAAAGCCGATTTTTCTACCATATTCAACTGCCATCTTCATTAAGCGAGCAATGTTGTCCTGCTCGAACTTAACATCGGTGTTGACAAGAGTTTCATAGCCCTCACGACCACCCCAGAATACGTAGCCACGACCACCTAACTTAACAGTCAGGTCAAGAGCCTTTTTAACCTGTGCACAGGCAAATGCAAATACCTCTGCACTGTTTGAGCTACCTGCACCATTACAGAAGCGAGGATTTGAGAACATATTAGCAGTACCCCAAAGACATTTAATGCCTGTTTGGTTCATCTTTTCAAGTATGTAGTCGGTAATTTCGTCAAGGCGACGATTTGTTTCGTTGATGTCCTCTGCCTCGGGAACAATATCAACATCGTGGAAGCAGAAATACTTAATGCCAAGCTTCTGCATAAACTCAAAGCCTGCATCTACCTTAGCTCTTGCGTGCTCCATTGTGCCGTACTCACAGCCAAAGGATTTATTGGCAACGCCACGACCAAACATATCTGTGCCCTCTGCACAAAGGTTGTGCCACCAAGCCATAGCAAAGGGTAGGTGCTCGGACATTTTCTTGCCCATAATAACTCTGTCGGGTCGTAATACTTAAATGAGAGTGGGTTTTTACTCTTAGGACCCTCGTATTTGATTTGTGGAATGTTTTCAAAAATTGACATAACAATGCTCCTTTAAAAATATTTATCTATTTTAATATTAATATATAACCGTTGCAATTTCTATTCATTAGTGGTATAATTATAATCATAAATTAAGATTTTGAGGTGTTTTATGGTAATATATGAAGAATTTCGTTCTTACTTAAATTATGAAACCTTTGAGCGTGACGACGAGGACATTTCCTTTGATTTGCATTTGCACAACAGCTTTGAGATATTTTACGTTATGGAGGGGCAGGTTGTGGTAACTATTGAGGGAAGTGATTATTTAGTAAGCAAGGGGCAGGCCATTATGATTTTGCCTAACAGAATACACTCCTATCGCACCCCTGAAAAATCAAGGAGCAGAGTACATATTTTTGCCAACAATTATATTAGCTCCTTTTACCACAAGGTTAAGGACAAAATGCCAATAAATCCTGTGTTTGAGCTTGATTTTTCCGTTTTGGACGAGCTTCACACAAGGGAGGCTGACAAGTATCTTTTAAAGTCTATTTATTATAGAATAGCACACACCTTGAACAAAAGCACGGAGTTTGTTGAAAGAAAAAGCAAAAGTGCAGATAACTACGTAAGGATTCTGACCTACATTTCCGAGCATTATCAAGAGCCGATTACGGCAATTGACGTGGCTAAGGAGCTGGGCTACGACCACAGATACGTAACCTCGCTGATTAAGAAGGGGCTGAAAAGCACCTTTAGAACTCTTTTGAATGAGTATAGAATTTCTCACGCACAGCACCTTTTGACAACGGAAAATAAGAGCATTTCACAAATTGCCTACGAGTGTGGGTACGAGAGTCTTTGCTCCTTTAACAGAAACTTTAAAGAGATAACAGGCACAACGCCTAAGGAGTACAGACAGGATAAAATATAAAAATCTTAATTTATGATTAGTTTTTAATCCTTGCTGAATAGAAAAGCCGATGGTTATAATTTAACATAGTGTTAGAGCATATTAGGAGGTATTTGTTTTGTTTATAAAGGAAGAAAACGCATTAATTCGCTTTTTTAACTCGGAGCTTGTAAGGATTGAGCCTTGGGGCAAAAGCTCCTTGCGTGTAAGGGCAACACCAAATGCAAGGCTTGATGATGAGAAAAGAGCCTTGCTTGATATAAATAATGAAAAGGCAGATATTGAAATTTTTGAAAATAGTGCCTCAATTACAAATGGAAAAATAAGAGCAGAAATAGATAAAAATGGTAAGATTACCTTTTACAAGGAGGACAAAAAAATTCTTGAGGAGGCACTAAGGCTTAATCCCTTAAAGACTCCTGCAAGATTTTTCAAGGCTAACCACTTGGGAAAATACCAGCTTACTATGTCCTTTGAATCAGTTCCTGAGGAAAAGATTTTCGGTATGGGTCAGTATCAACAGGAGCTTTTGAATTTAAAGGGCTGTGTCCTTGAGCTTGCTCATAGAAACTCACAGGCAAGCGTGCCCTTTTACCTTTCAAGCCTTGGCTACGGCTTTCTTTGGAATTTGCCTGCTATTGGAGAGGCTATCTTTGGTAGGAATATAACTAAATTCAAGGCAGAGTCAACAGACGTGCTTGACTATTTGATTATAGCCGAGGACACACCCTCAAAGATAGTTGAGACCTATATGGAGGCAGTAGGTAAGCCACCTATGATGCCAGATTATGCCTTAGGACTTTGGCAATCTAAGCTTCGTTACAGCACACAAGAGGAGCTAATGGGGGTTGCAAGAAAATATAAGGAGCTTGGTATTCCCCTGTCCGTTATCGTGTGCGATTTCTTCCATTGGCCACATCAAGGGGACTATCGCTTTGACTACGACTATTTTCCAAGTCCAGAGGAAATGACTAAGGAGCTTGCCGAAATGGGCACAGAGCTTATGGTGTCCGTTTGGCCAACCATTGAAAAGGGTAGCGAAAGCTATGAGGAAATGCTTGAGGGTGGTATGCTTACCAAAAACGAAAGAGGCTCCTTTATGCAAATGGATTGCGTACAGCCTGCCATTTTTTACGATGCAACTAACCCACAGACGAGAAAATACGTTTGGAACAAGATAAAGAAAAATTACTACGACAAGGGTATTCGCCTTTTCTGGCTTGACGAGGCAGAGCCTGAGTATATGACCTATGATTTTGACAATCACAGATATTACAAGGGCCACTGTGCCGAGGTTGGAAACCTTTACCCTGTTGATTACGTAAAGGGCTTCAGAGAGGGACTTTTAGAGGCAGGAGAAAAGGAAACTGTATGCCTTATTCGTTGTGCTTGGGCAGGTAGTGCCAAGTATGGTGCTCTTGTTTGGAGTGGAGATATTATGCCTACCTTTGAGGCGCTAAGATGTCAGATAAGGGCAGGGCTAAATATGGCAATTGCAGGTATTCCTTGGTGGACCACTGACATTGGTGGCTTTGATGAGGGAGACCCAAATGATAAGGACTATCGTGAGCTTGTTGTAAGATGGTTCCAATACGCAACCTTTTTGCCTGTACTTCGTATGCACGGCTATCGTGCACCCTATATTCCTGCAAAGGAGGGAGCAACAGGGGCAGGACAATGCTTTAGTGGTGGAGATAACGAGCTTTGGTCCTATGGCGAGGACAATTTTGAAATTATGAGGTCCTACGTTTTCTTGCGTGAAAGACTAAAGCCATACATTAAGGAGTTAATGGCACTTGCTCACAAAAATGGTACACCACCTACAAGACCACTATTTTATGATTTTCCAGAGGATGAAAAATGCTGGGAGATAGAGGACCAATTTATGTTTGGCAGTGACCTTTTGGTTTGTCCTGTATGCTATCTTGGAAAAAGGACAAGGGAGGTATATTTGCCAAGTGGTGCTACTTGGATTGATGGTTTTTCTGGCGTGGAAATTCAAGGGGGAGTGTCTATAATTGTAGATGCGCCTATTGAGAAAATACCTGTATTTATAAGAAAGGGTAGTCACTTAACAAGGGAGCTATTTAAGGGAGAATAATATGGCAAACGTAAAGGAAAAATACAAAAAGGAATTTGAAAGGCGAGCAAGAGCCTTAGTTTCTCAAATGACCCTTGAGGAAAAGATTTCTCAAATGGTAAACAAGGCAGTTGAGATTGAGCGTTTAGGTATTAAGGAGTACGACTGGTGGAACGAGGCACTTCACGGAGTTGCAAGGGCAGGAGTTGCTACTGTGTTTCCACAGGCTATTGCCTTAGGTGCTACCTTTGATGCTGACCTTGTTGAAAGGGTTGGCGACGTAATTTCAACCGAGGCGAGAGCAAAATACAACGCTTCGCAAAGAATAAAGGATTACAAGGGCTACAAGGGTCTTACCTTTTGGTCACCTAACGTGAATATTTTCCGTGACCCACGCTGGGGCAGAGGTCACGAAACCTATGGTGAGGACCCCTATCTTACCTCAAGAATTGGCGTTGCCTTTATAAACGGACTACAAGGCTATGACGAAAAATATCTGAAATCGGCAGGCTGTGCTAAGCATTATGCAGTACACTCAGGCCCTGAGGGCATAAGGAGTAGCTTTAATGCAAAGGTAAGTCAAAAAGACCTGTGGGAAACCTACCTCCCTGCCTTTGAGGCTTGCGTTAAGGAAGCACAGGTTGAGGGCGTTATGGGTGCTTATAATCGTACAAATGACGAGCCTTGCTGTGGAAGTGCTACACTCCTAAAGGGTATTTTAAGAGATAAGTGGGGCTTTGACGGCTACGTAACCTCAGACTGTGAGGCTATAAGATATTTCCACGAGTATCACAAGGTAACAAGCGAGCCTATGGAATCGGTAAAGCTTGCAGTTGAAAATACCTGCGATTTAAACTGTGGCTGTATGTATCAGCACGCAGTTAATGCAGTAAAGAGTGGCGTGCTTGACGAAAAATTCGTTGACGAGTGCTGTGTCAGACTGTTTACAACAAGAATGAAGCTGGGCGAGTTTGATAAGTCAACCCCTTGGGACAATATCCCTTATTCAGTTGTGGCTTGTCCTGAGCACAGAGCCTTAGCGCTTGAGAGTGCAAAAAAGAGCATTGTCCTACTTAAAAACAACGGGGTATTGCCACTTGACAAGAAAAAAATCAGGTCCGTTGGCGTAATCGGACCTAATGCAGATAACAGAGTAGCACTTCAAGGTAACTACTGTGGAACAGCCACAAGATATGTAACAGTTCTTGAGGGAATACAGGATTTGTGCGAAAAAGAGGGGGTACGTGTCTATTATTCACAGGGCTGTGACCTTGTAAAGCCATCTACCTATTGGTACGAAAATGACAGACTTGACGAGGTAAGAGAGCTTTGTCGTGAGTGTGACGTTATAATTGGTGTGTTCGGTCTTGACGAAACCTTAGAGGGCGAGGAAATGCCAGGTGGACTTGGTATGCAGGGCGACAAGCCTGACCTTAAATTCCCAGGTATTCAAAACGAGATTATGAAGGAAATTTCCCAAAATGCGAAAAAATCCGTGCTTGTTTGTATGACAGGTAGTGCTATGGATTTGAGTGAGCAAAACGAGGATTTTGATGCAATAATTCAAGGCTGGTACCCTGGCGAAAAGGGTGGCGAGGCATTAGCTAAGGCTATATTTGGCGAATACTCCTTTGAGGGTAAGCTACCTCTGACCTTCTACAAAAAGACCGAGGACGTGCCTGATTTTGTAGATTATTCTATGAAGGGACGCACTTATAGATATATTGATAAGGAGCCACTTTACCCCTTTGGCTTTGGTCTTTCATACAATGAATACCAAATTGATGCAAAATTCAACGGAGATGTTGAAAATGGTATAGATATTGATGTGACTATTGAAAACAAGGGTGCTTATGAGGGTAGCGAGGTTGTGCAGGTGTATGTTAAGGCACTAAGAGAAAACACGCCAAATGCTACACTTAAGGCGTTTAAGAGGGTGGAGCTTAGGCCAAGCGAGAAAAAGTCAATCAAGCTACACCTGAGCCCTTGTGATTTTGGCTTCTACAACGAAGAGGGCAAGCTTGTAGTTGAAGCAGGCGAGTATGAAATTTACGTTGGAAACAGACAACCCGACTGTCGCTCTGAGGTGCTTTTGCCAACTGAAATTATTAAGCTTAAAGTGGAGTGTAAGAAAAACATAGCTTTTGATTGAATACGCAATTAAATCCGTCTTTTTAAGACAAAATAAATCACCTTGTGATGAAGTCGCTTATGCGATGAATTCTGATTCGCAGGGTTAAAAAAAGCCGACCTTTGAAGTCGGCTTTTTAGTTATGCTTGAGATTGGTTTTTTAACGTATTCAACGTAGTAGCACTTGCGTTATCCAACGTCTTATCGTTATCGAGGTAAGCTACATTATTACCTATAATTGCGTACGCACAGCAGTATAATTCTGTATCGGCATAATCAGTAAGTCCATTTATTTTCATTTCAAAAATATCGTAGCTTCTGTCGGTCATATCAACGAATGCAACCTTTTGATTAGCTACTGTGCCGTCTGCTGAAATCAGGTTACCTGTGTCTGTATTTAGCTCTGCCCTTGATACGGCAGCAACAAGACCGAAATTAATCTTGCCGAAAATCTGCTCATATTTTTCAATCAGATTTCGATTTATTGCAAAGCCCTGTAAAATTGAGCTTCCCGAAACAGAGTAGCCCTTACATACGAATAGACTGTCTACTGTTTCCGAGCTTACTATATGACCACAATTACGTGAGCATCCTGTTGAAACTGTCATCTCACTTAAATATTTTTCGCCGTCAAAGGAGATGAGCTTTTCGTCAGAAACAGTATGCTCATTTCCGTAAAATGCAGAGCATTTGTTGTAGTTATATACAATGTTCCAGCCACTTGTTGGGATATATTCGCTATCAGCAATAGCGGTGTCGTGCTCAACGAGAGTAGCATTTGTAAAAATAGGTGTATCGCTTTGAGCCTTATCAATTAAAGCCTGAGCCTGCTCCTTAGTGCCTGTATAGAAGATTACACCCTTAACAAGTCTTGTACCTGTCCAGCCGTTTAACCTTCCTCTTTCTATTGTTTCAAGGTTAGCAAAAAGCTTTTCAGAGGCATAGATGCTGATAGGACCATCTGTATAAGAGAAGTTACCACCATCACTGCCATATGCGTCAACTACGGCAGCTGCACCGAAATCGGCTAAATTCTCACCAGCATATAAAACCGAAAGATTTGTAAAGGAGCTGTGAAAGGCTTTTTTGTCAATGGTAGTCATTTGATTAGAGAATTTCACTATTTTAATGTTAGTTGAACTAGTAAATGAATCAGCAGGTAAAACTGCAGAAAAGCCATCGTCAAATACAAGCTCCTCAAGAGCAGAGCTATTTTTTATAATCAGGGTTCCAATAGTTGTAACATTTTTAGGAATATTTAACTTTTGAAGCTTCTTATTATTATAGAAACAACCGTATTCCAATGTTGTAAGCTGAGAATCAGGTGAAAACTTAATTTCAACAAGGCTACTTGTTTGAGAAAGCACACCACAGTTAGGCGCAATTAAAATATTGTCAGGAACTTCAATTCTAACCACGCTATTTTTGGTGTATTCCACACCATTTGCGTTTTTAATGCGAGTAAAGTCATATGCAAATTTAGTAGCATTAGTTACCACATATCTTGCAGGATAGGTGTGATAGGTAACGCCGTCGCTATCTACTAAAACAACCCTTGCGTTTGTATCCTCGTTCATGTCTGTTAAATCAATTCCGTCAATTGATTCAAGCGCTCCGAATTCGTTTGTATCAGCTGCAAAAGCACTGAATGAAAGGATTAAGCAGAATAAAGTGCTCAGCCAAAGAGTAAATAAAAGCTTCTTTTTCATAAATATCTCCTTTTAGTAATATTTGACTTTTATCTAATTTTATGATACAATAAAATAAATACATATACAAGGTATTATTTAACAAAAAAATTGTATTATTTGACGGTGATATATGGAAAGTATTTATCATTATTTAAATGAAAACAGTGGAAACATAGGCGAAAAAAATGAGGGTAGCAGAGAATTATACTCCTTGCCCTTGATTGTAAATTGTGCTGGACGATGTATTGCATATAGTGGTGCTGTAAATGATAATCCAAAGGGGCGACTTGATTACTATCTTATATATGTAATTTCAGGTGAGCTAAAGCTTTGTGACGGAGAAAGGACAATTTCAGCTGGTGCGTGTAGTACAGTTTTATATCCTCCGAAAACTGGTTATAAATTTTTCTCAAACAGTAAAAATGATAGTAGCTTTTTGTGGGTTCACTTTACAGGGAGCAATGTGGAAAGGATACTAAGGGATTATGGCATAGAGCCCTTTCCGTGTATTCAAAAAACTAATGCTCAAAATAGCATATCTACAAAGTTTAAAAGACTTTTTGACGGCTTTGCAAAAAATGACCATCTCAGAGAAAGAGATTTGTCCGCATTGCTTGACAGATTGCTTATAGAGGTATCAAGGTCGATTGAAAGCCTGAAAACAGACAGTCTAAGCCTTTCAAGGTCAATAAGATATATAAACGAGTATTTTACCTCTCCTATAAAGATAACGGAGCTGGCAAAAATGGAAAAAATGTGTATGACCACGTATAATCTTAAATTCAAAAAGCAATTGGGTATTCCACCGACAAAATACATAATTAAGCTTCGTGTGGATTTAGCTAAGGAGCTTCTTTCACAAACGTCAAGGCCTGTCAAGGAAATAGGCGAGCTTTGTGGATATTATGACATAAATTTTTTCAGCAAGGTTTTTAAGGAAAACGTAGGTGTGTCTCCCTTGACTTATAGGAAGCAACACGAATGAAAACTGATTACACACTGCATATAAGGTTATACAAACAAAGAGAGAACGTTTTGACGCGTCCTCTCTTTTTTGCTAATATAAAAGTTATATTTTATTCGCTCAAGCTTGACTTTGACCAGGTGGCAATGTCATTTGTCAAGGGCAAATAGCTTGGCGTGATACTCCAAGCGAAGTATCACGCCAAGCTCCCTGTTTTATTTATAGCGCTCTGGATTGTTAGTCTCTCCTAATAGATAGTCGATGCTTGTGCTGTAGAACCTTGCAAGCTTAATGAGTATGTCGGTTGGAATGTCGTTTTCGCCAGTTTCATACTTGGAGTAGCCAGTTTGTGACATACCAAGCATTTTAGCAATTTGTGTTTGCGTTAGGTCCTTGTCTTCGCGTAAATCACGAATACGCTTATACATAAAAACACCCTTTCTAAATTTTTATAAGGCGTTAGGCTTTTTAGCCTAAGTACATTATCATTGTACTATATTAAATTATGCGTTTTTTGTTTTTAACCTAAAAAATCCTAAGTTTTTTTGAATAACACCCACATCAAGTAGCTAAAATTCATTAAAAATCCTTGAAAAATGGGGATAAAGTGGTGGATGATAGATTAAAAGTGCTGATATTTTGCGTAAATCGACCTGATCGCTATTGTTATACCCTTATTATATCACTAAAATTCAATTGTGCAACAATGAAATATATGGATATTTAAAAGGTGTAACTGATTGACATAAAACAAGGCTTGTGGTAAAATAGATAAGGAAATATATCAAATTAAGACACAGGGTGAAGAAAAACCGACGTAGTCGGCTTTTCAGTTATGAGCCGACTATATCGGCGTTATGATTGACTACGTCAAGCTATGAATTTACTTCGTAAATGTTATGAGTTTATTTCATAAACGTTTGAAGTGAGTTGTTGATTTCATCCAAGGTGTGCCTTGGATTTCATTAAAGCAATGGGAGGATTCTATGGAATATTTAAGCTATGTTAATACGAAAATGGGTACGAATAACCATCAAAGGTTTTCAACGGGAAATGCACTCCCCTTGTGCCAGCTACCCTTTGGTATGGTGTCCTTTTGCCCGCAAACTGAAAGGCAAGAGGGCAAGCAAGGTTGGTTTTACAACCCAAACGTGCCGTTTATGGAGGGCATCAGGCTAACCCATCAGCCAAGCCCTTGGATTGGAGATTACGCAACTATTTTATTTATGCCTCAATGTGACGTTTTGGGGGACACTACCTCATCTGCTTGGTCAAGCTTTCTTGAAGATGAGTGCGAATTAAGACCTGATTATATTAAGGTGAGATTGCTAAGACCTAAATGCACTCTTCAGCTTGTTCCTACGCAAAGATGTGGTGTATTTAAGTTAGACTATGAAAGAGAAATGACGCCTTACCTTTCTATGCTTTCAACAGATAGCAGAGTTGAATTGGTTGAAAATGGGTCAAACGATACGATTACTCTACATCTCCACGGGGCTGGACAAGCAGACGCTCCTGGCTTTAAGGGCTATTTGGTAGTAAAATGTAAGGACTTTGACAAAAGCAAGCTATCTGTTATTGAGAATGATGGTAAGCAAGCCATTCATATACCACTTTTGAGTAAAAACACCGAGGTGCGTGTAGGACTTTCTTATTTAAGCTTTGAGCAAGCGCTCTTGAATATGGAGAGAGAAGTTGACAAAAAATCCTTTGAGGAGCTAAAGGAAAACGCAAAAAGCAACTGGGAGGAAAAGCTTTCAAGAATAAAAATCGAGGCTGACGAGGATACCTTGAAAACCTTTTATTCCTGTATGTATAGAGTGTTTCTGTTTCCACAAAAGGCATATGAAATTGACGATAGTGGACGTCCTGCTCACTATGCACCCTTGCTCCACGCAAAAAGAATGGGTGTAAGATATACAGGAAGTGGCTTTTGGGATACGTACAGAACGCAATTCCCCTTGCTTTCTATGATTGCTAAGGAGGAGTATAAGGAAATTTTAAAGGGCTTTATTGCTGATTACAAGGACGGAGGCTGGCTCCCTCGCTGGAGTGCAATGGGAGAGGTTGGCTGTATGCCCAGTACTCTTATTGAGCCTGTGATTGCTGACGGTGCCATTAAGGGACTTTTGGATGACGAGGATTTGTTTTGTGGCTTCCTCGGTATGGCAAAGAATGTTTTAGACAGGTCTATTGAGCCAATTTATGGCAGACGAGGAATGGACGATTTTATAAAATATGGATACGTGCCCTCGGATTTATACAGAGAAAGTGTAAATCTTACGGTGGATTTCTCCTATGGCGATTATTGTGTGGGCACGGTTGCAGGTATTATTCTTGAAAGATATGCTCAGCTTGATGAGGATAGCCCTGAAAGAAGTCGGTTTAACATGGAAGCACTACTCCTTGCAAGAGATTTATACAAGCTTTGCTTAAGCGAGGAAAGAATGGGTGCGTACAAAAACCTATACAATAAGGAAAGAGGCTTTATTGTACCAAGAGATAGCGAGGGCGTGTTCAAAATGGATTTTGACCCTTACGAGTGGAGTGGGGATTACACGGAAAGCTCGGCATGGCAGGGCTTGTTCTCTCCTGTTCACGACCTTGAGGGCTTAGCTAAGCTAATGGGAGGCGAGGAAAGGCTTCTTGAAAGGCTTGACCAGCTAATAAGCACGGAGGCTGACTTCAGGGTTAGTGGCTATGGCTCGGAAATTCACGAAATGTCAGAAATGGCACAGGGGCAAATAGGACAGCTTGCGATTTCCAATCAGCCAAGCTTCCATATTCCATTTATTTATGCTTACTTTAAGCAAGCTGTTAAAACAAGACAGCTTGTAAGAGATATTACCCAAAAGATGTTTTCGTGGGATAAGGGCTTCCCAGGTGACGAGGACAACGGAAGCATGGCGTCCTGGTACGTATTAGCTAACATCGGCAGATACCCCATTTGTCCAGGCAAGGACAAGATAGTTAAGTATAAGCCACTTGTGAAAATTATTGAAATTAAAGAATAAGTAAAGAGCCTCGCATTTTGACTAGTCAAATGCATTATGGACTAAGCCTAAACCCACATTATGAGCAGAGCGAATAACAAGGTTCTGCATAGCAGGTTCTTATAACAACAGAACGAGGAAACAAATCGGTTCATAGCCGAAATGTTTCCTCTTTTTATGTTAGTGAAGTTTTTGCTAACGCAAAAGTGAAGTTGCTACGCGAACCCCCAAAGCTCATACTTCGCTTCGGGGAACCCCGTATGCAGTGAAGTTCGTGCTACGCACAAGTGAAGTTAAGTTTGCCCACTTTGCCATAGACAAAACTTTACTATCCGTAAGATAACTTCATTTACGAAGTAAACTTCACTTGCCCATAAGGCAAACTTAGTTATGCGTGTTCTCCGTTAAGGATAACACGCATAATTTTCTCAATACCATTAAGTTAAGAAAATCGACCTACTTCGAAAGAGGTAGGTCTTTTTTTTATTAAAAAAAATCAAAAAATATCAAAAAAGACTTGACAAATGAGATAAAATGTGCGGTCG
>JAFUNF010000030.1 GCA_017473085.1 Clostridia bacterium
ATCTAAGCGTGAAGCCCCCCTCAAGATGAGATATCCCAGTAAGTAAGACCCCTTGAAGACGACAAGGTAGATAGGAATGAGGTGTAAGCACAGTAATGTGTTCAGCTGACATTTACTAATCGGTCGAGGGCTTAACCAAAGGTTGGAGAAGAGAAAAAGATTTACTAAGTCCGTAAAGGACACGAACTAAGTAAATCTAAGTTTTCTCTAGGAGTTATCCGAAAGGAAGACTTGAGAGATGTTTTGTAAAAGATTATAGCAATGTTCGGTTTTAAGTGTATAATGAAGTATGAGAGTAGTGAAAACTACTCTTTTTTTGTGCGAAAACAGACCATAGTCTTGAACAGACCATACCAAAAGTTTGATGTTGGAAGGCAATTCATTGACTATGGCCCATTTTTAACAAAGATTATTAAACATGGCTAACAAGGGGATGAAGTGTAAATATTTACCATCAATACGATAGAAGGGTTCAGTAGCGTTATAGAGCTCAGATATGTATTCACTAAGATTTTCTTCAATACATTTAAGCACTATTTGAACAGGGATTCCGCTTTTTTCCACAATTTGAGGGATATTTGCATAATTGGTTTCAGAGTGAATAGTCAATTCGTAAAGAGCAACCATTATTTTTAGGTTCTTATAATCAGAAAAAGTCTCAAGTTGTCTACAAATAGTCTTTATCTGTGAATTGTTAAGATTCAGCTCTTTATTATCAGAGAAGAATACGGAACCCATTCGCATGCAGGTTGTAATTTCTGGCAAGTTGATACAAGAGAAGCCCCACTCAGCATTTGCTGCATGTTCAATGGTTTCTGAACTATTAAAGCCGAGGTTGCAGGTACTCATATTCTTCGAAAATAAGCTGGCATGTAAAATATAAGCCAATTTCAAGGTCAATTGAAAATCTTCACCATATACTAAAGGCTCTAGAGATGAGAGAAGCTGAAGGATGATATTTTGGTGATTATCCACAACTTTATAGCCTAACAGCTCGTCTATAGATACGCCAAAGTATTGGGCGATTTCAGGAAGAAGGCTTATATCCGGGCAGCTTTGGGCTGCTTCCCATTTACTTACAGACTGATTGGTAACGCCTAATGCCTGTGCAAGATTTTCTTGTGTTAATCCCTTTTGTTTTCTTAGAAAAGCAATTTGCTCATTAATTCTAATCATAATTATACTCCTTAAAAATCATTGTGTAGCTACCAATTAGTATTTTAGTAAAATGTATATAAAAAAACAACAACTCATCAGTTTGAAGCGCTGTTGTTTTGTCCAACCAATGGTTGGAAGTATTCTTATAGGAAATAAAAATGCTCCAAGGCATTCTTGATACCATCCTCACTTGCCTTTGTGGTAACATAGGATACTTGTTCAAAAAGTGATTCAGGAAAAGCATTGCCCATTGCAACACTGTTTTCTAAATAGGAGAGCATAGCTAAATCATTGTTACTATCTCCAAATGCATAAGCAGCTTCTTTAGAAAGTCCATAATAATCTAAAACATATTGAATTCCTGTTGCCTTGGAATAACCATAGGGGACAAATTCGCGGAAGGTTCCCCCTCTGTCAATACAATCAAACCATTTATCACTTACTTTTCGAAAGGCTTCTAATTGTTCGGGACGTTCATACCATATAACAAATTTGTCACAAAAGAAATTAGGATTTTCCAAATTTTCAGGCATGTCATAACCACGATTTAGAAAAGCATTATACTGACGAATTGCCTTGGGATGATGTAATGGTCTGCTGACATCAAAACATACCTCCTTGCGGGACTCAAAAAGAATGTCAACATCTGTTTCGCGGGCTATTTGCAGTATTTTCATAATAGTTTCATGATTTTGAGGAGAATAAAGAACATCTCGGCCATCACAGTATATGTTAGTACCACAACCACAAATATAACCGTCAAAGCCAATATCGCGGAAACGTTTTTCAACATTTTGAAAACAACGGCCGGTATTGATGAACATTAGATGACCATTGGCACGCGCCTGACGAATGGATTGGGTGGCACTTTCAGGTATGGAACCATCTATTTCGGAAGTTAAAGTTCCGTCTATATCAAAAAAGGCGATTTTTTTTTGCATAAGGTTACCTCCTATAATCTAATGCATTATATAGCTTTTGATGAGATTTGTCAAAATAATACATAAAAGGCTTTCTAGAAAATTAAGAAATATTTTACAGAAGCTTTCTTGTGTCAAACTTTATCACATTGTATAATTTTTGCAAAGGAAGTTAAATTCCAAAGTTTTTAGGGGAGGCGACAATATGGGATGCTTGGGGAATTTAATATGGTTTCTGTTTGGAGGAATTATTAGCGGACTCAGTTGGCTGCTTTCAGGATGTTTATGGTGTGTAACAATAGTAGGAATACCGGTAGGACTACAGTGCTTTAAGTTCGCAACCTTGGCATTTTTTCCTTTTGGAAAGGAAGTGGTTTACGGAGGTGGATTTGGCTCATTATTGCTTAATATTATTTGGCTGATTGTAACAGGAATACCTCTTGCATTAGAACATGTAGCCTTCGGTATTGTTTTCTGTATTACTGTTATAGGCATTCCTTTTGGTTTGCAGCATTTCAAACTTGCCAAGCTGGCTTTGATGCCTTTCGGTGCAGAAGTGCACTAAAAAATAAGTTGTATAAAATGTTTAAAAAAATAGAAAAATAGTGGTTGACAAAGTAAGATTCCAGTGATATACTCAGATTCGTTGCTGAGAAAAACAACAAAGTTTGACAGGCAACAAAAAATAATTTAAAAAAGTTGTTGACAAAGCGAAAAACTTGTGGTAATCTAAACAAGCTGTCACTGAGAAACACAGCAACAACGAAAAGAACCTTGACAAATAAACAACAATGCAACCTTGAAAATTCTCGCGATAAAATTTTTCAAGCGCGTAGCGCTTGGTTGGATGTTTGGAGGCGGCTTTCACAAGCTTGCTTGATGAAA
>JAFUNF010000024.1 GCA_017473085.1 Clostridia bacterium
AGTCTTGTACTGCCAGTGTCTTTAGTTCTTTACTATACTTCTTGTTCTTATGTGATCTTCTTTGCATAAAAATAATCCCCTTAAAGTAGTCTTGAAAACTTTTTGTTTTTTCAAGTGTCTACTCTAAGGGGATTATATCAGATTTCAGTCTGTATCGGTTTTTAATTATAAAATTAGTTGCGAATTATTCTTCTGGATATTGTGCTAAACAAATTTCAGCCCAACTATTTTGATAATAGCCAGGGGATTCCATGTAAATAACAACCTTAGAAATTTCACAATTCACATGAAAACGTGTAACATAAGATCCATCAGAGGTGTCGCCAAAGCATCCAGTTGAAAAACCACATTCATCACCATTTTCATCGTACCAAGTTATTGTATAGCTTGCATTTCCGTAGCCTGCTACATAGATTACTTCAACCATTGTAGTATTTTCAAGCTCTAAGGTTACAGTCATAGGTTGCATACAACCAATAACATAGCAGTTTTCCCAGTTTCCATCCACAAGTGAAGCACCTTGATTAAATCCTGCGCCAGAAGTAGAGTCGATAACAGGTGTGTTATTCCCCATAGCTGTAGGTGTAACGTTTACCATATCCTTTACAACAGGCTCGTTGCAACGATAACAAGTGCCTTTTAATTTCATAGGAGTAGTAGAATCCCAGGAATTACAGTCATGACCAAGTGGAGAACCAAATGAGATAGTTTCGACAGCACCACAGCCTGGAACACCACAGACACGCTCACGAACCTCAGCAGTTGTGCAGGTTGCCTCGGATAAAAGTTGAAAACCACCAGTTACTGCCCAGTTGTGTGTATCATAGACACCATCAATACAGCATTTTTTCCATTTTGCGATAAGGGTGAGGTCAGAATCAACAATTGTGTCCTCTAAAACCATAACATCCTTATCGTTAAACCAACCTATAAATTTATAGCCATCCTTTTGAGCATTGGGAAGCTTGCCAAGAGCACTGCCAGTCTCAAGCTTAATAACGGAGCTTGGTGTATAGCCATCATTGTCAGGTGCTAAGCTTTCATCTGTACCAAGAATTAATTCAACTGTAACAAGTCCATCTTCACTCGCGTTTTTTTGCCATTGAGCGATAAGGTCAATATCGTACTCAACCTCGAAGGTGCGTGTAATCTTTTCTTCAAGTGTTATGTCGTCAACGTCGTACCAACCAAGGAATGTGTAGCCATTTCTTTCTGGTGTTGGAAGCTTGCCAATACTTTCATTGTCTTGACGATAAAATTCGGTTTCAACGTCTTCAGAAAGAGTGCCACCATTTGCATCAAGAGTAACTAAATGGTTCTTAATCCATTTCGCATAAAGAATTGTATTCTCTGTAATATCATCTGTGCCTAAACTCCAAGGGGTAGTGCATGCTTCGTCCTTGTACCAACCACCAAAGGTGTAAAGCTCTCTTGTTGGTGTAGGTAGCTGACTGATTTTTTCACCATCAACAATGTAAAATTCCCCTTCGCTTTCGCTTGAAAGAGTGCCACCGTTTACATTAAGAGTAACTAAATATTTGTCAATCCACCTTGCATAAAGTGTGGTATTTTCTGTAACAATGCCTACGGCAAAATCCCATGTAACTGTATATTCTTTGTCTAAGTACCAACCACCAAAAGCATAATTTGTTTTTATTGGGTCAACAGGCTTGTTTATTAGATCGCCGAAAAGTAGCACTTGACCATTTACAGAGGAGCCACCCATTGAATCAAAGATGACGTTATAATTTTGTGGTGGTATCTCCTCAGGAGTCCACTTAGCATAAACAGTCATATCAGTCGTTAATGGCTCATTTAGAAGAGAGTTTGCTGTAAAGGGCTTTTGCCAGGTGTCCTTATCCCAGTACCAGCCCTCAAAAACATAGCCGTTTTTAGTTGGGTTTTCTGGAAGTGCAATTGTCTTACTCCCACTTGTTGAAATGGTGTGCACAACCTCGCCATCGGAAACAAAGCTAATATCGAAGCTAACAGCTGTACAGCCAATAAGCAACAGAAGTGTTGCTATTATTAAAGTGGATAAAAATAGTTTTTTCATTTTTTTCTCCTTATCTAAATTTATTCAACTGTAATTGTGTACCCACCACGATAGGTGTAGCCAGAGGGTAGATGGTACATCTCCTTCTTAGTAAGTAGGTCGTCAACCTCGCCCTCGGTTGCAGGAATAGAGGACCAAGGCTCAAGGCAGATATAGGGCGCATCGGTTTTTGGTGCGTGCCAAAGACCTAAATACTTCATACTATCGTAAGAGATAGTAACACTTCTTTTTGATTTTGCAGACCAGAGCTTAGCCGACTTAGGCACGTTATAAAGGAAAATTGCATCATCGTCAAAAAGGGAATGAGCAAGGTCAATTTTCTTAATAGCAGACCCTGTAAATACCTTGTCCTCGTGGGTACAATAGCAAGCAGGGGAGAAGTCTAAGCGAATGGCTTCACACTCTTTTGGAAACTCAACACAGTAGTCCTCAAAGGAAAGCCCCTTTTCAAGTGGCACGTTAAAGGCAGGGTGTCCACCTACGCCAAAAATAAGGTCACGAGTGTCGGTATTCTTAACAATATACTTAACCTCAAGGGACTTTTCATTCAGAGTAAAGCAAGTCTGAAAAACAAAATCAAAGGGGTATTGCTCCTTGGTTTTTTCGTTTGCTTTCAATTCCAAAATTAAGCTGGATTTTGAAATTTCCCTTAATTCAAACTCACTTGCCCTTGCAATGCCGTGGTTAGGCATTGAATATTCCTTGCCAAAATAGGTATATTTACCACCAAAAAGGCGACCACAGGTAGGGAACATAATAGGAGCACGACCACCCCAATATTTCTTGTCTCCCTGCCATAAATATTCAACTCCGTCACTTGACAAAATTGAATACATTTCAGCTCCCTCGGAGCTTACAGAAACAGTTAAAAAATCATTAGAAATAGTATGTATCATAAAAATACCTCACTTTATTGTTCTTAGTCTATTTTATCATAAAATATTTTAAAAATCAATATGTTGAAAAATCATTTAATATATGATAAAATAACAAAAGGGGGTGTTGACATGGCAAACATAGCACTTTTAAATAGATGCAACCTTCGTTGTCCCTATTGCTTTGCAGATAGCTACTTAGGAAGTGAGGGCGACGATTTAAAAATAGACACACTAATGGAGCTTTTGGACTTTTGTGCAGACGAGGGCACAATTGGCTTAATAGGTGGAGAGCCACTTTTACATAAGCAAATTGATACAATTTTAGAAATATTAAAGCAAAATATGTGGTATCATAAGGTGACCATTTTCACAAACGGGATTTTCCTTGACCGAGTAGCACCAAGCCTTAACCACCCTAAATTCCACCTGCTGATAAACGTAAATTCCAAAAAGGACATTGGCGAAAAAGCATTTTCAATGTTAGAAAAGGGCATAGAGGAAGCACTTAAATACCTACCTTTGCAAAACGTGGATTTAGGCATAAATGTTTACGAGGAAAATCAAGACTTTTCAAGCCTTTTGTACCTTTTGGAAAAATTCAATTTAAAAAAGCTAAGAGTCAGCCTTGTAATCCCTAAGGATAAAAGGGAGGGTGGAATACCCTATTTCTATCGTATGAAAAAAACGCTACTTTCCCTTTATGAAAAAATCAAGACACTTGGCGTTTGCCCAGGCTATGATTGTAACGCAATTCCAGAGTGCGTTTTCACAGAGGAGGAAAGAGCATTTTTAGACACTCTGTCCTACGAAAACCAATTTGAACGAGAAATTTTTACAGGAAAACGCTCCGTTTGCTCCCCGGTTGTAGATATATATCCCGATAAAACTGCAACAAGATGCTTTGGTATGTATGACCGTGCAAGAGTAAGCATTACGGACTTTAAGAGCCTTAATGACCTAAAAAACTATTTCTTTAAGGAAGTAGATTGTAGAATAATAAATAACTACCCACAAGAGAAATGTAAGGATTGCTATAAAAACAAAACCTTTGGTTGCTTTGGTGGCTGTCTTTGCTATTTATAAAGGAGAATATTATGGAACTAAAAAACGCAATTTACAAAAGACGTAGCATAAGAAAATATGCACAAGCTCAAATTCCTCTTGAGCATATCGAAAAAATGATAGAGAGTGCCCAAATGGCACCATCCTGGAAAAACTCTCAAACTGCAAGATTTTACGTTGCCCACACAGAAAAAGCAATAGAAGAAATGAGAGATTGTCTTGCAAGCTTTAATAAGGAAAGAACAGAAAACGTAGGTGCCTTTATAGTTACCACAGTAGTAAAGGGAATAAGTGGCTACGTAAACGATCAGCCCACACATCTTGGCAACGGCTTTGAGTGCTTTGACAACGGCTTAAGCGTGCAAAACCTACTTTTAACTGCCACCGAGCTTGGCTATGGCTCACTGATTATGGGACTTTATAAGCCCGAAAAAATAAAGGAGCTTTTCCAAATCCCAACCACCGAGGAGGTAGTGGTAGTAATTGCCTTAGGCAAAGCCGACGTAAACCCCGACACTCCCCCTCGCTTACCCCTTGACCAAATCCTAACCATAAAATAAAAAAGACGAGCATAGCGTGATGTCCTTAACGGACAAATCACGCTAACTAAGTTTGCCCTTACGGGCAAGTGAAGTTATCTTCGATAGTGAAGTTCACTTCGTGAGTGAAGTTTCGCCTAACGGCAAAGTGATGGGCAAACTTAACTTCACTTGTGCGTAGCACAAACTTCACTGCATACGGGGTTCCCCGAAGCGAAGTATGAGCTTTGGGGGTTCGCGGAGCAACTTCACTTTTGCGATAGCAAAAACTTCACTAACAGAAAAAGAGAGGACATTACGGATTAAACCGTTTTGTTCTCTCTTTCTGCTTGTAATATGGGTTTGGACTTAGCCCATATCAGCATTTGACTAGTCAAATGCGATGCTTGCACTTTTGTCAAGTTGCAAATTCTCCGCTAAGAACCTCACCCAATCGCTCGTCTTTTTTAACCCTTGCAAAGTAGGGGTCCCCAAAAAGTCGCAGACTTTTTGGGGTTCTCGTAGGGATTTCATCACAAAGTGATTTCATCCGTAAAAGACGGATTTCATTGTCGACTTATAGTCGGTTTTTGACTGCCCCACGCACAAACTAACCTAAGGGGCATCAGGAGGGGTAGAGAAAAGGCGAACGCGTGGTCGTCGGCGTACTTTGTACGGTAGAGTAGCGGTCGCCTTTAGAAAAGCAGATAAAAAGGATTTTTCTAAAGAAGACTTATGGGAAAGGTAAAACAATATATAGAAAAATCCTACCTTATAGATAGGGGAAGCAAAGAGCAAAAAAGAAAAGCAAGGATTTTCCCTGCTTTTCGTTCTATACTGCTATCTGACTGCCCCCACTACTTAGCTTTGGTTTCACAATACAAGCAACGATAAACTCTATTTTCTTTATCGGTTAGAGTAAACACCTGGTCAAGCTCCTGCTCACAGGAGGTAATGCAACGTGGGTTTTTACAGCAAATCACGTTTACAAGCTTTTCGGGAAGAGTAACACCCTTCTTGTCAACAATCTTGCCATTTTTAATAATGTTAATCGTAACCTCAGGGTCAACGTAACCAAGAATAGTAGTATCAAGCTCAATGTCTGCATCAATCTTGATAATGTCCTTCTTGCCCATCTTTTCGCTACCAACGTTTTTGCCGATAACAACGGAGCAATCAAGAGTGTCAAGCTTTAAAAGAGAATAAAGCTCCATACCACGACCTGCTGTAATGTGGTCGATAACTATACCATTTTTAATTGAATCAATATTCATAAGCCAACCCCCTTAATCAATTCCCAAAAGCATTAAAATCAGAGCCATACGCATATATTTACCATTCAATGCTTGCTCAAAATAACAAGCACGTGGGTCGCTATCTACCTTAACACTAATTTCATTTACACGGGGAAGTGGATGCATAATGCAAAGGTCACTCTTTGCATTTTCAAGCTTAGCAAGGTCCAAAATATAGCTATCCTTCAAGCGTAGGTAGTCCTCCTCGTTGAAGAAGCGCTCCTTTTGTACTCTTGTCATATAGAGAATATCAAGCTCAGGCATAGCACCAACAAGGTCGGTGGTTTCCACATATTCAATACCCTTTTTGTTAAGAGTTTCTGTCTTTACATAGTCAGGAATCTTAAGCTCCACAGGGGAGATAAGCACAAACTTAATTCCCTCATATCTGGAAAGAGCAGAGATAAGTGAGTGAACAGTTCTTCCAAACTTCAAGTCACCACAAAGACCAACAGTAAGATTATTAAAGCGACCCTTCTTTCTTTTAATTGTAAGAAGGTCGGCAAGAGTCTGTGTTGGATGGTTGTGACCACCATCGCCTGCATTTACAACAGGAATAGATGCATTCATAGAAGCAACAAGTGGTGCACCCTCCTTAGGATGACGCATAGCAATAATATCTGCATAGCAGGAAATCATCTTAGCAGTGTCGGCAACGCTTTCGCCCTTAGCACTTGATGAGGAGCTTGCCTCGGAAAAGCCAAGCACGTTACCACCAAGCTCATACATCGCAGCCTCAAAGGACAAGCGAGTTCTGGTAGAAGGCTCAAAGAAAAGAGTAGCAAGCTTCTTTCCACGACACTTCTCGCTATATTTTAAAGGATTTGCAATAATATCAAGGGCTGTGTCAATAAGACTATCAAGCTCCTCTAAGGACAATTCCTTAATATCTATAAGACTTCTCATAGTTTCTCCTTTTGCGAGCCTTACAGGCTGGTGAAAACGAAAAGCAGGGAACATTTAACCTTTCTTCAACCTTAAAGCTCTTGTAATTTCAAACGTGACGTAGTCACTCATAACGCTTGCGTGAGCAAGCTCATAACGCTTTGCGAAAGCAAAGCTCATAGCTTACACGCAAGTGTAATCATAACTGCAAGGCAACGCCTTGCTTTGCCTTGCCTTAGGCGCCGTAAACCTCAAGATACTTCTTGATTCTATCTACGTTTTCCTTGTTGGACTCGTCCTCGGACAAGTACTCAATAATATCGTAAACGTCAACTACGGAGTAAACAGGGAAGCCAAACTCCTCCTCAATTTCAACCATAGCACCCTTTTCGCCCTTGCCCTTTTCCTTTCTGTCAACCATAACGAAGCAAGCGCAAACCTTGATGCCCTCAACGGACTTCATAATTTCCATAGTTTCACGAATAGCAGTACCAGCTGTAATAACGTCCTCAACGATTACAACCTCCTCGCCTGCCTGTGGCTTGTAGCCTACGAAAACACCACCCTCGCCGTGGTCCTTAACCTCTTTTCTGTTAAAGAAGAATGGTAGATTTAGACCATTCTTGCCAAGTGCAATAGAGGTAGCAACTGCAATTGAAATACCCTTGTAAGCAGGGCCATAAAGTGCAGATTTCTTGTTACCAAGCTTGTCAAAATATGCCTTAGCATAAAACTCGCCAAGCTTTGCAATATGCTCGCCAGTCTTAATCTCGCCTGCATTGATAAAGTAAGGAATCTTTCTACCACTCTTAGCAGTAAAATCGCCAAACTTCAAAACTCCTGCACTTTGTAAAAATTGTATAAATTCTCTTTTGTATTGTTCCATATCAAAAATCTCCTCTTTAAATCCAAATGAAATGTGCTAAAGCACATGAAATGATTGCTTCGCAATCTTGAAATGAAAGCCAAGCTTTCTTGAAATAAAATGAATCCTATGTTCTATTGGCTCGTCCAATGGAACATTTCACGCTTGCCACAGCAAGCATTTCACGACAACTATGTCATTTCATGAATCTGTTACGGATTCATTTCATTGTGAGTTTGTTAGTCAACAAACTCACTCACGCATCTGCGATATGCTGCAACAGGGTCAGTCGCTGCTGTAATTGGTCTACCAACTACTATGTAGTCACTACCAATCTTCTTAGCCTCGGCAGGGGTCATAACTCTTACCTGGTCACCCTTGTCGCCATCTGCAAAGCGAACACCTGGGGTAACTGTAACAAAGTCCTTACCACATACGTTGTGTACCTTTTCTGCCTCAAGTGGAGAGCAAACGATACCTGCAAGGCCTGCCTTCTTAGCATTTTGTGCGTAGTGCATAACAACCTTATCCATTGGCTCGTTAATAAGTAGGTCATCTCTCATTCTTTCCTCACTTGTAGAGGTAAGCTGAGTAACTGCAATAAGAAGTGGGCAAGTGCCGTCCTCACGAGTAAGACCCTCAAGTGCAGCCTCCATCATAGCGATAGTACCACTTGCGTGTACGTTTGTCATATCAACGTCAAGTCTTGACAAAACTGCCATAGCCTTTTTAACTGTGTTTGGAATATCGTGAAGCTTAAGGTCTAAGAAAATCTTGTGACCTCTTCTCTTAATCTCACGAACGATTTCTGGACCTTCAGCATTGAAAAGCTCCATACCAATCTTTACAAATGGCTTTTCCTCCTTGAACAAGTCAAGAAAATTGAAAACCTGCTCCTTGCTTGCAAAATCACAAGCGATAATTACGTCCTTTCCCATTAGTGGGCACCTCCTATTATATCCTTTAAATTTTTTATACCATACTTTTCCATAACCCTTGGCAAATCCTCAATAATCTTAGGACAAGCATATGGGTCAACAAGGTTTTGTGCGCCAATCTCAACTGCACTTGCACCTGCAAGCATCATTTCAATTACGTCCTCGGCACTGGCAACTCCACCACCACCAACGATTGGAATTTTAACTGCCTCGTAAACCTGATAAACCATTCTGATAGCCACAGGCTTAATCGCAGGACCAGAGAAGCCACCCATCTTATTGTGAATAACAGGCTTTTTGGTCTTTAAATCTATCTTCATTCCAAGTAGAGTATTGATAAGGCTAATTCCGTCAGCACCAGCATCCTCGCAAGCCTTAGCAATTGCTACAATGTCAGTTACGTTAGGAGAAAGCTTAACAATAACAGGCTTAGAGGTAACCTTTTTTACCTCACGCACAACCTCTGCAGCAGCCTCTGGCGAAGTACCAAAGCTCATACCGCCACCATGCACGTTAGGACAGCTTACGTTTACCTCAAACCAACCAATTTGTGGCTCACTATCAAGCATCTTTACTGTGTAAACGTACTCCTCAACAGAGAAGCCACTTACGTTTGCCATAACAGGCTTGTTAAAGCACGCCTTTAGCTTAGGAAGCTCATTTTTAATTACGTTTTCAACTCCAGGATTTTGAAGTCCAACGGAGTTAATCATACCACGCTCGCACTCTGCAATTCTTGGAGTAGGATTGCCAAAGCGAGGGTCCTTAGTAGTTCCCTTAAAGGAAAAGCTACCAAGACAGTTTATATCATAAATTTCTGCAAACTCATAGCCAAAGCCAAAGGTACCACTTGCAGGAATTAATGGATTGTCAAGCTCAATTCCACAAAGCTCTGTTTTTAAGCTTACCATATAATTTCCTCCTTCTCAAGCACAGGACCATCCTTGCAGATTCTCTTATTGCCATATTTAGTCTTGCAGGAGCAACCCATACAAGCACCAAAGCCACAGCCCATTCTTTCCTCAAAGGAGAATTGACCACTTGTTATGCTCTTATTGTAAACAGCCTTGAGCATTGGCTCAGGACCACAGGTGTAAAAGTAGGTGTAATCAACAAGGTCAAAGCCATCTGTTACAAAGCCCTTAATACCATAGCTACCGTCAGCAGTTGCCACAATAACCTTAGCACCAAGCTTTTTAAACTCATCCTCATAGAAAACCTCGTCCTTTGAGTTAAAGCCTAAAATAACGCTAACCTGCTTACCCTGTGCTACTAAATCACGACAAAGCTTATACATAGGTGGAACACCAGCACCACCACCAACCAAAAGGGGAGCATTACCACTCTTGCTTGTATCATAGCCATTTCCAAGACCTGTCAAAACTAAAAGCTCAGTGCCCTTGCCCATTTGTGCCATAGCCTCAGTACCCTTACCTACAACCTTGTATATAAGGGTGAGCTTATCGCCCTCTACGTCACATACGGAAATAGGTCTGCGTAGATAAAAGCCATCAAGCTTGATATTTACAAACTGACCACATTTAATGTCAGTGCAATCGCCTAAAAGCACCATTTCAAAGGTGTTTTTAGCGATTTTTTTGTTGTCAACAACTGTAAAAATTAAATCCTTCATTTTTGTTCCTTTTGGGAGAATATAAATCACCCTAATGTAGTTTTACGTACAAATGAAATGTGCCATTATGGGTTTTCAAGATTCTTACCGTTTTCGAAAACCCATAGCACATGAAATAACGAGCAAGCTCATTATGAAATGTATGCCTGTGGCATACTTGAAATAAAATGAATCTCATGCACGCAAGTGCATTTCAAGCTTGCTATGGCAAGCATTTCAAGACCTTCGGGTCATTTCACGAATGTCGCCGAGGCGGATTCATTTCATTGATGCATAGCATCATTATGAATCAATAGTAGAAATTGTAAGTGTAATTTCCTCTAAAACATCAAGCAAAATTCTTACTGTGTCAAGTGAGGTAAATAGTGAAATGTTATTTTCAATTGCCAAATGTCTTATTTGGTATCCGTCCTTTTGATTTTGGTCGGATGCATCGTCCTGTCCGTCACTTGTGTTAATAACATAAGCAATATGTCCTTGACGCATAGACTCTGGAATATCACTTGAGCCTGAACCAATCTTTTTCTTAACTCTTGTTCTGATACCATGCTCCTTTAGATACTTAGCTGTACCCTCAGTTGCCTCAATGTTAAAGCCAAGATTGTAGAAGCGACGGATAAGAGGTAGTGCCTCATCCTTATCGCTATCAGCCACAGTTACCAAAACTGTACCATAGTTTTGTAGTTGCATACCAGATGCCTGAAGTGCCTTATAGAAAGCACGATTAAGTGTATCGTCGTAGCCGATTGCCTCACCAGTTGATTTCATTTCAGGAGATAGGTAAGCATCAACTCCACTAATCTTCTTATAGGAGAATACAGGCACCTTACAGTACCAACGCTTTTTCTCCTGTGGATAAAGGTCGAATATACCAAGCTCCTTCAAGGACTTACCAAGAATAACCTCAGTTGCAATGTCAGCCAAGCTATAACCAGTTGACTTGGAAAGGAATGGAACAGTTCTTGATGAACGTGGGTTTACCTCGATAATATATACATCATCATTTGAGTCAACGATAAACTGAATATTGAAAAGACCAACAATTCCAATGCCAAGACCAAGCTTCTTGGAGTAGGTCAAAATCTTGCCCTTAACCTTATCGGAAATAGAGAAGGATGGATATACGCTTATAGAGTCACCTGAGTGAACGCCTGTTCTCTCAACAAGCTCCATAATACCTGCAACGAATACGTCACGTCCGTCGCAAATTGCATCAACCTCTACCTCCTTGCCCTTGATATAGTGGTCAACAAGCACAGGCTTATCAACGTCAATTTCAACGGCAGTCTTTAGATAGTGTCTTAATTGCTCCTCGTTAGCAACCAACTGCATTGCACGGCCACCAAGCACGAAGGAAGGACGAACCAATACAGGATATCCAACCATTGAAGCAACCTTAACACCGTCCTCAATGTTTGTAACAGCTTGTCCCTTTGGCTGAGGAATGTTAAGCTCCTCAAGAATTTTCTCAAAGGTGTCACGGTTTTCAGCTCTGTCAATAGCCTGACAGTCTGTACCGATTAGCTTAACTCCACGCTCGTAAAGAGGTGCAGCTAAATTAATAGCTGTCTGTCCACCAAGAGAAGCGATAACTCCGTCTGGCTTTTCGTATTCAATAACCTCCATAACGTCCTCAACAGTAAGTGGCTCAAAGTAGAGCTTGTCTGAGGTTGTGTAGTCGGTTGAAACTGTTTCAGGGTTGTTGTTTATGATAATAGCCTCGTAGCCACTTTCCTTAATTGTCTTAACTGCGTGAACAGTAGAGTAGTCAAACTCAACACCCTGACCGATACGAATAGGACCTGCGCCAAGAACTATTATTTTCTTCTTATCTGTAAGAATTGATTGATTCTTTCCTTGATATGAGGAATAGAAGTAAGGTGTATATGCGCCTACGTGAGCAGTATCAACCATCTTGAAGTTAGGTATAATACCATTCTCGTGACGGAAGGCGTAAACCTCCTTTTCAGTTTTCTTCCAGAGCTTAGCTACATACTTGTCAGCAAATCCCATTTCCTTAGCCTCCTTAAGAAGCTTAGCATCGCATACGTTTTCACAAAGAGCTTTTTCCATCTTAACAATCTTTTCAAAGGACTTTAGGAAGAACTCTGTAATCTTAGTAATCTTATGAAGCTCGATAGTTGTAACACCACGACGAAGTAGCTCGCAAATTGCAAAGGCGTTGTCATCGTGGAACTCGTTTATATATTCCTTAATTGCCTCAGTTGAAAGTCCGTCAAACTTAGCCATATGAAGGTGGCAAACACCAATCTCAAGGCTTCTTGCAGACTTGAGCAAGCATTCCTCAAGGTTAGAGCCGATGCCCATGCACTCGCCTGTTGCCTTCATCTGTGTTCCAAGCTTATTTGGAACAGTAGTAAACTTATCAAATGGAAAACGTGGGAATTTAGCAACGATATAGTCAAGACAAGGCTCAAAGGATGCCTTTGTTCCTGCAACCTCAATCTCGTCAAGAGTCATACCAAGAGCAACCTTAGCAGTAACTCTTGCAATTGGGTAGCCACTTGCCTTAGAAGCAAGAGCAGAGGAACGAGAAACTCTTGGGTTTACCTCAATAAGATAATATTCACTAGTAGTTGGGTTAAGTGCAAACTGTACGTTACAGCCACCTGAAATCTTAAGTGCCTTGATTAGCTTAATTGCACTATTGTTGAGCATCTTGTGGTCATGCTCGCTAAGAGTAAGGATTGGAGCAACAACCAAGGAGTCACCTGTGTGAACACCAACAGGGTCGATATTTTCCATACCACAAATTGTTATTGCGTTGTCCTCGCCGTCACGCATAACCTCGAACTCAATTTCCTTAAAGCCCTTAACACTCTTCTCAACAAGCACCTGATGAACAGGAGATGCAGCAAGCGCACCCTCTGCAAGCTCAACGTACTCCTCCATATTGTAAGCAAAGCCACCGCCTGTGCCACCGAGAGTAAATGCAGGACGAAGAACAACAGGGAAGCCAATCTTTTCAATTGCACTCATAGCCTCGTCCATATTGTTAGCAATCTCTGAAGGAATAACAGGCTCGCCAATCTCTTGACAAAGCTGTTTAAATAGCTCTCTGTCCTCAGCTCTTTCAATACTCTTAGAGCTTGTACCGAGAAGCTCAACGCCATTTTCCTTTAAAATGCCCTTCTTTTCCAGTTGCATAGCAAGGTTAAGACCTGTCTGTCCACCAATACCTGGAACAATCGCATCAGGACGCTCGTGTCTTATAATCTTAGCCACGTATTCAAGTGTAAGTGGCTCCATATAAACCTTATCAGCAATAACTGTGTCAGTCATAATAGTAGCAGGGTTAGAGTTTACAAGAATAACCTCGTAGCCCTCCTCCTTAAGTGCCAAGCACGCCTGTGTGCCAGCATAGTCGAACTCAGCAGCCTGACCGATAACGATAGGACCCGAGCCGATAATCATAACTCTTTTAATGTCTGTTCTTTTTGCCATTTTCCTTCTCCTTAATCTATTCTTACTTAATTATTTGCCCATTTCTAACAGTGCCTAAGCACTTGCCATAAAGCTCACAGCCTTCAAATGGAGTAGCCTTGCCCATTGATTTAAACTCACGTGGGTCAACCACGTATTTTTTGCCAAGGTCAAACACAGTAAAGGAATTACCAAGCTCAATGCCGAAACGCTCTCTTGGATTGTAGCACATCAAGTCAAGAAGCCTTTCCATAGTAATCACACCTGGCTTTACTAAGTGGGTGTACATTACTGAAAATGCAGTTTCAAGCCCTACAACTCCCATATTGCTACCTGCAAGCCCCTTGGATTTTTCCTCAGCGCTATGTGGTGCGTGGTCGGTAGCTATCATATCAATAGTTCCGTCCTTTATGCCCTCTATAAGCGCAAGCCTGTCAGCCTCACTTCTTATAGGTGGATTCATTTTAAAGCGACCCTCGTCTTTTAGGTCCATATCATTAAACACAAGGTAGTGTGGAGCAGTTTCACAGGTAATATCAACGCCCTGCGCCTTAGCCTGTCTTATCAGCTCAACGCTTTCCTTAGTTGAAATATGGCATACGTGATACTTACAGCCTATTTTCTTAACAAGCTCAATGTCTCTTTTTATCTGTCCCCATTCACTCTCAGAGCAAATACCCTTCATTCCGTTTAGCCTTGCAAACTCTCCGTCGTGAATGTAGCCACCCTTTAGTAAATCATTTATTTCACAATGGGCAACTATGATTTTGTCAAGCTCCTTAGCCTTCTTCATAGCCTTAGCCATCATTTCGTCACTCTGCACACCTCGACCATCGTCCGAGTAGGCAATGCACAAGTCTTTCATGCCCTCAAGGTCGGCAAGCACCTCGCCCTTTTGACCCACAGTAATTGAGCCATAAGGATAAATGCCGATTTTTCCGTCCCTTTTGATTATATCCAGTTGCTTTTGCAAATTTTCAACCGAATCAGGCACGGGATTAAGATTAGGCATAGTGCAAACGTCAGTGTAGCCACCATTAGCTCCAGCCTCCGAGCCTGTCTTAATGGTCTCTTTATAAGAAAAACCCGGCTCTCTGAAGTGAACATGCACATCACAAAATCCGGGAAAAATAACTATATCATCAAGACAAAGAGAGAAATTTGAAAAAGAAGTGCCCAAAATAGCACTAACAAGCTTTTCATCAACTGCAAATCTTGTAAACTGTTTCACCTTCGTATCTCCTTTAAAATTGCTATAAAAAAATCTTGTCCCACGACAAGATTCGCAAAATATCCCCAAGTAGTCTGGGGAGCTATTATTAAGACAAATCTTGTCGATATCTCTGTATCGACCTTAAAGATCGTAAATATTATAGCAAACCAAAACTGATTTGTCAATACAAAAATCAATTTTTTTATAAATAATATGCGTGCGTGCGCATTGACATTAATGAAGGGTTGTGATAAAATTAAGGAAAGAAACTATCTAAAGGAGGGAATATGAAAAAAATTGAAAAAAAGTATTTCCCCGATGGTAGTGTTTACGAGGGCGAAATTGAAAATGGCGAGATGAATGGCTATGGCAAGCTAATCTATGCAGATGGCACTGAGCTATGTGGAGAATTTAAATTTGATGCCCCAAATGGTTATCTTGTTTGTAAGGGTGCAGATGGAAGTGTTTTCAAGGGAGAATATCTTGACGGAGAGCCAAACGGAAGGGGTAGATTAGAAAGCTCCGATGGCACTGTTTATAGTGGCGAATATAAAAACGGACTTTTTGACGGCTATGGCGAAATGACCTACCCAAACGGAATAGTGTATCGTGGCTATTGGAGTAAGGGCAACCCCACCTCAGAGGGCGAGGTGCTTTTTCCCAATGGTCAAAGAATAGGTGGAGTAACAGGCAATAGCACTATACTTTATGAAAATGGTAAAATCTACGAGGGCGAGGTAAGAGATGGCAAGGCAAATGGCTACGGCACACTGGACGAGGGTGGCGGTAAAATTTGCAAGGGCTACTTTCTTGATGATAAGAAGCATGGCAAATGCACTATTACAACCGAGGAGGGCGAAAGCTTCGTCGGCGAATATAAAAACGATAAAAGAGAGGGCTATGGCAAGGAGGAGTTTGTAAACGGAGACTCCTATGAGGGCTTTTTCAAGGACGATAAGCGTCACGGCTATGGCAAATATACGTATAGTAAGGGTGGCTATTTCGAGGGTAGCTATTTTGACGGAAAAAGGCACGGCTTCGGTGTTGACCACCTTCCCTCAGGTGCTATCTACTCAGGCTATTACGTAATGGGAGAAAGAACGGGAATGGCGACCTTTACGTATAGTAGTGGTGGGTCACTTACAGGAATGTTTGTAAATGGACGTTGTGATGGCTATGGCAAGCGCGAATATAAGGGCGATATTGTTTACGTAGGTGATATTGTGGACAACATTCCTCATGGTAAGGGTAAAATTACCTATAAGGATGGCACAGCTTATGAGGGCGAGGTCAATCAAGGCAAAAGAAGTGGGCAGGGAAGGGTCACAAGTCCTGACGGCTACTCCTACGAGGGTCATTTTGAGGAAGGCTACCCTCACGGCTATGGAAGAGAGCTTCTTTCTGATGGCTCAACCTATGAGGGCAATTTTGAAAGAGGCAAAAAGCAGGGTAAGGGTATCTTTAAATACCCTAATGGCGATGTCTATGATGGTATGCTATGGAATAGCTTAAAGCATGGCTTTGGTAAATATATCTACGCAAACGGAGCCTACTTCGAGGGCAACTATGAAAAGGGAGTAAGACAGGGCAAGGGCTTTCAGCTCCTGAAAAATGGGGACACCTACGAGGGCGAGTATAAGGATGGCACGTATCATGGCTATGGCAAATATACAGTAAAGAAAAGTGGCAGAGTGTTTGAGGGCTACTGGGAAAATGGCGAGCTCAAAAAACGCACTCAAGAGGAATAGGAGAAATAAATATGAGAAGCTTTCATGATAGAATACAGTATCCAAATGGAAATGTTTATATAGGAGAAACAAAAAACGATATACCAGATGGTATTGGCTGTCTTTACGACAAGGAAAACAGGCTAATTTACGAGGGCGACTGGAAAAATGGCGAATACCATGGACATGGCACCTCATACAATCTGGGTGGAGAAAAGTACGAGGGTGAATGGAAAAAAGGAAAAAGATGTGGAGAGGGCAAAATGAAATATGAAAATGGCGACCTCTACATAGGACAGTTTAAGGATAACGTAAGATGTGGAGATGGCGTGCTTATCTATGCAACTGGTGGTAGCTATAATGGTAGCTTTAAAAACGACCTTCCAAATGGTATGGGCTCCTTTATTAGACCAAATGGTCAGGAGAAAAAGGGCTTATGGGTAAATGGTAAGCTTTTTTTAGGCAAATGATTCTAAAATAGATTAGTAACATATTACTAAAAAAATCCACAGTTTATTGTGCAATTTAACAAATAGACACTTTAAAATAGGGAATAAAACAAAAATTTTTGTGCAAAAATATTAAAAATGCCTTTTAAAACATTGACAAAATGCAGGCAAGTGTGGTATTATAATTAAAGAAAAGTAGTTACTACACTAAGGAGGTGTTACCCTTGGAAATTGCAATTATTGCAGACGATACCAAAAAGGAGCTGATTACTCAGTTTTGTATTGCATACTGTGGTATTTTGAGTAAGCACTCAATTTGTGCCACAAGTACAACAGGCTCCTACATTTCAGAGGCAACAGGCTTAAAAATAGAAAAGCTTCTTTCAGGCGAGCTTGGTGGAGAACAGCAAATCGCCTCAAGAATTTCCTTTGACGAAATAGATATTCTTTTCTACTTCCGTCCAACAACACCACAAAACGATATGATGTATAATAAGCATTATATGGTTGAACAAAATCTGCTAAGACTTTGTGACGTTCACAACGTTTTGCTTGCCACAAACATTGCAACTGCCGAAACAATCGTAACAGCACTTGAGCGTGGCGACCTTGACTATCGTGAAATCATCAACCCTCGCTCCGAGTACAACCTAAGAAAGAAAAGAGAAAACAGATTTTAGTAAAAGAGCCTAACAAAAAGGCAAACAAATATAAATAAAGGGCTCGTTGAAAACGAGCCTTTTTCTGTCTAAAAGGAGAAATCATTATGAGAAAATGGATTGTAGGCATTGTCCTGGCGCTTACCTTAGTGCTAACTCTTGCAGGGTGCAACCAAGCACCAGAAAGCGAGGAAAGGGCTGACCTTGCCGATTTTGAATATATAGAGGAAAATGACACTATTACTATAACAGGGCTAAAGGACTTAGAGAAAAAGACCTTAACTGTGCCCGAGGACGTTACCCATATAGGAAGAGGTGCATTTTCTTGGTCGAAGATGGAGGAAATTACTCTTCCAAGCACGCTTGTATCTATTGAAGAAATAGCCTTCTCCGACTGTGAAAATTTAAAGAAAATACAAATACCAGAGAGTGTTACATATATAGGCGCATATGCGTTTCGCGGATGCACTTCACTTGAGGATTACAATATACCTAAAGCAATTACCACAATTCCCAGGGGTGCCTTTTCAGGCTGTGATAGCCTTACTAAAATAGAAATACCAGCCCACGTAACAGCAATTGGCGACAGTGCCTTTGGTAACTGTAAGAATGTAACCGAGGTCTTGATACATACTAACGTGACCCAAATAGGAAATTATTCCTTTTCAGGCTGTGAAGCTCTTTGTGTGCTCACTATTCCAAAAAGCGTTACAGTAATCAATGAAGGCTTGATAAATGGAACAGGTATAAAGAAAATGATTATACCAAAAACTATTACCGAAATAGTAACGGATGCGTTTTCCTACTGTAAGGGTGCAACAATTTATTTTGAGGCGCAGGACCAAAGCCAAATCACCCTTCACGAGAATTGGAATTCTGCTAACTGTCCTGTGGTTTTTGGCATAACCCCTAACAACACAGTAATAGTAGATAACCTTCAATATTTTATAAATGGCGAGGTAGCCGAGGTAGTCGGCTATGCTGAGGAGGCTAAGACCGTCACCATTCCCGAAACCATTAAAATCGAGGAAAAGTCCTACCCAGTGTCTAAAATCAACCCATTTGTGTTCCGTGAAAATCGAGTTTTAGAAAGCATAGCACTGCCTGATACAATCACTTTCATTGAGGACGAGGCATTTATTAATTGTAGCGAATTGACAACCATAGTAGCAAGCGTTGAAAAAATAGGTGAAAGAGCATTTTACGGATGTGAAAGGCTTGTTAATATACCATCATTTGCAGGTGCTTCGGAAATTGGACAGAGTGCATTTGAAAAATGTATTTCCCTTACACAGATAGATATAAGTAGTCTTGAAATAATACCAAAAAGACTATTCCAAGGCTGTGAAGCCCTCAAGACAGTTACCTTAGGGCAAGGACTTGTTGAAATTCAAGAGGAAGCATTTCGTGAGTGCATAGTCCTAACAGACGTAAGTTTGCCAAACGGACTTGTAAGTATTGGAAAGCTTGCATTTTTGGCATGTAGCTCCATTACTAAAATAGACCTACCTAACAGCATACAAAGTCTAAACGACCCATTTTCAGCTTGCACAGGCATTGAGGAAATAGTAATTCCTTCTCAGCTTAGCCAAATAGAAATGTGTTCCTTTAGGACGTCAACCAATCTTAAAAGGCTAACTACTCCTACTGAGCATTTAGACAAATTTACCCTTACCTGTGTAGAAAATGTCATAATAAATGGTGGCGAGGAAATACCAAAAAATACCTTTAATGGTTGTAGTAGTCTTAAGGAAATTACACTTTCCTCTACAATTACCAAAATAGGCGAGAGTGCCTTTGCAAATTGTGTCGAAATAAGCAATATAGAATTTCCACCACACCTTACCCAAATTGAAAGCAACGCACTACAAAATTGCTCAAAAATAGAAAAAATAGTAGTGCCAAGCTCGGTTATCAAAATAGGAAAGGGAGCATTTTCTGGTTGTGCTGGAATTAAAGAGCTGACCCTTCCATTTATAGGCGAAGAGGTAAAAGCACCTACCGACCCTTCCCAATACCCACTTGGATATATATTCGGCGAAGAGGCATACGAGGGTGGAACCCTAACTAAGCAACCCTACAAGAATGAATACGGAAAAAACAGTGAATTTCAAGCCTACATACCAAACGGACTAACTAAGGTAATTGTCGTAGGTGGAGATATATTAGGTGGTGCCTTTGCAAATTGTAGCTACTTAGAAGAGGTCATTTTGCCTCAAACCACTACACAAATTGGCGAAAACGCATTTTTACGTTGTAGTCAAATAAAAAGCTTAGATATACCAACAGGCACGACCAAAATAGACAGCTGGGCATTTGGACGTTGCACTGGTTTAGAGCAAATTACTCTACCAGATACAGTTACAAGCATTGGCGAAAGAGCATTTTTATATTGCGAAAAGCTAACAGAAATACAATTGCCAAGTCAGCTTAAGGAAATAGGAACAGGTGCCTTTTGCTATTGCTCAAGCTTTAGTGAAATTTATGTACCAAGCTCAGTTGAAAGCATTGGTGCATATGCCTTTGCAAGCTGTACTGCACTTGAAAAAATCACTCTTCCATTTGTAGGTAATTCCGTAAAGCAAGTAAGTGATTCCACTCAATATCCCTTTGGCTTTGTCTTTGATACGAATGGATTAAATAACCAAATATGTACCGAGCAATCTTACATATATAATGGTAGAGTTGTAACCGATAAATATTACCTACCAAGCACCCTAAAATCCGTAACTATAACGGGTGGAAATATACTACAAGGTGCATTTTCAGGCTGTGGTAGTCTAACGGAAATAATTCTTCCAAATGACATTACCTCAATTGGAAAGGAAGCCTTTGCAGATTGTACAGGTATTGAAAAAATAGAAATTCCAAGTGGCGTTGAAAGTCTTGGTGCAGGAGTATTTAAAAACTGCACAGGACTAAAGAAAATTGATGTCCCAAGTGGAGTTAGTGTAATAAAAGAGGAATCCTTCTACAATTGTACTGCCTTAACTGAGGTGTTGCTATCACCAAGCACAAGTAAAATCTACGACTATGCGTTTTATAATTGTGACTTTAATTCCATAAGCCTAAACGAGGGACTTGTAGAAATAGGCGAGTATGTTTTTTCTGACACAGGCATAGTCTCAATTAAATTGCCATCATCACTTGCTACAATAGTAAGCACCAGCTTTAATGGTTGTAGCTTATTAGAGGAGGTAATAGTTGACGGAAATAACCTAACCTTCACAATAGAGAATGGCGCATTAATAAAGGGCGAAAGAATAGTTTTATATCCACAGGGTAGAAAAAATGAGCTATTTACCCTTCCGACAGGCATAACTACAATAGACGATTATGCCTTCGAGGATAACCCCTATTTAAAGAATGTCACCTTGGGCACAGACCTTGCCACAATAGGAATGAGTGCCTTCAAAAATTGCACCTCAATTGAGGAGCTGACCCTTAACGGAGATAACGTTACCATAGGCAATGAAGCCTTTTATGGCACAACTAAGTTAGCAAAAATCAACTACAATATTGCATATGGCTCAGTCCATGGTGGTATGGAGAACGATAACAGGATTTTTTATGGCACAGGTGCCAATACAGAGGGCACAGCCTTAGTAATAGGTGCAACAGTTAAAGAAATTCCTAACTATCTATTCAGACCCGAATATCAGCAATCAGAAAACACACCTAAGCTTACAAGTGTTATCTTTGAAGAGGGTAGTGTATGCACAAGAATTGACGAATACGCCTTTGCTGGTGTGTCAGGAATAAAATCCTTAAGCCTACCACAAAATCTTAGCTATGTTGAAGAGGGTGCCTTTCTTGATTGCACAGGGCTTGAAAGCGTATCCTTCGGTGCCTTAGTGCATAGCATAGGCAAGAGTGCCTTTAAGAATTGTACCAGTCTTGCTCAGCTATCAACCCCTGAGGGCGTAATTGCCTTTAGTGACTATGCATTTTACAACTGCACCAACCTAAAGGGCGTAAGCCTACCAAGTGAAAATACAACTATCGGTAGCTATGCTTTCGCAGAATGCAAGAGTCTTGAAAACGTAGAAATAGCTGAGGGAGTGGCTGAATTCGGTGCAAATTCCTTTGAAAATTGCACCTCACTTTTAAAGGTAAGTGCAAATGGCTACGTATCTAACAAAAATAGCATAATCTGTGATAATTCATTCTCTGGCTGTACTAAGCTAAAGGAATTTTCATTAGTAGAAATAATTGATAAAATAGGTGCTTATGCCTTTGCAAATTGTAATTCACTAACCACCCTTGAAGCAGATAAGACCTATGAAATCAAGGACTATGCATTCTTGAATTGTACCTCGATGGAAGACTTAGACATAAATGGTGTTATATCCGTTGGAAATTATGCATTTAAGGGATGTACTGCTTTAAAGGAATATACAGTATCATCAAATTTCACCTCAGTCGGTCAGGGTATCTTGTCGGGATGCTACAACATAGAAAAATTAAATATTTACTACGTTGACTCGTCCGATGACCTAAAAACAAAATATTTAGGCTATCTATTTGGAGAGGAGGCATATGCTGGTTCAACAAAAACTCTTCAATGCTATGACGACGATGAGGACGACCCATTGTATTATAGCTTCTACATTCCAGAAAAGCTAACAACTGTGGTATATGGCATAGCAACTGTGCCAAATTACTACTTTGAAAATTGTAGCAATATTAAAAACGTAACACTTGATGGCACAACTCGCATTAATGATTATGCATTTAGTAATTGCACAGGCTTAGAAAATATAGACTTAGGCACAAGCCTTGATTCAATTCAAGAATTTGCATTTAGTAAGGTTGGCTTAAAAACTATTACAATTCCAAGCACGACAACCTTAATCATGTACGAGGCATTTTCCCAATCAAGCATTGAAAGTATTTTGGTTGATGAGGCAAATGAGACATATTACAGTGTTGACGGTGTGTTGTTTGAGGTCAGTGATAGTTCATTAGTAAGATTCCCACCAATGAAAAACGTTAATACCTACACAGTGCCAAATGGCACTAAAAGGATTGATGTCTATTCCTTTGCGGACAACAAATTTATTATGTACGTAAATGTACCTGGTACAGTTACCGCAATTGACAGCTATGCATTTTTAAGCTGTAGCAATCTTTTAAGCATTAGCCTTACCGAGGGACTTGAAAGAATAGAATCAGATGCCTTCCAAAATTGTACAGAATTAAGAGGAATTGATTTTCCAAGCACAACGAATGTTCTTGGCAACAACGTGTTTTGGGGCTGTTACAATATAAGTACTATTGCAATCCCTTCAACACTTACAAGCGTTTCACCCAATGCACTTGTAGGATGCTTTGGATTAACGGAATTTTACGTAAGTCAGGACCACCCATACCTATGTAGCATTGATGGAGTAGTGTTTAATAAGGAAGTAACAATACTTAATGCATATCCACCATCAAAGCCTAACAGAGAATACACAATTCCATCAACTGTTACAACAATAGCTTCTGATGCCTTCAGAGGTAGCAAAAAGTTAGAAGAGATAACAATAGGTGACTCGGTTAAGACAATAGGACCATATGCATTCAGCTACTGTACAAATCTCAAAACGGTCTATATTGGAATAGGCATTGAGGATATTCTACCATATGCATTCCTTGAAGCAGGCGTAGAAAAACTATACTACGCAGGCACAAAGGTTCAATGGGTCGTGGATGTAAGCTGTGGCGAATTAGAGCTTGAAAGAGCAGAAAAAATATTCAATTACAAAAAGAAGGACTAACAAATAGTACTTGAATTTGCGTGATACTCTTAACTGAGTACCACGCAAATTTTATTTGACTATACCGAGTAATGTTTGCTTCGCAAGCTTTAGGCGAATAGCTTTGCATAATAACTAACCACAGTCAACGCAAAGCATTGTATGAAAAAAGTCGCACCAGCGAGGTACGACCATATTTACATAATAACTAATCTTAATCAACGCGAAGCGTTGTATATCATCAAAACGCAGTTTTGTATATCACCAATTTTGCAAAAATTGTATATCATCATTGCGAAAGAGGATACAGCCTGTGGCTGATGATATACACCTTTGGTGATGAGATACACGACAAGTCGTGACGATATACCATTGCTTTCGCAATGGATAAAAAAATCCAAGTCTCACGACTTGGATTTTTTGGAGCTACTAGCCAGAATCGAACTGGCGACCTCATCCTTACCAAGGATGTGCTCTACCAACTGAGCCATAGTAGCATAGCGAAACTATTATACACTAAGATAAGTTATTTGTCAAGTCCCTTTTTAAATTAAATATAGATTAAAAAATTCTGTAATATGGTTGAAATAACCAAAAAAATATAGTAAAATAAATGTAACGCAATTTCCTTATAAATCAAGGGCAAGGGAGGGGTAAAATGTCACAGGCAGAGAAGAATCCCTATAAGTATTCCAATACAAATAAGCGATACTATACCTACGACTATTTTTTAAAAACCACCTTTGGCAAAAAATGTGCAAAGATAACCCTTGATTTAGGCTTTACCTGTCCCAACATAGATGGCACTCGTGGAGTAGGTGGCTGTATTTATTGCTCAGGTGGTAGCTTTGCAAGAAACGTTGACAGCCTAAAACCACCCCTTGTGCAATACCAAGAGGGTGTTGAAATAATGAAACGAAAATGGGACATAGATAGCTTTATTCCATACCTTCAAGCCTATACAAATTCCTACACATCCCCCGACAAATTTGCAAAAATCCTTGAGGAAGTGTCTAATTTTCAGGGTGCAGTAATGGTATCAATTGCCACCCGTGCCGATTGCCTTGAAAATGAAAAGCTTGATATTTTAAACACCCTGTCCCGAAAAATCCCTGTTACAGTAGAATTAGGACTCCAAACAAGCAACGATAAAACTGCACAGCAAATCAATAGATGCCACACCTATGAGGAATTTACGGACTGCTTCTATCGAATAAGAGAAAGAGCACCAAGAGTAAAAATCTGTATTCATATCATAAACGGACTACCCACAGAAACCGAGGGAAATATGAAAAAAACGGCACAGAGTGTCGCAAATTTGCACCCTGACATAGTAAAAATTCATCTTTTACACGTGTTAGAGGGTACACCCCTTGCTAAAATGTATAAGAGTGGCAAATACACTCCAATGGAAAGAGAGGACTATATTAGAATAGTCTGTGACCAAATAGAGCTTTTACCACCCGACACAGTTCTTGAAAGACTAACAGGCGACGGAATTGCAAGCGAGCTTTTAGCGCCACTGTGGAGCAAGAAAAAGGTTACTGTACTTAATGATATTGATAAGGAGCTTTTCAAAAGAAACACCTATCAAGGAATATACTACAAGCCATAAAATAGTAAGCTATTTAAAATAAAGGAGAAGAAAAATGAACGTACTATGTATTGGAAACAGCTTTTCACAGGATGCAACCAGATATTTGCACCAAATTTCTGACGATGAAATTTTCGTAAGAAATCTGTATATCGGTGGTTGCTCCCTTGAAACACATTGGAACAACATCAGGGAGGCGAACCCCTACTATGAGTATCAAAAAAATGGTAGAAAGCTAAAAATGACCTCAATTAATGATGCACTAACAAAGAAAAAATGGGACTACATAACAGTTCAACAGGTTAGTCAGCAATCTGGACTTATAGAAAGCTATGAGCCATTCCTTGGCAACATAGTTGAATTTCTAAAGGAGAATTGCCCAAAGGCAAAAATAGTATTCCATAGAACCTGGGCGTATGACGATAAAAGCACCCATGGAGGTTTTGTTTTCTATGACAACTCAAGGTCAAAAATGTATAAGGCTATTGTTGATACCACCAACAAAATTGCAGAGAAATATGGCTTTGACATCATTCCTTGTGGAGATGCAGTTGAAAAGGCAAGAGAATTACCAGAGTTTTCACAGGGTGGACCTCTTAACATAAATCGTGATGGCTTCCACCTCTCCCTCGATTACGGAAGGTATCTTGCAGGACTTGTAATGTTTGCATACTTCACAGGCAAAAATCCCGAGGACGTAACCTACGCACCTGAGGAAACAGACATAGAAATAATTAAAAAGCTAAGAGCAATTGCAAGGAATGTAACTCTGGGTTAAGGCATAATATATATTATAGTAATCAATTTAAAATGTAGGCAAAGTGCACAATTTTTCCAAGCTTCGTTTTTTTAAAACTGTTGATTATTTGTGCAAAAAGTCGAATTTGGTTAAAAATCTCAACTTCGATTGACTTTAAAATATGGAAGTGCTATAATAAAAGAGCAAGTTAGGGGGTGTTCTCCCCCTTGTAATATTTTGTAATATATTTGAAAGGAATACAAAAATGAAAAAGAACACACTTATTAAGCTTCTCAGCGTTGCTTTGGTTTGTGTACTCCTTCTACCAATGGTAGTTGCATGTAATAGTGGTCCTCAGTACCTAATTACACTTGATGCAAATGGTGGTACACTTTCTGACGATGTTGAGGTAGAATTCTATCGTGGCGAGGAAGAAAAAATCGGTAAGCTTCCAACACCAATCAGAAAGGGCTACACCTTCCTTGGCTGGTACGACGTTGACGACACAACACTTGAGGAAAAGATTACTCGTTCCTTCGAGGTTGAGTACGATATGGACCTAATCGCTCAATGGCAAAGAAATGAGGGCGAGGGTGCTCTTGTTACAGTTGAGCTTATCCTTAACCCAGGCGAAAGCTTAGTTCTTGATGAAAACGGCAATGAGCCAAGCACAGTTATCGAGCTTGAATCTGGCGACAGACTTGGAAAAACACCTGATGCTGAAAAGGAAGGCTTCAGATTTAAGGGCTGGTACAACGATAAGGATGTACAATTTACACAAACATCTGTAATCAATGCTGACACTAAGCTAACAGCTAAGTGGGAAAAGATTAACTACTGTATCGACGGTACAGAAAACCACGACTGGGCATCTACTGGTGGTTACAAGCTTAAGTATGAGGCAGACTGCATTACTGCTGAAACATACGAGCGTGTTTGCGGTATCCCTGGATGTGGTGTTATTGAAACAACAGAAATGAACCCTGCTCTTGGTCACAGCTATGAATGGAATGACGATGTTCCAATGCAAAGAACAGGTATATGCACACGTTGTGGCGACGACGACCAAATTAAGTTCGTTGACGTTACACTTGAGGCAATGGGTAAAACTAACCCTGTGGTTGACTCAGGCGCTGGTTGGGGCTTGACACTTGGTGGTGACCTTATTGATGGTAACTGGGAAGGTAAAACAATTGCTGGTAACCAAAAGCCTATTACTGTAACACTTGAGTTTGAATCCGCAACAGTTGTTGACGTAATTTACGTTGCAGGTCAAGGTACAGCTGGTTATACAATCACTTGGTATGATGCTGACGGAGAAGAGGTTAGCTTTAGCAAGGGTGCGTTTGGTTCAGTTGAAGCAGGCAACTACATAAATATGTTTGAAGTAGGTGCTGAAATCGCTAAGGTTGTAATTGAACAGCCAACACCAAGCTATGGTCAGGACTACTGGGGCGAGGTTCGTTTAGCAAGATATCCTGAAGAGTAATATTTGATTTTGATGTAGCCCTCGGGAAAAATAACTCCCGAGGGTTATTTTACAATAAGGAGAATAAAATGAAATTAAAAAATAAAATTCTTTGTCTCCTTCTTTGCGTGTTGTGTCTTTGTGGCATAGTAGCACTTGCCTCCTGCGAGCCAAGTGGACCAAAGTACACAGTTACCTTTAATCCAGGTAATGGTGGTACAATGGTAAGTGAAAGCACAATACAAGTAGTAGAAGGACAAAAAATCCCAACGCCAACAGCCACAAAAGAGGGCTACAGGGTAAACGGATGGTATTCTGGTAGAACAGCAAATACCAAGTGGGATTTTGAAAACGACGTTGTTACAGAGGACGTCACCCTAACAGCTTGGTGGACCCCTGACTACCCCCAAGGTGGAGGATGCGACCACAACTACGTTGAGAACGCAAACAGAGTAAACACCTATCCAACCTGTGAAAAAAGCGGTAAAATAAACTATGTATGTACAGAATGTACAGGTGAAACCTATGAGGTTAAGCCAAGGTTAGGTCACGACCTTGGTGAGGAAATCGTTGCTCCAACCTGTGGAGACAAGGGCTATACAAGAGTATATTGTAAGCGCGAGGGCTGTACCTACGAGGAAAGAAAAAACGAGGTTAATGCAACGGGTGACCACCAGTGGAGCAAATGGGAGGTAGTAACTCCTGCAACAAAATATACCTCAGGCCTTGAAAAAAAGACCTGTTCGGTTTGTAATGGCACATATGAAGTGATAATTTCTGCCACATATACTGATGAGCCAGATTGCTTTGACAGCCTTGAAATTGGCAACTACAAATACACGGGTGGCGACTACGTAAACGCACCCTTTGTAAACATAACAAAATTCGCTGGCTCCTATGCCTCAAACTACTACACAATCTGCGAGCCAAAGCTTGCAATTGATGGCGATGTTTCCACTTATTGGAGTGCAGACACTCTCGCTGATGGTGCACAAATGACAGGAGGCTTTTATCAAGTATCCTTTGCGCAAGAGTTTGTTGTAGGTGCAATTAGTGCAATAGTACCCTTCTACACCTCATGGGAGGTAGCCGAGGATTGCTACGTATCATATGATATTATGGCGCTTGTAGGTAGCGAATGGCAAAAGGTTGGAGAGCTTAGTGATAAAAACGCCTCTCAATCTGGTTTAAACGGATACGTTTTAACTGAGCTTGAAAGTCCTGTTACAACAAAGGAAATTAAGCTTGTGGTATCTCATTCCTCAAGATATTGCCCAGCTGCAATTTATGAGCTTGAGGTTTTGGCTGAAGCGCCAAAGAACGAAAGAGTTCCCGTTTCATTAGTTGGCTCCTCACTTGTTACTGCATCTGGTGTTTATAACTCCTGGGGCAATGCACCATCTGATGCAATTGACGGCTCAAACAGCTCATATTGGTTTACTGATACAAAGCACGCATCTGACGGACATGAGGTATATATCTGCCTTGACTTCTCAGAGGACAAATACTTAGCAGCAGTTCAATTTACAGTAACTGCCAACTATGGTAGCAAAAATTATACGCTTTACTACTGGGATAAAACCCTTAATGGTGGCGAGGGCGACTGGGCAACCAGAGACGATCTTGATTTTCTTGCTGGAACAGACACCTGTACCGCAGGTGGTGTATATTCAGAGGCAGAGAAATCAGGAAGAATTTGCACCTTCCTTGCAGAAATGGACGTAACAACAAGTAAGATTAAACTTGTAGAGTACAATGTTGACGGAACAGCTAAAAGCATGGCAGACTATAAGGTTTGTGAAATCCTACCACTTACAATAATCGAACAGGCTAAGGCAGATGCAATTGGCACATATACAGGATGTCTACACAATTACAGAATAGTTGATAGAAATGGCGATGGTAAGCGTAATGACAAGGACGCAATTCCTGCAACCTGTACCTCAATTGGATATACCAATATGGAATGCTCCAAGTGTAAGATGACCATTAAGACAGATGCAACGGATATCCTTAAGCATACCTGGGGCGTGCCTACAATTAAAACAGCAGCAACAGCAACCTCTCTTGGTGTAAAGGAGTCTGTCTGTGGTGGTTGTAGCGCAACAAAAACCTTCAATTATCAAGAAACACTTGAGCAACCTGTTGTAACACCATACTATCACAACGCACCATCTGCATGGGCTATGACCTTTGACGATGGTAACTATATCGGTACCTACGAGTGGGTAATTCCAAAGCTTTTGGAATACAACTATAAGGCAACAGCTGTTCTTTCCGTTTGCTACGTAACAGGCTACGTTAAGGAATGGCAGGGTTATTTTGCAAGTGGTGCCTTCGACCTTGGCTCTCACTCATATAACCATACTTATATTTATACTGCCGCAGCAAGTGAAAAGAATCTCTTGGATGAGGTAAATAAGGCTAACTATTGGTTTATGAATAACTTCAAGGGTCAAATGGTATTGACCTTTGCAACACCTGGTGGTACAACCTCACAACCAAATGCTGAATATTTTGCAGGCGTTATGGCAGCTGGTCGTCATGGTGATGCTCAGGTATTTGATAACATTATGGATAACCTAACCGAGCGTAAGCATTGGGGCGACCTTAATACCTACGTTTCAAAGTCCGACCAAACAGAGGGCTTCTACGTATTCGTTAAGGATGGCAAAATCCTTTCTGATGTAAAATATGCAGGTGCTATCAATACAAGTGGCTCCTTCGGTAAAATCCAAACAGGCGTAAATTCAAAGGGCAACGCAATTTATAGCTCAGAGTGGAGTGAATGGATTGAGGGTGCAAACGTTTTATCAAATGGTGGCTTTGAAATCCTCCTTGAAGAGGGCGTAACTGCCGACAATGGCGAAAACAGAGTTTACGACAATAATTACATTGTAATAAAGACTCTAACAGGCGTAAAAATCTGTGCAAAGGAAACTCTTGATGCACTTACAGTTCAAAACTACATATTCAACCCCGAAACAAATATGATGGAGCTTTCCGAACAGGTAGGTACTTACTACTACGACGAAGCAAACTATAAGTTTGAGTGGAAGACCACAGGCTCCTACGTTGACCAAGGTGGAGTGCTTGTATATAACGAGAGTGATGATTCTGGCTATAAGCTATACCACGTAACACTTGGCTCCTACGAGAAATATATCAACTACCTTGTTGAAAATGGCTCTTGGACAATCGAGTGTATCCACGAGATTAATGGTCCAACCATTTCCGTAACCTACGCAGCAACAATCTCTAAGTTTGAGCACTTAAAGAAGGCTGGCGTATGGTGTGGCTCATGGTATCAAGTAACACTTTATGGTAAGGAATACCAATCATCAAACATTGAGGTGCTTGAATCAACAGATTCTCAAATCAAGCTCAACCTAACTGATGAAATGGACGATTTCTTGTTCAACCAAGCACTAACAATCAAGGTTGACATTCCTGACAGCTGGACATCAGTAACAGCAACCCAAGCAGGCAAGGAAATCCCACTTGTAACAAACGCAGAATACAAGGACGATATGACAGTTGTAACCTGCACAATCATCAACGAATTGATTGACGAGGAGGCAGGCACATACAATAAGTACCTTTGCATCGATGCAATTCCAGACGGTGGCGAAATCGTAATCACAGGCATTACAGAATAAAACAAAAAAAGGTAGTCGTTTGACTACCTTTTTTATCTAATCGGCAACTTGCTCTCACACCTTGCCAAATATTCTAAATTTTCGCCTTCACTATCTTTTCTATAAATCTCTTTTATTTTCCATTTTTAATTTCAATAGTAGTAGTCTTTAGCTTTCAACGTGGAAAACTAATGTAGTTTTCCATGTTGTAAGGTAAGCCTGGTGTGGTAATGTGGCAAACCCTGTTTTCCATATTTCCACACTAAAAAAAGCGAAACAATCCAACCGTGGAAATGTGGGAAGTCCCACTTTCCACATTTCCACGACTGAAGATAAACAAAAAACCACCCTTTTTGGGTGGAGAAGGTTGCCATTTAGCAAGTGCGAATAAAGTACGCAGGTTTGGCAACGAGTCTTGCCAAGTCCCTTGTGAGCAAGCTCCCAGATGATTTATGGCAGACTTGCACACCTGATTTGCAACAGAGTTGCAAAGACAGCTCGAATCCACGACGGACTATGTACAAAAAAGGACAGGTTACAACCTGTCCTTTTTTGTACATGGCGCGCCCGGCAGGATTCGAACCTGCGACCTACCGGTTCGTAGCCGGGCACTCTATCCGCTGAGCTACGGGCGCGTATGTTATTTAGTGCTTAAATATATTAACACACATTTATTAAAATGTCAATACCTTTTTAAAAAATATTTGTTCACTCAAAGCAAGCATTAAAAAGGGTGGCTTTGACATATCAACCTGCTTAATCATAAACTATAAGGTAAGAAAGGTAGGTGCAAAAATGAATAAACCTATTATTTGTGTAATTTTTGGTGGAAAAAGTCAGGAATATGAGGTCTCGCTTAGGTCAGCTTATAGTGTGCTAAACGCACTGAACGAGGACAAATATCAAATTGTAAAAATAGGCATAACAAGACAGGGAAGCTGGTATTTGTATAATGGTGGTAACGAGCAAATACTAAGTGACACTTGGCATAAAAGCCCAGACCTGATAGAAATTGCTCTTGATTTTAACTCTCACTCATTTATACTTTCTGATAGTGGCAAAAGGCTCAAGCCTGACAAGGTGTTAATTGTAATGCACGGAGAAAACTCCGAGGACGGACGATTACAAGGGTGCTTAGATATGGCACAAATTAGCTACGTAGGACCAGGTCAGGACGCAAGTGCAATTTGCATGAATAAATACATAACAAAGTTAGTCGCAAGGGATTTGGGTATTCGGGTGGCAAAGGACATCTTGGTAACACGAAGAGGCTATTCATTAAGTGACATTTATGAAAAAACAAGAAAAATAGGCTACCCTGTGTTTGTAAAACCCACCTGTGCAGGCTCCTCGGTAGGAGTTACAAGAGTAGAAAATGAAGCTCAATTAAAGAGTGCTATTGAAAAATCACTTACATTTTCTCCCTCTGCCTTAATTGAGGAAGCTATACAAGGAGTTGAGACAGAGGTTGCCATTTTGGAGCAAAACCAAAAAATTATAGCAATATCAACGGGTCAGCTTAGCTACAAGGGAGAATTTTACACTTATGATGAAAAATATAAAAACCAAAAAACAGAGTACATAATCCCCTCAAAAATAGACCCTAAAACAGAAAAATCCTTGAGGGAGTGTAGCAAAAATCTGTTTTTCGCCTTAGGTCTTAAGGCTTTGTCACGACTTGATTTTTTTGTAACCCCTCAAAATGAAATAATTTTCAACGAGGTAAACACCCTACCAGGTATGACAGATATAAGCATGTACCCTATGCTAATTAAACAAAGCGGAATTTCCTTTTCCCAGCTACTTCAAGCTTTATTAGAAAATTTTGACTAATTTTTCTAATAGTTATTGCAATAAATAATTAAATGTTATATAATATTTTGAAAGGCTTTTTATGTTAGCAAATAAATCAGTAGCCTTAATAGGCTTCGGTAAATCAAACCAAGCACTTTATACCTATCTAAAGAGCAAGGACATTCATCCAACTATTCGTGTGCCAAATACTTGCACCCTTCCACCAAATTCAAAGGTAATTGTCGGCAAGGACTATCTTAATACAAGTGAGGATGTAATTTTTCGCTCCCCTGTAATTCGACCTGATAAAATCAAGGCAAGGGGCAAAATATATACGGAAATTGGCTACTTTTTAGAAAAAACACCCTCCTTTAAAATCGGTATAACAGGCTCTGACGGAAAGACAACCACCTCAACCCTTATCCACAAAATTCTTGAGGCAGAGGGCAAAGCCTCATACTTAGGTGGGAATATCGGTACTCCCCTTATTACCTATCTTGATAAAATGCAAGCTGATGACATTTCCGTTTGTGAGCTTTCAAGCTTTCAGCTTTTTGATATGATGCCACACCTTGACGTAAGCGTTATTACCAACATAAGCCAAAACCACCTTGATTGGCATATAGATATGGACGAATACAAGTACGCCAAGGAAAACATACTAATAAACTCAAAAAAGCTAATCCTGTGCCTTGACCAATACGAAAAAAGACAATTTCCAAACAAGGAAGTTACCTATTTTTCAAAGGATAAGCCAATCACCCTTAATAAAGATGCAAGCTACATATACACACAGGGTGGCTACATTGTAAGAAATGGCACAAGGCTTTTCCCAATTGACGAAATAAAGCTAAAGGGCGAGTTTAATTTACTTAACTACCTCTGTGCAATTGCTACCACGTATCACCTTGTATCCCTTGATAAAATAGTACAGGTAGCAAGGACCTTTTCAGGTGTTTCCAATCGTATGGAGCAGGTAGCCAATATTAATGGCGTTACCTTTATTGATTCCTCAATTGACTCAACACCTACAAGGACAAATGCAACCCTTAGCGCCCTTGATTTGAAAAATTCAGTAGTAATATTAGGTGGCTACGACAAAAATCTTGACTACTCCATTTTGAAAAACACTCTAAGTGGCGTAAGAGCAATAGTCTTATGTGGAGAAAATAGCCAAAAAATCTATACCCACATAAAAAATCACAAAAATGTAATTTTCGCCCCCTCCCTCCTTCAAGCAACAAGGGAGGCGTACAACCAAGCTCTGCCCTGTGGCACAGTTGTTTTATCTCCTGCCTCAGCAAGCTTTGATATGTTTGAAAATTATAAGGAAAAATCAAAGGAATACAGAAAAGCAATAAACACTCTAAGATAAAAGAAAGGAAGACCTATGGAAAATATAAAGCAAAGGCTAAGGGCACTGTGCGAAATTCCAAGCGTTTCAGGGCACGAATCATCATATTTTGATGAAATACTAAAGGTCTTAACAAAGGAAGAAAAGGGTAGCCTTGACGAAATAAGGACCGATAGCTTTGGCAACCTGATTCTTGTCAAAAAATCAAACAAGGAAAACGCACCAGCCTTAATGCTTGATGCTCACCTTGACATAATCGGCTTTATGGTAACCGAAATTTGTGACGGTGGCTTTTTGAAAATAATTTCAATCGGTGGACTTGATACAAGAGTTTTGCCTGCCACTCACGTTTACGTAAATGGTAAGGAAAAAATTTTTGGTGTTATCACCTCAACCCCACCCCACCTTCGCAAGGGAGACTCCCAAGTCCCAAGCGTTGAGGACCTAATGGTTGACACAGGCTACTCCAAGGAAAAATTACAGGAGCTTGTTTCCGTAGGGGACACCATTTCCTTTTCTCCAATGTTTACACCACTTTTAAATAATTATGTAAGTGGAATAGGACTTGACGATAAGGCTTGCGTCTGTGCAATCCTTGACTTCATAACTAAGGTTGACAAAAATAGCCTTGAATATGATGTTTATGGCGTTTTGTCTGCCCAAGAGGAAACAGGCAAGTGGGGACCTGCTCGTGTTGCCTTCAATCTCGACCCCGATGTAGCAATAATTACCGACGTAAACTTTGCTAAGCAAAAGGGCGTGTCCGAAAATGAGTCAATCGAGTGTGGCAAGGGACCCAGTGTGGATATTTCCTCCCTTTGTAACAGAAAATTAACCAAAAATATAATCAGACTTTTCAAGGAAAATAACCTTGACCACCAGATAATTTGTGAGCCAGGAAGAACAGGCACAAATAACGATGCAGTATCAGTTAGCGGACAAGGAATAAGGACTGCAATTTTAAGCGTGCCACTAAAATCTATGCACACACCAAGCGAGGTTGTAAAGCTTGATGACATCAAGACCTTATCTAAGGCTTTTGAGCTTATAGCAACATCAAAGGAGGCACTATGAAGGAGCTTTTAAACATAAATAAGGACCTTTGCCTTACCTTTGGACCAAGTGGCTACGAGGACTTGGTAAGTGCAAAAATTAAGGATCTAATAACACCCTATGCTCTTGAGAATTCAGAGCTATACTTTGATAAGGTAGGCAATCTTTACTACCACATACCCAAGGAAAATGCACCTTCGCTTATGATAAATGCTCACATGGACGAGGTGGGCTTTATGGCTACCTCAATCAATAGTGATGGCTCAATCTCCTTTGGCACAGTAGGTGGCTTTGATACAATAATTCTACCATCAAAAAAGGTAATCTGCGAAAACGGACTTAAGGGCGTAATCCTATCTAAGCCTGTTCATCTTTTGTCAAGGTCGCAAAGAAAAAAGCCAATCGATGTAGATGATTTAGTAATCGACATAGGTGCTGAGAGCAAGGAGGAGGCAGAAAAGCTAATCTCTCTTGGCGACTACTTCGCCTTTGATTTACCCTACGTTGAATTTGGCGAGGGACAAATTTGCTCAAAGGCACTTGACGACCGTCTTGGCTGTGCTATTATGGTTAAGCTGATAATGGACATCAAGGAGCAAAAAATAGACATACCCTATGATTTATATTTTGCCTTTACCTGTCGTGAGGAGGTAGGCTATTCCTCTTGCTTCGGAGCAGCCGAAAGAATAAAGCCAAATTACGCAATAGTAATTGAGTCCAAGGCAGTATCCGACCTTTATGGTGTTGAGGAGGAAAAGCACGTTGCCCAGTTAGGAAAGGGTGGAGTTATCTCCTTTGCCGACTGTGGAGCAATCCTTGACCGTGATTTAGTTAAGCATATAATCAGCCTTTGCGAAAAGGGAAATGTTAAATATCAAATGAATAGGTCAGTATCAGGTGGAAATGATTCTTCTAATATTCAAAGAAGTGCAGGAGGTGCTAAGGTAGCCCTAATCTCTGCACCCTCCAGATACATTCACTCCTCATCAAACGTAATCCACAAAACCGATATGGAAAGCATTTACAAGGCGCTCTATGGGGTGCTAACTGATAAAAACCCGCTTAAATAAGGAGAGCAAAATGATAGATTTGTTGAAAAAATTAATGCTTACCCCATCTGTTTCAGGCAGAGAGGATAAGATAAGAGAGATTATCAAAAAAGAGGTTGAGCCCTATGTTGATGAGGTAATAACCGACCCACTTGGCAACCTAATCGCTCACAAAAAAGGCAATGGCAAAAAAATTATGTTTTGCGCCCATATGGACGAAATCGGCTTTTTTGCAACCTATATTACAGATAAGGGCTTTATCAAAATAAGCCCAATCGGTGGCATAAACTTTTTAGCATCAGCCTTTTGCGAGGTAGTGAGCGAAAATGGTGTACCTGGCGTGCTTGTGCCTGAAAAGTCAGGCGAAATGCCAACTGCCGAAACAGTATATATTGATATTGGTGCTAAGACCAAAAAGCAAGCAGAAGCAAAGGTAAGCTTAGGCGACTTCTTTGTAGTTAAGCCAAGCATTAAAAGGCTAATGAATCAAAGATATGTAGGCAGACCCTTTGATGACAGAGTAGGCTGTGCAATTTTAATCGAGGCACTAAAACAGACCGAGAGCCAAAACGACCTGTACTTTGTATTCTCCACACAGGAGGAGGTTGGCTCAAGAGGTGCTAAGCCTGCCACCTACACACTAAAGCCTGACATCGGCATAGCAATTGATGTAACAGGCACAGGAGACAAGCCTGGCTCTAAGCCTCTTGCAATAGAATTAGGCAAGGGCTGTACAATAAAGCTAAAGGATTCAAGCGTAATCTGTGCACCCTCACTTATAAAATCAATGCGTAAAATCGCCAATGAAAACAAGGTAAAATATCAAGACGAGGTCCTGCCCTATGGTGGCACAGATACCTCCGTTATGCAAACCACAGCAGGTGGCGCCTTGGCAGGAGCAATCTCCATTCCAAGTGCAAATATACACTCATCTGTTGAAATGATTGATATGCTTGATGTTAAAGAGGCAGTTAAGCTAACAGCCCTACTTGCAAAGGAGCTATAAATGAACAGAATTTTAAAAAGAGTATTACCCATAGCCCTAATTCTTGTAATTTGTACTTGCTGTCTTTTCGGCTGTGGCTGTAATAATGAAACTGAAATACCCGAGGGCATGAAGCTTGCCTCAAGCTCAACCCTTTATAAGCTTTTTGTTCCTGAGGAATGGCAAATAAACCAATCCACTCCCTCAATGGTAAGTGCGCAAGCCAGCGATACAGATATTGCAAACGTATCTGTTATGTATTGGCAGGTAAGCGAGGAATGTAAGGACCACGACTCCTTTTTAGTTGAGTATAAATTACAGATAGAGGGCGTGTTTACCGACGTACAATTTAAGGAAAGTGGTACGTCAAGCGTAGTCGGAGAGTCCTATGCCGTAACAGATGAAAACGGCAATAAGACAAGCCCATACAATGCAAGGGACTACGTTTATACTGCCAAAATAGCAGGTAATTACTATAAATACCACGTAACCGTTGTATTACATGGTGGAGTTTTCTATGTAATCACCTTTACCTTCCCACAGGACAACTACGGCACAAATTACGATAAAATTGAGGACGTAGGCTTTAAATCCTACACAAATCACGAGTCCAATATTGAGCAAATTTTAAAGGTGTTTAAGATAGGATGAGTGAGATATATTTCGACAATAGCGCCACTACCAAAATGTCAAAGGGAGCAAGGGACAAAATGCTTTCAGTCATAAACGAAAGCTATGGCAACCCCTCATCTCTTCACAAAAAGGGACTTGATAGTGAGCACGTAATAAAGGAAGCAAGAGATATTATTCTTAATTCCATAGGTGTTATGCGAGGTAACAAAAACGAGTTAATCTTTACCTCAAGTGGCACCGAGGCAAATAACCTTGCTATATTTGGCACAGTATTTGCTAAAAAAAGACAGGGTGGCGAAAAAATCCTTACCACAAGAGGGGAGCACGCCTCAGTAGAGGAGCCACTTACCTATCTTGAAGGGCTTGGCTATCGCATACTCCGTGTGCCAACCGAGGGTGGTAAGCTTGATTTAGACTTCATTCGCCAAAACGCAAGGGACGTTATTTTATGCACATTTATGCACGTAAATAACGAAACAGGTGCAACCTACGACCTGAAAACTGCCTTTGATATAGTAAGGGAGCAATCCCCAAACGCCGTCTTTCACGCAGATTGTGTTCAATCCTATCTCAAAACCAACCTGACTGTAAAAGGCATAGGCGCAGACCTACTAACCATAAGCGCCCACAAGGTAAATGGTGCAAAGGGAGTCGGTGCTCTTTACGTAAGACCTGAAATTATCAAGGCAAAAAAGCTTGTAGCCGTCACTCTTGGTGGTGGGCAGGAAAGCAATTTCCGTTCAGGCACAGAAAACGTATATGGCATTTCTGCCTTTGGCGAGGCAGTTAAGGAGCATACCCAGTGCCTAAAACACGAGCTTGAAAAAATGAGCACAGTCCGTGCTTATCTGGTTGACAAGCTTTCACAAATGAATGGTGTTTCCTTAAATCTACCAGAAGCACCTGCCCCCCACATTTTAAATATAGAGGTTAAGGGGATAAGAAGCGAAACAACGCTACATTACCTTTCCTCAAAGGGCATTTTTGTATCAAGTGGAAGTGCCTGCTCATCAAACGCAAATAAGGGACACAGCAGGGCACTGGTCTCCTTTGGATTAAAGCCCTATCAAATTGATAGTGCAATAAGAATTTCCCTAAGCCCACAAAACACGATACAGGAGGCAGATATGTTTCTTGACGTATTAGCCGAGGCTATCAAAAGACTTGCAAGACGTTAATAATTAAAAAGAGGTACATAAAATGAATTTCGCAATCTTACTTGATGGAATAAAGCAATTATTCCAAGGCGACGGGTGGAAAATGCCTGTCATGTGGATTATAGGCGGTGTGCTTATTTTCCTCGCAATCAAAAAGGAAATGGAGCCAACACTCCTTCTACCAATGGGCTTCGGTGCTATCCTTGTCAACCTACCTGACTCAGGTGCTGCTGCAGTTATCGACCACCTATTCGATATTGGTATTAACTCTCACGAGCTATTCCCACTAATACTCTTTATCGGTATCGGTGCTATGATTGACTTTGAGCCACTTCTCACAAACCCAAAGCTTATGCTATTTGGTGCAGCTGCCCAATTCGGCATATTCTTTACCCTTTGCGTTGCAAGTCTATTCGGCTTTGAGCTTAAGGACGCAGCCTCAATCGCAATTATCGGTGCAGCAGACGGACCAACTGCAATCTTCGTTGCACAAACTCTAAAGTCCAACTATATGGCAGCAATAATGGTAGCCGCCTACTCCTATATGGCGCTTGTGCCTGTTGTTCAGCCACCAATTATTAAGCTCTGCACAACCAAAAAGGAAAGACTCATTAAGATGAACTACAAGGGCAAAAAGGTATCTAAGCTTACAAAGATTCTTTTCCCAATTATCGTAACAGTAATTGTAGGACTTGTAGCACCAGATGCAGTTGCACTAATCGGCTTCTTAATGTTTGGTAACTTGATTCGTGAATGTGGAGTTCTTAACTCACTTTCCGAAACAGCACAAAAGGTGCTTGCAAACCTAATCACAATCTTCTTAGGTATTACAATTGCATCTCAAATGACAGCAAACGAATTCTTGAGATTAGAAACAATAATAATCATCGCATTAGGACTTGTAGCATTCGTATTTGATACCTTCGCAGGCGTAATGCTCGCTAAGTTTATGAACCTATTCTCAAAGGAAAAGATAAACCCAATGATAGGTGCTGCAGGAATTTCTGCCTTCCCAATGTCTGCTCGTGTTGTACATAAGCTTGGACTTGAGGAGGACAACTCTAACTTCCTACTAATGCACTCAATCGGCGTAAACGTATCAGGACAAATCGCATCTGTTATTGCAGGTGGCTTGCTCTTGTCCGTAGTACAATCATTAATCTAAGGAGGACGAGGAAAAATGAAAAGAAAGATATTTTCAATACTTGCACTAATATTAGTTTTTGCCTCCTTGCTTTCAATAGGAGTGCTTGCACAGGCAGAGGGGGATGTTACCCCACCACCAGCACAGGAGCAGGGTATGGTATTAAAATTCGTGCCTGAATCCTTAGGTCAGACAGTACAAATTTTAGCAACAGGAATGATAGGAATATTTATAGTAACAGGCATAATTATAATGGTTGTTCTACTACTTAATACAATCCTTGAAATCGTAGCAAATAAGCAAGCAAATAAAAACAACAAGAAATAAAAAGGAATGCCCGTGTGAATTTTCACACGGGCAACTTAATAAAATGAAAAGAAAAATATATTTAGCATTATTTGTGCTAATTTTAACCACCCTGTGTCTGTTTTCCTGTAATGAAGCAAGACTAAACGAGGAAATAGACCTCAGTGGCTACAAGGTAATAATTTCGGAAAACGCAGATACGTTGACTGAATATTGTGCAGATAATTTTGTTTTAACAATGTATGAAAAATTCCAAATCAAGCTACCAATAGCATACGATACGGAAACGGAGCAGGACAAGGAAATTCTGATAGGAAAAACAAACAGAGAGGAGTCCCAAACAAAAAGGACACCTAAGAATATGCAGTATCAGCTATTCAAGGTCGGGGACAAAATAGTTATTCAAGGAAATAGCATTTACGTAGGTAGTGGCTGTGGCGCGTTTTTAAACGACCACCTTGAATTTAAGGACGGAAAAATGCACCTTAAAAATATGCCAACCACCGACACTCCTCGCACCATTTATTTCGAAAACGACTATAAAAGCGTCATTTTTATGATAGGCGACGGTATGGGACAAAACCACATAGAAATGGCAGAATGGGACGGACTTGACCACTTTGTAGCAAGAGATTTTTATAGCATAGGCACAGTAATTACCCAGTCACAATCCGTAATTGAGGGATATGAGGAATTTACCGACAGCACTGCCTCTGCAACTGCTATGGCAACAGGCACAAAGACCTATAACTCCTACGTAGGTGTGGATAAGGATAAGAAGCTACTTTTGAACATAAGAGAAATTGCTTACCTGAGTGGAGCAAGAACAGGCGTGCTTACAACCGATGTAATAACGGGTGGCACTCCCTCGTCCTATCTTTGTCACCTTGATTCAAGAAATGAAACCGAGCTTTTGCAATTGCAAATAGATGAGCTGGTGGCAAATCGGCAGGTTGACTACCTTGGTAGCGAGGTAGGAGACGACTTGACTAAATCAACAAGAGAGGCACTTTATAGGCTAAACGGAGAAAACGGCTTCTTCCTAATGATAGAGGAGGCACACATAGACAAGGCATCAGCTGAGAGAAATATGCGAAGGACAATCAACTGTGTCATTCGCTATAATGATGCAGTTACCTACGCCTCACAATTTGCGCTAATGCACCCAGACGTAGCCCTTATTGTAACAGCCGACCACGAAACAGGTGGAGTTACATCAAACGAAGAAAAAACCTACTACACCTTTACAACAAAGGAGCATACAAACGTTGACGTGCCCTTTTTTGCCATAGGTGCAGGCGTAAATAAGCTAAAGGAAAGAATAGACAATACGCAGTTCTTTGAATTTTGTAAGAAAGCTTACGAAAAAAATCAATAACATACTTGAAAAAGCGACTAATATAGATTAAAATAGTTGTATAAATTTATGCACAGGAGCAGACAAAATGGAAAAAATTAAAATGACAACCCCCCTTGTTGAGATGGACGGGGACGAAATGACAAGAATAATCTGGAAAATGATTAAGGACGAATTGCTTTGTCCATTCATTGACCTTAAAACAGAATATTACGACTTAGGCTTGCCTGAAAGAGAAAGAACAAAGGACAAGGTTACCTTTGATTCTGCTTATGCAAATAAGAAGTATGGTGTTAGTGTAAAGTGTGCAACCATCACTCCAAATAAGCAAAGAGTTGAGGAATATAACCTTAGCGAAATGTGGAAAAGCCCAAATGGTACAATTCGTGCAATTCTTGACGGCACAGTATTCAGAGCACCAATTTTGATTGACTCAATCAAGCCAGCAGTTCGCAATTGGAAAAAGCCAATCACAATTGCTCGTCACGCCTATGGTGACGTTTATAAATCAACGGAATATCGCCCAGAGGAAGAGGGCAAGGCAGAGCTTGTGTTTACCGATAAAAACGGCAACGAAAGGTTCCGTCAAACAATTTACGACTTTGAGTGCCCAGGCGTTTTACAGGGTCAATATAATAAGGACTCATCAATTCGCTCCTTTGCTCACTCCTGCTTTAACTACGCAATTTCAACAAAGCAGGACCTTTGGTTCTCAACCAAGGACACAATCTCAAAGCAATACGACCAAACCTTTAAGCTAATCTTCCAAGAGATTTACGAAAAGGACTATAAGCAAAAATTTGAGGAATTAGGCATAACCTACTTCTATACCCTAATTGACGATGCAGTAGCAAGAGTAATTCGCTCCGAGGGTGGCTATATCTGGGCTTGTAAAAACTACGATGGCGACGTTATGTCCGATATGGTTTCCACAGCCTTCGGCTCCCTTGCTATGATGACCTCCGTTTTAGTTTCCCCAGACGGCAACTTCGAATACGAGGCAGCTCACGGCACAGTAACAAGACACTACTATCGCTACCTGAAGGGCGAGGAAACCTCAACCAACCCAATGGCAACAATCTACGCTTGGAGTGGCGCCCTTCGTAAAAGAGGCGAGCTTGACAACCTACCAAGCCTCGTTGACTTTGCCAACAAGCTTGAGGAAGCCTGCATCGACACCCTAAACGATGGCATAATGACTAAGGATTTAGTAGGCCTCGTTTCCGAGGGCGTAAACGCCACAGCCGTAAACACCCTAACCTTCATCAAGGAAATCCGCTCTCGCCTTGAGAAAAAATTAGCCTAAGCTATAACCAAAATACAACAACAAAGCCCTTGCTTTCAAAAGCAAGGGCTTTGTTGTTGTAAAATTTTACAAAATTATTCAGCCTGAAATGGAATAATTGTGCACATACACAAAATTGTTTGTTGAGCAAAAAAAATGATAGTTTAAAATTGATTTTTTTTGCTGAATGTGTTATATTCGATTACAGTATTTTTGCACAGTTGTGTTCGTGATCTGTGCTGATACGAAAAAATTGTTAAAGAGGTATGAAAATGAACAGATTTAAACGCACATTCGTTTTACTCAGCATGATGATAATTGCTATGCTCACTATGGCAATGCCAGCCTTTGCGGAGGAAACAAATGTATCCTCACTTGGCTCAGGCGCTGAGGACGACCCCTACATTATTGACAGTTATGAAGATTTATGTCTTTTTAGAGATTCCTTCAATGCAAAGGAAACAGCACAAAAGCCGTATGTCGAGTTGAAAGCTGATATTGACTTAGCTGGAAGTGCTGATAATCAGTGGACACCAATTGGCTCAAAGGAGTATAAATTTGGAGGAGTATTCAACGGAAACGGTCATACAATTTCAAATTTATATTGCGATCTCGGACCAAGCACACAACGTTCTGGTCTCATTGCCGAGGCAGATGGGATAGCTGTTAAAAATCTTAATGTGCATAACGTATATTGCACGGGCTTGGCAAGCGTAAGTGCTATTATGGGTGGCGCATCAAATTCAACAATTGATAACTGCCATGTATCGGGAGAGATTTATTTACAGGGCTATCAATACATAGGTGGCATTGTTGGTAAAGCAACTAACGTAAATACAACAAATTGCTCTCTTGTGGGAAATGAGCAGGATCGCGCACAGATTCTTCCATACGAAGAAGATACGTATACAAAAATGTATGCTGGTGGTATAATCGGATGGCTTAATGGTGCCTATGGAGAAATAATTTCAAATTGTATTGTTAAAAACCTTGATATAAAGCACGATTTAAATGTGGGTTCAATTACAGGACTTTGCTCCTACGATTTGATAGAAAGCTGTGTTGTGGAAAACGTAACGATTACAGCCGACTCGGTAAACGGAGCAGGTGGCACACGTCCTGATACGGTTGGACTTTTAGCAGGTGGATGCTATGGAAGCGAGACCTATCCATCTGTGTTCACAGGCAACACTATCATAAACGTTGTGGTAACTGACAATGGTGAAAAGGTCACACGCTTATACGGCGAAGACCCAGCACCAAATGCAGAAACTGGTCCTAAGGAGGTTTTTGCAACTATAACAGAAACAGTTACCTACGTAGCTAAAATAGGTGAAAACTACTACCTCACCATTGATGAGGCGCTTGAAACTCTTACAAATGGGGATACCCTTGTTTTGCTTGATGATGTGGCTATAAGCTCTACTATTACAATTGCTAAGAATAACGAAATTACATTTGACCTTAATGGCAAGGTGTTAAAAGCAACAGAGAGTAATACATCGGTAATATGTGTAAGCTATGGTGCACACTTTATTCTTAACGATAGTGTTGGAACAGGTGTTATCGATGCACAAAAATGTTCAACAGGCTTCTTGCTTACACAGAAAGACGGTAATGTAGAGGACGGAATAGCCAAGCTCACAATTAATGCTGGAAAGGTACTTGCAGGCTTTTATGGCTATGGTATAGCGGGTAATGGTGGACGTCACGGCACAGAGATAATTATAAATGGTGGCACTATTGAAACAGAAGAGGGAATTGCAATATTCCATCCACAATCAGGCACCATTACAGTAAACGATGGTGTTATTAAGGGTGCTGTCGGTATCGAGATGCGTGGTGGAGAGCTTTATGTTACAGGTGGAGAAATTTACGGAAGTGGAAAATTATATACAAATGTAACGACCACAGGTGCAACTGTATGGTATGGTGTTGCAATTGCTCTTTCTCAACATTCAACTAATATGCCTACAAGCGTAGTTGTAACAGGAGGAACACTTAGCGCAGAGTACGCATTTTACCAAAACCGCTTGACTGGTGATGGTGTGTCGTCACAAAATATTAGTGCAACAATTTCAAGCAATGCAAATATTGACGGCTTGGTTTATGCTGCTGAAAATGGATTTATAATGACAAAGCAGGCTGACGGAGCTTATGCTTTAAAAGAAAGTCAATATCAAGTAGCAGATTTCTTTGAGTATCTTGGATATTCGTATTGCGAATTCAAAAATGGTATTACAACAGGTTATAAGCTGAATACAGATATATATGAAAGCTTTGTTTCCGAAAATATGGATTCGGACATTGATTTTGGTGTTGCCTTTGGTATTGAAAGCTTGGATAATGGAGAAATTCGTATAAGCCTGTCTGGTAAAAAAATTACAAGCTACTACAATGCAATTATATTGGATATTGATGAAGCAAATTTTGATACAAAATTGGTTATGGCAATGTATGTAACAGTTGATGGTGTAAGCCAATACACAACAGGTACAGAAGCAGGCGGAACTATATGCACACTCAATAAAGGAGAGGTGCTTGCAGTTTCATATAACATGGCTAAGAGCAAGGAGGACAAATAATGAAATATATTACCCCTGAATATAAGCTCGATGCAATCGACACAGAGGATATAATGAGTGCAAGCGTTATTCAAACCGAAAACGAAACCAACTCCTCAATCTCCTTCGACGACCTAATGAATAGCTTAAAGGACCTAACAAACAACTAAACAAAAAGCCCTTGCTTTCAAAAGCAAGGGCTTTTTTCTTATAAAAATTTCCTAAGAACGACAATTTTGATTTGCGTTTTTAAACCAATTACTCGACTTTTACAAATTCTTTTCCATTTCATTTAGTATAGTAGTAGCCTTTAGTTTTCAATGTGGTAAGGTCGCAGAGCTTTCCACGTTGTAAACTAAATCTCGTGTGGTAATGTGGAAAGTCCCACTTTCCATATTTCCATACAAAAAAACAAACGACATTAACCATCTGTGGTAATGTGGGAAACCTTGTTTTCCATATTTCCACACCTGTACGTAAAAGCAGTGTCTTAAATATGTCCCCTCATAAACTCAAGTAATTCGTCAAAGCCTTCCCCTTTGTTCGGAGGGCACCCTTGTGGCGTGCCTTGTGCAGAAGGGGGACCGTCTAAAGACGGTGGATTAAGTGACACTCCAAGAACACAAGTCTGTGACGAAGTGCGATTGGTTAGTGGAACTTATGCACGCGAGCAAAGCGAGTCGCAGAGGTGTAGTAGGAAAAATACACTAACATTTTGTAAAAGTCAAAAACAATTATATTTATACCTTATTGTTTCTTTTCCATTTCATTTAGTATAGTAGTAGCCTTTAGTTTTCAATGTGGTAAGGTCGTAGAGCTTTCCACGTTGTAAACTAAACCTCGTGTGGTAATGTGGAAAGTTCCACTTTCCATATTTCCATACAAAAAACAAACGACATTAACCATCTGTGGTAATGTGGGAAACCTTGTTTTCCATATTTCCACACCTGTACAGTGTCTTAAATATGTCCCCTCATAAACTCAAGTAATTCGTCATACTTCATAGAGCCTGAAGCAACGCCTAATCCAACCTTTATAAACTCCTCATTTGTCATCTTAACAAAGATACCATTGACCTCTAAAAATACAAGCATTACAAGCATACCAATTCGCTTGTTGCCATCAACAAATGGATGGTTAGATATTAAAGAAAAGCCAAGACGTACACCCTTTTCTAAAAGAGTAGGATATAGCTCTACATCCCCAAAGGTTTGAAAGGGACCCTCAAGAGCACTTTCCAAAAGTCCAACGTCACGAATATTAGGGTCGCCACCTGTCTGTTGACTTATCATTTCGTGCAAGGACAAAACCTTTTCCAAAGATAATCTAATCATTTCGCCAAATCCTCAAAGCCTTCCTTGTAGCGAGTTAAAATCTCCCATGCCACAAAATCTATTTTTTCATCATCAGTCATTTCAACGTATTCAAGCACAGTCTTTTCTAATTCTTGCTTCTTATTTTTGTCCATAATAACACCCCCATAAACCAATTATACACCAAGCAAAAACCAATTGCAACTAAAATAAAAAAAGCCTTGCATTGCAAGACTAATTTTTGTGATATTCTTCGAAAAGGTCGTTTGGGGTACATTCCAAAATATCGCAAAGTGCCTTTAAATTATCGAGCTTGATAGCAGTAGTTTCATTGTTTACAATTCTATTAAAGTTCTGATAGCTTAACCCAAGCTGAATGTAAAGCCAATACTTAGTTTTCCCCTTTTGCTCAAGTATTTCCTTGATTCTGAATCTCATATTTAACCCTCACATTATATAATGTCTAAATTATATATTCTTTTTAGCCTTGACAAATAGACTTTTACATTATATAATGTATACATAAGATATTTTTATACAAGGAGAGAAAAAATGACAGATTATTACTACGTCGATTACTTCGACGAAAAAACAATGAAGCAAAAATTTATTAATGTAGTTAAGGAACAGGCAGGAAAGGACCAATTTATTGAAAAGGATTTTTTGTCAATTGCAACCGACCCAAGTAAGCTAAGCTACAGAGTAGTATTAAATGGCATATTGACCTTTTACGCAGACGTGTATTTATCGGTTGCTTGGCATGCGGTGAAGTATGAACTGTTTGAAAAGCCAGACAGATGGGGTGGAACAGAATCCGGAAACTATAAAAGCAAAGTATTCCTTTTGGATAAGGGATTGAGAGGCGAATACGAGCCATACAAAACACGTGGAACCTTTTATACAGATAAATATACAAGGGAACAACTATCGTATGCAACTAACATTCCCGAAATACTTGGGTTTTCTCAAAGTATGGAAAAAGCAATCCTTGCTGATGTGACTTCCTTCGAAGATCAAGCGATGGAACGAGTATGGAAGAAATTTAGTGATTATTCAGTCACAAGAGAGAAACCGTATGTAAGATTAGATGGACCCCCTAGTCTGTTCGGGGCTGACAGATATATTAGTCCGACATACGAAATATCCATTCTGTATGAAAACAAAAAAATTTCTGCTTGGTTTAACAAGGAAGGTCAAATGATAAATGAAATTGATTATCCTATAGAAAAAAAGGAACGAGAAAGAAGAGAGAAAATCCAAAGGCAACAGCAATGGAGAAAAGAAAATCGCTGTCAGTATTGTGGAGGAAGTTTTACGGGATTTTTTAAAAAGACCTGTACTAACTGTGGAGTAAAAAAAGATTATTAAAACAAAAAAAGCCTTCGATTTTTTATGTGCTCCCTGTCAAGTAGACATAGTAAAAAACAAAAAGATAATTGAACAAATCTTTCATTCCCCTACCACGTGGTAGGGGAATTTTTCGTCACGCAGCGGTGGCGAAGTAATACTCCCACGGTGTCATACAATTAAGACGTTTTTGATAACGGCGAGTATTGTAAAAATGTATGTAATTTTCAATCGCTGAAACAAGCGTTTCTTTGCTCGTAAACTTTTTAAGATAGTACATCTC
>JAFUNF010000025.1 GCA_017473085.1 Clostridia bacterium
ACTTCGTTCCCTCTGTTGATAGGGGCGACCGCACATTTTATCTCATTTGTCAAGTCTTTTTTGATATTTTTTGATTTTTTTTAATAAAAAAAAGACCTACCTCTTTCGAAGTAGGTCGATTTTCTTAACTTAATGGTATTGAAGCAAGCTTGGTTCTTTTTTTTACATTTCCCAGCTACTTAGCCAGTTTGAAAATTCTGAATAGGTATTGTCGAGCTCCTTTATTAGCTCTTCCCCGTTTGTAAGGGTATAAACATAATCGTAGGTGTCAAATTTTTCAACATATTTATATTCAGAGGTATAATTTTTGTCATTTAATTCCTGAATAGCTCTATTGGCTAAAGCCTCAGCCCTTTCAATATTAGACACGAGTGAGGAAAATGCGTTTTCGTCTATTGCTTTTATTTTGGCAATTATACTATCAAAATATCCCTCTTGATAGCCATAATTCCATTGCTGACCGTCTTCCTTTATAAGCTTTTCGGCATCACTGGCATAAAGGAAAAAGCCCTTATGCTCAACACCATTTTCATCGGTGTAGTTATTTATAAAGTAGGTATTCCAAGCACATAGGAAGTTTACATAGTCGTACATTTTATAAACGTCTGATATTACATCACTTGAGGCAATTTTTTGCCAAAGTGCAATATTTTCGCCAAGCTCCTCTGCTTTTAAAATTTGATAGGTTGCATCTACAATTTTAAAATTAAATTGATAGCCATACTTATCGGTAAAATAATCCGTTTCGCTGGGCGCAACCTCTAAGGTGCCTGTTACCTTTATTGCCTGTGTGGTATATGGAAAGCTTTGATTTTTCTTTGGATATACCTCCATTGTGTTTGAAAGCTGTGAGGTATTAGGCACACAGAATGGGCAGGATTGATATGGCAAATTCATTAAAAACATAAAGGAACCATCAACAGGAGACGATGTTGCCATATAACCATTTATAGTTACCCTTTGTCCGTCAAGGGTTTTCAGGTAGCTATATGTTGAGGCAGACTTAAAGCTTAGCTTAGTAGCCTCGCCACCTTCGTTTTCACCACAGCTACTTATCATAGGTAGCAGTAGCACAATACATAAAATTAAGCATAAAAATCTTTTCATGGTCCTTCACCTCAATCAGAAATACTGTCCCTTTTCGACATTACGAAGGTCCATATTGCAGTTGGTAAAATGCTAATTACAAAAACACTTAGCAATATAACAACCTCTAATGGATAAACCAAGCCTAAATTTAAAACCACACCCATGCTTGAAACGTAGTCATTCATCATAAGAAGGCATAGCCTTGAAACTCCAAAGGCTAACAGGATTGATACAAGTCCTATTATGCTATTTTGAATTATGTAAAGCAGATTAATTTTCTTCATGCTTATGCCGATTAGTCGCATAAGTGAAATTTCCTTTGAGGAGTGATACATATTAAGGAGTGTGATTATAGAAATAATCATTATGTTCATAATAAGTATTACTGCACACAAAACAAATACAATATACTTTGTATCGTCTGCATCATTTAAAACGTCTCTTACAGCATCCATAGGCTCAATTGCCTGAAGGGTAAAGGTTTCGTTTTCGTGGGTTACTATTTTTCCGTCATATTCGTCTAAAAGCTGAAGTGCATAGGCAGGATTTTTAGTATTTACAAGAATTGCACATACTGTTTTGTGCATTTCCTCGCCCTCGTGCTCATGCACATGCCACAAGGTTTGAATTTGTGTAAATACTACGTTATCAAATGAGGAATGGCTTTCCTTTAAAATGCCAACCACCTTTATTCCCTCCTCATGAGTATCTAAGCCTGTCGAGGAGTGGGAGGTATGAAGCACATCTCCAATTTTTAAGCCGTTGTATTTTGCAACATTATAGCCGACAACTGCCTCACAGGTGCTTGAGCTATCAAAAAGACTACCCTCTTTCATTTCCTTATCATTTAAAAAATCAGGGGACGTGCCAACAACGCTATATCCGTTATAATTATCTGCCATAGCAAATGGTATAGCCGTGTTGACTCTCATTCCATCTTGAGAAAGGGCTGATACAACCGAGTATGGTATAGTACCAAGTGGCTCGTCGGTGAAATACATTGTATTCATAGCAAGCTGTGTTTTACTGCCACTTGGACCTATTATCAAGGAATAATAGCCTGCATTACTTGTTATGCCATCGCTTACCTGACTTGAAACGTTAAAGGCAAGAACACCTATTCCTGCAGAGATAACAATTGATAAAACAACTAAGATTATTTGCATTTTCTTAATTGCCATATTCTTAAGGGCAAATTTCAGCATTATGCTTCACCCCCTGAAAAAGTATCTCTTTTTCCGTCTGTCATTTCGTTCATATCAATGACAACATCAAAGTATTTAGCTAATCTTTCATCGTGGGTTACTGCAATTAGGGTTTTACCCTTAGCCACCTTGACAAGCTCATTTATCACAAGCTCGCCTATGGCAAAATTAAGGTTACCTGTTGGCTCGTCTGCTAAGACTATATCGGGCTTTTTCACAAGTGCTCTTGCGATTGCTACTCGTTGCTTTTGTCCCCCTGACAGATGCTTAATCCTGCTATTTTTCTTGTCACTTAAGCCTAATTCATTAAGCAACTCAGGTGCGTTTTGAGTATTTACGCCCTCAAGATTAAGAATGTTAATATTATCAAGGACCGTCATTTCGTTTATCAGCTTAAAATCTTGAAATATATATCCGATTTTCTCTATACGGAATTTATCTCGTTGCTTTTGGCTTTTTTCTTGCATATTAACTCCGTCTATTATAACAGAGCCACTTGTTGGGGATATTATTCCCGCTATTATATTAAGAAGGGTTGATTTTCCACAACCACTTGCTCCTAAAAGCATATAGGACTTACCTGTTTCAAAGGTAATGTCCTTATATTCTATTTCAGTTTCATTTAAAAATCTTTTTGTTACACCTTTTATTTCTATCATTATTTTTTCTCCTTTTGAATTTTATTGAAGCATCAATAAAATCAATCGGAGAGCTTTACTCTTAGGGCAATCAATGATAAATGTATTTGACTTGGGCATGTGTAGAGTAGCAAGCTAACAAGTAGCAAAAGCATATGCACGAAAAACGCAAGGCTCACACCTACAACGTAATCGTTGCTTGTACTATCCTTGTAGGCTTGACAAACGGTACATAAGACATCGCCCTCAGCTGTGCAATGATGACAAGAAATAAAAGGAAGCGATAAAATCGACATTGCAAGAATAACTACAAGCAAAGCTATTGCTATTAGCTTAAGTTTTCTATTCGTCATTTTATCACTTCCGTTTCTTTATTATTTCCTTAGGTCTGCAATATCAAGGATAAGTCTTTCGGTCTTTTCCCAGCCAAGGCATGGGTCTGTGATTGACTTACCGTAAACGCATCCGTCTGGCTTTTGGTTGCCGTCCTCAATATAGGATTCAATCATAAAGCCCTTAACAAGCTTGCAAACGTCCTCGTTGTGTCTTGTGCTATGGAGAACCTCCTTTGCAATTCTTACCTGCTCTGCCCACTTCTTACCTGAGTTTGCGTGGTTGGTATCAATGATTACACCTGGGTTTTGAAGGTTGGTCTTTGCATAGGTTTCGCAAAGGTTGATTAAGTCCTCGTAGTGATAGTTTGGCAAGGACTGTCCGTGGCTATTTACGTATCCACGAAGAATTGCGTGAGTTAGTGGGTTACCCTTAGACTCAACCTCCCAGCCACGATAAATAAATGTGTGTGAGTGTTGTCCTGCTGTGATTGAGTTCATCATAACAGAAATGTCACCACTTGTTGGGTTTTTCATACCAACAGGAATGTCAAGTCCACTTGCTGTCAAGCGATGCTCCTGATTTTCAACAGATCTTGCACCGATTGCAACGTAGGACAAAAGGTCGTCAATGTATCTGTAATTGTATGGATAAAGCATTTCGTCAGCACAGGTGAAGCCTGTTTGCTCAATAGCCTTCATATGTAGCTTTCTTATAGCAATAAGTCCCTCAAGCATATCTGGGTCCTTATTTGGGTCTGGCTGGTGGAGCATTCCCTTGTAGCCATCGCCTGTTGTTCTTGGCTTATTTGTGTAAATTCTTGGAATGATAATAATCTTGTCCTTAACTACCTCTTGTACCTTTCTTAGTCTTGAAATGTAGTCTAAAACTGCGTCCTCTCTATCTGCTGAGCAAGGACCGATAACAAGCACGAGCTTGTCGCTTTCACCATTAAATACCTTTGCAATTTCTGCATCGTTTTGTGCCTTTATCTTAGCGCCCTCTTCTGAGAGTGGGTACATTCCCTTAACTTCCATTGGAATTGGTAGCTTGCGTTTGAAATTCATGTTCATTTTGTATTTTCCTTTCTTATATATGCCATTTAATTTATTTTTTATCAAAGTAGCTTCGACGCTCGGTCGAGGTTCTCATGATAGACTTAATTTTTTCGGTATCCTCGTTTTCAATACCCTCTTTTAATTCCTTAAACTTCTCAATGAATAAATCCATTTGAGAAAGCAATTCACCCTTGTTTAGTAAAAATAGCTCGCACCACATATCCTCATTGATTTTTGCAATACGAGTAAGGTCACGGAAGGAGTCACCTGTATAATTTACAAGGTCACGGGATTCCTTACAGGTCATTAAGGAAACTGCGATACAGTGAGTAAGCTGAGAAAGAAAGCCAATCATCTCATCGTGCTTTTCTGGGCTTAGCTCAGCAATAGTTTTAAAGCCTAAAAGCTTACCAAGCTGACAGCACGCCTCAATTCCCTGCTTTGTATTTTTATCTGTTGGAGTTACTATGTAGTTTGCGTTTCTAAAAATGCTCTTATCTGCATTTTGCACGCCATAAACCTCTTTACCTGCCATAGGGTGTGCGCCAACAAACTCAACGTCATCTCTTAGCATATCCTGTATTTTGTATACAACAGGACCCTTAACACCTGTAACGTCGGTTATCAACGCACCACTCTTAAAGTAGGATTGATATTTTTCGAGCCATTCAATTAGCACCTTTGGATAGAGAGCAAATACAACAACATCAAATTGCTTTATGTATTCCTCTTTTATCTCAGTTGTGCCATGGGCAATAAGCCCCTTTTCCTTTGCATAGTCAATTGAGGACTGGCTTCTTGTAATTGCACCTACCTCATAGCCTAAGTCGGTTAGTGCCTGTGCATAGCTACCACCTATTAAGCCAAGACCGACTATTAAGAATTTTACATCATTTATAATTTTCATTGCTATATCTTCCTTTCAAGGAAAATTCCTAAGGTCTCTAAGTCCTCAAAGAAGTGTGGGTAGCTTTTATTAACTGCCTCGCACCCTTCGATTTCGCCTCCAACAATGGTGCACAATACAGAAAGTGCCATTACTATTCTGTGGTCATTGTGCCCCTTTAGAATTTCACTTGGCTCCCTTATTCCACCCTTTATTACCACGGAGTTTTCAAGGGTATCTATTTCACAGCCTAACTTTCTAAGCTCTGTTGCCATAGCCTCAACTCTGTCACTTTCCTTTATTCTAAGACGCCTAATACCTGTAATAGTTGCACCATTGCAGGAGGAGGCTAAGGCAAAGGTAATAGGACCTAAGTCGGGACAATCAGACAAATCTATTGTTGGAGTAGTATTTTTTAATTGTTCAAAGAGCTTTTTATATACGTAGTCGCCCTGAATTGTGCTTTCATTAAGACCTAAAACAGACACGTCTCCGCCAATTACGTTAAACGCATCAAGAAATGCACTATTAGAGGCATCTCCCTCTGCACTTACACACAAGCTCTTATATTTTTGGTTTCCTTTTATTAAAAAGGTGCTTTGTTGTCTTTCAATTTCAATGCCATAGGTTTTCAAAACCTCAAGGGTTATGTCAACATAAGCCTTACTTTCAAGAGGTGTAGTTATTTCAATTTTACTGTCGCCATTAAGTAACGGAAGTGCGAAAAGCAAGCCTGTAATAAACTGACTGCTAATATCTCCTCTGACCTTAAAGGTAGATGGCTTTAGCTGTCCCTTTATTTCTAAGGAGTCCTTATTCAAGGTGTACTCTATTCCTTGCTCCTTGAAAATATCAAAATAGACATCAAGTCCTCTTGACATTAACCTTTCAGTACCTAAAAAGCGACACTCTGTCGAGAAAACAAGTGCAATAGGAATAAAAAACCTAAGCGTGCTACCACTTTCATGGCAATTAAGAATTGGCTTTTGGTGTCTTCTTGGTCCACCATTTATAAAAACAGTATTTTCCTTTTTTTCATATTCAACTCCTAAGGCACTAATGCAATTAAGAGTTGCCTTCATATCTAAGCTATCGGTAATTCCGTCAACCTGTCCCTTGCCCTGTGCCAGCATAGAGGCGATTAATAGCCTGTGTGCATAGCTTTTGGAGGGTGGTGCGTATATTGTACCCTTTGCCTTAGATTTTTGTAGCCTTACGTTCATTTTTTTCTATATAATCCTTTAAATAATCAATTGCCTCAAGGTATCCGTCAAAGCCCTTACCTGTTATTGTTTTGATAACTGCTTGTCTTACATAGCTTATCTGTCTGAAGTCCTCTCTTTCCTCAACCTTAGAAATATGCACCTCTACTGTTGGGATTGCAATTGACTTTAGTGCATCAAGCAGTGCAACACTTGTATGAGTGTATGCTGCTGGGTTTATAACAATACCGTCAATTTTCTTAAAGTATGCTTCCTGAAGCTTATCAACAAGTACGCCCTCGTGGTTGGACTGAAAAATCTCAACCTCTACACCGACTGTTACCGAGTGGTCAGTTATACGCATTTTAAGCTCCTCGTAGGTGCCATTGCCATAAATACCTGGCTCTCTTATGCCAAGCATATTCAGGTTAGGTCCGTTTATTATTAGGAATTTCATTTCTCAAGCTCCTTGAGTATTAATTCTGCTACCTCATTTGCTGTTAGGTTGCCATTTACCTTAACATCTGCAACTTGACAATAAATTGGGTATCTTTCATTATATCTTTTTTCAATTGCTTCCTTATCGCTTGAAAGGGGTCTATCCTCTGTGGGCAAAAGAAGGGATAGGTCTCTGTCAAGAAAATATAGTGTGCCATTTTGCTTTAGGTAGTCAACGTTTTCCTTTTTAAGAATTGCACCACCACCTGTTGCAATAATTATTCCATTTTGCTTTGAAACCTCTTTTATAGCTTCGGTTTCTAACATACGAAATTTGCTTTCGCCTTGACTCTTGAAAATTGTGGGAATATCACAGCCTGCATTTTCAACGATTACCTTGTCGGTATCAACAAGAGTCTTTCCTGTTTTTTCTGCAAGAATGGTGCCTATTGTTGTTTTGCCACTTGAGGGCATACCAATAAGGACTATATTTTCCTTTTCACTTAAAACATTTTTAAAGACCTTATCACAAAGCTCAACGGAAACAGGGGTGCCTGTAAAATGCTGATAAGCATATACAGCCTGTGCGCCAAGCATATAAAGTCCACCCTCACTCTTTAGACCAAGGGACTTAGCCTTTTGAACAAGCTTAGTTCTAATCGGATTATAAACTACATCTAAAACACCCTCAAGAGAAGGAAATCTCTCTAAATCAATGGGGGAGTGTTCATTTTTAGGATACATACCCACAGGTGAGGTATTGAAAATAATCTCAACATCCCTGTGATTTTGGTAAACCTCCTCATATGTCAAGGCACCCTCAACGCTTATGTTAGAAACGTAAATTATTTCCTTAGCACCAAGGTCAGAAACAACTGCGGTTGCAGTTTTTGACGTACCACCTGTACCAATGATAAGCACCTTTTTATTTTTAATTTCAAGTCCTATACGCATAACCAAGGCACGCATACCAGAGTAATCGGTATTATAGCCATATAGCTTGCCATCTCTGTTTACAACTGTGTTTACTGCACCTATCTTTTTTGCACTATCGTCTATGTAATCAAGATAAGGTATTACAGTTTCCTTGTATGGTATAGTTACATTTATTCCACAGAAGTCCTTTTTCTTCATAAAGGCTTCTACATTATGTGGCTCAATTTCAAGAATTTCATACACGTAGTCGCCAATTTGCTCGTGTATTGCCTTGGAGAAGCTATGCTTAAGATGCTCTCCTATTAGTCCGTATTTCATTTATTATTTAATTCCCCTTTTAAATACGCTTGTGCCATAGGTTGATGCAAGCAAGTCACACATTACAAGGGCACAGGCACTATCTACAACAACACAAGCACGCCTTATAATAGCTGGGTCGTGTCTTCCCTTTACCTCAAGAGTGGTGTTTTTCTTATTCAGAAAATCAATCGTTTCTTGCTTTTGTGCAATTGATGGAGTTGGCTTTATAGCTGAATTGAATATGATTGGCATTCCATTAGTTATACCACCATTAATTCCACCATTGTTATTTGTTTCAGTATAAGCATTTCCATTTTCATCGTATCTAAATACGTCATTTGCTTGGCTACCTAACATTTTTGCCATTTCAAAGCCACTACCAAACTCAACACCCTTTACTCCACCAATGGAGAAAAGCACGTGGGAAAGCATACTCTCAACCGAGTCAAACCAAGGCTCGCCAACGCCAGCAGGCATACCAACTATTGCAGTTTGCAATACTCCACCAACACTATCCTTGTTTTCTGAGGCTTTTCTTATAACCTCTCTGATTTTATCGCTACAATCACTCAAAAGTGGAATAGCCTCATTTTCTCTTGCGTTTAGCTTGTCAATTTCCTTTTCTACATCACGGCTATTCACACTAAAGGAGGTGTCTTTTTCTTCTCCACAACAGAGAATGTGAGTGCCGATTTTTACGCCTACCCCCTTTAATGCTTGGAGCAATATTGCACCTGCACACACAAGAGCAGCTGTAATTCTTCCTGAGAAGTGTCCTCCACCACGATAGTCCTCGTTGCCACCATACTTAACAAAGGCAGTATAGTCTGCGTGTGAAGGACGAGCAATGCCATAATTATACGCTTTGCTATTTGTGTTTGTATTAGGTATTATAATTGCAATTGGTGTGCCTGTTGTCTTTTTGTTAAAAACACCACTTACAATCTTAAATTCGTCCATTTCCACTCGGGGAGTATCTGTATTTCCACTTGGTCTTCTTTTAGAAAGCTGTTCCTTTATAAATCCTTCATCTATTTCAATACCTGCGCAGAGTCCGTCGATAACTGCACCAATAGCCTCACCATGACTTTCGCCAAACAATGTCAGGCTAATATTATTTCCAAAGGTATTTTTCATAATTATAAGCCTCTTTTAATATATTTCTGAATTTCTTCAATTTCAATTTTCTTAAGCTCAAAGGTACCAATCTTTTCAACATATACAATTGTAATTTGATTACCACTTGCTTTTTTGTCCTTTTTGATATAGTCCATTATATCCTCGTTTGCAAGGTCTATATCTGTTGGGATTTGATACTTATTCAAAAGCGCTTTTATTCTTTGCTTAACGCTTGATTCACACATTGGAAGCATACCCATGCCGACACACTCCCCGTGTAGATAACCCTTTAAGCCATATTTAGACTCTATTCCGTGACCTATTGTGTGACCAAAATTAAGCACACGCCTTAAGCCCTTTTCCTTTGGGTCCTTTTCTACAACATCTCTTTTTATGATAAGAGATTTTTCAATAATTTCATCAAGGTCATTATCTATGCTTGTACTGTTTTCAATTAGCTCAAACAGCTCCTTGTTGCTTGTGGCTGACATCTTAATAGACTCGCAAAGTCCTGCGTGAAGCTGTCTTTTATCGAGAGTTTTAAGTGTATTTGAATCAATTAAAACACCCTTAGGCTGATAAAATGCACCAACTATGTTTTTAACACCCATAAAGTCAATTGCCACCTTGCCACCTATTGAACTATCAACCTGTGACAAAAATGTTGTTGGTATATTGTAAAAGTCTATACCACGCATATAGGTTGAGGCAACGAAGCCAGAAAAATCTCCAACAACGCCACCACCAACTGCAACGACACAGTCGGTTCTTGTCATACCCATATCGACTAAGACCTGTAACGCCTTTATATAATTGTCTATGCTTTTGCTTTGCTCTCCCGCATCGAGCACGTGAATATAAGCTTCCTTGCATTGCCTTTGTACTGTAAGTGCATATTCCATTGGCACACCACTATCGGTTATAATAAGGACTTTCCTATTTAGGTTAAAATATTCGCTTACCCTTTCCAGTGAGCCACGCTCAAGGATTATATCATATCCTGCCTCGCTTGTGTTTACGTGCAAAACCATAGCAATTTCTCCTTTTTAGTCTGTTAAATAGGAGCCTACGACCTTTAGTCTATCGCAATTTTGCTCAAGCTCCTTAAGCATTTTTTCGCCCTCTTGTGTTTGTAGATTGCCATCTGCCTCCACAAAGAAATAATAATTCCAAAGTAGCTCCTTCATTGGGCGAGAGTGAAGATTTATCATATTGAAGCCGTGTGAACCGATAATATCAATAGTTTTAGCAAGTGAGCCTGCCTCGTTCTTAACAGTAAACACAAGCATAAAATGCTCATTCATCTTTCTCTTAGAGGAGTCAAGCCTGTTATATGAACGAGAAAGTGCAATAAATTTAGTAGTATTTGTTCTACTTGTATTTATTCTTCTTTGTAAAATTTCAAGGTCAAGTATCTTTGCAGTTTCCTCTGATGCAATAGCGCAAATTTCAACACTGCCCGACTCCTTTACCATCTTTGCAGCTAATGCTGTGTTGGTAAAGCTTTGCATTTCATAGCCGTTTGTGTCAATATATTCCTTACATTGTGCAAGGGCTTGTGGGTGGCTTGCAACTGTTTTTATACTGCTTAGAGTTGCACCCTTATTAGCTACTAAGCAATGGTCAATTTCCAAATTGCAGATTTGGTTTGTATATAGGTTACCTGTAAAAAGAAGGTCCATTACTGTTTCAACATCACCTGCGTAGCTATTTTCAATTGGCAAAACTGACACATCGCACTCGCCATTTTGTGTTGCAAAATATGCGTCCTCAAAGCTTTTGTAGGCTACATAAATTGCATTTGGGAACATTTTTTTAGATGCGATATGAGCATAAGCACCCTCAACACCACAGTAAGCTATACGCATACCCTCATTAAGTCTTGATTGGTAGGCTCTTGAAAGTGCCATCGTTTCCTTTAAAAGCTCAACATAGTATTCCTTTATAACAGGGTCCTTTATATGCTTTGTATTCTTTAAAATAACCTCGTTCTCTCTTGAGGTGTCAAGAATGTTAAGCCCATGCTTCTTTTTGTACTTAGCAACAAGGGCGGACGCTTCCATTCTTTTCTCAAAAAGCTCTGCTATTTGGGCATCAAGCTCGCTTATGGTTTTTCTTGCGATTTCAAGCTCGTTCATTTCTTTTCCTCATATCAATACTTTAATTATATATATCAAACTATAATATATAATTATAAAATAATATTGTTAAAATGTCAATATCTAAAGCCTATATATTGAATAATTTTTAAGTAAATTTTAGATTTTGTGAATTATTTTCATATTTTCTTGCATATATTCATTTTTAGTCTTTTTTCTATGAATAAAAATAAAGAACCAACGGAAATCCGTTGGTTCTTTGATTGTTAATTAGTCATTTACGATCTTGTAGAATGAAACTGTTGCATCAGCAGATGCTGTGATTTCAACCTTAGCTACATCCTCAACCTCATATAGGCAAATGTATGCGGTTGCACCGTTTTCATTGCTTACGTTGAGTGATGTGAGTAGGTCTGTAATTTCTTCTCCAGCTGTGTTGTATACCTTAACAGTATATGTTGTGCCAGCAACACCCTTAAGCTCAATCAAGCCAAGACCAAGATTGCTATCAGCATCAAGTGTCTTTGTGTACGTTGTTTCAGCAGTCAAAGCTTCTGGAGCAGTTGGCTTTGTTGTACCGATAGAGGTAATTGAACCACCACAGGTAACTGTATCCTCACACTTACCACAGAGACAGAAATCAGACACAGTCTTATCCTTAACTGTTGTAATGTTGATGTATGAAAGCTTACAGTTGATATCTGTACATGTAAGTACGCCATCATCTGTTACAGCTGCAAAGTTGTGATTTGTCTTAGCAACGTATGAGCCCTTTTCTGTGTATGGACAGTTAGGATCGTTGTTACATACGTAAATTGTGTAGCCCTCGCTATGACATGTAGGAGCAATTACACCATTTTCTGCGATATATTCGCTTGAATGAACGATATCATTGTTTTCGTGGTAATCGTAAATTACGTCATCATCATAGCTTGTGAAGTCCTTACCACAAAGTGTGTTTGTACATGTGTAAACACCACGAGTTACGCAGGTAGGACCTACCTTGTATTCGCCAAGAACGTAAGTGTGCTTAGCCTCAATAGGTGTCTTATCAGTTACATTTGCATAGTCAGGGTCAGCCTGAAGCTCAACCTCGTAAGCTGTGTCAACGCCACAGTCACGTGAGCACTTAAACTGCCAGTGTCCCTCTGTGTAACAGGTTGGTTGACCTGCAGTCAATACAGACTCGTCAAGTACCCAGTCATGCTTAAGAGCTGCTACAAATGGCTTATCAGGGTTTTCAGCTTTTTCTTCATCTAATAAATCTGCTCTTGTACCAGGGTAGATACAATCAGGATCAAGTGTACATTTAACATCCCAGTAGCTATCTGTTGTACATGTAGCCGCGTGGTATGTAACACCTGTATATGAGTCGCCACCCTTACCTGTGAAGTGTGCAACCTCTGGAAGAACATTTTGATATGTCTCAGAGAATGTTTCACATTCTTGACATTTAGCCTTTTCAAGACCCTCGTCACAGCAGGTTGGCTCAAGTGTTGTTACGTAAACCTGTGTGCCATCTACTCTGTCGTAGGTATGTCCAAGTGCAGGAATATCTGCGCTCTTAACGTGCTCAGCGTCACATCCGTTTGCACATGCATACATAATGTAACCAACTGTTGTACATGTTGGAGCAACAGACTCTGCATCAACCTTTACAGTAAACTCATGCTCAAGAGCGATAAGAGTTGCTGCAAGTGCCTTATCATCATCAGTACCAGCTTCAAGGTCCTTGATTTCCTTTGTTACTGTGTAGCCATTAACTGTTTCATTACATGTTGGGTCTTGGCATGTATATACTACATAACCATCAACCTCACACTTTGGAAGAATGATTTCGATACCAGTTGGCTCTAATCTTTCGTATGTATGACCAAGTTCTGGAAGAACCTTTCCGTCGTAGCCCTCTTGCTCACAAAGCTCACAAATGGAGGTTTCCCAACCAGGTGTAAGACATGTAGCAGGTGCTGTGTCTGGAGCGTACTTGTGTCCATTCGTTTTGTCAGGGTTTGTTTCACGTTGCCTTTCTGTGTAATCACAGTCCAAGCACTTTACCTCTGTGTAACCACCAGTCATACAGGTTGCTTTAACCTCTGTGTAGTTTACTGTGTCAAGGTTGTGACCCTTTGCTGTTGAATCTCTTACTTCTTCTGCTCCACATAGTGAGCAAACGTGAGTTACTTGACCTGGCTCTGTACATGTTGCTGTGTTGGTTTCATCATTGGCTACAAAATTATGCTCACAGCCACCACATGATGCAAATACACATACTACCAATGCAAGAACTGCTAATGCGATTAGTATTTTCTTTTTCATGATTTACTCCTTGAAATCAATATTTTTTCACGCTTTTATTATATAATATTTGTTCCTATCTGTCAATAGACTTTGTGCGTTTTTGGACAAATACACAATATTTAAAAGCTTTTTTTGTGCATTATGTCCATTTCTATTATTAATAATAATGTAGAAATGTAAAAAACTATACATACGACACTTGATTTCTATTATTTTTCTATTTTGTTGACTAAAACAAAAACAGAGACGGATATATTTATACCCATCTCTGTTATATCTGATTGAATAATTAAGTTAGTAATTATATTAAGATAATTACAATAAATAGGAAGCTTTTTATCAGTTATCCTGTGGCTTGTCGTCAGGGTCAGAGTCCCCCTCGCCTTGTGCCTCTTGAGAATCGCCTTCTTTAATTTCATTTGGCTTTTCCTCGTTTGACTCCTTGGGCAATGGTGTTATAACGATTGGAGTGATGTCCTCGTCATCATCTGGTTTGATGCCGAGTGCCTCCTCCATCTTGCGACGAGCCTCCTCTTGCTTACGCTTTTCCTCTTCAAGAGCTTCCTTTCTCTTTTGATTTTCCTCAAGGCTTCTCTTTTTCTTTGCTGTAAGCAGATTTTCAACATCCTCCATAGTTACGCCGTCCTGCATAGCAAGCTCAAATTGCTCACTGTCCATTGTTTCGTTCTTAAGTAGGAAGTCAGCGATAAAGTTAAGCTTATCCTTATTTTCTGTAAGAATTTTTGTTGCAAGCTCGTATGCCTCATCAACAATCTTCTTAATTTCTTGGTCAATCTTGTAGGCTGTGGTTTCAGAATAATCAGGTGTAGATGAAAAATCTCTACCTAAGAATACTGCATCACTACTATGCTCAGAGCCAAAGTGAATTGTTCCAAGCTCACTCATACCATATACAGTAACCATCTTTCTTGCAACCTGTGTAGCTCTTAAAATATCATTTGATGCACCACCTGTGTAGTCCTCAAAGATCAATTGCTCTGCCACACGTCCACCGAGCATCATAGCTATTCTTTCCTTCATTTCCTGCTTGTACTCGCTGTATTTGTCCTCAGCAGGTGGGGTAAGTGTATAGCCAAGTGCTCTTCCACTTGGAATAATTGAAATTTGTGTAACCTTTTCCTGAGTTGGAAGAATGTGTGAAAGAATTGCGTGTCCAGCCTCGTGAATAGCTGTATTTCTTCTTTCCTTGTCGCTCATCTTCCTTGCCTTCTTTTGAGTGCCGACTGTAACCTTAATCATAGCATCCTCGATTTCTTCCATACCGATTAATGCCTTACCACGTCTTGCTGCCAAGAGTGCAGCCTCATTAAGAAGATTAGCAAGATCTGCACCTGTGAAGCCAACAGTTGTTTGAGCAACCTGATGCATATCAACGTTATTTTCAAAGGGCTTGCCCTTAGAATGTACCTTTAAAATTGCCTCTCTGCCTGCAATATCAGGGTAGCCTATTGTTACCTGTCTGTCAAAACGACCTGGTCTTAATAAAGCTGAATCAAGAATGTCAGGACGGTTAGTTGCTGCCATTACGATAATGCCAGAATGACCATCAAAGCCGTCCATTTCAACAAGCAATTGGTTAAGAGTTTGCTCTCTTTCGTCATGGCCACCGCCAAGGCCTGCACCTCTTTGACGTCCAACTGCATCAATTTCGTCAATAAAGATTATTGCAGCAGGATTTTTTCTTGCTTGCTCGAATAAATCTCTTACTCTTGAAGCACCTACACCAACATACATTTCAACAAAGTCAGAGCCTGACATCGAGAAGAATGGAACTCCAGCCTCGCCTGCTACTGCCTTTGCAAGTAAGGTTTTACCTGTACCTGGAGGGCCTACAAGCAATACGCCGTGTGGTATTCTTGCACCTAAATGTGTAAATTTACTTGGATTCTTAAGGTATTCAACAACCTCGCAAAGCTCTTCCTTTTCCTCGTCTGCGCCTGCAACGTCGGCAAAGGTAACCTTTATGTTATTTTCTGCAACATTTTTAGCCTTAGATTTACCAAAGCCTGACATCTTTCCATTTGCTGAACGCATTGAAAAGATAAATACAAAGATTAAAACGCCAACGATTATTATAATCGGCAAATACTCCAAAATCCAAGGAGTTGGATTGGCAGTTATGTGCTCGGTTTTAGTTAAATTGCTAATTACATCGTTTTCAGCAAGATTTTGTTGAATACGATCAAGGTCGCCCTCTCTACCAAGATAGAAGCCGAAGAATAGATAATATTCTCTGTCCTTAAATTCGTAGGTTACTGTCCATACCTCTTTTTCCTCTTCCTTCTTACCGTCGGTTTCCTCGTCGATTACTCCATCGCCGTTTTTGTCCTCCTTAAGAAGCATTGTAAGGGTATTTTTGTTTCCGTCATATACGTATTCGTATACTCTGTTATTTTCAAACTCTGCCAAAACATCGCTATAAACGTATTTTTCGCTATTACTTGAGCTCATCATTGTTGCAATGGTAATAGCAATTATTATTGCAATGGTTGTTAAGCCCAAATAGAAAATAACAGAAAAAAGACCATTTTTCTTTTTCATTTATTCCTCCGTACCATTTAGTATTTCAAAATCAATTTAAAGGGCTATATCCCTTTCATTTTTCCACATCTGCTTGCTTAATATACACCTTCAAGGTGATATCTGTGCCCTTTACTCCATCACGAATGGCAACTCCTGGCACTACCACAATGCCATTTTCGTCGCAAACTATTGGCATTTTTGCCCTTAAATGTGATGGAATATGCTTATCAGTCATAATTCTTTTAAGCTTTTTTGTCATCTTGCCTTGAAATATTGTATCCCCGTCTGCCTTGCTTCTTACATAAAGGTCGCCTATAAGGTCTTTTTTTGCAAGTCCATTATAGCTTGACTCAATGTAGCCACTTGGACACTCACTTGTATCAAGTGCAAGATAGGTGTCAATCTCTGCAATATAGTTTAGTCCCTTTGCAAGAGAATATTTATATTCAATGCTTTCAAGGTCGCTTGTACTGATAAATTGTGCGTAATCCCTTTCAATTTTAAAGGTAACTCCGTGAGCAAGATTAATAAGCTTACCTGTGCTACCCTGTTTAATAAGCTTTACACAGCCTTGAATTGATTTGTAATCAAGCTTGTCGCCACAAAGTCTGATAAGCATTCTTGACAAAATTGGGGAGTCAAGGCGATTTGCTAAATCCAAGCTCAGCTTATCGGTAATTCCTTCCTTTTCAAAAAGCTCATTTACAATCTTATCAAAATATTCTCTGTCCTCTCTTAGAGTATCAGATAATCTTGTGCAAGCATCTACAAGATTAGGATTGATTTTTTCAAGTCCTGGAATTATTGTGTGTCTAATGTAGTTACGTGTGTAATCTGTGTCCTTGTTTGTTGAATCATTTACAAAATCAATTTGATGCTCCTTGCAATATTCAAGAATATCCTCTCTCGTTGCATAAATTAGTGGTCGTCTTATGCTTCCAATTACAGGTCGTATTCCAGAGATTCCATTTGCACCGCTTCCTCTTGTCAGGTTAAACAGAATAGTTTCTGCATTATCATTAGCGGTGTGAGCTGTTACGATACATTTATATTCAGGATGCTGTTTTAAAAGTCCATTGAAAATTCTGTATCTTTCCTCTCGTGCAGTTTCCTCAATTCCCTTATGTCTTTCCTTTGCAAGAGCTGGAATGTCAACTCTAAACGAGGCGAATTTAACACCATATTTTTCGCAAACGCTTTTGCAAAAATATTCGTCCCTCAGGGCTTCCTCTCCACGAATTAAATGATTGATGTGAACACACAAAAGATTTTTTGTTTTGTCCTTTAGATAATGTAACAGTGCCGAAGAATCAGCTCCACCAGAAAAGCCAATAACTGCTCCCTCATAAAGCTCATCCATTTTATACACCTCTATTGCCTTGCCAATTTTAGTGTCTAAGTGCATTGTTTAGTCTTCCTTTTTAAATTTTTCTTTATTATAATACTATACTTTTTTTTAAAATGCAATAGTAAAAAAATAAAAACCGCATATTTCAGCGGTTCTTCACAAAATCAACATATTATGCTTAGCTTCAATTTCAATTATTAAGTCGTTTATGACCTGAGCATTTGTGCAATTCCTTGTTACCTGCTCAAATATCGTAATAGCATATCTTACGTCAGATGCTACACCCTTTACTCTTGAGCTTATAATTCTTTTACCTATCTTTTCCCTGATTAAAATTGAAAATTCATTATTACTCCAGCTTAATGTAAATTTTAAGTTGTTCCTTTTGTCTTTGCGAATTAACTTGTAGATTGCCATAATGTTCCTCTGCTCTTTGAATTACCCTTACAATTTTACAGATTTCTTTTGTCCTTTACTTATAAATCAAGGTGACCTTATATAGATTTTAATTTTTTTGTTAAAATGTGGACTTAATTTGATTTTTTGTAATAAGTAATGGAAAATATTGCTCGTTGATTATTCTACAAGGATTTGATACAATTTTAAGTAATGGAGGAGCATTATGAATAAACAAGCAAACAAATACTTAATTTCCACCTTGAAGCTTTTATCAATTTTTATAATTCTTGGTTGTCTAATCCTGATTGAGCTTCTTGTATGCGATAATAGTCTTTATGAGAAGCTATACATATTACCAAGAGCAGACAAATATTTGAGCGATTTAATAGCTTCGTACGCATTGTATGTAGGTACGATTATATTGTGGTTCAGAGGGTGATTTTTTGTGCAATTTTAATAATCGACAAATTATTCACTTTTTTCAAAATGATTTTTTTGAATATATTCATGTCAAGTGGAAAAGTTAAAATTTTTATTTTTCTACACCTTTGATTTTATTCACTTGTAGAAAATCAACCCGATTTTTCAACTTTTCAACGGGTCAGGGTGTGGAAAAGTTGAAAACCCACTCAATAAACACTTGACTTTTCCACGTTTTCCACTAAGTTTTCCACACCCAAAAGTTTTTTTCAACAAAATTTAGTGGAAAGCTCGATAATTGGCACTTGTCTAATATGATTGTGCAAAAATAACAAATTATGTTAGTCAACTAATGTAATGAAAACTTCAAAAATTCTTAAAAATTTAACAATTAATTTTTTCGATGAATAAAGGCAAAAGTCTAAAATGAATAAATTTTCAGCTTATTCACTACTTTTCAGATTATCCGTGAATATATTCATTCGAAGCCTATCATTTTGCATATTTTTTTAATCTTAATAATATTAAACTCTCTATTCAATCGGTCATTTTGGCAAAAAAACAGGCAGAGAAAGCTTTTCTCTGCCTGTTTTCAATTAATAACCTAATGCTAATGCTGTAAAATTCTTTATTCTTGGATGAGTTGCCTCATGGAGTGGATTCAACATCTGTTGCATATACACGATAGCCAGCTCTCTGTCTGGGTCAACAGAGATCAGTGTGCCTGCTGCACCATCCCAGCCAAATTCTCCAATTGAGGTTAAGCTACCACCAAGTCCTTGGTCTATCTTTGTTCTTACTCCGAAGCCGTAGCCGTAGCCTACGTTTGAGTCCCACGACCTAAAGGTTTGTAGCCTTTTGCCGTCCAAAACGTTTGTTCTCATTAAATCAATAGTAGATTTTGATAAAATCCTTGCGCCATTCATACCAACACCACCATGCGCCATAGCATAAGCAAACTTGCTATAATCGTCCATTGTGGTAATGATGCCAGCTCCACCGCTGTCGTATTCTGTACCAAAAATGTAATCGTTTTTCTTACCAACAAGGTCCGTTTCCCCTGTTTCGCAGTTGTGGCGATATTGTTGCATCATTTTGGAAAGAATTTCATCATTTATTCTATATGTAGTATCGTTCATTCCAAGGGGGTCTAAAACTACCCTTTTTACATAATCAGAAAAGCGAGTTTTTGTTGTTACCTCAACAAGACATGCAAGCACATCGTGACAAAGGCTATAACAAAAATCATTTCTTGGTTGAAATTCTAATGGAATTTTTGCAATACCCTTTACAATTTCTCTTGTGGGTGCTCTTCCTTCGGTTTTTTCAATTACGTCCTTTATGTGCTGATTGCCACAATCATAATTTAAGCCAGCGGACATTGCAAAAAGGTCCTGTATTCTAATATCTCTTTCCAAAGGAACAAGCTTTACACTTCCGTCAGGCTGTGTTTCCTTTACCTTGCAATCTCTAAATTCAGGCAAGTACCACCATACAGGCTCGTGAAGAAGGAATGCACCCTCCTCAAAGGCGTGAAGTGCAACTGCACAGGTAATTGGCTTTGAGGCAGAATATATATAGTAAAATTCCTTACCATTCATTTTAATTTGGTTTTCTCTGTCAGAAAAGCCATTGAAATAACGGAAAACCTCCTTGCCCTTGTGATAGATTTTACAATCAAAGCCAGGGACCTTTTCCTTTACTAATATTGTATCTAAGTACTTTTCTAAATCCTTAAAGGTGTACATAACAATTCTCCTACATTTAATATATATTAATAATATCATTTTAATTTTTGAAATACAAGTCCTTATTTATAATAAATGAAACATTAATGTAAACAAAGGGTGCAAAATATTGACAATTCTCTACGTTAGTAGTATAATTTTCTTAGTATCGAGGATACGACTTTTTGCAAACGGAGGTATATATTTATGCAAATTGGATTTATAATTGGATTTTTGCTTGTTGTAGGAATTGCCTTCTGCTTTGGCTTAGTTGTTTTCAAGCAAAGCAAGGCAAGACAGGGACTTGGAAAGAGTGCTAAGGGAGTTACAATTCCTTTGGGAATTGGCGAAAGAGTTGCACTTATTGTTGCCTGTGTGCTTTTGGTTGTTTTGTTCTTGGTGCCACCAAGCTTTCACACAGTTGACACAGGTGAAATTGCAGTGGTTAAGCATCTTGGCGAGGCTAAGGGAGTTAGGACCTCTGGTACATATTTCGATTTTTGGCTAACCGAAACCTACGAGCTTTACGATGCAAAGGTACAAAACTCCGAAATTACAACTGCTGCCTACTCAAAGGATGCACAAACAATGGACGTAATGATGACTATACAATGGCAAATTGACTCCTCTAAGGCTGTTGAAATTGCGAACAAGTATGGCTCACTTTCTACTTTAGGAAACAGAATACAAAGCGTTTCCGTTGAAAAGGCAAAGAGTGTGCTTTCAAACTACTCTGCTATGTCTATTATTGAAACACGCTCTTCAATTTCCCCTGAGGTTGAGGCAAAAATAAAGGAAGCAATTGACGAAAACTATTATGTTGATATTGTGGCTGTTGTGCTTGTAAATATCGACTTCTCTGATGCCTTTGAGGCAACTGTTGAAAACAAAATGATTGCCGAGCAGGAAAAACTAAAGGCTGAGTACGAAAAGGAAACTGCAATTGTAAATGCAGAAAAGGAGCTTGAGGTTGCTAAGCTAAACGCACAGGCTAAGCTTGCACAGGCAGAGGCAGATGCTGAAGCACAAATTAAGATTGCCGAGGCAGAGGCTGAAACTATTAAGCTAAAGTCTATTGAGGTTGCTCGTTCCTTAGGCTTTAAAATTAACGAGGTTGAAATCAATCTTGAGGACGGCACAAGTGCAATTGAATACGAGATTGACTTTGAGGGCAAGAGTGCCGATGAGGTTAAGCTTATTTCCGAATACCTGAAGTATCTTGAATATCTTAACAAGTGGGACGGCAAGCTACCAAGCGTTATGACAGATAGTGGTGCAACAGTTGTTGTACCAACTCCAGAGTCATAAGATAGTAACAAGTCACCCTTGTTAGCATAAAATATAATGTGCTAAATTAAAAGAAATAAAATGCAGAAATTAAAGGCTTTTACCTTAGTTTCTGCATTTTTTATCGTAGGAGTGTCTGTTTTTATGGAATATAAGCTTTCAAAATTGTTTTATAATTGCACTCATATTGTATATACAACTGTTGGAGAATTTGGCGACTATGCTATTCGTCGTTGTGGCAATATTCTATTTATCTACTTTCAAGGGTCAAACGGCAAGGTGGATTGGAAAAACAATCTTGACTTTCCTGCTAAGCCCTACAAAAGAATGGGTAAGACAGTGTGGCTAGCCCACCGAGGCTTTTTGAAGGTTTGGAAAAGCATGGAAGGGTCAATTGGAAGGTACATTTCAGACACTTCCCTCGAAAAAATTTACGTTGTGGGCTATTCTCATGGTGGTGCGCTTGCTACTCTTTGCTATGAATATATTTGGTATAACAGAGATGATTTGCGTGGGAATATTTTTGGCTACGGCTTTGGTGCTCCTCGTGTTTTGTGGGGGCTTCGTTTCAAAAGCATAATTTCTCGTTGGGATAACTTTACTGTTGTCAGAAACCTTGACGATTTAGTCACTCACGTGCCACCCTTTTTGTTTGGCTACTTTCACGTTGGTAAGGTTTTAAAGATTGGCAAGCGAGGTAAATATTCTAAAATTGATGCCCACCGAGATAATAATCTCCTCTGCGAGCTTTTAGAATACGAAAAAGACAAGCAGAGCACTTTCTTGCCATTTCCTTGTGAATAACAATAAAAATGCGACACAGTGTCGCATTTTTATTGTTTTATTGTGATTTCTGTGCCGTTTGTTGTTATGGTAACTGTACCATATCTTGTTTCATAGACCAAAACGTTATGCTCACTTAATATGTTAAGTGTTTGTTCGTCGGCAGGATTTTTCTTAGAGTCGGTTATTACGGAATACGTAGGCTTTGTCATTTTCAAAAAGTCCTCATAGCTTTCAAGATAGCTTCCGTGGTGTGGTAGCTTTACAAAATCGTACTGTCCTATTCTCTCTTGTATCAGCTCATCAACCCTTAGCTCCATAGCATCGCCACAGAAAAGGAAGCGCTTATCTCCACATTTCATTGAAACAACAAGAGAGGAATTGTTATCGTTTTTTATCTCGTATCTGTTCTGCTTCGGTACGTTGATTGTAAACTCACAGCTATCATAGGTAAAGGTGTAGTCTTGATTTAGCTTTAGAGGTGTTTGGTCCTTGCTATACAAATTATTGTGATAATTCATATATTCAATTGAGGTATCGCTTTGAGCATTTTCAATAACGTTTGTAACCTGATACGCAGAAATAACCTTGTCTGCTCCACCTATATGGTCCTTGTCGTAGTGGGTAAGAATTAGACAGTCTATTTTATCATAGCCCTTTTTGCTCATATAAAAGCTTATGTCGTCAAAATTTTCCTCTTCCCCCGTGTCTATCATTACAATTTTTGTACCTGTATTTATTACAATACAATCAGCCTTGCCTATTTTTAAAATGTCAATACATGCAGAGGTAGTGTTTTCCTTGTTGCAGGAGAAAAGAAAAAGCAAGCCAATAGTAAGCAAGGTCATAGCAAAAATACATATTACCCTTTTTCTCATACTTTCTCTCCTTTTTTTTAATTTATTTTATTATATCACGTTTTCTTCGTTTTTGCAATTTTTTCAAAATATCTCTTTACAACATATAAGTTTTGTGATATAATGAATTCGCCAAACAAACTGAATAATGCAATTTTTGGGTGTTTTTTTATGGGATAACTATACCCTTTTTTGTCTATACTTATTTTAGACCTTTTACATTTGGTAAAAATGTAGTTCCCTGTCTGAAATAAGTATGTAACCCATAATTGCTCAGAGTTTGTTTGGCGACAATTGGGGTTCTGCGTTTTTCGGTGCGTTCAACCTCGGTTGGACGCACTTTTTATTTTAAAACAAATTTGGAAGGAGAAAAAACAATGAACTTTTGTAAAAATTGTGGCAATCAAGTAACCGGACGCTTTTGCCAAAAATGTGGCTGTGACTGCAACCCACAGCAAGGAGAAAAAATTGAGGAAGCAGTCAAAAAGCTTTATACCTTAAGGGCTGGTATATCGTTTTTGTCCCAAGAGTTAGATAATGCAATAAATGAAAGGCAACAGATTTGCAAACAATATGACCCGTCAAAAGAAACAAGCCTTAGTGAAGAAATTTCAAAAAATGAAGTTATAATTAATAGGGTAAATGAAGAGCTTGCAAATCTAAACATGACCATTTCCGAGGCTAAGGTTGCTAAAGAGAAGCAAGAAAAAAGAGCAAAATTTTTTGATACTGTTGCAAAGGTCTTTTTTGTTCTTGCAGGTATTTCACCAATTATCACATTTCTTATATTTGATGCTGTAGGCGTTGAGATGATTTGGCCTGTTAGCATGCTGGCTCCTGCTGGAGTTGCTGTTGTCTGTGCTATTCTTGGATTCATTTCTTTCTTAAGTTCCGCAGGCAAGTACATACCAATTTCTGATAATGACATAATAGAATATCAAAAAATTGAGCCTGGATTCGAAACTTTAAAAAGAAGCTATACTTATCTCAAGGAAAAAAATGATAGTATCGTCACTTCAATCAACGCAAAGGCTGTTGAGTATGAAAAGTTTGGCTCAGCTATGTACAATTCACTAAAAAAGCAATTCGGTAATTTTTTAAATCCAGCAGACTGGGAAAATATCGACCTTTTGATATTTTACTTTGAATCAGGCAGAGCCTTAACCTTGCGAGAAGCACTTCAATTAGTGGACAGGCAACGACAAACAGATAGCATTCTTGATGCTATCGACGAAGCTACCGAAGAAATTTGTCGCACAATCGAAAGAGGATTTTTGCAAATAGAAACCACTTTGATTGGCTGTACCTCTATACTATCTTCTCAATTGCAAGCAATTCAATTACAACAAACAAATCTTGCTATTAGCGTTGACTCTATGCAAAAGGCACTACAAAGCAAGGCTGACACCTCGAGTCAAGAGCTTATGGAAGATGTTCATCAGCTCAGAGTCTATGCTGACAATTATAGTATTGAAAAGAGAAATTCATAAAAGGAGCTTTTTGTAACTGAAATATCACTCTACATGCCATAAAAGCCTCGATTATTTCGTGGCTTTTTACATCAATAGTCAAAAAAATGCTCTGCTTTTGGCAGAGCATTTTTATTTGAAATTATTTGTTTTTACCCTTCGGAGTTTCCCTTTGCAGTATTCAGTGAAGCAATTAATATTCTGCGTATTTTACCTGCATCATTGCTTAATTTTTTATACAATTCTTCGTTTAGAATTTGAGTTTTTGAAAAAAGCTTCAACCAATATTCTGTTTCGTGACACTCCTTTAAAGCAATTTGCATTTTATTGATAAAATCAGCCTTGCTCTGAGCATAATTAGCCTCGTGTATATTTGCACCTATGCTAGTTCCACTACGTAAAATTTGGTTTGTTAATGCACTTTTACCTTTTATAGATTCGCACATATTTACAATGCTTATAGCAAAATCCATAGATAAATCTATCAAAATATTGTCAGTCATAGTCTGCTCCTTTTTAATGAAATGTTGCTTCGCAACTTGATTTCATTCTGCAATTATCAATATAGTTTCAATTGTATAGTTTGCTTTTTAATGAAATGTTGCTTCGCAACTTGAAATGAAACGCTTTGCGTTTCTTGAAATGACGGCTCTGCCGTCTTGAAATGCACCGACGGTGCATTGAACGAAATTTGCCCAAAGTCCAACTAATAGATGTGCCACAGGTCACCCTGTGGCACATTTCAAGTTTACGAAGTAAACATTTCATTCACTTGTGAATTTCATTTGCCGTCAGGCAAATTTCATTGCAAATAATCGAGGATTATTTGCAAGCTTCTTCAACAGCAACTGCAACAGCAACAGTCATACCAACCATTGGGTTGTTACCTGCGCCGATAAGACCCATCATTTCTACGTGAGCTGGAACAGATGAGGAGCCTGCGAATTGAGCATCGCCGTGCATTCTACCCATTGTGTCAGTCATACCATAGGAAGCAGGACCTGCAGCCATATTATCTGGGTGAAGTGTTCTACCTGTACCACCACCTGATGCAACTGAGAAGTAGTTAACTCCGTTTTCGTTACACCATTTCTTGTATGTACCTGCAACTGGGTGTTGGAATCTTGTTGGGTTGGTGGAGTTACCTGTGATAGATACACCAACGTTTTCAAGTCTCATAATTGCAACGCCCTCTGGAACGCTATCACTACCATAGCACTTAACGTCTGCTCTTGGACCCTTTGAATAAGGTGTGCTTGATATAACCTTAACCTCTTCAGCATATGGGTCGAACTCTGTTTCAACGTATGTAAAGCCGTTGATTCTTGAAATAATCATAGCAGCATCCTTGCCAAGACCATTCAAAATAACTCTAAGTGGCTTTACTCTTACCTTATTTGCGTTAAGAGCAATCTTAATAGCACCCTCAGCAGCAGCAAAGGACTCGTGTCCTGCTAAGAAGCAGAAGCACTCTGTTTCCTCGGAAAGAAGCATCTTACCAAGGTTACCATGGCCAAGACCAACCTTTCTGTTCTCTGCAACAGAGCCAGGGATACAGAATGATTGTAGACCGATACCGATTGCAGCAGCAGCGTCAGCAGCCTTTGTGCAACCCTTCTTAATTGCGATTGCAGCACCTACTGTGTAAGCCCAAACTGCGTTTTCAAAGCAGATTGGCTGTGTTTCTCTTACGATTTTGTCACAGTCAATGCCCTTAGCAAGTGTAATTTCCTTACACTCCTCAATGGAGTTAATACCATATTCCTTGAGAGTAGCAAGAATTTTAGCTTCTCTTCTCTCGTATCCTTCAAATAATGCCATTATTCGTTACCTCCTTATTGCTTTCTTGGGTCGATATACTTTGCAGCCTCTGCAAATCTACCATATGTACCCTTAGACTTTTCGTAAGCCTCATTTGGCTCCATACCCTTCTTAATGAAGTCAGTCATTTTGCCAAGAGAAACGAACTCGTAACCGATAACCTGATCATTTTCATCAAGAGCCATTCTTGTGCAGTAGCCCTCAGTCATTTCAAGGTAACGAACACCCTTTGCCTTAGTACCATACATAGTACCAACCATTGAACGAGCACCCTTACCAAGGTCCTCCATACCTGCACCGATAACAAGACCACCCTCAGAGAAAGCAGACTGTGTTCTACCATAAACGATTTGAAGGAAAAGCTCACGCATAGCTGTGTTAATAGCATCGCATACAAGGTCTGTATTAAGAGCCTCAAGAAGTGTTTTGCCTGGTAGGATTTCTGCTGCCATAGCTGCAGAGTGAGTCATACCTGAGCAACCGATTGTTTCTACAAGTGCTTCCTCAATGATACCATCCTTAACGTTGAGGGAGAGCTTGCAAGCACCCTGCTGTGGTGCACACCAGCCAATACCGTGTGTGTAGCCTGAAATGTCTGTGATTTGCTTAGCCTGTACCCACTTACCCTCTTCAGGAATTGGAGCTGGACCATGCTTTGGTCCCTTTGCTACGGAGCACATGCTTTCAACTTCGTGTGAATAAATCATTTGAAATTCTCCTTAGAAAATTATTTTTTGCATTTCTATAATATCATATTTCGACAGTAAAATCAACATATTTGAAGAAAAAAATATTTTTTACATAACAGTACAAATTTTTCTCATTTTTTATAAAATTATTATTTACTTTTACTATAATATATGTTAGAATAGAGATAGCATTTTTTATGAGGTGAGTTATGCGTCTTGACAAGCTTTTATGTGAATGTGGCAAGGCCTCCCGAAGTGAGGCTGGCAAGCTTATTCGTCTTGGTAAGGTTACTGTAAATGGCACTGTTGTCAAAAAAGCAGATTTTAAGGTTGACGAGCACGCTGACAAGGTAACTCTTGGTGGCTGTGAGGTTTGCTATAAAAAATTTACCTACATTATGTTAAATAAGCCAGAGGGGTACGTTAGTGCAACTGACGACCCAAACGAAAAAACCGTTTTGGACCTTATTGATATCGAGGACAGACGTAAGGGACTTTTTCCTTGTGGCAGGCTTGATAAAAACACCTTAGGGCTTGTTATTTTAACAAACGATGGCGAGGGTGCCCACTATGTTTTGTCCCCTAAGCACCACGTAAAAAAGCTTTATCGTTTTGAGTGTCAAGCTCCCCTTTCAAGCGAAGACGTCAAAAATCTTGAAAATGGTATTGATATAGGTGGGTATTTTACAAAGCCCTGTACTATCAATATGGAAGGCTTGCAAAGTGGCACTATTGCTCTTACTGAGGGAAAATACCACCAAATAAAACGTATGCTTGAGGCAGTTGACAACAAAATTACGTATCTTGAAAGAATTTCCTTTGGAGATATTTTGCTTGACCCCTCTCTTGAAAGAGGTCAATGGAGATATTTGACTAAGGACGAGGAAAGCATTTTTTTAAGAACAGGAAAATAAAATTTTATATCAATAGAAAGAAGGTTGCTTTATGAAAAAGTACATCTTGCCAGAGGACGTAAACTGGTATCGTGCTAATATGCACTGCCACTCTACTGTATCCGATGGCTCACTCACTCCAGAGGAAATCAAGAAGGAATATAAGGCTCAAGGCTACTCTATTGTTGCCTATACTGACCACGAAATACTGCTTGACCACTCCGACCTTGACGATGAGGATTTTTTAACTCTTACAAGCTCTGAATACTCTATTACAGAGACTCAGGCATCAGTGCCAAGTGCAACAGGGTCTAAAGGAAATAATCCTTGGTCAAGAAAGAAAACAGTTCATATGTGTATCTACTCTAAGGACCAGCACAACGTATTTCAGCCTGCTGCTGACGACGATAGCTTCAGATGGGTACAGGGTGGTATTCACGTAGGCAGAAACAAGTGCGACGGCTACAAGAGAGTATACACTAAGGAAAGCATTAACGAAACTATCAAAAGATGTAACGAGGCAGGCTTTTTCGTTCAGTTCAACCATCCAAACTGGTCACTAAACGACAGAACTGACTACTTAGGTCTTGAAGGACTTTGGTCCTTGGAAATTCTCAACTACGCAACTGAAAGATTGACAGGTAGCGAATATTGTCCCTACATTTACGACGATATGTTCCGCTCTGGCATGCACAATTTGTATTGCTCGATGGGTGACGATAACCACAACAGAGGAAGAAGTCTTGTTGCCTCCTTTGGTGGCTCCACCTTCTTTGGCGCTAAGGAATTGAAATACGACCAAATTGTTGAGTCTATGGAAAAGGGTAACTTCTACTGTGCAAGCGGTAAAAACCCACCAAGAATTAAGGCTCTTTATGTAGAGGACAACATACTCAAAATTGATTGCACAGAGGCTACTGACGTTATTCTTACAGGCTATGCAAGAAACTGGAGAAATATCTCAGGCGAGGGTATTACTCACGCAGAATTTCCTTTAAAGCTTGACGACGTTTATTTCCGTATTACAGTAAGAGATATGTACGGAAACAATGCTCATACACATTATTACCGAGTAAAGGACTTCTACGAGGAGGTACAGGAATAATGAAAAAGTATATTATCTCTCCCGAATATAATTGGTACAGAGCCAATTTCCATTGTCACACTGTTTGCTCAGACGGTGCGCTAACACCTGAGCAGGTTAAGGAGGCATACAAAAATCACGGCTACTCTATCGTTGCCTACACAGACCACGATGTTTTGCTTGACCACTCTGACCTAAACGACGAGGGCTTTATTGCTCTTACAAGCTCAGAGTATGCAGTAAACGAAGCAACTCCTAAGTTTCCTAAGATTTTCGATACCGAAACAAACGAGTGGGTACGCAAAAAATGTATGCACCTAAATATATTCTCAAAGGACCCACACAATACCTTTATGCCTGCTACTAATATCAATCAGCATTGGGGCTTAAAGGAGCGTTATCCCGATACAAAATGTGACGGCTTTATAAGAGAATTTACTAAGGAAAATATCAATGAAATGATTAGACGCTGTAACGAGGCAGGCTTCCTTGTTCAGCTTAACCATCCATATTGGTCTTTAAATGAAAGAGAGGATTACATTGACCTTGAGGGACTTTGGGGTCTTGAAATTCTCAACTACGCAACCGAGCTTGAAACAGGCTCTGAATACTGCCCTTACATTTACGATGATATGGTAAGAAATGGTATGTTTAATCTTTGCTGTACCATGGGCGACGATAACCACAATCGTACAAGCCTAAGAGAGTCCTTTGGTGGCTCCACCTTTATTGGTGCTAAGGAGCTAAAGTACGACCAGATTATCGAGGCTATGGAAAAGGGTAACATTTACTGCGCAAGTGGCAGAGATAACCCACCACAGTTTAAGGAAATTTACGTCGAGGACAACAAAATTGTCATTGAATGCTCCCCTGTTGAAAGCGTTTACATAAACGCCTATGCACGTGCAGACCGTCATATAACCAATGAGGATGGAGGCGAGGGCATCACTCACGCAGAGTTTGCCTTAAGAGAAAGCGACGTTTACTTCCGTATTACTATAAGAGATAAATACGGAAACAATGCACACACACGTAATTATTTCGTTAAGGACTTCCTTAACAAGTAATATAAAGCAACAAAATTTAAAAGAAAGCAACAAAAATTTAAAGAGGACCAAAAAATGAACATTATTAACGAACTTGCAAAAGAATTCAACCTAAAGGTAAGCCAAGTAGAGGCAACTGTTGGACTTATCGACGACGGAAACACTATTCCATTTATTGCCCGTTATAGAAAAGAGGTAACAGGCTCACTTGACGACACTATTCTTCGTGATCTTGATGAAAGACTTAAGTATTTAAGAAATCTTGAGGCCAGAAAGGCAGAGGTTTCCTCACTTATCGAGGCACAGGGTAAGCTTACTCCTGAAATTACAGAAGCGCTTGAAAAGGCACAAATCTTAACTGAGGTTGAGGACATTTATCGTCCATTCAAGCCTAAGAAAAAGACAAGAGCCTCCGTTGCTCGTGAAAAGGGTCTTGAGCCACTTGCTCAGCTTCTTATGGAGCAAAGAGCTTCCTATGATAAGCCAATTATGGAGCTTTGTGCTGAGTATATATGCACAAACGAAAAGGACGAAAAGCTTAGTGTTTTAACTGCTGAGGATGCACTCAACGGAGCTAAGGACATAATAGCTGAGGAAATTTCCGATAATGCTGAGTATAGAAAGGCTATTCGTGCTTTAACTCACGATAATGGTACAATCGTTTCTAAGAAGGCTAAGGAGGAAGATTCCGTTTATAGCTCCTACTACGATTACAACGAAAGCATTAAGAAAATCCCTGGTCACCGAGTTCTTGCTATTAATAGAGGCGAAAAGGAAGAATTTTTAAAGGTTGATGTTCAAATTAGTCCTGAGCTAATTATAAATTATCTAAACAAGCAAATTATTACAAATCAAAATAGCCCTGCAAAGGAGCATATCGAGGCTACTATCGTTGATAGCTACGACAGACTTATTAAAGCATCTGTTGAAAGAGAAATCCGTACTGCTCTGTTTGACGAGGCGAGTGAGGGTGCTATTAAGCTATTCTCCGATAACCTAAAGCATCTTTTGATGGGTGCCCCACTTAAAGGCAAAACAGTTCTTGGCTACGACCCAGGCTACAGAACAGGCTGTAAGCTTGCAGTAGTTGACAAGACAGGTAAATATATTGACTGGGACGTTATCTACCCAACCAAGCCAAGAGAGGACATTGAGGGCTCTACTAAAAAGGTTGAACGCCTTATCAAGAAATACGGCGTTGACGTTGTAGCTATCGGTAATGGTACTGCATCTAAGGAAAGTGAAATCTTTATTGCAGGCGTGCTTAAGGGTATGGGTAATCCTAATGTAAAATACATTATGGTAAGCGAGGCAGGTGCTTCCGTTTACTCTGCTTCCAAGCTTGGTGCCGAGGAATTCCCAGACTTTGACGTAACTCAACGTTCTGCAATCTCAATTGCAAGACGCTTACAGGACCCACTTGCTGAGCTTGTAAAGATTGACCCTAAGTCAATCGGTGTTGGTCAATATCAGCACGATATGAAGCCTGCAAGACTTGACGAGGCTCTTGGTGGCGTAGTTGAGGACTGTGTAAACAGTATCGGTGTTGACGTAAATACAGCTTCATATTCTCTACTTTCCTACATTTCAGGTATTAACACTGCCTCTGCTAAGAACATTGTAAAATACCGCGAGGAAAACGGCGAGTTTACTAAGAGAGAACAACTTTTGAAGGTTCCTAAGATTGGTGCTAAGGCATACCAACAATGTGCAGGCTTCTTAAGAGTTCCTGATTCAAAGGAAATCCTTGATAACACAGGTGTTCACCCAGAGTCCTACGATAGTGCAAAGGCTCTTCTTGCAAAGTTTGACTACACACTTGAAAGCGTAGGCACAGGTCTTAAGAACATCAGACAGCAATGCAACAAGTATGGCACTAAAAAGCTTGCTGACGAGCTTGGAATTGGTGAGCCTACCCTTCTTGACATCATCGGCGAGCTTGAAAAGCCAGGTCGTGACGTGCGTGATTCTCTACCACAGCCTATCCTTCGTGATGACGTTTTAGGCATGGAGGACTTGACCGAGGGTATGATTATGACAGGTACAGTACGTAATGTAATTGACTTCGGCGCATTCGTTGATATTGGTGTGCATCAGGACGGCTTGGTACACGTTTCTGAAATTTCTGAAAAGTACATTAAGCACCCATCTGAGGCACTTAGCGTTGGCGATATTGTAACTGTAAAGATTAAGGGCGTTGACCTCAATAAGAAGCGTATTAGCCTTACTATGAAAATTTAATAATCCGAAGATTTAATGATTCCAAAATATAATAATGATAAAATTCTCTTGACAGGTGGCTTTTAGAGTCTACCTGTCTCGAGATTTTATTTGCCAAAATAATCAACTGTGCAATTTGACGGCTTTTGTTTATATTGCACAAGAACTAAAGTTAAATTTTGTGCAAAAAAGATATTCCAATTTGTGCAAAATTCTGTTATAATGATTATGTTAAAGTAAAATTATTATGGCTTAATGCGAATTTTTTCAGATTTTCGTCATTTTTTGACGACTTCTTTGCTTTAAGCGATGATGCAAAAAAGGAGAAATAAATAATGGCTAGTTTATCACTTAAGCACATTTACAAAAAATACCCAGGTGGCGTTACAGCGGTTTCCGACTTCTGTTTGGAAATTCAAGATAAGGAATTTGTTATCTTCGTTGGTCCTTCAGGATGTGGTAAGTCCACTACTCTTCGTATGATTGCAGGACTTGAGGAAATCACAGAGGGCGAGCTTTACATCGGCGACAAGCTTATGAACGATATCGCACCTAAGGACAGAGACATCGCCATGGTTTTCCAGAACTATGCGCTTTACCCACATATGACCGTTTACGAAAACATGGCATTCGGTCTTAAGCTAAAGAAAACACCAAAGGAAGAAATCAAGAGACGTGTTGAGGAAGCAGCAGAAATCCTTGGCATTACTCACTTGCTTGACAGAAAGCCAAAGGCTATGTCAGGTGGTCAGAAGCAACGTGTTGCTTTGGGACGTGCTATCGTTAGAAATCCTAAGGTATTCTTACTTGACGAGCCTCTTTCAAACCTTGACGCTAAGCTTCGTGCAACAATGAGAACTGAGCTTACAAAGATACATAAGCGTGTTGGTACAACATTCGTATATGTAACTCACGACCAGGTTGAGGCTATGACAATGGCTACACGTATCGTAGTTATGAAGGACGGTCTTATCCAACAGGTTGACACACCACAAAACCTTTACGACAAGCCTGTTAATATGTTCGTTGCAGGATTTATCGGTACTCCTCAAATGAACTTCATCAACGCTGTGCTTGAAAAGAAGGAAGAGGATGTTTACATTTCCTTCGAGGGCTACTCCTTGAAGCTTCCTCACGAAAAGGCTACTGACCCTGCTATTCAGGATTACATTGGCAAAGAGGTTGTTGCAGGTATTCGTCCAGAGTGCATTCACGACGAGCCAATCTACCTTAGCACAATGTCCGAAAATGTTATTGATGTTAGCGTTGACGTTACTGAGCTTATGGGTGCTGAAATCTACCTATACCTCTCTATTGGCGAGCAAAATGCTACTGCAAGAGTTTCTTCTCGTTCACAAGCAAGAGCTGGTGACACAATCAGCGTTGCAGTTGAAGCAGGTCGTATTCACTTGTTCGACAAGGACACACAAAAGTACATTATTCACTAATACAACTAAAGGGCTGTCGCTTACGACAGCCTTTTTTGTTACCTGTTTATTTTTTATCCAAAGCTTTCTTTTTTCATTCAAAAGCACACCTGTTTTTGTTATATTATTTGCTTTTTTGTCAAATGAGTGTCGTATTTTTGCTTATTTCTATTGACTTTTTACCATAAATTTGTTATACTTGCTTTGTATGGAAAATACAATTTTAATTAGTAATTGAAAGGCTTATTATATATATGAAAAAGAAAATTGCAGTTGTTGGATATGGTGGTATGGGCTCCTGGCATGTAAACCACGCACTTAGGAGTGATGTTTTAGAGCTTGCTGGTATCTACGATATAGATGAAGAAAAATCAAAGAAGGCAGAGGCTAATGGAATTCGTGCTTATTCATCTCTTGATGAGCTGATTGCAGACAAGGAGGTTGAATTAGTTACAGTTGCGATTCCTAACGATGTCCATCTTGAAACAGTAATCAAATGTCTTGAGGGTGGAAAGCATGTTATTTGCGAAAAGCCTGTTGCTCTTTCCTCTGGTGACCTTGAAAAAATGATTTATACTGCAAACCGAGCAGAAAGATTATTTACTGTGCACCAAAACAGACGTTGGGACGTTGACTACCTCGCTATTCAGTCTCTTGTTGACTCAGGAGAAATTGGCAAGCCTATCCGTATTGAATCAAGAATTCACGGCTCTCGTGGTATTCCATCTGACTGGAGAGGCGAAAAATCTCACGGTGGTGGTATGATTCTTGACTGGGGTATTCACCTAATTGACCAGCTTATGCTTATTTATAAGAATGAAGAAATTGATACAATTAACTGTGAGATAACAAACATTACTAACAAAGAGGTTGATGATGGCTTTTACCTTACAATAACCTTTAAGAGTGGCGCAGTTGCCTTTGCTGAGGTTGGTACATATAACTTTATTTCTTTGCCAAGATTTTATATGAAGGCAGAAAAGGGCTCTGCTCTAATTACCGACTGGAGAGAAAAGTGCAAGGTTGCTAAATGCAAATACTGGCACGAAAACGACGTGTTACCTGTTCAAACTGCAGCAGGTCTTACTAAGACTATGGCACCAAGAGATAGCGTTACTCTTGACGAGTATGAGCTTAAAATTCCTAAGTCGGACGTTCACAACTTTTACAGAAACTTTGTTAATGCTATTGATGGCAAGGAGGCTCAGCTTATTACTCACGACCAAATGCGTCTTGATATGAAGATTATGGAGTATTGCTTCAAATCTGCTAAGCTTCACCAAACAATAAAATTCGAATATTAATTAAAAATGAAGGTGCTTTCGTAAAGTAAGCCCTTCATTTTATTATATAAGAGGATTCACCTAAACAAAAGACGAAGGGCATAATGGGTGATGTTCTTAGCGGAGAATTTGATAATCTCACTAAGTGCGAGCATCGCATTTGACCAGTCAAACGCAGATTTGGGCTAAGCCCAAACCCTTATTATGAGCAGAGCGAATAACAAGGTTCTGCATAGCAGGTTCTTATAACGACAGAAAGAGCAAACACGCAAGACTAAAACCTTGTATGTCTGCTCTTTTTCTGTTTGTGAAGTTTTCGCAAAAGCGAAAGTGAAGTTGTGCCACGCACAGTGAAGTTGCTCGCAAATGCTCGCAGTGAAGTTAAGTTTACCCAACACTTCGCCGTCAGGCGAAACTTCACTCACAAAGTGAACTTCACTATCGAAGATAACTTCACTTGCCCAAAGGGCAAACTTAGTTTTAGCGTGTTCTCCGTTAAGGATAACACGCTAAAGCCCTTCGTCTTTTGTTTTATAATTTACACTAATTTATAGGCTGACTAAATCCATCTTTCAACACTAATGCCATACTTTGCAAGCACGTTAAAGTATTGAATTGGGGAGATAATGTCAAGGTAGTTAGCACGCTTAACAGCAGATCTTTTTGCGAAGTTTTCAACTGCAGTAAGTGTACGTCCGTGAAGTGTTCTTGAGGAGTCAAGACCATAACCAACGTATGGGCTATATATAAACTCTGAGGAATAAACCTCAAGCTCCTTCAAGTATGGGAATACCATACCATTTGAAAGATATACCACACGAATATCGTCTGTTACAGTTGGAGTAACTGAAACGGATACAATTGCTGCCTTCTTGTTTGTGTCGTATGATGTACCCGAGCCAATAGTTACATATTGATTATTAACCTTAGCTTGAATTTCAAACTGCATTACATGCTTTTCTGGCTCACCAGCAGTTACAGGGTCGTTGAAGTACAATACAACCTTTGTAATCTCGTGTGCTTCCTTAAGAGTTACACCACAGTACGTACCCTTATCAAAGTTTTCAGCAAACCATGAGAAGCTATCGTCTGATGTGTTACCATCAATGATGTAGATAGGATCTGAAATACTTGAATATTCCATTGAGGAGGATGCATAAGCTGTGCCGTAGCAAGCAAGGTTACCTGTTGCAGTTGAAGCCTTTCTTGCAACTGTCATATAGTCAGCATAGAAAATAGTCTTGTCTGGCTTTGTGCCCTTTGTGATTTCTGCAATTATTTCATTGATAACAGGCTTTACATCTTCGCCATTTTTCTTCGAGGATGTAAATGAAATTTTAACACCAGTAATACCAATGTCGTTTATTGCATAGGTCTTTAGCTTATCGGTATTAAGCTTATCGGTAATAACGTCAGACATTGTCTTGACTGTTTCGCCACGCTTAACAGCAACCCAGTTATTTCCCTTTTTGACACTCAAGGTGTACTCAAGGTTAATGTCAGTGTCTGTTGCGTTCATACCACCAAAGTTAAGTGATATATTAGAAATTGCATAAGCAGTATCAAAATCAATCCAAAATTCGTCAACACCACCTACATTGTTACCCTTCCAAGAGGTTGTAGTAACATTGTCGTTACCAAGACCTGGGTATCTTGCAGTAGTTGAGGATGTAGCACCAGCAAAGCCACCGAGTGCTGCGTTTGTAGAAAGCAAAGCACCCTCTGGCACGTCGAAGTCAGGCTTGTAGCCCTTTCTACCCATAATGATAACCTCATGCATTACAGGCATCTTCCACCAGTGGTCCCAAAGTGGAGACTTATCAGGGTCATAGCCTTGATCGATGTACCACTTTGCGTATCTACCATATTCAGTACATTCAATTCTAATGTTCTTTGTATTAGCCTTGAATGGAATTGGGTCGCCGTTTGAATCAAGAACAAGCTCGCCGTTTTCGTCGTACTCATAGAAAGGAATTTCAACAAAGGCATTGTTGCCACCCTGTACTGAGCTTTCTCCCTCTGGTACGTAGTAGGTCAAATCGTTGTTATAAGCAACACCAAGTGTCTTCCACTCACCATAGATAAGTGCCTTAACGGTGTACTTAATGTTATTATGTTGATCTGTTAAGAAGCTGGTGATTTCATTCTCGCAGGTTGGACACTTAGCAGATTTACGAGTTTTACCATCTGCCTTGTATTGAAGATCTACAAGCTCCTCATTTGTGTATTCCTTCTTACATTTAACGCAGAAAGCACCGTCGACAGCATCCCACTTCTTCATATAAATAATCATGCTTTCGCCCTCATAATAGGTTGCGAACTTCATACCACAGTATTGAAGTGTGTCGTCACAAGGTCCGATCTTACGTCCTGTTGATAGTGGCTCCCACATTTGATATGAGTTCCAAAGGAAGCCGTTGTTTAGGTATTTTGAGCTACGGTCGTTGTTAAATACTGAGGAATGGTAGGTCATACCATACAACGCAATATTTTCCAACTCGCCTGTTGCTTCTCCCTCTTCGGCAACTATTTGCCAAGTGAAGCAAGGAACAAGCATAAGCACGCACAAAATTAGTGATAATGCCTTTTTCATTAGTGTACTCCTTGTACTATAAATTATTTACTACTGTATTTTAACATATTATAATATAAAAAGCAAGGTGTTTTTGTAAATTTGTCACAATTAATATATTAAATGTATAATTTTCGTGCAAATTGCATAAAACTAAAACAAAGGTCCTTCTCCATTTTTCTTGCCGACCCCGTTGGGGCAGAATTTGGAAAAAGACCTTTTTTCATTGAAATACAAAATTAAATAAAATAGTTCTTGGCTTTTTCTATATCAATTGCAATTTGTTTTTTCAGTTCATCTAAGGATTCAAACTTTCTTTCATTCCTTACAAATTCACGGAAAACAACCTTGATATAGGACCCATACAAAAAGCCATTATAGCCTATTATGTGAGTTTCCATATTAACAGGTGCCAAGGGATTGTCAACGGTAGGTCTGACACCTACATTAGTTATTGATGGATAGGTGTCCTCTCCTATATAGCACTCTGTAATATAAACTCCGTTTTTTGGCACAACCTTGCCCTGTGGTATAGATTGATTTATGGTAGGAAAGCCCATTTCTCTGCCAAGCTTTTTGCCATGCTCAACCCTTGCATAAATCGAATAGGGTGGCATATAGGCTTGTATTTCTCCAACCTGACCATTTTCTATCATTTTCCTTAGCTTCGTTGACGAGAGTGTTTCATTTTCAATTAAAATTCTTTCGGAAATTTCGACACTCCCTCCAACTTTTCCAAGTAAATGCTTCAAATCCTGAGCGTTTTTAGATGCACCACTTCCAAAGCGATAATTAAAGCCACAGCAAGCACATACCACACAGAGTTGACCTACAAGAACCTTGCTTACAAAGTCCTCTCCACTCATAGTCTTCACATCCTCAAAGCTATCTAAAGCTACATAATCTATACCAAACCTCTTAAAAAGGTCAAGCTTTTCCTCGAGAGTAAGGATTTTTGCAACAGACTTGGGATTATCTAAAAAGGTATATACTACACTTTTCGCTCGTCTTTTCTTAGCCTCATAAAAAGCATTTTTAAACACCGAGGCATGACCCAAATGAAAGCCATCAAAGGTGCCTAACGCAACCACAGTATTTTCTCTTATTTCGGTAATTTGCATCGTTTTCAAGTCATAAACCTTCATAGCTCTCACCCCCTTGACACTCTATTTTACCACACCTTATTCCAACTTTCCATATTTTTTTATATTATTTTAGTATTTTTTCACACAATTAGCTTTTTTTGTGCTACAATTAGATATGATACTTTACCAATATACAAAAAGCGAGGTACAAATTAATGAAAGTTATGTGGATTGGACACGGAGGTCTTCTGTTCGTTTCCGGAAAAACTAAGGTAGTTATTGACCCTTATCTTTCCAATTCCCTTCGTGATACAGATGCATCCTTCAAAAGAAAGATGGGCATCAAAAAGAAGCTATTAAAAATAAAACCCGATGCTATTATTTTGACAAGCTCACATCCAGACAGATGCGACCCTAAGACTGTTACTGCTTACGTTAAGAAGAGAAAATTTCTTTTCTTCCCTATTAAGGTTAAGCATAAGGTGGATGTTTTATGCTCACAGACAGTTTTCAAGGCACATTCAAAGGCGTGGACAAAAATGAATGCTAACCCTGTAATGTTTGGGGCTGATCTTGAGTGGAGTGTAGGAAATTTAGTAATAAAGGGAGTTTCAGCAAAGACTGACGACACCTCTGCATTCGGCTTAATCATTACCGATATTACCGATGGAAAGAAATACTACATAGCATCTAATACTCTATATTCTGACAAGCTTTTCAACAAGCTTCCCGATGACCTTTTTGCAGCATTCATTCCTGTCGGTGGCATGTTCGGCTCAATGAATATCATTGATGCAACCAGATTTGCAAGACGCTTAAATGCACAATTCAGCATACCTGTCCTTTTTGGTATGTTTGACAAAAAGCAGAAGGCTGATGATTTTGTTGTACCTGGTAGAATTATACCTAAAATTTACAAAATCATTCAGTTTACTATGTTCCCTGTCAATTCTATTTTTTCCTCAGGTCTCGATATGTTCTTTAATGAAAAGAATAAAAAGAAAATTAACCTTGACGATTTTGACGATATTGACAACATGGACGAGGACAACATAGCTCCTGATAAGGAACCCGAAAGTGTACCTGCTATTGCAGAAAATAGCGATGTACCAGAAGAAGTTCCTGTTGCTAACAATAGCGAGACTCCTGTCAGTGACGAAAATCCTGACGATAATGGCGAAGCTCCAGTTAATGAGGAAAGCCCTGACGATAATGGCGAGGCTCCTGTTAGTGACGAAATCATTGACGATAATGGTGAGGCTCCTGTTAGCGAGGAAAACCCTGACGATAATGGCGAGGCTCCTGTTAGTGACGAAACCCCTGACGATAATGGTGAGACACCTGTTAATGAGGAAAACCCTGACGATAATGGTGAGACACCTGTTAATGAGGAAAACCCTGACGATAACGATGAGTCTCCTGTTAGCGAGGAAAACCTTGACGATAATGGTGAAGCTCCTGTCAGTGAGGAAAACCCTGACGATAATGGCGAGGCTCCTGTCAGTGAGGAAATTCCCAACGACGTGTCTAAAATTGATACCGATGACGAATAATTATTGACTTCAAGAATGCTCTGTTAAATATACGGGGCGTTTTTGTTTATTAATTACAATTATTTTCTGTACGTTGTTGATTTTACAAAAATTTAGGTCTATAATATTTTATAAATGAAAGGGGGATATAATATGCCTGATTTTGTAATTACATTTATTAGTATAATTGGTGTTTTAATTGTTGGTATTCTTGCCTCGTCCCTTTATGCTTACAGGCGTGCCTTTTATTCTCCTAAAATTGAGAAAAGGAAAACAAACTCCCTTGATTTTCTTGACAAGGAAGCCTACAAAAGCGTATCCGAGCTAATGAAAACCCTTGTAGGTCAGGTTAAGGCTATTCCCTTTGAAGAGGTTACAATTGACAGCTTCGATAAAACAAGACTTTTTGCAAGGTACTATCACATGCAAGATGGTGCTCCACTCCAAATTCAATTTCATGGTTATCGTGGCTCTGCCTTTCGTGATTTTTGCGGTGGACATGCACTCGCAAGAGAGCTAAAGCACAATATTCTGTTAGTTGACCAGCGTGCTCACGGACTTAGCCATGGCAATTCAATTACCTTTGGCATCAAGGAATCTCGTGATGCCCTTGCTTGGTGCGAATATGCGACAAGGCGCTTTGGCAATATTCCAATTTTCTTAGTTGGTGTATCAATGGGTGGGTCAACTGTTATTGGAGCCTCTGCTTACCAGCTTCCCTCTAATGTTAAGGGTATTATTGCCGATTGTCCCTTCTCCTCTCCACGTGATATTATTAAAAAGGTTTGTGGCGATATGGGGCTTAATCCAACGCTTATTTATCCCTTTATTAAGTTAGGAGCTATTTTGTTTGGTCGTTTTAATCCTGATAGCTTTAGCTGTGAGAGTGCTGTGGGAAGCTCAAGCACACCTATTTTGATTTTGCACGGAGAGAACGATAGCTTTGTTCCCTGTAAAATGAGTAACAAAATTTATGAAAAATGCAAATCTAAATGCTTTCTTTATACCTTTGAGGGTGCTGAGCATGGTCTTTCCTTTCTCGCCAACCCTGAAAAATATAAAAAAGCAGTTTATGATTTTTTAAATTATTGTTTGGAGTAAAAAAATGGAAAAGAAAAAGAAGAAAAAATTTGGGCTTCTTAAAAGATTTTTGCCCTATTACAAAAAATATATTTGGATTTTAATTGCAGATTTATTCTGTGCTGCATTAACTACTGTTTGTGAGCTAATCCTCCCTATGATAGTAAGAGAAATTACAGGCAGGGCAACAGACGACCTTGCCACCCTTACCCTTGATTTAATCCTTAAATGTGGTCTTTTTTATATTGTCCTTCGAATTATTGACACTGGCGCCAATTTCTATATGGCATCCTTTGGACATATTATGGGCACAAAGATCGAAACGGATATGCGCAGAGATTTGTTTGCTCAATATCAAAGATTGTCATTTTCTTATTATGATAACACAAAAATCGGTACGCTTATGTCAAGAATTACCAGCGACCTTTTTGATGTAACCGAATTTGCCCACCACTGTCCCGAGGAGTATTTTATAGCTTCAATTAAATTAATTGCTTCATTTATTATTTTATGCTCTATAAACCCTTGGCTCACTCTTATAGTTTTTGCAACTATTCCTTTTGCACTCCTTACGCTTATACCCTTTAAGCGTGCAATGAAGGAAACCTTCAGACAGAATCGTATAAAGGCAGGAGAAATCAATTCACAGGTTGAGGACAGCCTTCTTGGTATCAGAGTAGTCAAGTCCTTTGTAAATGAGGACGTAGAGCAGAAAAAATTTAACAAAGGCAATAAGGAATATCTTTCTATCAAAAAAAGGTCCTATTATGCTATGGGTGGCTTCCACTCCTGCACTCGCCTTTTTGACGGAATTATTTACATAGTTGTAGTTGTTGCAGGCGCAGTATATCTTTTGAATGGTGGCATTTCCGCTGCCGACTATGTAGCTTACCTCTTATACGTAACAACTCTTATTGCATCTATTAGAAAAATAGTTGAATTTACAGAGCAATTCCAACGTGGTATGACAGGAATTGAACGCTTTGATGAAATTATGTGCTTAACTCCTGAAATAATCGACAAGGAAAATGCTAAGGAGCTTAAGGACGTTTCAGGTGACATTGAGTTTAAGGACGTTTCCTTCAAATACGAATCAACAAGCGACCTTGTTCTTAAAAATATCAACATTAAAATTAAGGCTGGAGAAAGCATTGCAATCGTTGGCCCATCAGGTGGTGGTAAAACCACTCTTTGCTCACTGATTCCCAGATTCTACGAAATATCAGATGGCGACATTACCATTGACGGAAGTAGCATTAGCGATTTGACAATTAAATCACTAAGAGAAAATATCGGCACTGTCCAACAGGACGTATATTTATTCTCTGGTAGTATTAAGGAAAATATAAGATATGGTAAGCTAAATGCAACCGACGAGGAAATCGAAAAAGCATCGAGGCTTGCAGGTGCTCACGAATTTATTACAAATCTTCCTGACGGCTATGATACTTACGTAGGAGAGCGTGGTGTTAAGCTATCAGGTGGACAAAAGCAAAGAATTTCAATCGCTCGACTTTTCCTTAAGAATCCACCTATTCTTATTCTTGACGAGGCTACCTCAAGCCTTGACAACGAAAGTGAATATATCGTTCAAAAATCCTTAGAAACTCTTGCTAAGGGCAGAACAACTCTTACAATTGCCCACAGACTTACAACTATCAAAAATGCGGACAGAATTTTAGTGCTGACCGAAAGCGGAATTGAGGAAGAAGGCACTCACGAGGAGCTAATTGCCAAAAACGGAGTTTATACCGAGCTTTATAAGCTATACTCTAACTAAAAAATCAAGGACGAAATAGGATTCGGCTCTTAGTGGAGAATTCATACTTTAGATAATAGTGCAAACATCGCATTTGTCCAGATAATTCAAATGGGCTAAGCCCAAACCTATATTACAAGCAGAAAGAGCAAACACGCAAGTCGAAAAATCTTGTATGTTTGCTCTTTTTCTGTTGGTGAAGTTTTTGCTAACGCAAAAGTGAAGTTGTACAATGTACAGTGAAGTAGCTCGCAAATGCTCGCAGTGAAGTTAAGTTTGCCCAAAGTTGCTTTGCAACTTTTCCACTTCTGCCGTCAGGCGAAACTTCACTCACGAAGTGAACTTCACTATGGTCGGGGTTTCCCGAAGCGAGCAAAGTCGAGCTTTGGGGGTTCTCGGAGATAACTTCACTTGCCCATAGGCAAACTTAGTTAGCGTGATTTGTCCGTTAAGGACATCACGCTATTCGTCCTTGATTTTTATTTTATCAGCTTTTCCCTTGGAAATTCCTTAATTAAGCTTAGCTTTTCTTCTCTTGAAAGAGTCTTTATTTTGTATTCTCGTCTTTGTGCCTCAACTGAGGTTTCAAATTCCTCATAGTAAATCAATTCAACAGGTAATCGACTTCTTGTGTATTTCGCACCCTTGCCACTATTGTGGGACTTTAGCCTTTTTTCAAGATTATTAGTCCAGCCACAATAAAGCGTGCCATCTGCACACCTTAATATATATGTATAATTCATTATTTCTCCATTTAATTTAATATATGAGCAAATTTACATTTGTTCACTTGTTTGTATTATACTGATTTTCTATCCATGAAATTAGAAGCTTAACAATCTTTGCCTGTTGTATTTCTGTTAGCTCAACTCCCTTTGGCACCTTATACCACTTATTAAGGCAAGACCTACAACAGCAAGCACAGGCGTGCTGAGCCTTAAAGACAGGATGTCCCTTTGTTGGTGTTTGACTTCCGTCATTTTCTATATAAGCTGGTGCAAGTCGCTTTCTTATAAAATCACGAGCGTGGGCTTCAATTACCTCAATTCCCCTTTGATTTATATAAGCTATATCATCACTACTCAAATGAAACGAGGAGCGAAACTTGGACATTTTTAGTTTTTCTAATGCTTGCTTTATTGTCATACTAAATCCTTTTAATAAAGCCCCAGTTTTTCTGGGGCTTTATTTATTATTCTTCGTCCTCTGTAATTATTGCAATACCAAGCTCAACTAAGTCAGCAGGGTTTGCATATGATGGACACTTAGACATAATTTCAGATGCGTTTTGTGCCTTAGGGAATGCAATTACATCTCTTATATCCTCGTGACCGAGTAGCAACGTAACAAGTCTGTCAAGACCAAATGCAAGTCCACCATGAGGTGGGACACCGTATTTAAATGCTTCAAGCAGGAAGCCAAACTTTTCGTTTGCATCCTCCTTTGAAATTCCAAGTACACGGAACATATTCTCCTGCATTTCTGTGGTATTAATTCTGATTGAGCCACCACCAAGCTCAGTACCATTAAGAACGATATCGTAAGCTCTTGCTCTAACTCTTGCAGGGTCGCTTTCGATATATTGGTAATCCTCAACCATTGGTGCTGTAAATGGATGGTGCATAGCATAGAATCTTTGGTCCTCCTCGCTATACTCAAAGAGTGGGAACTCTGTTACCCATAAGAACTTAAAGTCCATTGGGTCAAGTAAGCCAAGACGCCTTGCGCACTCGCAACGAAGTGCACCAAGAGTATCAAATACAACCTTGTTTTTATCTGCAACGACCAAAATCAAGTCGCCATCCTCAAGGCCCAGTCTTTCGTTGATTTTGTTGTTTTCTTCCTCTGTTAAGAACTTTGCATAGGATGAGGAAACCTCTCCATTTACCTTCTTTAGCCAAGCAAGACCCTTTGCGTGATAGTGCTTAGCCTTTTCTGTAAGTGAGTCAATTTCCTTTCTTGAGAACTTGCCACCACCCTTTACGTTGATAGCACGAACAGAGCCACCATTTTGAACTGCACCTGCAAACACCTTAAATTCAGAGCCTGCAACGATGTCGGAAATGTTATTAAGCTCAAAGCCGAAACGGATGTCAGGCTTATCTGAGCCGTATTTTTCCATAGCCTCATGCCATGTCATACGTGGGAATGGAGTTACAAGCTCCTTCTTCATAAAGTTTTTGAAAACGTACTTCATAAAGCCCTCGTTGATTTCCATAAGCTCATCCTCTGTTGTAAAGGAAACCTCCATATCAATTTGAGTGAACTCTGGCTGACGGTCAGCTCTTAGATCCTCGTCTCTGAAGCAACGAGCAATTTGAATGTAACGGTCAAAGCCCGAATACATAAGCAATTGCTTATAGATTTGTGGAGACTGTGGAAGCGCATAGAAATTGCCCTTATGTACACGGCTTGGTACAAGATAGTCTCTTGCTCCCTCAGGTGTAGGTCTTATAAGGTTAGGTGTTTCAATGTCAATAAAGCCATTTTCATTAAAGTAGTTTCTTGTAAGATTTGTAATTTGAGATCTTGCAATAATGTTTCTTTGCATTTCAGGACGGCGAAGGTCAAGATATCTATGCTTCATACGAAGCTCAGCCTTTACGTCGCCACCATCAGTAATTTCAAATGGTGGTGTTTGAGCCTTGTTTAGTATCTTAAATTCGTCAACAACAACCTCAATGTCACCCGTTGGGATATTTTTATTCTTAGTAGCTCTTTCTCTGACTACACCTTTAGCGCAAAGAACAAACTCTGCACGAACAGAAAATGCCTTGTCAAAAATTTCTCTATCAGTATTTTCGTCAAAGGCAAGCTGAACAATGCCTGTTCTATCTCTTAGGTCAATAAAGATAAGACTTCCTAAGTCCCTTTGCTTTTGAGCCCAGCCCAAAACACAAACTCTTTGTCCTATATTTTCGCTAGTTAGTGTACCACAATAATGAGTACGCTTGTCATTCTTTTCAAAAATGTCCATATTTTTCTCCTTTAGACTTAGCCTAATAATTCCTTAATTAGACTATCTATTTCAATTTCCTTTTGAGTACTATTTGTCATATCCTTAAGCTGTGCCTTGCCACACTCAAGCTCACTATCGCCCAAAATCAAGGTGTAGTGTGCGCCGATTTTGTCCGCATATTTCATTTGTGCCTTTAGGCTTCTTGCACTTATGTCACATTCTGCATACACGCCCTTATTTCTTAATTGAGATACCAAGGAAAGTGCCTTTGCTCTTGCATCCTTGCCCATAGGTGCGATATAAACGAGAGGCTTAAGAGCTTCAGCTTGTGGCACACCACTTGCCTCCATAGCTAAAATAAGACGAGTAAGTCCCATACCAAAGCCGATTCCTGGAAGCGATGGTCCACCTAATTGCTCCATAAGTCCGTCGTAACGTCCACCACCACAAATTGTACTCTGTGCACCTATCTTGTTACAAATAAACTCAAATACGGTTTTGGTGTAATAGTCAAGTCCACGTACTATTCTTGTGTCAACCTTATAATCTATACCCTGTGCATTCAGGTAGGATTTTAAATCGTTAAAGTGCTCGTCACACTCAGTGCAAAGATAATCAATTGTACAAGGTGCATCCTTTGCAATTTCAGAGCAAATTGGACTCTTACAATCAAGGACACGCAAGGGGTTAGTCTTAAGTCTTTCACGACAGGTATCGCAAAGCTTGTCCTCGTGGGATTTGAAATAATTTACAAGTGCCTCTCTGTACTTAGGTCTGCACTCAGGACAACCGATTGAGTTTATGTGAAGCTCAACGTCCTTTATTTCAAGCTCCTTGAAAAGTGTGTTTGCAAGAGCAATAACAGTTGCATCGGCACTTGCATCCTTAGTACCAAACATTTCCGTACCAAATTGGAAAAACTCACGGCTTCTGCCTGCCTGTGGCTTTTCATATCTAAAGCAATTTATAAGGTAAAAGTATCTTAGAGGCATAACATCAGATGCCTTGCCGTTTTCTATAATTGCACGAACAACAGATGCAGTGCCCTCTGGTCTTAATGCAAAGGTACGCTCCTCCTTATCCTGAAAAACATACATTTCCTTTTGCACAACGTCAGTAACCTCACCAACGCCACGCTTAAACAAGGAAAGCTCCTCAAAGGTAGGTGTGCGAATTTCACCAAAGCCAAATCTCGTTGCTACCTCCGTTGCCTTGCTTTCTATTTTTTGCCAAACAAGTGCATCAGCTGGAAAAATATCCATAGTGCCTCTTGGCTTTTGAATTTTAACTGCCATACTAACTCCTTATCGCATATACTATAACGTATGCATTATTTAAAAGTCTTTAATATATTATAGCATCTTTATTTCGTATGTCAATATGAGAAAATAAAAAAATTCTCGGCAAAGCACCGAGAATTAGTTTTTAGTTATACGCCCTGTGGCTCCTCAAACTCTGCATCAGCAAGGCCCTCGAAATAAGCCTTGATTACAGCGCCCTCAAGCTCTGCTCTAAACTCTGAGTTGATAGGATGAACAATATCTCTGTATGTGCCATCAGGATTCTTACGGCTTGGCATAACAATAAAATACTTGTCCTTTGCGTTGATAACCTTTACATCATGTACTGCAAGTGCACCGTCAAAGGTAACGGATACAACTGCTTTCATTGGTCCCTCGTTGAAAAACTTTCTGATTTTAATGTCGGTAATAGTCATTTTTATTTCCTCACTTTCAGTCTGCCCATGCTTGTCCTATAAGAGTTTGAGAACACATCCAGAGCAATTTTTATTTGACACAATAATTATATCAAATAAATGTGAATAAATTGAGTATAATGTGAAATGGTTTTGTGAAATGGTATAGTATTTTTTGTGACGAAGTGTCGCTTTTTATCAATTTTAGGGAGGTTTTCTGTTATGGCAATTAAGAATACTAATTTTTCGCCAATGGAAATTCATAATTTCTTTACAGATGCTAAGCAAATATTTTTCATTGGAGTCGGTGGGGTTAGCATGTCCTCACTTGCAACCTACACACGATATATGGGCAAGGATGTGTATGGATACGACAGCAAAAGAACTAAAATAACCAAAAAGCTTGAAGGACTGTGTAAGATAACCTACAAATCAACACCAGACAACATAGAGGGAATGGACTTAGTTGTTTACACAGGTGCAATTGACGAGGATAATTTTGAATATAAGCATGCTAAAAAAAGGGGTATCCCATTAGTTTCACGTGCGAATTTCCTTGGATATGTTGTATCAAAATACAAAAGACGAATAGGCGTGTGTGGAATGCACGGAAAAAGTACAACCACAGCTATGCTCGAGGAAATATTTACAAAAAGTGGCAGATGCCCTACTGTCTTTTGTGGTGCAGAAATGAAATCAACAGGGTCCTGCAGCGTTATCGGCAAAGAAAACGTGTGCATTTTTGAGGCTTGCGAATACTTAGACTCCTTTTTATGCCTATGTCCAACAGATGCAGGAGTGCTTAATATCGATAGCGAGCATTTAGACTATTTTAAATCAACTGACGAGATAATAAAATCCTTTAATAAATTTGTAAAGAACGCACAGAGTGTCTACATTAACGCAGATGACCCTCTTTCAAGGAGCATATCACACAAAAGCATAATAACTTATGGAATCGAAAACAAAGCAGACTATATGGCAGAAATTTTATCTCCTGATAGCTACATTGTTTACTATAAGGGTGCTCCTCTTGTCCAGTGTCAGCTATTATTGTGTGGCAAGCACTATATTTACGATAGCCTATGCGCATTTGCGATAGCTCATAGCTGTGGCATCGCCCCCACTGTAATTTCAAATGCCTTGAAAGGCTTCAAGGGTGTTAAAAGACGAATGGACTATTTAGGAAAAACAGACACAGGGGTAGATATTTTTGAGGATTATGCCCATCATCCCAATGAAATTAAATGCACTCTTAATTCACTTTATCAATCTGGCAAAAATAATATTCTCTGTGTTTTTCAGCCTCATACCTATTCAAGAACTGTGTCCCTGTATGATGAATTTTGCTCCTCCTTTAAGGGTGTTGGTAATCTTATCATTCTTCCTACCTTTAGTGCAAGAGAAGAAAACATTTATGGCTTGAGCGAGGAGCAATTTGCCAAGGATTGTGGTGGCAACCTCATCAAAAGCACGCGCGAGGTGGTTGAGATAATACACACAACAAAAAGTGACCTTGTGCTTTTGTTAGGCGCTGGGGACCTTTGTGGAATAAAGGAAGCACTTTTCAAGCAATAAATTTTGTTAAATACTTTACTTTATAAAAGTTTTGTGCTACAATGTACGAAGTATATAAGTGAAGGGAGAGTAAAATGAAAGATAAGCAATATTCTTCAATAGCTTCGGTTTACGACCGATTAAATTATGGCTGTGACTATGTGGCTATTGCAGAGTTTTTAACTAAGGAAATTCGCGAAAATGAACGCATAAGCACCAGCTTAGTCTTAGACCTTGCCTGTGGCACAGGTAAGCTTACCTTCCTTTTGCGTGACCAAGGCTTTGATATGACAGGCGTTGACTTAAGCGAGGAGATGCTATCGCAAGCCAAGGATATATGCTACGAAAAGGGTATTAATGATATACTATGGTTATGTCAGGATATGACCAACTTTGAGCTTTATGGCACTGTTGATGCCTGTGTTTGTACTCTTGATAGCATAAATTACCTTACCAAGCTAAGTGACGTAAAAAGGTGCTTTTCTCTTGTTCACAATTACTTAATTCCCGATGGAGTGTTTGTTTTTGATATAAATACACCAAAAAGATTCAAAGACCTTTATGGTCAAAACGACTATATTCTTGAGGACAAGGGCACACTACTTGCATGGCAAAACGACTACAACGAAAGAACCAGGCTTTGCAAATTCTATCTTAGCATTTTCGAGGAGCAACCAAACGGAAGCTACGAAAGATATGATGAAATACAAGTAGAAAGGTGCTATTCAAGAAAGCAAATTGAGAAGGCACTTATTGACTGTGGCTTTGAAATCATACACGTCAAGGGGGATTTTACAGAAAATTCTGCTTGCGAGGACAACGAAAAATGGTGCTTTACCGTAAGATGTAAAAAATAAAAGGAGAAACAAATGTCAACTATTTTACGTGCTATGACACGAGATGGAAGTGCTCGTGCCTATGTTATAAATTCAACCGATATTGTAAACGAGGCTATTAAGCATCACAACACATCCCCTACTGCCACTGCTCTTTTAGGTAGACTCTTAACAGCAAGCTCCGTTATGGGTACAATGTTACCTGAGCCTGAATGCACAATGACTGTTGCTATTCGTGGAAATGGTCTCTCGGGCACTACCCTTTGTGTAAGTGACTATTACGGAAACGTAAAGGGCTATATTGCCAACCCCTGTGCAGATAAGCCACTTAAGCCAAACGGAAAGCTTGATGTTTCTGGTATTGTAGGTGGTGGTATTCTCTCTGTATCCAAGGACGTAGGCGATGAGGTACCCTACAATGGCAATATTGAGCTTGTGTCAGGCGAGGTTGCCGAGGATATTGCCCAGTATTATGCAACAAGTGAGCAAACTCCTACCCTTTGTGCTCTTGGTGTTTTAGTAGGCAAGGATTACAGATGCCAGTCTGCTGGTGGAGTTTTTGTTCAACTGCTCCCCTTCCCTGACGAGGAGGTTATTTCCAAGCTTGAGGAAAACGCAAAAAAGCTTTCAAACGTGTCTACACTTTTCGACAAAGGTCTTTCAAATGAGGACGTTTTAAAGGTTGCACTTGATGGAATTGAATATGACCTTTTTGACGAATTAACAGTAGAATACAAGTGCGATTGCACACGTGAACGCACAGAAAGGGCACTATTTAGCATTGGCAAAAAAGAGGTTGAAAAAATCTTTTCCGAGCAAAGAGAAAACGGCGAGGAAGAAAAAATAACTCTTGATTGCCACTTCTGTAACAAAAAGTACGAATTTACAAAGGAGCAAGCTCTTGCACTTTTTGATAAAAAATAACTTTAATTAAACAACAAAACGAGAGAACATTTTGGCTACATCAAGCGATTTGTTCTCTCTTTTATTTTTCCAGATATTTTCTTTGATTTTTGGCTTAAGCTCTATTTACTTTTACAATATTATATGCTAAAATATCCTTTAGGAAAATTACTTTAAGGAGGCATTTTTGTGGATAAGTTTGTTTTAAAAAGCTCATATAAGCCAACAGGCGACCAGCCTCAAGCAATTGAGCTATTAACTGACGGAATTTTAAAGGGCAAGCGTGCTCAAACTCTGTTAGGAGTTACAGGCTCAGGTAAAACCTTTACTATGGCAAATGTAATTGCAAACGTCAACCGTCCTACTATTATTTTTGAGCCAAACAAGACTCTTGCTGCTCAGGTTTGCTCCGAAATGCGTGAGCTATTCCCCGATGCCTCTGTTGAATATTTTGTCTCCTACTACGATTACTATCAGCCCGAGGCATACATTCCAGGCAAGGATATGTATATCGAAAAGGATGCTATGGTAAACGACGAAATAGATAAGCTAAGGCATAGTGCCACAAGTGCCCTATTTGAAAGGCGTGACGTAATTATAGTTGCAAGCGTTTCCTGTATCTACTCCCTTGGTGACCCAGCAGAATACCAAAATATGCAAATTGGTCTTCGTCAGGGTAGTGCTATGTCAAGAGATACACTTGTAAGACAGCTTATTTCTATGTCCTACGAAAGAAACGACATCAATTTTGTCCGTAATAAGTTTAGAATCAGGGGGGACGTGGTTGAAATTCTACCTGCTTCCTCTGGAGATAAGGCTATTCGCGTTGAATTTTTCGGAGACGAAATTGAAAGGCTTTGCGAAATCAACGTGCTAACAGGCGAGGTTTTGCGTAACCTTAAATATACAGTTATTTTCCCTGCCAACCACTACGTTGTTTCACAGGATAAAAAGGACTCTGCCCTTGACCAAATTTACAAGGAAATGAGAGAAAGAGTTGAATACTTTAAGGCTAATAATAAGCTGATTGAGGCACAACGCATTGAGGAAAGAACGAAATATGATATAGAAATGCTAAAGGAAATCGGCTTTTGCTCAGGAGTTGAAAACTATTCACGCATTTTGTCAGGTCGTGAGCCTGGCTCAACACCATACACCCTGCTTGACTACTTCCCTGAGGACTACATTATGTTTATTGACGAAAGTCACGTAAGCGTGCCTCAAATAAGAGGAATGAGTGGTGGAGATTTGGCAAGAAAGACTAACCTTGTTGAATATGGCTTCAGACTTCCCTCAGCTTACGACAATCGCCCTCTCAACTTTGAGGAATTTACAAGCAAGCTTAATCAGGTTGTTTTTGTATCTGCTACTCCGTCAGACTATGAAAAGGAGCAATCCACAAGAATTGCCGAGCAATTAATTCGTCCAACAGGTCTTGTTGACCCTGAAATAATTGTACGTCCAATCTCTACACAGGTTGACGATGTTTTAGGAGAAATCAAGCTAAGAGTTGAAAGAGGCGACAAGGTCCTTGTAACTACCCTTACAACAAAAATGGCAGAGGACTTAACCGAGTTTATTCGTGGTAACGGAGTTAGTGCAAAATACATTCACCACAATGTTGACACAATGGAAAGAATGGAAATTATTCGTGGACTTCGCACAGGAGAGTTTGACGTGCTTGTAGGCATCAATCTGCTTCGTGAGGGTCTTGACATTCCTGAGGTTTCGTTAGTTGCTATTCTTGATGCAGACAAAGAGGGTCTTTTCCGTTCCGAAACCTCACTTATACAAACAATAGGCCGTGCAGCAAGAAACGCAAACGGTCAGGTAATTATGTATGCCGACAAAATGACAAGGTCTATGAAGAGTGCAATTGACGAAACGAATCGTCGTCGCTGTGTGCAAATGGAATATAACGAGAAAAACGGCATTACTCCAAAGACTATTATCAAGGGCGTGCACGACATTATCGACCTTGGTAAGAAATCCGAGGAGAAAAAGAAGGCTAAGCTATCAAAGGCTGATAAGGAAAGGCTTATTGAGGAATACACAAGGGAAATGCGCTCTGCCTCAGCTAAGCTTGACTTTGAAAAGGCTGCCTTCTTGCGTGATAAAATCAAGGAGCTACGTGCTTCAATAAAGAAATAAAAGGATAAGAAATGAAGGATAAAATCGAAATAAGAGGTGCAAGAGTAAACAACCTCAAAAATATTGACGTGACTATTCCAAGAGATAAGCTTGTTATCTTGACAGGTCTTTCAGGCTCAGGAAAGTCCTCTCTTGCCTTCGACACAATATATGCAGAGGGACACAGACGCTTTGTTGAGTCCTTGTCCTCCTATGCAAGACAGTTTTTAGGTCAACTGGACAAGCCAGACGTTGACTCCATTGAGGGTCTTTCCCCTGCTATTTCAATCGACCAAAAGACCACCTCAAAAAACCCAAGGTCCACAGTAGGTACGGTTACGGAAATTTACGACTACCTAAGACTTTTATATGCAAGGCTTGGTGTTGTTCATTGTCCAATTTGTAACAAGGAAATCAAGCAACAAAGCGTTGACCAAATAATTGACCGTATTCTTGAATTTAAAGAGGGAGAAAGATTTTTAGTTCTTGCTCCTGTGGTTAAGGGTAAAAAGGGTCGTCACGAAAAGGTTATTACAGATGCAAGAAAGAATGGCTATGCAAGACTTAGAATTGATGGCACAATTTACGACTTAAACGAGGATATTGACTTAGAGCTTACTAAAAAGCACTCTATTGATATAGTTATTGACCGTCTGGTTATGAAAAGCGATATTCGTCCCCGTCTTGCTGACTCAGTTGAAAATGCACTTAAGGTAAGTGACGGACGAGTTAATATTTTAACAGTACCACGTGAGGGCGAGGGCGTTGAGTACGAGTTTTCTACCAACTACGCCTGCGAGGAGCATGGTATCAGCTTTGGCGAGCTTGAGCCAAGGTCCTTCTCCTTTAACAATCCCTTTGGTGCTTGCCCTCACTGCCTTGGAATTGGCGAAATGAGAAATATTTCTCCTGACAAAATCATTCCCGACACCTCTCTTTCCTTAAGTGAGGGTGCAATTCAGGTAAACGGCTTTAAAACGATTGAAGAGGAAAGCTGGACAGGTCCCTTGCTCATAGCAGTTGGCGAAAGAGTTGGCTTTTCAATTCATCAGCCAATTAAGGACTTTACAAAGGAGCAATTAAATGCACTTCTTTACGGCACAGGCGACGAGTACTACACAATAGACAGATACTTTGCTAAGCAACACAAAAGACAAACTGTCAAGTTTGAGGGAATTATAAAAACCATTGAGCAAAGAATGACTATGTTTGACTCCGACTACTATGAGCAATTCATAGAGGAGGTGCCTTGCCCTGTTTGTAAGGGTCAAAGACTTAACAAGCAAGCACTTTCCGTAAAGGTTGGTGGCAAAAATATTGACGAGTTTTGCAGAATGTCAATAACAAATGCTCTTGATTTTGTAAATGGCTTAAAATACGAGGGTGGTCAAGAAAAGATTGCTAAGGAAATTCTTAAGGAAATCAAGGCAAGGCTGGGCTTTTTAAAGAGTGTAGGTCTTGAATATCTTACCCTTGCAAGAAAATCTGCTACTCTTTCAGGTGGCGAGGCACAAAGAATCAGACTTGCCACACAAATTGGCTCTTCACTTGTGGGCGTGCTTTATATTCTTGACGAGCCAAGCATTGGCTTGCATCAGCGTGATAATTCTAAGCTTATTAACACTCTTAAGGAGCTAAGAGACGTTGGCAATACTGTAATAGTTGTAGAACACGACGAGGAAACTATGCTGGAGTCCGACTATATTATTGATATAGGTCCCCACGCAGGCGTGCATGGTGGAGAGGTTGTTGCCTGTGGTACACCTCAGGAGATTATGGAAAATGAAAGCTCCATAACAGGCGCTTATCTTTCAGGTAGAAAAAGCATAGACATACCAAAGCAAAGACGCCGTGGCAATGGTAGTTATCTAAAGGTATTCGGTGCAAAAGAAAACAACCTAAAGTCTATTGACGTTGAAATTCCTCTTGGTTGCTTTGTTGCAGTTACAGGTGTTTCAGGCTCAGGTAAGTCCTCACTTATAAATAAAATAGTTTTGCAAAGCCTTGCAAAAAAGCTTAACAGAGCTATTACCTATCCAGGCAAGTGCGACAGAATTGAGGGTTACGAGTCACTTGACAAGGTTATTGCCATAGACCAATCCCCAATTGGTAGAACTCCAAGGTCAAATCCAGCCACTTATACAGGTCTTTTCTCTGAAATAAGAGATTTATTTGCAAAAACTCCCGATGCAAAAATGCGTTCCTTCGGTCCTGGTCGTTTTTCCTTTAACGTAAAGGGTGGACGATGCGAAAGCTGTGAGGGTGACGGAGTTAAAAAGATAGAAATGCACTTTTTACCTGACGTGTACGTAAAATGCGACGTATGTAAGGGTAAGCGATACAACAAGGACACTCTTGAGGTAAAATTCAAGGGCAAGAACATTTCCGACGTGCTTGAAATGACCGCCGAGGAGGGAGCTACCTTCTTTAGCGAAATACCATCAATTTCTAAAAAGCTACAAACCATATGTGACGTTGGCTTAGGCTACGTAAAAATAGGTCAATCCTCTACTACCCTGTCGGGTGGCGAGGCGCAAAGAGTTAAGCTTGCAACCGAGCTTGCAAAAAGGTCAACAGGTAAAACCATTTACATTCTTGACGAGCCAACAACTGGCTTGCACACAGAGGACGTAAAGAAGCTTATCTCCGTTCTTCAAAGGCTTGTTGATGCAGGCAATAGCGTTTTAGTAATTGAGCATAACTTAGACGTTATCAAAACTGCCGACTATATCATCGATATGGGTCCCGAGGGTGGCGACAATGGTGGTACAGTAGTTGCTACTGGCACACCCGAGGAGGTTGCCAAAAATCCAAAATCCTACACAGGAATTTACGTTAAAAAGGCACTAAACGGCTATAAGGATTAAAAAAAGACACAGGGTAAGCCAATTTTGGCTTACCCTGTGTTTATTTTTAGTCAGTTTCTCTGTCAAGCTGTTTTAAAAAGCCGTCGGTTGAAAATATTTTAAAGCTCTCATATTCATCTCCACTTAAAAGTGGCTCAAAGCGATTTTTATTTATGTATTTTATGTTTAATGGAATAGGATTTACCATCAAAACATTTTCGGTTATCTTGTCCTTGGTGGAATAGCTATCAAAATCAATTGTGGGTAGGTGCTTTTCTCCCTTGACAACCTCATAAATTTCATTATGGGTCATTCTTAAAAAGGTTTCCTCAATCCTTTTAGGCTTGAACATACGAGCAAAAATTATAAATCCAACGTTTCTCAAAAGCAGGGTGTATCCCTTTACGTTTGTAATAAAATATCTGTTAGGGGTTATAAAAAACAGATTGATATTTTTAATAACAGATGGTGTAAAATACTTGATAACGTATCGTTTTTCCTTAGTTTCCACTATTATATCAACCTTTTTGGTGTTGCAAAAAATCGAGCCATATTGAGAGGTAATTTTCTTAACCACAACACCCTCTCTTACATCTAAGGGTATGAGCCTTGCCAAGAATTTTGATCTTTTGTATATTGCCCTTAAATATCTAAAGGCTATAATTAAAAAAACAACAATCGCCACAAGACAAATAATTTCGGCTAAAAACGTAAGCCAATAGCCTAAATAAAGTAATTGCTCCTCACTCAAAACCTACACTCCCCCCCTTTTTTTTAATTATCACATCAGCTTCAAAGACAAGTAATTGTCTCTGTCTCCACTGTTTCCGTGAAATTCACACGCACCGAAAATGTATTTTCTAATAAATCCAAAACTGCATCAGTGTTGGAACTTGATGTTTTTACTAAATATACACGTTCAAAGTCTGCCACTATTATTCTTGTTTTGAAATTGTAAGAATACACAGAAACAGCAGAGTTGGAATCCGAATCCATATCTGTAACATTTTTAAAATACTTCTGTGCAACATTGGTACTTTGAAACTCATACGCAAAAATTTCAAACTCTGCTTCATCAGAAGTGAAATAACCACCAAAAAATTCTAAATACTCAAGGTTTTCCAAATTATTATCATTTATTGGCGTATCATATCTTGTTAATTGTGCGTTTGTGTATTCTGTTTTTGTAAGTTTTTCACACTCACTTATATCGTCAAATATGTAATAATCAAATCTTACAAGGTTGCACGATATTAAACTAAAAAAGCACAATATACATAGTACAAGCACCACCGCTTTTGCATTGTTTTTTATTTTCACTGTACGCCTCCAAAATTATTGTAATTATAGATTCAAGCTCATTTTTCTAATTTTATTATACTATACGCATGTTATTTTGTCAACAGAGAGAAAAGGATGGGGGTGTAAAAACACCCCCATCCTTTTCTTTATACTATTAAATTTTTTGCAAGAGTCTTTGTGCTTGGATCAATGCTATTATCCTGAGCTATCTTTGAAACGGTTGTATTATATTTCTTTGCAATTTCCCAAAGGGTATCGCCCTCGGTTGGGAAATATACTCTTATTGTTGAGCCGTCCTTTTTTATCTCTGCATCCTTTTTGATTAACCCTGTGTCTAAAATTCTCTCATTAGTTCTCTCAAACACAGTAAAGGATGGATATATTTCACAGGTTACGCTTACGCTATCCTTATCAAATCGAGCATTTGCATCAAGAGTTGAAAACAAGCATCTTGCTACACCATATTCTACCTGTCTTTTCATATCAAGCTCATATTTTAGAGGTAGGTCATAGGTCTCGCAAAGGTATTCCCTTTCAGTCTCATTTTCCTTTGTGCCTATTATGTTTACATTGAGTCTGCCAGATGCTATCATTTTATCACCCTTAATTTCTGTCTTTTCGCACACAGGGTCAACTAAAACGTCTATTATTTCATTCATTTCCTTGCTTTTTCTCTTAGAGGATTCATTAAACGTAAAGGAAGTGCCACCAGCTCTTACCACATTGTAAACAGGCACCTGCTTGTAAGTTACCTCCATTTCGTTTGTGGTTGAGTATATATCCTCAGTAAGCACCTTGTCACTATTAGAATACACCTCTGCCTCGAGGTCACATACTAAGTCAAAGAAAAGCTGTGTTGTATCATTTAGCTCCTCGTTGGAGATTGACAAGGACACGCACCTGCCACCTACTCGTGCAATTCCATTTTCCTTAGCACCCTGAATTTCTATTTCCTCAGCAATAGGCATCGTTTTTTCTATAACATTAATTTCCTCATTTTCAAGGGCTAAGCACTTAACTATTGCCTCTCCCCTTGCACTAACAAAGCCATTTTGAACTCTTGCGTCCTTGATAACAAGCCTTGCATCGCACCATATAGGCTTAATGCTCTTTTCCTTGTCTGTTGTTAGCTTGTCGCTTATTCTTACATTTGACAAGGTCCCTGTGGTCATATCTACACTCTGTACCACCTTTTCCTTCTTTTCAAGGTATAATTCATCTGCACTCGACCTTGGTGTTATATCTTCTCTTACTTGATTTTGCACCGAGGCAGTTACCTTGTTTTTCACTCTTGATTTTATTGTAAGTCGTCTTGGCGCACTTACACGATATGATACGTTGTCAACGGTAGTATCAACTAAGGTATATTGTGGACTAACTTGAAGTTGGATTTTTGTTTCGTAATTGCTATTCAAGGGAATTGCATTTAGCTTGCCCTCATCATCAGTATAAATCAGTGAATATGTAACACTTCCTCCAAGGTCCAAGGTTGGTCCGTTTTGACCCTCTTGTAGATATTTGCTTTCAGGTAATACCTGTGCTAAAACAGTTAGCACCCTTCTTATTTCGGGCACATAATCAGGCAAGGAAAACTCCTCACTTATTTCGGTGACACTTGGATTTTCTTGTGCTATTGACAATAGATTTGCGTTATTTTCCTGCATTGGTTTTCTCCTTTTTTAGTTTCTTACACTAAAGACTATGCACACTTTCATATAAATATTACTTGACATATAATACTTTTAATGTTATAATTTTTAATATAATTTGTGTCACATTTTGGCACTATTATGCTTGTTTATTTTGGAGGCAATTATGATTGATTTAAAGTTTTTAAGAGAAAACCCTGAGGTTGTAAAGCAAAACATCAGAAATAAATTTCAGGACTCTAAGCTACCATTAGTTGACGAGGTTATTGAGCTTGATGCACAATATCGTGCTTACAAGCAAGAGGCAGATAATCTAAGAGGTGGCAGAAATAAGCTATCTAAGCAAATTGGTATGCTTATGGCACAGGGCAAGCGTGAGGAAGCCGAGGCTGTTAAAAAGCAGGTTACCAATAATGCAAATCGTCTTGCTGAGCTTGAAATTCTTGAGGCTGAATACTCAGAAAAAATCAAAAATATTATGATGGTTATTCCTAACATTATCGACCCATCTGTACCAATTGGTAAGGACGACTCTGAAAATGTTGAGGTTCAAAGATATGGCGAGCCAGTAGTTCCTGACTTTGATATTCCATATCACGCAGAAATTATGGAGTCCCTCTCTGGTCTTGACCTTGAGGGTGCCAGACGTGTTGCAGGTAATGGCTTCTATTACCTAATGGGCGATATTGCAAGACTTCATTCTGCTATTATCTCCTACGCACGTGACTTTATGATTGACAGAGGCTTTACCTACTGTATTCCTCCCTTTATGATAAGAAGTGAGGTTGTTACAGGCGTTATGTCCTTTGCTGAAATGGACGCTATGATGTATAAGATTGAGGGCGAGGACCTTTATCTAATCGGTACAAGTGAGCACTCAATGATTGGTAAATATATCGACACAATCGTACAAGAGGACACTCTTCCACACACACTTACCTCCTATTCTCCTTGCTTCCGTAAGGAAAAGGGTGCTCATGGCATTGAGGAGCGTGGTGTATATAGAATCCACCAATTTGAAAAGCAGGAAATGATTGTAGTTTGTAAGCCTGAGGAAAGCCCTGTTTGGTTTGACAAGCTATGGCAGAATACTGTTGATTTGTTCAGAACTCTTGACATTCCTGTAAGAACTCTTGAGTGTTGCTCTGGCGACTTAGCTGACCTTAAGGTTAAGTCAATTGACGTTGAGGCTTGGTCTCCAAGACAAAAGAAGTACTTCGAGGTTGGCTCCTGCTCTAACCTTGGCGATGCACAGGCACGCAGACTCAGAATCAGAGTTAATGGTAAGGAGGGCAAGTACTTTGCTCACACACTTAACAATACAGTTGTAGCACCACCTCGTATGCTTATTGCATTCCTTGAGAACAATCTCAACGAGGACGGTAGCATTAATATTCCAGTAGCACTTCAGCCTTATATGGGCGGTAAAACCAAAATCACTAAATAAGAGGACTTTATGGAACACAAAATGACTATTGCAGGGCTTGAACGTGCCCTACCACTGTGCAAGGTTACAGACGACCTTTATATAGGCGCCTTTGTAATTTTCGGTGACCCTGAGCTTACAACTGCTTGTGCTAAGGAGCTTCTTGCTCGTGCGCCTGAATTTGACTATATGATTACTGCCGAGGCTAAGGGTATTCCCCTTATTCACGAAATGGCTCGCTTAAACAACAACCAAAAGTATATGCTTGCAAGAAAGGGTCCAAAGCTTTATATGCAAGATATCCTTTCCTCAACTGTTAAGTCAATCACTACTGAAAAGACTCAAACCCTTTACTTAGACGGCAAGGATGCTGAGCTTATGAAGGGCAAAAAAATTCTTTTAGTTGATGACGTTATTTCAACGGGCGAATCTCTTCACGCACTTGAAAAGCTTATTGAGGACGCAGGTGGAACAGTAGCTGGTAGAATGGCAATTTTAGCCGAGGGTGATGCAATTAGCCGTGACGATATTATATTCCTTGAGGAGCTTCCACTATTTAATAGTGATGGCACAATTAAGGCTTAATTGAGAGGTTTTTATGGAAATCAATAAGATAAATTACAAAAAGGGCGTTAAGGCTTACAAGCAAAAAAAGCCCGTTAATCAGTGGAGATTTTTGACTTGGCTTGCTCGTTTTCTAAGCTTCTTCCTAACTGCTAGAAAGCTTGCAGAGGTTAAAAAGATTGATATGGACAAGGTAGAGGGTCCTTACCTTCTCTTGTCTAACCACCAAACCTTTACAGACTTTGCTGTAAACTCAATTGCAACCTATCCAAAAAAGTTCGCTGCAATTGCAACCTTTGAGGGTCACCACGGACAGCCAAAGCCTATTCGTGCTTGGCTTATGGAAAAGGTTGGCTGTATCCCAAAGAGAAAGTTTACAACCGACCCTAACCTGATTAGCGATTGTCAAACTGTTCTTCACGAATACAAAAACATTATGATTATTTATCCCGAGGCAAGATACACCGATATTGGTACTACCTCATACATAGCCGACGAGTACGGCTCACTTATCAAAAAGCTTGGCGTTCCTGTTGTAACAATCGTCCACAGTGGTAACTACCTACGTGCACCCTTCTGGGATTGGAAGCACAAGCGTAAGGTTAAAACCTACTCAACAATGAAGTATATCCTTTCAAAGGAGGACGTTGAGCAAAAATCCCCCGAGGAGCTTGTTGAAATTGTAAGACGTGAGCTTCAACACGACGAGTATGAGTATCAAAGAGAAAACAAGGTTGTAATCGACGAGCCATTCCGTGCACAAGGTCTTAACAAGGCTCTTTATCAATGCCCACATTGTAATACTGAGTTCAAAATGGAATCAGAGGGCACTAAGCTATGGTGTACTCACTGTGGCAAGAGTTGGGAAATGGACGAATATGGTGTTCTTAAGGCAACTGAGGGCGAAACAGAGTTTTCTCATATTCCTGATTGGTATAACTGGGAAAAGGAAAACGTACGTCGTGAGGTAGCCGAGGGCAAATATTCCTTTGAGGACGAGGTTGACGTGTATTCTCTTCCACATATGAAGAAATTTATCCATCTTGGCAAGGCAACTCTTAAGCATAGCCGTGAAAATGGTGTTACTATTGAGGGTCACTACAATGGCGAGGACTACAAGATTAGCCGTCCCAGTGCTGGTCTTTATAGCATACACACCGAATACAACTATTGCTATATAAAGCACGCACCTTGTATTTACGTTTCAATTGCAAACGATAGCTTTGCTTGCTTTACTACTAAAAAGGATTGCGTAACTAAGGTTTACTTCGCAGTTGATGCAATTCACAAGCAAATAAAGGCAGAAAGAGCACAAAAGCGTGCAGAAAAGCTATCAAAGAAGGAAAAGCCCACAGAAGAATAATTTATTGTTGCGAGACTTCCCACAAGGAAGTCTCGCAATTTTATTTGTCAAGGAAGATACAAAGAGCTTTTAGAGCAAATAAAAAAATATGCCATCACGCTTTGTGATGGCATATTTTTTATTATTTTACGATTTCTCCGTAAACAGTACCAAATGCTTGAGCTGCGTTTGACTCGTCTGTATCAATATGCATAGCTGCACTGAAGGTTGGGCTAACTCTTACTACAACGTCACCGAAGATTGTTGTTCTGTCTTGACTTTCAATCTTAACCATAACGATTTCCTTGTCGCTAACGCCTGCCTCCTTTGCTTCCTCTGGTGTGAAGTGAATGTGTCTCTTAGCAACGATAACGCCCTCGCTAATTTCAACCTCGCCACAAGGACCTACAAGCTTGCATGGAGCAGAATTTGCAACGTCTCCACTCTCTCTTACGGGAGCACTAACACCGAGTGTACGAGCATCTGTAAGGGACACCTCAACCTGTGATGCCTTTCTTTCTGGACCAAGAACGATAACATTCTTAATTTCATTCTTAGGACCAACAACTGTAACTCTTTCCTCACAAGCAAATTGACCTGGTTGGGAAAGGTCCTTCTTGTGTGTTAGCTGATGACCAGCGCCGAAAAGGATTTCAACGTGCTCTCTTGCTAAGTGTACGTGACGTGCACTTGTTTCTACTAAAACCTTGTTGTTCATTTTATGTATCTCCTTATTATTTTATTCCTTTAGTATTTTAGCACATATTTCTTCATTTGTAAATAATTGAAGGAATATTTTCGATAAAAAACCACAAAATATTTGTATGAGCAAATTTATTAAGGATTTAATTAAAGTATATAAAGAGGACAGAATAAATATTCTTTCTGGTTATGCTTCATTTTTTATCACTATTTCAGCAGTCCCCTTTATAGCACTTGTGTTTTTTGTTTTAGGCAAGCTATCACCTAACTTAGTGGATTCCTTTGAGAATCTTATATCAACAATAGTACCACAGGGCTTGCTAAACGGCTTTAACAGTATTATTGAGCAAATCAAGGTAGCAAACGCAAAAATTCTTCTCCCAATAAGCATTATAACCGCATTATGGGCATCATGCAAGGGTACAGGAGGTCTTGCAAGAGGAATCGAGCACGTTTACAAAAAGGATCGAGAATATACCTTTTTTAGTAACATCTTTATTAATATCTATAGAACTGTTATTTTTACAGCCTTAATTATTCTTTCACTTATAGTATTCTCAATTGGCGATGTTTTAGTTGCCAACATTAAAACAGATAGCTATGCAATGAATATTCTTTTCCAAATTCTTTTAAAGCTAAGGTTTGTTGCCTATCTTGCGTTTTTAGTATTAATTTTTGACATTTTATATAGGCGTCTGTCAGGCGTTAAGGGGCTTTTAAACCACTTGCCAGGTGCAATTTTTACCTCTGTTGGCTGGACTGTCTTCACAGCTATATATTCAGTTTATATTTCCTTTGTCCTTGGTAAGCCATCGGTTTATTTAGGTATGGGCACTCTCGTTTTCTTTATGCTATGGATTTACTTCCTTGTTATGATTGTTCTAATAGGTAGTGCAATAAACAAGCTTTATATTGAAAGAAAATAAAAAAAGAAGAGCTAAGCTCAATACCATTAAGTTAAGAAACGAGCGAAAATAGAAAAAGCACCTATCATTGAGTTAAAACGATGATAGGTGTACTTTTTTTGTAAAGATAGGTATGACAAAAAGACAGGTGATAAATCTGTCGAAAAAAATATTGCAAA
>JAFUNF010000026.1 GCA_017473085.1 Clostridia bacterium
ACTTCGTTCCCTCTGTTGATAGGGGCGACCGCACATTTTATCTCATTTGTCAAGTCTTTTTTGATATTTTTTGATTTTTTTTAATAAAAAAAAGACCTACCTCTTTCGAAGTAGGTCGATTTTCTTAACTTAATGGTATTGCCAAAAAGGCTCTTTTTTTAATCCTTACACCGTAAGGATTTCATCACGCAGTGATTTCATCAACGAAGTTGATTTCATCCGACCTTGGTCGGATTTCATTTTCTTATTCTTCCTTACTAAAGTTAGATTTATCTACACCACAAAGAGGGCATACAAAATCCTCTGGTAAATCCTCAAACTTAGTGCCTGGCTCAATTCCGTGTTCAGGAGCACCAAGCTCCTCGTCGTACTCCCAGCCACAAACCTCACATACGTATTTCATTTCGTTTTTCTCCTTTCGATTTATTATTTGCAAAGCTCCCTTGCAAGAGCCTTTATTTGTGAAAGTGTTTCCGAGCTTACAGAGGACGTAATAATAACCCCTGTGTCTAAAATATTAAGATTTTTGCTCTTTTCAAGCATGCCTCTCATTATTTTGCTCGCCATAGGTGCCCAGCTTCCGTTTTCAATTAACGCAACTGTTCTGTTTTGATAATTTCTTTCAGTTAAGTGGTTTATAAACTCCTTCATAAATGGGAAAATATCTCCATTATAGGTGGTAGTTGCCAAAACAAGTCTATCATACTTAAATGCATCCTCAATTGCCTCGTGCATATCCTCTCTTGCAAGGTCGCAGATGCTTACATTGTAAATACCTCTATCAAGTATCATATCCTTTAAAATCATAACTGCTTTTTCAGTATTGCCATAAACAGAGGTATATGCAATAAATACACCCTCCTTCTCTGGCTTATAGCTTGACCAGGTATTGTATAAATCCAAGTAATAGCCAAGATTTTCACTTAAAGTTGGTCCGTGCAAGGGGCAAATAGCATTAATTTCAACACCCTCTAACTTCTTAAGTAGTGCTTGGACCTGTACGCCATATTTACCGACAATTCCAAAATAATAGCGTCTTGCCTCGCAAGCCCAATCCTCTTCTACGTCCAAAGCGCCAAACTTACCAAAGCCATCAGCAGAAAACAAAACCTTGTCCCCTGTTAAATAGCTAACCACAACCTCAGGCCAATGGACCATAGGTGCTAAGAAAAACTTAAGCTCTCTTTTTCCTAAGTAAAGAGTGTCATTTTCCTTTACTACCACACATCTTTCGATATAATCAGCCTGATAAAATGCTTTTATCATAGAAAGTGCCCTTTGACTTGTTACGATTTTTGCATTTTGGTATTTATCCATAAGGTGAGCAATGCTACCAGAATGGTCAGGCTCAACGTGGTGGACCACTAAATAATCAGGCTCCTTGCCCTTTAGCTCCTTGTCAATATTTTCAAGCCATTTCTCGCTGAATCTACTGTCAACGCTATCCACAACTGCAATTTTTTCATCAATTATAAGATATGAGTTGTACGCCATTCCGTTTGGCACCTTATATTGACCCTCAAACAGATCTATTTCGTGGTCGTTTACACCAATATATTTTATATTTTCCATTTTTATTCCTCCTTTTATATTATAAGCGTAAAGCATTATTTGTTATTCACTCTTATTTTACCACGGCAATTTATAATTTACAATATAATTTTTTAGCAAAATTAACTGTCCTGTTTTCAAGACCTTTGCCTATTTACAAATATCCCTGCCCTGTGCTACAATAATGTCACAAGAGGCACCCAAGCCTTAAAAACATTTTAACACTAAAGAGGAAATTATGAAAGAAAAAATAGTTAATAAAATTCAAGAAAAGCTAAACGACTTAGGACTTGCCTCCCTTGGCACAACATCACTTATAGCCATTGCAATAATCACAGGCTCCATTTGGCTATTTGCACTTCCCTTCGTGCTTGCCATTATGGGTGGCACCAAATGTAACAATAGCGAATCCGTCGGCGATTATCTTGTCGGCATTTTGCTAATAGTCACAGGACTTTTGCTCGGTGCCGTGGTTGCCTTCGTTGTATTGTCAATAAAATACGCGCTAAACAGATAAAAAAGAAGTGTCTTGCGACACTTCTTTTTTATTTTAATCCACTACAATATAAACAGGATTTTCGCTTACGTTAATTGTTACGTAGCCAAGCTCGTCAACCTCAAGCTCAGTCTGTTTACCTTGTGTATTGCCGTACATAGCCTCAACAAGAGTTGCATTACCCTGTCCTACTCTTATACAGTAGCTTTCAATCGTTGTGCCGTCAGAGGTTGGGCACCATACTGCGTAAGCAGTCTTGCCCTGTGCGTTTACGTATTCGTAAACCATTACGTTTTCCTCATAGGCTTCAATTTGCCTTGAGAAGCTATATCCACCGAGAGTATTCTTTAGTGTATATAAATAATAGTAGGAATCCTTCTTAACCTCAACCTTATTGCCGTTTTCGTCATACTCATACGCAATAACACCAGAGGAGCCGAATTTACCAACAGCCTCATTTTCAACACCTGTGTCCTCGCACATATACATAGTAGCCTTATCAACACCGATAGCAGAAAGCAATAGATAAGTACGTGTTAGCCACATAGCCTGTACCTGTCTTCCTGTGTAATCGCCATATGCGTGAGCAGAGTTAACAGTTGCATAGCTTTGGTTAGTATCCCATCCAAACTCGGTAATCCAAACCTCTTTTTCTGGGTAATGCTTATTTCTGATAGAAACAAGCTGTGAAAGTGTACCAACAATGTCAGCCTCCTCAGGGCTCATACCAACGTAACGAATTTTGTCTCCTGCAACTGTAATTGCCTTAGACATATATTGGTGAACGTTAAAGGCATCAATTGCAACCTCGCCATCAGCTCGGTTAGCCTTCATCCAATAGCACATAGCTGTAATGTACTCGTTACTTGTAGCAGAAATACCTGCCATTGCAACGCCAATGTTAGGGTCTGCATTCTTAGCACCGAAGTGGTAGCCAGAGTCAGAGCTTTCAGAAACAAGTGTTCTGCAATGTCCATCGTAGCCAGCAGATGTAAGCGCAGCTAATTGATATGCAGAATAGTAATTTTTAATTCCACCATGCCATGTAGCATCAGGCTCGTTACCAAGCTCAAGCCAAGAAACATAGCCAAGACCAGTAGCAGCTACTGTGTCCTTAGAGTGTGCATTTGCAATTTCACGAATTAGAGGAGAGTTGTTTGAGCCATATCTTGCAGCAAAGCCAAACATACCGTCTGCATAGATAAAGTAGGTCTTTGGGTCAAATCTGTCCCAATAATCGCCATCAACAAGCCCACCCTCTTCATCTCTTTGTGGCAAGCCGTTTTCGTCAATCTTCTTTGACAGAGCAGTATTTGAAAGGTCCCATTGAATACAAGGCACTAACAAAATACCTGCATTAGAATAATTCTTATATTCATTGTCGAAGTTACCCATCCAGCTATTTGAGAAGTAAGAGGTTTTGTTAGGGTAGCTACTAATATCGTAGGACCAGCCAAAGGTACGATATTCTCTCAAAACAGAGGTACAAATTACAGAATCAATAGGAGTGTTACCACCACCGATAGCAGTAAAGCCACACATACCCATCATTTCATTAATAGTAGGCAAATCCTTCTTTTCTGTTGAAATTGGATCACCCTCTCCGTTTTGATAGCCGTAAATCATAGCCTCACAAGGTGCTGTTCCATCTGTAAATACAATTTGAACGTATCTTGTATCAGCATTGATTGCAATTTCATTCCAGCCCTGAGCAGTAGTAAAGCTATAATATCCGTCCCAAGCACTATCCTCTGCCATAAAGTCAACGGGAGTTTCACTCCAACGAACGGTTATGCTGTGTCCTGCCTCTAAATAATATAGGTAAACAGAGCTTACGTAATGAAGTGTTTCAAGGTCAACAATTGGAGCAAGCCTTAAATTGTAGAAGGTGTCAGAGCTATTTGTAAATATTCTCGACATAGCGGAGCTTGGCATTGTAGAGCCTGTTCTGAAGCTCTCATCCTGCTCGTCAAATAGCTTTTCAAAGGAGTTTAGAATTTCTCCGTGATATACGTTTGCATTATGGTAATCAATAGGAATTAGCTTGTTGCCACCAACTCTTACAGTTGCAATTTCGCCATAGTTAGTGCCAACATAAGGTCTTACAGCCACGTAGTAGCACTTATCAAGCCCTGCATCAAGGCTAAGCTCAAGGGTGCACTCCTTATTGCCTGAAAGAGACGCATTAATAATTGTTGCACTGTCGAAGTTATCAGAAGTAATTTCGCTTTCGCTATATCTTACCTCGTAGCTAACAGGGTCGTTGTAAATATTAAATCTAAGCTTAACTATTCCGTTTTTAACCTCAACAACACGAAGGTAATTAATATTCTCAAGTGCGAGTGGAGCAAGCTCAACGTCCTTGGTTAAGTCACATCTTACACACTTGTAGGTAACACTACCACCCTCTGCCTGTGTAGGCATCTTAGTATATTCAACTAATCTTTGATAATCGTGGTCAAGAGCTGGAAGTGTTACAGTTCTTTTATAAGCTCCACAGGTGCACTCCAAAACAGTCTGTCCTGCCTTGGTACAAGTAGCAGGCGTGTGTGAAATTACCTTAGTAAATTCTCTTTCAAGCACAGGTGTGTAGTAGTCGCCTGTCTTTCCACAGTAGCAAGCATAGGTTGCAGTACCTCTTGCTACACAGGTAGATGGAGTTAATTGCTCAACAAATTCTCTATGGTCGCAAATATGGTTACTATCCATACTAAGAAGTCTTGTATCCTCCTTAGCACCCCAAGCCTCAATCTCTGTTAGCTTAAAGGTCTGATAGCTTTCCTTAATAGAGGTAATTTCAACCTCAATCGTATATACTCTATACTTTTCGCCCTTGAAAACCTGAATCTTTGTTCCGTCTCCACCGTAAGATGAGTTTTCAGCTCTTACAGATTCGCTAATTAAGGTTTGACCATTTGCATTCTTTACTCTTACAGTTGCAGTAGTCCAGTTACCTGCAACGTAAACGTATAGCTCCTTAAGAACAATTTCCTGATTAAGAGTAACGATTAGCTTGTCGCCCAAATCTCCAAACCAGTCTGAGCCCTGAGCATAAATACCGGGGCTGTAAATGTTTCCGTCAAACATATTCCAAACGTTGTCAACGGCAGGATTGTATATACTACTTGCCTCAACGTTGTAAATGTCGTCCTTTGTTATCTTCTTTGAGGAAAGTGCAGGTAACGCAAGATCAGAGCTTTGTCCACACTTAGAACACATAAAGGTTGCTCTACCACCCTGTGAAAAGGTTGGTGTCTGCATTACCTTAGTAACCTTAGAATAATCGTGATCGTTTGACTTGGGAAGCTTTGTTTGTGCAACTATCACTGCATCACAGGTAGAGCATTTTTTGCCCTCGGTTAAGCCCTGCTGGGAACAGGTAGGCTCAACCGCAGGCACAATCTCCTCGGTGTGACCCGTTGCCATTAGGTATTCAGTTTCCTTGTCCTCACAAAGAGAGCAAATTCTATATTTTTCGCCTCTTGAAATACATTTGGGCTCATATTTTACTACCCAATCTCCGTAGCTGTGGCTACAAGAGTCGTCGCCACCGCCTCCACCAGTTGACTCGCCACTATTTTCTCCACCCGTTTCGGTTTCGGGAGGAGTGTCCCCACCACCTCCACCAGTTGACTCGCCACTATTTTCTCCACCCGTTTCGGTTTCGGGAGGAGTGTCCCCACCACAGGAGGCAAGCAAGCATAGGAGTAACAAAAGTGCTGTTAATAAAATACTTAACTTTTTCATAATTTTACCTCAATTTTTGTTAATATCTACTAATATTATAAAATATATTTTTCAATATTTCAACACTTTAATTGAATTAATAAAAAAAGTATGCTACAATTATAAAAAATAAGCTTTGCTTTTTGGAGGATTTTATGAAAAAAATACTTGGTGTAGAGTTTGGCTCTACAAGAATTAAGGCAGTTTTAATTGACGAAAATGCAACAGTTTTAGCTCAAGGCTCTCACGAATGGGAAAATCAGCTAAAGGACGGTCTTTGGACCTATGCCCTTGAGGACGTTTGGGCAGGACTTCAGGATGCATATAGTAAGCTATGCGAAAATTACGGAAGCAAAATCGAAAAGCTTGATAGCATAGGCATTTCTGCAATGATGCACGGCTACCTTGCCTTTGACAAGGAGGATAATCTTTTAGTTCCCTTCAGAACCTGGAGAAATACCAACACAGCAAAAAGTGCAAAGGAGCTAACCGAGGCTCTTGAATTTAATATGCCTCAGCGCTGGAGTGGCTCCCACTTCTACCAAGCAGTTTTAAATAAGGAGGACCACGTTTCAAGGGTTACCTTCTTAACCACACTTGCAGGCTACGTTCACTGGAAGCTTACTGGTAAAAAGGTTCTTGGTATAGGCGATGCTGCTGGTATGGTCCCTGTTACCGAAACAGGCTACGACAAGGAAAAATTAGAAAGATACAACGCACTTCTTAAAAAGCAAGGCTTAAATATAGATATTGAAAAGCTACTTCCAACACCACTCCTTGCAGGACAGGACGCAGGTGGCCTGACAAGTGAGGGTGCTTTGTTGCTTGACCCAACAGGCACACTTAAAGAGGGTGCTAAGCTTTGCCCACCTGAGGGAGATGCAGGCACAGGTATGGTTGCTACAAACGCAGTAAGAGTACATACAGGTAACGTGTCCGCAGGCACCTCTGCCTTTGCAATGGTAGTTTTAGACAAGCCACTTTCTAAGGTAAACGAAGCAATCGACATAGTTGCTACCCCATCAGGCAAGGGTGTTGCTATGGTACACGCAAACAACTTTACCTCTGAAATTAACGCTTGGGCAAGCCTTTTTGACGAGGTTATCGCACTTGCAGGAGGCTCAATTAATAAGGGCACGCTTTTCGACAAGCTATACGAAAAATCCCTTGAAAGTGACGAAAACGTAGGTGGTCTTATAGGCTATAACTTCCTCTCTGGCGAGCCAATCGTTGATATGGAAACAGGTGTTCCTATGATAATGAGAAGACCTGAGGGCAAGCTTACCCTTGCAAACTTTATGCAATTACAGCTTTACTCTGCCCTTGGTGCTATGAGCATCGGTATGGAAATTCTCGAGGAGGAAAACGTAAAAATCAGCGACATCTGTGGTCACGGTGGCTTCTTCAAAACCGACTTTGTTGGAGCAAACGCAATGAGTGCTGCACTTAATGCACCAATCACAGTTATGAAAAACGCAGGCGAGGGTGGTGCCTGGGGCGTTGCAGTTTTAGCCCTCTATACTCTATCAAATTCAGACACTCTCGAGGACTTTTTAGATAAAATGTTCTCCTCTGTGGAAAAAACCACCACAGTTGCCTCAAAGGAGGAAAAGCAAAAGTTCGCTAACTTTATGAAGTCCTACAAGCAAGGCTTGAAAATCGAAAGATTAGCAACCGACACAATCAACTAAACACAAAAGCCTCACTATGCCCACCTCCCACAAGGGGTGGGCAGCTTTATCCCCCTTCCCAAAGACAGTGGGCCGTGGTGTGTCTTGACAGGGTAGCTCAATTGCGCAGGGTGGCTGTGCCTCTCGACCTGGTAATGCCAAGGACAAGAGTGAAATTGCCGACTATATAGCCTTACTTGATATAGAGGGAGACAGGGGACGGTTCCTTGTCTCTTCACTCGGCTCCCGTGAGCAAGCTCCCTTAAATCACGCTTCGGCGTGTATATCATCAAAACGAAGTTTTGCATATCATCAAGGTGTGAGCCTTGCATATCATCATTGCGAAAGAGAATACAGCCTATGGCTGATGATATACACCTTCGGTGATGAGATACACGCTAAAGCGTGATGATATACCATTGCTTTCGCAATGGATAAAAAAATCGACAAGTCGAAACTTGTCGATTTTTTGGCGCAGGGGGTGGGATTCGAACCCACGTGGCTTTTGGCCAAACGGTTTTCAAGACCGCCTCGTTATGACCGCTTCGATACCCCTGCGTATTAAATTGTGGTTTACTACGATTTAATACGCAGAATTGAGAAGTGGCTTGAAAAATCACATTTTTCAAATCCGCTGCGTATGTAAGGACAAAGTCATCTGGGAGTTTACTCACAAGGGACTGTCCGTAGCACAAGGCATAAGCCTTGCTACCCCGTAGCATAAATGCTAAAAGTACATATTTTTTAATTGCCTATATAATATAACACAAAAATTTGCCTAAGTCAATATCTTTTTTTAATTTTTTAATTTTAGATTATTTATTTCCCTAAAATATTGATTTTATTTATCAATATGTTATAATTGTTGTATCACAATTAAGCGAGGTATTTATGGATAACGTAAAATGGTTTAAAAATGCAAAATACGGACTAATGGTGCACTTTGGCTTGTATTCACTTTTAAGTGGTAGCTACAAGGGACAAAGAAGTAGCCATTATGCCGAGTGGATAGAGTCAACTCTTGCTATTCCAAATAGCGAGATTGAAAAGCTTGCCGACATATTCAACCCAATATATTTTGATGCAGAGGAATGGGTTTTGTTTGCCAAGGAATGTGGTATGGAATACATAGTTCTTACCTCTAAGCATCACGAGGGCTTTGCCCTATTCAAATCCGAGGCAGATAGCTTTAACTGCTACGATAGAAGCCCCTTCCATCGTGATATAGTTGACGAGTTAGCACAGGCTTGCAAAAAGCACGGACTAAAATTAGGACTTTACTATTCACAGGACCTTGACTGGCACGAATTTCACGGTGGTGGCTATCTTTCCGACCCAAGTGGGGCTGACGGAGTTTCTTGGGAAAACTCCTGGGACTTCAAGGGCGAAAAGGACTTTTCAATTTGCTACAAAAAGAAAATTCTTCCTCAAATCAAGGAAATTATGTCAAAGTATGGGGACATTGCTCTTGTATGGTTTGACGTACCAATGACTCTTACAAAGGAGCAAAGCGAGGAAATTTACAACACAGTAAAGGAGCTTCAGCCAAATTGCTTGGTAAACTCCCGTCTTGGTAACGGAAAATACGACTACGTATCTCTTGGAGATAACGAAATTCCCGAAAAAATCGACACTCCCTTAGGGGAAATTGACTACAACGATATTTGTGGCTTTAAGCCCTCCCCTCTTGGACTTTATGAATCAGCCTGCACACTAAACGATAGCTGGGGCTTTACTACTCTTGATAACAACTGGAAAACCTCACAGCAAATCTACGAAAACAAAAAGCGTCTTAAGGCTCTCGGCATTAACTACCTTATTAACATAGGCCCCGACCACTTAGGTCGTTTCCCTATTCAAGCCATGGAAATCCTTCGTGGCGTAAAACGTCTTGAGGAAAACGAAAACAAATAAAAAAGGCTCGCAAGAGCCTTTTTTCTATTAAAAATGCGACACAGTGTCGCATTTTTAGAATTCCATTGAAACGCAAATTGTTAAACCAAATGCACAGCTACGCAAGAATTTGTCGTCCTTTTCCCCATCATATGAACAAGACTGAGAATCTTTTTTATAACCATTGTAAAAATGAATTTCACACGATTCTTCAAAATTTCCATAGCAGTAATGTATACTATCTATTATAATTTTATCTTTATTCAAAAGATTCTCTAAGGCTTCCCAGAACTTATAGTTTTCTTTCGAAAAATACGCTATGTATCGATATCCAAATATTAAATCAAGCGGATTTCGATTTCTTTTAAAGTTCGGATATACGCTCACTTCCATAGGGCGTGTATCTGTAAAATTAAAAGAATCAATTTCAAATCTGTGGCATGTTTTTCGTACATTTCTAATTTTTTCCAATAGACTCTCAGGTAACTCTGTATAAATTTTATTTGAAACTTGGCACTTCGATTTGACCACTTTCGCCCCGTTTTTTTTAGTTTTGTAATTTCCTGTGCTTACATCATTTTTTATCGTCCATTTTATTTTTTCGTATACTGATTTTACAAGTTCTTCAAGCAAAATTTTATTATATAAATCCCTTACCTCTTTTTCTACCTCAATAACCTCTGGACTTTTTTTGGCTTTGCTTGTTTCTTCTCTCAACTGCTCAGCAAAGTTAAGCTCTTTTGCTTCAGTTGTTCCCTTTGTGTCTTTCATTTTTTAGTCCTCCAAATGTACACCTAATATGATATTAGGTGTACATAAATCTAAGAAATTACGTGATATAATAGTGAAATTTTCTTTAAATATTACTAAAATATGGTAAAAATTTGCTGTGGGAATAAAAAAAGAACACCTAATATCATATTAGGTGTTCTTTTTTTATTCGTTTGTGTTTATATACTTTCCGTAAATCTTAAGATAGTTAATTCCAGATGCAACTGTCATAAAGAGCATTACTGCAATTAAAATATAGGAAGGAATATAGTAGGTTGTAAAGGTGCCTAAGTTGCTTTCATTGATTGCAAATTCAACAAGAATTACAACGATTGCAATTACCTGTGTAACGGTTTTTGCCTTACCAAAGAAGTTTGCAGGAATAACGCCAACCTTTTTGTTTGCACAAACAAGACGAATTGAGGTTACGCCAAGCTCACGAAGGAATACTATTATACTTGCCCATAAAAGCACATTGAACATAATTTTTGCATTTGTGTTACTTACAATATCTCCAATTGGAATACCAAAAACGTTGCCAGCCTCAACCTGATACAACTGCTCGCCAGCTATTGCAAACTTACCTGTAAGTGCTAAAAGTGCTCCAAAAACCATAATTTTGTCAGCAACTGCGTCCATAAACTTACCAAAATCAGTTACAAGATTATATTTTCTTGCAATCTTTCCATCAAGCATATCGGTAAGTGCAGTTAAAGCAAACACAACTGCAGTTACAATTCCACACCAAACAGGGTTAGGAATATAAATAAGACAAGCAATAAAGGCAGGCACAAAAGCTATTCTTAGCATTGTAAGCACGTTAGGCACGTTTAGGTTACCGACCTTTTTTTGCATTACCTCGTCTATTTTGTTTTGATTGTTTTCACTCATTTTCTTTTCTCCCAAGAAACATTATATTTTTGTAGCATAAATGTTGTGGTCATCAATTTCGTCAATGCGTACGTTGACAAAATCCCCCACAGAGTGTTTGTTTTTTGACTGATAGAATACTAAATCGTCAATTTCGGGCGCATCTGTGTAGGCTCTTGCTATGTATCTTTTTTCAAGCTTATCATAGCCCTCAGTAAGCACCCTTATTATTTTGCCCTCTTGACCCTTTGCTAATTCATCACAAACGCTTTGTTGCTCACGCATTATAATTTCTTCTCTCTTAGCCTTTATGTCCTCGTCAATTTGGTCGGGTAGCTTATAGGCAGGAGTGCCCTCCTCACGAGAATAAGCAAAAGCCCCAAAATGCTCAAACTTAACCTCTCTTATAAACTGACAAAGCTCCAAAAACTCTTCCTCAGTCTCCCCAGGAAAGCCAACTATTGCAGTTGAGCGAATAACCATTCCCTCAATTTCTCTTAGCCTTTTAATCGCATTTTTAATCGTATCACTATTTCCACGACGATTCATACGCTTAAGAATTTTATCATTTATATGCTGAATAGGTAGGTCAATGTACTTAAGAAGCTTATCGTTTGTCTTAAACTCCTCAATTAGCTCCTCTGTTATCTTTTCAGGATAGCAATAAAGTATTCTTATCCACTCAACATCAGTTTCCTTAGCCAAGCGAGAAAGTAAAAGTGGAAGCTTGTATTCTCCATAAAGGTCAATACCATAGGCAGTTGTGTCCTGACCTATTACTATTATTTCCTTTATGCCCATAGCACAAAGCTCCTTAGCCTCGTTTATCAGGTCATCAATAGGTCTTGAACGGAATTTTCCTCTTATATCAGGAATTGCACAGTAGGTGCAACGATTGTCACAGCCCTCGCTTATCTTAAGGTAAGCATAAGTATCTCCTGTTGTAACAATTCTTTCGCCACCTAAGGCAACCTCATTCTTGTCTAAATAAGAGGTAAATCTCTGTTTTTTAGACACTGCCTCCACTGCTTTTGCAATTTCGTGGACACTTCCTGTACCTAAAACTGCATCAACCTCAGGAATTTCCTTCAATATTTCATCCCTGTATCTTTCAGCAAGACAGCCTGTTACAACAATACCCTTCAGATTAGCATTTTCCTTAAGCCAAGCAATGTCAAGAATATTATCAATAGACTCCTGCTTTGCACTTTCAATAAATGCACAGGTATTGATAATTATAATATCAGCCTCGGTTTCCTCAGGAGTGATTTCATACCCCTCCTTAAACAAATGCCCAAGCATAACCTCAGTATCAAGCTGATTTTTAGGACAACCTAAGGATACAAAGCCAACTCTTATATCCTTATTCTTCATTTTCGCTCTCCTTGATTATGTCAATTCCTGCCTTAATATCAAGAACAGAATAGCCAAAACGCATAAGTGAGGCTATCATTTTCTTAATCTCATCGCCTGTTTTAGGCAAGGGATAAAACTTTATTCTCATAATCTCGGCACACATACTGCCAAAATCCACATCTTGAAGATTTTCAGCCACGTAATTCATTACATCCTCACGCAAGTAGCCCTTAGCAATTAGCTCGTTTGTAATCTTGAGCTTGCCGAATTTCTTTCTGATATAGGTGTCACAAAGCAAGCCGATCTGCTTCTTTTCATCAATATAACCCCTATGCTCCATATACACAGCTACATTTTTAGAAAGCTCATAGGAAAAGCCTCTTGCCTGAAGCTTCATAGTCAAGGACTTTTTGTTATTCTCCCCACAGGAAAGAATAGAAAATGCAGCACGTCTTGCATTATCAAAAAGCATTTCCTCTCTTATCTGCAAAAATCTTTCATCATCAAGCACCTCGCCCTCTTTAATATTAAATCTAAGAAATTGCTCCTCGGAAACCTGCATTTCAAAGGTAGTTTCCTTACTCGATTTAATACAAAGAATTCTTCCATGTGCTGTGCTTTTTATTTTTTCAACCGTATAAAAAATCTCTTTTTCCATAAATTAATCATCTAAGTTGAGGGATTTAATATCGAACTCATCGTCAATATCAAGCTCCTCATCGCCATCGTCACCTGTTGCTCCGTTTTGAATTTTTGCTAAAATTTTTCCCTCAAGCTCCTTCATTCTTTCTGGGTCCTTTTCGAAGTATGCTCTTGTGTTGTCCTTACCTTGAGCTACCCTTTGACCCTCATAGGAGAACCAAGAGCCACTCTTTTGAACAATATCAAGGGCAAGAGCAAGATCCATCATTTCAGAGGACTTGGAAATTCCCTTACCATAAAGAATATCGAACTCTGCAACCTTAAATGGTGGAGCCACCTTATTCTTTACAACCTTACACTTAACGTGGTTACCATAAGCCTCTGTACCATTTTTCAGGGTATCAGCCTTTCTTACGTCAATTCTAACAGACGCATAATACTTAAGCGCCTTACCACCTGTTGTAGTTTCAGGGTTACCATACATTACATTTAGCTTATCACGAAGCTGGTTAATAAATACAACAATACAATTTGTCTTAGAAATTGCACCTGAAAGCTTACGAAGTGCCTGTGACATAAGTCTTGCCTGTAAGCCCATATGAGAGTCACCCATAGCACCCTCAATTTCCTGTCTTGGTACAAGAGCTGCAACAGAGTCAATTACAACAATATCAACAGCCCCTGAGGAAACAAGCTTTTCTGTAATTTCAAGTGCCTGCTCTCCGTTATCTGGCTGTGAAACCAAAAGCTCGTCAATATTAACACCAATTGCCTTAGCATAAATTGGGTCAAGCGCGTGCTCTGCATCAATAAATGCAGCAGTGCCACCCTGCTTTTGTGATTCTGCCACTGCGTGAAGTGCAACGGTAGTTTTACCTGAGCTTTCAGGTCCATAAATTTCAATAATTCTTCCCTTTGGCAAGCCACCAACACCCAATGCCAAATCAAGTGTTAAGGAGCCTGTTGAAACAGAGCCAATTTGTAAATCACCCTTTTCGCCAAGCCTTCTGATAGCTTCCTCTCCACATTCTCTCTTTATCTGGTTAAGTGCAGTTTCCAGTGCCTTCTTTTTGTCCTCGGCACTAACGGAAACAACCTCATCGCTCTTTGCCTTTGCTGACTTTTTAGCCATTTTTTCTCCCTTCTTGAAGCCAAGCCTCAAATAAATTTAATAAGTCGTGCTATTAAGTCTCCAACCATTTGACTCAAGCACACAAACAACATTTTTAATATTTCCATCAATTGTAGTAATAGTTGCCTCTATTCTGTCAAGAGTAGTTTCCTTAATTGAAACAGTATCAAGGTCATAGTAATAAATACCCTCATAAGCCTCAATATCCTGTAAAACCAAAATAGCTCCACTTAATTCAATATACCTTGCCTGAGTAACAACTTCACCACCTGCACTATATCTGCCCTCAAAGGTGGACTCAATCAATTCATTTGCATAGGACTGTGATAAAACTGACCTTGTAAATGCTTTTATTTCCTCAAGGCTTTTATATTTTTCCGATGGACTAATTTCTATATAGGCATTTTTACTTTCTATGTCAAGGTGCTCAAGACCCTCTCCGTAGTGAATACGATTAATTTCTTTAGCCTTGTCCATTAAATCCTTGACAATAGCCCTTGCCTCGTCAAATTCAATACCCTGTTCATTTTCATTACAGCCAACCATAATGGTAGCAATAAGTGCCACCATTATGATTAAAGCTACTATTCTTAGCTTTTTCACTCTTGACCCTCGCCTGAGTCTTGCTTATTTTCTTGTGGGCTTTCCTGTGGAGCATTTTCATCTACCACCTGTGGATTTTCCTCGCCCTCGGGCTCTTCCTCTTCCTTATCAACAAGAGTTGTGTTAGCAACAATTGCACCCTCATTTAGCTTCATAATTCTAACACCCGTTGTAGATCTCTTATATGTAGGAATAACGTCAGTTGCAGTTCTTATAATAGTACCCTCGTTTGTAATTACCATTACGTCCTTGTTATCGTCAACGCAAGAAACGGAAGCCAAAAGTCCTGTCTTTTCGTTGATATTGTGAACGATAACACCAAGAATACCACGATTACGAGGCTCAAACTCTGAAAATTCGCTCTTCTTACCATAGCCGTTTTCAGTAATTGTAAGTAGCTTCTTGTTTTCGTCAACTATAACAGCACCACAAACAATATCGCCCTCTCTTAAATCAATACCACGAACACCACGTGCAGTTCTGCTGACAATCTTAACCTTGTCCTCGTGGAATCTTACAGCATAGCCATTCTTAGTTGCAATAAGAACGTCCTCGTTGCCTGTTGTATGTCCAACAAAGATAAGCTTATCGCCCTCGTCAAGATTAATAGCAATCTTTCCGCCCTTACGCTGATATTCATATTCTTGAAGGTCAGTACGCTTAATAATACCATTTTGGGTAATCATTGTCAGGTATTCGCCGTGAGTAAACTCGTCAAGAGCAATCATAGCAGTAACTTTCTCGCCCTTTTCAATCTCAATAATATTGATTAGATTAGAGCCCTTAGAAGTTCTTGAAGCCTCAGGAATTCTATATACCTTACGAACGAAAATCTTACCATTATCAGTAAACATAAGTAGGTAGGAGTGGCTATTTGCAACAAGCACCTTTTCGATAAAGTCCTCTTCCTTGGTATGCATTGCAATAAGACCCTTACCACCACGTCTTTGTGCAGAATAGGTATCAGCAGGAATTCTCTTAATGTAGCCAGAGTTTGTAAGAGTAATTACACACTCGTGTCTTTCAATAAGGTCCTCAATATCAATTTCGTCATCGCTATCAATAATTTCAGTTCTTCTCTCGTCAGCATATTTACGCTTAATTTCAAGAAGCTCGTTTTTAATAATTTCTCTAATCTTTTGATTATCTCCAAGAATCTCGGTAAGCTCCTTGATAATTTCATAAAGCTTAGTGAGTCTGTCCTCAATCTTTTGTCTTTCAAGTCCTGACAAATGACCAAGAGTCATTTCAACGATAGCCTGCGCCTGTGCCTCAGTCAAATCAAATCTTTCAATAAGATTTTCCTTAGCAACAGGAGTTGATTCAGATGAACGAATTATAGAAATAACCTCATCAATATTATCAATTGCCTTCTTGTAGCCCTCATAAATATGAGCCTCAGCCTTCGCCTTATTTAAATCAAAGACAGTTCTTCTTCTGATTACCTCCTCTTGGAATAAAATGTAATTGTTCAGAACACCCTTAAGTCCAAGAGTTTTTGGCTCTCCGTTTACAAGAGCAAGCATATTAACAGCACAGGTATCCTCAAGCTGTGTATTCTTGTAGAGCAAATTGAGTATAATTTGTGGATTTGCATCTCTCTTATACTCAATAACAATTCTCATACCCGCACGACCACTCTCGTTACGAATATCAGTAATGCCTTCAATTTTCTTATCCTTAACAAGGTTAGCCATTGACTCAATAAGCATTTGTCTGTTAACCATATAAGGAATTTCAGTTACAACAATACGTCTGTGGTCCTCCTCAATAGTAGCCTTAGAGCGTACTCTTATTCTACCCTTACCTGTCGTATAAGCATCAATAATACCACGCTTACCATAAATAGTTGCGTAGGTTGGAAAGTCAGGACCCTTAATGTATTCCATAAGCTCGGAAACCTCGCACTCTGGATTTTCCATTAAGTAAATTGTACCATCAACAACCTCTCCAAGATTGTGTGGAGGTACGTTTGTTGCCATACCAACTGCAATACCAACGCTACCATTAACTAAAAAGTTAGGAAAACGTGAAGGAAGTACAGTTGGCTCCTTTCTTGAGTTATCAAAGTTAGGAATAAAATCAACAACGTCCTTATCAATATCACTCATAAGCTCGTTTGCAAGCTTAGACATTCTTGCCTCAGTATAACGGTAAGCAGCAGCGCCGTCGCCGTCAACGTTACCGAAGTTACCATGTCCGTCAACAAGTGGATAACGGAGTGAGAAGGGCTGTGCCATTCTAACCATAGTTCCGTAAACGGATTGGTCTCCGTGTGGATGGTATCTACCAAGCACGTTACCAACGGTTGTCGCTGATTTTCTAAAGGGCTTGTCACTTGTTAGGTGGTCCTCATACATAGCGTACATAACACGTCTTTGACCAGGCTTCATACCATCTCTTATATCTGGTAGCGCACGGCTAACAATAACACTCATTGAATACTCAAGGAATGCCTCTGGTACTCTGGACTCAATGGTCCTACCAACTATCATCTGTTCTATATTTTCATAATCTAAATCATCATGCTTTAATTCCTTAGCCATCTTACTCCACCTCCTTATACGTCAAGATTCTTAACGAATTTTGCGTTTCTCTCAATAAATTCACGTCTTGGCTCAACCTTGTCGCCCATAAGCAGTGAAAATATCTCGTCGCACTTCATTGCATCTTCAATTTCAACCTTAATAAGAGTTCTTGTTAAAGGATTCATTGTAGTTTCCCACAATTGCTCCTTGTCCATTTCTCCAAGACCCTTATATCTTTCAGCTTGACCTCCGCCTATTTCCTCAAAAATACTATCTCTTTCCTCGTCGGAGTAAGCATATCTTTCTGTTTTACCCTTAATAATCTTGTAAAGTGGTGGCTTTGCAAGATAAATGTGGCCGTCCTCAATCAATTGAGGCATAAATCTAAAGAAGAATGTCAAAAGCAACACTTGAATATGGCTTCCGTCAACGTCGGCATCGGCCATAATTATAATTTTTCCGTAACGAAGCTTTTCAACGTTAAACTCGTCACCAATTCCACAACCAAGAGCTTGAATAATAGGAATCAAGGATTCATTTCCGTAAACCTTATCACGTCTTGTTTTTTCTACGTTTAATACCTTACCACGAAGTGGCAAAATAGCTTGGAATCTACTATCACGTCCGTCCTTAGCAGAGCCACCCGCAGAGTCTCCCTCTACAAGATATAGCTCAGTATATTCAGTACGTCTGTCCTGACAGTCAGCAAGCTTAATTGGAAGAGCCGAGCCACCAAATACACCCTTACGACGAGCAAGCTCTCTTGCCTTTCTTGCTTCCTCTCTTACACGAGAAGCCTCACATGCCTTAGAAATAATAGCCTTAGCAATATCAGGATTTTCCTCATAAAATTCTGATAGCTTTTCTGTAACAATGCTGTCAACAATAGTTCTTATTTCACTATTACCAAGCTTAGCCTTTGTCTGGCTTTCAAACTGTGCATCAGGCAATTTTACAGATACAATAGCGGTTAAGCCCTCTCTTGTGTCCTCACTCTTAAGGTTAGAGTCACTATCCTTTAGGAAGCCTAACTTTCTTGCATAAGCATTCGTAACCTTAGTAAGACCATTTTTGAAGCCAATTTCGTGAGTACCACCGTCAATAGTTGACATATTGTTAGCAAAGGTAACGATAGTTTCATCATACTTATCGTTATATTGCATTGCAACCTCGGCTGTAATATCTCCCTTTTCAGCCTTCATATAAATAATTTCTTCGTGAATTACATTAGTGTGCTTGTTTGCATTGATATGCTCAACAAACTGCTTAATACCACCCTCATAGCAAAGGTCGTTTTCCTTTACCTCGTCTCCTCTTTCATCACGGAATACAATTCTAATACCTGCATTCAAAAAGGCTTGCTCACGAAGTCTTGTTAAAAGAGTATCATATTCAAATACAACCTCCTCAAAGATTGTAGCATCAGGCTTAAAGCGAACAAAAAGACCACTTTTTCCCTCAGGAGCATCTCCTACACAAGCAAAGGGACGTGCAACTGCACCCTTTTCAAATCTTTCTGTATACATTTTACCATTGTGACAGTTTTCAACCTCAAGCCACTCAGAAAGTGCATTAACAACTGATGCACCAACACCGTGAAGACCACCTGAAATTTTATATCCGCCACCGCCGAATTTACCACCTGCGTGGAGCACAAGGAATACTACCTCAAGCGTAGGAGTGCCTGTCTTAGCATTAATACCAGCAGGAACACCACGACCATTATCCTGAATAGAAACAGAGCCGTCCTTATTAAGAGTAACAGTAATCTTATCACAATGACCTGCCATAGCCTCGTCAATAGAGTTATCTACTATTTCATATACCAAGTGGTGTAAGCCTCTTATTGAGGTTGTACCAATATACATACCTGGACGCTTTCTTACAGCCTCAAGACCCTCAAGGACCTGAATTTGCTCATCCTCATACTGCTTTTCGACTAATTTTTCATTTTCGTTAATCATTATTCGCTTTTCTCTCCTTTAGTTTTCATTTTATAGCCTGTACGTTAAGCGGAGATAGATATATTTTATCATCTCTCGTTAAAATAAAGGATTTAGGAAGATTATAGCCAAGAGCTATAACTCTTCCCTCTTTTTGTGCGCTGTTCAAATAATTTCTTGTATTTACTGAAACCGTTGAAAAGTCTAAATCAAAAATCCCAACGATTTCGTTTTTTAATAAAACCTTGTTCTCTCCAATATGTAAATACATTTTTAATCCTCATCGTCTATATTTCCAATATTGTCAATATCCTCAATATCCTCAATATCTTCAATTTTTTCAATATCCTCTGAATAGTCACTCTGTTGAGAATTTTCTTCTATATTGTCTTTACAATTTTCAATTTTTTGCCCATTTTTAATTTCAATAAAGTTAGCAACCTTTGTTTTATCAAAGCCAGATTTATCACAGGCAGTAATAATAACCTGTCTTTTTTCTATGCTTGACAAAATAAATTGCTTTCTTGTGTCATCAAGCTCCGACAAAACATCATCAAAGAGAAATACAGGATATTCTCCACTATATTCACGGCTAATTTCACCCTCAGCCATTTTCATAGCAAGTGCTAATGAGCGCTGTTGACCCTGTGAGGAATAAAACCTTGCATCCTTACCATTAAGCTCGATTTTTAAATCGTCCTTATGAATACCATACAAGGTAGCACCATACTTAAATTCTCTTTCTAAATTGTTTTTTAAAAGCTCAAAATATTTGTTTTTGAGGAGTTCTCTTTTTTCAAAATCCTTTTCCTCGGCATTATTTTCGTAAGTGATTTTAGGCTTTTCCTTGCCCTTAGTCATCTCCTCAAAGAAAACCTTAACCCAGGAGTCTAGCTTTTTAATATATTCCTCTCGCATAATAGCAATATCGGCACAAAGATAGGCAAGCTCCTGTGAATATACATCAAGCATATCAATAAAGCCTACTCTTTCCTTCGGGTCCATTTTTAAAATTGCATTTCTGTTTTCCACAACGTGATTATATTGATTCATCATCTTAATATAAATCGGTCTTAGCTGTGAAATAGCAACGTCTAAAAATCGTCTTCTTACAGAGGGAGAGTCCTTAATAATCCCTAAATGAGAGGGACAAAACAAAACTGCCCTGAACTCTCCTATAATCTCAGAGGTTTTTGAAGCCTTAACCTTATTTCTGTAAAACCTTTTATTCTGGTATTTTGGAATTTCAACACCAAGAGTCATTTCTCCATTGTTATTAATTCCGTTTTTTTCAAAATCCATAATTGCATAAGCGCAGGATTTATCAAACTTAACAAGCTCCTTGTCCTTAAAGGCACGAAAGCTTTTTCCTCTTGCAAACAGATAAATACCCTCTAAAATATTAGTTTTACCCTGAGCATTTTCTCCAAAGATTACGTTTATACCATCAGAAAATTCAATTTCCTCATTTTCGATATTGCGAAAATCCTGAAGCTTAATTTTCTTACAATACATATATTAATCCTTAATTATCTTGTCATTCTCATTGGCATGATGTAGTAAAGGAATTTACCCTCATCCTTCTTAGATGGCTCAATAATAACACCTGTAACAGGGTTTACAAATTTCAAATTCATAGCACCATCATCACAAACCTTAATAGCCTCAATAATACTTCTACATTCAAAGGCAATTGTTAAGCTTTCTCCACTTACCTTATCAATATCAATTTCGTCAAAGGCATTTCCATTTTGAGATTGAGTAGAAACGGACAACACCTCGTCAATAGTAAACTTAACATAAGGACGGAAGGTATTTGCAAGTCTATCCTCAATAATAAGTAAGCTTCTTTCAAGAGCACCTCTTAGCTCACTTGCCTCACAGTTAAACTCAAGCTCGCAGGTCTTAGGAATAAGTCTTGTATAATCAAAATATTGAGAGTCAATTGTTTTTGAGAAGAAGGTATATTGACCAATCTTGAAAATAACATATTTCAAGGTTAGACGAATTTCAATTTCGTCCTCTGTGTCCTTAACCATCTTTAAAATCTCAACAAGTGTTTTACCAGGAACTATAAACTTAAGGTTTAAAGCCTCTCCAAACACGTTTTTATTTTCAATTTCAATATTGTGCTCACAAATAGCAAGTCTGTTACCATCACAGGAAACAACCTTAAATTGAGTACCTGTAATTTGGAAATACGCACCATTAAAGAATGGACGAGCATTATCCTTACCAACTGCAAACAAAATTCTTGTAACAAACTTCTTAAATAAATATTGTGGGAATGTAAAGCCTCTGTCACCTCTTAGCTCAGGTAAGCTTGGAAATTGATTGCCTGGCATACATTTAATATCAAAATGAGAAAGTCCGGATTCAATAACTGTATTATAGGCTGAGTCAACAGAAATCTTAACATCTCCGCTTGGCATAGCCTTTAGCAATTGTAAAAGCTTTTGAGCATTGATAATACAAGAGCCTGGTCTTTCAATCTTACAATCAACATAGGTTCTCATACCCTTTTCAAAGTCATAGGTTTCAACCATACATTTACCCTCATCCTCGTGGCAAACTAAGTGAACACCCTCAACGGTAGGCATTGTATTTTTACCTGCAACAGTATGCATAGCAGGAATAAGTGCATTAACAAGCACATCTCTGTTAAAAGTTACTATCATAAATACCTCACAAATTCAAAAATTTTTCTTTTTAATTCTTTTTAATTAATTATTTAATATAGTAGTAGTAGATGGGGAGGTGGAAAGGTTGAAAACTCTCAAACCCTCAATAAAATCAATAAACTCACCCAAAACTTACCAACACCCCACTGTTGAAATTTGTTGAAAACTCGACAAAATTTTCAAAATTTCAAAAATTTAAAATTCAAAAAAATAACTCAACATTTTATCAACGGTGGAAACTTTAAATGTTGAAAACTAAGACAAGCCTATATCAATCAAGGCTTTATCAAAGGTTGAAAACTGTTAATAACTGTTGAAAACTAATTAATGTTAATTTCTCTTAAAATGTCCTCAACCTCCATAGAAAAGGCAGGATTTTTAGCCATCTCCTCTTTTACGTAGGATTCACTTGCAATAACAGTTGTTCTATCTCTGTTAATTGCCTTACCTATCTGAGATTGAGAAAGCTTAGTGCAGGTCCTTGCAACATAAACACAAATATGCCTTGGAATTGCAATTTCCTTAGTTCTTTTAGTTGACATAATATCTTCTCTTGTAATTTGGAACTTGTTGCAAACTGCAAGAATAATATCGTCCATTTTCTTAGCCTCAGAATCTCTTGTTGGTAAAAACTCCTTAATTGAATTTTTAACTCTTTCAAGAGTAATATCGCCACCCTCAAGCAATTGAATAGCGCCTAACTTTTTAATAGCACCCTCAAGCTGTCTTATAGAGGTTGTAATGTTTTCAGCTAAGAAGCTGATAACAGGTGCTGAAAGCATTAAATTATGTAGCATTGATTTTTGCTTCAAAATAGCACATCTTAAATCAAAGTCAGGTAATTGAATATCAACTAAAATACCAGACATAAATCTTGTTTTTAATCTGTCCTGAAGAGTTTTAATCTCATTCGGTGGACGGTCAGATGTAAATATAATCTGCTTGTTAGAATCATATACAGCATTAAAGGTATTAAAAAACTCCTCTTGAAGTGAGGCCTTACCTGCAACGAAGTGAATATCGTCAATCAGTAAAACGTCAGCAGACCTGTATTTTTCACGGAATTCCTTAGTGTTGTGCTTACTCATAGCATCAAACAATTGATTAGCAAATTCCTCGCCCTTTACGTACTTAATAGACTTGTCAGAATGGTTTTTTAAAATTTCATTTACGATAGCATAAAGCAAGTGAGTCTTACCAACACCACTGTTACCATAAATAAATAAAGGATTGTAGGGCTTAATATCGCTTGAATTATAATCCTGTGAGGCAACGGCTAAGGCAACTGAGTGAGCCATTTTATTTGAAGACCCAACAATAAAGTTTTCAAAGGTATGCTCTGAGCTGTAATTATGAAGATTGTTAATTTTAACCTCTACCTCTTTGTGAGTAATATTTCCACTTTCAATTTCCTTGTAGGTTTCTAAATCATTGTGAGTTAAATCAATATCCCCGTGCTCACTTGAATGAATAATAACTGCTGGCTCAAAGCCTAATATATTTGATAAATGGTCTGCAATTTCAACTGCAAAGCGCTGAGTAAGAATTTTCTTTTTAAGGTCCGTTGGAGAAACGAATATAGCCTCGTTAATGTCTAAGGAAACAAGCTTTAAATCTCCAAACCATAAATTGATAACAGTTGGGGAATTGTTTTTAAGTAATGAATCAATAAGCATAGATTTAATTTCTTCAAAGTCTAAGCTTTCGTTTGCCATTTTTTTACCCTCCTTTTTCTTTAATACGATAATAAAAAATAAATAGCCGTGAAACGTAGTTGGAAAATAAGTAAAATCTCACGCACGCACGTGCGTGTTACTATACTTATAGTTAGTTATATTATAACATATATGTTGAAAAGTGTCAACACAATAAAAAACATTTTTCAACAAAAGTGTTGAAAAATGTTTTTTGTGAAGCATAGCTTCATTTCAAGCACGACCACGGTCGTGCATTTCAAGATTACGCAGTAATCATTTCAAGTGCGTTTACGCACATTTCATTAAAAAAAGAGCAGATTTCTCTGCTCTAATCTAATATTAAACATTTGCAAAGCAAATTCATAACAATGCGTAGCATTTCATAACTTGACGTAGTCAATCATAACGTTTAAGTAGTAAACTCATAACTGAAAAGCCACAGGCTTTTCTTATTTTCCCAGCATAATCTTTATAATTTCTCTGTCCGTTTCACTCATACCAAGCTTAGCAAGTCTGCCAATGTTAGAAATAGTGTTTTCAACACCCTTAGTAACAATACCCTCGCCTGAATAGAATTGATGGCCTGAAAATGCCATATCCACACCCATAATTCCTGCATCAACAGCCATAGAAATTTTAGCTGCACAGGAGCATTTAGCTCCATCACAAATAGTACCTGATAAAATAGCAATTGAGTTTACAAGAGTGTGGGCAATCTCATAAAAATCCCCACCCTTAAGATAACAAATACCACAACCACAGCCACAGCCTGCGGAAATTGCACCACAGTAGGCACTAAGACAGCCAATACCCGTCTTTTGATGTATGGTAATTAAATTCGAAATAATTAAAGCCCTTAAAAGAGTGTCATGACTTACGCATAAATGCTCTGCATAAATAATAACTGGCACAGATGCGCAAATACCTTGGTTTCCACTACCTGAAATAATACAAACAGGAAGCTCACAGCCACTCATTCTGGCATCAGAGCCAGCTGATGCATATGCTCTTGCCCTTGTGCGTACGTCCTTTACGCTATTTTCATAAAGAGTTTTACCAATACAAGCGCCCCAATTTTCACTCATACCCTTTTCACAAATAGCCATATTCATTGAAATTTGGCTTTCAAGTAAAGGTCTTAGCTCATCTAAATCAACTGTTTTTGCAAATTCCACAATGTCCTTAACATTTAAAAGTGAACGGTCAGTGGAGCTTTTTTCTACTTGGTCCTCTGCTGTGTGATAATTTGAGGTAATATCAACTCCATCAAGCACAACGCAAACTACGTTTGTATGCCTTTTTGCAAGTCTAACCTCGACACTGTGTCCACAATTTTCTGCCTCAATGTAAATTTCAAAGGCATTTTCTGTGTCAAGCTCATATATTTCCATATTAACTGAGCCTTGATATTCTTTAATCTTAGAAATGTCATCAATAGCACATAAAACCTGAAGCTTTTTATCTGGAGCTTGTGCTATAATACCTGCACAAATTGCAGAATTAATACCATGCATACCACCTGTTAGTGGTACTATAACGCTTTTAACGTTTTTAATAATATTTCCACTTAAGCCAACCCTTAATTTTTTAGGGTAATCACCAAGCGCGTGAGAAGCAATTGAGGAGGCATAAGCAATTGCAATAGGCTCAGTACAGCCCATAGCAGGAATAAGCTCCTCCTTTAAGGTGTCCGTATAAGCACGAACTATTTTATTTGAAAGTGACATAATACTCCTTTAATTTAATAAAAAAGTGGGGGAAGTGTATGATTAATTTTAGGATTGATTATTTGAAAAAATGTTAATTTTTTGTTGATGTAATATAACTATCATTAATCTCTCTTTTAAAAAAGTAAAGATGTGCGTTTCCGTCTATTGAAGAAAGCTCCCAGCCTTCCTTTCCTAAATCATTGAAATATGATTGATATGATGAAGAAAAATAATTACCATATTTTTCGTAAATCTCACTATAATGTACAACTTTATATTCAAACCTTTTCATTTTTTATTCCTCCGTATCATATAGCTTTACGCCTGTTTCTCCATCTACTGTGTCAACAAGCACCTTAATTAGCTCTGTTCTTGCAGTTGGAAAGTTTTTACCAGTGAAATTAGCGCAAATTGGCAATTCCCTGTGTCCTCTATCAATTAAAACGGCAAGTTGAATTTTTGAGGGTCTGCCGAGGCTCATAAGTGCGTCCATGCCTGCACGAGCAGATCTTCCTGTAAATAAAACGTCATCGACCATAACCACGGTTTTCCCCTCAATATCAAAGGGAATATCGGTTTTATTTTCATAGCTAACGCTATTTTTAACAAGGTCGTCTCTGTGAGGGTAAATGTCTAAAACACCTACGTTTATAGACACTCCCTCGATATTTTTAATGTTTTCTGAAATAATCTTAGCAATATCAACACCACGACTAAGAACACCCACAAGGCACAAGCCCTGTGTACCCTTGTTCTTTTCTATAATCTCGTGAGAAATACGCCTGAGTGAACGAAGCACTGCTTCCTTATCCATTAGAGTGGATTTTAATTTCATTTTACCTCTACCCCATTATGTATTACGCTTTTACAGCCACTAACGTATAAGGTGTCCCCTGTCTTAAAGGGAGCAGGCTGAAGACTTTCAATATTTGGTTGAAGGTCAAGCTTGTTTTTGAAGTAAGGATGAGTTGAGCCCTCCTTATATTCAAAGGTAACGTTATTTAGTGAAATATCGCTAACGTTTCCATTTGTACCGGCAATAATTGAAGGATTTTCCTCAATAAAGTGACAATTTTCAAGGACAACGTTTTTAATAATAGCCTTTTTCTCTGCACCACAGATAACAAAGCCCTCGCCCTTGCCCCACCATCCACCTGCGTGAATATGAGTTTGACAATCAATGTTGTAAATTTTAACGTCCTCAACAACACCACCGTCGCCTGAGAAAATTGAAATACCACGGTTAGATGGCAAAATCTTAATATCGTGAACGCTTACGTTTCGAATAACACTATAAAGATGACCAAAGCGAATAGCCGCAGAGCGAGAGGACATTAAGCAGTCGTAAACCTCAATGTTTTCGCAAACTCCATTTTCGTTTGTAATACAGGTTGCAGCAAAGCAGTCATCACCACAAAGGAAGGTACAATTTCTAACAACGATATTCTTAGATGCAGTAAAGTGAACGCCGTCGTTGTTTGCAATTCTGTTGTGGTTGTCAACATAGCACTTTTCAAATACAATATTCTCACAATTAGAAAAGGTAACAGTCCAGCAAGGAGAGTTAAATATTTTTAAATCATGAACGTGTAGATTTTTACAGTTGTTAAAGAAAATAGGCTGTGAGGGTCTTGTAATTTTAGTTTCAGGACCAACAACAGTTTGCTCCTCAAATTCCTTTACCATTTCCTCTCTTGCTACCTCACTGGGACACCAAGCATCAAAATTAACAAAGGCATCGCCATTCATTTGAATTTTACCGCCACCACAAAGCTCTATATTGTCACAATCAAGAGCGTAAATTAAGGAAATAGTTTTTACCATTTCATTGTGATAAAACTCGTTTGCATAATAGTGCTCAAGATTACGAGAGCCACAAAGCTCTGAGCCAGCTTCGATAACTACCTTTAAATCTCCCTTAAGCCTGATAGTGCCACAAAGGAAAATACCCTTGCCACCAAGCAAAAGAGTGTCGCCCTTTTCACAGCTATCAATAGCGCGCTGAATAGCCTCTGTATCAAGAGTACAGCCGTCGCCCTTAGCACCAAAATCTCTTACGTTTACAATTTTCATAAAAATCTCCTAAAAAAGCATATTTATACATAATAATTTTAACATTAAATATATTAAAAGTCAACAAGCAAAGCTCCTGCTTCGTAATTAATTCACTTCGCAATTAAATCACTTCGTAATGAAATCGCCTTGCAACGAAATTAAGCTACGCTTGGATAAAATAAAGCCTCAACCTATGTTGAATTGTTTTATTTTAACAATATCCTCCTTGTGAGGCACGCACTAAAGGGTGCTATTGTGATGTGAAAGCCCTACCCACTCTTGCCTCCCCTTGTGAGGGCACCCTTTAGGGCGTGCCTTGCGCAGAGGTGGCACGACTTGTCGTGACGGAGGGGTAGTAAATAACCCTTTCAAAGTATAGGGGTCCTCGAAAAGTCGTAGACTTTTTGGGGTTCTCGTGAGAATTTCATCAACAACGTTGATTTCATCGCATAGCGATTCATCCGACTTTAGTCGGATTTAATCTTCACTGTGTGAAGATTCTTATTTACCTAAATAAATCAACAAAACCGACACGTCAGCAGGCGAAACTCCTGATATACGAGAAGCTTGCCCAAAGCCTTCCCCTTTGTTTGGAGGGGAAGGGGGACCACCTTGGGTGGTGGATGAGGTGTAGTGAGTCAACCTATATTGGTTTTTGCCATAACATTTTCAATGTGGTAAACCCTGTTTTCCATATTTCCACACATAAAAGCAAAAGAAACACTTAACCTGTGGTAATGTGGGAAGTCCTACTTTCCATATTTCCACAATTGAAAAAATCAAAGATACAAGCGAATTTTATTTACCTAAATAAATCAACAAAACTGAAACGTCAGCAGGAGAAACCCCTGATATACGAGAAGCTTGACCAAGAGTAAGTGGCTTTACCTTATTAAGCTTTTGACTTGCCTCTATTCTAAGACCCTTAATTTGAGAATAATCAAGGTCTTGTGGAAGGGGCATTTCTTCCATTTTTGCTTGTCTTGCCACCTCTTGTAGCTGTTTTTTAACGTAACCCTCATATTTAATATCGTTTTGTGCAGTAAACAAAACGGATTTTTGCAAATCCTGTGGACAGGAGTCAAACTCCTTTAGCTTGTCCATATCTAATTGTGGTCTTTTAAGTAACTCCCCTAACTGTGTTGCAACGGAAATAGGAGAGGTGCCGTTTTCCTCAAGTACCTTATTTAGCTTTTCTGAGGGATGAATGGTTAAGTGAGAAAGCCTGTTTTTTTCGTCCTCTATTTGACGTCTTCTCTTTTCAAAATGTGCCCATTGTAAATCTCCAACAAGACCAACACGCCTACCAATAGGAGTTAGTCTAAGGTCGGCATTGTCCTGTCTTAAAAGTAGTCTGAATTCTGAGCGTGAGGTCATCATACGATAAGGCTCGTTTGTGCCCTTAGTTACAAGGTCGTCAATTAAAGTGCCAATATATGATGAGGAACGAGGCAAAATCATACACTCCTCCCCCTTAATTTTAAGGGAAGCATTAATTCCAGCCACAAGCCCCTGAGCACCTGCCTCCTCATAGCCTGATGTACCATTAAACTGCCCTGCTCCATAAAGACCACTGATTTTTTTATATTCAAGAGTTGGTAAAAGCTCCTGTGGGTCTGTGCAATCGTACTCGATAGCATAGGCATATCTTGTAACAACAGCATTTTCAAAGCCAACTAAGGAGTGTAGCATTTCCATCTGCACGTCAACAGGCATTGAGGTGGAAAAGCCCTGTAAATAAATTTCCTTAGTATCAGCACCTGTTGGCTCAACAAAAAGCTGATGGCGTGTCTTGTCTGCAAAGCGAACAATTTTGTCCTCAATTGACGGACAATAGCGAGGACCTGTGCCGTGAATATTGCCTGAATACATAGCACTCCTTTGCAAATTATCTCTAATAATCTTGTGAGTGCCCTCGTTAGTGTAAGCAATATAACAGGGTATTTGATTTTTTATAGGATAGCCCTCCTCGCTTGTAGACCAAGAAAATGGAAGAGCATCATTTTCTCCCTCTTGAATTTCAAGCTTAGAATAATCAATAGAATCACTATGGACTCTTGCAGGCGTACCTGTTTTAAATCTCATCATTGAAATACCCTCACGCAAAAGTGAATCAGTTAAAAAGCCTGCGTGTGTTAAGGAGTCAGGACCCGAATGATAGCAAATATTACCTGTATGTATAGTAGCATTAAGATAAGTGCCTGTACACAAAATTACAGCCGAGGAATAGTATTTTTCCCCAAGACGTGTCTGAATTCCTTGAATTTTCTTGTTGCCATTTTCCTCAGAAACAAGAATATCTGTAACCTCTGCCTGTACAATTCTTAAGTTAGGAGTGTTTTCAAGCACCGACTTCATATAGGCACGATATTTCATTCTGTCAGCCTGTATTCTTTTAGAATAAACCGCTGCCCCCTTACCAAGATTAAGGGTCCTTGTTTGAAGAGTAACAAAGTCTGCGCCTCTTCCCATTTCTCCACCTAAGGCATCTATTTCGTAAACTAAATGACCCTTAGCAGTGCCACCAATAGATGGATTACAGGGCAAATTTGCCACTGCATCTAAGGACATTGTAAAAAGAATGGTTTTCATACCCATTCTGGCACAAGCCAAGGAGGCTTCAACCCCTGCGTGACCTGCACCAACAACAATAACGTCAACTGTATTTGACATAGTATTCTCTCTTTATTTGTGATATTTCGTACCGTTAATTATTGTAAGTGCACGGTAAACGCACTCGCATAAAATAACTCTTAAAAGCTGATGTGGAAAGGTCAAGGGAGAAATAGAAAGCTTAAAGTCTGCTCTTTTCTTAACTCCCTGTGAAAGACCAAAGGATGAGCCTATAATAAAAACAATTTCACTGTGACCCTGTGTCGTAATTTGGGATATTTTTGAGGCAAGCTCTGGACTTGAAAGCATTTTGCCCTCAACACACATAGCTACCACGTAGGATTTATTTGAAAGCTTTTCAAAAATCTTCTTTTCCTCTGCTAAAAGGCAAGAGTCAATTTGTGCCTGACTTGGATTTTCAGGTAGCCTTTCCTCCTTTAATTGAATATGCTCAACTCGAGCAAAGGCACCCATTCTTTTAGTGTATTCAAGACAAGCCTCACGAAGATAGCTTTCCTTTAAATCTCCAATGGAAATAATCTTAATATTAAGCATTATTTTCTCCTGACAAAAGCTGTGCCGAGGTAAGTATAGCAATTTTTCCACTTTCATAGGTTAGTGACCCTTGGAAAAACGCAGTATAGGGTGGTCTTATAGGACCATCTGCACTTAACTCAATGGATGAGCCCTGAGTAAATGCACCTGCTGCCATAATAACCTCGTCCTGATAGCCTGGCATAGCCCAAGGCATAGGAGTAACATAGGAGTCAACAGGACTTGCACTCTGTATTCCCTGACAGAATTTAATAAGCCCCTCAGGGTAGCCAAATTTAATTGTTTGAATTATATCTGAACGAAATTCATTGTACTTAGGAAATACCTCAAAGCCTAATTTTTCATACACGTATGAAGCAAAATGTGCAGTTTTCTTAGCCTGCATAACAATGTGAGGAGCTAAGAAAAAGCCCTTAAATAAATTTCTGTTTTGACCAAGACTTGCGCCAACCTCACAGCCTGTGCCAACTGATGTTAAGCGATAGGAGGCAAGCTCCACTGCACGCTTAGTGCCTGCAATGTATCCACCACTTTCTGCAATTCCACCACCTGGATTTTTAATTAAAGAGCCAATAATCATGTCAGCTCCTACATGACAGGGCTCTCTTTCCTCGCAAAACTCTCCATAGCAGTTGTCAACCACCACGTAAGCCTTGCTTCTTGCGTGCACAAAATCACAAATCTCTCCAATTTGCGAAATAGTTAGTGTAGGACGGTTTAAGTAGCCCTTAGAGCGTTGAATAAATACAACCTTAACCCTGTCCCCATACTCATTTAGCTTTTTATCAATACCCTCAAAATCAATTTTGTTGTCAATAAAATCAACCTGATCGTATTGCACACCAAAGTCGGCTAAGGACCCGTTGCCATTAGCCCCATTTATGCCGATAACCTCACAAAGAGTATCGTAGGGTGCATTAGTAACGGAAAGCATAACGTCATTTGGTCTTAAAAGCCCAAAAAGACCGATTGACAAGGCAGTTGTGCCGTTGGGTATAGTGTGTCTGACGAAGGCACTTTCTGCCCCAAAAACGTCGGCATAAACCTTGTCAAGGGCATCTCTGCCTATATCGTCATAGCCATAACCAGTAGTCCCTGCAAACATAGTGTCAGAAACTCGGTTTTCCTTAAAATAATGTAAAATTCTCTCTGTGTTTTCAAAGCAGATTCTTTCAAGCTCTGCAAACTCGCCTGCAAGAGCCCTCTCTGCCTCAATTGATAACTGCTTTAGCTTTTCTGAAATCATTTTTAACCTCTGTTTATTTTATATGGAAAAATCAACCCTTAGTTGAAAGTATTTCTCCGCTTGTGCCCTCGCCTGTACCAGATGTGTCGTCCGTACCAGACGCGTCGTCCGTCTTTTTTAAGAAACGTGCTATAAAGTCCTCACGTGATGAATTATAGAATATATTCTTGTGTAAAACTCTACCTGTTGCAACTCTAACATCCCAATCCTTTCTCCATCTGTCTTTATCAGGCATTGCCTCTACAAAAATCTTTAAATCCTCAGGGCAATTTTTAAAGATTTCATAGCCCATTTCCTTAACACTCTTTGGAATAAATACAGCCCTCAAATTAAAGCAATCCGAAAACAACGAACTACCAATGCTTTCAAGATTGGGTGGAAGACAAACTGCCTCAAGAGAAACACAGCCACTAAATGCTGATATACCAATAGAGCTTAGGCTACTTGGAAGGTCGATGGAAGAAAGCCTTTTGCAATTAGAAAACGCACAAGTGCCAAGTATCTCAAGGGTTGTGGGAAGCTTTACTGTGCACAAGTATTCGCAACCCGAAAATGCACTCTCTCCTATGGTTTTTATACCCTCAGAAAGCTCAACGTAGGAAAGCTTATTATTATATAAGAAGCACTGATTTGCAATAGTATGGATGCCATTAGGAGTGCGAATAGCTTCGGTATTCTTTTTTAGCTTTGTCAACGTACCATTTATAATTTCAAAAAACTCGTCAGCCTTGTTAGAGTCAATATTTTTTATTTTATTGACAAGCTCAGGGTTAAAGTCAGGGGACTCTGGATTAAACGCACTATAAATAACGTTAAGCTCACTTTTTACTGAGTTTATCTCTGCAATTAACTCATCAAGCCTTTTTTGTAGCTTTTCAATTTTATCTTTCATACACTCCTCCTAAAAATTCTTTTTAGCTTAGGCTGACCATTTTTCTTGTAGCCTACTATTTCGTATCTCTTTTCCTTGCCACGCTTAATACGTAAGCGTGCAACCTTGCCATTATTAAAGCGTCTGATTACATCAAAATCCTCATTCCAATTTGGACACTTAGGCTCGCCTGCGTGATAATAAACAGCCTTGCGTGGGAAGGTGTTTAAGAAAATATCAGCACCAACGTAATCAACCGTAGCATTTGGCAAAGCAATGATTTTTAGCTTGCGACACTCCATAAAGGCTCTGTCCTCAATTCTTTCAAGGGAGGCAGGGAAAACAGGAGCTTGCTTCATTTTTAAATTGCCACGAAAGGCCTCCTTGCCAATAACCTTAATTCCATAAGGTAAGGATTCAACCTTAGAATTTATATTGCACTTAACAAGAGTAAAGTCCTCAATTAAGAAATCGCTTCCAATATTACTACGCATTTCTTCAATTTTATTGTCAAGATTTATTTTATAGCCTCTTTCCTTTGCCATTTTGTAATAGTAAAGACCTGCTACATAGTTCTTTTCGTGACCTAAGGAAAGCTTGCCCTCTGCATAAAGCTCAGCAAGATAAACACAAGCCTCGGTGTAGCCCTTACCAATAGCTACCTCTAAATAGCCCTTAGCCTTAGATTCTTGTCCATATTGAGAGTGGTAATACTTGCCAAGTCCAAAATAAGCAAGGCCTTCTCCTGCCTTTTCAGATTCCTCTAAAAGCTCAAGCACTCTTTTTCTGTCAGAAACAGGCTTGCTCATTAAGTAAATTGCAAGCTCTGCCATGCCCTCGGTACAGCCGTGGGAAATTGCTTCCTCATAGGCACCAATAACAAGATCCTCTCTGCTTTCGTGCCAAATATACTTAAAAACACTGGCATGTCGGGTAAAGGCAAGAGGAATACCAAGCTCCTTACCCTTCATATAGTACTCAGTAGCCTTTTCTAAATTAAAATCAACGCCTCGGCCCTTAAAATAGCAATCTCCAATATGAACGTAGGCATTATCATAGCCGCACTCATAAGCCCTTTCGTAATAGTGCTTAGCCATATCAAAATTAACCTCGGTGCCTATACCACGGGCATAGCACTCAGCTAAAAGGTCAAGAGCATAGCCATCTTTTGAATCCTTATATTCCTGTAAGATTTTAAAGCCCTTTTCCTTGTTACCCTCAATGTAAGAAAGACTATGTAAATACTTGTTTGCAAGGAATAATTTGTCAGGTGGATTTACCCCCTCCTCTATGCAAAGAGAAATGTAATAATCAGCCTTTTCTGAATCCTGAGGCACACCTGTGCCGTTTAAATAACAGATGGCAAGCAAGGAATATGCACGTGCATATTTTTTCTTCTCTGCAAGCCTTAAATACTTAATAGCCTTGTTATAGTCCTTCTCCAAGCCATAGCCACCATAAATATATGCATCAGCAAGCATGCACAAGCATTGTGGAAGAGCAAGCTTTACACCATAATTTAAAAGCTCAAGAGCAAAATCGGTATCCATTTCAACCACAGTGCCACGAGCAAAATATCTGGCAATATGAGGAATGGAATTTAAGGACCCCTCTAAAAGACCCTTTTCAAATAGCTCATAGGCCTTTTCGTATTCCTTTTTTTGACCATAGTAAGCACCTTGGTTAGTCGTTGCATTAGGTACGCTCTTTTTACCTGCCTCAGTGGTAAGCTCAAGAGCTTTTTCCTTGTCAACAGGGGCGCCAATACCTGTGTAGTATAAAACACCAAGCATGTCAATTGCTCTTGCTGAGCCAAGCTCAATAGCCTTGTGCGCAAGCTGATGGGTTTTTTCTAAATCCTTTTCCACATAGTGACCATAGGAATACATATAAGAGAGTCCATAGTAGCCATCAGCACAGCCAAGGGACGCACTTTTTTCAAAGTGCTCATAAGCAAGCTTAAAATCAAGTGGCGCAAAAATTCCACGAAGATAGCACTCGCCCTTTTCAAATAGCTCCTGTGGATTCAAGGACTCCAAATCACTAAAGCGATATTTGTCCCATTTTTCCTGTTCAGTTTTAATAATTTTTTTAATACAAGCAATAATTTCTTCCTTAGAAAACATAGAAAACCTCAACACAAGCATACTTTATCACTATAATTTTATCATAATAATAAAATAAAGTCAACAAGCAAAGCCCTCGCTTTGCAATTAAATCGCTTCGCAATTAAATCACTTCGTAATGAAATCGCTATGCAATGAAATCAAGCTGCACTTGGAGAGAAATTAAAGATTTCACCTTCACGCAGTGAAAAAGGTGGCACAAAGGGTAATGTCCTTAACAGAGAATTAAAACCTTCACAAATGTGCTAAGCCCAAACCCTTATTATGAGCAGAGCGAGTAACAAGGCTCTGCATAGCAGGTTCTTATAACAACAGAAAGAGGAAACAAATCAGTTTCATTGCCGAAATGTTTCCTCTTTTTTTGTTTGTTTAATGAAATCGTGGTTATACCACAATGAAATCTTCACTTCGTTCAGATGAAATCCAAGGACTTGTCCTTGGATGAAATCAAATCCGTCTAAATACAATCCTGCAAAGCAGGATTTCGCCGCGAAAGCGATTTCATCCACCGAAGGCGGATTTCTCCCGTCGAAGACGGATTTAACTGCGTGATACTCTTAAGGTCGTATCACGCTATACGTACCACCCTTTAAACATTTATTACTTCAACTTAGCTTGTGTTTTAAGTCTTGTTTGAGTATTTAAAATTTTCTTTCTCAGCCTTAGTGACTTAGGAGTAACCTCAATAAGCTCATCCTCGCCGATATACTCAATAGCCTGCTCAAGAGACATAACTCTTGGTGGTGTAAGAATGAGAGCCTCGTCTGCACCCTTAGAACGAACTGCAGTAAGATGCTTTTTCTTACATACGTTGACTACAATATCCTCCATCTTAGGACACTCGCCAACAATCATACCCTCGTAAACAGGAGTCTGTACGCCAATAAACATAGCACCTCTGTCCTGAGTATTGAAAAGACCGTAAGATGTAGCCTCTCCGTCCTCGGATGCAATCAATGAGCCTGTGTATCTTGTAACAACCTCTCCCTTAAATGGCTGGTAGCCATCAAACAAGGTATTAAGAATACCCTCGCCTTTTGTATCAGTCATAAACTCGCTTCTGTAACCAAACAAGCATCTTGAAGGAATTAGGTATTCAAGACGTGTTCTTGAGCCAGAGTTGTACATATCAAGAAGCTCGCCCTTTCTTGCACCAAGCTTTTGAACAACAGCACCAACGCTTTCCTCAGGCACGTCAATTGAAACTCTTTCAATTGGCTCGTGAAGAGTGCCATCAATTGTCTTATAAAGCACACGTGGAGTTGAACAGCAAAGCTCATAGCCCTCACGACGCATAGTCTCAATAAGAATAGATAGGTGCATTTCGCCTCTGCCTGCAACCTTGAAGGAGTCGGTAGTGTCGCCATCGCTTACACGAAGTGAAACGTCCTTAAGTGTTTCCTTGTAAAGTCTATCTCTGATTTGACGAGAGGTAACAAACTTACCCTCTCTGCCTGCAAATGGGCTATCATTTACAGAAAATGTCATTTCCATAGTAGGCTCAGAAACCTTAACAAACTCAAGTGGCTCAACACAGGAAGGAACGCAAAGAGTATCGCCAATTGAAAGCTCCTCAACACCTGAGAAGCAAACAATATCTCCAACAGTTGCACTCTGCACAGGGGACCTTGAAAGACCATCAAATTGATAAATGGAAACAATCTTAGCCCTTCTTGGTGCGTCCTCTGAGTGATAGTTACAAACAGCAACCTCTTGGTTAATAGAAAGAGTGCCTCTTTCAATTCTACCAACACCGATTTTACCAACATAGTCGTTGTAGTCAATTGATGAAACGAGCAATTGAAGTGGCTCGCTTTCTTCTCCCTCTGGAGCTGGAATGTAGTCAATAATAGTATCAAGCAATGGAATTAAATCCTTGCCCTCCTCATCAGGAGAAAAGGAAGCTGTACCTGCTCTGCCTGAACAGAAAAGCATAGGGGAATCTAATTGCTCATCAGTTGCATTAAGGTCGATAAGAAGCTCCAAAACCTCGTCAATAACCTGATGCACACGAGCATCAGGACGGTCAACCTTATTAACAACAACGATAATTCTATGATTAAGCTCCATAGCCTTTCTCAAAACAAATCTTGTTTGAGGCATAGGACCCTCAGCAGCATCAACCAAAAGGATAACACCATTTACCATTTTAAGAATACGCTCAACCTCTCCACCAAAGTCTGCGTGACCAGGGGTGTCGATTACGTTAATCTTTTTGTCGCCATATTTAATAGCTGTATTTTTTGCAAGGATAGTAATGCCACGCTCCTTTTCAAGAGCACCAGAGTCCATAACTCTATCAGAGGTAGCTTGGTTCTCGTGATAAGCGCCACCCTGCTCCAAAAGACCGTCAACAAGAGTAGTTTTACCATGGTCAACGTGAGCAATGATAGCAACGTTTCTTAAATCTTCTCTAATCATCTTTTTTTAAATTCCTTACTTTCAAAAAATTTGCGTGACTATTATAGCACACAATATTCTAAAAATAAAGTACTTTTTTATTTTTTTTCAAATTTCCAAAATTTACACACCTAATTTCCTTAAAATATTGACACAGGGTGGGCAAAAATGGTAAAATATTTTTAGAAAAAACTTTTAAAGGAGCAACAAATGAAAGTAGAAATATGTAAATATCCCAACGGAGCAAATGCAATCTTCTCCTTATCCTTCGACGACGGATGCTATTACGACTCCACGCTTTTTACAATAGAGCTTTTTGAAAAAATATACAAGGAAACAGGAGTTAAGCTAAAGGGCACAGTTGCCCAAACAGTAAACTTCATAAGCCCAAAGCTAAGGGAGCTATGGCAAGGTGCCATAGAGAATGGCTGGTATGACATCGCAGGACACTCGGTAACCCACTGCATAAGCTATTGTAGCTCTACTCCAATTGAGGAGTTAGAAAAGGATGCAAGCCAAACCTATAAAGCCCTTAAGGAAATGTACCCAAGCCAAAAAATAGCAGCCTTCTTTACCCCTGGTGGTGGCTACGACAAAACAGGTGGCGACGTTATCGCCAAATACTACTTAGCCAACAGAACAGCAGGCGAAAAAGTAAACTACCCTGGTCAAATAGACTGGTATAACGTGTCCTCATTTACTGCAAAAATGGACAGAGATACTAAGGACTTTTGCGACTACATAGACGAAACAATAAATACACAGGGCTGGGGCGTGCAAATGAATCACTGGATTACCGAAAAGGAACAGGACGTGCACCACTCCCAAAGAAAAAACACCTTTATCGAGGAATGCTACTATCTGGCAAGCCAAGTAAAAAAGGGCTTAGTTAACGTGGTTTCCTTTGAGGAGGCTGTTCTCTACCTGAGAAAAGCTCAAGCCTCTACCCTTGAAATAAAGGACAACAAAATCACAATAAATTGTAAAAATAATTCTCCTCATCTTGCAGATGTCCCCTTGACAATTGCTATTTTTAGCGACACTCCCCTAACAATAACCGAAAATGGCAAAAAAACCACCTGCCCAAGCCAAAACGGCGTAGTGCTTGCAAGCATAATCGAGCAAGCCACAATTGAATAAAATAAAAAAGCTCCGTTTGGAGCTTTTTATTTTTATAAGAAAAACACCTTTTTCAAGGAAGCCCTTAGCTCTGGGAAAATAGCACAGGCAAACAGTAGCATGCTAACAACAAGGAATAGCACAGCCACAAAGGGCGACCAAAGAATTGAAAGAACACCCCTAAATACAAATCCTATAAGAATTTCAAGACCTACAACAAAGCCCGAAACCAAAAGGAATGTCGCTCCAATGCAAACAAGCCTCAGGTTAGGCAGAAACTCGCAAATTGCAATTGAAATTACAGTCAAAACGCCTAAAAATGCAATAGTAGGAAGGGCAAATGGCAAGAACCACCACCAGCCCTGTGTCTGCCAAGCGATAAATAGTAGATAAAGCACACCTGAGCCAAAAACCATCGAGGCGCACAAAACAGGATAGATTTTCTTAAACCAAAAGGGCACAATAAAGATTGCATACAAAACAAGAGCTGCACCAATTACGTAGTGGCTCCACTCGATATGGTAATTAAGAGGTGCCCACCATTGAAAAATAGTCTGCGCGTCCTTTTGTCCAATCAAAAGTAAATCCAAGAAAAGAGTAAAAAGTGAAGAAAACAAGGTAATTGCAGAAAGCAAAGCCAAAATACCATGCTTAGGAGTAATCTCTGTACGCAAGGGCTTAGATGGAAACTTAGGAGTAGTCTTTTCAGGCTTAATATCAGGATGATAAACCTTAGTTTCGCATATAGGACAAATTGTCTGCCCAGGGGATAGTTCAACACCACAGTTAATACAATACATTACTTCTCCTCCCTTATATTACTTTCAACCCTGACCTTGATTCCAAGCTCCTTAAATACCTGATAAAGCTCCCTTTCAAGGTGGTTTTCCTTAATATTTCTAATGATATTAAGATACATCGTGTTATTGTAGGTTATAAGACCGCTATTGTATGGTGCATGAGATTGCACGTCAAGTAAAAAGTCAAATCGGTTGATTTTCTTTTCTAATTTTGCAGGCACGTCAACCACACCAAGATTAGAAAGAGTTAAGCAGGACTTCTTTTCTCCAACGGAATAAAAAACAGTACGCATAACGATATTCTTCATAAACAGTGGGAAAATCCTTAAAAATGGCATCTTTTCAGGATTTAAGTTAGTTGCCATTCTTGCTGACATACGACGAGGAGTCAACTCAAGTCGCATTTGATAGTTGACCGAGGTGCAAATTTCGTCAAAGGACATCTCCCCATATTTTGGCTCAATTCCAGGGGTAATAAACAAAACGAAATTACGCAAGGACTTTGATGGAAAAATCCTTCTTAAATTAACAGGAATTAAAACCTTAATAGGTTTTTTTCGCCACTGGGTGCTTATTTTTTTATCTTGAAGTCGCCAGGATGCTGTCATAAGCGCCGATGCCATAAAGGCAGTAACAGTAACTCCACGACGCTTAGCCTCATTTACAATTGTAGGAGCATCAAAAATAAATGTGGTATTAGTTTTAAAGCCCTTTTTTGAAGGAGTGCCTGTGATTTTAAAGGCAGTTTTCTCACTGCGAGGAAAACCAACCTCGCCAGCATACTTCTCTACGCTGTCAACCAATTCCTCGTCACTAGGCTCCTCAAATCTGTCAAGAACACCGTTAGTGCTTGGAATTTGAAGACCATGCTTTTGGAACATATATTCAGCGATAAGAGTTTTTAGGAATACAAGCCCGCCATTACCATCAGTTATGGAATGGAAAAATTCAATAGCAATTCTGTTTTCATATACTAATGCACGGAATGCACATTTTCTTATATCATCAAAAAGAGTTCTTGCAAAGGGATAAGCCTGCTCTGAAAGGATTTTAGGAGCCTCTTTTAATTCCTCAAGATAATACCAGAAAAATCCGATTCTTAGCCTAACCGCAATTGAGGGAAACCTTTTTACAGTAATATCAAGAGCACTTTGCATAACCTGTGCATCAATTTTTTCGTTAAGGTCGGCACTAAGCCTGAAAACGTAAACCCAGTTTCTGGTTTTAACAGCAGGGTAAATCTTGCCTACGTTGTCAAGACGTAGCCATCTGGGCTTCCTGTCCTTGTTAAAGCGAGGAATAACAAAGCGACGGATTTTTTCGAAATCCCCATCGTTTTCCTTTAAGCCATAAAGCAAATATGCGTGCCACATTTCAGGAGCAGTTATCAAGGTTGAATCAACACCAGATTCCAAAAGACGCTTATGCATCATAACTGTGTCGTCAAGCATAATTTCGTCCTCACCTACCAAAAGCAAGCATGGTGGGAATCCACTCAAATCCCCAAAGAGAGGGGAAATTAATGGATTTTTAACAGTCTCAGGCTCCATATCGGGACAATAGCACTTAGCAAAAAAATCAAGGGACTCCTTAGTCATTGAGGGGTCATTGTCTGCGTTTTTAGCATAAGATGATTGTGATTGAGTTAAGTCAGTCCAGGCTGAGAGAGTAACTATCGCTGAGGGCAAGGGCTTGTCCAATTCCTTTAGCTTGTGACAAAGAGAAAAGCAAAGTCCACCCCCTGCACTTTCTCCGAATAAAACAATCTGCTCAGGCTTGTAGCCTGCTGATAAAAGATATTCATAGGCACTAAGACAATCGTCAAGCGCACAGGGAAATTGATGCTCAGGAGCTAACCTGTAAGCAACGGACATAACCTTGATTCCACACTTGTGACTAAGCATAGATGCAAAGCCCTTAGAATAGTTAATATCTCCAAAGGTGTAGCCACCACCGTGAAGATACAAAATAACACCAGAGGGATATTCTCTTTTAGGTGTAATAAAGGATGCGTCAAGAGAGCCAAGCATAAAATCCTCAAAGGTAACATCAAGCAAATGAAGAGTAGACATAAGAGTGCCAAGATATTCCTGCGCCTGTCTTGTGGTCTCAATTGATAAATTCGGCATAATCTTGTTAGCAAGACTTAATTGTGACCTGATAATCATTTTCACAGGATTAATCATTTCAGCACCCCCTTTTTACATAAAAAAACAGTTACTTATATATTGTAGCATATTTTTTTTAAATATTCAACAATAAGTAACTGTTTTTTAATGAAGCACATTTGTGCCTTATGAAGCTTCAGCTTCATTTCAAGCACGACGAAGTCGTGTATTTCAAGCTATCCTAAGATAGCATTTCAAGTGCGTAGCACATTTCATTCGCCAAAGGCGGATTTTCATATCTGCCCAATAATCTTATTGGCAATAGTAGTCATACCGTCGCGATTAGGATGATACCCGTCTATTGTATCGTGAGGCTCTCCGACACCATATAGCTCAATTAATCGGCACTGATGCCTTTCAGCTGTATCGCGAATAATTTGGCAATAATCGTTTATATGCAAGCCACGGCGAACAGGCTTAAACTCAAAGGACGGATTACTTGAGCATATGCTTTCTGGAAGAGTAAAGCACCAAATTTCAGCATCTGGATAATTTGTCTTTAGCTTTCTAATCATTAAGTCATATGCAACAGAGAAAATGGAAATATCATTATTTTCAGCCTCGCACTCTGGCTTAAGCTTAGTAGCAAAGCCCCAGTCGTTTATGCCTAAAAATACAAATATAACGTCTGGCAAAATCCCACACTTGTCTAAAAACGAGGTACGCTCGTCACTACAACCATATGATTCTACATAGCAATTCCTGTGGCGAGAAACTAAGCTTGCAGAAATAGAGTTGTTAACCAAAGCCTTACCGCCTAAATGCTCTATAACCTGACCCCACCAGGTGTCGTTAGGAACAAAAATTCCTGCCTCACAGCACCTTTCACCCTTGTAAAAAACAGAATCATCACGAGGCACACTAAAGTCAACAAGAGTGCTAATAGAATCCCCTAAAATAGAAAAAAGCTTTCCTTCATATTTTTTCATTTTGTTACCTCCTGAAATAATACTCACAATTTAATTATACAACGGCTCCCCTAAAAATGCAAGCACTACCCAGATATAAACAAAAAAGGACGAAAGCTATGTGCTTTCGTCCTTTAAATTCCAAGGTACATAGGATTTGAACTTAGATATCCATCTTGTTGAGCAATTCCTTAAGATTCTTGATTTGGGATTCAGTAAGAGTAATACCCTTGCCAAGCTTCTCGTGGTCTTCCTTCCAAGCACGAATGTCATAAACAGGCTCACTCTCGTTCCAGCTGATAAGGTTAACTTCCTTAACCCAACCGTTGTCGTTGTCTGAAACTGTGCCGAAGCTCTTTACGATTTCATATTTGAACTCTGCCATCTTGGTCTCCTCCTCTAAAATTAATGAGTAAATATTACTCTAATTGTCTTTATTTTATCATATATTATATATAATTGCAATATATTATTTTAAAATAAATGTAAAAATTTGAAAAAATTTGACAATTTTAAAAAAATTTTCTCAAAAATTTCTTAATTTTCGCTTCCTTCAGGCTTTTCTTCGCCCTCGCCCTCGTCCTTTTTAGACTTTTTATCAGGCTTTTCTCCTGTAAAAGCGATATGTCCCTTGTTCTGCTCCTTGGTAATTGTGTAAATTGAAGGGTCAAAATCTGGGTATCTTTCAGGCATAGTAGCCTTTATTGCACAGATAGCAACTGCAAGCTGATAATCATCAGGCTCCTTAGTCGTAATTCTTTGCATCCATAAGCCTGGTGAAGAAAGCATTCTTGTAAACCAGTTCTGATGCTTGCCTGCAAACATGATAAACTCATAGCCAAAGCCCATAATAAGTGGCAAAATCGCAATCTTAACAAGGGTACGTAACCAAGTGATATCAATTCTGATAAACAACCCAATTATAATGCTGATAAGCACCATAACAAACATAAAGCTTGTGCCACAACGAGGATGATAACGAGTACAGCCCCTTGCATTTTCGGGAGTTAGCTCAAGCCCCTTTTCAAGACAAGCAATAGACTTGTGCTCTGCTCCATGATATTGAAAGGTACGCCTTATATCCTTCATTAAGGAAACACTGACAAGATATGCAATAAATACGACAATTTTAACCACTCCCTCGATTGAAGCAAGGATAGGATAGTAATACCAATAGTCCTTATTCAAGGAAAATAGCTCTGTGATTTTTCCACCTAACCAGGTAGGTAAAAAGGAAAATAGAAATAGTGCAAGACCAAGACCAAGAATTAAGGAAAGAATCATAATAAAAATAGAATCCGACTTCTTTTCTTTCCCGTCCTTACCCTTCTTTTTGTCCTTTTTCTTTTCGTCCTCGTCCTCAAGCCCTAACATATCGGTAGCTTGAGAAAGAGTTTTAAAGGAAAGAATAAGCGATTCAAAAAAACCTACAATGCCACGAATAATAGGAAGACCTAATATTTTGTGCTTTTCCTTTATAGGATGAAACTCGCTATTCTTTATTTCAATGGTGCCATCATCCTTACGAACAGCCAAGGAAACCTTGGAGCCGTTTTTCATCATAACACCCTCAATAACAGCCTGACCGCCAACAGAGTTGAGCGGACAAGCACTCTTTTGTTCGTTGTTCATTCTAATCCTCTTTTAATTTATTTGTGGCTATCTAAATAGCTTTGAAGAATTAAGCAAGCTGACATTTCATCAATAATATTTTTTCTCTTCTGCCCTTTAGTGTTAGTAATGTTTAGCATAGTGTGAGCATTTGCAGTTGAAAGCCTTTCGTCAAAAAGCACCACAGGAATATCGCAAAGCTCCTCTAAATGAGCCTTAAAGGCTTGCGCCTTTTCTGCCCTTGGACCAAGAGAGCCATTCATATTGATAGGGTGACCCAAAACAATTAAGGTAGCGCCCTTTTCCTTGGCAATTCTTACTACCTCATCGGCAGTTTTAAGAAAGCTATTGCTTTTTATACAGCCAATACCACTTGCTAAAAAGCCACTTGGGTCGCTTAGTGCAAGACCTGTCCTTGCATCGCCAAAGTCAACGCCCATGATTCGCTTAACTGTCACAAAAAAGTCCCCCATTCAAAAATTTCACCCTTATTGTAACATAATATATTAAATAATGCAACGAAATATTTAAAAATTTTAATTAAACATTGCATTTAATTGCACCTTGTGGTATAATATAAATGTAAATAATAGCAAAGGAGAAACGTTATGGAAAATAAAAACACAGCAGGAAAGATAGTAAAAATATTTCTTTTGATAACAGGTGCTTGTGCAGCAATTGCAGGTGTAATAGTGCTTGCTACAAAATTCATTAAAAAGCATATGAGATTTTCAGTAGAAATCTTCGAGGACGATGAGGAAAAGGTCACCCTCGAAAACGACATCAAAATTACATCAAACCCAATCGACAACCCAGAAGAATAAAACAAAAAGTAGCGACACACTGTCGCTACTTTTTATTTTATTCAACCCTTGCATAGCAAGGATTTCAAAGCCTTCCCCTTGAGGGCACCCTTTAGGGCGTGCCTTGTGCAGAAGGGGGACCGCCTTGGGTGGTGGATGAGGTGTAATATTCAACCCTTGCAAAGCAAGGATTTCATTTTTCCAAAGGAAAGATTTCATTCGCCTTTGGTCGGATTTCACCTTCACGCAGTGAAGATTTCCAAACCCTTCTGCCAAAGGCACACTCTATATTCCTTTGCTAACCAAAACCTTGCCACCCTCTGCTCGCTCAAAAACCCCTTTTTTATTTTTATTCCTTTCTTTCATTTCATAGCAGTAGTATTTAGCTTTCAACGTGGGAAACTAACACAGTTTTCCACGTCGGAAGGTAAACCTTGTGTGGTAATGTGGTAAACCCTGTTTTCCATATTTCCACACATAAAAGCAAAAGAAACACTCAACCTGTGGTAATGTGGGAAGTCCCACTTTCCATATTTCCACAACTGAGAGCGTCTTACTCAACAGTGACCGACTTTGCCAAATTGCGAGGCTTATCAATATCGCACCTACGAAGTAAGGCAACCCTGTAAGAAAGAAGCTGAACGCACAAAAGCTCGTCAAACAAATACTCAATAAGACTATTTCCCAAAAGCTCTATTACAAAATCTCCACACTCCTGTGGGGATTTTTCGTTTTTCGGCATTAAAGCAACAGTAAACGCACCTCTGCTCTTAGTCTCCTTAATATTGCTAAGAGTCTTGTCAAATAGCCTTTCCTCGCCCATTAGTGCGATAACAGGAGTTTCATTCTCCACAAGAGAGATAGTTCCGTGCTTTAGCTCCCCTGCTTGATAGGCTTGTGCGTGAATATAGGAAATCTCCTTTAGCTTTAAAGCACCCTCAAGACACATAAAATAATCAAGCCCTCTGCCAATGAAAAAGCAATTCTCCTTTTTATAAAGTAGCTCTGCCAAGGACTCAACCGACTTGGCTCCTTTAAGCCTATTACTAACAACCCCCTCGCACCTTTTTAGCTCGTCAATTTTCAATTTTGCCACCTCTGTGTCTAATTTTGAGGTGTAAATCCCTAAATAAACCGACAAAAGATAAAGAATAGCAAGCTGAGTTGAAAAGCCCTTAGTGGTAGCTACTGCAATTTCAGGACCTGCATAGGTATATATAACCTTGTCACTTTCTCTTGCTAAGGTGCTTTCCCTTGCATTTATTATAGATACAACCCTACATCCACATAGCTTAGCATATCGCACCGAGGCTAAGGTGTCTGCTGTTTCTCCCGATTGAGAAATAGCAATTATAAGAGTGCCTTGCATGTTTACAGGGGGAGAGTATCTGTATTCTGAGGCAACAAAGGCACTTGCACTAACCCTTGAATACTCCTCAATTAACCTTGCCCCAATGCACCCTACATTGTAGGCAGACCCACACCCAACAATATGAATTTGCTTAATGCCTTGAAAAATATCTCTGCTAATTCCGTCGTGAGAAAAATCAGGCAAGCCTCCACTAATTCTTGGAGTAATAGTTTTTCTTAAGGCATCACTCTGCTCGTTAATTTCCTTTAGCATATAGTGAGAATACCCACCCCTTTTTGCTTGGTCGTAATTCATAGTAGCCTCTTGCCACACGGGGTCGTAAATTCCGTCGTGAGTGTAGAAAATCGCCTCGTTTTCTCTTAGCTCGACCACCTCTGTCTCCTCAATTAAGGAATAGGTTTTGGTAAAGGGTAAAAGTGCAGTAATGTCTGAGGCTAAATACATTCCATCACTACCTGACCCCACAAGCAAGGGGCTTCTGTGCCTTAGCCCAAAAATTCTTCCCTCATAGCCCTCAAACATAATGCCAAAGGCATAAGACCCACGAATTTCACGCACAGCCTTATAAATTGCTACACAGGGGTGGATGTTTTCCTCATAATACTTGTCAAAAAGAGCACAAGCAACCTCGGTGTCTGTCTCCGATTTGAACACCACTCCCTCCTTTTCCAAGCGAGCACGCAATTCTAAGTAATTTTCAATAATACCATTGTGCACAAGGGTAACTCTGCCCATTCTGTGTGGATGAGCATTGTCCTCACTTACACTGCCGTGAGTTGCCCACCTTGTGTGCCCAATTCCACAGTAATACTCACTCTTCACTTCTTTCTTAACTACCATTTCTTCAAGTTCCTCCACTCTGCCAGTTGCCTTGATAATAGATAGCTCGCTCTTAGAAAGAAGTGCAACTCCTGCTGAATCATATCCACGATACTCTAAAATCTTTAGCCCCTCAATCAGCTTGCGACTTGCATTTTCTGTTCCAACATAGCCAATAATTCCGCACATATTCTACACTCTCCTAACTATTTTACCACTTTCCTTATAGATAGAATTAGATGGCACAAAGCCACGCACACTACTTAAGGGATAAACCATAGCACCCTTGCCAATAATACTACCAGGGTTTAAAACTGCACCACAACCAATTTCTGCTTTGTCCCCAATAATAGCACCAAGCTTTCTTAAGCCTGTCTTAATCTCACTTTCAAGCCTAATTGTAACTAAGGAGCCATCGCTTTTTAAATTTGAGGTAATTGCCCCTGCTCCTAAATGAGCACAAAAGCCTAAAATAGAATTGCCAACGTAGTTAAAATGTGGCACACAGGCACTTTCAAAAAGCACAGAGGACTTTACCTCACAGCTATTCCCCAAAACGCACCCACGTCCAATAATAACGCTACCTCTGATGTACGCACAATGCCTTATTTCTGCATTATCACAAATAATACAAGGACCACAAATTGCTACACTCCCTGCCACCTTTGCACTCTTTGCTACCCAAATATCCCCCTCGTAGTAGTCATATTTGTCACTTGGCAAGGACTTGCCTAATTCCACAATATACTCACTAAGCCTGTCAAATATCTCCCAAGGGTATTTAACCTCCGAAAACAAATCTGCACAAATAGTCTTGTCAAGAGAAAGCAATTCTTCAAATTCCCTAACCATTTTTTATAACCTCTTCTATTTTTGTAGCAAGCTCAAAGCACTTATCTCTTTCCTCTCCCTCAACTAACACACGAACAAGAGGCTCCGTCCCACTTTTCCTAATAAGCACCCTGTATCCATCAATAAAGGTATCAATATATCCACAGGTGCTATCTGCTCTTAAATTCAAGCACTCAAGTCGGGAAAAATCGAAAGCTCCTTGAATACGTACATTTTTCATAACTCTCGGACAAGGACTAAAGCTACGACAAAGATAGGACAGGGTGCATTTTTCCTCAAGCATTGCTTCCATTAGCTTTATAGAGGTAAGTATTCCGTCGCCTGTGGTCGCATACTTAGAAAGAATAATATGTCCCGATTCCTCGCCACCTAAGGATGCCTCACTTTTTTGCATACACTCAAAAACGTACCTGTCCCCTACCTTAGTTGAAATTGTCTTAACACCAAGCCCCTCTAATGCTTGAGTAAGCGTAGCACTTGACATTATAGTAGTAACAACTAAATCCCCTGCTAACTCCTGTGACCTTTTCATTACGCTTGCTAAAATGTATAAAATGTAATCTCCATTAATAACTTGCCCCTTTTCGTCAACGGCTATGCACCTGTCTGCATCTCCGTCAAAGGCAAAGCCAACATCAAGCCCCTTATCAATAACAAGCTTGCAAAGTGCTTCAATATGGGTCGAGCCTACACCCTCGTTTATGTTAATTCCGTTTGGCTCGTTGCCTATTACAAAAACCGTAGCACCAAGTGCCTCAAAAACGCTTTTTGCAATCATAAAGGCACCACCATTTGCTAAGTCAAGACCAATCCTCTTGCTCTTAAAGGAAAAGCGAGACAAGGAAATTAAATATCCAATGTATCTGTTTCGCCCTGCCGAGTGGTCATAAATTCGACCAAGCTCCTCCCCCTTCAAGATGGGCAAAGCACCATCTCCGTCTAAAAATTCCTCAACCTTGTCAAGTAATTCATCTCCAACCTTCTCTCCACGAGAATTGACAATCTTAATGCCATTATCATAATAAGGATTGTGACTTGCCGAAATCATAATTCCCAAATCAAAGGACTCACTACCACACACAAAGGAAACACTGGGCGTTGTGGTTACGTGAAGCATGTACGCATCAGCCCCCGAGGACGCAAGCCCAGATGCTAAAGCATATTCAAGCATATAGCTACTAAGACGAGTGTCCTTGCCAATAACAACCCGAGGTCGAGCGCTTAGCTTTTTTAAGTAATACCCCAAAAATCGACCAATCAAAAAAGCATGTGTCGAGGTCAGCTCCACCCCAGCAAGTCCACGAAACCCATCTGTGCCAAAGTATTTACCCATAAAAATCCCTCCAATTCTACCCCTTAGTATATGCACAAAATAAAAAAATCGTCAGGAAATAAATCCCGACGATTTTAAAATTATACAAATAAGAAAATAATAAATGGAACTAAAAATAACACCGTTCCAACGATAGCCCAAACAAAGAATGCTGGAGAATACAACCAGTATCTTAGGTATTCCACCTGGTAACAGTCACTTTTACCTAAAATAGTGCCTGACTTATACTTTTTTACAAGCTTTCTCGCCCTTCCTATACGTTTAATATAACCTATTAATAGGCATAGTGATATAAACATGGCAATCAGGCTGGCAACGGCAAATATATTCATAGCTATTGATTGCCCACCCCCTCGAATAAAGTCATACCTGTTGAGTCCCCAAAGACTTATCGCTTGCCATAACGAAAGTAAAATCATCACAATCGTTGCAAACGGGAAAACAAAACGCTTTGCAGGGGATTTTAACTGACGTTTTACTGAATCGATGTTTTCCTTAATATGCTTTTGTGAATGCTTAAAGCTACCAATTCCATCATGTTGAATTGAACCAGCAGAATCAAATTTACCAGTAAAGACTTCATTCTCGTAGCTTGTGGTTATTTCGTATCCCTTAATACCAACAAAGGAGATAGTATCTTTGCTTGGAGTGGAGGATTTTTCTATTGAATATGTAATGCTTTTTGAATCAGGAGCATAAAGGCAAGCAAGCTCTTCCTTTTCATTTGGAAAGTCCTTTTCAGTCACTTCTTTGGAGGGGATATGACCCGTGCTTGAAGTGTTAGAATATCTATAATCGGCACAAAGCTGAGTGCTACACTTTTTGATTTTTTCCATAATCGTGTTAGTAGGAATTATGCTATGCCCAAAATCGTAAACATCGGAAAAATATAAACCTAAATATTTTGATTTATCTCCCTCGTCGCTTGAATGAGCTTTCAAATCAAATCGTGTTCTAGCAACAGTGCTTGCTTCCCATGCAACAGGCTTAACCTCGACGTTTTCGATATTTGATACGTATTTTAAATATTCGCTGTCAACCTTGTCGCCCCTGCTTATAAGATCATTCAAAAATAATTGATGAATATCTTTCTTTGAAAGGATATTTTCATAAAAGAGGCGTTGTATAGGAAAAGAAGATTTCTCTAAAACTATCTTTCCCCTGTTGTCAAGCTCTATATTGTAATTCTGTCCCTTGTAAGAAACATATATATAGTAGCCGTGAACGTTAACCTTGGTAACCTTGTCGTCCTCGTGGTAATTTATAATAGTTCCATTTTTAAATTTGACGAAATTTGTTGACCAGTGAGCTTGGCTATTTATCCAAGAACTAACTTCCTTGTAAGCCATATTCTCTTCCAATAAGAAAGCACGTCGAGAGGTAATAGCGGTGTCTATGTTTTGACGAAAGCTTTCTATATCAGGCAGAGCGGCATATTCTTGTGGAGCTAATTGTGAATAATTTGCAGGCTGACGCTTGCAAAAGTTGACAATCGGTTCGATTTCGTCTAAAGTAAGCCCTACGAATTTGTTAAATTTACTATCTGGATATAATAAGCAACGAACACCCTTTAGTCGCTCTGGATAATCGTAGTCCTCTTCTCCACCATCGTGAGAAACGTAAGTTTCTGTTTCGGGAACAAGCTTAACGTCTCCCGAGGAGTTGGTCGTAGCTTTGTATCCAGTTATCTTCTCTACTCTTTTTGTAGCAGCGTAAATTACACGAATACGAACATCACAAACTGTTACAAAGCTATATTCGTAAATTCTTCTGAAGGTAAGCCCCTTGCCCTCTATCACCTGCTTTGCAAAATCAGGCTCAACCAATGCGCCAAGGGACTTAACCTCGCTGGCAACACGAGCCTTAAGCGCCTCGTCACTTAACACGTCTGTGTTAAAGTAAAGCTTTAGCCCACCTTGTGAAATGCTTGTGGTGTCAATATCACCCATATTTAAAGTCTCCTTTACTAAAAAGTAAAGTAATTATATCACATTTGTGTAGTAAAGTCAACACTTTTCAAAACTATTATACTTCACTTATGTGTAGTATAATAGAGAAAACAAACTAAACTGAGAGGTAAAAAATGGATTGCTTAGCAAGAATACAGGAGCTATTAGCCGAAAGAAATATATCAATGTATCAGCTATCTAAAAAAGCAGGAATACCCCAATCCACGTTGTCAAATTTGTTTATAAGATATAATGCTCCAACCATACCTACTCTTGAGAAAATATGCGATGCTCTTGAAATAACTCTATCAGAATTTTTCAAAACCGAGGAAAGCGACTACACAACCGAGGAAAAACGACTTCTTTCCGAATTTCATAGACTCCCACCCGAAGCAAGACATCAGCTAATATCCTTGTTAGAAGCAATAAACAAAAAATGAGCAAAAAAAGAGAGTCGGTCCCTAAAGACTGCTTTGAATTTCAATAGAATATGTTGACTACCAACAGAAAAAGGACGAAGAATTGTTAAAATTCCTCGCCCTTTTTTTATAATTTTATTCCTCAACGTATTCGTTAAACCTAAGCACGTCAACTGGCTCTCTTTCAAGCCACTTACCTCTTGTAAAGTCTGGAATCTGCATTGGCTTGCCACCCTCAGCAATGGAACTTTCTGAAAGGGCTGTAATAACCATCCAGGAAGCCGCATCATAAACGTCAATTAGCATTTCCTCGCCACTCTTTAGCCTGTCAATAAACTCACGTAGCTCCACGTAGTCCATGCCACCGTGACCTGCATCTAATTGCTCCTTAGTAATATCCTTCCAAGCATCAGGAAGCATTGATTTGTACTTCTCAGCACTATTCTTGTATTTCTCAAAATATTCAACGCTTGACCAATACTCAGGCTGACCATCAAAGTAAACGCTATTGGAAACCTGCTCGTACATACCCTTAGTGCCTCTTACAGTAAACTCACGATTATATGAGCGAGGAAGTGAGGTATCAAGCTTTAGCATCATAGATTCGCCATTAGCACACTTAATAATAGTATGCACAACGTCCCCCTGCTTAAAATCAACACCGATAAGCTCAGGATTGATAGTTGCACGTCTGTCCTCAACGTATTGCTCCATACCAAAGGAATCAGATGCAATTGAAACCATATAAAGCATACGGTTGCCTCTGTTAATGTTAAGAAGCTTCGCCATAGGACCAAGCTCGTGTGTAGGATAGTTTTCGCAGTTGCGATTTAAATAATTTCTCAAACGATAGTGACGATTTTCCTTGCCACCTGTAACCTCTTTACGAAGGTCGTGAGAGTAAGAGCCAGATGCGTGAACAATTCTGCCAAAATCACCACGTCTTGCAATAGCAGTAGCCAAAAGCTCGTCCCTGTTGTAACAGCAGTTTTCAAGGAACATAAATGGCACACGAGTTCTTTCCCAGGTGTCAACCAATTTCCAGCAATCCTCAACTGAGTAAGCACCACCAACCTCAAGAGCAACACCAACCCCTGCCTCCATAGCATCAATCGCAATAGGAATGTGAAGCTCCCAGTCAGTAGCAATCAAAACTGCATCGCAAAGACCAGATGCTAAAAGCTCCTTGTAATCAAGAGTAGCAAAGGGCACGTTGCCTCTTTTTTCTTGCACTCTCTTTTGAGCATTGTCACGTCTGTCCTCATATTTGTCACAAACTGCTGTAACCTCAACATCGTCAAAGCCAAGCAAAATATCAGTCATACCATAGCTACGACAGCCATAGCCAATAATACCCATTCTAACCTTATCCATAAATAAAGCCCTCCAAAAAAATGTCCTTGCTTGTATTTTATCATTATAAAAATATAAAGTCAACATAAAAATTGACCATAATATAAATTTCTTGACAACAAGAGAATATAATGATAAAATGAATAGAGGAAAGGAGCGATAAAATGAAAAAAAGCATCAAGATTATAGCATTGCTAACAATAATAGCATTAGCATTTACACTTGCCTCCTGCGACCTGAAAGGAACTATTGAGCAATATTCTCAAAATATATACAATGTGATAATGTCAAATCAAGGCTACTTGAAGGAGGACGAACAGTATAAAACTGACACTCCCTCCACTGAAAACGAGCAAGCACCCGAGGACTATACACTAACAGAGGACGAAAACGCATAACAATAAAGGGCTTGCAAAAGCCCTTTTTTGAAAGGAAAATATGAAATATAGTAAGCTGATAGAAGCGCTTGGAGAAATCTCACTGGACCCTGTAAGCGAAGCAAGAGCAATTCTTGAATATTGTCTGGGAATAAAGCCAAGCCAAATCCCCTTGATAAAGGATAAGGACCTTGACGACGAACTACTAAACCCCATTTTGAACGCACGCAGGAGCAATACCCCACTCCAGTATATCTTAGGCAAATGGGAGTTTATGGGCAACGAGTTTATAGTAAACGAAAATTGCCTAATCCCTCGCTCAGATACCGAAATATTGTGCGAAAAAGCACTAACTCTAATAAAAAAAGACGATCACGTGGCTGATTTTTGCACAGGAAGTGGCTGTATAGGACTAAGCCTTTTGCTCCACTCTCCACTTCAGCACATAACCTTAGTCGATATATCCAAGGGTGCCCTTGACGTAGCCGAGGAAAACGCAAAAAAGCATAGCTTAGAGAAAAAATGCACCCTTATAAATGATGACATAAGAGAACTACCACGAAAGGGACAATTCGACCTTGTCGTGTCTAACCCACCCTATATTCCAACTAAGGACATAGACACACTTTCAAAACAGGTCCAAAAGGAGCCACGCCTTGCCCTCGACGGAGGACAAGACGGACTTGACATCATAGACTTCCTAATAACCGACGGACTTGACTTCCTTGCCCCACAGGGCAAAATGCTAATAGAATTTGGCTACGACCAAGGGGAAATTATGGACACCTCCCTTGCCAAAATCAAAAAAGAGGGCAAAATCAAGGACTACCAAATTCTTTACGACTATGGACGCAACCCCCGTGTTGCCTATATAGAAAAATAAGAAGACACCCCTGCCCCTCTTACCTCTGCAAAAGGCACACCCTGTGTCTTGACAAAACTAAAAACCTTGCCTACCTCTGATGAGGTAGGTGGCACGACCTGTGGTCGTGACGGAGGGAGAGAATAAGACGATCAAACAAAAAAGAAGTAAGCCTAACGCTTACTTCTTTTTTATATACTATAATTCAATTCCCTCAATTTCTGGAGCGTTACCATATACAACAATGCTTCCCTTAGATATACAATATTCACCCATTAGCTCTGCATAGCGAAGCATATTAGTAGCATCACTTTCTAACTCAAACTCATACAGATACGCCCACTTTAAGCTACCGTCTATTTGAGATTTTACACAATGATTAATTCTTGCTATCTTGCCCTCTAACGCAAAAACCTTCGACGTTGAAATGTTTGATATTATATTGTTAATTTGCTCTTGGTCGTATTCCATTGATTCAAGCCCACACCTCTTAAGGTGGTCAACTGCCTTGTCAAAGGAGGACTTACCACAAGAGAAAAAGCATAATAAAACCATAACCAACACAAGACAAATACAAATAGTTCTTTTCATATCACACCTCAAATTCTTTAATCTCAATATCCTTCCACATCTGCTTTAGGGTAAAATCTCCCTTGCCCTTGATATGAAATAGCTTTTCTTCCTCGTTGAAATCACCGAAATACACACACTCCTCGCCCTTTGCAAGAGTAAAGGTAATAATTTTGCCATACTTTGTCATTTCACTAACAGGCACAGACTCATAAGTAACTACACAATTCTTGTAATGCCCATAGCCCTTAACAGAAAAATACACCTTTTTGAAAAAGCCACGTGCTAAGGCGCTAATAAAATCCTCATAAGCAAAGCCTTGATTTTCTCTTTCATAGTGCTCAGCCATTCGTTGAACCATCTCAGCACTAATCTTGCCTGCCTCCTTCGGAGTAAGCCCTGTAATCTTTTCTTCGGCCATAATAATCTCCTTTTTAAGCACCTAATGTGAAATAGCAATAATAAACGCGACAACCATTGAAATGATTGCACAGGTTGTAAAGAACAAAACGCAATTTCTTATGGTTTTCAAATAATCAAGCTTTCTAAGAGCTAATAGCTGGGACGTTTCTTGCTCGGTTAAATCAGCGCCATCTGTTTTGAAAAACGCATAGCCTTCAAACTCTGGCTCGTGTACGTCATCTGGCAAAGGAAGACCGTCCTTTAGCATTTGTGCATATTCCTTGCTTTCCTCATCGGTGCAAGGTACTTCCTTCAAAATATTATGCTTAAGTTTTAAATTTAGTATTTCTTTTTGCTTGAGACTGTTTTTCATAATAATCTCCCCTTCAATCTACTGAAATAATTATACCACTAACAAAAAAGCAAGTCAATAAATGAAACAAAAAAGAGCAGATTTCTCTGCCCTTTTCACAAATTCTTTATTTATGTACAAGCTCCTTTTGTGGCTCACTTTGTTCTACCTCTTTGTTTTCCGTTTTAGGAATTGGCAAATTCAACTTGAACTTAAATGCAACCATTCTTATTGCAATTATAATTACAAGAGTAATAATTATAGACACAATCTCAGGAATTTTATCGTAGGTTAACGCAAAGAAAACCGATGCAATAATTACAGGAATCAAATAAATATGCTTCCTGAAAACTGATGGAATTTCTGCCGAGCAAATATCTCTCAAGATACCACCGCCAACGCCAGTAATACAGCCTGCAAAAACAAGAATAACAAAGCCTGTTTTCCCATATTCTATGGCAACCTCAAGACCACTTACCACAAAGGAAGCAAGACCAAGGGAGTCAGTAAATTCAATCAAAAAGCTATGCTGATGCCTGTCAGCAAAGCGAGCAACCCTCTTAATAAAGCCAAAATGATAGCAAATAAGACAGACACCTATTGAAACAAGTGCAAGATAATGCACATCAGCACTAACCAAAATAAGAGGTGGAAGCTGACCGATAACAATATCTCTTATAGCTCCACCACCAAAGCAGGTAAGAAGCGAAAAAACAAGTGCGCCTATTAGGTCAGCACGCTTTTGAATAGCGTAAATAGTCGCCGATATAGTAAACGAAATCGCCCCAACGTATTGAATAATTGTTAAAAAGATATCCACAAAGAATGTCCTTTCCATAAATGCTTTTGTACTACCATTATACACTAAAAATCCCAATTGTCAACTCCAAAAGGACAAGGGATAGCACACCCTTAAGTCAATTCAATCTTGGTGCCTCCGTGATGAATTACAATTTTTGTAGAATCAGTAAACTCATTCCCTTAATGTAATAAAAAAGCCGAGGCAAAATGCCTCGGCGCAGAAACAATATGTTTCCACGTTGCGGGTCGGAACAAAGCCGACTAAACAACCAAATGGTTGAGTTCGCTACCTTGTTGTCATTATATAACATAAAAGAGCATTTGTCAACACAAAAATTAAAATGCAGAATTTATACCCCTTTTTGACAAAAGAAAAAGTAGCACCCCACGGGCTAAGCTTTTGCCGCCCATTAAATGACACAAGGTGTCGTGCTACTCTGTAATCATTATATATCAAAAAAAGACTCTTGTCAACCCCAAAACTATAACCAAAGCCCTTGTATAAGCCCTATCAATGTGTTATAATTGAAAAAAAGTCTTTTGGAGGCAATTATGAAATTAAGTGTTTGGTCAAGCTATTATTATGATTTATCCCCCGAGGATGCACTCCGTGAGCTAAAGGCACACGGATTTGACTATTGTGAGCTTTCAAGCGAGCATTCCGAGGTGCTTTTGGAAAGAGGCGATGCTAAGGTCGTTGGCGAGGAATTTGGACGCTTTGCAAAAGAGGTAGGAATCACTATTTTACAGGGACATCTTTTCTTTTGGGGAAAAAGAATTTGCGACCCAAATGACAGGGCACTTATTAAAAAACAGCTTGATTTGTTCCAAGCAATCGGCATTAAAAACGCAGTGCTCCATTGCGACCCCTTGGTTGACGAAAATGGTGTAAAAGCACCCATAGAAATTGCAAGACGGGAAAACGTAAAGGCAATTTCAGAGCTTTTAGATTATGTAAAGGACACCGATATAGTTATTTGCCTTGAAAATCTTATATCCAGTCCAGCAGTAAATAACGTGGAAGGACTAATGTATTTCATTGAGCACTTTAATAGCAAAAGCCTTGGCATCTGCCTTGACACAGGCCACCTTAACATAAACGACAGAAACCAAGTAGCATTTATAAGACGTGCATCAAAGCATATAAAAGCACTTCATTTGGCAGACAACGAGGGAAAAACGGACCAACACCTAATGCCCTTTGGCAAGGGAAACGTGGACTTTGTGTCCGTAATTCGCGAAATGAAGGCACAAAACTATGAGGGACTTTATAATTTAGAAATTCCAGGCGAGCGAAACGGCCCTCTTGAAATCTTAGGCTATAAGCTTGACTACATTAAGAAAATAATGTCATACCTTGACAGAATAACCGAAAACTAAAAAAGGGCATATGCCCTTTTTTATTAGTTAAAATATATCTTGAAAAGTCACTCAAAGGACTTCGGTGGTACATTAGATGATCCAAAAGTAATAAACTTTGTGGATGTTCAAGGAACTGTTATTATTAATATAAAGGTGGAATGAAAATGACCGTTCCTTAATTGAGCAGGTCTTTTGTGTATGTTTAACTTTTTAAAATTTTAGCTTTTTCATAAATTGCCTTAAATCTTTCGTCTTCTCTTATTGGATTATAACCAGTCCAACTAAAATGTTCAATATACTCTTCAATATGGTATCTTTCAGCACAAAACTCAAATTTGTCATAACGAATAGCTGCAATGTTTTCAAATTGTGTAATCTTATTGTAACACTCATTAGCTACTTTGCAATATTCATATTGCATTTCAAGATATTCAAATGCTTTATCAATGTTTCCAATTAAAATTGAACTATGAGCAAGTTGAAAATATAGAAAATATGCACAATGGAATGGTGGAGTATACCTTTCCTGACCATAAATTGCTTTAACTATATTTAAAATTGTTTCTCCAACAGAAATGGCATCCTCGAATTGTCCATTTCTCTTATAGTCCTCGATTAAAGGCATAACGCCAAGTTCAACAACTCTTAATAAGCCCGACAATATTTGTGTTCTTGTTTCAATGTCCTTATCATAATTTCTTTCAAATGTAGATATAGTTGCATCTTGACATAGTTTATTTTGAAGAAATCTAACAGGAAATGCTTCTGCATGCTCTCTCGCTTTATCAAATTCCTTATATCGACAATGTAAATGTAGCATTGTATCATGAGCATTCAAAATCACATTTACATCACTGCTGTATTTTATAATCATATTAGAATATTTTAAGCAATCATTATATGCAATTTTAGCAATTTCAGGCTCATCAAATCTTTTTTGAGTTGCAACAAACATAGCATAGGAAAGTGCATAATCTAACAATTTCACATTGTTTGGATATTTTTTAAGTGCATCCTTCAATTTTAAATAGCACTCATAGTCAGTCCAAATATAATCACAGTTTCTATCTATTTCATTTGTTAGCTTTTCTACTTCTTCGCAATCATTTGTGTCAAAAACTCCAAACAAAACATCTGTTGAAACACCAAACACATTAGCAAGTGGCACAATTTGAGTAATATCAGGATAACCAACCTCTCTTTCCCACTTTGAAACCGCCTGTGGTGTTACAGAAATAAGCTCTGCAAGCTCCTCTTGTGTTATATTTCGTTCAAGTCTTAATTCTCGAATAATTTGTCCTATTGTTTTATTCATAATAGTCCTCCGTTAAAGTATTTCCGGCACCGTAACTATATTGTATCATCGATATTATATCATGTACACATACGCAAAAGCAACATTAACTAAACGGAAAGTTGAGTTGCAAAGAAGAGAGCATCGAAAAAATCGATACCCTCTTCGACTTTAGTTTTTTTGATTTTTAAAAAATTTAATTACTTCATCACTATTATCAATTTGTTTCGTAAGCCCCTTTATGTACGCAATGCAAACATATACTGTGGTTGTAAAATATCTGTACACCACAGGAATATAATCATCGTTGATATATGTTCGGTCATTAAGTTCGTTAATCTTAGGCAAAAGGAGACAGGGGTGCTCCATAACATTTTTACTACCGGTTTCATCACAATTTTTCTCCAAATAATACAATACCAATTCTTCAAAATTGTCTATTATATATTTTTCTGTTGATTTGTGAAAATTTTTGTCAAACCAAACATTTCTTTCTGCTTTATATTCTCTCAAACGATCTACAGCTATTTCATCTGTTCTTTCAATATCTGATAAAACCTCTATACACGGAGAACTCAGCAATAACATACCAGTAGATTCATCTTGATACTTCAAAAACATCTTTTCTAGCTCATCTTTCAATGTGTGATCCACATCATAAACAAGGAAAATTCCTGCAAAAGTATTTTCTAAAATGCCAAAACACCGGTCGATGTCTTCACTTCGCTTATCAATAAACTTCAAAAAATGTGAAAGTCTGTTTCTTGGGCCTTGAGCAATTATAACTTTGTCTTCTTCCTTGCTTAACTCGAATGTATTTTCAAAAACGAAATTATCCACATTATCAGGAATTTTAATCTGTTTGCTTTGTGAAACTTTAAACCCATATTTTTTCAAAACTGCTTCTAAAATGTTTATTTCTGTTCTTTCGCCTTCCGTTATAATCAAAAAATTTTTAGTCATTTTTTATATCCTCATCAAAGAGATTTGCCAAATACATTTTTTCTATATTGTTGATTTCTCTAATATTCGGATAAATGTCAGATAACTTTTTGTATGTGGAATAACCATTTTTCCAGTTTGCAAAAAAAATTTGATCAGGTCTTAAATGCTGAAGAATGAAAGTATTATGAGATGAAAAAATAAGCTGAATGTTCTTTTGTTGTGCTATTTTTATAAAATCAAGTATTGTTAACGGATGCAAAGCATCTTCTATTTCATCAACAAATAGCACGCCGTTTTCGGGCAAAGAAAGCAAGATAGAAAGCAACAAACTTTGGCTCCTCATACCACCGGAAATAAATTGAAATGGCATTCTTACCTTTCTTTTCCCAGCCTCAATTTCGGCAATGTAATTTTTTCCACCATCTTTAGTAGGTTCAGAAGAAATGGTGTACAACGGAAATTCTTTATATTCTTTCAATAGAAGATTTACATCATGTGATTTATCTACAATTAAATCCAAATAGTTTTCTTCGGTTAGGCCTTTGAATGTAGGTGTATTTTTAAAAGCATCAACAAATGCCATGTTGCTTAAAAATTCAAAACACTTTGTTATGGCTATATCGTCTTGTTTGTCTGATGCCAACTTCCTTAACGTAGGATACAAATTTCTTTTTGTTTCAAACTCTTTTCTTCTATATTTGTATGAATCTGCCTGTCTATTAAAAACATAATTTTGGTTTTGTTTCAAATACTCTTTGTTTATAAAATTCATAAAAGAAGTTTCTATAAAATATTCATATTCTGTTTGTTCGATCTCAAAAAAAATACGAACAGAAGAACAAATACACTCAAGTGTTTTTGCAAACATCCCATTGTTTTTTTCGTTGTTTTTAAAAAAGTTTTCTATATGATCTTCTGAGTTTAATTGATGAGGAATAAACGAACGAAGTTTGCTTGGCTCATATATTAGCAACTCAATCAATCTTCCAACAGCTTTTAAAAGGGAGGATTTACCACTACCGTTTGTACCATAAAAGGCAACAGGGTTAACCAACTTATCGTTGTAAATCATTTCCTCTAGATATTTGTATTTGTTTTTTTGAAAATCAATGACACAACTGTCAATAGCATTTATGTTTTTAATTTGAATTCTAGTAATCATACTTAACCCTCCACAAGAGCCAACTGTATTTTTTATACACTTAGTATACATTATTTTTACCGGCTTTTCAATAGTTTATTAAAATTTTTATAAATTTCTTGTTTTATTATATTTTAATTTCACCACGATTAATATCTTATATAATTATATTTTAACATAAGAAAACCGGTACTAAACGGTACACTTTTAAAATAGAGCAAAATTTTATATAATTGTTAGTTCCCTACAGAAGATCTCACAAAAGCTTACTAAAATTCTGTCACATATGTTGGCTTGAATGGTTTAATTTATGATATAATTTTTCCATAACCACAAATTCCGTATTTTGAACTTTCTTATTTTGCGAGAGCTAAAATTCCATAAAGTTTCCATGTTTTTCATGGAAAAGCAGCACAAAAAAAGGAACAAGTCAGCCCTGCCCTCTCGTATGTATTAAATCAAATAAATCCTTGCGATGTAAGGGTTTTATCTTATTTCTTGAAATATCTGTTATACAGCCCCTCAAAGCCTCATTGTGTGCTATAAAAAGAAAACACCACGTGGTATTACCCGTGGCTGAAAGAAATAATTTTCTTCTCTGGTTAATGTCATTATATACCAATCTCTGCCCTTTGTCAACCCCAAAACAAAAAGGGCAGAAATGCCCTTTTTCTATTAGTTAAAATTACTTGACCTTGCTTTTTTCAGCACTATCTCGTGCATTGCAAGCATAATTGCTAAGAATATGAACAGATAAATAGGCAAAAGCGAAATAGAGATATGCTCTGCTATAACACCAAACAAGGACGGCATTGCTAAAATTCCAACGTAAGCAAACGCCATTTGTACGCCTATCATTGCTTGGGATTTGTCTCTGCCAAAAACTTCAGGAGTCATATGAATAATGCACGGATAGATAGGTGCACACCCAACTCCGATAACAACAAAGCCAATCAAGGCAAAGGTGGAATGGAATGGTAGGAGCATTAAGGCAATACCAACAGCAATGATTGATATTCCCATACGAATAAGGAATTTGTCGCTAAGCCTCATTGCAAGGAATCCGTTAATAAGTCTTCCAAGCGTCACACCTATATAGAACATACTGGCATATCCTGATGCCACCTCTGGCGAAAAATCCCAAATTTGCACAAGATAGGAGCTTGCCCAAAGAGATGCACTAACCTCCATCGCACAATAGCAAAAGAACATTAAAAAGCACGGAATAGCACCCTTGATAGCAAATATTTCTTTGAAGGAAAGAGACTTTGATTCTACTTGCTTTTCATCATTGTTATCCTTGCTTCCCTTTTTCCAGAGAGGGATGCTAATAAATATGATTGCACAAAGCACTGCTTGAATAATGGAAACGATAAGATAACCACCACTCCAGCTTTCAAGCTTAACAAGTGAGAAGCTCATTATATACGGACTAATAGATGCACCAACACCCCACATACAGTGAAGCCAACTCATATGCTGTGCCTTGTAATGCAAAGCAACGTAGTTGTTAAGAATAGCATCTACACCACCTGCACCAAGACCAAATGGAATTGCCCACAAAATCAACATCCAAAATTGAGTGCAAATAGAAAAACCAAACAAGCAAAGTGCAGTTACAGTAATGCTTACGGCAGTTACTAAGCCGGCACCGAATTTATGTAAGAGCTTATCACTAAATAAGCTTGATAGTATCGTACCTGCAGTAATGGTCGCCGATATAATACCTGCATATGATACAGGCACGCTAATTTCATTATGAAGCACAGGCCAAGCCGAGCCTAAAAGGGAGTCAGGCAGACCAAGACTGATAAAGCAAATGTATATAAGAACTAAAAGCAAGCTTCCCATTGTTGTATCAACCTCGTCAAATTCTCATTTATTGGTAAAATTATAGCATACAATAAAATGCTTTTCAATAATATAAAATATTTTTCACAATTAGATTTTCCGTGTTTTTGTGGAAAAACAGCACAAAAAAAGGGAACAAGTCATGCTCATTCCCTTGATATAAAAAAAGAAGGAGCAACAGCTCCTTCTCAGCGGGTTCGGAACAAAGCCGAAGTAAACAACCTTTTGGTTGAGTTCGCACCTTGCAAACATTATATATTAAAAAAGTCCGTTTGTCAATCCCAAAACAAAAAGGGCAGATTTCTCTGCCCTTATGTATATTAGTTAAAGTATCTCTTAAGAAGTCCCTCAAACGCCTTTCCGTGTCTTGCCTCGTCACGAGCCATTTCGTGAACAGTGTCGTGAATAGCATCAAGGTTTAGCTCCTTAGCTCTCTTAGCAAGCTCAAACTTACCGAGAGTAGCACCATTTTCAGCCTCAACACGCATTTCAAGATTTTTCTTTGTAGAATCGGTTACAACCTCACCAAGAAGCTCTGCAAACTTTGCAGCGTGCTCTGCCTCCTCCCAAGCAGCCTTTTCCCAATATAGACCGATTTCAGGATAGCCCTCTCTGTGAGCAACTCTTGCCATTGCAAGATACATACCAACCTCTGTGCATTCGCCCATAAAGTTAGCACGAAGACCCTCGATAATCTCTGGGTCAACATCCTTAGCTACACCGATAACATGCTCGGCAGCCCAAGTAAGATTGTTTTCAACAACCTCGTTGAACTTAGCACCTGGAACACCACATTGTGGGCACTTTTCTGGTGCATTATCTCCCTCGTGAACGTAACCGCAAATTGGACATACAAACTTTTTCATAAATTTTTCTCCTTTATATAAAACATTTTTTATTAAGCATTATTTTTGTTGCACTTGGAGCAAACTCCATAATATACAACCCTTTGATTTAAAACAGTAAAGCCTGCCTCCTCAGGTCCACTAATCGAGGACACAAGTGGAAAATCATAAATTTCCTTGCACCTTTCGCAAACAAAGTGTGCGTGGTCACTTGTAAAGCCATCGTAGTAAACACATTTGTCACTGGTCTCTACTGAGATAATTTTTCCGTCCTCAAGTAGCTGACTTAAATTTCTGTAAACAGTACCTAAGGAAATGTTAGGAAACTTAACTCTGACTGCATCATAGACTTGAGTAGCACTACAATGTTGCCTTTTAGAACGAAGAAATTCAAGCACAGCCGTCCGTTGCTTTGTGTTTCTCATTTGCCTCAACTCCTTATCAGTAATGATTACTGTTATCATTATACTCATCAAGCAACCATTTGTCAATACCTTTTTCAAAAAATTTTAAAAAATTTCAAAACATTATTTCAGACCACAACCAATATAGCCCTTACTACAAATTCTACGACGAATACAAATCAGTACAAAATCAGAACTAATCCCCTTGCCTTCCTCTGCTGAGGAAGGTGGCACGGCAGAGCCGTGACGAAAGGAGAGACCACCTTCTGCACGAGGCACGCCCTAAAGGGGAAGGCTTCATCCACGACAAATACAAATCTGTTCAAAAACAGAACTAATCGCACTTGCCTACCCTTGTAAGGGTAGGTGGATTTTGCGAAGCAAAAGACGGAGGGGTAGTAAAAAACGATGTTGCCTTGCAAATGATG
>JAFUNF010000027.1 GCA_017473085.1 Clostridia bacterium
TAATGTCCTCCTAATGTGTTTTTGTTTGTGCAACTGGCAGGTCGCTCTTTCATTATACCACATTAGGAGTTTTTCTTTTTTACTCATCGGCTTTAGCCTCTACTGAACCACGCGACTATCGCGTGGTTTTCGTTGACACAACAAAATCACTTGTGGTGACCCACAAGTGATTTTTTGTTTGTGCATTAAGAAAATGAATACAGGCAAGGTTGCATGTCTTCACTGCCTTCTTTGTTATTCGTTCTTACCTGTCTTTTCATACTTTCTTGACTTTCATCTCTATGGCATTTATTTTTGTTCATTAATGTCTAAATGTTCGTACACAAACTGTTTTGAGTATTTCGCTCTCAACATGCAGTACGTCTCGTTTTCTATCATATCGCCACAGCCTTCAAGTAAAAACTGTTCGCCAGTTTCAAGATTTTCAACAAAAACATTAGAGCTCCATGTACCATATAATAAGCTCATTTTTGTTTTGACTTCTTTTACAACTATTCTTATTTCTTTATGGCTTTCAGCACAATCCTTTTTTGAATTTATACAAACAAGCAATATATATTTGGCAAAAACCACTATCAAGCCTATTAGTAAGCATACTATTCCAAAGCTTAACCAGGTCGTTGTCTCTGTATCTCCACTCTTAATTTCAGCCACTCTATTAATAGCTAATATTACAATCAGCACACACAAAACAACGCAAAATACAATGCCAATTATTACACTTATTTTTTGATCTTCTTTTATCTTTTGCTTTAACCTATCTTCCATATCCATAAGTTGTGTACCTCTATGATATTTGTCAATTATTTGTAATTTTTAGTAGTAAAGTGTCAAAACACTTACGTTGTGGTTCCCAAGCATCGTATTATTTTTTACCACAGAAGTGCTTGTGCTGTTAATTATTGCAATTATATTTATGGAGACAGGCAACATTGCCTGTCTTCACTGTTTTTCTTTGTTATTCATTCTTTCCTGTCGAGAGGATAACTACACTCTCGCAAGTTTGTGTTTGATGTTTAATATTAATTCGCTAATGAGATAATTATATTTTTAAACCAAATATACTTTTTTTGTTATTAATCTCGGTTGCAATTATTTTTGCAATCATTTCCCAGTAATCATTTCTCTCATCCTTAAAAAGCCATTTTACACCTTTATGAATTTTGTAAAATTGACCAACCACTTTAGGATATTCTTCAATAAGATTTATTTTTTTTGAAATCATATCATATTTCACAAAAATTGCTGATTCATTAAATTGTTTCCATTCATAAAATTCAATGTATCCATTTTTATTATTAAAGACATAATGATTTCCTCTATCATTATTAAATTCAAAAGTAAAACCATATTCTTCAATTAAAAATTTTAATTTATTTTTAATAATATCTAAAGTAGTCATCTAACTTCTCCTTAAAAAAAGTGGTAAGGTAATTTCCAAATATTACGATATTTCCAAATGTTTAATAAAATCCTTTCAAAGAAATAACTTGAACTTCTAGCTGTTCTTCCAATATCAATTCCAATATCTATAACTGTATAACCTTTTCTAAGTTTACCATATAACCAAGCCATATTATCTGCCTTACCAGCTATTTCGGCTAAAACTTTTCCGCCTTTACCTAAATCACTCAATCTATCATATGCTTTAAACCCATCATATAAATTATCTGTGGAGACAGGGGACGGTTCCTTGTCTCTGTGATTCACTAATTGTCAACTATATTTTATCACAGATTTATATATGTGTCAATTGCGTCTTGTTTTTAAAACAAAATCGTTTACAAGTGCTTTTATTTATGGTAGAATTGTGTTAAGTAAAAAAGCGAGGTTTTGGTAATGGGCGTTTTTGAAAAAAGTAAATTTATTTGGTATGAAGAGGAAGCAAAAATTGACAGCTATGGGGAATTTTTGCCCACGCTTGAATATTGTGGTGGGGAATGTATTTTTCGCATAAGCTGTGACGGAGATTACACTCTTTTTATAAATGGTAATTATGTGTCCTCAAATCAATATGGAGATTATGAGCATTACAAATCCTATGACGAAATAGATATTTCCTCTTATCTTACAAAAGGGGAAAATCAGATGACTATTTTGGTGTGGCACTTTGGAAAGGACTCTCAAAGATACAAGCACTACAAGGCTGGGGTAATATTTGAAGCTTTGGTAGATGGCAAGCTTGCTTTGGTTAGTAATTCCCACACTCCCTCAAGAAAAAGCAAAGCATACACAAGTGGCAAGCAAAGGCTTATTTCCTCTCAATTAGGCTTTACCTATGAGTGCAATTGCAGAGATGAAATTCCTGAAAAGCCACACACCTGTGTTGAAATTGACAAAAAATGCAATTTTGTACCTCGTCCCAACAAGCGTCTTTGTCTTGGAGATTTTGTGCCTGCTACTGAAATTTACAACAAGGGTGGCAGAAAAATTGTTCTTGACTTAGGCAAAGAATACGTAGGACTTTTATCCTTTGAAATTGAAGTAGATAAGCAATGCTATGTTAATATTGCTTATGGAGAACATTTGAAAAACGGTCTTGTGCCAAGGCGTATTCATGACAGGGACTTCTCTGTTGATTTGCTTGCAAAAAAGGGTACAAATACCCATACTAACTATATGCTAAGGCTTGCCTGCCGATATTTGGAAATCACCTCCTTTTATCCTGTTGTTGTTAAAAAAATTGGTCTAATTCCTCAATACTACAAAGCAACAAGGAAAGAGGTTGACATTGAAAGCACTCTTGATTGTGAAATTTACGATATTTGTATGAATACTCTTGAGCTTTCCATGATGGAGCATTACGTGGACTGTCCTTGGCGAGAGCAATGCCTTTATGCTTATGACTCACGCAATCAAATGCTAAGTGGCTATTATGGCTTTGAGGGTGGCAATTTCGACTATGCAAGGTCTAACCTTTTGCTAATGAGCAAGGACAATCGTCCTGACGGACTTTTGTCAATTTGCTTTCCCTGCGGTATAGATTTAGTTATTCCGTCATTTTGCCTTTACTACGTAATTGCAGTTTGGGAATACCTTTCGCACACAGGGGACAAGTCCCTGATTTATGAGGTTATAGACAAGCTTAAGGAAATTATCAAGGTCTTCTTGAATAATAAAAAAGGGGACTTAGTGTCTATATTGGAGGGAAATGACTACTGGAATTTTTACGATTGGTCTAAGGGTGCTGACGGAGGCTGTAGCTATGAGGACCAAATTGACCCATTAATAAATTTGATTTTTATTTTGGCACTTCGTGCTTACGATAATATTTGTAAATATTGCTCTCTTGAAAATGAATTTTACTTTGACGAAAAGGAATTTTTAGCAAAAGCAAAGGAAAGATTTTTTAACGAGAGCCTTGGGCTTTGGGAAATGAATGGTATTGCATCTGAGCTTGTAAATTCTCTTGCTATTTTATCTGGTGCTTCACAGAGTAAGGAGGCCAAGGAAATTTGCAAAAAGCTTAGTGAAAATCAGCTTGAGAGCTGTTCCCTTAGTATGAAATGCTTTAAGTATGATGCTCTTTTAAAAATCGACCCACAATACAAGGACACAATCCTTGAAGAAATACGAAAAACCTACACTCCTATGCTAAAAACAGGCACAGCTTGGGAAACTGCCAAGGGCTATGAGGACTTTGACGGTGCAGGTAGCCTTTGCCACGGCTGGAGTGCTATTCCCGTTTATTACTATCACAAGTTAGGCATTGTAAAACGATAAAACAAAAGAAGGACTTGCGTCCTTCTTTTATTATGCCTTGTATTTTTCTGCTTGTAGGTTGAACGTATGGGCATATTTTCCACCCTGCTTCATTAGTTGCTCGTGAGAGCCGTTTTCGATAATTTTTCCCTTTTCGAGCATATAAATTTTATCAACGTGTCTTGTCGTTGACAAGCGATGGGTTATAAATATAACTGCCTTATCTCTTGCGTTTTTATCAATACCCAGATTGAGATTATATTCAGCAATCGGGTCAAGTGCGCTTGACGGCTCGTCCATAATCAAAAGCTCGTTATCGTGAGCAAAGGCTCTTGCAATTGCAAGCTTTTGATTTTCTCCACCTGATAGCTCTGTGCCTGTCGAATAAAATTCTCTTGTAAGCTCTGTATGTATTCCCTGTGGTAGGCTTTTTAGCTTATCTCCAAAGGTGCTATCGGTAAGCGCATTAAGAACTACTCTCTCCTTATCCTCAGTGTATACGTCTCCTAAAACGTTTTCAGCAACCGTAGCAGAAAACACCTTGTAATCCTGAAATACTGCTCCCATTTTCTTGCGTAGGCTGTTCAGGTCGTATTCCTTTATGTTTATTCCGTTTATTAGGATTTCACCCTCGGTAACATCATAAAGTCGCATTATGAGCTTGGTTGCTGTGGTTTTGCCTGCTCCGTTATAGCCAACAAAGGCTATTCTTTCGCCCTTATTTAGCTTAAAGCTTACATCGTTTAAAACGTACTCCTTATCGTATTTAAAGGACACGTTTTTAAACTCCAGACTTTCAAAGGCATCCAAGTAAACGCTTCCCGACTTAATTTTAGCCTCTGTCTCTAAAAAGCCTCTTACCTTGTCTGCAAACAAGGAGTCCTTATTCATAGAAACAAATTTATTTTGAAGGTCGTATATGAGATATTTTAGCTTCCAGCCAGCAGTAACTGCTGCTGAAAAGCCACCTATTAGCACACCTGAATCGCTTTGGAATAGTCCATGTGCCATATAAAGAATGATGAAAATAGTCAAGCCTTGACTTAAAATCAAGGAAATTGCCCTTATAATACTCGACTTTATATTATATCTACGATTTTCCTTTAGCTGTATTCTTGTAGTCTCATCATATTCATTGATAAGATTTTCAGATACGTCAGTAAGTCTTATTTCCTTTGCGTAGTTGGAAAGAGAAAAGAACCTTTCAATGTACCAGGTTTTTCTCCATAGCTCGTTCATTTCCAAATCATATTGATAGGCAAAGCCGTTGCCAATTATTCTTACAATCATATTGACAATTGATACACCAAGAATAATCAAGGCGATTTTATAGTCAACTGTCATAATAACCGTTACAATTGAAACCGAGGCTACTAAAGCTCTTATTAAATCTCCAAGCTGGTCAATGGTATTTACGATACTCTTATCGCAATTTTGCATTGAATAGATAAAATCGTTGTAAAACTCAGGTGTATCGTAGCAGGACAGGTCAATGTCGCTTGCCTTGACGAAAAAGCTTTTATGAATAAGTCTGATAAAGTTTAGCTTATGCTTTGGGTTAAGTAGCTTGTAATACCAAGCAAAGAATAGCTCGTATAGGAGAGTATATACTCCCATCATAGCAGTCAATATCAGTATATTTCTTAGATATTGTTCCTTGTTTTCTGAGCCTACTGCCATATCAAGCATATTTAAAATTTGGGTAGTAAAAAATATCCCGACACCGTGATTCAAGCCTGTAAAGAAGCCCATTACAAGTCGCATAATAACCATAACCTTATCCATTTTAAATGCCATCTTTAGAATGAAAAGGTTGTTTTGTATTGATTTCTTAAAGGGGACTCTTGGCTTTTTCTGTACACTTCTTACTTTCATACCTGTCCCTCCTCTATATCAATATAGTTTTGAGCTTGCTTTCTGAACATATCTACATATTCACCATTTAAAGCCATAAGCTCAGAATGAGTTCCACTTTCGATAATTTCTCCATCCTTTAGCATATATATTCTGTCAGCACTTACTGCACTTGAAAGTCTATGAGATATAAAAACCATACCCTTTCCCTTGCCCATTTCCATCATTCCTGTATACATTTTGCTTTCTGCAACAGGGTCAAGTGCCGATGTAGGCTCGTCAAGAACTACAAAGGGAGAGTTTTTAAGAAACGCGTGGGCAATAGCAAGCTTTTGTCCCTCTCCAACGGACAAAACAGCTCCCTTTTCACTAAATTCCTTAGTTAAAAGTGTGTCTATTCCATTTTCTAATGACATTATTTTTTCATAGGCTCCACTAAGCTTTAACGCCTCGATTACCTTTTCCTCGTCCCCTTCCCTTTTTGGACGCATCAGGACATTTTCTATAACAGGCAGAGCTATAAGCTTAAAATCCTGAAATACGACACTGAACAGGCTTCTGTATTCCTTAACCTTAAGCTCTCTTACATCGTCGTTTCCTATGGTAACCTTACCATTTATTGGGTCATAAAGCCTTAAAAGTAGCTTAACAAGTGTGCTTTTTCCCGCACCATTGTGCCCTACTAAGGCAATTTTTTCCTTTGGATTTATTTCCAGATTTATATTTTTTAAAACGTACTTGTCGCTTCCCTCGTATTTGAAGGATACATTTTCTAACTTTATCGTTCCTACATTTACATCCCTTGCATCAGGCTTGTCCTTAACCTTAGGCTCATAATCAAGAAATTCCCTCAAGTCCTGAATAAAAAGTGACTTTTCGTGCAAGTGAAAATATTGGTTAGTTATGTTTATAAATGTGCCTGAAAGCTCTGATACTGAGTTTATAACAACAGCACAGCCACCTAATCCAAGTGCCACTCCCCAGGGCAATATTCCAAAGGCAGACAAGACTGCGTATGCAATTGCTAAGGGATTAGCCAGTATGCTTGAAAGCTTGTTTCCAAGAATATCCAGTGCCATTTCTATTTTTCCGTATTTGTCAACGACACCCATACGTCCATCTGATGCCTCGTCGTATTTATTGAGCATAAAGCTTTTTGCATTTGTAAGGCGCATTTCCTTTGCATAGTCAACAGAGTAAAATACTCTTTGAGCATATTGACATCTTCTGTGAAGGATTTTGTCCTCGGTTGTATGCTTGTGCCATAGCTCGTTGCTTTTCTTCTTAAAGAAGGAGCCTATAAGTGGAATAAGTGCAAAAACTACAAACACAGGGTCCATTTGGAACAAAAGTCCACCATATAAAACCATACTTAAAATTGTTCCAAGCAAATAAAAGGTAACATAGGTAACATTAAATATATGGTTTGGCATATCCAAGGTTGCTCTTACGTATTTGTCATAAAATTCAGGTGTTTCATAGCAGGCAAGCTCTACGCTTTTATTCTTTTCGAATACCATTTTGCTAATTGATGCAGAAATTTTTATCCTTGCCTGACCCCAGGTAAAGTCTGTGACTAAGCCTATAAGCAGGCTTGAAAGCACGGGCACAAGCATCATAATAACAACGCTTAAGCAAACGTCCTTAAATTCTACGTTGCCACTTGAATACATATCAATTACGTATTTCAATGAATATGTACCTGTTACAAAATATACCAAGCTGTCTGATAAATAGGAAATAAGTAAAATTATCATAGAGTCAGGTGCAATTTTAAAGCTTACTCCAAGTGCAAAAAAGGTATTTTTCATAACCTTCCCAAAAGATGCTCGTCTTTTCTTGTCCTTGTCTGTTGACTTTTTTGTTTTATCCCTTGTATTCAAGAAAAATCGCCTCCTTGCATTTTGTATATATATAATATCACAAAAAATTTTCTTATACAAGGCTTGTTTTAATGCTTGATTTATGGTATAATAGGTTTGCGAAAAAAAGTGATGCTCAAGGGCATCACTTTTTTATATTGTGTAGGTCAGGGCTACCTCGCAAGCAATCACCTTGCCCTTGTTTACTTCTATTTTGGAAAGGATATCTGGATTGGTTATTATTACCGCTATCGTAGGGTCGTAGCCCTTTTTCTTTAAAAGCTCAAGGTCCACGGTTGCTATAATTTCTCTCTTTTTTATTTTATCGCCCTTTCTCACCTTGGCAATGAAGCCCTCTCCGTCAAGCTCTATCGTATCAATTCCTATGTGGATTAGGATTTCTAATCCGTCCTCGCTTAAAATTGTGTATGCGTGTCCACTTTCAAAGGCGTTTACCACCTCGCCGTTTACAGGGGAAAAAATCGTACCCTGTGTAGGAATTACCCCAAAGCCCTTCCCTAAAATATCATTTGAAAACACAGGGTCGTTTATTTGTGAGGCATCTATTACCTCGCCCTGTGCAGGTGAGTATATTTCTCTTTGTTTTTTTCTTTTAAATAAATTCATTTTGCTCCTTATCTGCACTCGCTTACCTTTCCACGCACACCTAAAAGATAGGGTACGGAAACGGATAGCTCGTCAACTCCTATTTTTACAAGCTCCTCTGTTAAGCTTAAATCTGCTGCCATTTCTCCACAAACGCCTATCCAACCACCATTTTCGTGGATTGATTTGGCTGACATTTTTATCAGCCTTAATACAGGCTCATAATTATCCTCGCACAAGGATGCAACCTTAGAATTTTGTCTATCGACTGCCAAGGTATATTGACTTAAGTCGTTTGTGCCTACGGAAAAAAAGTCCACTAATCTTGCAAGCTTATCACTTATTATTGCTGAGGCAGGAGTTTCTATCATAATTCCAAGCTCTATTTTGCTATCGTATGGTAGCTTTCTTTCACTTAATTCAGCCTTACATTCCTCGATAAGCGTTTTACAGGTTAGTATTTCCTTTTCGCAAACTACCATAGGTAGCATAATGGAAACTCTGCCATAATAGGAGGCACGAAGAATTGCTCTTATTTGATTTTTAAACATATCTCTTCTTTCAAGACAAACCCTAATGCCTCGAAAGCCCATAGCAGGGTTTTCCTCGGCTGGTATATCAAGATATGATATTTGCTTATCTGCTCCTACGTCAAGCGTTCTTATTATTACACGCCTGCCTCCCATTTTGATTGCTACATCTCTGTAAGTAGAAAAAAGCTCCTCCTCGGTGGGATAGTCTTGTCTTTCAAGATACATAAACTCGCTTCTTAAAAGTCCTATGCCCTCTGCACCATTTGACAAGGCACCTGAAATTTCATTTTCGTTGCCTATATTTGCGTAAATCATTACCTTGTGCCCACTTCTTGTGACAGCAGGCTTATTTATTAATGAACGCAAATATCTTTCGTGCTCGGTTGCGATTTTGTTTTCCTTGGCTCTTACCCTTTCAAAGTCCTCTGCCTGTGAATCAGTTGGGTCAATTATCAAGCTACCCTCAACTGAGTCAAGCAGTGCCAAATGTCCGTCTAAGCCAGCCTCTATTCTGCCTGTGCCTACTAAAGCAGGAATGCCCATTGACCTTGCTAAAATAGCCGTATGCGACGAGGGTGTGCCACCAAAGGTAACTATTGCAAGTATTTTGCTTTTGTCAAGCAAAACAGTTTCCGAGGGGGTTAGATCGTCAGCTACTAAAATATACGAGGTGCTATTTTCTTGTCCGTCTCTTTTGCTATCCTTGTCTAACGCTTTTATAAGCTGAGAGGAGATATCCTTTATATCACTTGCTCTTGCCGACAAATACTCGTCGCCTAAATCTATTAGCATTTTTGAGTATTTCTCTGAGGCAATTTCAATTGCTTCCTCGGCACACTTACCATTTTTTATTTCGGTAATAATTGCATCATTCAGGTCCTCGTCCTCAAGTAGCATTGCGTGAATTTCAAATATCTGTGCCTCGCTACTTCCTGTTATTTCCTTAGCCCTTTTCTCTATTTCCCACACTCGCTCAATTGCGTTTTTCTTTGCTTCCTCCAGTCGCAAAAGCTCTGTGCCTACATTATAGGTGCTTCTTTTCTTTGACTGGGTTGTTTGCTTTTTCAGGAAATGGAGCCTACCACTTACTCTTTTATTAGTTATGCCAATTCCTTGCACTATTGTGCTTTTTTTATTTGCCATTTTCTCCTAATTTTTCCTCGCATACAGAATAAAGTGTATCCTTTGCCAGCTCCTCATCCTTGCCCTCTATTTTAAAATGAAGGCTCGCTCCACATTTTGCTCCCAAAGACATAACCGAAAGAAGTCTTTTGCCATCTGCTACCTTTTGGTCACAGCTTATGGTTACGCTTGATACATAGCTCTTTGAGGCATTAGCAATTGCTCCTGCTGGTCTTGCATGAAGTCCGTTTTTATCCTTAATAATAAATGTAAATTCTTGCATTTTCTTTTCCTCTATCTTTTTTATACTATTATTTTGTCTTTTTATTTACTTATTATGCAAATTTTAAATTCACAAAAAAATCACTTGTGTTTTTTCACAAGTGATTCTTTGTTTTTATTCGTCCTCTTTAGAAGTAGGAAGTGGAGCTACAATTGAGCTTGCAATATCGTGAAGCTCGTTATAGTTTACACCACTTGGGTTTTCAACTGTTGCGTTGCTTTGAACGTAATTAACCACACCATTATCAATTATATAAATACAAATAATGTAGTTATCGTCAAGGCAATCCTCGGGAATACCCTTAATAATAGTTTCTGTAACTACTGAGGAGTCGCCTGTCAGGTTTTTCTTCATAGCACCCTTGTTAGCAGTACCAGAGCTACTAAGTGGTGTTGATATGCCGAGAACACTTCTTAAGCCTACTGTAACACCGATTTCAAGGCTTGTGCCATTGATGTTTATGTAGTCGCTTAGGCTATCTCTGTTTATCATATATTTTGAGCTGATTGAGTACGCACCAACCTCTGAGGTTGAGTAGCCAAGAGCCTTTACAATTGGCTGGTGGTTTGGCTCTGCCTCGTCAACAGATTGCTGACAGCTTGAGCACTTATACACGCCTGTGCCATTAAAGGTATAGCCCTTATCATATCTTATACCCACTAAAACTGTTAAATTATGAGCAAGCATTGGAGTTGTTTCGTTCAATAGCTCAATTACCTCGTAGCTATCGCTTGAGGTAACATTTTTTGTAAATAGCTTATAGATTGCTGGGTTTTCGTAGCCACAAGGACAATCTGTTACGTATTTAACTCCACCCTCGCTGGTACAAGTAGCTTCACTTGTAGTCCTTGTGTATGCGTGAGGAATACCATAGTGAATTGTGTAGTTACTACAACCATTAAAGGCTGCACCATTGGCAAGTGAAGTTTTCGTATAAATCGTAATGTTGGTATTATTTGCAAAGGCGTTATTACCACAGGATAGGCTTGATGCGTGGTGGTAAACTACTGCATCGGCAGATATCGCCTTAAAGGTGTTATCGTTGATTGTGGTTAAGCCCATTATGATAATTCTCTTAAGGCTATTACAGTTTTCAAAGGTTTGATTAACACCAAAGGTTGTAAGGCTTGTTCCAAGATAAAGCTCCTCAACACCACTTTCATAAAAGGCGGCAACTGATACAAACTTATACGTACCACCATCTGGGAAGGTTAGCTTTTTGATATTAGTTTTCTTAAAGCTATCCTGTGCGAAGCTATAGCTTGAGCCTGAACACATATTTAAGGCGGAAACGTTTGTTTTGCCTGTAAAGGCTTCCTTTGCAAAGGTAACGCTTGCACCCTCTACCAAGGAATTGATAGTTGTCAAGGTTGTTGGTGCACAGTTTGCATTAAAGGTAACTGTACACTTTTTGATTGTGATTGTATCAAGGGTCGTTAGCTTTGCTATGCTTGCGATAGTAACGGAAGCATCATCGTCAATGATAACCTCCTTGATATAGGTGTTTTCCGTTGCAAGGTTTACACTTGCAATACCTAATGGAATATATATTCTTACAATTTGGTCAAGAGTGTATTCACCAAAGGCTAAAACGTCTGTTGCAATATAGCCACTTGTTTGCTTAGTAAGCTTGTATATATCCTTAATAGCAACCTTTACCTCTTCTTCGCCACTGCCTGTGTTTACAACGACAACAACCTCGTCGTTTGTTGGGTCATAGGGCACGAATACAAATTCAACGCTTTGACAGCCTGTACAAGCTGATTTTTCCCAACCAAGCTCGGTCTTTGTTGCAGGCTTGGACTCAACAAATTGGAAGTCGTGGTCTGTTCTTGAGCCCTTTTCAATTTCTATGATATGTCCACAGTGCTGACACTTATAGGTCTCACATTCAAAGGTGCAACAGGTTGCCGCCTCCTTGGACTCTAAAATATAGCTATGTGTTTGTCCAGGCTGACCACAAGTATATGGAACTATACATTGATAGGTAATGCCACTTGCAGTAAGGTTAAGAACCTTGTATTGCTCTGCGTCAATGTAAAGCTTAATGCCCTCGAAGTCGGTTTCCTCAGCGAATACTATGTTACCACCTGTAAAGGTATATTTTGCTTTTTCTTCGCGGAAAAAGCTATAATCGGAGCTTTCCATTATAATTGTTCCGCCTCTTACGTTAACCTTTATTGTGTTATTGGAATTCTCCAATAGCTTTGACCTAACGATTAGCTGAGCGCCCTCGTTAATATCAATGTTTGGTTGACGGTCATTTGTATTGCCGATATTCATAACAGTTTTACAATCAACCTTACCATAAATCCTTACATGTGGATATCCCTGTGAGGTTGCAGCATCCGTATCCTTTAGCAGTGTTGCCTTTGATGCGTTTACAGTAACGCCTCTACCGATAAATAGTACGCTTTCATTACCACGATAGCTATGTGAGTTAATATATGCAAATACAGGGTTAGAGTGGGTTGTATTGAAGTTAATGTCACCAACGCCGTAGAATGATGGACCTGCTCTTTGTCCACTGATTCCTCTTTCGTGGGAGCCTGTAATATTGATTGTGTGACCATTCATAAACACCATAGGTCTTGCATACCAGTCAAGGCTTAACTGCTCGGTAACGGTTATATCTGCGATAAGACGTATTTTGTAGTTTTCGGCAGACTTGAAAAGCGTCTTGAAGGTCTGAAAATCAGAAACGTCCTGTGCAACAGCCTGCTTAAGGTCTGTGTCCTCGTCAAATTTTACGTGTGCACCTGCCGACCAAGAGCGTCCGTCTGTGGTGTACCATACGAAGGAATAGCCTGATTCAACCTCCTTGTTAGGCAAGGTGAAGCCTACCTCGGAATCAACAAGCATTTCTCCCTTGTTTCCAAAGCTTTCGTCAACCTTGTCGCCGTTATAGAAGGTAACAGTTATCTCCTTTGCTGAGCCAACTACTGCAAGCATAAGCATAAGCACTGCAATTAAGCCCAAGGTTATTAGAATTTTATTTTTAGATTTAATCATATTATTCGACCCCTTTTTGTTAGGTTAAAGCCTTAGTAATAATTTTACAGAATAATTATAACATATATATAATCACTTTGTCAATATAGCAATATAACCAAAGTTGTATATTTTGCACAAGTTTTTTTATTTTTTTGTAGGTTTTAAATTTATTTTAGACAAAACGCCCATACAAAGAGGACTAACAAAAAGGTGCAAATTAAAAGCACAAGATTTAGCGTGATGTCCTCAACGGACAATCACGCAGTTAAATCCGTCTTCAACAGGAGAAATCCACTCTTGGTGGATGAAATCGCTTTCGCGGTGAAATCCTGCTTCGCAGGACTGCAAGATAGACGGATTAGATTTCATTCAAGTCTTGACTTGGATTTCATTTGAACAAAGTGAAGATTTCATTGTTGTCTTACAACGATTTCATTCAACTAACTGAAAAAGAGGAAATATTTCGGCTATGAAACCGATTTATTTCCTCTTTTTGATTTTTTATTACGCTTTATACTCTGCTATGTAAGGTAGATTCCTGTAATACTCACCACAGTCAAGACCATAGCCAATTACAAAATAGTCTGGGATTGTAAAAAGTGAAATATCAGGGTTAAAGTCCACTACTCTACGGCTTGGCTTATCAAGAAGAGTAACAACGTGCAAGGAAAGTGGCTTTCTTGCCTTAAGAAGCTTAACAACGTCATTTAACGTTCTACCTGTGTCAACAATGTCCTCAACTATTACTAAGTGATATTTGCTAACGTCCTGATCTAAATCCATTGTAATGTTTACAATGCCTGTGGAAATTGTGCCCTGATAGTAGCTTTTTGCACACATAAAGCCAATTTCACAGGGAACGCTAACTGCACGACAAAGGTCAGCCATAAATACAAAGGCACCCTTTAAAATGCTTACAAGCAAAATTGGTCTGCCGTCATATATCTCGTCAATTTTTTTGCCTGCCTTTTTAATTTCCTCTTTGATTTCGTCCTCAGTTACGATAACACGATTAATTCTGCTTTCGAAATCCTCAACACTCTTTATCTCTTCCATTTTAAAAGCTCCTTTTGTCTTGCTTTTTGTAGTATTTTTTACATTATATCACAAAATTTTCCATACTTCAACAGAAATTTTTACAAAATTAGAAAAATCAAAGGCAACAAAAAGAGAGAATGCTTGATTCATTCTCTCCTTATGCTTGTAATAGGGGAAGGCTACTTTCCCATCATTGTTCCGATGAAAAACGGAATATTAGTAGTTGTGTCAATCAGCATATAGACAAAGGGTCTGTCAAGATAAATATATACAGGCTCCTGACCTGGTCCTGCACTTCCACAAAGGTCCATTACGGTTACAGCACCTGCACGAGTGCCCTTTTCTGCAACAGAAATAAATGATTTGTGAAGCACACGGCTTACGTAAAGATTGCCACCCTCTATTTGTCCTACTCCTCTAAGGTCTGCATCTTCCATATCAAATATATTCTCAATACCCATTTTTTTAAGTGCTTCCTTCATTTCAATTGAATACTCGCTTTCAAATTTTGGAATTGAGGTATAGGTTGTTGCGTAATTTGACGAGGTTAACAGAGAATTTAGCTCGCTACCGTTCAGGGTACTTAGATATTGGTCAACGGTCATTTCGTTTTTAGGAAGAAGTGCCACAAATGCGTATTTGCTACCCTTATAATACTTTTTGAAGCCAATAGCATTTTCATTTTCTAAATAGCTACCCTCTGTTGCGTACATAAACTCCATTTGCTTTTCTGTACCATTTTCGGTGGTAAAGGTGCTATTTCTTACTTGATTATCCTCATAAATTTCTTGCCACTCTGCCTCAAAGGCAAGTGCGTTGACAAGATACATTAAGGAGTCGGGAGAAATATCGTTTAGAATTTTGGGTATCATTTTGTCGGTTTTGTTACTTACCCAATTGTTAATGTCCTTAAGGGTAGAATTATTAAAGGGAGCATTATAAACATCGGCATCGTGGTAGTCCTTGTTAGTCTGCAAAAATTCCTCATTTGCTGAAAAGCCCTCGTTTACCCATATAGAATTAGCCACACTCAGCTTATATTTTTCGCCCTGTGGCAAGGAATTAACATAGGTATAAAGGAAAAGGTTTAGCTCCTCTGTGCTCATACCTATTGCGTTTTCAATTTCAGTCTTAGCTTCGCCATTTGCACCATTTGATAGCATACCAAGTGCACAAAGCACGGAAAGTGGGGAAATAACCGAGCTGTTTTCTGACTTGCTATTCTTAAAAAGCTCTATGGCAAAATCGGTAATTTGGACACTTCCCTCGGTTAAATCGTAGCTTTCAGTAATATGTCTTGGGGTTATACCATCCATTAAATTTTGTGCCTTAACGCTTTTTACACAGCCTGTCAAATTAAGTAACAGGGCAAGTAAAAGCAAAAGGCTGACTATTGCTATTTTAATTTTTTTCATAACTGTCCTCCTTATTTTGTGGTCCTTCACTAATAAAGACGGATTTTATGTTAGCTTGGTTACAAAAGCACCTTAATTACTTTTTCAAAATCTCGATAATCGTCAATGGTTAGATAATTAAAGTCAGATTTATAAACACTCTCGTCGTTTCCACCAAGTCCATAGTCGTCGCCTATATAGACAACACATTCGTGGGGAATATTGTTTTCCTTGCAATATAAATCAAGGGCGTAATATTTATTGTAGGGCTTAGGGGACATATCAAAGGAGGATGAGCCACCTACAAAAACATTGTAGTCAGAAAACGCATCTACAACCTCCCCGTAAATTGCTCTTCTCTTTTTTCTGTCAGGGTCAAAGGCAAGCTTATCCTCTTGTATCGCCTTAGTGCCTAAGATTGGAAAGGTAATACAGCCTGAGGAGTGATATTCTACATTGTCACCACGAAAGCTTGTAAATCCATATTTTTCTCGAAAATATGTAACTGTCTTTTCTGTTTTTTCCTTGTCAGTCGGAAAAACTAAATCTCTTTTTACATCAAGGGACTTAGTTTTTTCATTGTAGGTTGCGTATTGCAAGCCGTAGTTTCCTATTATATCAATTGGGTAACCATTCATTTGATTGAAAATTCTTTCTGCCTTGCCCGCTCCTACCATTATCAGCTTATATTTTTTGGAAAGAGCATCAAGTGCCTTTTTATGAGACTCGTCTAACCTTTCCTTATGTTGAGTTAGTGTGCCATCTAAGTCCATTGCCACTACTTTTATTTTACTTTTGTCCATTTATATTCTCCAGCTTTTCCTTTATGTCCCTTGGGTTGTTGGTTGTGATTAGCTTAGCGCCATAGTCAAGGCAGGCTTCAAGCTTGCTTATTTGAGTAACGCCAGCACCAACCCAAGGCTCTATGCCCTTGCTAATCAAATAATCATAGTGCTCCTTTTTCTGCCACTCGAAAATACACGCACAGTAAAGGTACTCGTCAGGGTTTATGGTTTTGTTGCCTAACTCGTAATAAGGATAAAAGCCATGAAGCAGGTATTTCTTGCCGTATTTTTTATACACGTATTCAAGCACAAAGGCATCAAAGCTATTTATAACTATTCTTTGTCCTAAGCCATATTTTTCCACAAGAGCAATAGTCTTTTCTATACACTCCTCGGCTCTTTTTTGATTTTGCTCGCTATAATATTCCTTGATTTCAAGGTTTAAGGTTAGCTTTGTGTCCTTTGTCCATTCTAAAAGCTCCTCAAGAGTTGGAATTATCTCAGGACCTCTTTGGTCACCTACGTTTATCTGTCTCAATTCTTGAAATGTAGTGTCTGCAACCACACATTTTTTGTCACCTGTGCGGTTGGTTGTATCATCATGAATCAAAACAGGGACTAAGTCCTTTGTAAGACGTACGTCTGTTTCTATCATATCTGCACCATTTTCAAGTGCCATTTTAAAGGCAGTCATGGTGTTTTCATAATAGTTATAGCAGTCACCTCTGTGACCTGCTATTGCCATGCGATTATCATATGTCAGCTTCATTTTTATCTCCTAATAGGTCGTAATAGAGCCAAAGCACAGTATATCTGTCCTTTAGGTCCTTTGCATAAAGCACTGCATTTTCTAATTTCTCTTTTGAATAGGTATTTATAAATTGAAACGCATCAAGCTCTGCCAAGAACAAAAGGTCCAAAATATCGCCACAGGGTGGCACTTCCTTAAGAATTTCTCTAATTTGGGCTTCCTTTTCCTTGTAGATTTTTGACCTGTCGGTTACATACCTTTTCATTTTGTCCTGTAATGCTATACAGCCATCTGCCACAGGTCCATAAAGCTCGCCAATTATCTGCTCATACTCCTGTCTTGGAGGGGTATATTGCTTATCAAAGCTATCAAGACTTAAAATTTCCTCACGAAGCATTTGAGTGATTACTGTTGAAAATGCAACATCAATTCCGTGTGGTAAATACTCCTCGTTATTTACTATGCCTGTAATCTCAAAGAAGTGAGAAAGATGATGCTCGCTTCCTGAGGCAGGGCGAGAGGTGGTAGCAAAGCTCATCATTATGCCAACCTGCATAAGTGCCAAGCTAAGTGCCCTTATGCTTTCCTCATCTCTTTGTAAAAGTCCCTTTGCAGTTTTTATGGTTGCATCTATCATTTCATAGGTTGAGTCGTATATATATTGACAAAAATACTCGTCATTAACTACCCTTGAAAGCTTCCAGTCGTTAAGGGCAGAAAGCTTACCTATTATGTCACCATAACCAGCCTTTATCATTTCCATAGGTGCGTTTTTCAAAACCTGTGTGTCGGCTATAATAGCCTTTGGCAAGCCACAGGGCACTGTATCCTTCATACCCTTAAGTATCATTGCGGCACCATTTGAGGCGTATCCGTCCATTGAGGGTGCAGTTGCAACTATCATATAAGGAATACCCTCAAAATGCGACACGTACTTGCACAAATCCTGAATTACACCTGAGCCAACGCCTACAATTATTTGGCTATTTCCTAAATCATTTTTAACTCTTTCGATTGCTTCCTCGTTAGGCACTAAAATTGTTTTACCTGAGAAAATTACCTTTTTTATTTCCTTACCTGAAAGTGCCTTTTCTGTCTGCTTGCCACCTGACGAATAGGTGTTTTCGTCAGCTACTAACAAAATTGAGGTGTAGTCACTACATAGCTCGCTTAGGTGTGAAATTGCACCACTCTCCACGTAAATATGCTCAATTGGACAGGTGTGAGTTTTGCCACAGGCTTTACACTCCACACCCTTTAACAGTTGATTTAAATTCATTGATATAGCTCCTTTATTAGCTCAATATGGTCTTTAATTTGACTTACAACATTTTTAGGTTGAGTTACCCTTAGCTGTGCACCATAGGAGCAACACCAAGCGATAAACATTGGGCTAACCTGTACCTCAACTACGCATATTGCCTTGTCTTCCCTTGCGTTTATCTTTACTCTTTCGCCAAAGCGATCAAGAACCATATCAATCAAATTTTTGCTAATTTCAAAGGTTACTCTTTCAACCTTGCCACCATACATACTGAATAGTTGTCTTTTGTGCTCTGCCAAGCTTGCCTTTTCTGCTTTTTCGTTAGGGGTGATGTCCTCGTTTAGCATAGCTACGGATTCCATACGGTCAACACGATACTGATTTAGAGTTTTGTGCTTGTCGTCATAGCAAACAAGGTAGTATTGGTTATCGTCAATAAAGGTGGCAACAGGGTTTACTATGTACCATTTTTTGTCCTTACGATAAACTCTTTCTCTATTTTCGTTGTAGTCAAAATAGTAAAAGCCAATTTTCTTGTTTTCCTGCTTTGCACGAACTATGGTGTCAATTGAGTAGTAGATTAATTCATTTGTGCTTTTCACTGTGCTATATTTTGTGATATTTCCCTTTAGCATTTCTCCCATCTTACTACCTGCAAGGGCAGAAACCTTAGTAATTAGCTCGTCGGTTTTCTTTTCTGTAATGAAGCCTGCGGAGTGGACTGCATCCATCAAAATTCTTACCTCGTGAGGGTCAAAGTTTCTATCTACTACATAATACTTATTGCTTCTTGAACGGTCCTTTAACACCTCAAAGCCGTATTTATTTAAAAGGTCTATGTCGGCATAGAGGATTTTTCTGTCAACCTGTATTCCCTCGTCTCCTAACCTCTTAATAATAGTTTTGGTATCCATTGGATTATTCTCGTCGGTTTCGCTTTTTAAAAGCTCCCATAGCTTCAAAAGCTTAATTTTACGTGAGTTTTCGTTTACCATATTATTCCTCCTCGCCCTCATTGTCAGACTCAATTTCTAAAATATTCTCTGCCTCGCCTAAGGTTATTACTGAAATATCTCTTAGCTTCTTTTCCATTTTGTCAGCCTTTTTAGTGGTTAGTACATCAAGCTCACGACTTGCCTGATCAACCTTTTTCTTTGCACTTGAAAGTGTTTTTGCAAAGGTACCAAATTCGGTTTTGATTGCCTCTAACAGTGTAAACACCTTGTTACTATGCTTTTGAATAGCAAGTGAATCAAAGCCAAAGCGTAAGGAGTTAAGAAAGGCAAACAGGGTTGATGGACCTACTACGTTTATTTTGTACTTTCTTTGTAGCTCCTCAAATAGTCCTGACTCTATAACCTCAATATAAAGACCCTCAGTTGGTAAAAACATTACTGCAAAGGCTGTGGTGTGTGGCACATCAATATATTTTGAGCTTATGTCCTTAGCACAGCCTACTATTCTTGTTCTTAATTCCTTTCGTGAGGAATCAATTGCTTGCTTGTCTCCCTTTTCCATAGATTCCTTTAGCTTGTTGTATGGCTCAAGTGGGAACTTTGAGTCAACAGGAAGATAAACAAAATCTCCATCCTGCGAGGTTGGCATTTTAATTGCAAATTCAACCACATCGTCGGAGCCCTTTTTGGTTGCCACGTTTTCCTCGTACTGATTCGGAGTTAAAACATCACTGATAATATTGCCCAGAACAACCTCTCCTACAATGCCCTTTGCTTTTACGTTTGTAAGCACGTTTCTCAAGGAGTCAACCCCTGAGGCAATGCTCTTAATTTCGCCAATCGCCTTGTTTACGTTTCCAATTTGGCTTACTACATTTTCAAATGAGGTCTTTAGTCTTTCGTCAAGAGTCTTCTGAAGCTTTTCGTCAACGGTTGCTTGAATTGCACTTAGCTTTTCCTCGTTTTCACGTCTTAAGTCCTTTAGGGATTTATCAACGCCCTGACCAATTAGTGCGTACTTTTCCGTCATATTTTTTGAAAAGCTATCAAATTTTTCGTTAAGGTTTTTAATTGCCTTTTCGTTTTCCTCTCTTACTGCTTCTGACATTTTAGACAGGGAGGCATTTAATTTTTCAATTAGCTCAATATAGTTATTAGTGTTTTTTTCATTAAAATCCTTAGTGCTTTTTTCTATCGAGGAAAGCTTTTCATTTATCTCCTTAATAAAGGAGCTATTTGTTCTTTCAATACTATCAAGAACCATTTTAAATGAGCCACTTAGACTCTCATCAACAGCTTCCTTAATTACTCTTTTATCAATTGGTGTCTTTTTTTGCCCAAGCACCACAAAAAGCACCGCTACCGAGCTTATGGCACAAAGAATACAGCACACAAGCATAATTATTTCATAAATCTCCACAGCTTGTCCTCCTTTACACTTATATAGTTTAATTTTACCACTAAATAATATAAAAATCAACGGAAGTGAAAATTTTATTTGATTTTAAATTTATTTATGCTATACTATATATGAACTTTAAAGGAAAATACAAAAAACGACTTAAGAAAGGAAAGAAAAAATGCCAAAATACAGAAGAGACAGAATCAACGATGCTGTAAAGGAAGAAATGGCACAAATCATTCGTGATGTTAAGGACCCCAGAGTTGCTGAGGCTATGGTTTCTATTACAGGTGCACAGGTTACAGGAGATTTAAAGTTTGCAAAAATTTACTTCTCTGTTTTAGGTGGAGATAAAAATGAGGTTTTAAAGGGTCTTAAGAGTGCAACAGGCTTTTTCAGAAGCGAGCTTGCAAAGAGAATTAACCTGAGAATTACCCCACAGCTTACCTTTGAATACGATAACTCTGCCGAGTATGGCTCAAGCATTCACGCAATTTTAAAGACACTTGATATTAAGGAAGATGACGAGGACGAGGGAAATGAGTAATCAATTTAAAGGTCTAAGCCTTTCCTCCCTTGCAAAGCTGGTTCGCAAAAAAAAGAATACTCTTATTCTTTGTCACCAAAATCCTGACCCAGACACATTAGGAAGTGCCTTTGCACTCAAGGAATTGCTTTACGTTTTTGGGTCCCTTTCAAGGGTTGCTTGCTGTGATGTACCCTCTAAGAAATTTAACTTTATAACTCTTGGAGAGGACTTATCCTATCATACTCTGAACTACGAAAGAATAATTGCAGTTGATGTGGCATCTCCCTCCCAGCTTGGCAAGTTGGATTTTCTTGCCAAGAGTGTTGATATAACTATTGACCATCACGAAATGAACACTCGTTTTTCCCCATATTATGAGGATTTTCGTGCGTCCAACTGTGAAAATATTTACTTGCTTGCTAAGAAAATGAAAGCACTAAAAAAGCTACCTAAGCACTTTTTTGAGTGTGTATATGCAGGAATGAGCTCAGATACAGGTGGCTTTAAGTATTCAAATGTAAAGCCTGAAACTATGAGCGTCGCCTGTGAGGTTTTGAAGAGTGAAATTGACCACGCAGAGATAAACAGAATTATGTTTGACTCCAAAACTATTGAGGAAATCAAGGCACAAAGGCTTACCTATGAGATAATGAAGCTATATTGCGACAACGCTCTTTCCGTTGCTATGTTTACTAAGGACTTCAAAAAGGAAAACGGAATAAACGATGAGGATATTTCCGATGCAGTAAACCATGTAAGAGGCATTGAGGGAGTTTTAGTTGCTATTACTATTAAGCAAAGCTTTGATGACGAAAGGAAGTTTTTCATTTCCTCTCGCTCAAACGTGGAGATTGACGTATCAAGCGTATGCGCAAGCATAGGCGGTGGCGGGCATAAGCGTGCCGCAGGTGCCTCTATTTTTTGCGAATCTCCAGAGGAGGCTCTTGAGCTTGTGGTTGACCTTTTCAGTAAGGCAGTTGAGGAATTTAAGAAAAGCTAATGAGTAAAATAGAAAACAATATAAGTGGTGTTTTGCTTGTAAACAAGCACAAGGGTGTTACCTCTCACGACATTGTTAATAAAATTAGACGACTGTACTCTACAAAAAAGGTAGGTCATACAGGCACACTTGACCCCTTGGCAACAGGGGTGTTGCCTATTTTGATAGGTCGCAGTGCAAAGGCGAGTGAGTATTTGCTTTCGGAAAATAAGGAATATGTAGCCCACCTACGTCTTGGCTTGACAACGGACACCGAGGATATAACAGGTAAGGTTTTAACTACAAGCGAGATGATTCCCACAAGGGAAGAGTTTTTTGAAGCTTGCCGACATTTCGTTGGCGAAATTACACAGGTGCCACCTATGTATAGTGCATTAAAGGTAAATGGGCAAAAGTTAGTTGATTTAGCAAGACAGGGTATCGAAATTGAAAGACAGGGCAGAAAAATCAATATTTATTCAATTTTGCCCGAGGAAGTGTCTGAAATTGAGGGTGTTTACAAAATTAGAGTAGCTTGCTCTAAGGGTACGTACATACGGACACTTTGTGCCGATATTGGTGCATTTTTAGGCTGTGGTGCTACTATGACCGAGCTTGAAAGAACTGTTAGTGGCAATTTTAAAATTGAGGACACCTACACAATTGACCAGCTTGAAAATATGTCCCCCCAGGAAAGGAATGCTCTTTTAATTCCTACTGAGGAGCTTTTTGGGGAGGCTAAGGCTGTTACTCTGCCCGACTTTTATTCAAGGCTCTTTAGAAGTGGCTGTGAGATTTATCTTGCAAAAATTAAAGCAAGCTTCCCTCTTGATACATTTTTAAGAGTTTACGACGGCGACGGCTTCCTTGCCTTAGGTCAGGTAAAGGAATATGAGCAAGGCTTGGCAATTAAGTCAATTAAGCTATTCAGAATATAAAAGCACGCAGGAGCGACACTCCTGCGTGTTTTTACGTTTCTTATGAATTATCGGCAAGTACACAGTCAACCATATATCCGCCAAATTCTATCTCTTTATTTTCATATTCGCTTACACGATAATTTGATGAGTTATGAAGATTGTTGATATACTCTTGGTCTGATGTAGAATATTTGATTAAAATTCTAAATTGTTTTATTCCTGTTTTAGTGATTTCTGCCACCTTAAACTTGTTTGTTTCTCCAATCCCTCCTAATTCTGTAGAATCAATAAAATATCCTTCATCCACGAACAATCTAACAGCGCCCTCTGGGCATTCTTTACTCATTCCGTTTGCCTCAAAGATTGCATTGACAAGGTCATTGCGAGTGTTTTGGACGTCTGTGAAATAAGAGAAGAAATAGTCTACTTGTGCAGTTGAAATCTTTATATTTTCAGCCTTTAAAAAGTCTTCTAAAGATATATTGTTTGCAAAATCTATTGTTCCATATCGATAGCTTGATTCGTCATCATCAATTTTATATTTCAAAAAAAGTCCAGCACCTGTGATTTTGTCATCGCCCTCCAAAATCCATTTCGCTTCTTCAATATTGTTTTTATCATAGTTTACAGCTACGCACTCTTTGATAATAGTGTCAAAGCAAGTTGCATTCAAAACTTCGTTTACTTTTTCTGGATAGTCTGCGACAAGGTCGGCAACTGTTTTTGGAGCAAAATCTTCTGCTTGATAAGGGCTGATTTCAACAGCGCTGTCGCCGAGATTTTCTTTGATTGCGTTTGAGATTTCGGTTTCTATTGAAGAGTCTGTTTTTTTGTACTCTTCCTTTGCATCAAAGGTCATAATGCTTTCGCTTTCAATTGTGATTTGCACCACCTCGATATTGCCGTCAAGTATATCATCAATATCAACTGAGGTTAAAAATTCGATTGTCGCAACCTTAAGCTCTCTTTCGGTATCCCCTGTTTTTACAACGTTTGCCACCAAAATTTGCTCAATCGTATCCTCTTCTCCTATGTAGGCATAGGATGTGCTGATTGCATCCTTTATATAAGAGATTTTTTCAATTTGTTGTGACGCAAAGTGATTTGCATCTTCCAAATGTTCTGCCAAAAGCTCTTCAATGGTTGTATTCTCTTCCACTGGAGGAGTCTCTGTATCGGTAGAAAGAGGGGGTGCTTGTATGCCTATGTCTGTGTCTGTTTGGGTTTGTGTTTCTTCCTCTGGTGGATTGGAAGTATTACAGCCAAGCAAGGTCACAAGCATACATATAGCAAGGAATAGCACTACTATTTCTTTTATTTTTTGAATTTTCATTATTTCTCCTCAAGGTCATCTTTTAATCTTGAAGGGCAAAAGGTAATTGGTTGCTTTTTTGTATTCCTCAAAGCCTTCCTTTTTGCCTTGTCTTTTCTCTGCCATTGGTATGCTTACAAAGGCAAACAAAAGTGTGTTGGCTAAGGCACCTAATAGTAAATACCATGCAGTTGGTACAGCTATTGTGCAAGCAATACCTATTCCCCACCACATTAAAATTTCTGCTAAGTAGTTAGGGTGGCGAGAATGCTTCCAAACACCATTTCTTATAAATGGTGTTTTTTTGGTTTTTCTATATTTGTGCATTTGTGTATCGGCAACGCCTTGAAGCACTATTGCACCAAGCGATATTACAAGTCCTATATATGCAAGTGGATTTGCCTCTTGTGTGCTTGTAAGGGCAGATATACCTGGAGTGACTACCAGATATACAACTATTGTTGGCACTAAGTGAATACCCACAAAATTGATTATAGGATAGAATTTTTTTGTTTGTTCCTTTAGCATTGTATATCGCCAATCCTGATATGTAAGGTCATAAAAGGTATATGCCCAGTTTGCTGTAAGTCTGACTCCCCACAAAATTACTACTACAAGAAGTAGCCATTTGAATAGGCTCATTTCAACGCTTGTTGCCAAAAGGGAAAGTATCACAATTGGTTGAACACTCCAATAGGGGTCGTAAACTGATGCATTGTTAAATAGCACGCTAAAAACAAAGCACAAGGCAGTTGCACCCACGTCTGCTAAGAAAATTGCAAGGTATAAATTAACTAACGGATAAAGCAAATAATATACCCACAAGCCTACTAAAATTGAAAACAAATATACAAGAGCCACAACTAAAAAGCTAAGTCCTCTTTTTCCCTTAAGCATTTTTATCTCCTTTTCGACCTTACCTTAATAAAGGTATCCTCGGCGTATTTAAAATCTGTCTTTAGCATATTGTTGATGGCAAAGCTATATTCAGTTTCGATTTTGGAATCAACAGTTACAGTAAAGGCATCTTTCTCTACATAATATTTAATGTCTCTTTCGTTGTGGTCGCTGGAGTTTATTGTATATTGTGTTTCTAAGATGGTTCCATCATAAAGTCTTATACTAATGAGGTCCCCATTTGCTTTTATATCAGACATATTTTTAGCGTTTACAATTAATCCGTCAAGAAAGATTGAGCTTTTGTCACACTTGTCGAATATTCGTCTGATATCGTTTTGAAGCATTTTTCTTGTGGCGCTTAAATAATCGTAGTAGGTCTGTCCATCCTCCTCATAGTAAAGATTGTATTGACCACAGTAGTACTCAGGACTGTCCCCATCAATGTCGGTTGCTTCATCGTTGTAGGTGATTGTAACTATTTTGTTTGTACGAAGCATAATTTCAAGGCTTGGCCAATGATTATCATCGCCCCAATCGCAACAGGTGGATTTTACATTCTTCAAATCTACAGTTACGTTATTTAGCTTAACACTTGCACCCTTGGTGCATATGCCTGAAATTGATAAATCAGGAGCCTTTGCTGGTGATTTTGGTGCTTCCTCTACCTTTTTAGGCTGTGGTGCAGGAGTTTCTTCTTCCTTTTGTGCTCCAGCCTTACCATTTGTCATAATTTCAATATATCTGTTTACCAATCTAACCTCTTCCTCGGTAACATTGATATATTTCATTCCACCATGACCCATTGCATTTCTTAAATCCACAAATTGCTCAATTCGTGAGCAATCCTCTAAGCTTATAAGTCCATTTTTGTATGCTACCTTAGCCCAACCCTTTGCGTTTTGGTCTACAAGATTGTAGGCTCTTTTGTTTAAAATATCAATGGCATCAATAAATTTTTCGTTAGGTGTCATCGTTTTCTCCTGTTGCTTCGTGATTAGTATAGTGCTTAGCAAGTCCACCTGATGAAGTTTCTCTGTAATCACTTAATAGATTTTTACCTGTTTCGTACATTACCTTCACTACCATATCAAAGCTAATTTTTCTTGAGTCGGTTAAGAAGTTTGCCAAGGAAAGTGCATTGATTGCACGCATTGCGGCAACTGCATTTCTCTCAATGCAAGGAATTTGCACAAGTCCACCGATTGGGTCACAGGTAAGCCCTAAGTGATGCTCCATTGCAACCTCGGAGGCATATTCAATTTGACCAAGTCCCATTTCAAAAAGCTCTGCAAGGGCAGCTGATGCCATTGAGCAGGCAGAGCCGATCTCTGCTTGACAGCCACACTCTGCGCCACTTATAGATGCATTTTTCTTGATTAGGTTTCCTATAATTCCACCTGTGGCAAGAGCTTGCAAAATTTTGTCGTCGCTGAAGCCCTTTTTCTCTTGGTAATACATAAGAACAGAGGGTAAAACTCCACAGGAGCCACAGGTTGGTGCAGTTACAATTTTGCCACCTGAGGCGTTTTGCTCGCTTACTGCAAAGGCATAGGAGCATACAAGACGGTTTTCCTGTGTTTGAGCTGACTCGTCTATATGTCTTTGATTGTATAAAATTTGTGCACGACGTTGGGTATTTAAGCCACCTGGTAAAACACCCTTAGTTGTAAGTCCCTGACGGATTGAGTTTTTCATACACTCCCAAACATCAGACAGGTAGTGAAAGATTTCCTCCCCCTCAAATTCCTTAACATATTGCCAAATTCTTATATTTTTGCTTGAGCAGTATTCGGCAATTTCTGTATATGAGTTGTGGGGATAAACCTCACTTTCTCCTGAGGCTGTACTTTGTTCGTTTTGCTCCCCATCAAAAAGAATGCTTCCTCCACCTATGCTATATACTCTTTTTTTGCCAAGGAGTGTGCCTCCCTTATAGGCAAAAACGTCCATTGTATTTGGATGATAGTCACAAGGAGCAGTTTTATCAAAGATTATTTCGCAGGGTATGGGCAAAAAGGTTTCCTTAATTATTCTGTCTGTGCCATGCCCCTTTCCTGTTAGGGCAAGAGAGCCAAAAAGAGTAACCTTGAAGCTATCTGCCTCTGGAAATTCGCTTTTAATTCTTTTCACTGCCCTTTCAGGTCCCATTGTGTGAGAGCTTGAGGGTCCTCTTCCAATTTTATATAGCTCACGTAAGGATTGCATTTTTTATCCTCCAATAATATTATCTATTTATATTTTAGCATATTTTAGGTGCTTGTCAAGTAAAACTATTTTGCGATTCGTATTCTGAGAGGCTCTGTTATTTCAATTTGACTTAGTCGCTTAGATAAAAATCGAATTGTGGCATAATCTTTGCTATTTCCTAAAAACAAGCAAGCTTGTGCGTATGGTATGTCATAGCTATACTCCATATGATATGGTGGGCCATAGCTACCAAGGACTAAAATGTCACTTTGATATGCCCATTTTTCAGGGGTAGTGTCTGTTAGCTCATAAGCGGAGGGTGCTAAATAAACTAAATTGCATCGGTTAATTGACAAATTGAAATAGGTGCATTTCCTTTCAGAGCGAGAAAGCACGTCGCTCATTTTCATATCAATGGCGGCTTGTCCTAAGCCTTGATGCTCTTGTAGGTCGAATATATTTACGCCCTCTGCTTTGGCAATTTCAAAAATATGACTCCTTGCCTCAAGCTCCTTTTCTGACACTCCCTCGGGTAAATATAGATTTCTTACCTTGATTTTATTATTAAGCTTTTGGAAAAATTTATCAGAGGCTAGGATAAGTCGGTTATTATGTAATTTTCTATTTCAAAATAGCCCAAATGATTTGCAAGGGCAGTGCTTGTGTTTGCAACACCTGTTGTTGAGGGAGACATGTCAATTATTGAAAGCTGATTGTTTTCCTCAAAATACACAAGGTCCCGTGTCCTTTCGCTATATGCACCTACATAAGTGTTTACTGTTCTGTCAACAAATAAAACAGCTGTGCCTGCCACAACAAAGCACAAGCCACAAAGAATAGCACCTATTAGCTTGACCCTTATTTTCTTATGAGTCAAAGCAAACAAGACAAGTGATACTACGCAAATAACTATACCAAGAACTTGTATCCAGCTTGACATAGGCACAACTATATGCTTAAAATTGGCAAAAAAGCTAACTATCTGTATACTCTTTTCACAGAGAAATTCGCACACTCCTCCAAGAAAATTGCTTATATATGGAATGTCGCACACCATAAGATACACAGGACTTATATAAATTAGCAAATTGAATATAGGCACTAAAATTATATTTAGGAATGGAGAAAGAATTGCAACGCCACCTATTCTTATACAAAGCACAGGAATTGTGGCAATGCAAACAACTATTGTTGTAATGAAGGTAAATACTATGTGTCTTAATGGCTTAAAGGGTAATCTTCTCAGGAATTTTATTGAATAAATTATTCTTGTTGCCAAAACGCAACCCATCATTGCAAGGAAAGACAACTGAAGTGACATGGAAAATATAGAATACGGGGATACGATACATATAAGTGTTACTGACAAAAACAAAAGAGTTATTGTGTCAGTGCGCTTGCCAAAGCATTTCAGTATATAGAAGATTATTAGCATTAATGCAGAGCGAAGACAAGAAAGAATAAAGCCTGTCATAGCAGTAAACAACAAGATGCCCACACAGGTAAGTATATAGGATATTCTTCCCTTAATTTTCAATAGCTTTAAAAGAAATGTTAAAATTGCAGATATAATTGCTAAGTGCATTCCACTCAAAGCAAGAATGTGAGATACACCAAGTCGTGAAAAGTCTCTTGTTATGCTTGCACTAAGTGTGCTTGTATTTCCTAAAAGCAGAGCTGACAAAAGTGAGGCTGTATCTTGGTTCAGATTATTGAAAAATCGCTGACAGAGTGTCTGTTTTAATTGTCTTAACCACAACACTATTGAGTTTGCATCGTTAGAGATAATTTGGTGCTTTTCTGCCTCAACTCTCAAAAATATTCCTCGGTCTTGATATATTTTAGCCTCGTCAAAGCCAAGAGATTTTTCATCGAGAATAGAAATATATGCCTCTGCCTCGAATACATCTCCATACTTAAGTCCACCAAATTGTATTTCGCCAATTGCCTTTGTGTTTACCTCGTTTCCGTCAAGAGAAATAATATTTATTTCGTATGTTCCTAAGTAGCTGGATTCGTATAGAATCTCCTCTACCCTTGCTTCAATAACACCCTCCTTTTCCTGCAAGCTACTTGCTTTCATTTCGTTAGTAGTAAAGAAAATTAAGCTTACAGAAAATGAAATTACCATCAAAAGTGCAAGTGGTGTCAGTCTTGCTAATAGATATTTATTTTTATTTCCTCTTTTAATAAGACAGTATATTGCAAGTATAAGGTAAAGGAAAAGCACCGTTGACAGACATATAATTCTTAAAACGGTGCTCATATAATATGATGCAAAAAGACAAATTATAAAGCCTAAGCATCCTAATGCCAGGTTACGATATTTAAAAATGCCCATATTTCCTCGTGATTATTATTCTAAGTAGCTTTCTCTTAGCTCCTTAAGATATTTTTCATCAATTCCCATACACTTCTTTAGGTATTCTTCAATTCCACCCCTGTCTTCAATCACCTCAAATACCACCTGTATGTACTCTGGAATTACTCCATTTACAAAGGGAATACAATCAATATGGTCACTATCAAGTCCCATTTCCTTTGCTCTTTCGATAGTTCGTTTAGTTGATTCCGCTGTGCTTTTATTAGTTAGCATATAGTCTTTTATTATATCCTCTTGTGATGCACCTAATGCCATCAAAAACAAAACTGTACCTGTGCCCACTCGGTCCTTGCCAGCTGCACAATGATATAAAAGAGCACCCTCTTTATTTTCCTTTAACAAATCAAAGAAACGACGATAGCCATTTATACTAAATTCATCAGTTACAAGTGGCTCGTAAAGTCTTGCTAACCAATCTCTTACACCTGTGCCAAGGGTAGTTATAATGTTTATAACCTGCTCCTCAACAGTTTGCTTTTTGCCATCTCTTGAAAGTCCAACTGTTAGGCTTTTTAGAATTGGACATTTTTCATATCTTACACCATCTATTACTCGGTCAGGACTTGATAAAATTTCGGGCTCGGAGCGAAAATCCACAACCATACGAAGTCCCTTTTCTGTAAGCTGCTTTTCTCCCTTGTCTGTTAGGTAGCCTATGTGAGAGGAGCGAATAACTCTGCCCATTTTTAAGGTCTTATCACCACATTTAATTCCGCCTAAGTCACGAACATTTTGTGCACCATCTATATATAATTCCATAAATACTCCGACAAAAAAATATTATTTTATAAAATTGTACCATAATAGATTGATATTTTCAACACTTTGTGATATTATTTATAATATAATATAGCATAATGACCTATTTGAAAGGAGCTTTTTTATGGATAGCATAAAAAATACTGCTAATCTTTTGGCTAAAACCTATAAGGAGTCCCCAATTTCCTTGTTTAACAATACTATGTGCTTGCCTGATAAGGCTGAAATAATTTCAATTCTTAAGGATATACAATCGCTTTTCTTTCCTGCTTATTTCGCTTCAGTTAAAACTGATAACGCAGAGGACTTTGCTCAGGAGCTAACAAGCACAATATACTACAAGCTTAAAAAACAGCTTGACCGTGCTATTACCTCAAAATGTAGTAGTAACAAAAGCTCAAACGAAATTCTTGAAAGATTCATTTCAAGTCTGCCTGAAATACACAAGCTTTTAATAAAGGATGTTGAGGCAACCTTAAGTGGCGACCCTGCTGCCTCATCCTGTGAGGAAATTATCTTTTGTTATCCTGGATTTTATGCAATTTTCGTATACAGAGTGGCACATTTGCTATACCTTGAGGGTGTGCCATTTATTCCCAGAATAATGACCGAGCACGCTCACTCAATGACAGGTATTGATATTAACCCTGGTGCTACAATTGGGGAATATTTCTTTATTGACCATGGTACAGGCATTGTTATTGGCGAAACCACAGTAATTGGCAATCACGTTAAGATTTATCAGGGTGTTACTCTTGGTGCTTTATCTCCAAGAAAGGGGCAAAGCCTATCAGGTGTTAAGCGTCATCCTACTGTTTGTGACGATGTTACTATTTATTCAGGTGCGTCAATTCTTGGTGGCGAAACTGTAATTGGCAAGGGCGCAGTTATCGGTGGTAATGCCTTCATTACTGAAAGTGTTGATGATGGTAGCCGTGTAAGTGTTAAAAAGCCTGAGCACATTGTTAAGAATAAAACGAATAAGGACTAAAAAAATGAATTGTAAGGTTAAAATAACAACTACTCAAAGCGACTATAAGGGCATGTCTATTTTTGACTGTGCCGTTAAGGAGCTTATGATGAATGAAACCATATCGGACTACACCGAGGGCGATATAATTGAAACTACTCTTTTTGGGGAATTTTCCACACAGGGTGGCAAATTTACTCTCAGCTACGACGAGGAAAGCGAATATATGGGTGCTACCCATACTAAAGTTGAATTTTCTCTTGCAGAGCCTAATTTAATTAGCATTGTAAGAGGTGGTGCAGTTGAATCCTTTATGGTTTTCGAAAAGCACAAGAGAAATATTTGCGTCTATAACACAGGAATTTTGCCCTTCGATATTTGTATTTTTACTAAGGAAATTACAAATCAGCTTCTTGAAAAGGGATACCTTGAGCTTGATTATATTATCGAGATTAAGGGTGCTTGTGCTCAGCATACTGTTATGAAAATGGAAGTGACAAGACTATGACCGAGGCAGAATTCCGTGCCGAGCTTAAGGATTTAAAGGGTGGCTATTTGTTTATAGGTAGCGAGGATTACCTTAAATACTCCTACTCTAAGGAGGTGCAAAAGGTTATTCTTGACGGCTCCTTTGATGAGTTTAATCATCTTGTGCTTTATGCCGAGGAATATACCCCCTACGCTCTTTCAGATGCTATCTCCTCTTTGCCTGTTATGGCTGAAAAAAAGCTTGTCGAGGTCCGAGGTGTGAACTTCAATAGCTTTAAAAAAGATGACCTTGCCAAGCTTGAGGGTGTTTTAGATACCCTTAAGGACAACGAGCATACTATTCTTATTATTCGAGCCGATAGTGATTATTTTAACGCAGGTAGGCTACCTAAGGCTCCCTCTGAGCTTTATAAAATAGTAACTAAGCATTTAACTCCTGTTATACTTGATTTTCCTACTCCTGCAAGGTTAAAAAGCTGGATTTCTCGACACTTCTCCCAGCATAATGTGAAATTTGACCCCATACTGTGCGACAAGTTAGTCGATGTTTGTGGTCACGATATGTGGGCTTTATCTAACGAAATTACTAAGCTTTGTGCCTACGCTCAAGGATTAGAAAAGGACATAATTACACGCGAGGATATTGACAACGTTTGTTGCAAAACAACCGAGTATGATGATTTTCAATTAACTAATGCACTTTTAGAAAAAAATAGGTCCTTAGTGTTTGAAACTCTGTATAGACAAAAGTCCTCCTTTGAGCCAGCACCAACCATACTTGCATCAGTTATGCGTATGTACACCGAGCTTTTCTTAGTGCAAAGACTTTATTCTCAGGGTCAGGGCAAGGCACAAATTGCCTCTGCAACTGGTATTCACGAGTTTAAGGTGGGTATGTATTTAAAATCAATTAATGGTGTTAATCCCAAAAAATTTGCTCGAGCAGTTGAGCTTTGTGCCGAGGCAGATGTTAAGTATAAATCTGTTTCCAATGCTTCTCCCTATTTAATACTTGAAAGGCTAATAAGTACACTCTGTGTCTTGTTTTGTTAGTTTTGTATGAGAATTAAATATCCTATAATAGTTGAGGGAAAATACGACAAAATTAAGCTTGATTCTCTTTTTGAGGCTACTGTTATTACAACAGGTGGCTTTGAGATTTTCAACAGTCGAGAAAAGGAGCTTTTGATAAAAAGGCTTGCAAGCAAAACTCCTATAATTCTCTTGACCGACTCTGACGGTGGTGGTCATCTTATTCGCTCCCATATAAAAACTATTTTACCACCTGACAAAATTATTAATCTTTACGTACCAAGGGTTGAAGGTAAGGAAAAAAGAAAAAGCCAACCATCAAAGGAAGGCATTTTGGGCGTTGAGGGCATTGATAAGGAAACCCTTATTTCTCTTTTAAAGCCCTTTAGTGGCGATGGCGAATACATTGCCAAGGGCAATATCACTAAGGTGGATTTCTTCAAATTCGGTCTTAGTGGTGGTAAGGATAGCAAGCAAAAAAGAGAAAAGCTTCTTTCCTTGCTCAACCTACCAACAAATATGACTGCTAACGCAATGCTCAGCGCAGTCAACATTTTTTACTCCAAGGAAGAGATTGAGAAAATTATTTCTACTATGTAAAAAGGTGTCCACGGGCTCACCTGCGAAAAACAGGCGAGCCAATGAAATTTGCCCATTCGGGCAAGTGAAATCGCTACACGATGAAATATTTGCTACGCAAATGTGAAATGTTCGCTTTGCGAACGTGACTAAATTACATTTTAAATAATGAAAAGGTGTCCACAGGGACACCTTTTTCGTATAACTACATTGAATCTGCAAATTGGAAGCTAAATCCACCTTTATCTTGACACAGGAGAAGCAAGAAATTCAAGGCGCACCTCACGTGCCCCCCTAAAATTCCTTAAATTTTGGGGAACCCCTACTTAGCCACAGACGAAGGCTATCTTACGATAGTCGAAGTGAAAAAAGGTGTCCATTAGGACACCTTTTTAGTACACTATATTGGAAAAGCAAATTGGATGTTAGAAGCAAGTTTTTCAAGGCGTACCGCAGATTGCAGGTGAAGGCTATCTTGCGATAGTCGAGATTGCAATTGAGGAACAACACAGAAAAACGAAGCTTATCACATTCAATTTTACTGGGCAGCGTCAACGATTATAGAGAAATCCTTCGCCTTTAGTGAAGCACCACCGATGAGACCACCGTCAACGTTTTCCTTAGCAAGAAGCTCCTTAGCGTTTCCTGCGTTCATTGAGCCACCATATTGAATGATAACCTCGTCAGCTGCCTTGTCGCCATAAAGAGCCTTAATTGTGTTTCTGATAACACCACAGGTTTCGTCTGCTTGCTCTGGAGTTGCTGTCAAGCCTGTACCGATTGCCCAAACTGGCTCGTATGCGATGATTACATTCTTAAGCTGTTCTTCGCTTACGTCCTTAAGAGCAAGCTTTGTTTGCATTGAAACAACCTCGTCTGTGATTCCGTTAAGTCTTTCCTCCTTAACCTCACCAAGACAAAGAATTACTGTAAGACCTGCCTCAAGAGCTGCCTTTGTTCTTAGATTAACTGTTTCGTCAGTCTCGCCGAAGTATTGTCTTCTTTCGCTGTGACCGATGATTACGTATTGAACGCCACACTCAACGAGCATTTCAGCTGAAATTTCGCCTGTGTAAGCACCCTTTTGTGCGAAGTGAACGTTTTCTGCACCAATCTTAATGTTTGAGCCCTTAGCTGCCTCTTGAGCTGCGTAGATGTCAACAAATGGTACACAGAAAATAATGTCGCAATTGTCCTTACCTGCAACAAGTGGCTTTGTCTCCTCGATAAGAGCCTTAGCCTGACTTGGAGTCATATTCATTTTCCAGTTTCCTGCAATAACTTTTCTTCTCATTTTTTTATTCTCCGTTTAATTTAATATTTGAATATATGTAAGCAAGTATGCAGGTTGTTAAGCCTGCATACGTTTTTATTTGCTTAAATTACTTGTCTTGTAGGCAAGCAATACCAGGAAGCTCAAGTCCCTCAAGGAATTCAAGAGAAGCTCCACCACCTGTGGAAATGTGTGTCATCTTGTCAGCAAAGCCAAGTTTTTCAACTGCTGCTGCAGAGTCACCACCACCGATGATTGAGATAGCGCCACTTTCAGCAACTGCGTTAGCAACTGCCTCAGTGCCTGAAGCAAAGTTCTTCCACTCGGAAACGCCCATAGGACCATTCCATACTACTGTGCCTGCACCCTTGATTGCGTTAGCAAATAGCTCTTGTGTCTTAGGACCGATATCAAGACCCATCCAGCCGTCAGGAATTTCGTTAGAGTTGCAGAACTTAGATTCTGTATTCTCGTCGTATTCCTTACCTAACTTGTTATCAACAGGGATAAGGAAGTTTACGCCCTTAGCCTTAGCCTTTTCCATCATTTCCTTAGCAAGCTCAACCTTGTCGTCCTCACAAAGTGAAGTACCAACGTTGTAGCCAAGTGCCTTGAAGAATGTGTAAGCCATACCACCACCGATAATAAGTGTGTCAACCTTTTCGATAAGATTGTTAATAACACCAATCTTGTCAGAAACCTTAGCACCACCAAGGATTGCTACGAATGGACGAGCTGGGTCAGCCAAAGCCTTACCCATAACGCCGATTTCCTTTTGAATGAGGTAACCACAAACTGCAGGAAGGTATTCTGCAACGCCTGCTGTTGTTGCGTGTGCACGGTGAGCTGTACCGAATGCATCGTTTACGTAGATATCTGCATAGGAAGCAAGCTCCTTAGCAAATTCAAGATTGTTCTTTGTTTCTCTTGCATCAAAACGAACGTTTTCAAGAAGAACTGCCTTGCCACCCTCAAGGTTAGCAACCTTAGCCTTTGCGTCCTCGCCAACGATGTCCTCTGCAAATGTAACTGTACCCTCGCCAAGAAGCTCATTAAGTCTTACTGCAACTGGCTTAAGTGTGAGAGTCTTCTTGTCGTCAAGAGCCTTAACGAGAAGCTTCTTTGTAGCCTCTTCTCTTTCGCACTCTGGGAGAGCCTCAACCTTTTTCTTTTCCTTCTTTGTAAGACCAAAGCCCTCTGTCAAGATGCTGTGTGGCTTACCCATGTGAGAGCAAAGTACAACCTTTGCACCCTTGTCAAGTAGATACTTGATTGTTGGAAGAGCGCCGATAATTCTCTTATCACTTGTGATAACGCCGTCCTTCATAGGAACGTTGAAGTCACATCTTACGAGAACTCTCTTACCTTCTACGTTTACGTCTTCGATTGTTTTCTTGTTGTAGGTCATTTTTATTTATCTCCTATCTTTTTATTTTCGCGTATAATATAACATATTTTATTTCATTTTGCAATAGTTTTACATAAATTTATTAAGCAACATATTTAAAAATATAGTAAACCATTAAAATTACGCCAAGCACAATACGATACCAGCCGAATGCTTCAAAGCTATGCTTCTTGACAAAGTCCATTAAAAATTTGATAACTACCAAGGAAACAAGGAAGGCAACCAGGGTACCAATTAGCAAAATCAAAAGCTCGTAGCTATTAGGCATACCTACCTTGTAAAGATACTTAGCTCCTTTATAAAGCGATGCGCCCACCATTACGGGTATTGCCATAAAAAATGAAAATTCAGCCGAGGCAGGGCGAGAAACCTTTATAATTGAAGCGCCTAAAATTGTTGAGCCTGAACGAGAGGTGCCTGGTATTAAGGACAATGCCTGAAAGCAACCTATCTTAAATGCAGTTTTTGTGTCAATGTCGTACACTGTGTTATACACCATTGTGCGTTTTTTGTTTACTCTTTCAATTACGATAAACAAAATACCATAAACCACAAGTGCAATTGAAACGACTATAAAGTTGTGAAAATGCTCCTCAAACCAATCGTCAAGCAAAAGTCCAATAACACCTGCTGGAATAATTGCAATTATAACTCTTTTCCAAAGGGTCCAGGTTTTCGTTTTCATTAGGTGGGTTTTCTTTTTTGAAAAGGGGTTAAGCTTGTCAAAAAACAAAACAACCACTGCTAAGATTGCTCCTAACTGAACGACCACGTTGAACATTTCCTCGAAGTCGGGGTTAGTCTTAAACAGGTCAAGGCTAACAAATTCCTGTGCTAAAATCAAGTGTCCTGTGCTGGAAACGGGAAGCCACTCGGTAACTCCCTCAATGATTCCCATAAGCGCAGACTTTAGGATTTCAACAAGTAAAAACAAAAAATCCATTATTATTCTCCATTATTTATCAGATGAACGAACGATATCGCCCTTCTTTACCTCGTAAGGCACCTTCATTTTAAATAGCATTGAAGGATGAGGGGCAGACGGAATTTCATCGCCGTTTGGTAGATAAAGTCCCTCTACCTCAAATTTTCTTCCTGTCATACCAGGAGTGATAATTTCGCACACTTCCCCTACCGAAAGCTTATTTCTCTGAGTGAAATAGTAATAGTCGCCGTCCCTTTCGCCTGTGGCTACACACAAGTAAGCCTTTTCACGCAGATAGCCGTTTTGGGTAACAGTTTGGGCATTGCCCATAGGATTATCGTAGTAAAAGCCTGTTGCGTATTCTCTGTGGCTAACGCTTTCAAGCTCACGCAACCAAAGTGGGTTATAGCGATACTCCCCTGGATTTTTTAAGTATTCATTCATTGCTATTTTGTAGGTGTTGGCACAGATTGCCGTGTAGTAGGCACTCTTCATACGGCCCTCAATTTTAAAGCTATCAATACCACTTTCCATAAGGTCAGGAATATGCTCAATCATACACATATCCTTTGAGGACATAATAAAGGAGCCCTCCTTATATTCCTCAAGGTTAAGATTGCAATCAAGCCTTTTTTCCTCAGCAAAGGAAAGAGGGGTTGCATTAGTGTAATTCCATCTACAAGGCTGAGCGCAAGCACCACGATTTGCATCTCTGCCTGTGTAGTAATTGGAAAGCAAGCATCTTCCACTATATGAAATACACATTGAGCCGTGAATAAAGCACTCAAGCTCTAAGGATTTTGGAGTGTTTTTGCGAATTTCCTTAATTTCATCAAGGGAAAGCTCACGTGCCAAAACAACACGCTTAGCGCCCATTTTGTGATAGGCATTTGCAGTATATGAGGAAACTATGCTCGCCTGTGTGGAAATATGTATTTCCATATTGGGAGTAATTTCCTTTACAAGCTGTAAAACTCCTATATCGGCAACAATTAACGCATCAACGCCAATTTCGTCGTATCTTTTTAGGTACTTCTTAAGTCTTTCGTATTCCAAGGAGCGAGGCATAGTATTTACTGTAACGTATAGCTTTACGCCGTGAGAGTGTGCGTATTTTACCGCCTCCTCAAGCTCATCAAGGGTAAAGTTATCGGCAGCAGCTCTCATTCCAAAGGAGTCAGATGCAAGATAAACTGCATCAGCACCATAAAGAATAGCAGCCTTCATTTTTTCAAAATTGCCCGCAGGACAAAGTAATTCCTTCATTTATTATATTCCTTTTATTATATACTTTAAATCTCTTATTATTTTAACATACATTATTATTTATGTCAATAAATGGAATAAAATTCAACTTTATATCAAAAAGCCAGGGAACATCTAATTTATGTGCTCCCTGTCAAGTAGACATAGTAAAAAACAAAAAGATAATTGAACAAATCTTTCATTCCCCTACCACGTGGTAGGGGAATTTTTCGTCACGAAGCGGTGGCGAAGTAATACTCCCACGGTGTCATACAATTA
>JAFUNF010000031.1 GCA_017473085.1 Clostridia bacterium
ATCGTTCTGATAGTGTAAAATGTGTGTAGGACAATATTCTTACCTCCGTTAAAAATGTTGGTGTGGTAACTACATTTTACACCTTGGTAGGAATATTGTCTATACTTTTTTTCGTGTTGCACTTGATATTATAACATGCCGACCAGCTCGGCTGGTGGATGAGGTGTAGCCTCTGGAGGAGACGTTTGATATGAAGAAAAATTTTACAGAGCTATTTTACAAGAATGTGCACTACATAACAGTTGTGCTTATCTCACTGATTTACATCGGTGGAAGTATGATTATGATATCAAAAACAGGTAGGAGTGTGTCGGAAATTGTGGGCACAGGCTTGCTTTCTATGATAGTTGGATTTCTTATCAATGGCATATTCAGGCAGATAGGAGTGCAAAGAGGAGACGAGGACGAAAAAATGCAAGCCACGACTCGCCTACATTCCCAAACTGTTGAAAAAGCTATGCCATACATAGATAAATTAGACAGCTTTTGCCAAAGAGAAAATGCAAGCACAAGAAAAAGGCTAAGAGGTGGAATTCTGCTTGAGGCAGGAATGGATTACAAATCCTATTTTGATGATGAAGGCAAGCAAATTTGCCACGAATATCGCTTATACAGTAAGGAGGATGTCAAAAGTGCAGGCTTTTTTGGTGGTATGTCCTTAAAAAGAAAAAACCACCAAAGGAAAAAAGCCTTAGATAAGGCAGTTACTCTTAAGCTGAATCAGCTTACCCCACAAGCCCTTACCAGCTGGGGAGGAAAAAGCGAAAATCCCTTTGACTTTGGCAAAAGCAAGACCAAATATACAAGAGGTCAAAACGCAACCGACCTTGTTTTAAGATTGCTTTTAGCAATAGTCTTTGGCTATTTTGGAGTTAGCCTTGTAGGTGAGATAAACGTAGCCTCAATTATTTGGAATACTCTGCAAATTGTAATGTATTTGTGTGGTGGCGTTATTCAAATGTATTCTGCATACGTGTGGGTAACTGATACCTACCGAGGCACAATTATGCAAAAAATTGACTTGCTTGAAAGATTTTTGCACACTCTTTAGAAAATCGACAAAAAAACAAAAAAGCCGACTTAACTTTAATATAATTAACAGTTGACAATTTGAAAGAAAAATGATAAAATATTTATACATTTTAGTAGTATCATTAAAGGAGAGATTTTTGTGGCTAATATTTTAGAACTTAAGAAAATCGCAACCGACATAAGAATAGGTATTCTTGATGCGGTATATAATGCAAAATCAGGTCACCCAGGTGGTGCGCTTTCCTCAGCAGACCTTTTTGCATGTCTGTACTTTTCAGAATTAGAGATTGACCCAGCTCGCCCCGACGACGAAAACAGGGATCGCTTTGTTTTATCAAAGGGACATTCTTGCCCAGGTTATTACTCTGCACTTGCACATAAGGGCTACTTCAACAAAAGCGAGCTAACCTCATTCAGACATACAAACGGCTTACTTCAGGGTCACCCTGATATGAAAACCATTAAGGGCGTTGATATGTCAGCAGGCTCCCTTGGTCAAGGCTTTTCAGTTGCTTGTGGCATGGCACTTGGTGCAAAGCTTGATGGTAAGCTTTTCAGAACCTATTGTATTTTAGGCGATGGCGAAAGCCAAGAGGGTCAGGTTTGGGAGGCAATTACCTTTGCAGCTCACTATAAGCTTGATAATCTTTGCTTAATTATCGACAATAACGGCTTGCAAATTGATGGTAAGGTTAAGGACGTTATGAACATTATGCCTTACTCAACTAAGCTAAAATCATTTGGCTGGCACGTTATCAATATTGACGGACACAACCATGAAGAAATTCTAAAGGCCTTCGAGGAGGCTAAGACTATAAAGGGCAAGCCAACTGCAATTGTAGCTAAGACAATTAAGGGTAAGGGCGTTTCCTTTATGGAAAATCAAGCAGGCTGGCACGGAAAGGCTCCAAATCAGGAGCAATACGAGTGTGCTATTGCCGAGCTTGAGGAATACAAAAAGTCCTTAGGAGGTAATTAAGATGGCAGATAAGATTGCTACAAGAGAGGCTTATGGTAATGCTCTTGCCGAGTTTGGTGCAGTTTATAAGGACATAGTTGTTCTTGATGCCGACCTTGCTGAGGCTACCAAAACCTGTATATTCAAAAAGAAATTCCCTGAAAGATTTTTTGATTGTGGTATTGCAGAAAACAATATGTTCTGCGTAGCTGCTGGTCTTTCAACAGTTGGAAAAATTCCATTTGCATCTACCTTTGCAATGTTTGCCGCAGGTAGAAGCTTTGAGCAAATCAGAAACTCAATTGGCTACCCCCACCTAAACGTAAAAATCTGTGCAACTCACGCAGGAATCAGCGTAGGTGAGGATGGTGCAACTCACCAATGTAATGAGGACATCGCCCTTATGCGTACAATTCCTGGTATGGTTGTTATCAATCCAAGTGACGCAGTTGAGGCTAAGGCAGCAGTTGAGGCTGTTATTAAGTATCAAGGTCCTGCATACCTTCGCTTTGGCAGACTTCCTATTTCAATTATCAACGACAATCCCGACTATAAGTTTGAAATCGGTAAGGCAATAAAGCTTGCTGACGGAATTGATGCAACCATAGTTGCAAATGGTATGATGGTTGAGGAAGCATTGATTGCTCGTGAAATGCTTATGGCAGAGGACATTAGCGTTGCCGTTGTAAATATGCACACAGTAAAGCCACTTGATGTGGAAACCCTGCTTGCTGAGGCACAACAAACAGGTGCTATCGTAACAAGCGAGGAGCATAATATCATAGGTGGACTTGGCTCAGCAGTGTGCGAGGCTCTTTGTGGCGTATGCCCAGTACCTGTTGTAAGACACGGTATCGAGGACGTTTTCGGCAAGAGTGGTCCAGCTAAGGAGCTTATCGAGCATTATAACCTCAACGCCCGTGGCATTGTCGAAAAGGTTAAGTTAGCACTTTCAATGAAAATGAAATAAAACAAAAAGAGATTGTCGCTTGTGACAATCTCTTTTTGTGTCAACGAAAACCACGCGATAGTCGCGTGGTTCAGTAGAGGCTAAAGCCGATGAGGAAAACAGAAAAGCTCCTAATGTGGTATAATGAAAGAGCGACCTGCCAGTTGCACAAACAAAAACACATTAGGAGGACATTAATATGAATGAAATAATGTCAATAATAGTTTAGCACACACGAAATGGAATTGCAAGTATCATATAGTATTTGCCCCAAAGTATAGAAGAAAGGTATTTTACGAAGAAAAAAGAGTGGAAATACGAGAAATTATACGACAGTTATGCAAATGGAAAGGAGTGGAAATAATAGAGGGAGAAGTCTGTCCCGACCACATACACCTACTATTGAGCATACCACCAAAAATGAGAGTTTCGGGATTTATGGGGTATCTAAAAGGAAAAAGTTAGTTTGCAGATATTCCAAAAATGGGGGAATATGAAATTTGCATACCGAAACCGCGAATTTTGGTGTAAGGGGTACTATGTGGACACGACAGGCAAGAACACAGCAGTAATCAAACAATACATAAAAAATCAATTGGAACAGGACAAGGAAGCGGAACAAATAAGCTTACCAGACCCACGTGACCCATTTAATGGGTAGCAAGTAGAGCATGCGTGACTGGCAGGTCCTTTTTTGACGCACTTGTGCGTAGCCTGTAGTATTAGGGTTATACCCGAAAATGAAATA
>JAFUNF010000032.1 GCA_017473085.1 Clostridia bacterium
TGTAGGACCACCCTACTTTATTCTCTTTTCGATTTCAATAAGAATTGCTGAACAAACTCCCTTAAAGTTTTCTAACATTTCTAAATTCGAAAAGCGAAGTACCTTTACACCCATTTCGCTCAAATATTGGTCTCTTTCCTTATCCTTTCGTTGTTTTTCTTCTTCATAGTGCTGTGAGCCATCAAGCTCCACTACAAGCTTTGCTTTTGAACAGTAAAAATCTGCTATATATTTGCCTATTACTTTTTGACGATTAAACTGATATGGTATCTTCTTTAAGAAATCATACCAGAGGTGTTTTTCTTCTTTCGTCATATTTTTCCTAAGTCCTTGAGACAAAGGAGTTAAGCATTTATTATTTGTTTCATTCATATTGTTATTACGCCTCTTTTAGAGGCTACACCTCATCCACCGTCTTTAGACGGTCCCCCTTCCCCTCAAGGGGAAGGCTTTATTCCCTTGGTGCTACCTTAGATGCAATTTGTTGTGGCACTTCCTCGTATCTTACAAAGTGGAAGGTAAAGCTTCCTCTGCCCTGTGTCATTGCACGCAGGGAGATAACGTAGTCGGTCATTTCTGCCTTTGGCACCTCTGCCTCAACTACTGTATATTTTGGATGAGATGCGTCTGGCTCCATACCTAAAACTCTGCCACGGCGCTTGTTAAGGTCACCCATAACGTCGCCCACCATTGATTCAGGTACGCTTACCTTAAGTGTGCCGATTGGCTCAAGCAATACAGGATTTGCATTTACAAGCTCCTTATAAGCAAGTCTTGCAGCAAGCTTAAAGGAAAGCTCGTTAGAGTCAACGTCGTGATATGAGCCACCTGTCAGGTCAGCCTTAAGTCCAACCATTGGATAGCCGAGAAGCACGCCCTGAAGCATAGCCTCCTGAAGTCCCTTTTCAACTGCTGGGAAGTAGCCCTTTGGTACCTCTCCACCTACAACGCTTGTTACAAAGGTTAGGCCCTCATCGTCGCCACGGGAGAATGTAATCTTAACGTGACCGTATTGACCAGCACCACCAGACTGCTTTTTGTGCTTACCCTCAACAGAAACTGTCTTTCTGATTGTTTCTCTATACGCAATCTTAGGTTGAACAAGTGAAACGTTTACACCATAACGGGATTTTAGTCTTGAAACTATTACGTCAAGATGAACATCGCCAACACCCTTTAGGAGCAATTCGCCTGTTTCTGCAAAGTTCTCATACTTAAGGGTCTTATCCTCGTCAAGCATCTTTGCAATTGCATTAGCAACCTTGTCCTCGTCCTTGGAGTCAACCTTAATTGCCATTGTCATATTTGCCTCTGGGAATACTATTTTTGCGTACTCTGTGTCGGATTTTTCGCAAAGAGTGTCGTTTGTATTAGTATTTTGAAGCTTAGAAATTACACCAATATCGCCACAAGCAAGGGAGTCAACCTCGGTCTGCTTTTTACCACAAATTGTGTAAATCTTTGCAAACTTTTCTACTTGTCCTGTGGAAACGTTTTTAAGAGTCATATCCTTCTTAAGCTCGCCATTCATTACCTTATAGAAGGAAACACGACCAACGAATGGGTCAGCAATTGTTTTGAATACAAATAGCTTACACTCGCCCTCACGCTCGATAGCAACATCGCCACCCTCGGTATCCATTTCAACCTTTTTAGCGGTATGTCTTGGGAAGGATTTTGCAATTGAGGTAAGAATTGAATAAATACCTCTCATATTGGAAGCACTACCAGCCCAAACAGGAACAATAGAGCCTGTAATCATACCCTCGTGAAGTGCATTTTCGCACTCCTCCTGTGTGAATTTTTCACCCTCAAAGAACTTTTCAAGAAGCTCCTCAGATGTTTGAGCCACAGCCTCCATAAAGATTTCCTCATACTGTTGGGCAACCTCTAAACGTGAAGGTGTCATTTCCTCCTCTTGTCTTTCGCCATTAGGTAGGTAACGGAAGCAGGTCATTGTCATTAAATCAACCATCATTGTGCCTGTCGCTTCCTTAATTGGAATAAATACAGGGCAAAGATTTTTACCAAATTCATCTCTTAATTGGTTGAATACCTTGTCATAATCTGCATCAGGGTCGTCACATTTATTAATAAAGAAGGCTCTTGGCAATCCTGCTTGAAGTGCGTTGTACCAACCAATTTCAGTACCAACCTCCATGCCTGACTTAGCATCTACGTTGATAAGCACAGCATCAGCAACTCTTAAAGCACTCTTAACCTCTCCTGCAAAGCCCAAAAAGCCTGGACAGTCAAATAGGTTAATCTTTGTGCCCTGCCACTCAAGATTCAAAACAGATGTGCCGATTGAAATGCCTCTTTTTATTTCCTCGCTATCGTAGTCGGAAACAGTGTTACCATCGCAAACACGACCCAAACGGTCAGTAGCCTTAGCACGCCATAGCATAGCCTCAACTGTTTCGGTTTTGCCACTTCCACTGTGACCTAAAATAGCCACGTTTCGAATGTCATTTGTAACATACTTCGCCATTGTAAAATTTCCTCTTTTCTTATGTAGTCAAGACCCACTCAATTACCATTATATGTATCTTGCTTATTTTTATATATTGATTGTAGCACATAATTTCCCACCTTGCAATATTTTTTGTGCATTTTGTGTAAAAAATTTCAAGAAAAGGTACAATTTTGTGCAATTTTCACAATTTTATGCCATTCCTTTTGGCTATAAAATAAATATTGTAACTTCCTCGCTTTTGTGGTAAAATAAAGAAAAGCGACAATACATCAAAAAAGGAGAAATCCCAATGCTTACCTACAACGATATAAAGCAAGACGAAAAAGAAGTATGAGCTTTTGGGATTTTCGTGGCAGTAATTTCATCACAGAGCAATTTTCATAACCGAAAATATTAACGCCTCTTTTAGAGGCTACACCTCATCCACCATCTTTAGACGGTCGGCAAGTTGTCAAGTCAAGTGCAACACTTTTTAGAAATAAAATCCAAAGGAGAAAGATAGTCAAGGCATTTACGTGGACGAGAGTTGATCAAGTGAATAACTCTTACCAGCTCTTCCTCTGAAACTAA
>JAFUNF010000033.1 GCA_017473085.1 Clostridia bacterium
AAAAACTTAGTGTTTTTTTTTTTTTTTTGTGCGACTTGACAATTTTCCACACCCGTGTTAATATATTTTTGTATAAAACATAAAAGGAGTTTTTTATGAAAAAGAAAATTGTCTTAATGCTATCTATCATTTCTGTTCTTTGCGTTTTGCTTGCGTTGTCTGTTAGCGCTACAAGAGTTGAGGACTATGATGATACCTTTACACTCAGAGATAGCTCGAGCATTGTTCACTATCAAAAGTGGTTTTACACGGCAGACAGCACAAAGTACGTAAGAAAGGGCTACACTGATACCGTTACTCTTTCCTACGTTGACGAAAATGGTAACCCTATAACTGAGGTTGCTATGTGGGAATACGACGAGGAGGACGGCAAGTATTACTCACTCGTTTGGTACATTTCCGATTACGAGCTTACTTGGGAGGACCAAACCTATACTGACGATAACGTTGGTACACAGACATATCCTAAGTACACTGCGGCTAAATACACCTTGTCTAAGGTAAGAGCCGTTGATTTGAGATACTATACATACGACGGCACTAGAAAGTGCTCCGACGTTCCATCTTGGACAGAGAACAGAACTCTTAAGGTTCTTGAGGGTATTTACTTGCCAGCAGGCGATCCAAACGATACAGCCGATGATATTAAGCTTCAAGATGCAGTTGGTATTGGTCGTGACAGTGATAACTATGGTTACGTTGGTTACGATGCGCAATTTGCGGCAACAGGTAACAAGATTGTAGTTGGTAACTTCAGAGACTGTGATTTCCAATGCGATATGGAGGGTAACTACGGCACATCTAATACCTGGTCAAGAGCTGACAACCTTCAATGCTTGTGGTATCCTGACACTATGCTTCACATAGTTGGTGGCATTGGCTCTGTTTCCGAGGTTGACTTTGGCGATGGTATGGAAATTATCGCTTGCCAGATCTTGAGAGAAAACAAAAGAGTTAAGGAGATTGTAATTCCTAACTCAGTGCTCTATTTGAACAATGAGTCGTTTAGAGGCTCAGACCTTACAAAGCTTACAATTGGCGAGAATTTGATTACTTGTCCAGGCAACAATGCATATCTTTATACAGGCGGAGCTGATGTTCTTGTAATTTCAAAGAACTTGCTCAACACTTATGTGAAGAGTATTTCCGAGCTTATTGCTAACAAGAGTGCTACTATCTATTTTGATGGTAACCTTGAGCAAGCAACAGCACTTATGGAAAGAATTATTTCTGAAAACTCAAGCACATATAATGGAAAGATTACTCTTGTTGACTACAAGGTAACACAGGAAAGAGGCGATGTTTCAAACGTTTGCTTGTTCTACAACTACAACAGATGTGAGGCGTTTTACAGAGGTCAACACGTTATTGGTGTTGTTAAGGAGTTTGCTAATGGTCCTTTAGCTACTGGTACTTGCGTTGAGGGTTGTACAAGAGAGGGCTGTGACAATAGCACTACAACTGATATTCCTGCGGTGTTTGTAAATCCAGGATTTTCTGTGCCAGAGGTTGGCGACAGTAAGGTTATTTTGCAGACTATTGCTGTTAACTACGACTCATTGGAGCTTTACAATTCGCTCTATGATAACAAGATTGTAAGCTATGGAGTTTTGGCAGGTACACAAAAGAAGCTTGGTGAGGTAACTGAGCTATTCGATGCAAGTGGTAACGTTATAGTTGATGGAGCTGCGGTAGCTAACATTTCTGAAAGAAGTGAAAAGTATGACCTTTTCCAAATGAAGATATCCGGTCTTGAGGGTAGCGACGAGGTAAATGGTGCGTATGCTGATTTGGCACTATATTGCTGTGGCTACTACCTAACTAGCGACGGCACTACAACAGATTCTTACTACGTAAGTGAGGGTGCTATTACAGAGGTATTACCTACTGCGGTTAGCTACAATACTGTTGTAGCATCCAAAAAATGAAAGTGAGGAATATGAGAATGTACATTAGACCAGAATATGAGCTTGAAATTATTTCAAGCGAGGACATAATGGAGTTTTCTCCAAACGATATTGCAACATCAACGGAGACGTTTGACTTTGGAGAAGGGGAAGTAGAAGTTACTAAGGGTACATCTACTGCTGATATTAAGGATTTATTGTTCTAATAGGACTACACCTCTACGACTCGTTACACTCCCATGCATAAGTTCCACTAACCAATCACACTTCGTTTTGGCTCGTGTTCTTGGAGTGTCACTTAATCCACCACCTTTGGGGCCCTTTAGCAGGGCGCAACCCTTTTGTCGCTTTGCGACATTTCCCCTCACAGGGGAATCGCCCCCTTCCCCTCCGAACAAAGGGGAAGGCTATGGAGAGGGAGAAGTAGAGGTTACTAAGGGTACATCTACTGCTGATATTAAGGATTTATTGTTCTAATAGGAGAAGTAAAAATTTTCATTGCGTGATGAAAACCTCACGAGAACCCCAAAAAGTCTGTGACTTTTCGAGGACCCCTACGCAAAGCAAGGGTTGGATTCTCTCCCTCCGTCACGACCACAGGTCGTGCCACCTACCTCATCAGAGGTAGGCAAGAAGTGAAATCCTCTTGCGAGGATGAAATCTGACTAAGGTCGGATGAAATCGTTTCACGATCAAATCACTGCGTGATGAAAATAAAGGGGACACCCTTTGCTTTGAAATAAAAAGATGAAAGGAATTTTTATGAAAAAGAAGCTATTATTGGTTGTTTCTATGGTGGCACTTCTTGTGTGCTTGCTTGCTATTTCAGTAAGCGCTGAAACTGTGCTTAAGCCACAGGACAACAATGCTTATGGCGAGCTTTCGTTCTTTGACGAGAGCATTACTGTTGGTAGAACTGACAGTACAAACGGCTTTACTCCATATATGGAGGACGGCGAAACCTACGCAAGAGTAGTTATTGGAGATGGTACAACCTTCTACACCTTCCCGACATACTACATAATGGAGAAAAATGCATATGAAAGTGGTTCGGTTCTTTGGCAATACAGCTTTACCTCGCTTAATAGCGCTATGGAAACCGCAACAGACTCAAATCCTGGATGGAATGAGACAAACGTTTACCGTCTTGAGTTTCCTACCTCGGTGAAGTATGTTACAGGTGTTGTAACCCAATGTGTTCAAGGCTTTTCAAATTTGATTGAATTGACACTTGCTCCAAATATGACAACGGTTTCTACAAACCAAAACTGTTTATTTAGATATAACCCTAACCTTGAGGTTATTTATAACATTGAGACGTTCGTATTTAAGAAGGGCTGCTTGCAGGATGCATTTTACAACGATGCAAAGCTTACCAGCCTTACTCTTGCTTATTCTCCTGAAGTTACAGGTAAGCAAGGCAATATTTTTAGAAACTGCTCCGCCCTTGTTAGTGTCAACTTCAATGAGGCTTTTCCTAATTTACAAGAATTTGGAACAAGTGCTTTTGAAAATTGCAACAAATTAAAAACAATTTCTTCATCGAGAAACGACGGCGTTTTTGAGCTTTCCTCGAAAATATCTTACATTGAAAATAATGCTTTTGCAAACTGTGATAGCGTAAAGGCTATCAAATTTACAGGTAGCTCGTTGAAAATACTACAAAGCTCCTTCCATTCAATGGATAGCCTTGAGTTTGTGTACTTCCCAAGAGAGTCCACGCTTAATCTTCCAAGCTGTGAGGTTTTCTCAAACAATACAAATCTAAAGGCTGTTGCATTCCCAGACGACTGCACACTAATTCCTGACCGTGGATTTAAGAATTGCACTAATCTTAAGGCTGTATATCTACCAGCAAATCTTTACGAGCTAAAGACAAACGGTGGTGGACATGGTGCGTTTGCTTACAACAACAATATGTATTTTGTTCAGGACTGGTTTAACGTTCTTGACGAAAACGGAGAGTTTTTGTTTGATAGCTTTGTTCAGCCAACAAGACCTGATGTGTACTATTTCCCAAATACCTTGACTCTTTTCTATAAGAGAGACAGTGGTACAGGCTTTGATGCTAACTACAACCTAAACCCTGTAATGGTATTACCAACGACAGTTAAAGAGCTTTGGGTATATGATGGTTGCTTCTATGATTGTGGTAAGACTGGCAACAAGTTTACAATAGTATGTCTTGGCGATATGGAAAACGTAAGAATTGGTATGAGAGAAAACAGAGCAAAGGGCATAAGCTACGTGTTTGCTAACCCTGCAGATACAGATTTGAGCTGTGTTACTATCGTTGATACAAACGCGAACTATTCCCCATCCTTAAATGGCGATGAAAGTGTATTCTTCTGTGCATCAAACAAGTATTTTACGCTTTACAATCTTGGTGGCTCAAGTGATGATACACAATATACAAACGACAATACAACCCTTGAGGTTGATGCAACTAAGCATATATCAAGCCCAAGAGCAACAGTAGTTTCACAGGCAGACTGTACACTACCAGAGGGCTCAACCTTCTACTGCTTCTGTGGTATAAAGACAGGCGAGGAAATAACCTCCCCTGCACTTGGTCACCTACAATCTTCAATTTCAGAGATTGTTTACGAGGGTGTAACTAAGTTCTTTGAGGCTGGCGATATAGAATATTACTGTGAAAGATGTGAACAGAACCACACAGAGGGTGGCGTTGGTCAAGCGAAGGCAATCTTTGCATTTGTTGGTTATTCTGCAACCGAGATTGAAATGGGCGTTAGTGCAATCATTCAAGGCTTTAAGGTTGACCATGAGGCACTTGCACTATATAATGAGAACACTGATTTTACAGTAGTTGGCTATGGACTTGTTGCAGGTACAGTTAATGCATTAGGCGAAAACGCTGACATATTTGATAGCACAGGTGCAGTTACTGCACAAAAGGCTGGTGTGGTTAATATTTCAGCAAGAGCTGAAAACTACGATATGTTTGAAATGAGAGTTTCAGGCTTGAGTGGTATTGTTGAGGTTGAGGGCGCTGACCCAATCGACCTTGCAAAGGTAAAGGTATATTGCTGTGGCTATTGCTTAATTCAAACACCTGCTGGTGTGGCTTCATACTATGCAAATAATGGCTCAATAACAGAAACACTTAGTGGTGCTTCAAGCTATGAGGACTTGACAACCACTTCACAGCAATAAGGAGGGTATAAGAATGTATATTAAACCAGAATACAAGCTTGAGGTTATTTCAAGCGAGGACATAATGGAGTTTTCTCCTAATGATATTGCAACATCAACGGAGACGTTTGACTTTGGAGAGGGAGAAGTAACCGTAACTAAGGGTACTTCGACGGCTGACATAAAAGACTTACTGTTTTGACGGATACCTGCTGGTAAAACCATAACCCCGTAGTATAAACTAATAGAAAGCAAGGACGGAAGTTCTTGCTTTTCTTTTTGTTAAGCTACGAAATAAGGTTGAAAGGTGTGCCACCTTTCTTCATTTTATATGGGGTTATTATCGCCGTTTTCACCTCTCGAAATACGAAGTATTCCTTCGGTTGAAAACGACGATTTTTCCTCACCATCTATCTCGTCACGACGGATACATAATAGAAAAAAGGCACTTCAAAGCGAAGTGCCTTTTTTAATGAAATGTGCTACGCACTTGAAATGATAGCTAAAGCTATCTTGAAATACACGACGATGTCGTGCTTGAAATGAAGCGTTGCTTCATTGCTTTTAATGAAATCGTGCTATGCACGATGAAATCAACTGCGTTGATGAAGTCGCTACAAGTGGCAATGAAATCCTTTCTTTGAAAGGGTTAAATACTACCCCTCCGTCTTTTGCTTTGCAAAATCCACCTCCCGCTGACAAGGGCACCCTTTAGGGCGTGCCTTGTGCAGAGGCGAGTATTTGGTTGGTCGCTGACAAGGGCACCCTTTAGGGCGTGCCTTGTGCAGAGGCAAGGGAATGAAATCCTCTTACGAGGATGAAATCGTTTCACGATGAAATCACTGCGTGATGAAATCGTACTTGTGTGCAATGAAATCTTTCCTTTGGAAAAATGAAAGCAAGGGTGAAAAATGTTGACATTAGGGAGTGTGCGTGGTACAATATGAGTAGTAAAAAATGGCATTTGCCGAAGGAGAAAAAGATGAGCCAAAGAACAAAAGAAATGCTTGCGAAAATGTCGCTTAAGCAAAAGATTTTTCAGTTAGAGCAGTTGACAACTGCGACTTTTTTAACAAAGGGTGGTACGTACGATATTATAACTGGTCCTAATAGTGCTATCAAGTTTGACAAGGGTATGGTTTACGATGTTGGTACATCCCTAAACCTTGTTGGTGCAGAAACTATGATTGATGCACAATCTAACTATTTAAAGAACAGTAAATACAAAAATCCTCTTATGATTATGCAGGATGTTATACACGGACATAGAACTATATATCCAATTAATCTTGCAGTTGCATCGTCCTTTGACAGAGGACTTGCTAAGGACCTTGCACAAATGGCTGCTAAGGAGGCTAGCCTTGATGGTATGAGCGTTACCTTTGCTCCTATGGTTGACTTAGTGCGTGACCCACGTTGGGGCAGAGTTATGGAATCAAGTGGAGAGGACCCATACCTAAACGGAGAAATGGCAAAGGCTACTGTTCAAGGCTATCAGGGAGATATGGGCAAATATAATATTGCTGGTTGTGTTAAGCACTTTGCAGCCTATGGTGCTGTTGAGGCAGGTCGTGATTACAATACGGTTGATATTAGTGAGCGTAATTTGCGTGAATATTATTTGCCAGCCTACAAGAGTGCAGTTGATGCAGGTGTTAAGATGGTTATGACTGCCTTCAATATAGTAAATGGCGTACCCTGTGTAGGAAATGAGCATCTTGTAAAGGATATTCTAAGAGGCGAATGGGGCTACAATGGTGTTGTAATCAGTGACTTTGGTGCATTTGATGAGCTTATTACTCATGGTGTTTGCGAAAATCGTAAGGAGGCTGCATATCTTGCTATGAATGCAGGCTGTGATATTGAAATGATGTCAAGCTGTTATGGTCTTCACTTAGAGGAGCTAATAGCTGAGGGCAAAATCACAGAGGAACAGCTTGACAAGTCTGTTTTAAGAATTCTTGACCTTAAGGAAGAATTAGGTGTTCTTGATAATCCGTATCGTAGCGTTAACGTTGAGGAGGCAAAGAGAGTTCAGCTTTGCCCAGAGCACAGAGCCTTGGCTCGCAGGGGTGCAGAGGACAGTGCAGTTCTACTTAAGAATGATGGAGTTCTTCCATTTAGCAAAAATGCTGGGGACGTGTGTGTAATTGGATCTTTAGGTAACACAGGCTACATAATCGGTGGCTGGCATTGTGGTGGTAAGGAAACTGAAGCTGTAACTGTTTTTGAGGGTCTTAAGAATAAGCTTGTCGACAAGGTAAAATATGCA
>JAFUNF010000004.1 GCA_017473085.1 Clostridia bacterium
TGTAGGACCACCCTACTTTATTCTCTTTTCGATTTCAATAAGAATTGCTGAACAAACTCCCTTAAAGTTTTCTAACATTTCTAAATTCGAAAAGCGAAGTACCTTTACACCCATTTCGCTCAAATATTGGTCTCTTTCCTTGTCCTTTTGTTGATTTTCTTCTTCATAGTGCTGTGAACCATCAAGCTCCACCACAAGCTTAGCTTGTGCACAATAAAAATCTGCTATGTATTTCCCTAATACCTTTTGTCTGTTAAATTGATATGGTATTTTTTTAAGAAAATCATACCATAGCTTCTTTTCTTCCTTTGTCATATTTTTTCTTAAATCTTGAGACAAAGGAGTTAAATGTTTATTGTTGTTTTCATTCATAATTTTTTCTTTGGTCACGCCTCTTGCGAGGCTACACCTCATCCACCGTCTTTAGACGGTCCCCCTTCCCCTCAAGGGGAAGGCTTTAAAAAATATACACAATTGTAGCATATAATTGTGAACAAGTTGTTAACAAACAAAGGAAATTTATATTTATTTAATTATTTTTTACACACGTCTTAAAAATATTCATTATATACATTGAATTTTGAATAATTATTCAATTGTTATTTTAGTATAACTGCTTATAAATTCCTTTACCTTTGTTATTGGAATTGCTATTCCGTAGCTTTGCTCCTTATCGTCTGTGCCTGCGTAGTTTATGCCCACTAATTCAACGCTTGAATTGAAAAGTGCGCCACCACTTGAGCCGTGAGTTATATCGGCATTGTGCCAAAGCACATCAAAGCCTAAATTGACCTCGCCCGTTGCCTTCTGATAGGTTACGCACTCCCCATAGGTCACGGAGTTTCTCATTCCCTCAGGTGTGCCAACTGCCACAACACAAGCATTAAGCGAAGGGTTGCTATCTGCCATTTTTACAGCGCATAGCTTGTCGTCAATTATATCAAATTCCAAAAGTGCAAGGTCGTAGTCCGTTCTTAATGCTACTGTTCCGTCAAGAGAGGACATTTTTGCCTTATAGATTCTATTAAAGCAATCAGTTATCTCTACGTCAAGTAAACTCATTCCTGCACTGTGCACCACGTGAGCATTTGTCAAGGCGTATGCCTTGCCATCTTCAATTTTTACAATAACGCCTGAGCCCTGTGTAGCAAGCTGAGCATAGCCATTTATTCCCCATCCTGCCTGTTGTGTCTTTATAGTTACAACTGAGGGTAGTCCATCGTTATGCACCTGTGTGTCAACCTTATCTAAGTCAGGCACGTATTTTGCATAATAGGTAGTGTCTCTATATATTTTTTGAGAATCGGGCTCAACCTGTGTGGACAAGGACTTATCCTTGCACCAGCTATGAAAATATTCGTTTCCTACGTATTCCATTTGGGGCAAGGTGGGGCTTTCTCCAAACTTAACTGTTTGCACCTCAATTACCCTTGCACCATACTTAAAGGTTACTTGATACTCCTCATTTTCAAGGCTTGATAGCCTTTCCTTGGACCTGCCTTGTATTTTTAGCTTGAAGCGAGTTGCATCTGTTATCAGGTCATTGCTTGCAGTAAAGTTAATTTGAAATTCCTCGTTTGCAGGAATTTCCACTTCCTTGATTACAGTTTCGGTTTCGTAAAACTCTTGGTCATACTCGTTTACGAAAATAAGGCTTGCTTCATATTTATAAATAGATACAGGACAGGAGCTAATTACACTCAGGGTCGTTGTTTCCAAAGCCTCACTTTTCTCAATGGAGGCAAATTCAAAATACCCCGAGGTAACAACCTGATCGCCTAAGCCCTGCAAAAATGCACAGCTACTAAACAGGCAAACAAGTACAAGCAAGCATACAAGTGTTAATGATAATATTTTAGCTTTTCTCATTTTATACTCTGCTCCTTTCCAAATCTGTACTAATCTCAAGTGTTTGCGAAAGCAAACCCATAACATTTGCGAAAGCAAATTCATAACTTCAACAAAGTTGAATCATAACGCTTACAAAGTAAGCTCATAACTGAAAGGTCCTGTGGACCTTTCATAGTGGTTTCTTCGCTATCTGCGAGTTATTCCTTGGGTAAGCCATAGGTGTGGGCTTAACCTTTCTTATTACTACGATTGCACGGTCAAGGCACTCGTTTCCGTTTGTAAGCGTGTAATTTATTACCTTTTCCACCTTGCCACCTAAAAGGGCAATTGCTTTTTCGGCTTCCTTTAGCTCCTGGCTTGTGGTCTGTGCCTTCATTGAAATAAAAGCACCACCAACGCTCACTAACGGCAAGCAAAGCTCACAAAGTAAATTGAGCTTGCCAACTGCACGAGCAGTTACAATATCAAATTTTTCTCTATAATCAGAGTCCTTGCCAAGCTCCTCGGCACGTCTGTTGGAGGTATCAACATTTAAGCCAAAAAGCTTGCCTGTTTCTTTAACGTAATTTACCTTTTTAGTAACACTATCAACGCCAAAAACAGACACGTCGTCCCTTAAAATCGAAATTACAAGGGACGGAAAGCCACCACCACAGCCAACGTCACAGACCTTAGCACCCTGTGGCACGTAAGGCACACAGGCACAGGAATCCACAAAATGCTTCAGAATAACGCCCTCATCGTCCAAAATAGCCGTCAGATTAAGAGTCTTGTTAGCTTCTACAAGCCTGTCCTTTAGCTTTTCTAAAACTGCGGATTTTTCCTTGCTTATTAAATTTTTCGTAATTTCATTTTGGTCGGCTACTTGTATTAGCCTTTGTTGAAAATCAGTCATTTCGTTCCTTTCAAGCCTTCCTTGCAAGTTTTGTCGACGTTATGAGTGTTTCGTACGTTTAATTTTTGTTCGCCATTTTAAAATTCCAAAATGGAATTATGCTAAATTTTACTTATCTTCAACGTTTCCAAAGGAAACTCATAACATTTGCGTGTAGGGGTTCCCCAAAAAAGTCTGCGACTTTTTGGGGGTTCGCGTGTAGGGGTTCCTCAAAAAGACCACGTTTTTTTGGGGGGTTCGCGTGTAGGGTTCCCCAAAAAGACCACGTTTTTTTGGGGGTCGCGTGTAGGGGTTCCTCAAAAAAGACCACGTTTTTTTGGGGGTTCACGTAGCAAATTCATAACTGTAAAAGCCATCAATCAATGGCTTTTACTATTGTATTCGGTCCTGCCACTCTTAAAATCACGTTGTGCCCTGCCTCATCGAGTGCCTTTTTCGAGGTGTCGAAGGCTAAGTCTGGAGTGTTGTTTTCACGACTTAGGTGGGCAAGGGTTATTTGGTCAATGCCGCACTCTGCAAGATAAACGCAAAGCTTGGCACAAATTTCGTTTGAAAGATGTCCGTTTTTTGAAAGTATTCTTTCCTTAAGATAGGGTGGGTAGGGTCCCTTTTTTACCATTTCAATATCGTGGTTAGACTCAATAATTACTTTGTGACAGGTTGACAGCTCACTTGCTATTCGCTCGGTAACGTAGCCCATATCCGTTGCAATTCCTAAGGTGCTCTCTCCATTTGAGATTATATAGCCTACGTTTTGAGCACTATCGTGAGGGATTGGAAAGGATTTTATAGTTAAATTCCCACACTCCACCTGATAAATTACATCGTGTACCTCTGCACATTTTGACAAAAAGGTATCTGCCTTTACCAAATTTGAGTATGACGGATAGGTAATATGAACAGGTATTCCATAGGTCTTGGAAATAACCTCAAGACCACAGGTGTGGTCTGAATGCTCGTGGGTTAGAAAGATAGCGGAGATTTTGTCAAGCCCTCTACCTAAAGAACAAAGGGCGGTTTGAATCGCCCTTTGGCTTTTTCCTGCATCAATTAAAATGCTGGTATCTCCATCACTAACAAAAATACAATTACCACTTGAGCCTGAAAAAAGTGTATAAGCCTCAAGCATTAGATTACCTTAATTGCGCCATCTGGACGGATTCTCAAAACGTGGCAAGCACCCTTACCAAAGGCAGAGTCAATAATTTCTCTGTACTGACTAACAAGGCTAAAGGGCACGAAGGCTTGAATTGTACCTGCAAAGCCACCACCATGAACACGGAAGGCACTATCAGTACCCTCAAGGTAGGAGTCAGTAAGTGCAAGGGCAAGGGACAAGCCCTGCTCCTGTACGTTTTTAGTTGTAAACACGTTTTGTAGATACATAAAGCTGGAGCGACCTGATTTCTTTACGTACTTAAAGAATAGGTCAATATTTTCCTCACGAAGTGCTTGACGTTGCACCTCAACACGCTCGTTTTCATTAAAGAAGTGAATTGCACGAAGAATTGCTCTGTCACCAACCACATTTCTTAATTGCTCACAAGCAGAAAGCACAGTGTTTTTGTCAAGCTGACGAAGGTATTGCTTTCCAAAATAGCCAGCCACACTCTTCATTTCTGCTGGCACAGATGCGTAATCGTCATTCAGGTCTGCGTGGTTACCACCTGTATTTACAATGCAAAGTGCATAGCCCTTAGCACTTAGGTCAAAGGGGATTTTTTCAATAATTGGCTTTGAGGTATCCTCAAAATCTATGTAAACGAAGCCACCAACGGCGCAAGCCATTTGGTCCATAAGTCCACAGGGCTTGCCAAAGAATACGTTTTCTGCGTATTGAGCCATTTTAGCAATCTCGGTGTTTTCCACCCTGCCCTCATTATAGAAGTAGTTAAGAATATTACCAACCATTACCTCAAAGGCAGCAGAGGACGAAAGTCCTGAGCCCTTAAATACGTTTGAGGTTGTGTAAGCAGTATAGCCACCTACACCTAAGCCTCTTTCTGAAAACGCCTTAGCCATACCTGCAATAAGCGCATTTGACTTGAAAAAGTCCTTTTCGTTGGGGGAAGTGTATGATTTTGTGTCAACCACGTCCTCAGGGAAGCCCTTGGATTTTATAGTGATAACACCATTTTCTGTCTTAGTCGCAATAGCTATAATATCAAGATTGATAGAGCCTGCCATAACCTTACCGTGATTGTGGTCGGTGTGGTTACCAGAAAGCTCGCTTCTGCCAGGCACAGAGAAAATTGATACCTCAAGGTCCCCATAAAGAGAAATAAAGTCCGTGATTGCCTCGCTATATCTTTCAATTTGCTCGCTTACGTTTTCCTCTCCGTATATTTTTGCAAGGGTAGAATTTAACTCCCCATTTTTTATATAGCTTAAAAGCTCGTTTGCTCTCATAATTATTCTCCTATTCTAATGTTTTTAACTGAAACACAGGACCCTGTGTCTGTATTTATTTCAAAAAGTGCCATATCGCAAACAATTTTGCCCTGTGCAAAATCAAATTTTGAGGGTAGCTTATACCTGATTTTAGAAATAATAGCATCCTTTTTTACTCCTAAAATGCTTTCCTCTGCACCACACATACCAAGGTCGGTAATATAGCCACATCTTCCTTCCAAAATTTGTGGGTCGTTTGTCTGCACGTGGGTGTGAGTGCCATAGCACACGCTAAGTCGGTCAGCAAAGCTATATGCAATAGTTTTCTTCTCTCCACTTGCCTCTGCGTGAATGTCAAGGACTGAGAAATCATATCTTCCCTTGTTTCTTTCAAGGCATTTTTCCACTGCCTCAAAGGGACAGGAGGCACACTCCATATAAACCTGACCCATAACGTTCATTACAAGCACGTTGTAGCCATTTGCCTTAATAATGCAATCTCCATGTCCTGGGTTTGCGCTTGGGTAGTTAAGTGGTCTTAAAACATAGTCCTCGTCGTCCAAAAACCTGTGAGCAGAGCTTTTTCTATACACGTGGTTACCTGTCGTAATAACATCAACGCCACACTCAAAAAGCTTTTTGCCACTCTCTCTGTCAATGCCATTTGGCTCTGCACTGTTTTCGCCATTTGCTATAACTAAATCTGCTCCGTATTCTCGTCTTACTCTCCATAAAATCTTAGAAAGGTATTCAAGGGCGTAAGGTCCTGTTATATCACCAATGGCTAAAATTTTAAAATTCTTCAATTTTTCTTCTCTTTTCTATGTCGGTATGCGACTTATATATTCAGCTACGTCTCTATCGGGTTAGCCTATCGCAACATTTCACGCCTCTTGCAAGGCTACACCTCTACGACTCGTTTCACTCGCTTGCATAAGTTCCACTAACCAATCGCACTTCGTCACAGACTCGTGTCTTGGAGTGTCACTTAATCCACCACCTACGCAGACACCTTCCCCCCTCAAGTGCACCCTTTAGGGCGTGCCTTGTGCAGAAGGCTTATACTATCTTTTCTTTAAAAGCTCATGCTTTTCGTCCCAAAGCCTTTGGGAAAGGTCAACGTAGTAGTTGTGAGGGTTTTCAAATCTTAAAACCTCGTCCCACATTGTTGCAAGCTCCCTTTGACAGTTGTCACGAATTTCCTTAACAGAGGGAGACTCATAAACACACTTGCCCTCTACAAAAATAGGCACTAACATTTCTCGAAGCTCGTAGTCGGTCATTGTCTTTTTCTTCCATACGTGTTGAGGGTCAAAAAGCTCGTAGGGCTGAGTTTTGTCAATTACCTCATCGTGAATTGTGATAAGGTCTGCCTCTGCCTTACCTGTTTCCTTAGAATAAAATCTATAAAGCTTTTTAAAGTCGGGGTTTGTAATTTTTGCTATGTTTTCGCTGATTTTAATTCTTGGCTCAATTACTCCATTATCCTCAACGGCACATAGCTTGTAAACACAGCCAAACACAGGCTCACTCTTTGAGGTAATCATTCTTTCGCCAACACCGAAGGCATCAACTGAAGCACCCTGTGTTAAAATGTCACGAATGATATATTCATCAAGAGAGTTGGAGACAGTAATTTTACAATCAGTCAAGCCCGCTGTGTCAAGCATTTTTCTTATTTTCTTAGTCAGGTAGGTAATATCGCCTGAGTCAAGACGAACTGCACAATGCTTTCTTTCCTCCTCAGAAAGAACCTCCTTAAATGCTTTAATTGCATTAGGCACACCTGACTTCAATACATTGTAGGTATCAACCAATAGAGTTGGATTCTTTGGGTATAGCTGACAGTAGGTTTTAAATGCCTCGTATTCGTCACCAAACATTTGTACCCAGGAGTGTGCCATAGTGCCACCAGCAGGCACACCAAACATAATGTCAGAAAGGGTGCAGGCAGTAGAATTACAGCCACCGATATATGCAGCACGAGCACCATAAATTGCAGCATCAGGTCCATGGGCACGACGAGAGCCAAACTCGGAAACGGCTCTTCCCTGTGAGGCACGAACAATTCTTGATGCCTTAGTAGCAACTAAGCACTGATGGTTGAATATGAGCAAAATAAAGGTTTCAATAAATTGTGCCTCCATTGCATTTGCACGCACAGTCATAATTGGCTCCCCTGGGAAAATTACAGTTCCCTCAGGCACAGCCCAAATATCGCCTGTAAACTTAAAGGTCCTTAGATACTCTAAAAATTCCTCGTCAAATATTTTTTTAGAACGAAGGTACTCAATGTCCTCGTTTTTGAACTCAATTGACTTGATATATTCAATAATCTGCTCAAGTCCTGCACAGATAGCATAGCCACCACCGTCAGGCACCTTACGGAAGAATACATCAAAGTAGGCAATCTTGTCCTTCATTGAGGAATTAAAGTAGCCTCTTGCCATAGTAAGCTCATAGAAATCGCACAAAAGTGTTAAATCCCTTTTATCAATATTCATAATTTGTCTCCTTTTATGAAAAATAATATTGAAATTTTACTTTTATGATTATATAATAAAATAAAAGGCGAGAAATTTCAAGTGTTTTTTATAAATAAGGAGTATTTTATATGAAAGATGGTTTTGTTAAGGTAAAGGCAGTGTCCCCTTACATTGAATTGGGCAATCCTGACTACAACGCAAATTTAGTAATTGAGGAAATAGAAAAGGCAGACAAGCAGGGCGTTTCAATCCTTGTTTTCCCTGAGCTTTGTCTATGTGGTGCTACTCTTGGGGGCTTAACCTCAAGCGAGATAATTTTAAAGGGCTGTGAAAAGGCTCTTGATAAAATTCTTAATGCAACCCACGGCACAAATCCCCTTGCCTTCGTAGGCTTGCCAGTTGGCTATTTGGGACAGGCTTATAGCTCCGTTGCCGTTATTCGTGCAGGTGTAATTCAAGCAATAATTCCTAAGCGTACGTCGCTTAGTGGCTACACCCTTCCCGAAAAAACACTTTGTGACTATGCAGACAATACGTTTTCAATAGACCGCTTTGCAAACGCATTTTCCCCTGTTACAGGCACAGTCCTTGTTCACAGATGCGAGAATATGAAAAATCTTGTAGTAGGCTGTGAAATCGGTATTGATTCTCAAATAGGTGCCGACTTAGTTGCTAATGGTGCAACTATTATTGTAAATCCTTGTGCTTGCTATGAAACTGTAACAAGTGAAGAGGATATTTCCGACTACGCAAAAGTAAAAAGTAAGCGTCTTTGCTGTGGCTACGTAATTTGTAACCCTTCACTTACCGAGTCTACCTCAAAAGCAGTTTATAGCTCCCACAACATCATTTGCGAAAACGGAGATGTTTTGGCAGAATCCATACCCCTTGTAACAAAAAAAGGGGAGTGCGTGTCTGAAATTGATGTAAATTACTTGGTTAACAAAAGAAGACAGCTTGGCAAAAAGACAGGCTTTGATAACCGTCTTGTTGGCTCTTATTTTGAGCTTGAGGACAAGGGTGCTGAGCTTACAAGATATATAAATCCTTACCCATTTTTGTCAACTGGACCTCTTGAGCTTTCAAAAAAATGCGACCGAATTATGGAAATGGAGTCATTTGCTCTTGCAAGACGACTTGAGTCCTCTCGTAGCAAAGCCTTAGTAATTGGTATTTCAGGTGGGCTTGACTCTACTCTTGCCCTTTTGACCTGTTGTGACTGTGTTGACTACTTAGAGTGGGACAGAAAGCAAATTATAGCAGTAACAATGCCCTGCTTTGGTACGACAAGCAGAACGAAAAATAATGCAATTGCACTTTGTAAGTCCTTAGGCGTTACACTTAAGGAGGTTGACATTTCCGAGGCGGTAAGTGTTCATCTTCGTGATATTGGTCACGACCTTGAAAACAAAAATGTAACCTTTGAAAACGCACAGGCTCGCGAAAGAACACAGGTTTTAATGGATATTGCCAATGAAACAGGTGGAATTGTAATCGGCACAGGCAATATGAGTGAGGGTGCACTTGGCTGGAGCACCTACAACGGCGACCAAATGTCAATGTATAACGTAAATGCAGGTATTCCAAAAACCCTTGTAAAAAAGCTTGTTGAGCATGCAATTGCTCCAAGAAGCCCCTCAGCCCAAAAAATCCTTAAGGATATTTTAGATACACCAATCTCCCCTGAATTGCTACCCCATAAGGACGGAGAAATTGAGCAAAAAACCGAGGACTTAGTCGGTCCTTACGACCTTCACGACTTTTTCCTTTACAATATGATAGGCAGAGGCTTTATGCCCTCAAAGGTTTATCGCTTAGCCAATATTGCCTTTGAAGATAAGTTCGATAAGGAAACAATTTATAAGTGGCTTGAAAGATTTATTAAGAGATTTTTCACTCAACAATTCAAGCGCACAGCAACCCCCGACGGAATCGCAATAGGCTCCGTCTCCCTTGGCAAATTCGATTTCCAAATGCCAAGCGACGTGTCCTGTCAAATCTACCTTGACAATTTAAAAACTGTAATTGAATAAAAGCCTTCCCAAAACGGCTTAAAAGCATCAATTAAATAAATATCCCCACGTAAAACGTGGGGTATTTCATTTTCGGGTATAACCCTAATACTACAGGCTACGCACAAGTGCGTCAAAAAAGGACCTGCCAGTCACGCATGCTCTACTTGCTACCCATTAAATGGGTCACGTGGGTCTGGTAA
>JAFUNF010000005.1 GCA_017473085.1 Clostridia bacterium
AATTGCAATGCGTCCACCATAGTTGGTGTACTTTTGCAGAATCTCACCAGCAAGCCCAGTGCTGAGGATGAAAAAGTCCTCAACAATCAGTTTTTTGTCAATTATGATATTCTTTGTGCCTACATTATACTTTGCAGTCATTAGCACATCGAGTGCAGACTGTGCATCTGTAAATACCTTTTCATCGCTGTTTATAACAGCGCATAATATGTTGTTTTGTTCAACTGTTTGGATGGTCATTTGTCTTACCTCGTCAAATTCTTATTTATCGGTGAGTTTATTATATCATATTTTTATGAATAATTCAAGCATTTTCACTCCAAAAGCAGGGGCAGGTCATCTATGCCTATCCCTGCTTGATGAGGTGTTATAAGCCCTTGATTTTGCTTGGCTTTTTCATTCCTAAATGCTAACACCTTCGGGCTTATGTAGGTGACCGTTCCCGAAAGGAGAAGGAACGGTCTATATTGAAGGAGATGAGTATGTCATTCTGTTTCGGTGTTGTAAAATCGCTTCATTATTTCTATATGGGCATCCGATTTCATGACGATGCTATATGCGTGTTCATAGTAGAAGTCTATGAGCCATGCTTTCGTTGTGAACACTCCGCTTTGAGCTTTGACGGTTCGCAGAATTTTCTTTTCCATCCATCGGTTAACCGAGGTTTTCGCATAGCCTGTGATTCGGCTCACGTCGGTGCTGTAGAGGAGGTCAGGTTCTGCGTACCATTCATCTTCGAGCCATAGTCTGAAATCTTCGGGAGGTCGGTTGTACAGCATAGGGTGGATTGATGTTTCACCTACGGATTCGACCTTCGGCTTTTTTGCCGAGAACCTTCCGACGGGTATCTTCACAGATGGATCGGCTTGCTCGACCTTGTCGAGGTATTCAAAGAGATCATCCATCCTTACGGTGTACTGCTTGGTTTTCTTTTCGCTGATCTCACACTTGATGATTCCGTTTTGGAGCATCCACGCCGTCTTGCGTTTGCTGATGTGGAGAATGCACCGTATGTTTTCGAGGGAGAGCGTTTCGGGATAGTTACTTCTTATTTCTTCTCTGACGGTAATCATTTGTCACCATCCTTTATCGAGAAGTATCGAAGGTTTCCATCCTCGCAATGGTCGGCGAGGTATTCCACGAGATCGATCTTTGCGATTATGTAGGTGTTCTGATACTTGTACGCTTTCAGCTCTTTGGTTCTTATCATCTCGTAGACTCGGTTCTTTCCGAAGGGGGAGAACTTGGCGACCTTGAGGGGCGACATGATTTCGGGAGCGTTGCGAAGCATGGTTTCGAACTCTTTGATTCTTTCTTCTCTTGTTTTCATTTTAGGTTCATCCTTTTCTTTTATTTTTGGCAGACGAGAATTGGATTTACCTACCTTGTTTGTTGACAGTTTGGATTTTCTATGTTATAATATGCTTACACTTGTAGCAATGCAATTTTCAGCAGTTTCTCGCAGGCTTCTCGCAATTTTCTCGCAAATTTCCGGGAAGGTGCGAGGAAAAGTCTAAATCGGGCTGAAAATCGGGGAGGTTTAGGGATTATTCGGGACGATTCGGGAAGTATCCGAAAAGTCTTGAAAAGGAGAAATTCAAACCCCTGTGGGTTCGAATTGGAATTTGCTACCATTTTTATTTGTTAAAACCAAGATAACTTGTTGATTTCGCTTTTATTAAGTGATATAATAAATTTGAGGTGATGTTATGTTCTACGAATTACAACCCAAAGAGCAACAAGAAAATTATAAATTGATGCTTAAAATAATAGGCAGTTTGACAAAATTATTCTCTGATAGCAACTCGCCATACTTACCATACCGTGTTCAAGAGAATGTTTTTTGCAAATATTTTGAAGCTGAAAATCTTGCTCGAAGCGACAATTCAGCAGATGCAAAAAAAGAAAAATTTGGTATTGGTCTTAAAACTTGGGTGGGAAATAACGACCAAAAAATTGCTGAATTTGATAGTTTAAGAGCACAATACGCTACTTTGACAGGAATTAAACTTGCGAAAAAGATAGCTGAATACAGAAATGAACGAATAAGAGTTACCAAAAACCTTTACGATATTGATAATCTTGTATATCATATTGTTAAAAGAGTTCCAAACGCTATGCAAATTTTAGAACATTCCTTTGATTACATTGATATAGGTAATATCTCTCTCATTCGCAAGGGGAATAAAAACAATACGTATTTTACTGACGGTAAACACACATACCATTTTAGCTTATCAAAAAACACTTTGTATATGCTTTTTGAAAATATGGTATTGTTAGATAGTTTTGATGTTGAAATACTTGATGACCCTTATTCGTATTTGATGAATTTGACTGTTCCTACACAAGTTGCCCCCCCTCTTCCCGTTGTTGATAATGTCGAATTAGATACATCAAATAAAGTTTGTTTGAGATTATATTCCGTGAAAAAAGGCAAGAAAATTGTGCCTAACAAAAGCGGTTTGAATCAATGGAATGCTCTCGGCAGAAAGCGTAATGTAAATGAAATTTACATACCATTTCCTTCCGAAGATAGGAAACGATTTAGAGACTTTTTCCCTGCAAGAAACACATCTTTTAAAGTAATTTTGCCAAATGGCAGAGAGATTTCTGCTAAAGTTTGCCAACAAGGCGACAAGGCAATTATGAGCAATCCTAACAAAGAGTTAGGAGAATGGCTTCTTCGCAAAGTTTTTGAAATTAAAGAGAAAACACTCGTTACATACGATATGTTAGAATTGTTTGGCGTTGATAGCGTAGTTTTCACAAAAATAGAAGATTTGAAATATAAAGTTGATTTTGCAGAGATTGGCACATACGAAGCATTTTACGGAGAAAATAAATAATAAAGAGGTGCGTTTGCACCTCTTTTAGTTTAATATTGCTTTTTTTATTTCTTCTGCTATTCTTTGAATAACTGTTACAACTACTGAATTTCCTGCCTGTTTATATAATGCTCCATTGCATATTGTCGTAGGTAGCATATAATCTTGTGGGAATCCCTGCAAGTTAAAGCATTCTCTCGGAGTCAATTTTCTTATTTCACCATTAAACATACGAATTAAAGGAACATTATGTCCTCCCATTCCCATGTTTGCTGTTAATGTTGGGCAAAGCTTACTTTTATTTTCTCTTACGTAAACTCTACGCCATTGATAACAAGTATCTGATTTTGTAACTCCAGTTACAAGTTCTTTATAAAAAGGACATTTTTCTGTGTAATAGAATTTATCGTCCTGCCTTGTTTCAAAGTCAATTACGTCTTTTAGAGTTTTTGTCAGCTTAATTGGTTTAGGAAAATCAAAGTTTTTATACAATTCTTTGTCCTTGAAACATACCAAGTATATTCTTTCCCTTGTTTGAGGTATATTACCGTAATTTGAAGCGTTTAATACAGCTGATTTGACAAAATATCCGAGTTTTTCTAATGTATCGCTAATAACTGCAAAAGTATTTCCATTATCGTGTGATACAAGATTTTTAACATTTTCAAGAAATATAACTTTGGGATGTTTCTGCTCTATAATGCGTGCAAGTTCAAAAAATAGGTTTCCTCTGCCTTTTTCATCATTAAATCCTTGACGATACCCTGCAACAGAGAATGCCTGGCAGGGAAATCCTGCTAACATTATATCAAAGTCTGGTATATCTTTATTAGCGTCTAAGCCTCTAATATCACACAGTGCAAATTCAACATTTGGGAAATTCAATTTATATGTTACGGAAGCATTGTAATCAAATTCGTTAGCGAAAATAGTCTTAAAGCCTGCTAATTCAAAGCCTTTGTCTATTCCTCCAACGCCTGCAAAGAATGAAGCACATTTTAATTTCATTTTTCTTTACCTCTTTCAAAAATGCGGCATGCCGCAAATTCTAATTTATTTTAGCATATTAGTAAAAAAAAATCAATAGTTTTACTAAAAAGAAAAGCAATGTCACACTTCTATTGAATCTTGTTTTTTCTAGATTATATTCGACCTATTCTTTGCTTACTGCATATCAAATTGTGAAAGGCACGGATTCCGTGCCTTTGCTTTTAGTCCCTTAGTGCTTCAAGCATAAGTCTTGCTCCGAACTTGAAGGCGTATGAAAATATCGCTTTTTCTGCTTTGCTTGAGTATTCACTCCAACAATCATCGAACTTCTCAAAAATCGCCTTCTGCTCGTCTGTTAGCGTTGCCATTAGCTCTTCTTGGTGTCGAGCTATGTATCCCATCAGTTCCTTCATTTCTTCCGTGTTATTTCTTGCATCATCCTGCGGAGATACATTTCCATACCACAGCTCATCTATCATCTTCTTCATCTGTGCTCTCCTGATAAAAAGAGGACGAATCATCGCCAACAGGCTTTGAATCGTCCTCTATTTTTAATGCTTCACTAATTACATGCGCAGTCACAAGCTTGTCCGTAATCTCAACAATTTCGTCAGCTGTAAGACCTTTTCCTCTGTACCTTTCAAGATCCCTCTCGACAAGCACGAGCACCTTCTCGCTCGTCCTCGGATACATGCTTTTCAATGCTTCTAATATCATAATGCTACCTCCTTCGTTTGGTAACACCACAATATCACAGAAAGATTCAAAAATCCAGCGAAATTTTGAAAAATACAAAAATTATGTGTTTTTAGCAGCAGAAAAATCCATTAATACATGCACAAATCTTATTGCAGAAATATCACCTTCATAACAATAACTATGTGAATATATTCTAGATACATCGCAAAAATTATTAGATATAATATTAAGGTTTGTGCTAAGTAACGTATTGAGCTTGGAAAAATCTCCTGTTTCGAGAAAAGCAATCATGATAGCATAATTGCACGGACAAGGATATATCTTCTTTTTTGTAAATCGCTCTATACCTTCACCCACATATTCATTGTCGAAGTTGGATTTTGTAATATTACCATTAATAAATCTTTTACATTCTGCAACTATTAATTTACTTTCCGAAAAATCCAACCTTATAGAAATATCCATTCTTCCCATATCTAAATATGTCGTTTTATCATATGTAGATTCCTCAGTCGTAATTGAACTATGTTTGATCAATTTATTACTTTTTATTGTTTCAACCAAGTAATTTCTTCTTGTATTTTCAATTGGAATTTCATGAAAAGGATCATCAACAACCATAATTTTATAGGCTTTTACAATGGTATGAACAAGATTTTTTATCATTCGAGTTTTTACATATTCCCGCAAAGTCATCTATATTTCCTCCTCTTCAAAAGAATCAGAAATAAATTCACTAGCATCTAAGATAGCATTTGTTTTTGTCCAATTATAGTTCTCTTTAGTTTTAGCTAAAATATATGTGGAACCATTATAATACTTTACTTTTCTAGCAATTGAAATGCGCTCGTTTATATTAGATAAACAATTAATCATCAACTGATCCAAAGTATCACCATAACCATTCGCATTTGAATCCGCATCTGTTACACACACATAATATGAGTACATTGCCTTATGAACAGATACTCGCAACCAGTTTTCGCCTAGATAATTTGACAACTCCTTAGCAAAAGTCTTTTCGTATACTTTTAATTCTTCATCATCAGCCATAATACTGCTTTTGCATTTTATAGATGGAATCACAAAATCACATGTATAACGAACTAATTCTACTTCTTCTTCGCTAAGTCCGTATGCTTCAAAAAGTATATGATCTATTTTGGATTGCAAATCATCACATGCATTTTGCCATTCCAATGAAAAAATACATTCATCGTAATTCTTCTTTGCAACATGCATAGCCTTAACGCATTCTAACAAATCGTTAAGTAATTGCGGAGATATATTAGGTATCACAAAATTTTCAATCCTGTCAATTCTGATTTCTGGAGGAGAAAGCTTAAACCAATCAGACATATAGAACTGATAATATTCATAAATTTTGGAATTAAGCAATGCCTCAATCAAATAAAGCTCGTCAACTTTTGAATTAGAGTAAAAAGAAACATATGTATTGGTAAATAATAAATCTCCTTCATAAAACGAAGCTTTTATCAACTCTTGCCCTGTTACTTGCGGACAACGTTTTGTTATTACTTTGTATTTAGAAATAAATACTTCTGTTTTCCTAGGTCTTTCAAAATCGACTGCTGCATTTACCGAAATTTCAGTAGAATTTACATGATATTTAGTTATAGCTTGCTTAGAAGAATTTAAAATTGGCATTCCATGATATTCAAGTTTCTTTTTGCGTCTTTTCTCAGAACCCGCAACAACTCCTTCGGATAAACCAATGTTATGCATTCTTATAAAATCTTTGATTTTCCTGTTTTCTTGAAATCGCTGTACTAATTCATAATCCAAATATGAACCATACTTTAGAAATCTCCAAAGATAATCGTTTTGAAACTCACAAGATGCAATTTTCTTGCACACCGAATGCTCTAATACTATCTTCCTTAAATTATTAGAAAACAGGTTCTTTTTTAAAGAATAATATTTAATGTTACCTACATTACTAGTGATAGATTTTGGAGAATACACAATATTTGAGCAAGGATAACTTGCAGATTCAAACAGATCACTGCTCAAGTCAGACATGTCGACAATTTCTTTTATAATGAAATTATCGAGAAGATATTTTCTAAACTCATAAGCATTGGTACTCGTAAAAATGCTGTTAGTTACAATAAAAGAAACGATACCATTTTCAGTAATAAAATCTCTCGCACGAACTACGAAAGATTGCGCAATCTGTCTATCAGATATAGAAATCTTCTTATCTTTGCAATAGTTTTCATGCAAACCAGAAACGCTCGCCCAAGGGGGATTTCCTATTATCAAATCGATTTTTTTGCCCGAAAACTTGTTATCAATTTTGGTATCAAAAAAATCACTACAAATCAAATTTTTTCCAACAAGAAGTGGAAATTCATACGAATTTTCAATAATATCTCTTGGTGTTAAATAATCCATTAACGCAATATATAAACTAAATGCCGATATGTTTAAGGCTTCTTGATTTTTATCTATTCCAAAAATCTGACTAGTAACAATATTGTTTAGAAGACTTGGTGTAATCTCATCTTTTCTTCTCTGATGAAAATCTACAATTCGCTTAAAAAGTCCCACAAGAAAGACTCCGCTTCCACACGCCGGGTCAAGTCCTATAAAGCTATCCAAATCTTTATTCTTTTCTAAATAATCAAAAGCTCTAGTGATTGTGAATTCTGACAAATAATACGGAGTATAGAATACTCCAGATTTTTTTCTTTCCGTTTGAGAATTTGAATCATTTATTTTTATTTCAAATAATTTCTCATAAATGCTACTTATTAGTTCTATTGGTATATAAGAAAAATCATATCCCAAAAGAGAAAGTTGAGCTGTTCTCATATCCATTCCACTGAAGAAATCACTTATAACATCAAACGCGTCCGTTCTTTCCTCAAACAAATCACAATTAACGGCAAAAATATCCCCAGAAAATCTATTTTTCAAAAAATCAAAAAACGAAGTTATATTTTCCCTATTTTTACTATGTAACAACTGCAAAAAAGAAGAAACCCCGTACTTTAAAAAAGCATTCTCTGTCAGCATTTTGCGATCTTCCATATACTGAACGAATATACATTTAGCTAAAAAACTACATGATTCAACAGTATCTATTTTATAGTTTTTTTGCAAAATAAATATTGTCTGCATAATGTTAGATAAAAGTTTTTTATCTACTCTTGCCTCATTTGGAAAAAAACTTTTATTTGCTTCCCAAAAGCTGTTATTAAAGATGTTGTCACAACAGATATCCTCTAAGCAGATCTTGTATTTTTCTATTGCATTTGAAGCAAACAACAGTGACTTTTCAACATCTGATTGGAAATTATTGTATACACGCACTTCATTTGGAAAGATGAATATTGACATTGGAATATCATTTTTATTCCAATATATTTTCAATTGACGTTTAACCGCTTCTTCATCTCTAACGGACACTTTTTTTATACACAAGACCGGAATCTGCTTGTTATCAATAACAAGTCCCAGTAAGACATCAGCATCATTTTTTGCTGAATTGTTAAGTATGAATCTTTCATCAAAGCGAGTCAAAATGTTTCTTTCCGTTTCATTAATATCCTGAGATATTAGAATTTTTTCTCTCATACTTCCTCCAAACAATTCATCATGAAATTAGATCAATATTCCATTGCTGTGATCCACTTCATGCTGAATAATTTGAGCTGTCCAACCCGTGAATGTTTTGATTCGTTGTTGAAACTGCTCGTTTTGATATTGAACCTTGATGGTTTTATATCGTTTGCATTTGCGTGGTCCACCGAGAAGGGATAGGCAGCCTTCTTCTGTCTCATATAACCCATCTTTTTTGACGATTACTGGGTTATACATAACCATATACTCACCATTGTTGTCAAAAGCGATTATTCGCTTTTTTACGCCTATCATATTGGCTGCCATTCCAACGCAGCTATCTTTATGTGCGGCAAGAGTATCAAGCAAATCAATTGCGACTTGCTTGTCCTCTACTGTTGCATTTTCTGATTTTTGTGCCAAAAATATCGGATCGTGAATAATTTGTCGAATCATATTTTTTCACTTTACACAGAGAAATCAAAATAATAGCTTCCGTCATCTAGCAAGCTAACTTCTATATCTGTGCGTCCATAATCCCACAAATCGTTAATAGTTATTCTGTGGTTATAAGCAATCCCCATTCGATCTCTTAAATATACGCCTAATTCAGATTTATCGTCATACGTAGATATTTGTTTCGGAACTATATCCCCATTTATCTCTTGAGTTCCTTCCAAAAGGCAATTCATTCTAACTCCATCATCCCATACAACATGGATAATGCTACCGTGGGGAGGAAAAAAAGTTGGAAAACGCACAAGGAAATCTTTCCTTAACGCAATATAGGCATCAGCGGTACTAACATGTGCGTCGGCAAATCCCCAATTTAATCCCGATCTAGTAGGTACACCACCTTGTCGAGGCGAAAATAATTCTAATCTTGGCATATAAAACTCCTTATTTTCTAAAGTACATTTTTAATTCTTTCTGCAATTCTTTTAATAATTGGCACAACTACGCTATTACCACACTGCTTGTATGCACTCGGCATAGGTATCTTTGGAAAGCGGTATTCCTTCGGAAATCCTTGCAGAGCAAGGCATTCGTATGGCGTAATTTTTCTTATACCATAATCATCTTTGATTATGGGCACTCTATCAGGAAATGTTCCCATATTGGCGGTGAGTGTCGGACAAACATAGTGCGCTTTTTTAGAAAGACCCGAATCGTATATTTTGTACATGGCTCTTTTGTCGGTTACGATATTAAAAAGATCCTCGTAATAAATGCTATTGTCTGTATAATAATAGCAAGAATCATGCTTGATGTTCCTTACTAAAATGTCATTAAGTTGTGTTTCAAGTTTCATCTTATCCGGAAATACAAACCTATCACATTTTTCCCAATCTAAAAATGCTACTATGTATATTCTCGTTCTATGTTGCGGTATATTACTGTACTCTATGGCATCCATAACGCGATACTTGAAAGTATATCCATATGGAACTAGTGCGTTATAAATTGTTAAAAACGTTTTTCCGTCATCGTGTTCCAAAAGATTTGCAACATTTTCAAGGAAAACAACTGACGGACGCTTGTCCTTTACTATTCGAGCGATTTCGAAAAACAAATTTCCGCGCGGATCGTCAAATCCTTTTTGCTTGCCTGCTATAGAGAACGGTTGGCATGGAAAGCCTGCAACAAGCACGTCAAAATCGGGGATATCCTCAGTTCTAACGCTCTTAATATCGCACTCAACTAAGTGCTCTCCACCAAAATTATGGCGATATGTTTTTGCAGCATCACGATCAAATTCGTTTGCCCAAACAATATCAAATCCGGCTTGTTGGAAGGCTAAATCTATGCCACCAATTCCGCTAAATAGGCTACATACTTTCATTATCCGTTGCTTTTCCTATCTCATCAATAAGTTTCATAATGTCCTCTGTGCAATTTCCTTGCGACCAAACAGAAATCAAGTGCTTGGTGTCAATCAAAAACGCACATATATGTGTGTGAGATAACGCATCGTTTCTCCAATTAGCTTCCGAATATCCGATATATTCAAGATTGGACTCATAACCAAAAGGATTATTTAGCTTGTTATAAGGCATAACAAATGCGTTATAAACACACTTGATATTCTCTTTCTTTTGCAAATTACAGATGATATTATCACCATAAGTAATTTGCTTTTGAATAGAGGTTGTTGTCGGCAAATCGTTTTCATTACCTGTGGTTCCGAAACGATAAAACTTAGCATCTAGAACATATGCTACCTTCTCATCTACTCTCAAATCACTCGAAATCGGTTCTAAGCGAATCGTGTCAGGCCTTAACGAGGAGGCATCCTTGGGAGCATATCCGTTCTTCTTTAAGTACCACTTAGCATTAGGATTATACTTGGTTATATCTGTAACATTACTGAAAACATAATCAACCATACGCTCGTATACATAATGATACTTATCCACGCCATATACAATTTCTCGCGTTCTGTCAGAATCATCAACGCCTGTAAGAACTCGCAGCATATGGTTTAAGCGAACCTTTTTTACATCGTCAAAGGTACGCATAAGTTCTGTTTTGATTGCTCGGATATACTTTTTAATTACAGAATCCGCGGTTCTTGCAACAAAGACACTCTTTTCGTTTAATCCGAATAACCAACCGATTTTTCTGACAGAATCAAATACACACCATTTGTGAGCTTCTGTTATAACATCATCACAATCGTTACGCACCTCAACGATAACATTGTTGTAAATTACATTACCGTTAGAGATAATCGGCTGCGTTTCCAAGGTCTTTTTCCAATTAATCTTTCCTTTTCCGTTAGCACGGTAAATCTTCTCGCTATTGCGATAATAACCGTTAGAAAGGTAATCTCTGATAATCCAAAGATATGACATTATTGCAAACTGATCGTTTTGAGCAACACCGCTATCATTGTTTGTGTTGATAGCGGACTTGCTCTTTGCCAACGAAATCGTGCGTATGATATTCACAACATCGTGTCTAAATGCTTTTTTATCACCTTTATCAGCTAACTGATAGGATTCTGGGTAATGAAAATGAATTTCTCCGTTTCTTATGCGAAGACCGACAAAAGAATTTTGTTCTTCATTGGTAACCGAATGAAGAATTATCTTTCTATCATCATTCATTGTTTTCCTCTTCTTCTGCGCTTGCGGCAACTCTAGGTTCAAATATTCCTGTCTTGAACACGCCTACTCCGTTTTTCTTATATGCTTCAATAAGGCTCTCCAATGTATCATATGTATTGAAGAAAATACCGTGGTCAAGCTTTGCTACATCGCTCCACAAGTAGTCAAACACTTTATATGCAAATTTCTCAGCATCATTATTCGACAACAGACTTTCTTTAACAAAGAATGCACCGATCTGTTTATCCTCGTTAACCTGAAGATCTTCCAAATGTTTTGCGATACAATTGTTGATACTTGTAACGAACTCTTCCCAAGTATACTGTGACATTCCAGGAACAGGCATATCTTTGAACTTGCAATTTTCAAAGGAGTTCTTTATCTTTACTTTATCCCAACGACGAACAAAAGCAGTATCCAATGTATAAACATTTTGGTCGCTCGTGTTCATAGTTGCAAAGATATCCATATTACCAGGGATTTTAATTTCGCTGAAAGTATAACGCTTCTTTTCTTCATCAACAACGAACTCATATGCATTGAGATAATCCATCATACTGACATTAACGATTCCATATTCGCTTATGCTGTTTCCATCTCTGTCAAGAAGTTGGAATATATCTCCGAAAATTGCAGGAGCATTTCCTCTGTTAATTTCTTCAATTACAAGAGCTACCTTCTTTGTAGGATTGCTGATTGCCTGAATCAACGCAAGTGTGAACGGACCAGGATTGAATATATATTCAACGGTATCCTTCTCTCCGTTCTTTCCTTTAACTACCTTAGGCAAAATTTGACCAACAAAATCAGTATTGGAATAATCTTGATAGAATGTTGTACGAATTACTCTTTCCTTGCTATATGCACCAACATATTCCTTGGTATCATTGTCCTTACCTAAAATGTCGTGCTCAATGTGATATGATTTACCGCATCCAGGTGTGCCAAAGAAAATTTTGTTAATTGAAGTGCCTTTTGTGGTTGAATAATCAAACGTGTCTATTTCAATTTTTGTTTTAGGCAAATTGAGATACTCAATGTATTTGATATATTTCTTTAGAGCAGCACTTCCTGCTTTTGAAGCAAGATTCTTTTCATCAAATTCTTTCGCTTCATCGGAAGAATTGTACGTGTCCAAAATTCCCTCGTACTTTTCTACATTGCTATCATTTAGATTTGCATCTGCAATTAAACCTTTGTTTTCCATGAATTCTACTAGACGCTCTAAAGCACGAGGATAGCCTGCATACTTTTCTCGTCCTGTATAGTCGGGATTATTATACGATGTCAGCCAAGGAGTAAATCCTGCGAAAATCTCCGTTTCATCTATTACAGGTGCCTCATCTTCTAGTACAATTTCGTCTTTCTCATATGTACCATTAAGCAAATCATAAACAACAGATTTATAATCATTAAGCCCCCAAACAGACATTGCAGTCATCAAAGAATGGTGGAAAGTTTCGGACAAATCGCTTCTAAGAATGTCTTTTTTCAACCACTCTACTTTTCTTGTGTTGGCATAATCAACACTTTGATTTTCGTAGTTATTATTATCAAAATAATAATCGGATGTAACTCTACCTATATGGCACACTTCTCCATCAGCAAACACAACATAGTCGCCTACCTGCATTTCTCTAATGAATCGCCATACTTGACCGACATCTTGTCCTTTCTTTCTTGTGTTGGTGTTAGGCCATGTAGCATCATATTTCACACCCAATTCTTCCCTATTCCCAACGCTTGACAAATCGCCCATAGCAGACCATCCAATGCAAATATGCGGTGTATCTTCAGACAAAGCGTCATTTTGCATTTTTATATGAATGCCATACAGATTATGATTGAGAACATCGGAAAACTCATCTTCCGCATCAATGCCTACAGTATCACCTTCAAGCAATACGTGTCTATCGCTACCAAACAACTCCAAATAAGATGCATGGCGAGCATCAGTAGGTTTAATTAACTCTACTATATACTTTGAGCCAACCTTATACATTACCATCAAATCACCGATGGCTAGATCTCCTTCCATCTTCAACAATTTCTGAATATTATTGTCGAATCTAGGATCGGTTGCCAAAAGTAATGTAACTGTTACTTTTTCCTTCGTAGTCTTTCCTTCACAAATAATTTTTCCGTGATCAGCTAAATCGCCAAGAAACTCACGCAGAATCTCTTTGGTATAGCTCATTTGCTTTTCAATACTCTGCTTATCTATTTTTCTTATATATACTTTCATTTCGTTAATACCTCACTCCATTGTTCTGCAATCGCTTTTGCGAATCCTGGGAAAGTCTTACTTCTCCATGTTCTGCGTTCTTCTGCTGTCTTTGTTTTGGTAAGTCCATCAGAATACCACTTAGGAATACGCTTCCCACTCTTGAACTCTATGTATTCTCCCTTGTCTACCATTTCCGTGGGAACAAGCAAGGGGAGATTCTTTAACCATAAGCAAGTTGACTTTGAAGCCGCGTCTCCGAAGAAATACGGCTGTACAACTTGATCAGGTTTTCTGAACTTAGTGTTCATTATTCCAACAGGGTTCTCAATAGCTATGTGTTCGATATCCGCATTTGCTAATGCAAGGAAGAAGGCCTCTGCTTCTGCTCTATCTTGCGCTCTGTTCGGAAATCTAGGATGCGGTCTGCGCTGTTCCACAGGCAGATCTTTATCTTCGGGATGATAGTACCACTTCGCTCCGCTTACCGCAAGGTATGTGCAAGGCGGATGTGCAACCATCAAATCCCATTTTCCTTCAATATAGAATTCTTCACCGGTTTCCAATCTACCACCGTTGTTCTTAATTACTTCTAAAACATCTTGATTGAAATGCCATTCGGGATGTCCACCGCTACATTTCAAAATATCACAACTAAACGCATTGTGACCAAGCTTGCGAAATTCGGTACATACACGCTGACTTTCTTCACAAGCCACCAATACATTTAAGATTTTCATTTGTTTTTTGCCTCCAATACTTTGACAATTGCTTCTGCTATACTTTTTGCAAACAGCACAGGAACAGCATTTCCTATCATTTTGTAACAATACGCATTCGAACCGACGAATTCAAAGTCCATTGGGAACGATTGTAGCAATGCTGCTTCTCTGATTGTAATTGATCTCGCCTGTTCAACATCGGGATGGATGAACATGAGTCCATCTTTGTAAAGATGTGACACTATTGTAGGTGAGGGTTTTCCCCACTCCAAGCTACGATACTTGTTGTGTTTTGAGTCTTTCCCCGACATTATTTTATAAAAGGCCAATTTTTCTTCGTTTGGAATATCATTCATAGATTCAGATATCCATTTTCTAAAGATATCTATATCGCGAGGATTATGATACCTCGCTTCGTGTTGAGATATAACTTTAGTCCCTATTAAGCCATGCGATACATTTTTACCGCCAACTTTATACGGCTTATCTAAAGGCATGAACTTTGGCATGTCGCCTATCGCGTCTCTCACTGTTTTGACAGGAATAGTAGATTTAACCGAATCCAAGCTAGTATAGAAATCTTCTAGCTCATATTCTCCGCCTTTCTCTACTCCAAATATAATTACTCTATGGCGTTCTTGAGGAACTTGAAAATCGGATGAAGAATATATCGACTTTTTCATTTTTTCAGGAGTTCTTATCTCATATCCAATAGCAGCAAAGGCTTCACATATACGTTCTATCACATATCGATCACCTGGTTTCGCACTTAGTATTCCTGGAACATTTTCAAATACAAACACCTTGGGGCGGTAATGGGCCACTACCTTTACAAAACTTTCAAACAAGTAATTTCTATAGTCATCTCTCATTGAGTTTGGATCTTGCGCTCTTCCCGCAATGGAATAAGCTTGGCACGGTGGGCCTCCGATTATGAGATCCACTTTGTTATTTCCTATAAGCCCATCTAAGCCATACTGAGCTACAATCGAAGCATTGGTCTTGCCATACAGTTCTAGTGTTTCATTCGACCAATTTCCACTAATTAACTCGTCTGTTTTTTGAATGTCAAAATGTACCACTGCAGCGTTTGCCTCGGCTTGAGAGTGGTTCCATCTTTTGATCAATCTATTTCTCAATGTATTAACCATAGGAGTTTCCCATTCAACATGTGCGAGTCCATGAAGGCCTTGCATATTGAACCCTTCACTCAATCCTCCACATCCCGAGAATAAATCAATAAATGTATATGTATTTTTCATTATTCCTCTCCGTTTCTGTCACTAGGAATAATATCAACAATGTCGTCCATTGTACATCCAAGCGCTGTACAGATCTTAACTAAGACATCACTAGATACGGTTGCGCCGTCTTTTTTCATTTTTGCAAGAGTTGCTGGGCTGATGCCTGCTTTTTCTGCAAGGTCTTTGCTTTTCATCTCTCTGTCGATTAATAGTTTGAATAGTTTCTTATAGCTTGCTGCCATTTTCCACCTCATAAAATTTTATTTTATACATGATATATTATATATCATTTTTCTCTAGAAAGCAAGAATTTCAGCGAAATAAATTACAAGAACTTTTAATTTTTTACAATTCCGCAAATAAGTGTTTACAGTTCGATTCTTCGCTCTTGGTTGTTTTCCGCGCAAAAACTAAAAGCAGGTCTATAGCCTGCTTATAGTTTCAACATTTGCCTCAGCTCATCAAAAGTAATTATTTCAAAATCAATTTCTTTCAAATCGCAAGAAAAAACTTTGTTTGTAACCATATAGTCTTTTGTTGTGTATTCATCACCATTTTTAATTCCAAATAAATTCAAAATATATGATTTGTTTTTGTTCAAATACACAATTCTTCTAGCAAACTTCTCATCCTTTTTATCATCCAAAAAGAATGATTTTTGGTGATTAACATATTCATGAATACTACCAACTTTTTGCAAAAACTTACTTTCGATATTCCAAACAACTTTCTCTAATTTATCTATTGCAATTAAATCGTAGTCTCCTAATTCTTTAGGATGATTTCCGCTCTTGTCGATTTTGTGAAGAATCATATTTTTACGAACGATAAATCTATCTTCGTTATCAAATAACTCTGCAATGTCTTTTTCCATTCTTTCTTCACACTGATGTTTCCATTTTTGTAGAAATTTGCATAGATTTTTCAATCCATACTCATATGGCAAATAAAAATTAGGTATTCCATTTTCCCACATAGTAACGAGATCATACGCTAACAGGGGTGCAAAAATGATATTATTGTCGCTTTTTACCAAAGGCTTTGTCTCTATTCTATTAGTACGTTTTTCTCTTTCCCATACAGGAACATAATCTTCTAGTTTGCCACTGATTTCTTTGATTTTGGTTTCATCAATTATCAAATAATTTATTGCATCATTTATTTCATTCACTGTGCAAAACGGAGGGGGAGCACTACTAATATCTTTCCTTATATCACCCAAATCAACAGTGAACACATCCGGTTTGGTTTGAGCATTTAGAAACCGCCCCACAAATCCAACAGAAAAATACCATAGAACAAAAATAACTGCTTCTAATTTCACAGAAGTATCCTTATAAAAGCTCTCATATGCTTCTTTTAATTTTTGTTCAACATTTTCTAGATTTGGAATGTGATCTTGGGTTGTATAAACTCTATTAGCTTTGTCTTCAAATTCCGTTTCCCAATTTCCTTTATGTTGCAATGATAGTCTGTAATTGTCATGAACTGTCAGATCCGCTTCTATTAAACCACCATATGCTTGATCGGAAACGTCTTGAAAATGCAGTAAAATTTCAGAAAAAGCTCGTATAAACATTATGTCATCATATGATGCTACTTTGTTTCCTTTATGCTCGACGCTAAGGTTGGTGTCGATCGCATATTCAATTTCTCTAATTCTTTTTTTGTTGTATTCTCTTTCTTGAATGATGTTATGTAACGCCTCAGCCTTCGCCTCATCTTTTATGGAATCGTTTGAAATGACTCCCAATCTAGAAAGATTTAAATATTTATAATGGATGTTAGCAGCTACAGAAGAACAAAGTTTTGTATGCAAATCATATTTGTCAAAGCTACTCAAAGTTTCTTCAAAACGTTTTAATGCTACCATTTGAATCTTGCGTATTGTTAACGCTAATTCTTTGGAGCTATAAACACCAGGGTTTATGTTAGCTCTTTTACAATCCATAAACATCTGTCTTTCAACACGAGATCGCAAAGCATCATCAATTTCATTAGGTATATTGATTAACGAATAATAATATGGAAGTTGTTGTTCGCACATAGCCACATCTTTTTTATCCGTTCTTTTACTGTCAATTGTATGTTTTATTTTTTGAAAATCAATCAAATATCCATGCTCCATACATTGAAACAATTCTATCATAAATTCGCACTCAACACTTTTGTCTTCAACATCAATTAAATCTTTTGACAAAGCATCTTCGTTCACTGCAAATCGTATCAACAACATCCCGTTATGGACGCAAAAATCGCTATATACATATTTTCTATTAGCTTTCAAAAAACCAGTATTATCGACTGTTTTGGCATAATGCATTGGCATATATAAAACATGAATTTCACTAAAATCATAAAAAGAGTTTTTCTTTAGGTCTTCCTCGAATATAACAAAATTCTTAGTTAATATTTCATTTATCATCGCAACCTGTTCTCCTCGAACAGAAAAATCTTTTTGTTTTTCAAAAGAATAATTAAATTGCAAAAATAAATATGAATTTCCAATTCTTCTTAAGTATCCTGCAGTAAGGCTTCCCGCTTTGCTATGTATTTGTTTATAGTTCAAAATATCTTTTTCAATCCACTCAAACGGATTCTCAAAAAGAACTGAATATTTTTTTATCGGATACCATTTTTTTAAATCCAAATATCGTTCAAATACATTCCATGCCGCAATATATGGCTCAACCTGTATGACATCTAATGGATTTTGTATTTCGTATGGAAGACTTTTTTGATTGCTTAACCATGTTTCAAATATTGCAGAGAGTGCATCGTATCCAGCAAATTGATTTTCAAGATTATCCATGAATAATACGAAATCACAAATATCTTGAACACTTTCTGCTCTATACAACAAATACACCACATCGTAAAATAGGTACTTGTATTTTTCTTTCAATTTAGCAACATTTTCTATATTTATTTTGTTATCATAAACAATATACGCAAACTGATTAAACTTACTCAAATCAATTGCTTTGCTATATCCTTCTTCGTTAGATATTCCTTCGACAAAGTGTAGTTCGCCTTTTTTAGCGCAGTGTTGTATTTTTAAGATTAAATTATTTATGTTTCCTCTTTGCTTCTCTTCATTTATGAAGAAAACTGCCGTTTGATTTTCTACAAGTATAAAATCTATAACTTGATTATTTAATCTTTTCGATTCAACATCCTCTATCAAAAAACTCATTGTTAATAAATTATGATGTTTTGGATCTTTAGAGAAGTTATTAACAATAGTATTATACATGGCTTGTCTAGCTGCTTGAATAATCTCATTAGAATTCTTCTGTTTTATCAGCAAATGAAAATAATCTATTATAAAACTTGAATTGAACAAAGGATAATAATTGTTTGAATCAACTTCAATAAAATGTGTTTTTTCAATAGAATTGTTCGCCAAAAGTTTAACATACGCATTTCTATCAGATAAGGAAATTTGAGAATAAAAATCTCTGCACTTTATGAAAAAATCTTTGTTTGGCAAATAAAGATCGCCTGTACCTTTATCTTCTTCATAAACATTCGACATTTCTAATGAAGTTATTAGCATTTCTAAATAAATTAATGCTTGTTCTATTTCTTTTTCAATTCCTAGTGAGGCAGATAACGAATAAAGACTTTGAATAAATGGAAATACATAGTCATGACCTGTTCCAAGAAAAACAGGATAGTTGTGCCCATTAAAAGGAATTACAACTTCACCAAAATCAGCGACTATATCGTCAACAAATGGTGAGTGTCTATATCTTTTTTTAACTAAATTAAAAAAATCCACGAACGTTTTGTACGAATTAATCCTTTTGAATCCATTTCTTTTACAATTGCAAAGACAATAATTCAGCGACATAGAAAACACAAACTCTGGTCTGTTATGTCTATTTGCATTAATAGCAAACACTGCTCTACATAGCTCGAAGTAGTTATATTCATCAAAAAGAGGAATCAGTTTTTTGCACAATTGCAAATTAAGAATTTTCAAATTATTTTGATTTGTTAAATTGTCTTTTCTTAAACAGCATTTTTTGTATTTTTGACCACTGCCACACGGGCACGGATCATTTCTGTTCATTTTCATATATTCCTCCTTCTTTGCATCTTGAAATTATTTTATCACAAATGCGAGTCTGTTTCAACGAATTACCTTAACATTGTAAACAAGAAACTAATCTACTGTTTCGAACAATAATTATAATAAGGGCATCCATTAGGAGTGTTATCCTCTCTTTTTATATCTGTTATTCTTTCTAACAACACTTTTCTTGGACATACTTTCCCTTTTTCAATTTCCTCTTTAGTTAAACAAACTAGCATATTGTCCTTATGATAAAGTTGTTGAATCCTAGGATTATCTTTGATGAATTTTCTATATGTACGATCAAATTTAGAGACTCTTTTAAACCTCTTATAATCTAATTCGTCTAATTTGCCATTAACGTACACTGTAACTTCATATATTTTCTTGCCAATTTTATAAAACAGTTTTATTCTTTCTGCAGTTTTTATTTCCTCTTCAAATATACGATTTAAGATCTCTGATGTTATCAATGCAATTCCTGATCTGATATAATTATACTCTTTATTTGACATATCGGCAGGTATCAGTCCAATCAAAGTGGTTGCTAATCCATTTGAAAAAGAAGAGATTAACTTAGGGCTTCTTGAAGTTCTTATGTAATCAAAAATTGTAATTTTTTCATTGACTGTTTTTGATCTAATTGGTTTGTTACTTATCCTTTTATTATTAGCATTTCTTCTCAATCTTGATGATCTTGGTTGTGTGCTAGGAGTGAAAAATTGTTTTATTCCATCTTTTACAACTGACCTTTTTTTGTTTTTTGATTGTTTTTTTGCTAAATTCTTTGCTTTTTGCGCGTAATAAATTTTGCTGCGTTCCTTTTTCGATTTGCATTTTGCTTTACCAGCTTTTCGAAAAGCATTTCTATCTACACCCTTAAATGGCATCTCTTTTCCTCCGTTTTTGTATTTTATTTGATTTTAGCATATATTGTCGATATTGTAAAGTTTGTTGTGTCTCGAAATTACGACATCTTTTTTCTCTCTATTATTAAAAAGTCAATTTTTTGGCAAAAACCTTCAAAATTTTGCAAATTTTTTTTAAAATTTTTAGTGAGGCTATTCTTTGCTTACTGCGTGGCAAATTTTGAGTTTGGGATTTTTTGCAAGGTGGGTTGACAAAGTTAGTTATTAGAGTTAAAATTGGACAACCTTGAGGAGTGGGGTGATTATGGTGATTTTGTTGTGGGGATTCTCTGCTTTGGGGTGACCACAATTGGAATATTTGATTTGGTAGGGGTGACCACATTTGGTGAATTGTTAAATGTGGGGTTGGTATTTGGTGGTGTGGATTTTGAAGGTGAGTTGGGGAGTGGTTGTGGTTTGGCTTTTTTGACCACATGTGAAATATTTAATTTTGAAAATTGACCACAGGATCGCCTATTTTGGTGTTTGGAGCAGGTGGAGATAATGGACAGGACGGGACGGTTTGGGCAATTTTTCTGGACTAAACAGGTCTAGACGGAGTAAAAAGGGCTAGAAAAAGCAACGACTAATAGTTGGGGTTAGGTAATTTCGCATTTTCTTTGCAAGTTCAGCAAAAATTTCCGGACTAAAACGAACTAAAGAAAAAATAATAGTGCTACAAAAAACTAGATAAGACGATTTTCTGTCTACTACAATACACATTTTTGTATGTTTCCCGAAGTGGTAAGCAAATTTGTTTCTCCTTTGCTGAGCGAAGGAAATTTTTAGAAATAATACTTATTCTTATTGACAAAAATAAAATTATAGTTTATAACAATAAATGTTGAGAGGGATATGCTATGAACAAGCAAGGAGTTATGGTTTTGCCAAAAACCGCTGAGATACTTGAACAAATGGGTGAACACATAAAGCTTGCAAGGCTACGCAAATGTTTATCAGCAGAATTGGTTGCCGAACGCACTGGCATTAGTCGTGTAACGCTATGGAATGTTGAAAAAGGAAGTCCTTCTGTTGCAATCGGTATTTATGCTACTGCGCTACATGCACTTGGAAATATGGATACGGATTTCTTATTAGTAGCAAAGAATGATGAGTTTGGGAGAACGCTTCAGGAACTTGAGCTACCCGTCCGTCGCCATGCCCTAAAAAGTAATAGCAAGATAACCTATGGAAAAGAAAATATATGTATATGAAATACGCTTCTGAAATTCTAACTACAGTTAAGGTTAATTGGGAAGCACTTGCTACAAGATGCGGTCTTAGCAGAGGTGAAATAGAAAACATGTGCCCTGCGTTTAAAGAAAGTGAAAAACACACGGATATAATTTGATGAAAGGATTGACATATGGGATTATTAGAATGTGCAAGTGGCAATTCGCTTTGGCGCGGATATGACTACTTCAAAGAAAACAAGGTATCAAAGATTGTGCCAGTAGATGATGGTATATACGAAGCCTCCGTTTTGGGAAGTGGTACCGAATTTTATAAAGTTACAATCGACATTCCACATCCGAGAAGATCAAAATGCAACTGTCCACATGCAGACGGGAAAAGGCTTATATGCAAGCATATGGTTGCTGTGTATTTCACGGTTTATCCTGAGGAAGCGGAACGCATTTACCGTGAAGCAATGGAGTACGAAGTCGCAGAAGAAAAACATCAAGAGGAGATTGCCGACAAGCTACCCACCCTCATTCATAAAATGAAAAAAACCGACCTAGAATCAGCAATCCTTCAATTGCTATACGAAGGTCCAGAATGGCAATATCACAAATTTATTCGAGAGTACTTAGATAATTTTTGACCACCTTATATCTGATTACTTCATATCAAATTTGTATTGAAATTTTTCAAGTTTTTTTATTTTTCCTATTTACTTTTTCTTTTGTTGTGCTAAAATTGAATGTGCAATAATTTTGAAAGGACATTTTTATGAAGCCAGAGCTTTTTAATTCATTAAAAAATTACAAAAGAAAAAATATTTTAAACGACCTTTTAGCAGGTCTTATGGTCGCTATTATCGCACTTCCCCTCTCTATTGCTTTAGGTATTCAATCTGTACCTGCAGGCATGGGAAACGGAATACAGGCAGGAATAATCACTGCTATTGTTGCAGGCTTTTTTATTTCTCTTTTAGGTGGTAGTAGATTTCAAATAGGCGGTCCTACTGCTGCCTTTGTCGTTATTCTTTTTGGCTATTTATCAAATCCAGATATTGGTATTTTAGGGTTAGCCATAGCAGGAATTATGGCAGGCGTTCTTCTTATCCTAATGGGTCTTTTACGTGTAGGAAATGTAATGAAGTTCTTCCCTTACCCTATCACAATTGGCTTTACAACAGGTATTGGTATCACTCTTTTAATAGGACAAATCAAGGACCTTTGTGGCTTTGAGTCCTCAGGCACGGAGGCTATTGAAAAGATTGCTTCCTATATTGAAAATATTCAAACCTTTGACCCAGCAACCTTCTTAGTCGGTGCTCTTGGACTTTTATGTGTAATTGTAATTCCTAAAATTAACAAAAAAATTCCATCTGCCTTTGTTGCACTTATTTTGTGCACAGTCGTAACTCAGCTACTTAATAATTTTGCAGGGACAAGCATTAAAACAATTGGCTCAAGCTATGGAGAAATTGAGGCAGGCTTTAACCTAATTGACTTTTCTATGATTAGCAATGTTAAGATACCTAGCCTTATTGTCCCAGCTATTGTAATTGCCTTTCTATGTGCTATTGAAAGCTTGCTTTCTGCAACAGTTGCCTCAGGTATGACAGGCACCTCATTCGATGCAAACCAAGAATTGATAGGACAAGGCGTTGCAAATATTTGCTCATCCTTAGTTGGTGGCTTGCCTGCAACTGGTGCTATTGCCCGTACTGCGGCAGGAATTGAAAACGGGTCAAAAAGTCCTCTTACAGGTGTTTTTCACGCAATTTTCCTTTTAATTATGTATTTTGCACTTATGAGTGTTGTAGGCTTTATCCCTCTTGCAGTTTTCTCAGCTATTCTTATTTCCGTTGCTATTAATATGAGTAGGTTTAAGCTGTTTTGCAAGCTAAGTGCCTTTGGTATTCGTGATTCGATTATTCTAATAGTTACCTGTGCTCTAACTATCATTTTCGACCTTACCTATGGTGTTATTGGTGGTATAGTTATTACTCTTCTTGCAAACATTGGTAGTTTTAGACGTGGTCTTTCTCTTGAAGTTGATGGCACTTCAATTAAAGCTAAGGGCTCAATTAATTTTGTCAATGTCAATAAAATTCTTAAGGCTTGTGCCTCTATGAGCGAAGAAAAGGAAATAACAATTGATTTTACCTCAGTTGAGCGAATTGATGAAACTGCACTCGAAAAGCTTGCCTCCCTTAATCGTTCAATGAACAAGGAGGAAAGGACCCTTTTACTTATTAATTTCAGTCAACGAGTGCAGAATAGATACGACAGGTTCTTTAAGGTTGTATAATTTTTACTTGAATTTTTTATTATACTGTGCTATAATGTATGTGTTACGAATTGTAATTGACCATAAAAGAGTTGCTTAAAACTCTTAAATACTGGCATTATGTTCGGCATTACTTCGCATTGTGTTACAACGGGAGTCGGACGTCCTTGTTCGACTCCTCTTATTTTTTTGTTGACTTAATCAATCTTTTTTAAAGCATTATTTTAAGATTTCATATTATAGTTGATAAAGATAACGAGGTTTATATTATGGACAAATCAAAATCAAATAAAAAGAAAAGGGTAAAAAAATGGTGTAAGCCAAGACACAGATTCTTCAGATGGTTTATTAACACGCTTTTGTTTTTTTACTTTAAGCTTTTGTATCATTTAAAGCTTAGGAAATTTGAGGACAATAAAAGGCAATGTATTATTCTCTTTAACCATCAAACACCACTTGACCAGTTTATGCTCACAAGGGTTTTTAAAAATCCTATTTACTTTATTGCCTCCGAGGATTTATTCTCTAACGGCTGGCTATCTAAGGTTATTGTTCACTCAACTGCACCTATTCCAATTAAAAAGCAGACGGGGGACCCTCGCGCTGTTATAAATTGTATTAGGATTGCAAAGGAGGGTGGCACAATTGCCCTCTCTCCAGAGGGTAACAGAACGTATAGTGGCAAAACTGAATTTATGAATCCTACAATTGTGCCCTTAGTTAAAAAGTTAGGGCTTCCCCTTGCTCTATTCAGAATTGAGGGTGGCTATGGTGTTCAGCCTCGTTGGAGCAATTACATACGTAAGGGTCCCATGGAGGCTTACGTTTCTCGTATGATTGAGCCCGAAGAATACAAAGCTATGACCGATGAGGAGTTAATGCAGATAATCACCAAGGAGCTATACGTAAACGAGGGCTGTGTTGATAACGAATATCATCACAAGCGTCTTGCTGAAAATATGGAAAGAGTGTTTTACGTATGTCCTGAGTGTGGTCTTGCTAAGTTTACATCTAAAAACGATATTGTAAAATGTACAAGCTGTGGTATGGAAATAAGATATTTACCAAGCAAGGAGCTAAAGGGCGTCGGCTTTGACTTTCCCTTTAGATTTACTACTGATTGGTACGATTATCAAAGCGATTTCGTTAGCAAGCTTGACATTGAAAATATGAACGAAAAGCCACTTTTCGACGATGTGGCTACGATTTCCGAGGTTTTTCTTTACAAAAACAAGAAAAAGCTCTACAAAAATGCAAAAATACATCTTTACACAGACAAAATTGTTATTGAGCCAGAAAACAGCGAAGCGATTACCTTCAGCTTCGACGAGGCTACCTCTGTTACTGTGCTTGGAAGAAGCAAGGTTGATGTTTATATTGACAATCGTGTTTTCCAGCTTAAGGGTGACAGAAGCTTTAACGGCTTAAAGTATGTAAATTTCTTTACCAAATATAGAAATTTGAAAAAAGGAGACAAATATGCAAAATTTTTGGGACTTTAGTGTTTGGGGAAGCTTCTCCATTGTTGTTTTACTGCTTGGTAGCTTGTTAGTTGCCAATGTGCTTAAAAAATGTATTCCCTTTCTGAGAGAATCCTTGATTCCTTCATCCGTTCTTGGTGGCTTGATTTTATTAGTTATCGCATCAATTTACAAGGCCGTAACAGGTGTAGTTATGTTCGACACTGCTTTCTTTAATGGAAACGGCAGTGAAACTCTTGAAATTATTACATACCACACACTTGCCCTTGGCTTTATTGCTTCATCACTTAAGACATCTAAAAACAAGATGTCAAAAAAGAGGACAAAGGAAATTTTTGACTCAGGTGTTACAACAGTTTCTACATACCTAATTCAAGCAATCTTCGGTCTTGGAATTACTGTTATTGCAAGCTTAATTATTCCTGAATTCTTTGCAGCAGCAGGTGTACTCCTTCCCTTCGGCTACGGTCAAGGCACAGGACAAGCTATGAACTATGGAATTAAGTATGAACAATTGGTATATGCTGATGGTTCACTTGGCTTTATAGGTGGTAAGGACTTCGGTCTTACTATTGCGGCGCTTGGCTTCTTAAGTGCAGCAATTGGTGGTGTTATTCACTTGAACATTATGAAGAAAAAGGGCAAGATTAAGGTTTTGTCCCCTGAGGAAAAGAACAAGCTTAACGCAGAGGAAATTGAAAATCCAAATGAAATTCCTATGCAGGAAAGCATTGACAAGTTTACAATTCAAATCGCTATTATAGCCGTTTGCTACGCTATTGCTTATGGCGTTATGGCAGGTCTTAGTGCACTTCTTCCAAATATGTCAAGCACAATCTTTGGCTTTAACTTCTTGCTTGGTGTTTTAGCGGCAGTTTTAGTTAAGAGCATTCTAAATCTTTTGAAAAAGCGCAACATTGTTAAGAAGGAATATACAAACAACTTCTTGCTTACTCGTGCAAGCAACTTCTTCTTTGATATTATGGTAGTTGCAGGTATTGCTGTTATCAGACTTGATATGATTGAAAAATATTGGGGCGTGCTTGCAATTCTCGGTATTGTCGGTTTGGTTATTACCTACGTTTACAACAGAATCGTTGCAAAAACATTATTCGGCGAATACGTTGAGGAGCAATTTCTTGCTATGTACGGTATGCTAACAGGTACTGCCAGCACAGGTATAATTCTTCTTCGTGAGGTTGATGGAGATTTTAAGACTCCTGCAGCTGATAACTTAGTTTATCAATCCTTGCCCGCAATTGTATTTGGCTTTCCAATGATGCTACTTGCTGACTTAGCGCCTTATCATCCATATATCACACTTATAATTCTGATAGCATTCTTTGCAATAATGAACGTAATACTATTCAGGTCAAGGATATTCAAGAAAAAGAGTAAAAAATGACACACAAAATGAAGCTACAAACATCCCCCTTTTATTCTATTAAAAGTGGGACAAAAACAGTGGAAATGCGTTTATATGACGAGAAAAGACAGCTTATCAAGGTAGGCGATGAAATAGAATTTACTCTTTTTAACGGCACTGACACTATTTACTGTGTAGTTGAGGGAATAAATCGTTTTAGTGATTTTTCTCAACTATACAAGCACTACGATAAGAGTGCACTCGGCTATACCGACACACAGGTAGCAAGTCCTTCGGATATGTCGCAATATTACAAAGACGAGGATATTAAAAGGTATGGTGTAGTTGCCATTGAAATTAAGCTTAAATAACAAAAAATCCGTGTTTGAAAACACGGATTTTTATTTGCTTGTAAGCTTTATAAATTCGTCAACTACAATTTCAATACTGTTTAAGCAGTCCAAGGGAAGCTTTTCTATCTTTTTAATCAAGGAAGCACCTACATCAATATGCTCTGATACGCCCAAAAGATAATCGGCACTAACATTTAGAGTATCGCAAAGCATTTTAAGAGTTGACAAGGATACACCTACCTTGCCACTCTCAACGTCTGCCAAAAACCTAACACTGACATTAATTTTTTCTGCAAGCTGTTCTCTTGTCAAGCGTACATCCTTTCTTCTTGCTTTTATTCTCTCTCCGAGAATTATATTTATATCCTTTTTCATTATTTCTCCATACTTTTTTGAATTATTAGTTCATTTTATTATAATTATACAATGAATTATTAATTCATAAAATGATGTATCAATTCACTTGACAAATGAAGTTTTACATCATATAATAGACATATAAAGAGTTATGCTTGCAGTATAACAATTTAATCAAAAGAAAAGGAGATTTCTATGAAAAAGATTGGACAATTTATTTTTAATGTAGTTTGGGCATTGACAGTGGGTCTTGCCAGTGCCATTTCAAGTGGTATTACAGGTATTGCACTTTGCATAACTATCATCGGTATTCCTTTAGGGCTTCAGCATTTTAAGTTTGTAAAGCTAATTTTTGCACCTGCAGGAAAAGTGGTAGCACTTAAATATAATGAGCATCCCGTTTTAAATACCTTATGGTTAATTTTCGGTGGATTTGAGTTGTTTACTGTTTATATGGTGCTTGTTGTAATTTTCGCAATAACTATTGTCGGAATTCCAATCGCAAAGCAATTGTATAAAATCGCATGTTTTTATGCTGCCCCATTTGGTTGCGAAATAGTTAAAGAAAATGAGTATACTTCTACAAAAAACACTCGCCACGATTTTAATCTTTTAGAAAAAAGAATTTGCGCAAATCCTAACAAGGTAATGTCTACTGCAATTGACGAGTCAGGTGTTGAGAAGGTTGTAACAGTTAAACAATGGCTTGCAGAAAAAAACGAAGAAGATAAAAAAATCAAAGCTACTAAAGTTGGAAAATTTAAAGAGCGCATTATAGTTTTCGTAATAATGGTGGTTATTCTTGTGTTAATTGGTGGTTTGGGGCTACTTATAAGTTGGATAGTTAACGATTCTTCAATTCCAAGTGAATCTGTTTCTTTCATTATAATGGGGATATTTTTTGGGGGATTTTTGACAATAGTTTATCTTGCTTTCTTCCTCTCTCATCTTGAGTTTACATATGAGGATAAGATGCTTTCACCACTATTTGACCTTTATCCTAACGGAAGCCCTTACGTATCAAGTTTCAAGGGTTATACCTTCTTGGTAAGGCTGGGAATTGAGCCTTATGATAATGGTTATATAAAAAAATATATGGCTTTTACCGAGGAGGAGTTGAAAAAATTAATAAGGGATGGTGATAAATAATGTTAAAGGAAGCCATACAGTCGCTTTTGAGCGAAGAAAATGAACTTATGCAAACCCTTTTGCCACTTTTGTTGATCATTATGTTAATTGGTGCAATTCCTATATTGATTATTTATTTGTTTTCCCGTGCTGGTGGCTTAAAAACAGGAAAGCTTGGCAAAAGCAGATTAGAAAAATATGAGGACGCATATTTTAAATACATAAATGCAAAGGACATTTGCACGGATATCTATAAAAGTCAAGCTATCGTTCAAATACCCTTTATTCTTGGTGTTGTTTTAATGCTACTGGGTTGGTTTGATACCTTTGGTATGGGTACTAATGGCTCTGACGTTTTGTTTACTATTGGTGGTGTGCTATTTGGATTTGCCTTTTTAATCTCTCTTGTTAGATACTTTTTAAATGGTGGTTGGGAAGCCTTAGGTAAGGCTACTGATGGTATGTTTTCCAAATATGAAAAGCCGAATTATGTAACTGAAATTACCTATCAAAAATGGGACGATGAGCCTGATTCCGCATATCGAGAGGTTGAACGAAGGAGCTACGACAAAAGCATTGAAAACAATGCTATAACCTTTATCATTAATTGTATTGCTTTCATATTCAAGCTTATATATGCTATTGAGTTTGTACTCATTTATATGATAGACTCACTTCTTGTAACACTTTCATACATAACAGTGTATCAGTTTGGCAGAAATGCTTTGAAAAAAAGTGCAGAAAAGAATTATCGTTTATTTGTTGAGGAAACAATTCAAGAGAGCGGTGCCATTTTTAGTGACAATCTTTATGACGACGATGATTACAATGAGATACCAAGAGCTATACACAAGGAGCTTTTTGAAAAATCTGTCAAGGTAATTAAGGGCGAGGAAAAGCAGGATTTCCTTTTTATTCACACTAATTTCTTTAACGACAATGGCACAAGCTACACAGGAGTTAAAATAACTAAGCACGTATGCACTTGTGACTACGGAAAAGGAATGTTTAATTATTTTGAAAATGCTTTTGGCAGAATCTGTGTTACAGAATGTATGTCAGAAAATGATAGGGTTGGATATTTTACAGTAATATTTCCCTTTAAGCCAAGCGAGGAATGGATTAAGGATTGGACATCTACAAACGAAACGCTTGGCATCTTAGAATTTACTCAATATGCATTTTTAAAGGATATGTACCTAAAGGGCGATAGAAACGCACAACAAAGAATTCTTTATTATGATAAACAAAATAAAAATCTTGTTCCTGTTCTTGTCAAGCCCTGCGACGTTAAGTTTTTAGACGAGGGAGCTGACAACTATTATATCAAAAACAATCAAATGCCTAAAGATGCTATTGAAAGCGACGATACTTCACCCTCTACTCCTTGGAACGATGAGGATTATGAAGAGGGCGAAATTTTGATATTCAAAATACTAAAGTACGAGCCTGACACAAGCGTCTACAAGATTAACAAAAAGGAGAAACAGCTTTCTCTTATTGAAAAAATTGTATTGGGTGTAAGCTCAGCATTAACTCTTATTCCATGTGCTATAATTGGTTGTCTACTTGCCTTTAATGTTGATTTACAGGCAGAGGGCAACGAGCTTGCTTTAAATGCTGTAAAAATTATTACAAGTCCAGCAATGCTTATTCTTATAACAATAATGTTGGTTATTGCTGTTGTGCTTCTAATAAAGCGTGAATATATTCTTTTTGAGAAAAATACACCAACGTGGAAAAGAATACTGTTTCTTATATCCGCCAGTGTCTGTGCTTCTTCTGCGCTTCTTACGTTTATTTCATTCGCATCAATTTTTATTGGTTTTACTGGTGTAGTTGTATCCGAAAACGTGTCGCTACTACTTGTATTTCTTCAAGACCTTTCATCTCTGTGGGAAGCTCTCACTATCATTCCATTTATTGTACTATCAATTTGCTCACCCAGAAGAAAAGCCAAAATGCAAAAGCAATAGAAAAAGTCTCCAAAATGGAGACTTTTTTCTTTATTATTTATTGAATTGTAATATATTTTATGGTATCATTTTATTAGTACAATTTAAGGAGCTTTCTATGATTAAAATTTTTCCTGTTTCTTCACTTGAAAAGATTTTGCCAAATGGCAAGCGTCCACCTATGGAAAAGGGTGGTGCTATGGCTAAAAATGAGATTTACTCATTTCAGCTTGCCTATATTTATGATTGCAATCTAAGAGATATAAGGCTAACAATAGATAGTCCAATTAAGGACTTTATTACTGTAAGACAGGTTGATTACGTGCCCTGCACCTCTCCTAATACTTGGGAAGGTGACGATTATATGATTGCCAAGGAGCCATTTTTATGTCCTGATGTTCTAAGACCTCTTGACAAGCGTGGAGTTATTGCTCGCTATGGCTTTTGGAACTCTCTTTGGGTTACTGTAAAGGGAGATTTGCCCGTTGGTAAGCACAAAATCAAATTTACCTTAGATCACGATTGGAGAGATGCGATTTCTTGCGAATACACACTTGAGGTTTTGGATTTTTCTTTACCCTGTGTTGATTTTACCTACACAAACTGGTTCCATTACGACTCAATTGCTAACTACTATCGCTTGCCTGTCTTCTCCAAGAAATACAATGAAATTATGTATAAGTATATAAGCTGTGCTATTGACCATGGTATGAATATGCTTTTAGTTCCTATGTTTACTCCACCACTTGATACAAGAGTGGGTAGTGAAAGGCTAACTGTTCAATTGGTTGACGTTTCCTTAGAAAATGGCGAATATACCTTTAACCTTGACAGGCTTATTGAGTTTATGAAGCAGGCTTCCAAAATGGGAATTAAATACTTTGAAATGAGCCATCTATTTACTCAATGGGGTGCTACCTCTTGCCCTAAGATTGTAGGAAAGGTGAATGGCAAGACTAAAAAGCTTTTCGGCTGGAAGGATAGTGCCTGTGGCGAAAAATACGCACACTTTCTCGGTTGTTTTTTACCTCAGCTAAGACAAAGACTTATTGACGAGGGGCTATATGAAAGGTGTCGCTTCCATATTTCCGACGAGCCAAACGACCGTTGCCTTGAAAGCTACAAGGGTGCTAAGGAAATATTCAGAAAATCAATGCCTGATGCTATAATTACAGATGCACTTAGCCACTACGAATTTTACAAGGACGGACTTGTTGACAGTGCCGTTTGTGCAACTGATGCAATCGGTGTTTTCCTTGAAAACAAGGTGCCTAATCTTTGGACTTACTATTGCTGTGCACAAAGTGACAAGCACCTATCTAACAGGTTTATGGCATTTCCCTCTGCAAGAAACAGAGTGATTGGCATTCAACTCTATAATAACAACATAAAGGGCTTTTTACATTGGGGCTATAACTTCTACAATGCAGTTTTGTCTGACGTTTGTATTGACCCATTCTTTACAACTGATGCAGGTGGAGGCTTCCAAAGTGGAGATGGCTACGTTGTTTATCCTGGCGATGATGGTCCTTGGGATTCTATCAGGCACGAATGCTTCTTTGATGCTTTACAGGATATGCGTCTTCTCTACGCCTTGGAAAGCAAAATTGGTCGAGAGAGTGTCGAAAAAATCATTTCGGAAAATGGCTTTGAAAAGGGCTTTGTAAATTATCCAATTGGCAATAAGCCTTTAATGGAATTAAGAAAACAAATACAAAAGGAGCTTTTAAAATGACGTTTAAGGATATAAATATAAGAGACCCGTTTATACTTACCCACGGGGGCAAATACTATATGTATGGCACAAGAGCAAGACTAACCTGGGACCAACGTCTTAACGGCTATGGCTTTGACGTGTACGTAAGCGAGGATATGAATGATTGGCAGGGTCCTATCTCTATTTTTGAGAAGAAAGAGGGTTTTTGGGGGCAATATGACTACTGGGCACCTGAGGTACACTACTATAAAGGCAAGTTTTATATGTTTGCTTCCTTCAAGGGAGACGGCTATCATAGAGGCACTGCTATTCTTGTAAGTGATACCCCAGACGGAGAATTTAAGGAGCATTCCTGTGGTGCTATAACTCCTTCTGATTGGGAATGTCTTGACGGCACATTTTACATAGAAAACGACACTCCCTACATTGTTTTCTGTCACGAGTGGACACAGGTACACGACGGAGAGGTTTGTGCATTAAGGCTAACTCCTGACCTAAAGAGTGCAGTTGGAGAGCCAATTCTTTTGTGGAAGGCATCACAGGCTAACTGGAAATACGATATACGTGATTATGGTGCGTATGTTACTGACGGACCATTTCTTGTTAAAAATGGCAAGGACTTAATTTGTATATGGTCCAGCTTTTCCAAGGGCGAATACGTTGAGGCTATTGCAAGAAGCGATAATGGTAGTATCCTTGGCAATTGGACTATTGATGACAAGCTTATGTACGAAAAGGACGGTGGGCATGGTATGATATTTACCGACCTTAAAGGTCAACTAAGCTTTGTTTATCACGCACCAAACGAAACTCCAAACGAGCGTCCTGTCGTTAATAAAATTTCACTTAGTGACTTATTCTAATTAAAAAATGCTATCGCAATTTTGCGATAGCATTTTTTCGTTATTTCTTTAAAAACTCAAGGACAGTGTCGTAAATTCTATCAAAGGAGTCTATTTCCATAGTTTCCTGTGGGGTGTGCAAATCGTGAACGTTTGCACCTATTGAGATAGCCTCAAGTCCCTTTACTCTTGAGGTAATAAGACCGCACTCAAGCCCTGCATGAATTAGGGTTGGCTCGGTTTTTCTGCCTGTTGCCCTCTCGTAAGCATTTTGCCAATCGATAACAAGGTCGGAGTCGCTCTCTCCCTGCCAGCCTGGATATCTTTCGTGGTGGTAGGTGGTAGCACCAATTTCCTTGGCTATTTTGTCTAAATCATTACAGGACATATCGAGCTTTTCTTCAAGGTAGGACCTTGAGGAAAAGCCAATTGTAATTTGACCTTCCACGTTGCTTCTTATCTTTGCAAGGTTACGTGAGGTCTGGGGTAAAATCGGCTTAGCTTTACGATACTCTAAAACTGCGTTTGGTAGGCTTAGTACCTTAAGGATTTTTTCTGTACATTCTCTACTGTAATGACCAGTAGAAATCATTTCCTCTATTTTTACAAAAAAGCCCTTGTCCTCGTTTACTAAATCCTTTTTGATATCTGCTATTATTTCTTTAATTAACGTTACACATTCGTCGCTTTTTTCTATGCTGTCTACTGTAAAGGTGGCAGTGTTTTCTCTTGGAATTGCGTTGTCCTTATCTCCTCCTGTTATGTAGGCAAGACAGATAGGAATTTTCTTATTTACCTCACTTAAAATGCTACCCATAACTACGTTTGCATTTTTTCTGCCCTTATCAATATCCTCGCCTGAGTGTCCACCACATAGCCCACCTATGGTAATTCCGATTGCAGGCAAAGCATCACTTATACAGTCGGTTGGAATTGTCATTTCTGTTCTTACACCACCACAACAGCCAATTATTACTGTGTTTTCCTCGGCAGAGTCAAGATTTATCATTCTTTTAGCACTGATTTTTGAATAATCAAACTTGCCAGCCCCCACAAGTCCTATTTCCTCACTTGAGGTAAATAAGCACTCAATTGGTGGGGTTGATAATGATTTATCTGTCAAAACTGCAAGCATAATGGCAACGCCAAAGCCATCGTCAGCGCCGAGAGTTGTTCCCTTAGCTCTTAAAATATTGCCCTCTTGAATTAGTGTGATTGGGTCGGTAGCAAAATCGTGGACTGTATCATTATTCTTTTCTGCCACCATATCGGTATGAGCTTGAAGCATAATAGCATCCTCATTTTCTCTGCCCACGCTTCCCTTTTTCTTGACTAAAATATTATCGCTTTCGTCAGCATAATATTCTAATCCATTTTCTATTGCAATATTTTTTATATATTCAACCACACCCTTTTCATTGCCTGAGGCTCTTGGAATTTTTGATAGCTCCTCAAAATAATAAAAAGGTAACTGATTTTTTACATTTTTGATAGTTTTAAGCATTGCTTTTCTCCTTTTTTTCTTATGCTTTAATTTTATCACTGTTTTTTCAAAAATACAACTATTTTAACAAATTATTAGGCTTATTTTACCTTGAAAAAGCTATTATTATATGTTACAATTGTCTTAGACTTTATAAGGGGGTGTTTCCTTGTATTTTGAATATGTTGACCCGATGATTGGTACTGTGGGAGACGTGCAAACGGAAAGCGTGCACGGTGGTGGAAAAACACACCCTTGTGCTTGTGTTCCCTTTGGTATGGTACAGTTAGGTCCTGACACTATAACAGGTGGAGATAACGGCACAGGCTACAACTATGAAAATGACACCATTGAGGGCTTTAGCTTTAACCATCTTAGTGGTATTGGCTGGTATGGTGACCTTGGAAATATTCAAATCATGCCTATTCTTGATAAAACTGACCTTAGAAGTGGTAGCAACGAGGAGGTTCCCTTTGAAAAGGGTACTGTTGGTTGGAAATCTCACTTTAGTCACGAAAACGAGGTGGCACAGGCAGGGTACTACTCTGTTCTTTTAGATAGATACAATATTCTTGCCGAGGCAACTGCTACCGAGCACGCAGGCATTTTGCGTTTTACCTATAAAAAGTCAGGCAAAAGAGGGGCTATTATTAACCTTTCACGCAGAATTGCAGGGCGAGGCTCATATCAAAAAATTAAAATTGAGGGGCAAACAATTGAGGGAGAATTAACCTTTACCTCGGACGACGGTGGCTTTGGTCGTGGTCGTGGTGGAATTTCGTATATTTTAGAGTTTGCAATTGAAATATCTGCTCCCTTTGAATACGAAATATACGAAAACGAAACGCTTCAACAAAAAGATAGCACCTACAAGGGCAAGGACGTTCATTTGGTTTTATCCTTTGATTGTGACAAGGTGCTAATTAAATGTGGTATTTCCTATGCAAGATTAGAGGGTGCTAAGGAGGCTCTTAGCGAAATAAAGGATTTTGATTTTAATGGAACAAAAAGAAAGGCACAAAGGCTTTGGGAAAAGGAGCTTTCTCGTGTTAAGGTAACAGGTAGTGACAAAACCGACCTTACGCTTTTCTACACCTGTATGTATCATACTCTTTTAGACCCAAGAAGCTTTTGTGATATAGATGGTAGCTATACAGGCTCTGACGGAATTATAACCACAAGTGACTACACAAGAAGAACTGTTTTTAGTGGCTGGGACGTTTATAGAAGTCAGTTTCCTTGGCTTTCTCTTGTTCGCCCTGACGTTGTGGTTGATATGGTGTCAACTCTTATTGATATAGCAGACGAGTGTGGCACTGCCCTTCCTCGTTGGGAGCTTACGGGTGCTGACTCAGGCTGTATGGTGGGTGACCCTGGCTTAATTGTTTTTGCTGATGCCTGTGAAAAGGGTCTATTTGATAATTACAGGCTATACAAGGGCTACAAATATTGCTTAAATGCCTCTTTGTGTGAAGAACAGGTCGATGGATACAAATTCTTCCACAACAGACCAAAGAGTCCTGTATTTAAGGAGCAGAATTACGAGCCAAATTGCATTAGCTCTACCCTTGAATTTTTGCTTGCAGACTTTTGTATGTCCAAATTAGCCAAGGTAGTTGATTGCTATGATGAAGGGGAATATTTTTACAACAGGGCTATGGAGTATCCAAAGCACTACAATAACTCCCTTGGCTTTATGTGTCCAAAGGATGAAAACGGAAGCTTTTTAAATATTACAGACAGGCTTGATACAACGGGCTGTGTTGAAAGTAACATTTTTCAGCAATCCTTCTTTGTGCCCTATGATATTGAGGGCTTGGCTAAGCTATTTGGCAAGGAAAAGTTTATTTCCTTACTTGAGGAGCTTTTCGAAAAGGCTGATTTTTCAAGGCTATGGAATGAATATTACAATCATTCAAATGAGCCCTGTCACAATCTTACTCACTACTTTAGTGTGTTAGGACAGGAGGACAGAACACAGTATTGGACAAGACGAGTGCAGAAGGAAGCTTATAGGCTTGGACCGTATGGTTTTTGTGGTAATGAGGACGTAGGACAGCTTTCTGCCTGGTACACTCTTTCAGCCATAGGTCTTGCACAAATTTGTCCTTGCAAGGAGGAGTTTTATTTTAATACTCCCTTGTTTAAGGATATTGAGCTTAAATTAGATAGTACTTATCACTCTCACAAGGTGAGCAAGACTCTTAAGATTTGCTGTGATAAGGACCCATTGGAATATCCATACATTGAAAGCATTTTGCTAAACGGCAAATTGCTCGAAAGAAATTATATTACATATAAGGAGCTAACAAATGGTGGCGTAATTGAGCTTACGCTAACTAAGGCTCCAAAAGGAGATAAAAATGAAGCAAGCATTTAACCCATATATGCCTCTTTGCGAATACGTGCCAGACGGAGAGCCTCACGTTTTTGGGGACAGAGTGTACGTTTACGGCTCTCACGACAAGGAGGGTGGCGACTTTTTCTGTATGCTCGACTACGTGTGCTACTCTGCTCCCGTTGATGATTTGACAGACTGGAAGTACGAGGGAGTTATTTACAAGGCAAAAAACGACCCTGATTACGTGAACCATCACTTTATGTATGCACCTGACGTGGTAAAGGGTAACGATGGCAAGTATTATTTATACTATTCCTTAGCAGACAGACACGAGTGCAGTTACCTTATGAGTGTGGCAGTTTGCGACACTCCAGCAGGGGAATACAAGTTTTTAGGATATGTAAGGAATCCTGATGGCACTCCCTTACAGGACTATATTATTTTTGACCCAGGCTTGATTAATGACAACGGAAATATATATCTTTACTATGGTGTTTGGTATGATTTTGACGAAAATCCTAACTACACTCGTGAGCAAAGCATAGCTAAGCAAATGGAAATGTACCACAAGACAAGAGAGGAAATTTTGTCCACTCCTGGTGGTGTGCAGGGTCCTGTTTGCGTTGCACTTGAGGACGATATGATGACAATTAAGCATAAGCCTGTCCATATCTTCCCTATCATTTACAAGGGCACCTCCTTTGAGGGTCACGAGTTTTTCGAGGCGAGCTCAATAAGAAAAATAGGAGATAAATACTATTTTGTTTATTCCACCTACAATCAGCACGAGCTTGCTTATGCTACAAGTGACTATCCTGACAGGGACTTTGTTTTTGGTGGTGTAATTATTTCAAACGGAGATATTGGTCTTAATGGAAGATTGCCTAAGGACAGAGTGCGTATGACTGGCAACAACCACGGTAGTATTGAAAAAATCAATGGGGAGTGGTATATTTTCTATCACAGGCATACACATAAAAACGAATATTCAAGACAGGCTTGTGCTGAAAAAATTGAGCTTTTGGAAAACGGACATTTTCCACAGGTTGAGGTTACCTCCTGTGGCTTAAATGGTGGTCCTCTTGTTACAAGTGGCACTTATCCTTCTCCTATTTGCTGTCATTTGTCAAATGGCGAAATGACTCACGGAAAATTTGACCACACCTTGCCTCATATTACAAACGTGGGCGAGGAAAGATTTATTACAGAAATTATTGATAAAACAATTATAGGCTACAAGTATTTTGATTTCAAGGGGAAAACAACTCTAAGAATCGTTTACAGAAGTGGCAAAAATCAGCCACAGGGTACACTTTTTGTTAAGCTTGGACTTGACAATGAGCCAGTTGCGAGCTATGAAATTAAGGGCTCGTTAGAGTGGACCAATATTGATTGTAGCCTTGAGGCTATGGGTACTTACCCACTTTATTTTGAATACTCAGGAAATGGAGAAATAGACGTAAAGGAATTTACCTTTCTTTAATACACGACAGATGAAAACAATTAAAAATCAATCCTTTGACAATGAGCGTGCTCTTTACGAAAGTCAAGACTTATTAGTCCTTGATTGTCGCTTTACAGGAGAGGCTGACGGAGAAAGTGCACTGAAGGAAAGCAAAAATATAGAGGCACGAAATTGTTATTTTAATCTTCGCTACCCCTTTTGGCACGACTACAATGCTAAAATTGTAAATTGCGAAATGACAGGTCTTTGTCGAGCACCAATTTGGTATTCAAGCAAGATTGAAATTGACTCCTGTGTAATTGACAGTGTTAAGGCACTAAGAGAATGTCAGGACATAGCTATTAAAAATACAACAGTTAATTCGAGCGAGTTTGGTTGGGATTGCATGGGCATTAGTGCAATTGACTCCTCGTTTTCAAGCGAATACTTTATGGCAAGAAGCAAGAATTTAAGCTTTAAAAACGTGAAAATGAGTGGAAAGTATTCCTTCCAATACATAGAAAATTCCTTGTTTGAGGACTGTAATTTTGACACAAAGGACGCATTTTGGCATGCAAAAAACGTAACAGTCAAAAATTCTACTATTAAGGGCGAATATCTTGGCTGGTATTGTGAGGACGTTACCTTTGAAAATTGCACGATAATTGGCACACAGCCTCTTTGTTATTGCAAAAATCTTACACTTGTAAGCTGTAAAATGATTGACTGTGACCTATCCTTTGAAAGAAGTACAGTTAATGCAACCATTACCTCCCATATTGATAGCATTAAAAACCCTAAGAGTGGCTGTATTAAAGCGCTGTCAGTTGGCGAAATTATTAGCGATTATAAGGATTTCGACTGTAAAATTGACACAGGGTGTGGCGTTTTATGATTAAAACTAAGAAAAAGCTACCCTTAGAGATGCTACCGATAATTTTTGCGCTTGCCTGGCCCACTATGCTTGAGCAACTGTTACATACTGCAGTGCAATACATTGACACGGCTATGGTTGGGTCGTTAGGCACAGAGGCTACTGCCTCAGTTGGTGCAACAACTACTGTGAATTGGCTATTCAGTAGCACGATTTCTGCAATTGGAGTTAGCTTTCTTGCCTACATTTCGCAGGCTAAGGGTGGAAACAGACTAAAGGACGTAAAAAAGGCATCGGCACAGGCCTGCTTGGCTGTTTTGGTTGTTGGCACATTTTTTACTGTGCTTGCACTAGCCTTAAGTCCATTTGTCCCTGTTTGGATGCAGGTTGACGAGGCTATACAGAGCACTGCCTCAACATACTTTTTTATTTTATACACTCCATTTTTATTCAGAACTGCAACTATTATTTTCGGTACAGTTTTAAGGTCGGTGGGAGATACTAAAACGCCAATGCTTGTTGGTCTCTTAGTAAACCTTGTAAATGTGGTTTTAAACTTCCTTATGATTTACCCCACACGAGTGTTTTATATCGGTGGTTTTTTCATTATTACTCCAGGTCTTAACTTAGGTGTTGTTGGTGCAGGAATTGCCAGTGCAATCTCCTTTGTTGTGGGGGGAGTGTGTATTTTCATTGCTCTTTGGCGTCACCCTCTTGCTTCCCCAAAGGGTGAGAGCATAATGCCTAATTTTGAAATATTAAAGCCTTGCTTGAAGGTTGCATTACCAAATGCACTTCAACGCTTTGGTACGTCCTTTGGATATGTTGTTTTTGCTTCCTTCGTAAACTCCTTGGGAGAAATTTCAACTGCTACGCATACAATTGCAAATACAGTTGAATCTGCCTTTTACATTCCTGGATATGGTATGCAGAGTGCTGCCTCTACCCTTGCAGGAAACGCTTATGGTGCACGAGACAAAAGGAAAATCAAGGACCTATCTTCTATGATTTTGCCTATTGAGGTTATTTTAATGATAATTTCGGGTGGTCTTTTGTTTATATTTGCGCCCTTTATGATGGGACTTTTCTCAACTGATACCGAGGTTATTTCCCTTGGTACTACTGTTTTGCGAATGGTGGCAATCTCCGAGCCGTTTTACGGAGTGTCAATTATAATTGAGGGAATGATGCACGGAATGGGAAAAACAGTTATGCCCTTTGTTACTAATATTATTGGCATGTGGGCGATTAGAATTGTTGGTACCTTTATCTGCACACAAATATTGAGCTTTGGCTTAATTGGTGCGTGGGCGTGTATGATTTTACACAATCTAATGCTATTTGTTATGTTTTTAATTTACTATCTAACGGGCAAATATAATCCTATGAATAAAAAGCAGACGTAAAAAAATGATATAATCCCCTTAGAGTAGACACTTGAAAAAACAAAAAGTTTTCAAGACTACTTTAAGGGGATTATTTTTATGCAAAGAAGATCACATAAGAACAAGAAGTATAGTAAAGAACTAAAGACACTGGCAGTACAAGA
>JAFUNF010000029.1 GCA_017473085.1 Clostridia bacterium
AACTCATTTTTTCGTTGATAGGGGCGACCGCACATTTTATCTCATTTGTCAAGTCTTTTTTGATATTTTTTGATTTTTTTTAATAAAAAAAAGACCTACCTCTTTCGAAGTAGGTCGATTTTCTTAACTTAATGGTATTGGGTTTCGACCCTCTTTTCATTTTATTAAATCCTTTATTACCTCAGATGCAAGTATAAGACCTGCTACCGATGGTGTAAATGAGCAGGAGGCTGGCACGTATCGTCCCTCGCCCTTTTCTGCGTTTGTTGGCTCCTCGGTTGAATATACAACCTTTAGCTTTTTTACGCCTCTTTTTCTTAGCTCCGTCCTCATAACTCTTGCAAGTGGGCAAACTGAGGTTTTATATATATCTGCCACCTTGAAATCCAATGGGTTCAGCTTATTACCTGTACCCATTGAGGCAATTATTGGTGTGCCAACATTTTCACACTCAACACAGAGTGCAACCTTTGCAGAAACGTTATCAATTGCATCAACCACGTAGTCGTACTGAGTAAAATCAAACTCATTTATATTGTCCCTTGTAACAAAGGTATTATAAACATTTACAACAATGTTAGGGTTTATATCGTAAATTCTTTCCTTCATTACCTCGGTTTTGTATCTTCCAACTGTTGAATGAAGGGCGATAATTTGTCTATTTATATTCGACAAGGAAACAGTATCATTATCAACCAAATCTATTGTGCCCACACCACTTCTTGCAAGTGCCTCGCAGGTAAATCCACCTACTCCACCTATACCGAAAACTATCACTCTTTTTTCTTGCAGAAGCTCCGTTTTTTCCTTGCCAATAAGCATACGAAGTCTTGAAAGCTCTTCCATTTTTATCACCTCCTTTTTATCTTACCACAGAAAAAAAGAAAAATCAAATACTTATTGCTTTTTATAGCAATTTATGGTAGAATTTTAGAAGAATATGTTTTGGAGGTATTTATGAAGCTTATTCAAGAATCTTTAAAGAATTTAGGAGTTATCTTATCAAAATTGCAGGATAATATCGTTGTTAAATCCTATCCTGTTGAGAATATAACCTACAAGCTAACAGATTATAAAACAGGCTCCACCTTGCCTGACACTAAGGATTTTGTTCCCTTTTCAAAGGATTCCACCTGGGGATATGAAAGAGATGAGCACGCTTGGTTTCATTTCACAGTAAATGTGCCTGAATTAAAGGGCGAGGAGTTTAAGCTTTGCATTCGTACAGAAATTGATGGCTGGGATGCAACTAACCCACAATTTATAGCTTACGTTGATGGTCGCATTCGTCAAGGTCTTGACACTAACCACACCTTTTTAACTCTTGGTGGTAGTGATAGCTATGATATTATTCTTTATAGCTATTCTGGTATGGAAGCAAAAAGAACTAATCTTCATCTTTTCGCTGACGTGGTTATTGAAAATCCACAGGTTAAACAGCTTTATTACGACGTAAAGGTTCCCTTTGACGCTATTGACTTTTTGGACGAGAATTCCTATGAATACCAAAACATTGTTGCTATTTTGGAAAGAGCTATTACTAAGCTTAATTTATTAAAGGTTCCTTCCACTGAGTTTTATGCAAGCGTTGACGAAGCACTAAAGGTTATGCAAAAGGACTTCTACAAGGAATTTTGCAAGGACCAAACAATTAAGACAATTTGTATCGGTCATACTCATATTGATATTGCATGGCTATGGACTCTTGAGCAAACAAGAGAAAAGGCACAGCGCTCCTTTGCTACTGTAATTGAATTAATGAAAAGATACCCAGAATATAAGTTTATGTCCTCACAGGCTGTTCTTTACAAAATGGTTAAAGAGGAATGTCCTGAGCTTTACGAGGATATAAAGGCTATGATAAAGGCAGGTCGCTGGGAGGTTGAGGGTGCTATGTGGGTTGAAGCCGATTGCAACCTTTCAAGTGGCGAAAGCCTTGTAAGACAGGTACAATACGGAAAGAGATTCTTTAAGCAAGAATTTGGAATTGATTCCAAAATTCTTTGGCTCCCTGACGTTTTCGGCTATGCAGCCGCACTACCACAGATTTTGAGAAAAAGTGGTGTTGATTGGTTTGTAACCTCCAAAATCGGTTGGAATGACACCAACACAATGCCTTACGATACCTTTGAGTGGAAGGGCATTGATGGTACAGGCATTAATGCACACTTCCTAACTGCACAGGACGAGAAAAAGGGTCGTGTGCCTGAAAGATTCAGCTCCTACTGTCCTGACACTAATATTGCAGTAATTGATGGTGCTTGGAACAGATATCAGCAAAAGGCACTTTCAAATCACGCAATCGTTACCTATGGCTTTGGCGACGGTGGTGGTGGACCTACTGACGTTATGATTGAAAAGCTAAGAAGATCCACAAAGGGCTTCCCTGGTCTTGCTCAAGCTAAATTTGGCACTGCTACTGAATTCTTTGCACAGCTTAGTCGTGATATAAAGGCAAAGCCTGAGCTTTTCCCAAGCTGGAGAGGCGAGCTTTATCTTGAATTCCACAGAGGCACCTATACATCTATCGGCAAAAACAAGAGAAACAATCGTCAATGTGAATTTTTGATGCTTGACACAGAGGCTCTTTGCGTTATGCTTGACAAGCTAAGAGGCGATAAATTCCCTAAGGAAGAATTGCACAGTGCTTGGGAAACTATGCTCACTAACCAATTCCACGATATAATTCCTGGCTCCTCTATTCCTGAGGTTTACGAAAGAAGCGATAAGGACTACAAGGAAATCAGAGAGCTTTGTGCAAAATATAGAAATAACGCCTTTGATTTTGTCGCTCAAAATACCAAAGGGGGCTATGCTGTATTTAATCCTCATTCATTTAAGAATTCTTCCTGCGTAAAAATTGATGGCAAGAGTGTTTACGTTAAAAATGTTCCACCTAAGGGCTACAAGGTTATAACGGACATTGATACAAAAAATACTATTGAGGTCAAGGACAAGACTGTATTTACTAAGTTCTTTACAATTAAGCTTGATAAGGACCTTAATATTGCTTCAATTTACGACAAAAAGAATCATCGTGAGGTTGTTAAGAAGGGTCAGTGTGCTAACAGGCTATTTGTTCTTGAAAACTACCCTGAGCAATATGATGCTTGGGAGCTTCAGCGTAGCACAAAGGACAAGGAATATGATATTTCTGCTCCTTACGATGTTTATACAGTTGTTGATGGCTCAAGAACAGGTATTCACTACAAAAAGAGTCATATGGAAAGCGAAATTGAGCAAATTATGTGGTTCTATGAGGATATGCCAAGAATCGACTTTGAAACTAAGGTTAATTGGCACCAACAAAGACAGCTTTTGAAGGTTTCCTTTCCTGTTGAAATCAATACAGATGTTGCAACCTATGAAATTCAATTTGGTACAACCAAGCGTCCAACCCATACAAATACCTCTTGGGATCAAGCCAAATATGAGGTTTGTGCTCACAAGTATGCAGACTTGTCCGAGGGCGATTATGGTGTCAGCCTTATTAATGATTGTAAATATGGTCACGACATTCACGACGGAGACATGCGTCTTACACTTCTCTCCTCTGGCTGGAATCCTGACAATATGGGCAATTATAACGACCAAGGCATGCACGAGATTACATATTCCATTTACCCACACGCATCAGGTGTTGAGGGCTGTGATGTTATTAAGCACGCATACGACCTTAACCTACCTATGAGTGCAGTTAAGTCCTGTGGCAATGGCACACTTCCTTGTGAATACTCACTTGTTAGTGTTGACAAGGATAATGTTGTAATTGAAACAATTAAGGAGGCTGAGGACTCCTGTGATACAGTTATTAGACTTTACGAGGCTAAAAACTCAAGAGGCAAGGTCAATATCAAGCTTGGCTTTGATATTACTGAGGCTTATCTTGGAGATTTAAGTGAAAATAAGATTAAAAAGCTCAACGTTAAAAATAATACTGTATCTTTTGAGGTTAAGCCCTTTGAAATCGTTACTATCATTGTAAAATAAAAAAACATCCGTCCGATTGTCTCGGACGGATGTTTTTTTATTCAAAGTATTCACTTACATCTGTTTTATCGTTTAGTTGCTTTCTAACACGAACAACAATTGATGCATCATCTTGCTCAGTCACAGACAGGATTTGATAGCGTGTCTTATTTTTTTCAAGCTCTTTTTTGTATTTTTCAAGCTCTTCACGATTGTATTTTAGCTGAGTCTCTAAGCTAAGTCCATACTCTTGCTTTTGCATAAACACAAGTGTTTGAAGAATGCAACCTGATTTTACACGTTTCATTTATACTCTCTCCTTTCTTGCCTTTATAGTCCGGGCAGAACCATCTAAGCAAAATACAGAGAGGACCGTGCGAAACAATAGTTTAAACGTATCTAACTGCCGCAGAAACGAATAGCTACATCGCTCTCTTGGTAGCATTTGCTACGTTAAAATTATACCACTTTTTTATGATTTTTTCAAGTTGAGTTTTTAATTTTTTTATAACAGATTTATACTGTTTTCTACAACTTATATGGATTTTTCTATCATACACATCATATAATCTATTGATTGTGTGGTGATTAAAATTAACAAGCTACAAAAATATTTTTTTAACGGACTTTTGCTTTCATTATCTGGTATTCTGATTAATGCTGTTTCCGTGGGCTTTAATGCTTACGTTACCTCTGTTTTAGGTCCTGAGGGAATGGGGCTTATTACACTTACATCTGGTATTTATGGCTTTTCCATTACCTTTGCAACCTCTGGTATTAATTTAGCGGTTGTAAGGCGAGTTTCTGCCATTCTTCCCTACGACAATAAGGTTACAAGCCTTGATGACAAACGAAGCCTTGCACTTAGTAAAATAATGAAAAATGCAATTATTTATTGCCTTTTCTTTTCCTTCATTGCTACCCTTGTTTTATTCTTTTGTGCATCTCCTATTGGAAAGCTTGCATTGGGCGATGCACGTACAATTCCGTCCTTAAAGGTTATGGCACTTAGCCTTGTGCCTATATCTATATCAAGTGCCTTAAATGGTTACTTTTGTGCCGTAAGACGAGTTTATAAAAACGTTGTAGCTAAATTCTTAGAGCAAGGTGTAAAAATATGTGCTGTTACGCTTTTGCTTATTAATATTGCGCCTTGGGGACTTGAATATTCCTGTGTTTCGTTGGCAATAGGTACGACTATAAGTGAGTTTTTTTCTCTGATTGTAAACATTGTACTTTATTTTTTTGATAGATTTTTACATAGAGAAAATGAGATAAAGGAAGACCTTGACCTTAAAGCAAATAGTCTTGATGTTTTTTCCATTGCATTCCCTGTGGCAGTTAGTAGCTATGCAAGGTCAGGACTTAGCACTCTTGAGCATCTTTTAATACCTTGGGGATTTAAAAAAAGTGGTGCAACCTCCTCGGGTGCCCTTGCCTCATATGGCATTTTGCACGGAATGGTTTTTCCTCTTTTACTCTTTCCCTCGTCGATTCTCGGTGCCTTTTCTTCATTACTTGTGCCTGAGCTTTCCTCCTCCCTTGAAAAGAAGGATTTTTCAAGAATTAAATACATAGTTGCACAGGTTTTTTATTTTACTCTTATTTTCTCACTTGGCGTTAGTGGTATTCTTATTTGTTTTTCAGAAAAAATAGGTGTTTGCTTTTACAATAGCTATGAGGCAGGAAAATTCATTCGTTTGCTTGCACCTCTTATTCCTTTAATGTATCTTGATGGTGCAGTTGATTCAATGCTTAAGGGATTGGGTGAACAAATTTACTCTATGCGAGTAAATATTCTCGATTCCCTTTTAAGCATTTTACTAATAGTTATCCTGCTACCCTGCTTCGGTGTAAATGGCTACATAGGAGTAATATTTATAACTGAATTGTTTAACACCACCCTTAGCATATTAAGGCTTTTAAGGGTTACTGGTGTTAAGACCTCATTTGTTTCGTGGCTTGTTAAACCATTAATATGTATATCCTTATCTACCATAATTTCAAGCTGGATTTTTTCAAGTGGATATTTTTCAAGCATACAGAACAAGTCCTTTTTAATATTTGAAATTAGCTTTGTAGCATTGCTCTACATACTTTTCTCTGTTGCAACAGGAGTAATTTCAAAAAAAGAAAGGGGCTTGATAAAAAGACTGATAAAGTCTAATTAAATACTAAAAAACGCACAAGTGGTGCGTTTTTTTGGTTTATTTGGAAAATATTGTTCCTTGATTTATTCTTTTCCTTTTGGTAAAATATTTGTGTAATGCGTTACAAATTTACAATGAAAGGATGGTAATGTGAAGAAGGCTTTATCATTTGCTTTAATTCTTGCTATTGTGCTTACCACCCTGTGTATTTCAGTTAGTGCAACGGAAAGCTCTTGGGTAAAGGTAAACATAGAAGGCACACAGTTTAATGGTGGCGTTACAGTTAAGGACGAAACCACCTTTGTGGGAATTAGGAAATTTGCTACTTCAATGTACTCAAATGCAAAGGTTACATATAATTACAGGACAAGGACTCTTACAGTACAAACGGACAAGCTATATTTGACCGCAACTGACGGATACAATTATATCGTGGCAAATGGCAGATATTTATACACTCCCTCCCCTATTTTTATGAAATCGGGAGTAATGTATGCTCCAATCTTGCTAATGACAAAAGCATTCGGTGCATCGGCAAGATGGGAAAATAGCACCTCCTCCTTTAGAATTACTAAAGGAAGTGGAGGAATACTTTCAGGCGACCAATTCTATCGACAGGACGAGGTTTACTGGCTATCAAGAATTATCAACGCCGAGAGTGGTGGAGAAATTTTTAGGGGCAAGCTTGCAGTTGGCTCTGTTATCTTAAACAGAGTTAAATCTCAATACTTCCCTAACACAATTTATGGGGTTATTTTCGACAAGAAAAATGGCACACAGTTTAGTCCAACCTCAAATGGTACAATTTATAATTCCCCCAGTGCAAATAGCGTAATAGCTGCAAAAATCTGTCTTGAGGGTTATAGAGTTGATTCAGGTATTTTATACTTTGTCAACCCCTCAGTTGTTCCCAACTCTTGGGTATCTAAATACAGACCCTTCTATGCACAAATTGGCAACCACGCATTTTACTATTAAGCAAACAAAAAAGCTCGACACGTGTCGAGCTTTTTTGTGTTTTAGCGAAAAACAAATAGTTTTAATAAGCGAATTATTATTCCCAGATTACTATCTCACCATCTACGTAGTGCCAATAGTTACCATCAGTTGTTGGCTCACTTTCGCTATACCAATATACAAGGCAAGATGAATAGTTCCAGCTTGAGTCCCAACCACTTGGTAGACTTGTTGCTTCGCAATAAATTGTAAGCGAGGTGCAATTATAGAATGCAAAGTATCCTATTGATTTTACACTATTTGGAATTATTACACTTGTTAGCGATGTGCAACCACTGAATGCATCTCTTCCTATTGATGTTACACTATCCGGGATTGTTACACTTGTTAATGAGGTGCAACCACTGAATGCACTGTTTCCTATTGAGGTTACACTATCTGGAATTATTACACTTGTTAGCGATTCGCAATTACCGAATGCACTGTTTCCTATTGATATTACGCTATTTGGAATTGTTATGCTTGTTAGCGAGGTGCACTCATAGAACGCCGTTTCTCCTATTGATGTTACACTATCTCCTATTGTTACGCTTGTTAGCGAGGTGCAATCATAGAATGCCCTTCCTCCTATTGATGTTACGCTATTTGGAATTGTTATGCTTGTTAGTGAAGTGCAACCACTGAATGCACTGTTTCCTATTGATGTTACGCTGTCTCCTATTGTTACACTTGTTAGCGATTTGCAAGAACCGAATGCACCATAACCTATTGATGTTACACTATCTGGAATTGTTACGCTTGTTAGCGAGGTGCAACCGCTAAATGCACAATCTTTTATTTCTGTCACTGTGCTTGGTATTACAAGCTCGGTTACAAGCTCTCCATTTAAATATAAATTTTTTGCATAATATAATGGGTTTGCATAATCACCAAATGGTATATTACACCATTCCTCAATGCTTCCTAAGTAATTTACACTTGTTAGCGAGGTGCAATCACTGAATGCATCTCTTCCTATTGATGTTACACTATCCGGGATTGTTACACTTGTTAATGAGGTGCAACCACTGAATGC